>NZ_JBIARE010000032.1:0-1322 GCF_042889645.1 Streptomyces sp. NPDC002564 | reverse complement strand
CACCGAGTGCGCGAGCACCGAGGCCGACCTGGCACGGGTGGGCGAGCGCTACACCTCCTGCTGCGACCCCCGCCTCAACCCCGCCCAGGCCCTGACCGCCGTCTCCGCCTGGACCCCCTGACCGTCCGAACACCCGGGCGGCACCCGCGCCCAGGACGGTTATGGCTGCATTCCAGCCGGATTCCGTCATCCCCAAAGATGGATCGCGCATCGTGGGCAGCGACCCGCCGGACAGCGTTGTCCGGCCCGCGCCCCCGATCTCGCCGGGCGTGCCGGAACCACCCGCACCATCCCCATGGACCGCCGGGCCGGCGCCCTCCCCCGAGCGTCGGCCCGGCTCCGGCCCCGCGCCCGGCAGGTCACGCGACACCGCACACAGAAGGACGAGTGGGAGTACTGATGCACAACTACGTAGTGGTCGACGCGTTCGCCCGACAACCCCTCTCCGGCAATCCGGTCGCCGTCTTCTTCGACGCGGACGACCTGAGCGCCGAGCAGATGCAGCGCATCGCGGGGGAGATGAACCTCTCGGAGACCACGTTCGTACTCGGACCCAAGCAGGGCGGGGACGTGCACGTGCGGATCTTCACGCCCGTCAACGAACTGCCCTTCGCCGGACACCCGTTGCTGGGCACCGCCATCGCGCTGGGCCGGCGCACCGACGCCGACCGGCTGCGGATCGAGACCGAGATGGGCATCATCCCCTTCGAGCTCGAACGCTCGGGCGGCCAGGTCGTCGCGACCAGCATGCGCCAGCCGGTGCCCGTGTGGGAGCCCTTCGACCGGGCCGACGAGCTCCTGGAGGCCCTCGGCATCCGCGAGTCGACGCTGCCGGTGGAGATCTACCGCAACGGCCCGCGGCACGTCCTGGTCGGCTTCGAGAGCTTCGAGGCCCTGTCCAAGGTGGACCCGGACCACCGCGCCCTGGCGAGCTTCCCGGACATGGCGACCAACTGCATCGCCGGTTCCGGCACCACGTGGCGCAACCGCATGTTCTCCCCCGCGTACGGGGTCGTGGAGGACGCCGCCACCGGCTCCGCCGCCGGTCCCATCGCCATCCACATCGCCCGGCACGGCCTCGCCTCGTACGGGCAGCACATCGAGATCACCCAGGGTGTGGACATGGGCCGCCCCTCCCCCATGGGTGCGCTGGTGCACGGCGAGGGCGACCGCGTCGACTCCGTCCAGGTCTCCGGCCACGGCGCCGTCGTGATCGAGGGAGTCATCCATGTCTGATCTGGCGCAGTCGCCCGCCCCGGCCAACGGCACGCCGGCCAACCGGCGTTCGGAGACCCTGACCGGCACCCTGGACGTGGCCTTCC
>NZ_JBIARE010000031.1:0-1966 GCF_042889645.1 Streptomyces sp. NPDC002564 | reverse complement strand
TGCGTCTGATGGACGCGCTGATCGCGGTCAAGCGGGGCGTGCCGGGGGCCGTGCTGCCCGAGCTCAAGCAGCGCCGGGTGCCCAGCAAGGCCTCCACCGCCGTCCTGGAGGTCACCCAGGCACTACCCGCCCGCTCCGATGTCGCCACCGACCACCCCGTCCCCGCCCCGCCGTTCTGGGGCACCCGCGTCATCAAGGGCATCCCGCTCAAGGAGTACGCGAGCTGGCTGGACGAGGACGCCCTGTTCAAGGGGCAATGGGGCCTCAAGCAGGCCCGCAAGGGCGACGGGCCCTCCTACGAGGAGCTGGTCGAGAGCGAGGGGCGGCCCCGGCTGCGCGGCTGGCTGGACCGCCTGCAGACCGACAACCTCCTCGAAGCCGCCGTCGTGCACGGCTACTTCCGCTGCGTGTCCAAGGGCGAGGACCTCATCCTGCTCGACGACCACGGCACCGAGAGCACCCGCTTCACCTTCCCCCGCCAGCAGCGCGGCCGCCACCTGTGCCTGGCCGACTTCTTCCGCCCCCAGGAGTCCGGCGAGATCGACGTGGTGGGCCTGCAGGTCGTCACCGTCGGCTCCAGAATCGGGGAGGCCACCGCCGAGCTGTTCGCCGCCGACTCCTACCGCGACTACCTCGAACTGCACGGCCTGTCCGTCCAGCTCGCCGAGGCCCTGGCCGAGTACTGGCACGCCCGCGTCCGCACCGAACTGGGCATCGCCGGCAGCGACCCGCACACCGTCCAGGGCATGTTCCGCACCGAATACCAGGGCTGCCGCTACTCACTGGGCTACCCCGCCTGCCCCGACCTGGAGGACCGCGCCAAGATCGCAGCGCTGCTCCGGCCCGAGCGGATCGGCGTCCAGCTCTCCGAGGAGTTCCAGCTCCACCCCGAGCAGTCCACCGACGCCATCGTCCTGCACCACCCCGAGGCCAGCTACTTCAACGCCGGAGGCCGGCCATGACCGTGCTGCGCGACCTCATCACCCACAGCGCCCCCAGCTTCTCCTTCGAGTTCTTCCCGCCCAAGACCGAGACCGCCGCCCGCGCCCTGTGGCGCACCATCCGCCGCATCGAGACCCTGGCCCCCACCTTCGTCTCGGTCACCTACGGCGCCGGCGGCTCCTCCCGGGACCGCACCGTGGAGGTCACCAAACGCATCGCCGCCGAGACCACCCTGCGCCCGGTCGCCCACCTGACCGCGGTGGGCCACTCGGTGGCCGAACTGCGCCACATCATCGGCCAGTACGCCGACGCCGGGGTCCGTGACGTCCTGGCGGTGCGCGGCGACCCGCCCGGCGACCCCAACGCGCCCTGGCACGCCCACCCCCAGGGCCTGACCCACGCCCACGAACTGGTGCGCCTGGTCAAGGAGTCGGGGGAGTTCAGCGTCGGCGTGGCCGCCTTCCCCGAACGCCACCCCCGCTCGGCCGACTGGGACAGCGACATCCGCCACTTCGTGGCCAAGTGCCGCGCCGGCGCCGACTACGCCATCACCCAGATGTTCTTCGACGTCGAGGACTACCTGCGCCTGCGCGACCGGGCCGCCGCGGCGGGCTGCCACACCCCGATCATCCCGGAGATCATGCCGGCCACCGACGTCCGCCAGATCGCCCGCTTCGCCGCCCTGAGCGGCGCCGCCTTCCCCGAGGCGCTGGCCCACCGCCTGGACGCCGCCCGCCACGATCCGGCCGAGGGCCACCGCATCGGTGTCGCCCACGCCACCGACATGGCCCGGCGCCTGCTGGCCGAAGGCGCCCCCGGACTGCACTACATCACCCTCAACCGCTCGACGGCGACGCTCGAGATCCACGGCAACATCACGAACTCAAGGAGCACTGCGCATGACCTCGCAGCCCACCACTGACGGCCACGACTTCAAGGTCGCCGATCTCTCCCTGGCCGAGTTCGGTCGTAAGGAGATCACGCTGGCCGAGCATGAGATGCCCGGTCTGATGTCGATCCGTAA
>NZ_JBIARE010000030.1:0-2606 GCF_042889645.1 Streptomyces sp. NPDC002564 | reverse complement strand
GGGCGTCTCTCCGATCTTCGTGGACAGGCCGCGGCGTCTGGTGCGGTGCATCGCCGTGCGGCCGGGCCGCCCTCGTACTGGTGGTACGTGGGCGGTCCGGCCGTGCGGCGAGGTGCCGTGCCAGGCGCCGCGGACCCGCGAAGATCGGAGAGACGCCCCCTAGGGCGTGCGCAGCGTCCTGCGGACCGCGCCGCGGAGCCAGCGATGGCCGCCGTCGGCGGCGTGCCGCGGGTGCCACGCCATGCCGAGGGTCAGCGGCGGCAGGGGCAGCGGGATGTCGAGCAGGCGCAGGCCCAGCGCGGTGGCCGTGTCGCTGAGCGGGGCGGGCGCACCGCCCCCGGGCGCGGTGGGGACGAGGCAGACGATGTCGCTGCGGGCGGCGAGGGTCATCGCCGCCAGGTGACCGGGCAGGACGACGGCGACGCGCCGGCGCAGGCCCCGCTCGGCCAGCGCGGTGTCCAGCGGCCCGGTGAACCGGCCGCGGCGGCTCACCACGACGTGCTCGGCGGCGGCGAGCCGCTCCGGGGTCAGCGTCCCTTCGGTGAGCGGGTGGCCGGGGCGGACGGCCGCCGCCATCCGCAGGGTGGCCAGCGGCTCGACCCGCGTCTCGGGGTCCACGTGGTCGATGGACCCGACCTCCAGGTCGATGCGTCCGTCGCGCAGCGCGGGCCCGGCCTCCAGTTCCTCGGCGCGGAACCGCAGCGAGATCCCCGGCGCCTCGTCCCCGGCCAGCCGCAGCATCCCGGGCGCCAGCGCCGCGCCGACCAGGTCGGCGGCCTGGAGGGTGAAGGTGCCGCGCAGGACGGCGGGGTCGACCCCGGCGCCGGGCGCAAGGAGCGCGCCCAGGCGGCGTACCACCGCGGCCGTCTCCTCGCGCAGCTGCTGCGCGCGGGGCGTGGGGACCATCCGCTGTCCCGCCCTGACCAGCAGCGGGTCCTGGAGGATGCGGCGCAGCCGGGCGAGCGTGCGGCTCATCGCGGCCGGCGACGTGTGCAGCCGGGCCGCGGCGCGCGTGACGCTCTGCTCGGTCAGCAGGGCGTCCAGCGCGACGGCCAGATTCGCGTCGATGACAGGTTCCGCGTCGCTGGTCATGGGCGTTATTCCATTTCAGGCAATGATCCCGTGCTCGGTTTCCCATTGTGGCAACACCCGGGCCCTTCCCAGGATGGGGGCATCCCGATCCGGCACGACCCACGAGGATTCCATGATCGTCATCACCGCTCCCACCGGGAACATCGGCCGCCGTCTGCTGCCCCTGCTGCTCGCGTCGGCCCCCGCCCGCGGCGAGGAGCTGCGCGTGGTCGTCCGCGACCCGGCCCGGCTGCCCGACGCGGTGCGCGACCGCGTCGACGTGGTCACCGGCTCGCACGGCGACCCCGCCGTCGTCGACCGCGCCTTCGACGGCGCCGACGCCGTGTTCTGGCTCGTCCCCCCGGACGCGTCCCTGCCCCCCGAGGACGGCTTCCGCGGCTTCACCCGGCCCGCCGCACGGGCCCTCGCCGACCACCGCGTCGGGCATGTCGTCGGGGTCTCCGCGCTGGGCCGCGGCACTCCGGTCGCCGACCGCGCCGGGCTCGTCACCGCGTCGCTCGCCATGGACGACCTGATCGCGGGCACCGGCGTGGCCTACCGCGCCCTGGCCAACGCGTCCTTCTTCGAGAACCTGCTGGAGGACGTGGACACGATCCGGGAGACGGGCGTCTTCACCGACGTCGTCGACGCCGGCCGCAGGGGGCCGCTCGTCGCCGTCGCCGACATCGCGGCGGTGGCCGCCGACCTGCTCCTGGACCGCTCGTGGTCCGGCAACGACAGCGTCCCGCTCCTCGGCCCCGAGGACCTCTCCCCCGACGACCTCGCCCTGATCATGTCCGAACGGCTCGGCCGCCCCGTCCGCTACGAGCGCCGGCCGTTCGAGGAGCTGTTCACGACGCTGTGCGGATACGGCCTGGACAAGGAGTTCGCACAGGGCGTCGTCGACATGAAGCGGGCCAAGGACGCGGGGCTGGACGCGGGCGTCGCCCGTACCCCGGCCACCGCCTCCCCCACCACCTTCCGCCAGTGGTGCGCCCAGATCCTCGAGCCCGCGTTCGCCTCGGGAGGAGCCCGTCGTGCCGGTTGAGAGGAACCCCGCGCCGGTCACGGCGTTCATGCTCATCAAGACCACGCCCGAGTGGCTCGCCATGACCCCGCGGCAGCGCATGGAGGCCTTCGCCACCCAGGTCGTCCCCGCGATCGAGGCCCGGACCACCGGCGTCCGCTCGCGCTTCTACGACACGGAGTTCTACTCCGCCCGCGTCACCGACGTCTGGGTCTGGGAGGCCGACGACCACGAGGCGTACCAGCTCCTCATCGACGCGCTGCGCGAAACGCCCTTCTGGGACCGCTACTTCACGGTCGTCGACCTCCTCGTCGGCACCGAGAACGGTTACGCCCGCACGTACGGCCTCGACGCCGTCACCTCGATCGCGACCTGAGCCTCCCGTGAAACGGCGTCGGGGGGGGCCCCCCCCCGGGGGGGGGGGGGGGCCGGGCGGGGGGGGGGGGGGGGGGCGGGCCCCCCCCCCCGGGGGGGCCGGGGGGGGGCCGCGGGGGCCCCGCCCCGCCGC
>NZ_JBIARE010000029.1:0-2930 GCF_042889645.1 Streptomyces sp. NPDC002564 | reverse complement strand
GGAAGGCCACGTCCAGGGTGCCGGTCAGGGTCTCCGAACGCCGGTTGGCCGGCGTGCCGTTGGCCGGGGCGGGCGACTGCGCCAGATCAGACATGCATCAGTCCTTGGGTGCGGGTGGTGCGGTGGGCGGGTGGCAGGCAGGGGGCCGGGCCGGTGCCCGGGGGGTGGGCGCCGGCCCGGCGGTCGCGGGTGGGGGGTGGGTCAGGCAGGGTCGGGGGTGCGGGCCGGGGCCAGCAGGCCGGCCAGGGCCGTGCCCACGATGCGGGGTCCCTCGCGGGTCAGGACGGATTCCGGGTGGAACTGCAGGGAGGCGAAGCGCGGGCCGCGCAGGGCGTGCACCTCGCCGGTGGCCGCGTCGCGGCTGACCTGGACCCGCTCGCCGTGCGGCAGGCCGGGCACGCCGTGCGGGGTGACCTCCTCCTCGTGGCTGAGCAGGGCGAAGGTGTTGTAGAAGCCGACGTGTTCGGCGGCGCCGAACAGGTCGATCTGCTTCTGCACGCCCTGGTTGGGCACGTCCCTGCGGCGCAGCGGCAGGCCGAGCTGGAGCCCCAGGACCTGGTGGCTCAGGCAGACCGCGAGGAAGGGCCGGTGTTCGCGCAGCAGGGTGGCGACGGCGGTGTGCAGGTGGCGCATCTTGGGGTGGGCGACCTCCTGCGGGTCGCCGGGGCCCGGTCCCATCACGACCAGGTCGTGGCCCTCGAAGGTGTAGTCCTGGTCGTAGCGGGTGAGGGTGACCTCAAGGCCCAGGGAGCGCAGCTGCTGGTCGATCATCGAGGTGAAGGTGTCCTCGGCGTCGACCACCAGGACGCGGCGGCCTGCCAGTTGGGGCTGGGCGGCGGTGCGGGCCCGGGTGTCGGAGAGCCAGAACCCGGCGATGGAGTCGTTGCGCAGTTCCAGGGCGCGGCGCACGCTGGGGTGGTCGGCGAAGCGTTCGGTGGTGTCGCCGTTGAGGGCGGCGACCAGTCCCGCGGCCTTGGCGCGGGTCTCGGCGGCCTCGGAGGCCGGGTCGGAGTGGCGCACGATGGTGGCGCCCACGCCGATGGAGATGCGGCCCTGGTGGGTGATGTCGGCGGTGCGGATCAGGATCGCGGAGTCCATCACGCGCTCGCCGCGCTCGTCGCGTCCGATCAGGGCGGCGGCGCCGCTGTAGTAGCCGCGGCCGCCGGGCTCGTACTGGTGGATGATGCGGCAGGCGCTCTCCAGCGGGCTGCCGGTGACGGTGGGGGCGAACATCGTCTCGCGCAGGATGTCGCGCACGTCGCGGTCGGTGCGGCCCTCGATGAAGTACTCGGTGTGGGCGACGCGGGCCATTTCCTTGAGGTAGGGGCCCACGACCTGGCCGCCGGTGTCGCAGATGCGGGCCATCATCTTGAGTTCTTCGTCCAGGACCATGTACAGCTCGTCGGTTTCCTTGCGGTCGCCGAGGAATTCCAGGACGCCCTGGAGGGTGGAGCCCGAGGGCGGGTAGCGGTAGGTGCCGCTGATGGGGTTCATGACGGCGGTGCCGTCCTGGAGGCTGACGTGGCGTTCGGGCGAGGCGCCGACCAGGATGCGGCTGCCGGTGTGGATGAGGAAGGTCCAGTGGGCGCCGGACTCGCGTTCCAGCAGGCGCCGGAAGAGGGCCGGGGCGCTGGCGGGGCCGTAGTCGGTGATGTCGGCGACGAAGGTGCGCTTGATGACGAAGTTGGCGCCCTCGCCGGTGCCGATCATCTCCTTGGCGATGCGGCGCACGACGTCCTCGTAGGCGGCGTCGTCGACGTCGAAGTCGCCGCCGGACAGCGGGGTGGGGACGTCGGGGATGCGGGCCAGGGCCTGGTCCAGGGGCAGTTGCTGCTGGCCGGTGATGGTCATGGCCACCAGCGGGGTGCCGTCGTCGGCGCAGGCGAAGCCGCGCTCGGACAGCTGCCGGTAGGGCATCAGGACCAGGACTTCGTGGCGGGCGCCGGTGGGGGTGGCCGGCTGCGGGGGCAGCGGGATGTCGGCGAGGGTGGCGGGCAGGGAGATGCTGCCGGTCAGGACCTCCAGGGCGCCGGGGCCGGTGGCGCCGGGCCGGTGCAGCAGGGCGAAGGCCTCGCTCCGTCCGTCCAGGGCCGCCCCCAGCAGGTCGGCGGAGCCGTGCGGGGTGGGTGGTGTCGGTGTCATGTGAACAGCCCCTTGACGGTGGTGACCCGGGCGCAGCGCTCGGCGGCGTAGGTGAGGGCCGAGCGGTGGTAGTCCTGCGAGAAGTCGGCGGTGGCGTCGGCGACGAAGAACGGCTGGATGTCGTGGGTGAAGGCGTCGACGGCGGTGGCCAGGACGCCGACGTGGGCGTAGACACCGCACAGGATGAGCTGGTCGCGGCCGGCGGCGCGCATGCGCTCGAGCAGGTCGGTCTTGAAGAAGGCGCTGTAGCGCCACTTGGTGAGCATCCAGTCCTGCTCGGTGGGGGCGAGCGCGTCGACGACCTGGCGGTCCTCGGGGGCGGGGCGCATGCCCGGGCCCCAGAAGTCCTTGAGCAGGCCGCGCTGTTGGTCGTCCATGCCGCCGGGCTGGGCGGTGTAGGCGACCGGGATGCCCAGTTCGGCGCAGCGGTCGCGCAGGGTGGCGGCGTGGGTGACCAGGTCCTGGCGCAGGCCGTCGGGGAAGGGCTTGAGGAAGTAGCGCTGCATGTCGTGGACCAGGAGGACCGCCCGTTCGGGCGCGGCGGTCCAGGACACGGCGGCCGGGGGCAGGTCGCCCTCGGCGGGCAGGGGGTAGGGGCTGATGGGGGGTATGCCGGTCATGGTTCCTGTCCTTGGACTCGGTGCGTGGCTGCGGGCGGTGGGGGTGGTCAGGGGGTCCAGGCGGAGACGGCGATCAGGGCCTGGGCGGGGTTGAGGCGGGGGTCGCAGCAGGAGGTGTAGCGCTCGCCCACCCGTGCCAGGTCGGCCTCGGTGCTCGCGCACTCGGTG
>NZ_JBIARE010000028.1:0-3581 GCF_042889645.1 Streptomyces sp. NPDC002564 | reverse complement strand
GGGCGTCAAGCTGACCACGCTGCGCCCCGAGCAGGCGTCCTACATCGGCGTCGAGGTCCAGGGCCCCTACAAGCCGGACCACTACCGCTACTGACAGCGGACCGGCCCGGTCAGCACCACGGCACCAGGCACCAAGGCATGACAGCAGTACAGCTTCACAGCACTGCAGCATGACGGCACCACTTCAGCAGGCCCTCGCCCTCACGGCGGGGGCCTGCCCCGTTGAGGGCAGAGCGTCCACCGAGTCTGAGGTCAAGGCGTCCACGTCTCACTGAGAGTGCCAAGCCGCCCCGGCACCTGCCCTGCCTGGCTTTGTCCGAGCCACCCCCCCCGTGCCACGCCTCACCGACCCCCCAAGCCGCTCACGCTGCCCGAGCCCGCAAGATGGAGAGGGCTACGCGCCCGCGACGACCCACGGGCCGCCCGAGGCCACCGCCAGCTCACCGCAGGAACCCGACCGAGGACCAGGATCCACGCCATGCCCCGCGGCCGATATTCGCTCCATGATCCGCACGACCACACCCCCCTCGGCGAAGAACACTTCCACTGCGCGCCCGGCCCCTCCGGCTGGCGCTACGTCTCCCAACGGACCTCCCCCTCAAGCACCCCCACCGGCTCCGTCGACCTCGCACTCGACGACCGCGGCCGCCCCATCCGCCTCGAACTGCACGCAGGCGACTGGCAGGTCCGCGCAGGCGCCCTCAACGGCGTCACCTGGGTCCGCACCGACCCCACGGGCGAACATGGCACCGAGGACAACGCCCCTGCCCACGCCTTCACCGGCACATCCCCCGCCTTCCTCATCGCGACGGCCCGGCTCCTGCGCCTGACCCCCGCATCCCCCGCGACCCGACTGCGCTTGGTCGCCTTCACGGACCCGGTCCTCGCCCCCCGCACCCTCGACCAGTCCTGGGCCCTGCTGAAAAGCGAAGCACACGCCACTGACAGCGGACCCCTGACCGTGGACGAATACCAGGTCACAGCCCTGGACACCGGCGAGCAGCACACCGTCCACATCACCGGCGACGTGGTGCTCGCGGCTCCCGGCATCGAGCTCGAACACCTCGAAACCCCGCCGTCGTCCTTCGCATGACGGGCTCTGACAGGTCCTGACGCATCCCGACGGCTCAGGCAGGCGGCACGAACCCGGTGGCCGGAGGCGACGGCTCCGGCTCAGCACGCGGCGAGACGGCCCCGGGACCACCAAGATCGCCGGGACGGCCGGGACGGCCGGGACCGCCGGGGCCAGTGGGGCCAGTGGGGCCGGTGGGAGCAGTGGGACTGAGGGGGGAGGGAGAGGGGGAGGGGGCGTAAGAACCACCAGAACCCCCCGGCCCCGCCCCGGCCCGACCTGCCGCTGCCCCCGGCACCGCCGTCGTCGTCGCCCCAAAGGCCCGCCGCGCATCCCGCGACTGCCGTTCGTGCACCACCGCGGCCAGATACGCGGCCGGCGGCACCCCGTAGGGCGCCGGGGCACCGGTCCGCTCCACGAGATCCCCGGCGAGCCGCTCCGCCATCGCCCACCCCACCTGCGGGTCCAACTGCCCCATCCGCGTCAGGTACTGGCGGGTCGCCAGCCACAGCCCCTCGGGAACCCCGGACAGATCGAGCCCGGAGAACTGCCCCACCAGCCAGGGCGGCGGCGGAGGCACGAACGCTGCCTGCCCCTGCCCCCCGGGCACCCGCTCCCGTACGACCAGCGTCCCCGCGAACACGTCCCCGAGCCGCCGCCCCCGCGCCGACACCAGCGACGCGATGCAGGCGACGACCCCGAACGTCAGCAGAATCTCGACGACTCCCACGGCCCCCCGCACCAGCGCGTGCCGGAACCGGATCGGGCCCCCGTCGTCCCGCACCACCCGCAGTCCGCATGCCAGCTTGCCGAGCGACCGCCCGTGGCTGAGCGTCTCCACCGCGATGGGCCCGCCGATCAGAAGAAGGACGAAACAGGCGACCGCGACGGCGGCGGCCGCGGCATCGTCGAGGGAAGCGGTCGACGCGAGGATCCCGAGGGTGACCGCGAGATACACCGCCCACGCGACGACCAGATCGATCAGCACGGCCAGCGCCCTGCTCGGCAGTTTCGCCGGACGCAGCTCGAGCGCCACCGCCTCGCCCGTCACCAGCTCACTCACGCGCGCCACCCTTCCCAGCCCTGCCGTAGGACTGGCCAGTCTGCCAAGCTGAACCATCACGCGCCGCAGTACGAGGAGCAGACATCCGATGGACCTCGACGTCTTCGTGTCCGCCCACCGAGCCGAGTGGGACCGACTCGACGCCCTGCTGCGCCGCCAGCGCCGCCTCACCGGACCCGAGGTCGACGAACTCGTCGCGCTCTACCAGCGCACGGCCACCCACCTCTCCCTGATCCAGTCCAGTGCCCCGGACCCGCAGCTCACCGGACGCCTCACACAGCTGGTGGCACGCGCGCGCAGTGCGGTGACCGGCACCCGCCGGGCCTCCTGGCGGGACGTGACCCGCTTCCTGACCCAGGGTTTCCCGGCCGCCGTCTACCGCTCCCGCCGCTGGTGGATCCCCACGGCCCTGCTCTCCACACTCCTGGCAGCGGTCATCGGCTGGTGGATCGGAACCCACCCCGAGGTGCAGTCCTCCATCGCGGCCCCGGCCGACCTGCGCGAGATGACCCGCCCGGGCGGCGAGTACGAGACGTACTACTCCAGTCATCCCGCGGCCTCCTTCGCCGCCCAGGTCTGGACGAACAACGCGCAGGCGGCCGCGATGTGCCTGGTCCTCGGCGCCTTCCTCTGCTTCCCGGTGATCTGGATCCTCTTCCAGAACATGCTGAACCTCGGCGTAGGCATCGGCCTGATGTCCTCGGCGGGCCGCCTCGACACCTTCCTCGGCCTGGTCCTGCCGCACGGCCTCCTGGAACTGACCGCCGTCTTCGTGGCCGCCGGCACCGGCCTGCGTCTGGGCTGGACCGTCATCGACCCCGGCCCGCGCACCCGTCGCACCGCCCTCGCGGAGGAGGGCCGGGCAGCACTGGGGATGGCGATCGGCCTCGCCCTGGTCCTCTTCGTCTCGGGCGCGATCGAAGGCTTCGTCACCCCGTCCGGCCTCCCTACCTGGGCACGCATCACCATCGGCATCGCCGCCGAAGCGGCCTTCCTCGTGTACGTCCATGTCCTGGGCGGCAGAGCGGCGCGAGCAGGCGAAACGGGGGACCTTGAACAGGGCGAACGCAGCGCTTCGGTCCCTCTCGCAGCGTGATGTGCATACGGCCCTGCCGACCTGCTAGTCTCCTCATCGCCCCGGAAAACCCGTTGACACGGATGAACCGGGGAGGTAGATTCGAACAGTTGCCTAGAACTGGACAAGTCCAGCGGCGGCAGTTAAAGTCTGCCTGCTTCTTGAATTTCATCAATCACAAGAAGCCACTCCCGATCATTCGGAATCTGAAGCCGGTAAGACCGGCCGAAAACTTCTGATAAAGTCGGATCAGCCGAAAGGCAAAGGCCCCCAACGGCCACCGGAAATGAAATCCGAACCGGGAACGGAACGGAAAACGGATCTGGTAGAGTTGGAAACGCAAGAACAAAAGAAACACCGAAGGGAAGCGC
>NZ_JBIARE010000027.1:1650-4865 GCF_042889645.1 Streptomyces sp. NPDC002564 | reverse complement strand
GTTTCAGAACCAACACAGTGGACGCGAGCAACTGAGGACAAGCCCTCGGCCTATTAGTACCAGTCACCTCCACCCGTTACCGGGCTTCCAGATCTGGCCTATCAACCCAGTCGTCTACTGGGAGCCTTAACCCCTCAAAGGGGGTGGGAATACTCATCTCGAAGCAGGCTTCCCGCTTAGATGCTTTCAGCGGTTATCCTTTCCGAACGTAGCCAACCAGCCATGCCCTTGGCAGGACAACTGGCACACCAGAGGTTCGTCCGTCCCGGTCCTCTCGTACTAGGGACAGCCCTTCTCAATATTCCTACGCGCACAGAGGATAGGGACCGAACTGTCTCACGACGTTCTAAACCCAGCTCGCGTACCGCTTTAATGGGCGAACAGCCCAACCCTTGGGACCGACTCCAGCCCCAGGATGCGACGAGCCGACATCGAGGTGCCAAACCATCCCGTCGATATGGACTCTTGGGGAAGATCAGCCTGTTATCCCCGGGGTACCTTTTATCCGTTGAGCGACGGCGCTTCCACAAGCCACCGCCGGATCACTAGTCCCGACTTTCGTCCCTGCTCGACCCGTCGGTCTCACAGTCAAGCTCCCTTGTGCACTTACACTCAACACCTGATTACCAACCAGGCTGAGGGAACCTTTGGGCGCCTCCGTTACTCTTTGGGAGGCAACCGCCCCAGTTAAACTACCCATCAGACACTGTCCCTGATCCGGATCACGGACCGAGGTTAGACATCCAGCACGACCAGAGTGGTATTTCAACGACGACTCCCCAACCACTGGCGTGGCTGGTTCAAAGTCTCCCACCTATCCTACACAAGCCGAACCGAACACCAATATCAAACTGTAGTAAAGGTCCCGGGGTCTTTCCGTCCTTCTGCGCGAAACGAGCATCTTTACTCGTAGTGCAATTTCACCGGGCCTATGGTTGAGACAGTCGAGAAGTCGTTACGCCATTCGTGCAGGTCGGAACTTACCCGACAAGGAATTTCGCTACCTTAGGATGGTTATAGTTACCACCGCCGTTTACTGGCGCTTAAGTTCTCAGCTTCGCCAGGACGAATCCTGACTAACCGGTCCCCTTAACGTTCCAGCACCGGGCAGGCGTCAGTCCGTATACATCGCCTTACGGCTTCGCACGGACCTGTGTTTTTAGTAAACAGTCGCTTCTCGCTGGTCTCTGCGGCCACCCCCAGCTCTGGCAGTAAATGCCGTCACCGGTGATGGCCCCCCTTCTCCCGAAGTTACGGGGGCATTTTGCCGAGTTCCTTAACCATAGTTCACCCGAACGCCTCGGTATTCTCTACCTGACCACCTGAGTCGGTTTAGGGTACGGGCCGCCATGAAACTCGCTAGAGGCTTTTCTCGACAGCATAGGATCATCCACTTCACCACAATCGGCTCGGCATCAGGTCTCAGACTATGTGTAATCCGGATTTACCTGGATCACGTCCTACACCCTTACCCCGGGACAACCACCGCCCGGGCTGGACTACCTTCCTGCGTCACCCCATCACTCACCTACTACAAGTCTGGTTCGTCGGCTCCACCACTTCCCTCAACTCCGAAGAGATCGGGACGGCTTCACGGACTTAGCATCGCCTGATTCGATGTTTGACGCTTCACAGCGGGTACCGGAATATCAACCGGTTATCCATCGACTACGCCTGTCGGCCTCGCCTTAGGTCCCGACTTACCCTGGGCAGATCAGCTTGACCCAGGAACCCTTAGTCAATCGGCGCACACGTTTCTCACGTATGTATCGCTACTCATGCCTGCATTCTCACTCGTGAACCGTCCACCACTGCCTTCCGGCGCAGCTTCACCCGGCACACGACGCTCCCCTACCCATCCCAGCACCCGTTGGGGCTTATTGCTGGAATGACACGACTTCGGCGGTACGCTTGAGCCCCGCTACATTGTCGGCGCGGAATCACTAGACCAGTGAGCTATTACGCACTCTTTCAAGGGTGGCTGCTTCTAAGCCAACCTCCTGGTTGTCTCTGCGACTCCACATCCTTTCCCACTTAGCGTACGCTTAGGGGCCTTAGTCGATGCTCTGGGCTGTTTCCCTCTCGACCATGGAGCTTATCCCCCACAGTCTCACTGCCGCGCTCTCACTTACCGGCATTCGGAGTTTGGCTAAGGTCAGTAACCCGGTAGGGCCCATCGCCTATCCAGTGCTCTACCTCCGGCAAGAAACACACGACGCTGCACCTAAATGCATTTCGGGGAGAACCAGCTATCACGGAGTTTGATTGGCCTTTCACCCCTAACCACAGGTCATCCCCCAGGTTTTCAACCCTGGTGGGTTCGGTCCTCCACGAAGTCTTACCTCCGCTTCAACCTGCCCATGGCTAGATCACTCCGCTTCGGGTCTTGAGCGCGCTACTAAATCGCCCTATTCGGACTCGCTTTCGCTACGGCTTCCCCACACGGGTTAACCTCGCAACACACCGCAAACTCGCAGGCTCATTCTTCAAAAGGCACGCAGTCACGACGTACAGCACAAGTGCTGCACGCGACGCTCCCACGGCTTGTAGGCACACGGTTTCAGGTACTATTTCACTCCGCTCCCGCGGTACTTTTCACCATTCCCTCACGGTACTATCCGCTATCGGTCACCAGGGAATATTTAGGCTTAACGGGTGGTCCCGCCAGATTCACACGGGATTTCTCGGGCCCCGTGCTACTTGGGTGTCTCTCAAACGAGCCGCTGATGTTTCGACTACGGGGGTCTTACCCTCTACGCCGGACCTTTCGCATGTCCTTCGCCTACATCAACGGTTTCTGACTCGTCTCACAGCCGGCAGACTGTAAAAGAGAGATCCCACAACCCCGTATGCGCAACCCCTGCCGGGTCTCACACGCATACGGTTTGGCCTCATCCAGTTTCGCTCGCCACTACTCCCGGAATCACGGTTGTTTTCTCTTCCTGCGGGTACTGAGATGTTTCACTTCCCCGCGTTCCCTCCACACTGCCTATGTGTTCAGCAGCGGGTGACAGCCCATGACGACTGCCGGGTTTCCCCATTCGGAAACCCCCGGATCAAAGCCTGGTTGACGACTCCCCGGGGACTATCGTGGCCTCCCACGTCCTTCATCGGTTCCTGGTGCCAAGGCATCCACCGTGCGCCCTTAAAAACTTGGCCACAGATGCTCGCGTCCACTGTGCAGTTCTCAAACAACGACCAACCACCCATCACAC
>NZ_JBIARE010000026.1:0-20436 GCF_042889645.1 Streptomyces sp. NPDC002564 | reverse complement strand
GGGCGTCAAGCTGACCACGCTGCGCCCCGAGCAGGCGTCCTACATCGGCGTCGAGGTCCAGGGCCCCTACAAGCCGGACCACTACCGCTACTGACCGACCACGAGCAGGAGGACCAGGTGCACGACACCCACGAGGAGGACACCGGCCCGGCCCGCGACGCACGTGTTCCCCTGCCGGCCGGGATCCCGCCGCTGCGGCTCGCCGGCATCGACGAGGACGACACCTGGGAACCCCACCTCGTCCGCGGCATCGACTGAGAGCTGACAACACGTCAGAAAGCAGCGCCGGTACGCCCCCTGACGGGCCGTCCGCCCCCTGCGGCGGGCCGGACCCCGCCCCCTGCGCGCGGGCCTCCAGCAGCCGTCAAGCAGGATCTGAGCGGGGATGGGCGACGATACGCCCAGCGCCCCCCACCCCCCGGGCCCGCACCGCCCGTCCCCGCGCCGCACCCCCGCACACCGGGGCCCCCGGCACCCCGCCCGCACCACCCCACCAGCACAGCACCAGAGGCCAGGCGCCCGAGCGCCGGCCCCTGTTCCACAAGGAGGAGAGATGTCCCACGCCCCCCAGGGCTCGACCGCCCTGTCCGACATCGGGGACGCACTGGCCGAGGCCGGGGCGGCGTCGCTGACCGGAGAGCGCGCCCAGCTGGCCGAGAGCCTGCTGCGGGCCGCCCTGTCCCGGTGGGAGGACCCGCAGGCCCGCCCCCAGCTCCTGGGCGCCTTCAGCGCCGTGTTCGCGGGCGAGGAAGGCGCGGCACAGATGCGCGACTTCATGTCCCACCAGATCTTCCGCCAGCTCGCGGCCTCCCTGGACGAGCCCGTCAAGGACTTCGACGAGGTCGCCAAGGCGCTCGGCGTGCCGCCCATGAACATCAACGCCGCCCAGGCGCAGGTGTGGGGCGTGGCCGTGCTGCGCTACGTCGTCAAGCTCGAGCCGATCGCCTCGGCCTCGGTCGACGAGGTCGTCGCCCTGGTCTCGCCCACCATCCAGCGCTACCTGGTCGGCTAGCGCCGCCCCACGCCCCCCAATCGCTCGGCGACCCGGAGCGCGACCTTTTCCCCTCACATTCCGGCGGGCCATTTCGTCGTACTGGATGAGACGGACGCGAGCCCGTGATCCGCGGGGCGGACGACTCACCGGCGCAGGCCGGAATGTCCGCGCGGACGGCCTTCTTGGGTCGCACTTTATTCGGAGGAAGTAATCAGGCCATGAGTACTCTCGACAAAGAGTCCACGGGCGGAGCGGATGACGCCGTCGCCGCTTCCGACCCGCGGCGATGGAAAGCACTGGGCATTCTGGCCGCGATCCAGTTCATGCTCGTCATGGACGTCACGATCGTGCTCGTCGCTCTCCCCGAGATCAGGCAGGACCTGACGTTCAGCACCGACGGCGACCTCGCCTGGGTGCTCAACGGCTACGTGCTGATGGCCGGCGGATTCCTGCTGCTGGGCGGCCGGCTGGCCGACATGTACGGCCGCCGCAGGATCTTCATGATCGGCGTGATCTTCTTCGGCGTCGCCTCCGCCACCTGCGGCGCCGCGGTGTCCTCCGGAATGCTCGTCTCCAGCCGCTTCGTACAGGGCCTGGGCGAAGCACTGTGCGGCCCGGCCGCGCTCGGCATGATCCCCGTACTCTTCCCCGACGCCCGTGAGCGGATGAAGGCCCTGGGCGTGTGGGGCGGCACCGCGGCCCTGGGCGGCGTGATCGGCTCCGTCGTCTCCGGCGCGCTGACCGAGTACGTCGACTGGCGCTGGATCTTCTACATCAACATCCCCATCGCCGTCGCCGCGCTCATCCTGGTGCCCAAGGTCATGCCCGAGAGCCGCATGGAGCGCGAGGGCCGCAGCGTCGACTTCGTGGGCGCCGTCAGCATCACCGGCGGCCTCGTCGCCATCGTCTACGGCCTGATCAAGGCCGCCGACCACGCGTGGGGCTCCTCCACCGTGCTGGTCCCGCTGCTGGCCGGCATCGGCGTGCTGATCCTCGCCGCGATCTGGGAGACCCGCGTCTCCGACCCGATGGTGCCCATCCGCTTCTTCACCAACCGCACCCGCGTCACCTCCAACGTGGTCACCCTGGCCCTGCTGGCCAGCTTCCACTGCTACGCCTTCCTGCTGATCCTCTACATGCAGAAGGTCCTGCTCTACTCGCCGATCAAGTCCGGCATGGCCGTGGTGCCGCTGGCCTTCGCGATGGGCGCCGGCATGGGCGCGGCCTCGGCCCTGATGCCCCGCATCGGCGTCAAGGCGGTCCTGGCCATCGGCTTCGGCGGCGCCGCCGCGGGCCTGCTCGTCGCCTCCACCCTGGAGTCCGACTCCTCCTACGTCGGCGGCGTCCTGCCCGGCATGCTCGTCTTCGGCATCTTCAGCGCCATGTGCTACCCCGCCCTGGTCAACGGCGCCCTGCACCAGGTCACCGGCAAGGACTCCGGCCTGGCCTCCGGCGTCCAGACCGCGATGCAGCAGATCGGCGGCGCGCTCGGCCTGGCCACCCTGGTGCCGCTGGCCATCCGCTACACCACCGACCACATCGGCGACGGCGTGCTGCCCACCATCGCCCAGTCCGACGGAGCCGCCCGGGCCTTCCGTGTGGGCGCCATCCTGGTGGCCGTCGCGGCCGTCCTGGTCGTCCTGGTGATGCAGAAGGTCGACGCCACCCCGCGCAACGTGCTCGCCGAGGCCGAGGCCGAGGAAGCGGGCACCGAGAACAAGCCCGCCCCCACCGGCGTCTCCTCGTGAACACCCGCTGAACCGCACCACACAGCACCGCCCCCGCGCCCTCCGGCGCGGGGGCGGTGCTCTGTGCCCTCCGGCGCCAACTCGCCTGCCCCGCACCCCGGTTGACCGGCAAAAAGTTCCCACGGCGGAGTGATTCACACCACTTCCGGGCGCTCTAGGCGCAGCGCCGGCGAACGTGTCACTATTCCAGGGCATCCACCCTGCCCGAAAGCAGCACCACCGCCCGGGCAGCACAGCCCCCTATCCCCGCCGGAACCGCGCCCCTCGCGCCGCGGCCGCGGAAGGGGCCCACCACTGACGACGCGCGCACCGGACGGCCAGGGGCCGTCGTGCGCGCGTTACGCGTTTGCCCCTCGTGCTCCGCCCGCCCCTCCCTCCCCGACGTCTGGATGATGCGAACTCCATGCAGAAACGACAAGGAGAGCTCAGCACGCCGGCCCCGGCCCCCACCACGGCACACCCCCGCCGGGCCCGCACGGTCGGCGTCGGCCGCGCCCACGCCAAGACCATCCTGGTGGGGGAGCACGCCGTGGTCTACGGCGCGCCCGCCCTGGCCCTGCCGGTGCCCCAACTGGCGGTCACCGCAAGCGCCGGCTGGTCCGCCAAGGCCCTGGGCGAGGAAGGCGAGGTGACCCTGACGATGACCGGGTCCCCCTCCCGCCCGGTGGCCACCCAGGCCTCGGACGGACTGCGCCTGCTCACCCGGGAGTTCCGCACCACCCACGACATCGCCGAGGACCTGCACCTGGACGTCGTCCTGGACTGCGCCATCCCGCCGGGCCGCGGCCTTGGCTCCAGCGCCGCCTGCGCGCGGGCCGTCGTGCTGGCCCTGGCCGACCTCTTCGACCGCGAGATCGGCGAACAGGCCGTCTTCGACCTGGTGCAGAGCGCCGAGAACGTGGCCCACGGCCGCGCCAGCGGCGTCGACGCCACCGCCGTCGGCGCACCGGGCCCGCTGCTCTTCCAGCAGGGCCGCGCCCAGGAACTGCCCATCGGCTGCGAAGGACTGTTCATCATCGCCGACAGCGGCGAGGTCGGCCGCACCAAGGACGCCGTCGCCCTGCTGCGCGACCGCTTCGGCCAACAGGCCGGCGCCCGGGAGGACTTCCTGGCCCGCGCCGGCGAACTGACCGGCGCCGCCCGCCGGGCCCTGGCCGCCACCCGCCCCGAAGACCTCGGCCCCCACCTGAGCGCCTATCACCAGCTGCTGCGCACCGCGGGACTGAGCACGGCACGCATCGACACCCTGGTCCGGGCCGCCCTGGACGCCGGCAGCCTCGGCGCCAAGATCACCGGCGGCGGCCTGGGCGGCTGCATGATCGCACTGACCCGCTCCGACCAGGCCGGCGCCGTCACCCGCCGCCTCCACGAGGCCGGCGCCGTCCAGACCTGGGTCCTGCCGCTGACCACCCGCGCCTGACCCCGCCCCACCCCCGGCCCGCCCGGCGGGCCCCTCCGCCACGCCGGACCGGACCACCCGCCGGCCCCGGGCGGCAACACCCCCCGCCTACGCGCGAGTCGAGACGACGAGAGGAGCAGGCGCATGAACACCAGCACCGACCCCGCCACGGGCGCCCTCGCCCCCGGCCGTGTCCTCTCCCCGGACCGGGCCGCCCGCCACCGGGCCGCCCGGTCGAGCCGGGAGCTCCGCGGCACCCGGGCGCACCGCACGCCACGGCACGACGGCACCACCCCAGCGGCCCCCCACCCGCCCGCGCGCGAGGGGGCCGCCCGCACCGACACCCGGCCACCGGGCGCACCCCGCCCGCCGGCAGGCTTGGGAGGCGGCATGGCCGCAGGGCTCGCCCTGTCCGCATGGTGAACGGATACCGTCCGCCCCGCGACAGCGGCTGACGGACGCCACCCCGGGCACGCCAGGAACGCCCCGCGCCGGATCCCACCGGCGCCCCGGCCCCGGCCCGCCCCGTCCACCCCGCCCCGCCACCCCTCTCCCGCATGTCCCCGCGCGTCCTTGCGTGTCCCGTGTGCCGCACGGGCACGCCCCGCAGACGCGCGCCCCCTGCGCGGCGCCCCCGACCCACTCGGGTCCGGCCGGGCACCCCTGCAGGGGGCCACCAGGAGAGGGCGGGCGCGCCGCAGCACCCCGGGCCCGCGGCCCGCGCCGGTGCTCCCGGGACCCCGCCGTGCCGCCCGCGTGGCGGCCCGGCCGCAGGGCCCGGCCCCCTCCAGCCTGACCAGCAGAAACGGTAGACATGACAGCGAGCCACCGCACGGTGTGCGTGGTAGGTGCCGGACCACGCGGCCTGTCCGTACTCGAGCGCCTGTGCGCCAACGCCCGCCTGCTGCCCCCCGGCAGCACCGTCCGCATCCACCTGATCGACCCCTACCCGCCGGGCCCCGGCAAGGTGTGGCGCACCGACCAGTCACCCCACCTGCTCATGAACACCGTGGCCGGACAGATATCGGTGTTCACCGACGCCACCGTCGACCTGCAGGGCCCCCTGGAGCCCGGCCCCAGCCTCCACGAATGGGCCCGCACCCTGGCCACCACCGGCGGCCACCCGGCACCCGTGCTGGACCAGGCCCGCGCCCTGGGCCCCGACACCTACCCCACCCGCGCCTTCTACGGCCACTACCTGCGCTGGGCCTTCGAGCACATCGTCGAGGGCGCACCGCCCGCGGTGACCGTCACCACCCACCGCGCCCTGGCCCGCGCCCTGGACGAGGAACCCACCGCCCAGGGCCCCCGCCAGAGCGTCACCCTGGCCGACGGCACCCGCCTGACCGGCCTGGACGCCGTCATCCTGTGCCAGGGCCACCTGCCGGCCCGGCCCGACGCCGCCGAACACGCCTTCGCCACCCGCGCCCGCCGGGCGGGCCTGCACCACATCGCCCCGGCCAACCCCGCCGACACCGACCTGGACGCCCTGACCCCGGGCATGCGCGTCCTGCTGCGCGGCCTGGGCCTGAACTTCTTCGACTACCTGGCCCAGCTCACCGCCGGCCGCGGCGGCACCTTCACCCGCACCGCGGGCCGGCTCACCTACCAGCCCTCCGGCCACGAACCACGCCTGTACGCCGGCTCCCGGCGCGGCATCCCCTACCAGGCCCGCGGCGAGAACGAGAAGGGCCCCCACGGCCGCCACGAACCCCTGCTGCTCACCCCCCGGCGCATCGCCGAACTGCGCCGCACCCACGCAGCGGACGGCCTGGACTTCCGCACCGACCTGTGGCCGCTGATCGCCCACGAGGTCGAAGCCGTCTACTACCGCACGGTGTTCACCTCCCGCGGCCACCGGACCCGCGCCGACCAGCTGCAGGCCGACTACCTGGCCGCCGCACCCGAGCAGCGCGACGCCGTCCTGGCCTCCTACGGCATCGGCGAGAAGTACCGCTGGGACTGGGACCTGCTGGCCCGCCCCTACCGCGACCGGGAGTTCACCGACAGCCACGACTTCACCCACTGGCTCCTGGACCACCTGCGCCAGGACGTCACCGAGGCCCGCGCCGGCAACGTCACCGGCCCCCTCAAGGCGGCCCTGGACGTCCTGCGCGACCTGCGCAACGAGGTCCGCCTGCTCGTCGACCACGGCGGCCTGCACGGCGACTCCCACCGCACCGACCTGGACGGCTGGTACACCCCGCTCAACGCCCACCTCTCCATCGGCCCGCCCGCCCGCCGCGTCGAGGAGATGATCGCCCTGATCGAGGCCGGCGTCCTGTCCGTCCTGGGCCCGGGCCTGCGCGTGGACATCCGCGAGGGCCGCTGCACCGCCCACTCCCCGCTGGTGCCCGGCTCGGTCCAGGACGTCCAGGCGGTCGTCGAGGCCCGGCTGCCCGCCATCACCCTGCGCCGCACCGACGACGCACTCCTGCGCCACCTGCTGGACAGCGGCCAGTGCACCACCTACCGCATCCCCACCCGCACTCCAGAACCCCACGAGACCGACGGACTGGCCGTCACCGGGCGGCCCTTCCGCCTGCTGGACGCGGCCGGGCGCCCCCACCCGCACCGCTACGCGTTCGGCGTGCCCACCGAAGCGGTGCACTGGGTGACCGCGGCCGGCATCCGACCCGGCGTCAACTCCGTCACCCTCACCGACGCCGACGCCATCGCCCGCGCCGCCCTGGACACCACCCCCGCCCCGCGCCCGCCCACCGCGCCCGCCGCGGCCGGGACACACACCCCCGAGCACGCCGTGCCCAGCGCACAAGGAGCCCCGCATGCCCACTGACCGCACCCCGGCCCCCGGCCCGGCGCGCCTGGACTCCGGCCTGCTGGCACCGGTGTGGGCCGACACCGTGGTGGCCGACCAGGTCTGCGACGGCGCCTGGCTGCAGGCCATGCTGGACGCCGAGGCCGCCCTGAGCCGTGCCCAGGCCCGCCTGGGCACGGTCCCCGACAGCGCGGCCCGCATCATCACCCGCGCGGCCCGCGCCGAACACCTGGACCTGGCCCGCCTGGCGGCCCAGGCCCGCCAGTCCGCCAATCCGGTGGTCGCCCTGGTCCGCGAGTTCACCGCACTGGTCGCCGCCCAGGACCCCGACGCGGCCGCCTACGTGCACCGCGGCTCCACCAGCCAGGACATCCTGGACACCGCCACCGTCCTGGTCGCCGCCCGCGCCCTGGCCACCGTCCGCGCCGACCTGGACCGCACCGCCCAGGCCCTGGCCGGCCTGGCCCGCGAACACCAGGACACCCTCATGGCCGGACGCACCCTGGCCCTGCACGCGGTGCCCACCACCTTCGGCTGCAAAGCGGCCGGCTGGCGCCACCTGGTCCTGGACGCCGCGCACCGCCTGGACACCTTCACCGCCGCCGCGCCCGTCCAGCTCGGCGGCGCCGCCGGCACCCTGGCCGGCTACCTCCAGCACGCCCCGGGCGCCGACCCCGACACCTACGCCCCCGCCCTGACCCAGGCCTTCGCCGCCGAACTGGGCCTGCACGCCCCGCTGCTGCCCTGGCACGTGCTGCGCACCCCGCTCGCCGACCTCGCCCAGGGCACCGCGTTCACCTGCACCGCCCTGGGCAAGATCGCCGTCGACGTGCTCTCGCTGACCCGCACCGAGGTCGGCGAGGTCCACGAACCGGCCCCCGCCGGGCGCGGCGCGTCCTCGGCGATGCCCCACAAACGCAACCCCGTCCTGGCCACCGCCATCCGCTCCGCCGCCCTGCAGGCCCCCCAGCTCGCCGCCGGCGTCCTGGGCTGCATGCTCAGCGAGGACGAACGCTCCGCCGGCGCCTGGCACGCCGAATGGGAGCCGCTGCGCGCCCTGCTGCGGCTGGCCGGGGGAGCGGCCCAGCAGGCCGCCGAACTGGCCACCCAGCTGTCGGTGGACCCCGGGCGGATGCGCGCGAATGCCGAACTGACCGGCGGGCAGATCGTCTCCGAGCGGATCGCCGCCGTCCTGGCCCCGCTGCTGGGCAAGGCCGCCGCACGCGACCTGCTCAACGAGGCCTCCGCCCGGGCCGCCCGCACCGGCCGGCCCCTGGCCGACCTGCTGGGCAAGGACGAACGGGTGGCCGCCGCCCTGGCCCAGGGCCACACCGGCGACCTCTTCGACCCCGAGGCCTACACCGGCGCCGCCGCGGCCCTGGCCCGGCGTGCCCTGACCCGCACCCTGCCCGCCCCACCCCGACCGCCCGCCCCCTCCGTCTCCTGAACCCCGCCCCGGGCCGGGGGATTTCGGCCGGACACCCGGATGCCGCCGCCGGCGGACCGCCCCCGACAAGGGCGGTCCGCCGGCGGCGGCATCCCGGCCCGCGGCCACGGCGGCGGACGGGTCGGCGGACAGGTCAGCGCTGGCGCTGCAGCGCGATCTCGGTGAGCTCCTCTATGTCGAACTCCGAGCGTCCTGGCGTGCCGTAACGCGTTATCTTGCCCCGGCTCACCCATTTACGGATGGTCGCCTCGGACACCCCCGTGGCCAGAGCGGCCACATTGGTGGGAACGAGTCGGTGGCGCGGCGGTCGGTTCATGCGGCGTCCTTCCTTTGCCGGTCCATGAGATGGCGGATGGTAAGCAGTTCGCGCATTTCCCAGGAATGTCCGGAAGAACAACTGACACTTCCTTTCACCGCGGTCCTCGCATTCCGCGGCGAAGCATTGATCGTGCCCGGACAGTCGTCGACGACGCACCCGATGACGGGCGCACTGTGATCATCCGGCTCCGGATCGATGGCACGCATCGACTCCGTGTGGAGGCTCTCGACTTCATCGGCGAATTCAGCAGCCGGAGGCTGAGTGGCGAGCCACTCCAGATTGAGAATCAGAAAGCACGCGAGATGCGGCACGGAACGGTCGGGGGTGGCAGCCCCCAGCTTCTCCACGACAAACCCGGACCATGACTCCAGGATGGCGAGAATATTGTTCCTGGCATCCAGCGCGGAAACATTGAGCGGGTCCCGCCGCCGGCTGCCCGACACCTTCGTCGGGTTCCGCCGCCGGGAGGTCGACAGGATGTGGTGCAGTCCTTCCTGGTGGAGGCCGGGAAGGGTGCGCAGGTGACGCGCCAGCTGCTCGACGCAGGAGGTGCAGAGGACGGATCCAGTCGCGACGGGAATTTCCTGGGCATGGTTCCTGGGGCATGAGTGAAACTCCATTGAATCTCCTTCATGAGCTGACGCGCCCCGCAAACGACAAGGAGCAGAAAACCCCGTGCCGTTCACCGAAATGAATAATGACCGATGGCCCCTGGGGGAGGGGGGTATGGCCGGATCCCCAGATATGCGGGCCGCTGAAGGACACCGTTCCGAAGGAAACGGTCCTGTCAGGAAATTCCGGCGAAGGATTCAAATCCGGCCCGACAAGTGCAGGCCCTGACGTGCTCAGCGGATACGGCTGTCATGCGCGTTCCATCCCCCCGGTTGGTGCCCAGATCCCCAGTGCTGCCCCAGCCGTGGCCAAGGGCGCCCTCGGAGAGTTCCACGAGCGGTCGGGGGGTGTCAACGCTCGCCCCGCCGGGAAGAGAGCGTTAATCCAGGGCTATGTAAATTTTTCTTTTCGTAATCGATCCCCCCTAAAGGGGAACTCTAGATTCCTCTTTTCTAAAGGGAAACTCCAGGATTCTTCAGGCCCCGGCCGGTCCGTGTGACGCCCGCTTTACGGCCATTCGCTCCGCGGCCCGCCCGGGCGCGCCCGGCCCCCCTGCCGCCCCCGCGCCGCCGCCCGCCCCCGCCCGCGCGCAGCTCACACCCCCCGGCCCCCCGCACCCCCGGCACCCCCCGCCACCGGCACGTTCACGCCAACACGGCACCCCGTGCCCCGCCCGCCGGGCCCGCCCGCGCAACCGCGCCGCACCCCAGCCCCTCCTCCCCCCACGAGAAGGGCGGCCCCACCGGACCGCCCCTCGCGCTACCGCCTGACGCGCTCACCCCCGACGCAAGGAAAAGCAGTGGCTATGGAAATGACCTGTATCGGTACGGACCAGGAATTGACCGCCTTGGCCCGGCGCACCAGAGAGGACCTGCTGCAGCGGATGGAAGACCATCTGCGTGCTTTCCTCTCCGCCGAACACGAGTTATGGGCAGGGGTGAACGACCGCGCGGTCGGCGCCGTCACCGCCCTGACCGATCTCGTCGCGGCCGGCGGCAAACGCATCCGCCCCGCCTTCTGCATCGCCGGGTATCTCGCCGCCGACGGCGACCCCGGGGACCCCGCGGTCGTGACGGCCGCCGCCGCCCTGGAAATGCTGCACGCCTCCGCCCTCATCCACGACGACGTCATCGACGCCTCCGACCAGCGTCGCGGCAGACCCACCGTCCACGCGCACCACTCCGCCCTGCACGCCCGGCACGCCTGGCAGGGCGAGGCCCGCCGGTTCGGCGAAGGCGTGGCCGTCTTGGTCGGCGACCTGGCGCTGGTCTACTCCGAGCAGCTGATGGCCGCGGCGCCGGCCGCGGTGGTCCCGGTGTGGAACACCCTGCGCTCCGAGCTCATGATCGGCCAGTACATGGACATGACCGCGGCCGCCGAGTTCTGCGTCGACCCCGCCCTGTCCCGCTGGATCGCCCTGGCCAAGTCCGGCCACTACACCATCCACCGCCCCCTGGTCGTGGGCGCCGGCGCGGCCGGCCGCCCCGATCTGGCCCCCGCCTTCGAGAAGTACGGCGAAGCCGTCGGCGAGGCCTTCCAGCTCCGCGACGACCTGCTGGACGCCTTCGGCGACTCCGCGGACACCGGAAAACCCGCCGGACTCGACTTCGCCCAGCACAAGATGACCCTGCTGCTGGGCTGGGCCATGCAGCGCGACGACCGCATCCACGACCTGGTCACCACCCCCGGCCATACCCCCGACGAAGTACGCCGGCGCCTGCTGGACACCGGCGTCCCCGACGACGTCGAAAAGCACATCGGCGACCTCGTCGAGCAGGGCTGCGAAGCCATCGCCGACGTCCCCATCGACCCCGTCTGGCGCGGCGAACTGGCGGCCATGGCCGCCCGGGTGGCCTTCCGCACGACCTGATCCCCCCCAGACGGGCACCCCTCCTGCCCGGCCCGGCACCCGCCCCCCCCCCCGGGCGGGCACCGGCCAGGGCAGGGAGCCGGGAGCCGGGAGCAGGGAGCAGGGAGCAGGGAGCCGGGAGCAGGGGGAGCGGGGGAGGGGAGGGGGCAGGAGACCCTGCCCCCTCCCGCGCCCGGCAACACCATCCACCCGACACCCGCCCCGCCGCGCCCAACGCCCCTGCCCCGGCGCACCGTTCGCCCCCACCGCGCAGTCCGGGTGCGCCCAACGCCCGCGTACCGGCGTACCGTTCGGCCCGCACCGCGCGGCCCCAGTGAGGCCAGCACCCGCGTACCGGGCGCACCGCTCACCCGCACCGCGCAGCCCTGACGCTCCCAACGCCCCGGCATCGGAATGTCGTTCACCCGCACCGCGCGGCCGCAGTGCGCCCAACGCCCACGCACCGGCGTACCGTTCGCCCGGACCACGCAGCCCTGACGTGCCCAAGACCCGCACGCCGGTCTATCGTTCACCCGCACCGCGCGGTCCCGATGCGCGCAACGCCCTTGTACTGGCGTACCGTTCACCCCCGCGCCCGCCGCGCCCGCCGCGCCCGCCGCGCCCGCCGCGCCCGCCCCCGGGCGCCCCGCGCCCGCCGCGCCCCGCCCCTCGACGTCCGCCGGAGCTCTCGTCGTGGCTGCCTCGAGAGCGGCTCGAACCGTCCGGCTCTCCCGGCCCGCCCCCCCCATCCCCGCGCCGCACGCGGGCAGGGGGCCCGCGCACCGGCCCCCACCAGGCACATCAGAGCCCGGCGCGGTCGCCGGGGGCGGACCTCGGCGGGCCGGGAGCGGCGCGGGGGAGCGGGCGGTGGGGGCAGGGCAGGTGGGGCAAAGGCCGTCGCGCCGAGGGGCGTACGCCGCATGATGCAACCACCTACGCGCACCGGAAGGGCGGCCGAGATGAGTCTGGACGCACGCGTCGGCGACGCGGGCCGGGGCCGCGGCCACGCCGTGGTGATCGGCTCCGGCCTGGCCGGGCTCACCGCCGCACGCGCCCTGGCCAACTCCATGGACCGGGTCACCGTCATCGAGCGCGACCACCCGGCGCCCGGCACCGCCCGGCGCCGCGGCGTGCCCCAGGCCCGGCACACCCACAGCCTGACGACCACCGCCCAGCAGGGCCTGGAACAGCTCTTCCCCGGCATCGCCCAGGACCTCACCCGGGCCGGCGCGGTCCGCGTACGCATGCCCCAGGACCTGCTGCTGCTGGGCCCCCAGGGCTGGCTGCCCCGCTTCGACTCGGGCCTGTCGATGCTCAGCGCGGGCCGCGACCTGATCGACGCGGTGGTCCGCGCACGCCTGGCCGCCGATGCCCGGGTGCGCTTCCTGTCCGGCCACGACGTCGTGGGCCTGCACCCCGACCGCCACGACACCGTCACCGGCGTCTGGGTGCGCCCCCGGGACCGGCAGAGCGACGACGGCTGGGGCCCCCGCCACCTGATCCCCGCCGACTTCGTCGTCGACGCCTCCGGACGCCACTCCCGCGCCCCGCACTGGCTGGCCGAACTGGGCTACGAACCGCCCCGGCAGAGCACGGCCCGGGCCCGCAGCACCTACGTCTCCACCCTCTACGCCCCGCCCGTGGGCCATGTCGCCGACTGGCAGGCCCTGTTGCTCATGGCCTCGCCCGACAACCCCCGCCAGGGCATCCTCAACCCCGTCGAGGGCGGCCGCTGGTCGCTCACGCTGTGCTCGGCCGCCGACGAGCCGGCGCCCACCGACCACGCCGGACTGCTGCGCGCCGCCCGCGCCCTGCGCCACCCGCTGCTGCACGACGTCATCGAGGCCGCCACCCCGCTGGGCCCCCTCTACACCTGCCACCGCACCGAGAACCGCTGGCGCCACTACGAGAAACTGCGCCGCTGGCCCGACCAGTTCCTCGTCACCGGCGACGCCCTGGCCCTCCTGGACCCCGCCCACGGCCAGGGCATGACCCAGGCCATACAGGGCGCCCTGGTCCTGGACCAGGTGCTGGCCGGGCACGGCACCACGGTCGGCCTGGGCTACCGGCTGCGCCGCGCGCTGGCCCACCAGCTGGCCCCCGCCTGGCAGTCCAGCACCCGCCACCTGCGCACCACCGGCGCCGACCCGGCCGCCCCCACCGGCCTGCGCGCCCGCCTGGCCCGCCGCTACACGGCCCGCATCGCGGCCGCCGCGGCCACCGACCCGCACGCCGCCACCCAGCTGGTCGCCCGCCTCCAGGCGGCCGGCCCGCTGGCCGGCGTGCCCCGCCCGCGCCCGCCGCTGCCCGCCGCGCCCGGGCCCGCCGCCCCGCCCAGCCGCACCCACGGCCCGCACGCCCGCCCCCGCCGCACCGCCCCGGCGGCGCCCGCCATCGGCGTGGCCACCGGCTCCGCCGCCCTGCAGGCCACCGGCTCCTCGGCGGCGTGGCCGGCCCCCGCCCCGGCCGGCGAGCGCCGCCGCCCCTGACATGCGCCGCCCTGCGCCGGTCCCTGCGCAATAGGGCGCGAGGACCGAATAGGAAAAGGGGGGAGGCGGCCGTCGGCGGGAAATGGCCGGGACATAGGCTTCGGGCATGACAAGAGCGCAGCAACTACCCGCTGCAGAGGCCGACTTGGGCGACCACATGTGGGCGCGCGGCAGTAACTCATCTGCGAAATACCCCCAGTTGAAGGCCGTAATGGCCGCCCCCCGGCGGGGAAACTCGAAACTCGCTCGAGAAACACTGGAGTTGGGACCGGATTCCGGCTCAAGAGCGGTTGTCCGGCCCCTTCGGGTGTCGATAGCGTTCGTTCCGCTTCAGGGCACGGGCCCGTTTGCGCCGCTGCAGGCCGCCCCCACCGCCGCGTGTTCACCGGCCGGCCCGGGTGTGCCTGTGACGGCTGAGCGGCAAGGGGAGGGCGCGCGGGCATGAGCATCACCGAAGATGCACCGCAGCGGGAGCGGACCAAGGCGCCGCAGGGCGAACGCATCGCCGACTGGGCGGACGGACGGCTCGGGATCTACCAATGGCGCACCCTGATGCGCAAGGTCTTCCCCGAGCACTGGTCGTTCATGTTCGGCGAGATCGCGCTCTACAGCTTCATCATCCTGATCCTCACCGGGCTCTACCTGACCATGTTCTTCAACCCGAGCATGGCCCACACCGTCTACGAGGGCCCGCACGTCCCGCTGCAGGGCGTGCAGATGTCGGAGGCCTACGCCTCCACCCTGCGGATCAGCTTCGAGGTGCGCGGCGGCCTGTTCATCCGCCAGCTGCACCACTGGGCCGCCCTGACGATGATCGCCGCGACGATGGCGCACACCCTGCGCCACTTCCTGACCGGCTCCTTCCGCAAGCCGCGCGAGCTGAACTGGCTGATCGGCGTGGTGCTGCTGGTCCTGGTCACCCTCGAGGGCTTCCTGGGCTACTCGCTGCCCGACGACCTGCTCTCGGGCACCGGCCTGCGCATCGCCGAAGGCGTCACCCTGGCCATCCCGCTGGTGGGCACCTACCTGACGATGTTCCTGTTCGGCGGCGAGTTCCCCAGCACCGACGTCATCCCGCGCTTCTACAGCTTCCACATCCTGCTGCTGCCCGGGATCATGCTGGCGCTGGTCACCCTCCACCTGATCCTGGTCGTCTACCAGAAGCACACCCAGTTCCGCGGCCCCGGCCGCACCCAGAAGAACGTCGTCGGCCAGCCCCTGATGCCGCACTACGCGGCCAAGGCGGGCGGCTTCTTCTTCCTGGTCTCCGGCGTCCTGGCCCTGATGGCGGGCATCGCCCAGATCAACGCGGTGTGGGTGTACGGGCCCTACCGGCCCGACCAGATCTCCCAGGGCTCCCAGCCCGACTGGTACATGGGCTTCCTGGAAGGAGCCCTGCGCGCCTTCCCCGCCTGGGAGTTCTCCCTGGCCGGCTACACCGTCAACATGGGTGTGCTGATCCCGGCCGCCGTCCTGCCCACCCTGCTCATCGGCATCGCCGCCTTCTGGCCCTTCATCGAGGCCTGGATCACCGGCGACAAACGCGAGCACCACCTGCTGGACCGGCCCCGCGAGCAGCCCACCCGCACCGCGTTCGTCTCCTCGCTGGCCGCCTTCTACCTGGTGCTCTTCTTCGGCGGCGCCAACGACATCCTGGCCGAACGCTTCCACCTGTCGATGAACTCCATCACCTGGGCCGTGCGCGTCGGCGTCTTCGTCGTCCCGGCGCTGACCTACGTCATCACCAAGCGGATCTGCATCGGCCTGCAGCGCCGCGACCGCGACAAGCTCCTGCACGGCCGCGAGACCGGCCGCATCAAGCGCCTGCCGCACGGCGAGTTCGTCGAGGTCCACGAACGCCTGCAGCGCGAGCAGGAGTACATGCTGCTCTCCCGGGAGATCGCCCGGCCGCTGCCCGCCCCGGTGCGCGAGGACCGCGACGGCGTGCCCAACCCCCGCTCCCGCAAGGAGATGGTCCGCCACCGCCTCAGCCGCTGGCTGACCGGCGGTCAGATCCCGAACCCCACCCCGCAGGAGATGCGCCAGGCCCTGGAACACCTGGACCACTCCGCGGGCGCGGACCACAGCCCGGGCGGGCACGTGCCGGGCGCCCGGCCCGCCGTCGAGGGACGCGAGTCGGACCAGCAGGTGCACTGACCCACGGACGGCGCGGACACCCGCGCCGGGCACGGACAGCGGCGCGGGTGACCAGGGGACGGGTCACCCGCGCCGCCCCCGTCTGCCCACCCGGGTGCACGCCGCCCCAACCCCCGTGCCCGCGCGGCCCGTTGACCCGCCACCGTGCCCGAAGTGACCCACGTCACTTCGAAGGGCCCTTGGTGTCCGGCCCCACCCGTGTCACTATTTCTGCAGACCTCCCCTGCCCAAAAGCGTGCCCCTCCCGTGCGGAGCGCGGAGCCGCCGGGCGCAGGGGAGTCGTGCTGTCCGGCCCCGGATTCCGCCCGCCGCGCGCCGGGCCGCCGCACACCCGGCGCCCCCGCGCCCCACCCCCCGTGCGCCGCCCGGCCCCCCCGGCCGCGCTCGCGCCGGATCTCGCGCGCCGTCCCGACCCGGCGCCCACCGTGCTCCACCCACTCCCGCCCCACCCCGCGTACCCCCGCCCGGCCGCCCGCGTCCCGCGCCCGGGGACGCAAGGCCGCACGCCGGACCGCCGGTGCGCCGCCCCGCAATGTGCCGCCGTTCACACCGGCGCCGAAAATCCATCCATGGAGGAATGATGTCGGGAACCGCCGATCTGGCAGGCGTCTACGCAGCCGTCGAGGAATCAGCCGGGCTGCTGGACGTCACCTGTGCGCGCGACAAGGTCTGGCCCATCCTGGCCGCGTACGAGGACGTGCTCCCCAACGCCGTGATCGCCTTCCGGGTGGCCACCAACTCCCGCCACGAGGGCGAGTTCGACTGCCGCTTCACCGTCCCCGGGACCATCGACCCCTACGCCGTGGCCGTGGAGAAGGGGCTGACCACCCAGACCGGCCACCCCATCGAGTCGCTGATCGAGGACGTGCAAAAGCACTGCCCCGTGGACAGCTACGGCGTCGACTTCGGCGTCCTCGGCGGATTCAAGAAGATCTGGGTGTACTTCCCCGGCGGCCGCCACGAGAGCCTTGCGCACCTGGCCGAGGTCCCCACCATGCCGCCCAGCCTGGGCGCCACCGAGGAGTTCTTCGCCCGCTACGGCCTGGCCGACAAGGTCGACCTGATCGGCGTCGACTACGCCAGCAAGACGATGAACGTGTACTTCGCCGCCTCGCCCGAGGTCGTCTCGCGCGAGACCGTCCTGGAGATGCACCGCGAGATCGGCCTGCCCGACCCCAGCGAGCAGATGCTCGACTTCTGCGGCAAGGCCTTCGGCGTCTACACCACCCTGAACTGGGACTCCCTCAAGGTCGAGCGGATCGCCTACAGCGTCAAGACCGCCGACCCGCTGGAGCTCTCCGCCCGCCTGGGCAGCAAGGTCGAGCAGTTCCTCAAGACCGTCCCCTACGGCGTCGACTCGCCCAAGATGGTCTACGCCGCCGTCACCGCCGGCGGCGAGGAGTACTACAAGCTCCAGTCCTACTACCAGTGGCGCACCGACAGCCGCCTCAACCTCTCCTACATCGGCGGCCGTTCCGCCTGAGCGGGCCGTGCCGAACAGACCGCCGCACCGCCGCCCCGCCACGGGCGGCCCGCACGGCACCACCGATCACACCTCATCGCGAACGGTGAGGTACGCACCCACACCCCCGTGCCCCTCACCCGGCGCTCGCCACCGCGTCCCCGGCCCTGCCCGGCGCGCACCCATGGCGGAGACAACCCCACTCGAAAGGGATCAGCGCAATGTCAACTGAAGCCACTCTGGCGCGCTTTCGCGAATACATGGTCGGCCCCTCGCGGTTCATGAGCCTGCTGTCCGTCTTCGAGCTCGGCATCATCGACACGCTGCGCGAGCAGCCGGGCCTGACCGCCGACCAGCTCGGCGAGGCCGCCGGCGCCAAGCCCGACGCCGTCGAGCAGCTCCTCTTCCTGATGGTCAAGGAAGGCTTCGTCGCCCACGACGAGGAGAGCGGCGGCTACAGCCTGGACGCGCTGGCCGAGGTCAGCGAGAGCGACCTCAAGCGCGCCCTCACCTACATGAACATGATCAAGGTCGTGGCGCTGCGCCAGCTCTTCTACCTCACCGACAGCGCCCGCACCGGCACCATCGTGGGCCTCAAGGAGCTGTACGGCACCCAGGAAGGCACCCTGTACGACGCGGTGGCCGACCACAGCGACCTCAACGACGCCTGGCTGACGCTGATGAACAACGTCACCGCCAACATCGACCCCTGGTTCTTCGCCAACGTCGACATCCCCGCCGGCGCCCAGGTCCTGGACGTCGCGGGCAACACCGGCCTGGGCGCGATCCACACCTACCAGCACAAGACGTCCCCCGGGCTGAAGGTGACCACCTTCGACCTGCCGGACAAGGAGACCCGCTGCCTGGAGAACTTCAAGGCGCACGGCGTCCAGGACCACTGCTCCTTCATCGGCGGCAACGTCTTCGACGAGATCCCCAAGGGCTTCAACACGGTGCTGATCAAGCACTTCCTCGACATGTTCGACAAGGACGACGTCTTCACCATCCTCCAGGGCGTGCACAAGTCCCTGGACGTGGGCGGCCAGGTCCACATCATGGTGCCGGTCTACCCCGAGGACATCCGGGACACCGACAACTACAACGTCGACTTCTTCCCGGCCTTCTTCATCGGCTGCACCATGGGCCAGGGCGGCCCGCAGAAGATCTCCGTCTACCAGCGCTGGCTGGAGGAGTGCGGCTTCAAGGTCACCCAGGCCATCACCAAGGACCCCGCCGAGGTGCCGCGCGACGTCATCCCCGTCCAGGCCATCCTCAGCGCCACCAAGGTCGCCTGACCGCACCCTCCCCCCCAGGGGGCCGCGGACCGGCAAGGCCGCCGCCCCCTGCTGCGAACAAGCGCCAACCGGAACATGGAGGACAAATGTCCGGAGTCACCGGGATCGACGACGTGTACGCGGCCATCGAGGAATCGGCCCGGCTGGCCGGGGTCCCCTTCTCGCGCGAGAAGGTCCACCCGATCCTGAGCGCGTACGCCGACGGTCTCGCGCAGGCCGGGGTCGTCTACAGCGTGTCGACCAGCGAAAGCTCCCCCGCGGAGCTCGACTTCACCGTCACGGTGCCCACCAGCAGCGGCGACCCCTACGCCACGGCGGTCGAGCGCGGGCTCATCGCCCCCACGGACCACCCCGTGGCCGGCCTGCTCTCCGGCATCCAGAGCCGGTGCACCATCAGCGAGTACCTCGTCGACGGCGGGGTCGTCGGCGGATTCAACAAGATCTACGCGCACTTCCCGCAGGACGTGCAGTCGGTCTCCAAGCTCGCCGACACCCCCGGCATGCCGCCCGCGCTGGCCGCCACCGCGGACCTGTTCGAGCGGCACGGCCTGACCGACGTCGCGATGATCGGCATCGACTACGGGCGCAGGACGGTCAACCTGTACTTCGCCCAGCTCTCCGAGCAGGCCCGCGCACCGCAGAACGTGCTCTCCCTGCACCGCGAGATCGGCCTGCCCGAGCCGGACGAGCAGATGCTCGCCTTCGCCCGGCGCTCGTTCCGCATCTACGTCACCCTGGGCTGGGACACCGACGGCGTCGAGCGGATCTGCTACGCCCCGCCGCCGGACCGCGGCTTCGACCCGGCGGCACTGCCCGTGCCGATCACGCCCCGGGTCGAGGAGTTCGTGCGCAGCGCGCCGCGCGCCTACCAGGGCGAGCCCATCGTCATCGCGGCCGTCAAGTGGGCACCCGAGGGGGAGTACCTCAACCTCGGGCCGTACTACCAGCTCTCGCCCCTGATGCGGAAAGTGATCAGCGCGGTCCACAACAAAGAGATATAACGCTTGAGCTCCACTGGAATAAGCCTGGGCCCGGACATCCGTCCGGGCCCGGTCTTTTTTGTTTCCGCCCCCGTATTTCTGCTGCTCCAGGGGGTGCTCCGTCATGTTGGGCCGGTGCGTGCACCCGCATGCCCTCATTACGGTTGAACGTTAAACAATAATCATTGGTGTAGCGTCAAAACGGTGTTGATTTTGCTCCGCCGAATCGGGCAAGATCGCTCACGCCGACACGGGGGATTGCCATGCATACATGTGTTCCCCCATACGCCTGCTATTCGTAAAGGGGACACCCATGTCTGAATCCGTTCCGGCCCGGGGATTTACCGACGAGACCGAACTGCGCCGGGCCAACCGGGCCACGGTCGAGCAGTACATGCACACCCGCGGACAGGACCGGCTGCGCCGCCACGAGCTGTTCACCGAGGACGGCCGGGGCGGACTGTGGACCACGGACACCGGCTCGCCGGTCGAGACGGTCGGCCGCGACCGGCTCGCCGAGCACGCGGTATGGTCCCTCGGCTGCTTCCCGGACTGGGAGTGGTACAACATCCAGATTTTCGAGACGCAGGACCCCAATCACATCTGGGTGGAGTGCGACGGACGCGGCAAGATTCTCTTCGGCGATTACCCCGAGGGCTACTACGAGAACCACTTCCTGCACTCCTTCGAGCTGGAGAACGGAAAGATCAAGCGCAATCGTGAGTTCATGAATCCGTTCCAGCAGCTGCGCGCCCTCGGCATTCCGGTACCGGAGATCAAGCGCACCGGAATTCCTACCTGACCCCCCACTTTTTTACCGCTGGATCGGAGTACGTCATGGAAGACGTTATACGGGAGATTCGTATCCGCGGGGCGTTGCAGCAGCCGGACTGGGGCGATCTGTCG
>NZ_JBIARE010000025.1:0-31079 GCF_042889645.1 Streptomyces sp. NPDC002564 | reverse complement strand
GCCCCCTCGCCAACACCCCCCCCCCCCCCCCCCCCCCCCCCCCCCCCCGGGGCGGGGGGGCCCCCCCCCCCCCCCGGGGGGGCCCCCGGGGGGGGGGCCCGGGGGCCCCCCCCGCCGCAGGGAGACTCGCTACGAGTGCGTGCGCAGCAGCGTGCGCATGGTGCGCATGGCGACCGACAGGTTCGCCAGGTCGAACGCGTCCGAGCTCTGGATCTCCTCCAGCGTCGTGCGCGCGCGGCCCAGGATCGGCGCGTTCTTCTCCTCCCACGCCTTGAAGCGCTGCTCCGGCGTGGCCGTGCCGTTGCCCGCGGCCAGGACGTCCGCCGTGAGCGCGGCGTGCGCCGCGTACAGGTCCTCACGGATGGAGGCGCGCGCCATGGACTGCCAGCGGTCGGCCCGCGGCAGCTCGATGATGCGGTCCATGAGCTGCGTGATGCGCAGCCGGTCGGCGAGGTCGTAGTAGACCTCGGCGACGGCCATCGGCTCCTTGCCCGTCCGGTCGCCCACCGCGACGATGTCGAGCGCCGGGAAGGCCGACGAGAACCCGGCGACGCGCTGCGCGAGGTCCTCGGGCACGCCCGCCTCGGTCAGCTCGTCCCGGATGCCCTGGTACCACTCCAGGTCCGAGCCGCGCAGCAGCCTCGGCAGCTCGGCCCAGACCTCCGCGACGCCCTTGCTGAAGAAGTCGATGGTCTCCGCGAGCTGGAGCGGCTGCGGCCGGTTGTTGAGCAGCCAGCGCGAGCCGCGCTCGACCAGCCGCCGCGAGTGCAGCCGGATCCGGGTCTGGACGTCGGCGGGGACCACGTTGTCCAGCGCCTCGACCGCGTCCCACACCTCGCTCAGGCCGAAGATCTCGCGCGCGGCGAGCTGCGCCCGCACGATCTCCTCCAGCGAGGCGCCGGTCTCCTCCCGCAGCCGGTGCAGGAAGGTCGAACCACCGGTGTTCACCGTGTCGTTGACCAGCACCGTCGTGATGATCTCGCGGCGCAGCGCGTGCCCGTCGACCTGCTCGGGGAACCGCTCGCGCAGCGCCTTGGGGAAGTAGGCGTGCAGCAGCCGCTGCAGGTACGCGTCGTCGGGCAGCGTCGTCTGGATCAGCTCGTCCGCGGCCGTGATCTTCGTGTACGCGAGGAGCACGGCGAGCTCGGGCTGGGACAGGCCCCGGCCGGAGTTGAGCAGCTCGCGGATCTGCCGGTCGTTGGGCAGGAACTCCAGGCCGCGGTCGAGGTGGCCCTGCTTGCCGAGCCGGCGCATGAAGCGCTGGTGGGCGTGGAGCAGGGACGCCGACTGGAAGACGGCGTTGGCCAGGGCGGTGTTCTGCGCGTAGTTGTTGCGCAGCACCAGGTGGCCGACCTCGTCGGTCATCTCGGCGAGCAGCTTGTTGCGCTGCTTGACCGTCATGTCGCCGTTGGCGACGACCGCGTTGAGCAGGATCTTGATGTTCACCTCGTGGTCGGAGGTGTCCACGCCCGCGCTGTTGTCGATCGCGTCGGTGTTGATCCGGCCGCCCTCGCGGGCGAACTCGATGCGGCCCAGCTGGGTGAGACCGAGGTTGCCGCCCTCGCCGACGACCTTGACCCGCAGGTCCTGGCCGTCCACGCGGATCGCGTCGTTGGCCTTGTCGCCGACGTCCGCGTTCGACTCGGCCGACGACTTCACGTACGTCCCGATGCCGCCGTTCCACAGCAGGTCGACCTGCGCCTGCAGGATGGCCTTCATCAGGTCGGCCGGGGTCATCTTGGCGACGCCGGTCTCGATGCCGAGGGCCTCGCGGATGTGCGCGTTGAGCTGGATCGCCTTGGCGCTGCGCGGGAAGATCCCGCCGCCCGCCGAGAGCAGGTCCTTGTCGTAGTCGGCCCAGGAGGAGCGGGGCAGCTCGAAGAGGCGGCGGCGCTCGGCGTACGAGGTCGCCGCATCCGGCTTCGGGTCGATGAAGATGTGCCGGTGGTCGAAGGCGGCGACGAGCCTGATGTGCTCGCTCAGCAGCATGCCGTTGCCGAACACGTCACCGCTCATGTCGCCCACGCCGACGACCGTGAAGTCCTCGGCCTGGGTGTCGGTGCCGAGCTCGCGGAAGTGCCGCTTGACGGACTCCCAGGCGCCGCGGGCGGTGATGCCCATGCCCTTGTGGTCGTAGCCCGCCGAGCCGCCGGAGGCGAAGGCGTCGCCGAGCCAGAAGTCGTACGCCTCGGCGACCTGGTTGGCGATGTCCGAGAACGTCGCGGTGCCCTTGTCGGCGGCGACCACGAGGTAGGTGTCGTCCTCGTCGTGGCGCACCACGTCGGACGGCGGCACGACCTCGCCCGCGACCAGGTTGTCGGTGATGTCGAGCAGCGCCGAGATGAACGTCTTGTAGCAGGCCACGCCCTCGGCCAGCCACGCGTCACGGTCCACGGACGGGTCGGGCAGCTGCTTGGCGACGAAGCCGCCCTTGGCGCCGACCGGGACGATGACGGTGTTCTTCACCATCTGCGCCTTCACGAGACCCAGGATCTCGGTCCGGAAGTCTTCCTTCCGGTCGGACCAGCGCAGTCCGCCGCGCGCGACCTTGCCGAAGCGCAGGTGCACGCCCTCGACGCGGGGCGAGTACACCCAGATCTCGTACGCGGGACGGGGGGCCGGCAGGTCCGGGATGGCCTGCGGGTCGAACTTCATGGAGACGTAGTTGTGCGGCTTGCCGCTCTCCGACGCCTGGAAGAAGTTGGTCCGCAGGGTCGCCTTGATGACGGTCAGGAAGGACCGCAGGATCCGGTCCTCGTCGAGCGAGGCGACCTGGTCGAGCGCGCCGTCCAGCTCCTCCAGGAGCCCGTCGGTCAGCTCGGTGCCCGCGCGCTGGCGGCCCGGCGACATCCGCGCCTCGAAGAGCGAGACGAGCAGCCGGGTGGTGTGGACGTTGTTGCGGAGGGTGTCCTCCATGTAGTCCTGGCTGAACGTCGAACCGGCCTGGCGCAGGTACTTGGCGTAGGCGCGCAGCACCATCGCCTGGCGCCAGTCGAGACCGGCGCGCAGCACCAGCGCGTTGAACCCGTCGACCTCGGCGGCGCCGGTCCAGGCGGCGGCGAAGGCCTCCTGGAAGCGCTCGCGGCCGTCGTCGCCCAGGTAGTCGCCGCTGCCGTTCGCGGACTTGGGCATGCGCAGCCCGAAGTCGTAGATCCACGCGTGCGTACGGTCCGCGCAGCGCAGCTCGTACGGGCGCTCGTCGGTGACCTCGACGCCGAGTTGCTGCAGCACGGGCAGCACCGCGGACAGGGAGACCTGCTCGCCGGAGCGGTAGATCTTGAAGCGGCGCTCGCCGGGGGCGGCGCCCACCGGCTCGTACAGCGAGAGCTCGAAGTCCTTGTCGCCCTGGGTGAGGTGCTCCAGGTGCTGCAGGTCGGCGACGGCCGCGCGCGGCGAGTGGTCGGCCTTGTAGCCCTCGGGGAAGGCGCCCCCGTAGCGGCGCAGCAGCTCGGCGGCGCGCTCCTCGCCGCACTCGGCGGTCAGCGCCTCGCCGAAGCCGTCGGCCCAGGAGCGGGCGGCCTCGACGAGCCGTCCCTCGATGCGCTCGATGTCGGCGTCGGACAGGTCGGGGACCTCGGCGCCCTTGGGCACGCGGACCACGAAGTGGATGCGGGAGAGGATCGACTCGGTGTTCCAGGCGGTGAAGTCGACGCTGGCGCCGTTCAGCTCCTCCTTGAGGATGTCGATGATCCGCAGCCGGACGCCGGTGGTGTAGCGGTCGCGCGGCAGGTAGACGAGCGCCGAGTAGTAGCGCCCGTACTCGTCCTTGCGCAGGTAGAGCCGCAGCCTGCGGCGCTCCTGGAGGTAGAGGACGCTGGTGACGATGGACCGCAGCTCGTCGGCGGGCGTCTGGAAGAGCTCGTCGCGCGGGTAGGTCTCCAGGATCTGCAGCAGGTCGCGGCCGTCGTGGCTGTTGGCCGAGAACCCGGCGCCCTTGAGGACCTCGGCGACCTTGCGGCGGATGACGGGCACGCGGCGCACCGACTCGGTGTACGCGGCGGACGAGAACAGGCCCAGGAAGCGGCGCTCACCGACCACGTTGCCGTCGGCGTCGAACTTCTTCACGCCGACGTAGTCGAGGTAGGACGGGCGGTGCACGGTCGCCCGGCTGTTCGCCTTCGTCAGGACGAGGAGCTTGTGCTCGCGGGCCTTGGCGCGGGCATCGGCCGGGAGCCGGTCGAAGGACGGGCTGACCGGGTGGTGGTCGTCGCCGTGCTGCGGGTCGGCGCGCAGGATGCCGAGGCCGGTGCCGGGCACCGCGGTGAGGGAGTCGTCGTCCCGCAGGTCGTACTCGCGAAAGCCCAGGAACGTGAAGTGGTTGTCGGCGAGCCAGCGCAGCAGCTCGCGGGCCTCCTCGACGTCCTGGCCCGGCAGGTCGCCCGCGGTGGGCTCGGCCGGCAGCTCGTCGGCGATGCGCAGCGCGGTGTCGCGCATCTTCTCCCAGTCCTCGACCGTCTCGCGCACGTCGGACAGGACCCGCAGCAGATCGGCGGTGATCTGCTTGAGGTCGGCGCGGTCGGTCTCGCGGTCCATCTCGACGTGGATCCACGACTCGACGAGCGCGTCGTGCGGCAGCTCGGCCCCGGCGGGCAGCAGCTCCAGGAGCTTGCCGGTCACGTCCCGGCGTACGACGACCTGCGGGTGGATCACCACATGGATGCCGCGCCCCTGGCGGGAGAGCTCATTGGTGACGGAGTCGACGAGGAAGGGCATGTCGTCGGTGACCACCTCGACGACGGAGTGGCTGGAGGTCCAGCCGTTCTCCTCGACGGTCGGGGTGTGGACCCGCACGTTCGCCGTCCCCTGGGGACGGTTCTCGGCGAGCCGGTAGTGGGAGAAGGCGGCTCCGAAGACGTCGACCGGGTCGCGGTCGGCCAGATCCTCGGGTGCGGTGTGCAGGTAGTAGCGCTGGAGGAACGCGAGGGCCTTGTCCTGGTCCGGCGTGGCCCCGCTCGTCGTCCCGGTCGGTGCACCGCTCGGTAGGCGCCCCCCGACCGGGCTGTTCTCAGCTACCCGGGCGGCCCGCGCGAGCAGCTCGGCCTTGGCTTCGTCCAGCTTGGTCTGCATTGTCCTCTGACTCCTGTCGCGCGCCGTTGCGTGACGTAGAAGGTGATGTGACGTAACGCCGCGACACGGGGTCTCCGGCCGGATTCGACGTTATGCCGCGGTGATGGATGAGCGGACAGCTTTCCGCCATTTTCAGCGGTTTCACTGACAGATGGCGTGCTCGGCCCGGTCGGCCGCACCGCGAAGAAGCGTCAGCGAGCGCCCGGGCACGGATGTCCTCCGTGTGCTCCGGGCGCAGGGCGGGGGCACCGATGCCCCCGCGGGATATCGCGCTGATCACGGGTCAAGGCTATCGCCCCGCACCGGGAACCCGTCATGAGCCGTATGTGTACAAAACCAGGGGGTGAACTTTGACAGTCTGCACAGTCATGTCCGCCACCGGCCCCCTTGGCAAAGCGACGGCGCACGGGCACGTTGGCCCATGGGTCCGGAGGCCGGGCCCGCCCGAGGGGAGCGCAGCGAGATGGCAGCGAAGATCCTGATAGTCACCGGCGACGCGGCGGAGTCACTGGAGGTCCTCTACCCCTACCAGCGGCTGCGCGAGGAGGGATACGACGTCCACATCGCCGCCCCGGCCCGCAAGACGCTGCGGTTCGTCGTGCACGACTTCGAGCCGGGCTTCGACACGTACACCGAGAAACCGGGCTACACCTGGCCCGCCGACCTGGCCTTCTCCGAGGTCGATCCCGGCCAGTACGCCGCTCTGGTGATCCCGGGCGGCCGGGCCCCGGAGTACCTGCGCAACGACCCGGAGCTCCGCAAGATCCTCAAGTCCTTCTTCGACGCGGACAAGCCGGTGGCGCAGATCTGCCACGGCCCGCTCCTGACCGCCGCGATCGACGGCCTGAGCGGCCGCAGGGTCACGGCCTATCCGGCGCTGGAGCTGGACATGCAGGCGGCGGGCGCGACCTTCCAGGACGCGGAGGCGGTGGTGGACGGCACGCTGGTCTCGGCCCGCGCGTGGCCGGACCACTCGGGCTGGATGCGGGAGTTCCTCACGGTCCTGCGGGCGAAGGCCCCGGTGACCTGACGGCGCGTCTAGGTATACGGAGACGGCGCCGCCGCCCCGCACATCGGTATGCGGATCCTCGCCCGAACCGATGGCGGGCGGCGGCCCCGCCCGGCAGGCTCGGTCCCGCGCCGCTTCCACGGAGGCGGCGGGAGGGCGCGGTGCCGGCAGTACCTGGTCATCCCCCACGGCTGTCGTGGCAGGCACGGCCCTCCCCGCGGCAGCCTGCCCTTGTCGGCGAGGGCAGGCCACCCGCGAACCACCCGAAGAGGACACACGGGCCCCACCGGCCTGCACCCGCAAACGCGACGCGAGGGGGCTCACGGACCGCCCCCACCGGCCTGCACCCGCGAGCGAGACGCGAGGGGACGTGGGGGTATGTGCGCACGGAGCACCGAGGAAACAATGGCGCCTTTGTTCGTGCAGCGGGGCGCAGGGATAGCGAGTACGCACATACCCCCGCGGCCCCGCCCCAAGAACCGAACCGGGGCGAACCCCGCCCAAGGCCCAGGGGCCAGAAAACTCAACGAACCACCCCCGCCACCCCCCCGATCTCCGTCCGCGACCCCACCCCCAACTTCGCCAGAATGTGCTCCACATGCGCATCCGCAGTCCGCTTGGAGATCACCAGCTGCTCAGCGATCTCCCGATTGGAGAGCCCCCGCGCCACCAGCACGGCGACCTCCCGCTCCCGCCGCGTCAGCGCCTCCCCTCCGCCCCCACCGGAGCCACCCCCCACCCCGGCCCCCCGCCCCGGCGTCTCCGCGTCCCCCCGCACCGCCTCCAGCACCTGCCGCCCCGAGAGCCGCGCCCCCACCGCATGCCACCGCTCGAACTGCTTCGCCCCCAGCCCCTCCCGCACCGCCTCCCGCGCGGCCTCCTGCTGCTCGAGGAGCGAGGGCAGCATGCCGATGGGATCCCCGCCCAAACGCCGCGCGTTCTCCGCGTAGCCGAAGAGCCACGCGGCCCGCACCTGCCGCCCCGCGTGCGCCGCCGCCCACGCGAGCCCGTGGCAGCACATCGCGGCGACCAGGATCTCGTCGACCTCGCCCGCCGCCTCCATCCCCCGGCACAGCGAGGCGACTCCCGCCTCCCGCTCCCCCGCGAGCCACCGCACCAGGCCCTGCGCCATCAGCGTGGACCCGTAGATCTGCCGCTCTCCGGTGCCCTCCAACAGGTCGAGGCCCTGCGCGCACAGCTCCAGGGCGCCTTCCGTGTCCCCGAGGACGGCCCGCAGCAGCGCCGCCTCGTAGCTCATGACGACGACGCCGAGCAGGTTGTCGCCGTCGAACATCTGCCGCCGCACGTCCGCGAGCCGCGCGAGCCCCGCCCCGTCCCCGCACAGCGCGGCGAGCCCGTGCCCGTACGCCGCGGCGAACTGCGCGACCACCTCGTCGCCCGCCCGCACCGCGCACTCCCGCGCCGGCTCCATCCGCTCGACGGCCGTGGCGAGGTCCGCCGTCCAGACGCCGAAGACGCCGGTGCAGAGGAGCCCCCAGGCCCGCGCCGAGCAGTCCTCGGGGACGCGCTCCAGCCCCTTCTCGATCCAGTAACCGCCCTCGGAGAGCGTCCCCGAGGCGCGCCAGTGCGGCCACAGCCGCGCCGCGAGCCGCAGCCCCTCCGCCGCCCGCCCCTCGGCCCCGTAGGCGTACTCCAGGGCGGTGCGCAGGCCGGACATCTCCGCCCGGACGGCCCGGTGCAGCTCGGGCTGCGCGGCGCCGAGGAAGCCCTCCTCGAAGCGCCGGCCCAGGTCCCGGTAGTGGGCGAAGTGCCGCGCGCGCAGCGCCGCGCCCCCGTCCGCCTCGACGGTGCCGAGCCGCTCGGCCCCGTACTCGCGCAGGGTGTCGAGCAGGCGGTAGCGGCTGCCGGACTCGCCGAGCCGCTGCACGACGGACTTGTCGACGAGTCCGATCAGGTGCCCGAGCACCTCGCCGACGGGCAGCGACTCGTCGCCGCAGACCTGTTCGGCCGCCGCCAGCTCGAAGGACCCGGCGAAGACCGAGAGCCGCGCCCAGAGCACCTGTTCCTGGGCGGTGCACAGTTCGTGGGACCAGTCGATGGCCGTGCGCAGCGTCTGGTGGCGCGACAGGGCGGTGCGGCGCCCGCCGGTGAGCACCTGGAAACGGTCGTCGAGCCGCGCGACCAGCTCCTCGACGGACACCGCCCGCAGCCGTACGGCGGCGAGCTCCAGGGCGAGCGGAATGCAGTCGAGCCGGTGGGAGAGCGCGAGGAGCCGCTCGCGGTTCCGCTCGTCGACGGTGAAGCCGGGCACGACGGAGGCGGCCCGCTGGGCGAACAGCTCGACGGCGTCGGCGTCGGTGAGCGGCGCGACGGGGCAGCAGTGCTCGCCCGGCACGTCCAGCGGCTGCCTGCTGGTGGCGAGCACGCACACGTCCGCGGCCTCGCGCAGCAGGATGTCGGAGAGCATGGCGCAGGCGTCGACCAAGTGCTCGCAGGTGTCGAGCACGATGAGCAGCCGGCGCCCCCGCAGATGGGCCACGACCGCGTCGAGCGGCTCCATCCCGGACTGCTCGGGCAGTTCGAGGACCGCGGCGAGGGTGGCCGGGATGAGCTCCGGGTCCCTGAGCGCGGACAGCTCGGCCAGCCAGACGCCGTCCGGGAAGCGCTCCCCGAGCCCGGCGGCGGCCCGCAGCGCGGTGCGGCTCTTGCCGACGCCGCCCGGCCCGACCAGGGTGACGAGCCGCGCGTACTCGAACGCCGCCCGCACCTGCGCCAGTTCGTCGACCCGCCCGACGAACGAGGTCAATTCGGCGGGCAGTTGCCCGCTTCGCCGCTGCCCGAAGCCGAAACCCATCGCGCTACCGCCCCCGTCACGTCGTTCCGCAAGGCTCACCCGGCCGAGGATCCCACCTCAGCGTACGCAGAAGGACGCGGAGCGTGAGCGGAAAATCCGACAACCCCCCGCCGGACCCCTCGTGCGCCCCCGCCGGCCCCCCGCGAGCGCCCCCTCAGGCGACGAGCCGCTCCGCCACGTCGACGGCATCGGTGAGGCTGTCGACGACGGGCACCCCGGCGGCCTCCAGGCTCACCCGGCTGTGCGAGCCGCCGGTGTAGAGCACGGCCCGCGCGCCCACGTGGGCGGCGGCCACGGCGTCGTCGACGGCGTCCCCGATCACGACGATCCGGTCGGCGTCGGGGCGGTCCTGCAGGGCGGCGAGGTGGCGCACCATCCGCTCGGCCTTGCCGGCGTGCGAGGTGTCGGTGCGCCCGTCGATCCGTACGAAGTACTCGTGGATGCCGTGCCGGCGCACGATCGGCACCAGGTGCTCGTGCGGGGCGAGCGACAGCAGGGACTGCGTGCGCCCGTCGGCCCGGCGGGCGGCGAGCAGGTCGGACGCCCCGTCGGCCAGGCCGCAGGTGTCCACCCGGGCCCAGTAGTGCTTGTGGAAGACGGTGTCCATGACCTGCCACTCGGCGTCGGTGGGCAGGCGTCCCATCAGCCGCTCGTAGAACAGGGGTATCGGCACGCAGTACAGGTCGCGGTAGCGCTCCAGCGTGATCGGGTCGAGCCCGATCTCCGCGAAGGAGGCGTTCGTGGCGTCGATCACCGCATGGATGTCATGCAGCAGCGTGCCGTTCCAGTCCCACACGATGTGCGCCCCGCGCAGCAGCTTCCCCATGGGAAAACGCTACCCTCCCCCACCGACACCGCCCAGACGGGACCCCGACGCCCGGGCCCCGCACCAGCCCGCGTACCACCCCGGCGCGCGGCCCGCGCCACCCCCGGAATCCGGCCCGGAGCACCGCGCCCCGACCGGAACGGCCGGGAAGGGAATCCCGCTCAGAGCAGCCCGGGAATCTCCTGCGTGGCGAACCAGAGCAGCTCGTGGTCCTCGGCGCCGTCCACCACGAACCGCGCGTCGTCGTCGCCCTGGTCCGCCGCCCCGAGCGCCGCGGCCGCCGCCGTCACGTCCGCCTCCGCGTCGTCCGCGTCGACGTGCACGGCCGCCGCCTTGGCCAGCGGCAGCGCCGCCTCGATGCGCACCTCGCCGAGCGCCCCCTGGTCGAGCCCGCGGTCGGGGTCGGCCAGGGCGGTGCCGTCCGGCACGTCGGCGGCGAGCACGACCCGGCGCCGGGCCGCCCCGGGGTCCCCGGCGATCAGCCGCAGCGAGGCCAGCGCCGCCCGGTTCAGGGCCGCGTACTCCAGCTCCTCGATGTCGTCGGAGACGTACCACTCGCGCAGGGCGGGCGTCACGGCGTAGGCGACCAGCGGCCCGGGCCCCAGCTCCCCCGCCTTGTACGCCTCGGCGAGCCGGGGCAGGGTCAGCGGAACGTAGACGCGCATGAGTGACCGCTTTCGTCCGTGTCCGCGCGAAGGCGGACTCCGTGGTCATGGAAGGCCTCCAGGATACGTGCGGGTGCCCGCCACCGGAGAGCGGCGAGGGCGCCGCGGGAGTCCCCCATCGAGGTGCCCCCACCGCCCCGGACGCCGTCAGCGCGCGTCCGCGCCTTCACCCGCCCCGCCCCGGTCCCCGCACGGCCCCGACGCCCGCGCACCCCCCTGATAGGTGAACCGCGCCGCCCCTGCCGCCCGCGCCCCGGACCCTTGCGCGGCCCGCGGCCACCCCCGTACAAGATCCCCAACGAGAAGTTACTCCCCGGTATTCGACGGCCGGGGGGGACGACGAGACGGAGGCTCCATGCGCAAGGTGATGACCATGCCCCGCCCACGCCCGGCCGCCACCCGGCCGCCCGCGGGCCGCCCGCCCCACCGGCGGGACTCCCGCCGCCCCGCCGAGCGCCGCCCCACGACGATCCCCGCGCAGCCGCCCCCGCACCCCACGGAGCTCTTCGCCGAACGCCTCGTCCTGGTCCTCAGCGGCCAGCGCCCGATGCACTGGGTGGCCCGGCACGTCGCCCACACCGCCTTCGACGAACTGGCCCGCCTCGCCGAGCTCAGGCCGCTCTGCGCGGGCGGCCACCGCCCCGCGATCCACCGGATCGGCCACTACCAGCCGCACCCCGAGGCGTACGAGGTCTTCGTGCGCATCGCCGCGGGCCCCCGGCTGCACGCCCTGGCCTTCCGCCTGGCCCGGGGCGCGGACCGCCGGTGGCGCTGCACCGCGGTGGAGACCGACCCGGCCCGCACGGCGCGGGTCCCGGAACCACGGCGCCCGGCCCCGGACACGCCGAAGGGGCCGGACACCAGCCCGGCCCCTCCGGAGATGACATGACGGACGGGCGTCACACCACGGCACGTCGTGCCACGGCGACGGCCGCACGTCCCGACGGCGTCACTTCTTGCGGCGACGCCCGCCCTTCTGGGCCTTGCGGCGCTCCGCGCGGGTCATCCCGTCCGCCTCGGAGCGGACCTCGGAGCCGTCCGTGGTGAAGTCGCCCTCGTCGACCCCGCCCTCGGCGTTCGGCGCCTGGAAGTGCAGGCGGTCGGGGCGCTGCGGGGCCTCCAGGCCCTTGGCGCGGATCTCCGGACGCCCGGCGCCCGCGGGCACCGCGTCCTGCGCGCCGCCCTTGGCCAGCGAGGGCGCCGCGTCCTCGACGGGGACCTCCTCGACCTGCTGCTCGACCTGGACCTCCAGGTTGAACAGGTAGCCGACGGACTCCTCCTTGATGCCGTCCATCATGGCGTTGAACATGTCGAAGCCCTCGCGCTGGTACTCGACCAGCGGGTCCTTCTGCGCCATGGCGCGCAGGCCGATGCCCTCCTGGAGGTAGTCCATCTCGTAGAGGTGCTCGCGCCACTTGCGGTCCAGGACCGACAGCACGACGCGCCGCTCCAGCTCACGCATGATCTCGGAGCCGAGCTGCGCCTCGCGGGCCTCGTACTGCTCGTGGATGTCGTCCTTGATGGACTCGGAGATGAACTCGGCGGTGAGTCCCGCGCGGTCGCCCGCGTCCTCCTCGAGCTCCTCGACGGTGACCTTGACGGGGTAGAGCTGCTTGAAGGCGCCCCACAGCCGGTCCAGGTCCCACTCCTCGGCGAAGCCCTCGGCGGTCTCCGCGGCGATGTACGCGTCGATCGTGTCGTCCATGAAGTGCGTGACCTGGTCCTGGAGGTCCTCGCCCTCCAGGACGCGGCGACGCTCGCCGTAGATGACCTCGCGCTGGCGGTTGAGGACCTCGTCGTACTTGAGGACGTTCTTGCGGGTCTCGAAGTTCTGCTGCTCGACCTGCGACTGCGCGGAGGCGATGGCGCGGGTGACCATCTTGTTCTCGATCGGGACGTCGTCCGGCACGTTGGCCATGGACATCACGCGCTCGACCATCTGCGCCTTGAACAGGCGCATCAGGTCGTCGCCCAGCGAGAGGTAGAACCGGGACTCGCCCGGGTCGCCCTGACGGCCGGAGCGGCCGCGCAGCTGGTTGTCGATGCGGCGCGACTCGTGCCGCTCGGTGCCCAGGACGTAGAGCCCGCCGAGGTCCTTGACCTCCTCGAACTCCGCCTTGACGGACCGCTCGGCCTTCTCCAGGGCGGCGGGCAGCGCGGCGGCCCACTCCTCGACGTGCTCGACGGGGTCGAGGCCGCGCTGGCGCAGCTCCGCCTCGGCGAGGTCGTCGGGGTTGCCGCCGAGCTTGATGTCGGTGCCTCGTCCCGCCATGTTCGTGGCGACGGTGACGGCGCCCTTGCGGCCGGCCTGGGCGACGATGGTCGCCTCACGGTCGTGCTGCTTGGCGTTGAGCACCTCGTGCTGGACGCCGCGCTTGGAGAGCTGCTGCGAGAGGTACTCCGACTTCTCGACGGAGGTGGTGCCGACCAGGATCGGCTGCCCCTTCTCGTGCTTCTCCGCGATGTCGTCGACGACGGCGGCGAACTTCGCGACCTCGGTGCGGTAGATCAGGTCGGACTGGTCGGCGCGGACCATCGGCCGGTTCGTCGGGATCGGCACGACGCCCAGCTTGTAGATCTGGTGGAACTCGGCGGCCTCGGTCATGGCCGTACCGGTCATTCCGGAGAGGCCGCTCTCGTAGCCGTCCCGCTTGTAGAGGCGGAAGAAGTTCTGGAGGGTGATGGTCGCAAGGGTCTGGTTCTCGTCCTTGATGTCCACCCCTTCCTTCGCCTCGATCGCCTGGTGCATGCCCTCGTTGTAGCGGCGGCCGGCGAGGATACGGCCGGTGTGCTCGTCGACGATCATGACTTCGCCGTCGATGACGACGTAGTCCTTGTCCTTCTTGAAGAGTTCCTTGGCCTTGATGGCGTTGTTGAGGTAGCCGACCAGGGGCGTGTTCACCGACTCGTACAGATTGTCGATGCCCAGCCAGTCCTCGACCTTGCTCACGCCGGACTCGTGGATGGCGACGGTGCGCTTCTTCTCGTCGACCTCGTAGTCCCCGGTCTCCTCGATGCCCTTGAGGGGGTTGCCGGGCTCACCCTTGGTGAGACGCGTGACCAGCTTGGCGAAGTCGCCATACCACTTGGTGGCCTGGTCGGCGGGGCCGGAGATGATCAGCGGCGTACGGGCCTCGTCGACGAGGATCGAGTCGACCTCGTCGACGATCGCGAAGTTGTGGCCGCGCTGGACGAGCTCGTCCTGCGCCCAGGCCATGTTGTCGCGGAGGTAGTCGAAGCCGAACTCGTTGTTCGTGCCGTAGGTGATGTCGCAGTTGTACTGCTCACGGCGCTGCGCCGGCGTCATGTTCGCCAGGATGCAGCCGACCTCCAGGCCCAGGAACTTGTGGACGCGGCCCATCATCTCGGAGTCGCGCTCGGCCAGGTAGTCGTTGACCGTGATCAGGTGGACGCCCTTGCCGGACAGGGCGTTCAGGTAAGCGGGCAGGGTGCCGACGAGGGTCTTGCCCTCGCCGGTCTTCATCTCGGCGACATAGCCCATGTGCAGCGCGGCGCCGCCCATCATCTGGACGTCGTAGTGGCGCTGGCCCAGGACGCGCTTGGCGGCCTCACGGACCGTCGCGAAGGCCTCGGGCAGGAGGTCGTCGAGCGTCTCGCCGTCGGCGTATCGCTCCTTGTACTCCTGGGTCAGCGCGCGCAGCTCGGCGTCGGAGAGGCTGACGAAGTCCTCTTCGATGGAGTTGACCTGGTCCGCGATGCGGTGCAGCTTGCGCAGGATCTTGCCTTCGCCTGCACGCATGATCTTCGAGAGGACGGACACGGGGGTTGGTCTCCTTGCCGGTCGGGCCTGGCATGGTCGGTTTTACTCGTCGGGCAACGGCCATCGTATGCGAGGACCCGGCTGCGCCGGGAGGTCTGCCCTGAGGTCAACGGGCGAGGGGCGCCGAAGGTGCCGGGTTGCGCCCCTCAGTGCCGCGTGAAGGGTGATCGGGAAAGCCCGCAAAACACTGGCATCGAGGGCCGCCGCCCCAGCAGAATCGTTTGATGGAGCCCGTCACCCTCACCACCGAACGTCTGTTCCTGAGCGTCTTCACGCCCGCGGACACCGACGAGACCTACCAGGCCTGTCAGGACCCGGAGATCCAGCGCTGGACGACCATCCCCTCGCCCTACGCGCGCGTGGACGCCGAGACCTTCATCGGCCGCATGGTCCCGGACGGCTGGCGCGGCGACGCGGAGTACACCTTCGCCGTACGCCCCCGCGAGGGCGGCCCGCTGGTCGCCGCCATCAGCCTGCACCACCCCCGCTCGGGAACGTGGGAGGTCGGCTTCTGGACGGCCAAGGAGCACCGGGGCCGGGGCTACATGACGGAGGCCGTCCTCGGCCTGGCCCGCTGGGCCTTCACGGACCTGCGCTGCACCCGTCTGGAGTGGCGCGCGGAGGTCGGCAACACCGGCTCGCGCGCGGTCGTGGAGCGGGTCGGCTTCACCGTCGAGGGCACGCTCCGCGCGGGCCTGCTGAACAAGAACACGCTGCGCGACGCGTGGATCGGCGCGCTGCTCCCCTCGGACCTCGGCATCACGTCGCCGCACCCGTACCTGCCGGCCCGCGACTGACCCGCGGGCACCGCACGGCGGCTGTCAGTGCCGCCGCCTATCGTTCGGGTCATGACGAGCCTGCCGAGTCCCGCCACCGCTCTCTCCGCCGACGAGGCCCGCCGCATCGCCCTGCGCGCCCAGGGCTTCCTGGGCGCGCCCGACCGCCGGTCCGGCGTGCCGGGCGTGCTGCGGCACCTCGGCGCGGTCCAGCTCGACACGATCTCGGTGCTCGCCCGCTCGCACGAGCTGATTCCGTACGCGCGCCTGGGCGCCGTGGGCCGCGAGGCGGTCGAGGCGGCGTACTGGACGGGCACCCGCGCCTTCGAGTACTGGTCGCACGCCGCCTGCGTCCTGCCCATCGAGGAGTGGCCGCACTTCGCCTTCCGCCGCCGCGCCTACCGCGACCGCCCGCACTGGCACCACGACCTGCCCTCGGGGGCCTACGACCAGGTCATCAAGCAGCTGCGCACCGAAGGCCCGCTCACGGCCACGGAGTTGGGCGGCGCGAAGAACAAGGGCGAGTGGTGGGACTGGTCCGAGTCGAAGATCGCCGTCGAGCGCGCGCTGATGTACGGCGAGGTGGTGTGCACGGAGCGCCGTTCCTGGAAGCGGGTGTACGACCTGGCCGAGCGGGCGATCCCGGACCCGCTGCTGCACGACGACCTGACCGACGCGGAGTGCCTGCGCCGCCTGGTCCGGCTGGCCGGTGAGGCGCTGGGCGTGGGCACGCGCGCGGACATCGCCGACTACCACCGCCTCAAGGGCGAGCAGTTCGACGCGGTGGTCGCGGACTCGGGTCTGGTGCCGGTGGCCGTCCAGGGCTGGGACAAGCCCGCCTGGGCGGACCCGAGGGCGCTGGAGACGGCGCCCCGCGGCCGGCACCGCACGACGCTGCTCTCCCCCTTCGACTCGCTGATCTGGGAGCGGGCGCGCACGGAGCGGATCTTCGGCTTCACGCACCGCCTGGAGGCGTATGTGCCGAGGCCCAAGCGGATCCACGGCTACTTCGCGATGCCGCTGCTCGCGGGCGGCAGGCTCCTGGGCCGCGTCGACCCGGCGCGCGAGGGCACCACGCTGGTGGCCCGGCAGGTCTCGCTGGACGGCGCGAAGGCGGTGGCGCCGATGGCTCAGGCGCTGCGGGAGGCGGCGTCCTGGGTCGGCTGCGACGCGGTACGGGTGGAGCGGATGGACCGCCCGGAGCTGACGCCCGACCTGGTCCGCGCCCTCACCTGACCGGCACGTGACCGGCCTTCGGCCGGGGCGCCTCACCGGATTTCGAGGATCTTCTCCCGCATCGCGTAGACCACGGCCTCCATCCTGGAGTGCAGCTGCAGCTTCTCCAGGATGTTGCGCACGTGGTTCTTCACGGTGTTCTCGGAGATGAACAACTCCTTGGCGATGTCACGGTTGTTCATCCCGGTCGCGACGAGCTTCAGCACTTCGAGCTCCCGGTCGGTCAGCCGGGGCGCGGGCACCAGGCGCCGCTCGTCGGTGCGCTGGATCATCGACTTGAACTCGGTGAGCAGCTTGGACGCCATCGAGGGGCTGATCTGCGACTGTCCGTCGGCGACCGCGCGGATCGCGGTGGCCACCTCGTCCGTGGAGATCTCCTTGAGGAGGTAGCCCGTGGCGCCCGCCTTGATCGCGTCGTAGAGGTCGGCCTCCTCGTCGCTGATCGTCAGCATGATGATCTTGGCGCTGGGGGCCACCTCCTTGATGGAGGTGCACGCCTCGATGCCGCCGCGCTTGGGCATCCGGACGTCCATCAGCACGATGTCGGGCAGCAGGTCGGCGGCCTTGTCGACCGCCTCGGCGCCGTCACCCGCCTCGCCGACGACCTGGATGTCCTCCTCGGCGGCGAGGACGATCTCCAGACCCCGGCGGAAGAGGGCATGGTCGTCCACCACAAGGACCCGGATGGGCTCCTTGCGTGGGGCGCCCGCATCCGTGCCGATGCCGATGCCGTCACCGGCATCCTCGTGACGCATCGGTCCGAAGCTGTCCGCCATCGTTCCTCCCCCATGAAGGCCGCGGCCTGTTGTGCTTCTGCTGCACCAACCCCAGGCGGCAGCACACCGGTTGACCGGCCCGCCCATGATTTCATGCCCGGCGCCGGAGCGGTGCGCGCACTGGGCGCACGGTGGTGCCCCTGGGGGCGCACAGGCGCTCCAGGGGCACTACCTCGGCCGTCACGGGGCGGTGGGTCAGCCGCCGAGCGCTCCGCCGCCACCGGCGGACTCGGCCTTGGCGACCATGGGGTCGGTGTTCAGACGGATCACGCCGTAGTCGTAGGCGTGCCGTCGGTAGACGACGCTCGGCTCCTTGGACTCGGAGTCGACGAACAAGTAGAAGTCGTGTCCGACCAGTTCCATCTCGTACAGCGCCTGGTCGAGTGTCATCGGGGCCGCGACGTGCGTCTTCTCGCGGACCACGAGGGGCCCTTCGCCCTGGACCTCCAGGGAGCCGATCTTCTTGACCGGCACGCCCTCGGGCTCTTCGTCGCGCGCGATGGAGCCGTCCCCGTTGAGGTACGCCGCGTCCGGGACCCGCTCGGCCACCTCGGCGGCGGAGAGCCTGCCGGTGCCCCGCCGGTTGTGGCGCTTCTCGTGCTGCTTGCGCAGGCGGGCGTCGAGCTTGGCGGTGGCCAGGTCGAGCGCCGCGTAGGGGTCTGCCGCCGAGGCCTCCGCACGAATCACGGGTCCACGCCCGCGAAGGGTGATCTCCACCCGGTCGGAACGGTCGGCCTGACGCGGGTTGGTTTCCTTGGACACCTCGACGTCGAGGCTGATCACCTTGCCGTCGAGCCTCTGGATCTTGTCCAGCTTCAGCTTCTCGGCCACGTGCTTGCGGAACCGCTCGGGCACCTCGGTCTTGCGGCCCTTGACGACGATGTCCACGCAGAACTCCGTTCCCGGATTGCTCCGCTTCGGATGCGGAGCATCTCCCTTTTGCACCAGACTCCGGTGACTCCCGGAGCCTCGGACTCGGTGACTTCCACCTCCTCCTCCCCCGTGGGCAAGATCTCCACCCCACCGGCCCGGGTGATTGCGAAAATCCCGCAGACCGGCATTCCGATTTGCGAGGGACGGCGTCCGCCATTCCTCACAACCGAACATATCTCGCCCGGACGGATGTCGTCACCCTCTACTGAGGCGTACCTCCATTCAGGTGTATCGACCCTCTCACCACCTGCAACGATGCAAGTTCTCAATCAGTTCCGGTTTATTTCGAAAGAATCCGGTGCGGCGGCAACAACGGCAGCGCTGATCGCGTTCTCGCAGCGCAATACCGACCCTCGTACGACCCCCGTCCCCGGTTCCCGTACGGCCTCCGCGCCTTCGTTCTCTCCCGCCGCCTCTTCCGACATCCCTTTCGTGTGTACGGCACGTAATGCCCGGGCGGCCTCCGCCACCGAGGCACCGGTGGTCATCAGGTCGTCGACGACCACGATCCGGCCGCCTCCCGCCAGCAACCGGCCGCCCCCGGCGGCCACCTCCAGGGCGCCCGCCAGATTGGCCTGCCGCTGCCGGGAGTCGAGCCCCGACTGATCGGCCACCGCGCGCCGCTGACGCAGCACCGCGAGCACCCGCGCCGGCATCCCCGCCCGCCGCAGCTCACCCGCCGCGGCGAGGGCGATCCGCCGCGCCGGGTCGTGCCCGCGCGCCCGCACAGCAGCCCGCGCCGAGGGCACAGGAACGAGCGACAAAGGCATCACCAGCCCCTGTGGACCACCCTGTGTGCCGCCTACCCGCGTTCGCACTCCCGTATCACCCGGAGATCGGAATTCGGCCCGCAGACCGGCACACACGGCCTCGGCCAGCGCCGCACCCAGGGGCCCGGCGAGTCCCAGGGCGCCGCGCTCCTTGTGCGCGAGCAGGACGGCCCGCACCGCGTCCTCGTACGGCGCCGCGGCATGCACGAGGGGCAGGCCGGGCGGCGCCGGATCGGGCCGAACCCGGCGCGGCAGGCGCCCGCACAGGGCGGCCCGGCACCCGTCACAGAGCGCCGTCCTGGGCTGCCCGCAGCCCCCGCACTCGGCCGGCAGCACCAGGTCGGTGAGGTCCTGCCACCACCCCCGCATGCCCACCACTGTGCCAAGGCACGGGCCGCACGGCCACCCCTGTGGATAACCCCCTGTGGACAAACGACCGCCACGGAACGGTCGACAGCCGTCCGCCACGGAACGGTCGCCAACCGTCCGCCACGCGACGGTGGACAACCCTCCACCGCGCAACGGGCGTTGCCCGCCTCAGCCGGGATAGACCGGCGCCAGCCCTTCCTTCACCACGGTCTGCCACTGCGAGCCCGTCGGCAGCCGCACGATCCCGTCGTCCGAGTGCGCCACCAGCGGCTGCCGCTCGTCCTCGGACGCCGCGATCTCCTTGACGCCGGTCAGGCCGGGCAGCGCGGTGCGCGGGAGCACCGAGCCGTCGCTCTGGACGTACCGGATCTGCTGCACGCCGCCGGACTCCCGGCCGACCACCACGAGGCGGCTCGCGCCGGCCCACGACATGGCCGTGACCTCCTCCATCTGCGGCGCGGCGGGAGTGGGGTCGAGGACGGAGATCTCGGGCTTGCCGTCCTTGTCCTCGTCGCGGTCGGCACGGCCGATCCACAGGGACTTCTTGCCGTCCTTCTCCACCAGCAGGGCGATGCGCACGCCGTCGGCCGACACCCGCACCTCCTCGATGTTCCCGTCAAGCGCGGGCACGTCGACCTCGACCGGATCGCCCTCGCCCTGGTCGAGCCAGAGCAGCCGCGGCCGCTTCGGGTCGCGGTCGGCCACCCACAGGTTGCCCCTGCTGTCCCAACTGGGCGTGGAGAGCCGGTCCTCCTCCGACTTGGCCTTGCTGCGCAGCCGCGCCTTGCCGAGACCGTCGTCCCCGAGCAGCGAGCCGGTGTACAGCGACTTCCCGTCGAGGGACACGCCGGCCGCACGCTGTTCGTCGCGGGAGACGGCCGCCGAGCGCAGCGGCTGGTCGCCGGTGCCGAGAGCACCCGTCACCGGCTCCGGGTCCACCGAACTGCCCGCGTTGGCCGACATCCGCACCAGACGGTGCTTCTCGTCGACGAAGTACTGGTAGTCGGGGCGGTCCGCGCTGCGGTGCGCGGCGACGGTCTCGGCACGGTCCTGGCTCAGGACGCAGAGCATCGAGCCGTTGGAACGCTGCAGCGTCACCTGCTCGACCCCCGAAGGCGTCAAGTCCTGCAAGGTGAACAGCATTTGCGCCGCCATCTCCTTGCACCGCGTCTGCCCGGCGCCGTCCGAACGGCTGTTGAGCTGCACCGTCAGCCGGTTGTGATCGTCCAGCGCCAGCGGCGCGTTCGGATTCTTCAGCTCCATGCCGCTGCCGAAGCTCGACACCACCACCGGGCGGAGCCAGTTGGTCGGCCCCTCCAGGAGCAGCTTGACCGTCTGCGTCAGCGGGTCGATCCGCTGCCGGATGTAGACGGGATCGGCGACGAGCCCCGTACGCCCGCCCACGCCCGCGCCCGTGGGCCCGGCGAAGTAGTACTTGTTGACGGAACGGTAGATCCGCTGGAAGTCCGACGCACCGAGCACCACGCCCGGCGGCGGCTTGTCGATGCGCCACTCGTCCCCGCCGGGACCGCCGTCCTGGCTCAGGTGCACGGTCTGGGTGTAGGGCGCGTCGTCGGGGCGGTACGCGTGCTGCTCGTCCACCCGCGCGACCTGCCGGCCGGTGAGCGAGTAGCGGCGGCTGCCCTCGGCGTCGTTGCCCGCGTTGCCCGCGTCCGTGTTCGGGCCGTCGGCCAGCACCGTCGTGGACTCGCCCGGGTTCCACTCCCGCGACGCCTTCTTCGTCAGATACTTGCGCGCCATCGCGAACTTCGGATCGTCGCTGGTCAGCGCCTCCAGGAAGCCCTGCACGATCTCCACGGGCCGGGCACCCTCGCGCGGCGGCATCGCATAGACGCGCACCTGGGACTGCGAGTCGGGCCGCTGCGAGGCGTCGACGGACTTCAGGTTCCCGCTGTCCGGCATGGAGGCGCACCCGGCCAGGAGCGCGCCGCAGCTGCCGAGCAGCAGTGTGGTGCGCAGGGCATGCCTGCGGCCCGCACGGCGGCCGCGCCCGTCACGGTCAGCGCCCACGCGTGCTCTCCTCTCCCCGGCCCGCGCCATACCCCGCGGCACGGCCGCCGGGCGTCGGACCCGTCCCGGCACCGCGCGCCTCCTCGCCCCGCGGCGCCGATCCGGCACCGTCGTACGTCTCGTCGGTCATGCCGTACAGGTCCTCGTCCGCGTCGCGATCGTCCAGCGCCGGGTCGTCCCACACCGGGTCGTCCCAGGCCCCGTCGTCCACGGCCCCACCGCCCGACGCGCGCCCGTCCGACGCCCGCCCGTCCGGCACGGGGCCGTCCGGCCGCAGGGACCCTGCCGTCCCGTCGCCCGCCGCCGGCTCGTCGTCCAGCGGCCTGCGCGGCACGACCCGCGACCCGCTGCCGGGCAGCGCCGTCGGATCCACCGGTCCGGCCTGCCGCAGCCGCGGCGGTATCGGCCCCTTCGCCGGCACGGGCGGCGCGACCCGCTCGGATGCCGCCGCGGGCGCCTGCGCGGGCACCGTGGCCAGCTTGCTCCCGCCCCCGAGGGGCAGCCCGGCGTCGTTCAGCCCGCGGTGGCGCCGCGAGTCGTCCGGCTCCAGGGGTATCGGCGACCCCCGCAACGGCTCGTCCGCCGTCCTCGGCAACGTCAGCCGGAACTGCGACCCCCCGCCCGGCTCGCCCCAGGCCTGCAGCCAGCCACCGTGCAGCCGCGCGTCCTCCAGGGCGATGGACAGGCCGAGCCCCGTACCACCGGTGGTACGGGCCCGCGCCGGGTCCGCCCGCCAGAAACGGCTGAACACCCGGGTCGCCTCGCCGGGCTTCAGACCCACGCCGTAGTCCCGTACCGCCACGGCGACCGCGCCGCCCGCGACCGCCAGCCGCACCACGACGTCCTTGCCCTCGCCGTGCTCCACGGCGTTGACCACGAGATTGCGCAGCACCCGCTCGACGCGCCGCGCGTCCGCCTCGGCGACCACGGGCTGCTGGTCGCCCACGATCCTTATGTGCGTGCCCTTGCGCTCGGCGAGCGGCTCCGCACCGCCGACGACCCGGCGGACGACCTCGCGCAGATCTATCGGCTCGGCCTCCAGGGCGGCCGCACCCGCGTCGAACCTGCTGATCTCCAGCAGATCGGCGAGCAGCGACTCGAACCGGTCCAGCTGGTCGGCGAGCAACTCCGCCGACCGCGCGGTCACCGGATCGAAGTCCACCCGCGCCTCATGGATGACATCGGCGGCCATCCGTACGGTCGTCAACGGCGTACGCAACTCGTGCGACACGTCGGACACGAACCGCCGCTGCATCCGCGACAGCTCCTCCAACTGCTGGATCTTCAGCTGCAGGTTCTGCGCCATCTTGTTGAAGGCCTCACCGAGCCGGGCGATGTCGTCCTCGCCGGTGACCTTCATCCGCTCCTGCAGGCGCCCCGCGGACAGCCGCTCGGCGATGCCCGCGGCCATCCGCACGGGCGTGACGACCTGGCGCACCACCAGCCAGGCGATGGCCCCGAGCAGCACCACGACGAACAGCCCGGCGGTCGCCAGGGTCGTCCGCACCAGGTTCAGCGACTCCTCCTCCTGCGTCAGCGGGAAGAGGTAGTACAGCTGGTACGGGTCGCCGTTGAGGTCGTTGAGCCGCTTGCCGATCACCAGACCGGACTGCGGCGCACGGCCGTCGTCGTACTCGATGCGGGTGTTGGCCTGGTAGACGCCCGTGCCGTTGTCGACCTGGCGGCGCAGCTCCTCGGGCACGCTCAGGATCGGCTCCACGCTGCCCGAGGCCCGCGACCCGCGCACGCTCCCGGCGTCCCCCGCGGAGGTCGGGCTCAGCGTCACCACCGCGAACGCGTTCTGCCCACCGCTGGAGAGCTGCTCCACCAGGTCGGACATCCACAGCGCGGCATTGCGCCCGTCGGCCGTACTGCCCTCCTGGCCCTGCCCCTGCGCGCTCTGCCGGGCAGCGTTGACGCTGTCCTGGGCCGCGCGGAAACCACCGTCGGCCTGGCTCTGCGAAGCCTTCACCTTGGCCTTGAGCAGGCCGTTGTTCACCGAGCTCATGACGGCGAACCCGAGCATGAGCACCACGCCCAGCGACATCAGCAGGGTCGTGGCGACGACCTTGAGCTGGATGTTGCGCCGCCACAGCCGCAGGGCCGGCAGCAGCGGGCGGCGCACCCAGCGCGCGAAGAGACGCAGCACGGGGCTGCCCTGAACCCCGCCCTGCAGCAGCAGCCCGCCGTCGACGAGCCGCTCGAACCGGGACGTGCGCCGTGCCGGTCCAGTCCGCCCCGAGCGAGCCCCCGGACCACCGGGCGCCGAGGAGGAACTGTCCTGGGACACGTCAGCTCGGTCCGGCCTTGTAACCGACGCCACGGACGGTCACCACGATCTCCGGCCGCTCCGGGTCCCGCTCGACCTTGGAGCGCAGCCGCTGGACGTGCACGTTCACCAGGCGGGTGTCCGCCGCGTGCCGGTAGCCCCAGACCTGCTCCAGGAGCACCTCACGCGTGAACACCTGCCACGGCTTGCGCGCCAGGGCGACCAGCAGGTCGAACTCCAACGGCGTCAGCGCGATCGACTGCCCGTCCCGCTTCACGGAGTGCCCCGCCACGTCGATGACCAGGTCACCGATGGCCAGCTGCTCCGGCGCGGGCTCCTCCGACCTCCGCAGCCGCGCCCGGATCCGGGCCACGAGCTCCTTCGGCTTGAACGGCTTGACGATGTAGTCGTCCGCCCCCGACTCCAGACCGACCACCACATCCACGGTGTCGCTCTTGGCCGTGAGCATCACGATCGGCACTCCGGACTCCGCCCTGATCAGGCGGCACACCTCGATGCCGTCCCGACCGGGAAGCATCAGGTCGAGCAGCACAAGATCAGGCTTGGCCTCCCGGAAAGCGGCCAGCGCCTTGTCGCCATCAGCTACGAACGACGGCTCAAAACCTTCACCACGCAGCACAATCCCGAGCATCTCGGCCAGTGCGGTGTCGTCGTCGACGACAAGGACTCGTCCCTTCATGCCTGACATCATCCCATTAGCTAATCGTTACCTGGCGTGACCTGGCACACAGCTCGACAAGGCCCTCTGCTGTCACAGGTGACAGAACGCCCTCTTCCGTGACGATCGCCGTCACCAACTCGGGTGGCGTCACGTCGAACGCGGGGTTGTACGCCTGGGTCCCCAGGGGTGCCACCGGAATACCGCCTCCCGCTTCCATCCCGATCACCGGCACGTGCGGTGCCGTGACCTCCGTCACTTCATGACCGGCTCGCTGCTCCACCTCGATGGCCGCCCCGTCCGGGGTGTCCAGGTCCACGGTCGTCACCGGCGCCACCACGACGAACGGCACATGGTGATATCGCGCCAGCACGGCGAGCGGATAGCTCCCCACCTTGTTCGCCACCGAACCGTCCGCCGCGATGCGGTCGGCACCGATCAGCACGGCATCCACCTCACCCGCCGCGAACAGCGAACCCGCCGCGTTGTCCGTGAGCAAGGTGTACGCCATTCCGTTCCGCGCCGCCTCATATGCGGTCAGCCTGGCCCCCTGCAGCAGCGGCCGCGTCTCGTCCACCCACAGCCTGCGCAGGCTCCCCTCCCGGTGCGCCTTGAGCGCCACCGCGAACGCGGTGCCCTCCCCTCCGGAGACCAGCGCCCCCGTGTTGCAGTGCGTCAGGATCCGGTGCCCGCCGCCGGGCAACAGCTCGTCGAGCAGCGCCAGACCGTGCGCCGCCATCCGCGTACTCGCCTCGGCGTCCTCGGCGTGCAGTGCCCGCGCCGCCTCGAGCGCGGCAGCGGCGGCCTGTCCGCCGTCCCCACCCCCCACGGATGCGGCACGATACGCGGCCTGCGCCCGCCGTGCCCCGTACGCGAGGTTGACCGCGGTGGGCCGCGCCCCCGCCAGTGCGTCCGCCGCCTCGTCCACGTCGAAGCCGCGGGCCGCGGCGAGGGCGACGCCGTACGCCCCCGTGATGCCCAGCAGCGGTGCCCCTCGCACCGCAAGCGTCCTGATCGCCTCCACCAGTGCCGGTGCGTCGGTGCACACCAGCTCGCTCTCCTCGCCCGGCAGCCTGGTCTGGTCGAGGAGCACCACCACAGGGCCTTCGGGCGGGTCGTCCCAACGGATCGCGGGAACCGCCGGTATCTCGGTCGGCCGTTTGTCCTCGCTGGATTGCGCGTACTGATCAGCCATCCGACCAGTCTGCCCCGTACCCGGCGGACAATTGAAGGTGTACAGCCGCTACGGCGCCCGGTCACCTGGCGGGCACACCGTGGCACGATGGCTGGCAACCTGCCGCCGCACCCGCGGACGGGCACCTTGAAGGAGCGACGATGAACGACACTCCGGGCTGGGCCTCGCCCGGATCTGCCCCCTCCGACGGACCGGACTCCGGAAAGCCGGACGCCGCCGAGCCCGCGGACGGCGGGCAGAGCGGCCCGTCCAAGTGGTCCAAGGAGCAGCCGCCGCCCGCCCAGTGGTCCCCGCCCAGCAGCCAGAGCCCGGGCCAGACACCGCCACCACCGCCCCCTCCGCCCGCCCAGGGCGGCGGCTGGGGCTGGGGCGGCCGGCCCTCCGCGGGCCCCGGCGGTCCCGGCCCCGCAGGACCGGGAGGCCCCGGCGGCTACCGCGGCTGGGGTGCCTGGCAGGGGCCTCCGCCCGCCGCCAAGCCCGGTGTCATCCCGCTCCGCCCGCTCGGCGTCGGCGAGATCCTGGACGGCGCGGTGTCGACCATGCGCGCCCACTGGCGCACGGTCCTCGGCATCTCCCTGACCGTGGCCGTGCTCACGGAGATCATCGTCGTCCTCCTCCAGGGACTCGTCCTGGACGAGTCCGTCGACACCGAGGCCCTCGACGACCCGAGCGCGACCGTCGGCGAGCTGACCCGCGCCATGGGCGACACGATGCTGAACTCCGGCGTGGTCCTCGTGATCACCCTGCTCGGCACCATCGTCGCCACGGCCCTGCTCACCATGGTCACCAGCCGCGCGGTGCTCGGTAAGTCGGTCACCACCTCGGAGGCCTGGCAGGACTCCCGCCCCCAGCTCGCCAAGCTCTTCGGCCTGACGCTCCTCATCCCCCTCATCGGCGTGGCCATCGTCGCCGTCGGCACCCTGCCCGGCGTCCTGATCGCGCTGGCGGGCTCCTCCGAGGCCGGCGCCGGGCTCGCCGCGCTCGGTGGTCTCGGCGCGAGCATCGTCGCCCTCTGGGTCGTGATCCGCCTCTCGCTCGCCTCCCCGGCACTCATGCTGGAGAAGCAGGGCATCAAGAAGTCCCTGGCCCGCTCCGTGAAGCTGGTCCGCGGCTCCTGGTGGCGGGTCTTCGGCATCCAGCTGCTCGCCGCGATCATCGCGAACGTGGTGGCGTCGATCATCGTCATCCCCTTCTCGTTCATCGCGGGCGCGGTCAGCGGCGACGGCGTCAGCGGCTTCCTGAACAACACCGGCGAGCTGGGCTGGACGTTCCTGATCATCAGCGGTGTCGGCTCGATCATCGGCTCCACGCTGACGTTCCCGATCACGGCAGGCGTCACCGTGCTCCTCTACATCGACCAGCGCATCCGCCGCGAGGCCCTCGACCTCGAACTCGCCCGCGCCGCCGGCGTCCCCGGCCACGCCACCACCACGCCCGGCACCCCGGGGAGCTGATGCGGTGACCGCGGCGGGGGCAGTACTCGGCACGCTCACGGCGGCACCACTCCTGCCGCGCACCGGCGACGACCCACCGGTGACGATCCCGCGCGACCCCGCGCGGGAGGCCGCCGAGCGCGAACTGTCCAAGCCGATGTACCACGAGGGCGATCCGGGCCTCTTCCAGCGGGCCCTGAACCGTTTCTGGGGCTGGGTCGACGACCTGTTCTCCGCCGCCTCGGGGGCCACCCCGGGCGGCGGGTTCGGACTCCTGGTCATCGTCCTGGCGGTCGTCCTGCTCGCCGGCGCCCTGTGGTGGCGCCTGGGCACGCCGCGCCGCGCCGCCACCTCCGCCCCCGCCCTCTTCGACGACCGCCCCCGCAGCGCGGCGGAGCACCGCGCCGCCGCCGAGGCCCACGCCGCCCAGGCCCACTGGAACCAGGCCGTGCAGGAGCGGATGCGCGCCCTCGTCCGCGCACTGGAGGAACGCGCCCTCCTCGACCCCCGCCCGGGCCGCACCGCCGACGAAGCCGCCGCGGAAGCGGGCCGCACCCTGCCCGCCCACACCGACCGACTCCGCTCGGCGGCCCAAGCGTTCGACGACGTCACGTACGGCGGCCGCACCGCCGACCAGGCCGCATACCTCCGGCTCGCCGACCTCGACCGCGATCTGGAACACACCAGGCCGGTCCTGACGAACACCGCCCACACCACACCGAGCAGCCACTCCCACGGGGCCGCCGGATGACCGGCACCACCCCGCCCGCCGAGCCGCCCCGGCCCGCCCCCGGCACCACGCCCACCACCGACCGGCCCGACGCCCCACAGCCGCCCGCCCCGACGACGTCGACCTCGGCCACTCCCCGCCAGCTGTGGACCCGCTCGCGAGGCATCGCCCTCGCCCTGGTCATCCTCGTGGCGACCGCCGTCGCCATCGCCGCCGTCCGCTCCGGCGCCCAGCACGGCCGCCTCGACCCGCGCTCCGCCGACACCCACGGCAGCCGGGCCGTCGCCGAACTCCTCGCCGACCGAGGCGTGTCCACCCGCGTGGTCACCAGCCTCGAAGAAGCCCGCTCCGCGGTGGCCGCCGACACGACCCTGCTCGTCGCCAACCCCGACGTCCTCACCGGCCGCCAGCGCACCCGGCTCCACGAGACCACCGAGGCGTCCGACGGCCGCACCGTCCTCGTCACCCCCGGCACCACGTCGATCGGCGACCTCGCCCCCGGAGTCACCGCGGACGCCACGACCAGCGTCGACTCCACGCTCTCCCCCGACTGCTCCCTCCCGGCGGCCCGCCGCGCCGGCACGGCCGACATGGGCGGCATCCGCTACGACACCCTCGCCCCCGACGCCGAGGCCTGCTACCTCAGCGACGGCCTTCCCGGTCTCCTGCAACTCCCCACCCCCCGTGGCAAGGGCGACACCGTCGTCCTCGGCGCCCCCGACATCCTCTACAACGACCGCGTCGACCAGCAGGGCAACGCCTCCCTGGCCCTGCAACTCCTCGGCTCCCGCCCCCACCTCGTCTGGTACCTCCCCTCGCTCGCCGACGACCAGGCGGCGGACGACTCCGAGCGCCGCGGCTTCTTCGACCTGATCCCCGCCGGCTGGCGCTGGGGCACCCTCCAACTCGCCATCGCCGCCGTACTGGCCGCCCTGTGGCGCGCACGCCGCCTCGGCCCCCTCGTCGCCGAACGCCTGCCCGTGGCCATCCGCGCCTCCGAGACCGTCGAAGGCCGCGCCCGCCTCTACCGCAAGGCGAACGCCCGCGACCGGGCAGCCGCGGCCCTGCGCACCGCCACCCGCACCCGCCTCGCCCCTCTCGTCGGCGTACCCCCCGCCCAAGCGCACGCGCCCGAGTCCCTGCTCCCCGCACTGACCACCCGGCTCCGCACCCCCGGCATGGACCTGCACCCCCTCCTCTTCGGGCCGCCTCCCGGCAACGACACCGCGCTCATCACCCTCGCCGACCAACTCGACGCCCTCGAAAGAGAGGTACGCCACTCATGATGGACCCGACCACTGACACCGGGCCCACCGGAGATCCCCGCAGCTCACGCGCTTCCCTCGAAGCCCTGCGCGCCGAGATCTCCAAGGCCGTGGTCGGCCAGGACCCCGCCGTCACCGGACTCGTCGTCGCACTGCTGTGCCGCGGCCATGTCCTACTAGAAGGAGTCCCCGGGGTGGCCAAAACGTTGCTCGTGCGCGCACTCGCCGCGAGCCTCGAACTGGACACCAAGCGCGTCCAGTTCACCCCCGACCTGATGCCGAGCGACATCACCGGCTCCCTCGTCTACGACGCGCGCACCACCGAGTTCTCCTTCCAGCCCGGCCCGGTCTTCACCAACCTCCTGCTGGCCGACGAGATCAACCGCACCCCGCCCAAGACCCAGTCCTCCCTCCTCGAAGCGATGGAGGAACGCCAGGTCACGGTCGACGGCACCCCGCGCCCGCTCCCCGAGCCCTTCCTGGTCGCCGCCACCCAGAACCCGGTCGAGTACGAGGGCACCTACCCCCTCCCCGAAGCCCAACTGGACCGCTTCCTGCTCAAACTGACGGTCCCTCTCCCCTCCCGCCAGGACGAGATCGACGTCCTGACCCGGCATGCGGAAGGCTTCAACCCGCGCGACCTGCGCGCCGCCGGCGTCCGTCCCGTCGCGGGCGCCGCCGACCTGGAAGCCGCCCGGGCCGCCGTCGCCAAGACCTCCGTCTCCCCCGAGATCACCGCGTACGTCGTGGACGTGTGCCGCGCCACCCGCGAATCCCCTTCGCTCACCCTCGGCGTCTCCCCCCGAGGCGCCACGGCCCTGCTCTCCACGGCACGCGCCTGGGCCTGGCTGACGGGCCGCGACTACGTCATCCCCGACGACGTCAAAGCCCTGGCACTGCCCACCCTCCGCCACCGCGTCCAGCTCCGCCCGGAAGCCGAGATGGAGGGCGTGACCGCCGACTCCGTCATCAACGCGATCCTCGCCCACGTCCCGGTCCCCCGCTGATGGCCCTGACCGGACGCGCCGCCCTCCTGGCGGCTCTGGGCACCCTCCCCGTCGGCCTGTGGGACCCGAGCTGGACGGGCATCCTCGCCGTCAACGCCCCCCTGGCGCTGGCCTGCGCCTGCGATGTCGCGCTGGCCGCGCCGGTACGCCGCCTCGGTCTGACCCGCGCGGGCGACACCTCCGTTCGCCTGGGCGAGAGCGCCGACGTCGGCCTCACCGTCACCAACCCCTCCGGCCGCACCCTGCGCGCCGAACTGCGCGACGCCTGGCCCCCGAGCAGTTGGCAGCCAGGCACCGAGGTCACCGCGTCCCGTCACCGCCTGACGATCCCCTCGGGCGAACGCCGCCGCTTCACCGCACGCCTGCACCCCACCCGCCGCGGCGACCACCAGGCCGACCGCGTGACCATCCGTTCGTACGGGCCGCTGGGCCTGTTCACCCGACAGGGCAGCCACAAGGTCCCCTGGACCCTGCGCGTCCTGCCGCCCTTCGCCAGCCGAAAGCATCTCCCCTCCAAACTGGCCCGCCTGCGTGAACTGGACGGCCGCACCAGCGTCCTGACGCGCGGGCAGGGCACGGAGTTCGACAGTCTCCGCGACTACGTTCCCGGGGACGACACGCGCTCGATCGACTGGCGTGCCACCGCCCGCCAGTCCCGCGTAGCCGTCCGCACCTGGCGCCCCGAACGCGACCGCCACCTCCTGCTGGTCCTCGACACCGGCCGTACTTCGGCGGGTCGCGTGGGCGACGCCCCGCGCCTGGACGCCTCGATGGACGCGGCCCTGCTCCTCGCCGCCCTGGCGTCCCGCGCCGGCGACCGCGTGGACCTGCTCGCCTACGACCGTCGCGTACGCGCCCTGGTCCAGGGCCGCTCAGCAGGGGACGTCCTCCCCTCCCTGGTCAACGCCCTGGCCACCCTGGAACCCGAGCTCGTCGAGACGGACGCCCGCGCCCTGACCTCGACCGCTCTTCGCACCGCCCCGCGCAGCTCCCTGATCGTCCTGCTCACGAGCCTCGACACGGCCCCCGTCGAAGAGGGCCTGCTTCCTGTACTTTCCCGCCTCACCCGGCGCCACAAGGTCTTGGTCGCGTCGGTCGCCGATCCGCACATAGAGGAGATGGCGGCCTCCCGCGGAACAACGGAGGCGGTCTACGACGCGGCGGCCGCCGCCCAGGCCCAGTCGGAACGCCACCGCACGGCGGAGCAACTCCGACGCCGCGGGGTCACCGTCGTGGACGCCACCCCGCATGACCTGGCCCCCGCACTGGCGGACGCCTACCTTTCCCTGAAGGCTGCCGGCCGCCTCTAAAAAGCGGAGAAATGACCCCGCCGGAAAGCGAAGAGCCCCTATAACGCAGAAAACCCCCGCACCATAAGGTGCGGGGGTTTCCCGACTAAAAGGAGTTCGGCGGCGTCCTACTCTCCCACAGGGTCCCCCCTGCAGTA
>NZ_JBIARE010000024.1:0-35465 GCF_042889645.1 Streptomyces sp. NPDC002564 | reverse complement strand
CGCACCCAGAGCGACATCGCCGCCGAACTCGGCTGCTCCCAGATGCACGTCTCCCGCCTGATCAGCAAGATGCTCGACAAGCTCCGCACCGGCCTCACGACAGCCGAATAGTCCCGGCACGTGCCACAACGAGTTCCGCGGCCGCCTATATGGCAGCCGCGGAACTTTTTGCGTCCAGAGGCAGGAGGCAGTCTGCGCGCGCCGGGCGCCGTGAGCGAGGGGCAGTTCAAGCGCGAGGGAGTCTCGGCCCCGCGTAGCCGGTGATCAGGCCGCGGGAACGGCGGATCTTCGGGGTTGCTCGTCGCGGGCGATGGTGAGCTGCGTGTGCAGACCGGCCAGCCCCTTGGCCAGTGCGTGGCGTTCGGGCGCGGGCATGGCGCTGATGGCTTGGTGGAGCATGGTCTTGCGTTGCTCTCGTATCTGCTGGAGATGCTGCTTACCTGTGGGTGTGAGCCGCAGGCCGACTTCGCGCCCGCTCTCGGGGCAAGGGACGCGTTCCAGGAAGCCGATGGCCTGAAGGCGGTCGCACATGCGCGTCACGTTCGGGGGCGAGGAGGCCAGGACGGTGCCCACCGTCCGCATGCGGATGCCGTCCTGGCGGTCCACGACGTACATCAGCCGCAGCTGGGAGGTGGAGGCCGGCGCGGTGGCGTGCGCGGTGGCGTCCCGCGCGTTTTCCCACATGACGTCCAGGAGTTCGGCGATGTTGCTGGCACTCTCGGTGGCCTGGACACAGGTCACGGAGGCATCGGCGTCTGGTGCGGGCATGGAGGCTTCCCGTCGGTGTGGCTTCGCCCGGTGGTCGGCCGGGAGTGGCTCAGGTGTGCTCCGGCCCGGTGGGGCGAGCCGCAGCCACGCTCTCCTCATCCAGCGGGGAGGGTGTGGCGATGGTGGGGGATGACGCCGTGAAGTAATCCAGGGTACCGGTGACATCGAGCAGCCGGTTCAGCTGCGGGAGCCGGTCCTCCAGGTGCAGGCGGATGCCCGCGGCAGCGGTACGCCGTCCGATCATGAGCAGGACGGACAGGCCCAAGGAGTCGATGCTGCGCAAGCCCGCGCAGTGCAGGTGCAGGTCTTTCAAGAGCGGCCGCCCGCCGAGCTGTTCGGTGACCTGGTCCAGAAGGTGCTCGGCGTTGTCGTGGTCGAGATCACCGACCATCTCTATGCGGAGTCTGTCCGTGCCGTCGACCAGGCTCAGACGCAGGTCGGGGGGCGGTGAGGTCATGCGGGGTTCCCGGCTGCCGTGTGCTGGTCGGTGGTGAGGGGCGCAGGCCCGCAGTCCGCGGTGCGGGACTGCGGGCGGGTGATGCTGCAGCTCACGCCGTGTACCGCCCACGGGTGTGGCCGTCGACGGCGCTGAGGTGACGGGTGCGCGGTGCGGAGATCGCCACCACGGCCATGTCGTCGTGCCGACGCGGGCCGAGCCACTGGGCGACCAGCATCTGGATGTGCTCCACGATGCCCTCCGAGGGCATCCCCACGCACCCGGCCAGGGCCCGCATCAGGCGGTCCTCGCCGAATTGGGCGTCGCCCATCGGGCCGCCACAGGCCTCGGTGATCCCGTCGGTGTACAGGATGCAGGACTCGCCGGGCGCGAGGGTGACGTTCACGGTGCGTGCGGGAGCCTCGGGCATGGCGCCGACCAGGGTTCCGCGGGTCTTGGCCGCTTCGACGCTGCCGTCGGCGCGCACGATCAGCGGGTCCGGGTGGCCGGCACTGGTCAGGTTCAGTTCCACCTGGTTGCCGTTGCGCACGGCGGAGGCCAGGACCAGGGTGGCGAAGCGGGTGTGATGGGAGTTCAGCAGCGCGGTGTTGAGCAGGCCGAGCATCCGCTCGTGGTCGTCGGCCAGCGGCAGCAGCGCGTGCAGGGTGTTGCGGATCTTGCCGGTCAGGACGGCGGCCTCCAGGCCCTTGCCGCACACGTCCCCCAGCGTGACCAGGGACGCCTCACCTTCGACGGCCGCCGGGTACACGTCGTAGAAGTCCCCGCCGATCCGCTCGTGGTCGTCCGAGGGGCGGTAGCCGCCCGCGAAGTCCACGCCGGAGATCTGGTGCAGGGACGGCGGCAGCAGCTCCCTCATGAGGATCTCGGTGATCGCGGTCTGCTCCGCGTACAGCCGGGCGGCCGACATCGCCGCTCCCGACCGGGCCGCGAACAGCCGGGCGAAGACCTCCTCCTCGCTGGTGAAGCCGACGCTGGTCTGCTTGCGGAGCAGGATCAGCGCACCGGCCGGAACCCCGTGCCCGGGCAGCGGAGTGATCACTATCGATCCGACCGGGCCGAATCCCTCGGGCACCATCCACTCGGGCGCCGAAGCGGGATCGATCCACTGGGAGGGCACCGGCGGGAAACCGCGCAACGCCTCGCCCAGGCCCGGCACGTCGTCCGGATCCGCCGCTTCACTGGCGACCACGGGGCTGCCGCCGCGCACGCACGTCACCGTCGGAAGCCAGCGGCCGCGGGTCGGCGCGATCGCCAGTGCCGCATCGGCAAGGTTCTCCGCAGCCAACTGCGCGGTCACGTCCATGCAACGCCCCAGGTTCAGCGAGGAGAGCAGCGCGCTGGAAGCCCGGGCCAGGAACGCGGTGCGCTCCCGCTCGATGTCCAGCGCCTCCCGGGCGAGGTGCCGGTCGGTGTCGTCCACCAGCCACCACGCCACCGAGCCGTCGTCGCGCACGCTGGGGTGCGCCTCGAAACAGCGTCCGTCGATCACACCGGATCGGGCCGCCCCGGCCACCGGGCCGTCGTCCGGAGTACGAGGGCGTGGCAGGGCTTCGCGAGCGGCGCTCAGCCAGGGCGGGGCCGCGTCCGCGAGGCGCGCCCCGATCTGGGCGTGCGGCAGCAGCGCGGCGGCGGCGTCATTACGCTGGATCAGCGTTCCGCGGGCATCAGTGACAAGTACGGGGTACGGGGCCTGGCCCCACGGGAAGTCCGGCTCCGCGCTGGCGACAGCTTGCGCATGGGTGGAGACCAAATAGTCGGGATCCGCTGTGCGAATCCCTCACCTCATCAACTCAGAGAAAATGTTGCCTTCAGGCAACCATCGCGCACAAGGCGCCCTCCTGGCAACCGGCCTGCCCTGCCGTACTGCGTCCGTACTGCCTCCGCGCAGGGGCCGACTCGCCCCGCGCAGGCGCCCCGACGCACCACCGCAGGCCCGCCCCGGCCTCTGCCGGCACTGCTGTGACCCGCGGCTCCGTGTGAGCCCGCGGAGCTTCGGCGGACCGGACGGGCCCGCGCGCAGCACCCGGGCCGCGTAAGGCAGAGGGGCAGGAACGCCCCGCGTTTTGGTCATCGGTCCACGGGCAGCCGGGACGGGCGGACTCGTAAGGGGGCCGGCACTCGTGGAGCAGGACAGCCCTCGCCCCCTCCGGCTCGCAAGAGGATCATGCTCACCTCCTGGGCGGGCCCGGTACGAGGGCGGCGCCCCCTCGTGGTGGAGGGGGAGGTGCGAACGGCCCACCGTCAACCGGAGGACGACAGCACGCTCCCCCATCGCACGCGCCCTGCCGATTTGTGGATAAATCTTCATATTCGGCATGTTTAGCTGATCCCCGGTTACTCCGAAGACGGCAGTGCGGGACGTACGGGACGTAGAAGGGCAGTACAGAAGTGATCGGGCGCGTGGAGAACGGCTGGGCATGGCTGAGGCGGGCGTACGACGCGCCCGGACATGAACGTCACAAGGCCTTGCTGGTGGGCAAGAGCGCGCTGGCGGCGACGCTGGCGTGGTGGGTCTCCCACAGCCTCCTGAACGCCACGTCCCCGGCGTTCGCGCCGTTCTCCGCCGTCCTGATCATGAACGTCACGATCTACAAGTCCGTGTGGCAGGCCCTGCGCTACGCGGCCGCCGTCTCGGTCGGCGTCGCCGTCCAGGCGGCGATCGGTTTCCTGGCGGGGCCCGACCTCTTCGCCTTCGTCCTGGTGGCGGTCGTAGCCCTGTGCATCGGGCAGTGGCCGGCGCTGGGAGAACAGCGCTCCCAGGTGCCCACCGCCGCGTTCTTCGCGTTCTCCACCTACGCCACGGCCACCACGACCGGCGACAAGGCCACCCAGCTCGGCCAGATCATCCTCCTCGTCGTCATCGGGTGCTCCATCGGCCTGGCCGTCAATCTGTGCGTCGCGCCCCCGCTGCGTTACCGAAGCGCCGAACACGGACTGCACTCCCTGGCCAGCGCCCTGGAATCCCTGCTGGACGACATGGCCGACGGCCTGTGCACGGGCGATGTGGACGCCCAGCGCGCCGAGCAGTGGCGCGTGGCCGCGGAGAGCGCCCAGCGCGCGGTCGGCCAGGCCCGCGCCGGCCTCGACACGGCGGAGAACAGCCTGCCCTTCAACCCCCGGCGCCTGCTCCCGGCCCACCGCAGCCACCTCACCTTCAGCCGCTACCGCCAGACCGTCAGCGCCCTGGAACGCGCCGTGTACCAGCTGGGCTCCCTCACACGGAGCCTCGGCCAGTGGCGCGAGACCGAGAACACCTACACCTACGGCCCGGCCCTGACGGCCTACGCGGACTTCGCCGCCAGCCTGCGCGACATCGCGCACGTCATCGCCGAACTGGACAGCGACACCCTGGCCGAGCAGGCCCAGCAGATGTGCGAGTTGGCGAACGCCTCGCAGGAAGCACTGCAGAAGGTCCTGACCGCGGCCCAGGACAACGAACTCCCCCTGTCGGACGCCGCACGGCCCTACGGAGTCCTGGTGGTCGAGGCGACACGGCTGATGGAGGAGTTCCAGAACACCTGCGACGTCCTCATGGACACCGCGGAGGCGTGACAGCGGCTCTCCGGCTCTCCGAGCCCGACGGTGCGCAGGGAGCCGTGTCCGCAGCTCCGGCGAGGGCAAGCGGAAACGGTGCCGGGAGGCGGAGCCCGGTGTCGAAAGGCGGAAAGGGAGGCGCCTCACATCCAGGTGGCGAATCCCTGGGTGGTGCCCATCCGGAGGGTCGAGTCGGGTTGGGGGTCGAGGTGACGGTAGAAGTCCGGCGCCTGGATGTAGGTGAAGACCGATGCGGGCACACGCTGGACGGCCGGCGTGTCGAGGAAATACGGCAGTTCGAAGTTGAGGTACTCACGACCGGTGGCGAGCTGCCCCTGCGTGGGCTGCCATTCCGGGGGCATGCCGTTCTTGAGCACCTGCGTCACGCTGTGGTTCACGGCCTTGTTGAAGTCCTCGTTCTGGGCGTGGGCCGCGTGCACCCCCAGGCGTAGATTCCGGTAGGCGGCGGGATCGGCGGGGCAGGTGCAGTCCCATACCTCGGCCTCGATGCCGGTGTTCCGCTGTGCGGTGTGGATGCGATTGCGGATATTGCGTTCGTCGGCCCTGGCTTTACGGCGGGCCTGGCACAGGGAGTATCCGCGGCCGAGGTAGGTGTAGATGCCTTGGTGCGCGCTGACGGTCAGGACGGCGATCTGGTCGAAGTTCTGCGCGCCCCACGCGAGCATGCCGGAGATCGCATCCTCGCTGAAGGCGGCGGTGGGCGACACTCCGATGACGAGGTGGTCGCTGTGTTCGAGAAGGTCTGCGCTGCGTTCGTCGTAGGCCACGGCTTTCATCGGAACGTGGCCTCCAGCAGGAGCATCAGCGGCAGTTCGGTGAAGGGAGTCCAGTAGTCGTGGCCGTACTTCGCGATGCCTTCAGGGGTGATCTGCCAGGGGTGCCAGCGGACCGTGGAGAAGCCCGCCGAGCGCAGCTCGCTTTCATACGTGGTCGGCTTCCACAGGAAGCATTCCAGCTCCAGCGGCCGACCGCCCAGCTCGGTCCTGATCGGTACCGCGGCCCCCTCGCTCCGCGGGTGCGGCACCTCGACGCGGATCCCGTAGGGCTCGTAGTACGCGGGATCCGGGTCCATGGACCAGTTCGCGCAGGTGGCCACCAGACGCCCGCCGGGTTTCAGCGCGCGGGCAGCCGTGGTGCACATACCCGCCAGCTCGTCGCGGCTGGAGCTGTAGTGGAGCACGTTGATGCCCGTCACGACGTCGAACTGGCCGGCCCATTCAGCCCGTCCGCCGCTGGCGGCGTCTGCGACGTGGTAGGTGATGCCCAGCGGCTCGGACGCCTCCTTGTCGCGGGCGGCGGCGACCATGGCCGGAGAGATCTCCAGCCCCTCGACCCGGCCTGCGCCGGCCTGCTTGAGGCGGCGCGTCCAGATGCCGGTGCCGGCCCCCAGGTCGAGCACGTCCAGGCCGGTGACGTCACCGATCACTGACCGGTAGGTGGGGTCCTCCGCGTGCTGTGCATAGGTGAGAACGTTCAGGCTGTCGTCGTAGACGGCTGCGCTCTGGTCGTACTGCTCGCTGGACATGGCAGCGTTCCGATCTGTTCGTGTTCACGTTCTCGTTCACGGCGGGCGGGAGCCGGCCGTGAAGGGCTGTGGTCTGACGATTACGCGCGCGCATAGCTGGGGGCACTGGCCAGAGAATTCGGAGAGTTACGGCCGATGAGACTTATCGCGTATCGGGACCATCGAGCCGTGGAATTCGAGGGCGGGGAGACGGTCCTCAGCTCGCGCCCTGGGGTGGACGTACGCCCCGACATGATCCGGCCCCCGCTCCCCCAGCTGTCCGATTTCCTCGGAGGGGCCGCACACGTTTCCCCTCACGGATCCGGCGCACATGCCGCTCGCGGGTTGCACGAGATCCCTCAACACGGCATACAGGAACGGCGGTTCGAAGGCGGTCAGTGGCTCCATGATGGTCATGGTTCCAGCAGGTAGGGGGGCGCAATCGGTACCACTGGGGTCGCGGAAGGAGGAAGCCGCGCACAACGGGATCAGGCCGCGCATGCGAACGGAATCCCAGCGTCCTGTGCGCCCGGTTCTTGATACGGGTCCCGAACCGATCGGCGACGAACAAGCCGGACCTCGATCATGTGGCACATCGGGTGCGGCTATTCACGCACGGTCTCGTCAGCCCGAACGGCACAGTTCGGGGGCCGGCGGAACATGAGGCCCACGTTTGACCGCTCGTGAAACTACGGACGGCGGGAATGCACCCGTGCCGGGGGCGTGGCGGCCGTAACTGCGGGTGGCCGAACTCCCGACCTGATGAATCGAAGGCGGGGGCTCCGTGGTCAGATACGGCTCGGGCATCTCCGGTCGGTCACGTAGCTGCTCGGGCCTGGACGGAACCCGTTGCGTGAGTGTGCAAGCCACCCTGTTGAGGCCCGTGCCCTGCCCCTGCCACGCCATCCCGTTCACGAGCTACGGAAGCGCCTCCCGTGGTCGACCGCGCTCGACCGCCGGCGGGAAGTCCACGCCATCGCGCAATCCGGAACATCCAGCTGAACGACGACCACGGACACGTTCAGCGCTTATCGCCTCGCCCGGCTCGCCACCACGCCCGCCTCAGCCCAGCTGCCCGATGAGGGGGCGCCTCCCAGGCAGCCCGGACGTCCTGCCCCATCTACGAGCGGGCGGCTGCTCGCCGCGAATTGAGCTGAACGGCGGATGGGCGGCAGCACGCCCTGTCTACGTATCAGCGGGCCACCGGGCTCACCGTGGTCGACCAGATGGCCGACTGCGGCCCGCGCCCACTCCCCACGGAGAGCCTTTGGCCCGCCGTTCCACTGCGGCACGGCATACTGCCGCAGCGTGCGGAGCACCCAGCGGTCTCCACATAACTGGACGCAACATCTGGACGCAGCTCGGCGGAGCCCCCGGACTGTGATCTCGGGGACTCCGCCATGGTGCATGGAGACGGCTCAGCGAACTGTTCCAGGCCGGTTCGGCCTATTTGTTCTGGCTCTTTCGGCGTTCGGCGGCCGCCCAGCTCCGATCTGCGATGGTCCCGATAATGAATGCCGAAATGGCAGCGATGTACCACGGGAGGTCGAGGATCAGGCAGGGTATGACGGCGACAGCCAGCGCAAGCAGGTTGAGCCACCAGGGCGTGCGCAGGATGACGGGCGATCTGTTGTTACTGGGGCCTGCTAGCACTTCTTCTTGCTCACCTTGGTCAGTTTCCCGTTGCTGGGAAGAATTTTGGACTGGTAGCAGCCCTTCGCGTCAAGCTTCTTCTTTTTGATCTGCTTGAGGATCTTCAAGAGATTCTTGAGGCCGTTGAGGGACGCCGCGCCGCACACCATCTTGGTGACGCCCGCGATCTTCGCCGGAAGCTTCGCAGCCGTGCAGGTGTACAGCATGCCAGCGTATCCGGCAGTGACGATCGCGCTGGACCACGCCTTCCATTCCATGCCTCGGGCCGCCAGGTACACGCCCCAACCGAAGCTGATCCTGGGATCGGCGACAACGGGGAATGCAGTCCCGCTATCGAAGTCGACCTTCTGGACGAGCTTGGTGCCCTCGATCCGGTAGGAGGTGGGCACAGCCGTTCCGTTGGCATCTGTCGCCCAGGGCGCGTCAATGATGCCGTGCGTCACGGTGTCATCACCGGTGCCCGACGAGATCAGGATGCGATTGTTGTCCAGGGTGCTCAGCGAAGCCCCGGCGGGCAGTCTCATGCTGGTGCTGTACTCGCGGGGAGCCTTGGTGTTCTTGACGACCTGGAAGATGCTGGCGCCGCCCTCGACGGTGGGCTGGGCGACGGTGTCAACCGGGCCATCGGGGGCGTGGTATACCACGTTGCCGTTCACGCTGACGCCGCGCGGCTGCGGGGTGGGCAGGGTGACACCCAGGTCGCCGCGGTCGGTCGACTTTACGGAAATCGCGTCATCGGCGCCCCGGGGGAGGCTGACGGTGTTTCCTTCGCTGGTCGCGATGGCCGCGTACGTGCTGTCACTGGTGGTCGCGGCGGTGACGTCTGCGGCATCGAGTGCCGAATTGACCGCGCTGAGGGTCTTGAGCTCCGCAGTGAGCTTCCACTTGGTGTCCACGGTGAACGTCACGGGATCGGACCACCCGGCACTCCAGTGTGTACCGTCGTCCGTCGTGGTGCGGAAGGTGTAGGTCTTGCCGTTGCCCAGCTTGCCTTCCGGAACAACAACCTGGGACGTCTCCCCGGTGGCCACGGGGTCGGCGATCACCGTGGCGACGACCTTGCCGGTCGCCTTGTCCATGATCTGGTACGTACCCCGGACCATGTCGTCTTCGTTGGCGTCCTGCGGAGTGAATCGCAGGGTGGGCGTCAGGGTGTTGACCTTGTAGATGCCGCCCTCGGCGACGTACGGAGGTCCCGCCTGCAGGTTGGCGCCGTTCCGGGGCCGGTAGTTGTAGTCGACCGTGAGCTGCGGGATCTGGTCCGCGGTCGACTCCGAGGAGTAGAACCTCTTCCACCCGAACGTGTCGGCCTCATCGAGCGCCTTGAGAGCGATGTGCCCCTCTTCGGCGTTGGAGCTGGACCACGTCTTGGCGAGTCCTGTGATGTCTGCACTCACCCAACCCGCGTCCTTGCACTTGCCGCGCGTCTGCGTGGAGGCGGCGGCCTTCTCCGTGAGTGCCGGCTGACTGGTCCAGCGGGTCTTGGTGTCGGCGGCACCGGCTGCCCACACCTCCCAACCGCGTTCCTCGCACGACCAGGAGTGGTAGTTGTACAGCGACAGCTCTGCCTTGTCGACCAGGGCATCAGCAAAGATCGAGGTGTCCCAGGTCATGTACGAGCGGGCGACACGCTTCTGCTTCTTCGCCACGTCCGCCCAGTCCCCGGGCCAGCCGAGCTTGAGGTCGGTCGACGCGGACTGGTCGGTGGTGTCGCCCTGCTGGACGAACGTGTCGAACAGCGTGCTGAGGCCGTCAGTGGCAGGGTCGATGGTCACCGGGTACTGGGTATCGGGGTCGGCCAGGAAGCGGCTGTCGGGAGTCAGAGTCAGCTCTACCGTGTCGCCGTCCTGGGACAGCTTCATATCGACCGGAGTGGAGTTCGAGCGTTCACCGGAACGCTTGTCGACCTGGGCGTCCCACATGACGGGAGCGGGCATGCTGGCGACTTCGTCGCCGGTCTTTTTGTCTGTGAAGGAGACCGAGCCGTCCTGGTGTTGCTTCGCGTCGATCCCGGGCAGGGACAGCGGAACCGTCCATGGGGCCTTGTCATCCTTCGGCCGCTCCTTGAGGACCAGGAACTGCTCGAAGCCCGTCCGGGTTGCGTCGACCACGAGGTCGGCGCCCGGTACAGCTTGCGGGTAGACGGCCTGGTGTTCCTTGATGACTGGCTTGGGCAGGCCCCCCTTCCACTGGACGGCCATACGCTGATTCCCGATGCCGAGGGAGATCAGGTCACGACCCTTGGAGTCGGGGGCTGCCGCGGCCTCGGTGATGGAGCGCGCCTTGGCGCCGCCCGCGCCGGCCAGTCGCAGATCCTGTGGGTGCGCTTTCGCGGCGATGCTGCCATCGGGCTGGTGGGCCAGGGTGGCGTCTACATCGACCCATTTGCCGTCTCGCACCATACGGACAGGACCCGCGCTGAGCGTCGTCGTCAGCGTTCCGTCCGGATTCGCCCACGTCGTGGCCGTCTCGGTGCGGCGTTCCAACACCTCTACCTTGCGGCGTCCCGCCTGTGCAGCGGCGATAGCGGCCTCGGGGGTGTTCGCCTCAGTGACGGCGCCCCTCCCATCGGTCGTCGCCTGCGTCGCAGACGTTGAGGAGTGTGCCCCGCTTTGAGCAAGAGCGGGGGCGGCCGAGCCGACAAGGGCCAGCGCAGTGAGCGCGGAAACCGCACTGACCGTAACGGCACGGAGGCGTCTTCGGCTCGGTATGCGACCGCGCGGCGTACGCACGGACTGCGGGTGGTGCATGTGTGGATTAGCCCAATCTGGTCAGGAATGGCGTTGTTCGCAGGGGAAGTTATCCCGCCCCAGAGGTAACGGAATGAGCAAGATCATCCCAGAAGGGACATATGGCCTAAATCACTCTAGTGCTATTGATCACCTTTAATTTTGAGATAGTTAAATGCTCGTGCGTAGCGCGCCATGCCCGCGGTGTGAGCAGAAGAAGGCAACCGGAGTGCCAAAATCGCCGATCCCTGCCACGCCCGGCCTCGCCAGCGGGCTCCGATGCAGCGCATCGGGCTCCAGTACTCCGACATCGGCTTCCGTAGCGAGCTGCGACTGAAGGTCGCGGCGCCACGCTGGCCGCGCAAGGCACACGTGGTGCCTCACGGGTTCGTTCCGACCTATGCGGTGCCGCCTTAGCGCTCAAGCACGAACTCGACTTCGCCGTCGTCGATGTCTCGCCTCTCGAGGCGACCGAGTCACCAACGCCTGGGTGGGCGGAGTCAGCGATCCCGGCCCCGGACCGGACCTGGTTTCGATGCCATGGGAGGACGTCGACTTCTTCGCCGTCGGGGAAGGGGGATTGATGGTCATTTCCCGCGTCGAAGTCGGGGAACGCTAGGCGCCGGAAGGTGAGGCTAACCGCGCGGTTCGTTTAATGACGGGACATGCTGGAATTCCGGACCGCACCCGGTGTTCCGTCACTCTCAGCTGGGCCTGGGGGTTACCCAAGGAGCGAGACAACCAAATCCCAGTGACCGCATGGTATTTACCTCACCGACTGCAGAAACCAGGCGAAGAGGGGACCTGGCGCGAGGTTTAACATCTTGATCAACTCCCCTTGCAGATAGGGCGAGTTGCCCTAGCTCTCCGATGGCAGCAAAAACACGGGAGGAATGAGTCGAAAGGCTTCTATAAGGACGAAGATGACGACTTCTGGCCGACGCGCACGCAGGACGCGAAGGGGTGTACGGCGTGAAGGAACCTTCTGGCTATGCCGATTCCCTCAGCGGTTTAAACGCTAACGACGCAGACTGGGGCCGCTATTCAGCACTGAACGCGGTCGGTAGCCGCCCGCGATCGGCCGCTCGGCAGGACTTCAGAGCGCCGGGAGCGGATTCGCGGACCCAGTGAGAAAGTGGCCGAAGAGGCATTCGTCACCCGTGGGCCTTCGGTGATCAACTGGCAGCCCGCCCTTCAGGGGGCGTTAGGCCGTCAGGCTCCTCAGCAGGAACAGGCCCCGCGCCCCGCATTTCCGCGGGGCACGGGGCCTGTGTCGTCGGTCGGTGTCGGGGCGGCTAGTGGGCGTCGGCCAGGCCGGCGCGCAACGTGCGGATGATCTTGCTGATCAGGCGGGAGACGTGCATTTGCGAGACGCCGAGCTCGGCGGCGATGTCGCTCTGGGTGCGCTCCTCGACGAAGCGCATATGGATGAGTCGACGGTCGCGCTCGTCGAGGTCGGCGATGAGGGGCGCGAGGGAGTGGAAGTTGTCCACGAGCTCGAAGCGGTCCTCGTCGACGCCGATGAAGTCCGCGAGCATGGTGTCCGACTCGTCGCTGCTGCCGGAGATGGCGGCATCCAGCGAGACGCTGGCGTAGCCGTTCGAGGCCTTCTGCGCCTCGGCGACCTCGGACGGCGTCAGCTGCATCAGTTCCGCGAGCTCGACCGTCGTCGGGATGCGGCCCAGGCGGGTGCGGAGTTCCTCCGTGGCCGTGGCCAGATGCAGGCGCGCCTCCTGGAGGCGGCGCGGCACGTGCACCGCCCAGGTGGTGTCGCGGAAGAACCGCTTGATCTCACCGGTGATGTACGGCACCGCGAAGGAGGTGAACTCGACCTCGCGGGTCAGCTCGAACCGGTCGATCGCCTTGATCAGGCCGATCGTGCCCACCTGGACGATGTCGTCCATCTCCTGTGGTCCCCGGTGCTTGAAGCGGGAGGCCACATAGTGGACCAGGGAAAGGTTCATCTCGATCAGGCAGTTGCGCACGTAGCTGTATTCGTGCGTGCCCTCTTCCAGCCCGGTCAGACGGTCGAAGAAGTGCCGTCCTATCTCACGGGCATCGTGCGGGCGGACCGAGGCCGGATCCGCGTACGCCCGCGTGATCCTGTCTTCCCCGGTGTCCTGGGACGCTTCCATCTGTCTGCCGCGCGCCACGGTACGCATATGTTCCACCTTTAACCTGATCCATCCGATGGTGAACTGCCGCGCACGAGTGCCCCTGACAGTCAGTTATATGCAAAACGGAATCGAGTTCTTGCGGCTCGTCGCAGCCCGTTTTCCCGTCCCGCAGCGAGTGGAGGGGCATGGCCCGGCACGTGGTTCAGGGGAGCGCGAGGGCCGCGCTGATCGTCTTGCCGCCGCCCTCGTCCGCTTCTACGTGGACGCGGGCGCACAGGCGGTGAATGACACCCCAGCCGTACCCGCCGGGCACCCCGCGTTCGGGTTGCCGGTTCGTCGGAATCGCCCGGCTGCCGTCGCTCACCTCGAGGATGAGCCTGCCGCCGGTGACGCGGGAGGTCAGGCGGGTGACGCCGCCGGCGTGCAGGAGGGCATTGGCCGTGAGTTCGCTGACGACCAGAAGCGCGTCCTCCAGCAGGCGCCGAGCCTGGGTCGGCTGCAGGGCGGAGCAGACCTCGGAAAGCGTCGAACGCACAACGGATCGCGCGTCCACGCAGCTGATGTCCTGTGGATTCATGTCTCGGCACCCTTGGTCAACGCGTGAGTACGGGCCCCGTCCATGTGACATCACCGCTCTCGGATCGCTCGTGTCGCTGGCATCGCTTGTATCGCTTGTATCGCTCGTGTGGTGGGAAGCATCCGCCTTCCCGGCGCCCTCGGCCTCACACCCGTTGCGCCGCTATCGACCGGACGGCTCCGGTCTGTCGCGATCTTGAGCCCGCGAGCGGTCCGTGGCAGGCTCGTGCCGCATGATCGATGCGTACGCGAAGGACAGCCTGCACCAGCGGCTGCGGCGGGACCGTGAGGCGCTGCTCTGGAAGCTCGACGGCCTGTCCGAGTACGACGTGCGCCGGCCCTTGACGGCGACCGGGACCAACCTTCTCGGGCTGGTCAAACACCTGGCCACGGTCGAGGCCAGGTACTTCGGTGAGGTCTTCGACCGGCCCTCCCCGGAGCCGCTGTGCCGGTGGCAGGACTCCGACGGGAGTGACCAATGGGCGATCGAGGACGAGACGCGCCATCAGATCCTCGGGTTCTACCGGCGCACATGGCAGCACTCGGACGCGACGATCGCCGAGCTTTCCCTCGACTCCCCCGGCCACGTGCCCTGGTGGTCGGAGCCCCGTCCGAACACGAACCTGTTCGCCGTCATGGTCCATGTCCTCGGCGAGACCATCCGGCACGCGGGCCACGCCGACATCCTTCGCGAGGGCCTCGACGGCCGGACCGGGGTGCGCGCCGAGAACGAGCAGCCGATCGACGAGGCGTACCGGGCAGCCCATTTCGCGAGGATCGAGCGGACCGCCAGGGCAGCCGCGGCCACCAAGGCGTAGAACCTCGTTTGTTTTCCGGCCCGTTCGAAGAGGCGTGTCGTCCGGGTCTCACCGAGGGCGGGAGGCCGGACCCGGCTTCTCGTCGCGCAATTCCGGCTCCAGACCGTCGGTCACGGCTGCCGGGTGGAGCCCGACGTCGGTCCGCCATGCCTCGAATGCCCAGGCCGTGACGGTGACGACGGCGATTCCCAGCAGCCAGCCCCCCACCACATCGCTCAGCCAGTGCACCCCCAGGGCGACGCGCGTGAAGCCGACGCCCAGCACCGAGAGGACGGCAGCGGCCCAGCACACCGGCCGCCAGACGGCAGGCACCAGGGACAGGCCGACGAGCAGCAGGACGGCGCAGGAAGTGGTCGCGGTCATCGCGTGCCCGGACGGAAAGGAGTAGCCCGGCGCTTGCGCCACCGGATCGTCCAGCGCGGGCCGGGCCCGCTCGGCGGCCACCTTGACCGCGAGGCCGATCAGGCCCCCCGCGGTGGCGGTCACCGCGGCCCAGGCGGCCAGGCGCCAGCGTCGTCGAAGGACGAGCCAGACGGTCAGCAGCGCCACCGCGACCCGCAGGGTGAACGGATCCCACACCCAGTCGGACAGCACCCGCAGCACGTCCGTCCATGCCGGGTGGTCCCGCGCTAGGCGATGCAGGTGGCGGGCGGCTTCCCCGTCCAGCCGGTGGAGGGGCGTCCACCGCCCTTCCACGAGCGCGGCGACGATCCCGAAGGGCACCGCGGCGATCGCGGCGATCAGCGTCCCTCCCAGGAGCCGCGCGCCGAATCGCTGATCGGCGGTGCGCCGACGATGACGCCTCAGGGATCGGGCAGCGGTACGCACCACCATGGTCACACTCCTGGATCGGGCTGGATCGGGCCGGCCTGCCGGGCCCGGACGGCCTCGAGCTGCGCCGCGAAGGACAGGCCCAAGAAGAGGGCGATGGACGTCAAGTACGCCCAGAGCAGCAGGGACATGAAGGCGCTCAACGGCCCGTAGATGGTGTCGAAGGACCCACTGATCTCCAGATAGAGGCTGAGAGCCCAGGTCAGGCCGCTCCACAGCACGAGGTAGACGGCGGCGCCGAAGGCCAGCCACGTGTATCCGGGCTGCACCCGTCGTGGTGAGCGTCGAAAGATGGCGCTGGCCGAGATCAGGGCCAGCAGCAGTCCGAGGGGCCAGCGCAGCATGTTCCAGACGCTCCGCGCCGAGTCGCCCAGGTGGTACACGGTCACCGCCGAGTCGATCAGGGCGTCACCGGCCACGGTGGCGATGAAGCCGAGGCCGAGCGGGATGCCGGCGCTCAAGGACATGACGAGGCCGCGGGTGTACTTCTGGGCGAAGGGGCGGTCCCGTTCGACGCCGTAGATGCGGTTGGCGCCGCGTTCGATCTGGCACATCGCCGTGGTGACGTTGGCCAGTGAGAACACCAGCCCGAACCACAGCGCGACGCGTGCGCCGTCGCCGGCGTGGCGACGGCTGCGGTCCAACGCGTCGTCGACCACCGTGGCGCTGGGGCCCTCGGAAAGGCGGTGGATGGTCAGTTCGGCCATGCGTCCGATGTTCTCGGTGTGCAGTTCCGCGGAGATGCCGACGAACGCGATGGCGAGCGGGATGACCGCGAGGACGGTCTGAAGCGCCAGCGCGCGGGAGTGGCTGAAGCCGTCCGCGTAACGGAACCGGACGAACGCGTCGCGCAGCAGCGCCCAGCTCCCGTAGCGGCGAAGCGCGGCGAACGCCTCGTCGCCGGACAGCTCCTCGCCCCGCATGTCGCGGGTCTGGGGGACTCGGGTGGCGGTGCCCACGTCAGTTCTCCTCGGCCGGCAGCAGCACGGCGAGTGCGCCGGGGCACACGTCGGCGCGCAGCCGACGGCCGTTCGGCACCGGGTCACCGTCCACTTCGCGGGGCTGAGTCGCGTCGAAGTCCACGGTGAGCCTGCGGAAGGTGGCGTACTCCACGCACGTGCCGGTGCGCGCCGACGCGTCGGCGGCCGGCCGCCGCAGGCCCGCGAGCAGGCGCAGCCAGTCCAAGGGCCCGTGCGGGTCGAGGATCAGCAGGTCGAGGAGGCCGTCGTCGGGGCGGGCGGCCGGGACCAGGGAGATGCCACCCTGCACGGTGCCCACATTGGCGATGAGGACCATCCGTGCGGTGCGTCGCATGGCGGGGGCGTCGTCCGTCCGGATCGTCATGGTCATCCGCGGCGAGCGCAGGCGGCGCAGCACGGACAGCGCGTAGGCGGGCCAGCCGATCACTGACTTGGCACGGCTCCTCGTGTGCCGCATCACCTCGGCGTCCAGCCCGGCCCCGGCCATGGCGGTGAAGTGCAGGGGCCGCATCCCGTCCCCCGCGATCCGTCCGAGGTCGAGACGGTGCACGCTGCCGCCCAACGCGGCGTCCAGCGCGGCGGCGGGGGACAACGGCAGGCGCAGGTTGCGCGCCAGGAGATTGCCCGTCCCGCAGGGGACGACCACGAGCGGTATGTCGCTTCCGGCCAGCGCGTCCGCGGCGGCTCCCACGGTGCCGTCGCCGCCGCAGACCACGACCAGGGAGGCTCCGGCGGCCCGGGCCGCGGCCGTCTGCCCGTGGCCCGGGTCGGCCGCGGTGGTCGCCCTGAAGCAGGCGTCGGGGTGACCGTGCTTGATCAGCACCGTGCGCAACTGCGCCAGTGTGGACGTGCCGACGGCCAGCGGATTGAACACCACCACGACGGCGCCGGTGGGGAGCCGGACCCGGCCGTTGCCGGAGGTGTCCATGGCGGTGTCGGCGGCACGCGGCCTGTCCACGGTCTCCCCGAGCGGCAGGATCGCGCGGCCGACGATCAGCAGGGACAGGGACCCGTTGAGCAGTCCGCCCATCACGTCGGTGGGGTGGTGCATCCCGCGATACAGCCGGGCCAGGGCGACGAGCAGCGGGAGCAGCAGGAAGAGACCTGCCACGATCCGCCGCCACGGACCGCGCATGCGGGACGACACCAGAACGGCAAGGCCCGCGTACAGCGCGGTGGCCGCGCCGGTGTGCCCCGAGGTGTAGCTGGAGGTCGGAGGGGACGCGTCGAGGCGGTCCACGTCCGGACGGTGGCGGTCCACGGTGAGGGTTATCAGGAGGAACACCAGCGACTGCAGGGTCACCCCCGCGGCCAGGAATCCCGCCTCGCGCCACCGGGGCGCCCGGGGGACGAGCAACAGCCCGAGGCAGACGAGCGAGGTGACGGCGACGACGGTCGCCGTGTTGCCGGCCTCGGAGACGATGAAGGAGAGCGTGGTGAGGGTGCCGGTGCGCACGCGCTCCAGTGCCTCGTTCACCGCGTCCTCGTGCACGACGGGCCACCACTCGCGCGCGGGCCCCGTGATCAGGAATCCCAGGCCCGCCATGAGCGCCGTCTGCAGCGTGGTCCACAGCGCGATGTGCGCCGCCGCCCGGCGCGGCCCGGTGGCGGTCCGCGCGGGCTCGACGGGCACCGGAAGCGCGGAAGGTCTCGCGCTCCCCGCCGGTATTCCCGGCATGACAGCTGGCATCAGGTCCCCCACGGGTCGGCTTCGTACGAATGCGTCGCTGGACGTCGCGGTCCAGACCACGGCCGTGTGCCCCCGAACAGCAGGGAGACACGCGGAGCGGTGTCGGCCGGCGGCGTCCGGCGCCGCGCGTCGCGGAACGCCGGACACCGTGGCGGATCAGGTGAACGTGACGGTCCCGGCCGCGCGGCGTCCTCCCTCGGCGGGGGAAGGCGGTGTTGCCCGTGTTCTTGCCCTGACGCCCCTTGCCGCTGCCGGTGCGGGTCGCGGATCCTGGGTGGTCGGTCGAGGAGGACACATGCGCGCACAGGCTTCATCGGAGCCGGACCACGTCCAGGCCCGCGCGGGGACAAGGCGGGGCATTGAGCACGGCGGGGCCTCCGCGGCGATGCTCGCCCTGCAGCGCACCGCGGGCAACGCCGCGGTCACGGCGATGGTCCAGCGCAGCCGTACCGAGCATGGCGACGGGTGCGGTCCCGGCGGCTGCGGCGGCTCCGAGGTCGCGCAGCGGGCCGGCAAGGTCGTGCAGCGCGCCAACAAGAAGGACTGGAAGCTCGGGTCGACGCAGAACGAGCTCGCCTCGGTGAAGGCCGCCCACCCCAATGATCCGCTGGTGGACACGCTGCACCACATCATCCCCAAGTCGCGTTTCGAGCCGTTCCTTGCGCTGCTGACCTCGCCCCAGGTGCAGCAGATCAGGACGGATCTGGCTCCCCTGGCTCCGGCGGCGTTCGGCGCGCCCAGCGTCGACAAGGCGCTGAAGAACCTGCCGGCCAATTTCCGCGTCGGTCCCCGGCCCGAGGACCGGTCCGACGACCCGGGCCCGGGTATCGACGTGAACACCACCGCCTCGGGCAACACCACTCCCCGGTCCGCGGAACTGGAGAACGTCTTCGCCTACATGGAGGGCGCCGTCGCCGCGGGCGCGGTGGTCCAGGCGGACTTCACCAACAAGTTCCTCGCGCCGACCATCAACGCGTGCACACAGCACGGCACAGCCATCAACATCGACCCGGCACGTGCGACCTGGATCCAGGACCCCGCCACCGGGAAGTACCGCAAACCCTGACGGCACAGGTCATGTAGATGCCACGGCTGAGATCGGGGCCAAGACGGCGGCGGTGGCCCTCGTCGACGAGGCCGCGGCGCAGGCGACCCGGCCTGCCGATCACGCGCTCTATAGACTCGCCGGATGACCACTGGTGGCCCGCTCCGTCTCACCGTCCTGGGTTCCGCGACGCCCTACGCGCGTCCGGACAACCCGTGCTCCGGCTATCTGGTGACCGGCGGCGGGGCACGGGTCTGGATGGACGCGGGCAGTGGCACGTTGGCGCAGTTGCAGCGGCATGCGCGGCTCGACGAGGTGGACGCGATCTGGATCTCGCATCTGCACGCCGACCACAGCGCGGATCTGCTCACCGCCTCTTACGCGCTGCTCTACGCCGACCTTCGGCCGACCGCGCCGATCCCTCTGTACGGTCCGCCGGGCACCGCCGACCGGCTGGCCCACTTCCTCAGCAACACCGCGGCGCGCAGCCCGGTCGAGTCCGCCTTCGCCGTCCACGAGTTGCACGACGGGCATCAGGTGCGCGTCGCCGGGCTCACGATGACCAGCGGTGCCGTGGAACATGGCATCCCCGCCTTCGCCGTACGCGCCGAGGCCGACGGCCGGTCGCTGGTCTACTCCGGCGACACGGCCCCGTGCGCGCGCCTGACGCAACTGGCCGACGGGTGCGACGTCCTGCTGTGCGAGGCGGACGTCGCCGAGGCCCCGGCCGGTGAAGATCAGGTGCACCACACGCCCGAGGACAGCGGCGACACGGCCACGGCCGCTCGCGCGGGCCGGCTGATCGTCACCCACGTCGGCCCCTTCCTCACGCCCCAGGAGGCGGTGGACCGCGCCGCAGCACGGTTCCGGGGTCCCGTCGAACACGCCGAGCCCGGCGCCGTCTTCACCATCGGCTAGCTCCCGAACGCGGCCGGGTCCGGGGCGATCTCCCCGGCCGGGTCGCGTCGGGCCGTGACGTCCGCGCCCCGACCGTACGCGGCGCCGCATGTGCCGTGTGACCGTACGCAGTGCCGCATGTGCCGTGTCGTAGGCGTGTCCCGAGCCCGATGGCACACTGCACGCATGATCGATGATCTGCCATCCGGCCTGTCGGCACGGCACCTCGACGAGGGCGACCATCTGCGCGTGCTCGGGGTCCTTGATGCGTGGTGGGGCGGGCTGAAGGGAGCGGCCGGGGCGAGGGAGCGGGCTTCGCTGCTGCCCCGGCTGTACTTCCAGCACTTCACCACGACCAGTTTCCTGGTCGAGCGCGACAACGGCGACATCGCCGCGTTCCTCGTCGGCTTCCTGTCGCAGACCGAGCCCGGGACCGCCTACATCCACTTCGTGGGCGTCGACCCGGAACTACACGGGCAGGGAGTCGGGCGCACCCTGTACCGGAACTTCTTCGAGCTCGTGCGGTCGCTCGGGCGCCATCGCGTCGAGTGCATCACCAGTCCGCAGAACACCGCCTCGCAGGCCTTCCACACCCGGCTCGGCTTCACGGTCTCGGAGGTGAAGCCGGACTACGACGGGCCCGGACTCGACCGGGTGGCATTCGGCATCGACCTGCCGTCCGGTCCGGTGGCCGCGCCCTAGGGCCTGTCCGGCGGATCTTGTTGGCGGGTACGGGGTGGTGCCACGCGCACAGGGATACGCGCCGGACTGCATGGGTCCCGCAAGGGCCGCCGGACGGGCTCTAGCGAAGGACCTGCTCGATGTGGTGGTCGAGGACCCGTTCGGCGGCTTCCGGGGTGCGGTAGCCGAGGGCGATGTCCACGCCCAGGCTGGTGGCGAGGGACCAGCAGATGTCGGCGTCGGTGCGTTCCTCACCGCGCGGCACGCTGCCCCGCTCCTCCCTGGCTGCCGCGATGAGACCGGCGGTGAGGGTGAGCAGTTCGTCGTCACCCGGCGCCAGGACCTTGGCCATCGTCGGATCGGAGACCGCCCGGCCCACGGCCACCAGCGCGAAGCGCATCAGCCGCGTGCTCTCCTCGGCCGGGCTGATCAGGGCGTACAGGCAGGCACGGAGGACGACCTCCGGGCTGGTCGTGTCGGCGGCGGCGACCGCGTTCTCGATGCTGGCGTTCACGGCCTGTACGGCTCGGTCGAGGGCGTCGCGGATCAGGGCCTGCATCGAAGAGTAGTAGTGCTGGACCTGGCCCATGGAGACACCCGCCTCCTCGGCCACCTTACGCAGCGACACCTGCTCGATGCCGCCTCGCACGGCCAATGACCAGACGGCCTCGACGAGGCGCGTCCTGCGCGCTTCGTGATCCACGATCTTCGGCACGGTACCGCCGCCTTCCTCACTATTTTCACCATGCGATCGCATTGCAAAACCGAGCACCATCGTTTTACAGTGCAAGTGCATGGTAAACCCGCAATCAGACCGAGGGGACCTCATGAAGTACGGCCTCTACCAGGCACTCGGCATGGCACTGCTCGTCATCGGAGCCCAGGGTGCCATTCGCCAGCTCGTCGACCACGACGACGTCGGCCTGCTGGGCTGGCTACCGGGAGGCTTCGCGGTGAGCATCAGCGTGCACGTACTGGCCGTCGTGATCGGCGCGGTAATCGCAGGGCGGGCTCACGACACCCGCAAGGCGACGGGCAACTGACTGGGTGCGAGTGGATGGGGGCCCGTTCGGCGGATCACGGGCGGAGCCACAAGGGCGTTGTTGCTGCGGTGACGGCGCCGTGGAAGACGTAGCCGGAAGAGGGTCTCGTCGATCACCCTGCGACGGCTCTCCCAGCGCCCGCCCCGCAGACCGGACTTCGGCAGACGCGACTCCGGGCGCACCCATTCCGCATTCGTGAGATCTCCCCGCCCCATGAACATGCCAACGGCTCGCGGGCAGGGCACGCGATCCGCCGGACAGGCGCTAGGGGGCGTCAGCCGGCTGCGGGGGCCGGTTCGGGCACGGTGGGTGCCGCGGTCCGGTGGCGCAGGGCCGTCCCCAGTCCGGCGGTGGCCGCCGCGAAGGTCAGCGCGATCAGGGCGAGGACGGCGGCGGGCTGACCCGTCTCCCCCGCGCCGGTGTCCGTGACGAACGCGCCGATGCCGAGGATCACCGCGCCGAGCGCGGACAGGGCTGCGATCACGAGCAGGGCGGCGGAGGTGGCGGTCTTGACGGCGCGAAGGCCGGTGGTCGTTTCCATCAGGTGACTTCTTTCTCGGGAGGGCCTCACCGGTTTCTCGGGAGGGCCTCACGGACTGGTGAGGCCTGCCGGGGAACCGGACGATGTTCAGCGTCGCCGACCCGTGCGGCACCCGGACATCAGCCGTGCATCAGCTACCGCTCAAGAATCTCCGCCACCGGCCGGCCGCCGGCCCCCGCCCTCGACACGCGTACGGATCGTACGGATGGAGGGACGGGGGCCGACGGCCGCACTGCTCCGGCTCCGGCCCCAGCCGTAGCCGGAGCCGTAGCCCTGGCTGTACGGAATCAGGAGGCGGTCGCCGCGACCGGCGGTTCGAAGCGCATGGGCGTGATCTGCTTGACGTCATAGCGGCTCCGCATCCGCTTCACCGCCTCCGGGTCCACCGAGTCACCGGCGGACCAGATCTCCGCGATCTCCTCGAAGTAGTGCTCGTGCTCGGGAGACGGCGAGCTCTGGAACAGCATCCGCACCGGCTTGTCCGTGGCGTTGCGGAACGCGTGCGGGGTGTTGGGCGGCACGAACATGCTGCTGCCGGCCGGGGCGCGGACGACTCTGTCGCCCTCCACGGACTCCCAGTCCAGCCAGTCGTCCGTGCGCTCGGCGGGCTCGAAGGCAAGCAGTTCGAGCTCGCCCTCCAGGATGTAGAAGAACTCCTCCGACTGCTCGTGGTAGTGGCCGCCGGTGTCGAAGCCGGGCGGCACGACCACCTCGAAGATGGACGCGGACGAGCCCTGCGCCCCGGTGGCCTTGAAGGTCACTTCCTGCGCCTTCGTGACCAGCTTGTGCCCCTCACCCGGCAGGCGAACGAGGTCGCTCATACGATCAGCTCCTTGCAGAAGTGGTAGTGATCGCAGACAGGCTAAGACCCTTACCTCAAGCGGCACTCGGGGCTTCTTCAGGTGCCCGTCCGGGCCGCCTCCCGCCGCGGCCGACCCCGCCTCCGGCAGAGCGACCGGAGCGACGCGCGCGCCTCACCCCAGATCCGACATGTCGAGCACGAAGCGGTAGCGGACGTCGTTCTTCCGCAGCCGTTCCAGAGCCGTGTGCACATCGGCGGACGGGAGGACCTCCGTGTCCGCCACGATCCCGTGCTCGGCACAGAACCGGAGCATCCCGGCCGTCCCCGCGCGGCCTCCGCTGCCCCCGGAGCTGAGCTTCTTGCGGCCCACGAGCAGGTCCATCGCCTCGACGGCGACCGGGCCGAGCTGCCCCAGGAGGCTGAGCGTCCCGTCCATGGCCACGAGCTTCAGGTAGGGGGCCAGATCGTGGGGGGCGGAGATCGTGTCGATGATGACGTCGAAGGTGTCCCGCGCCGCCGCCATCCGCTGCCCGTCGGTGGAGACGATGAGGTCGTGGGCGCCGAGCCGACGGGCGTCGGCGCCCTTGTCCGGCGTGCGGCTGATGACGGCCGTCTCGGCGCCGAGCGCCACCGCCATCTTGACGGCCAGGTGCCCCAGGCCGCCGAGCCCCGCCACGGCGACCCTGCTCCCCGGGCCCACGCCCAGCGCCCGCAGGGGCTCCCACACCGTGACGCCCGCGCACAGCAGCGGGGCCGCCGCGGCCGGGTCCAGGCCGGGCGGCAGGGCGTAGGCGAAGCTCTCCCGCACGACGTACTCGCGGGAGTAGCCGCCCAGGGTGGTCGTCCCGTCCTGCCGGTCGGTACCGCCGTAGGTGAGGGTCGGGAACGTGTGACAGAAGTTCTCCTGGCCCGCCGCGCACATGGCGCACGCGCCGCAGGAGTCGACGATGTTGCCCACCGCGACCGGGTCGCCGACGGCGAAGGCCGTCGCCGAGGGGCCGGTCGCGGTCACCACGCCGGTGAATTCGTGCCCCGGCACGAGCGGTGCCGTCGCGTGCGGGTCGTACGCGCCCAGGGCGTGCAGATCGGTGTGGCACACCCCGCAGTAGTCGACCCGGACGGCGATGTCGTCCGGGCGCAGGTCGCGGCGCTCCAGGGGCACGCGTTCGAGTCGGTCCGGGCCGCCTGCCCGCCATCCCGTGGTCATGCGCATCGTGGGCTCCTCACTCCAAACAGACTGTTCGGTCTATCTGTCGTCGACTGTAGGCATGGATGTCGTCTCCAGGCAAACAAACTGTTCTGTTTGTTAAGCTCGCGGCATGCCTGACCTGGAACAGCCCCAGACCTCACGCGGTGCCGCGACCTACCGGCGCATCCTCGACGCCGCCACCGCGGAGTTCGCCCGGCACGGTATCGCCGGGGCGCGGATCGAGCGCATCGTGAAGTCGGCGCGCACGAACAAGGCACAGCTCTACGCCTACTTCGGCGACAAGGAGCAGCTCTTCGACACGATCTTCCTGAACTCCCTGGAGCGCATCACCGACGTCGTGCCGATCGACGCCGACGATCTCCCGGGCTGGGCCGTGCGCCTCTACGACGAATATCTGCGCCGGCCCGACCTCATCAGGCTGGCGACGTGGACGCGCCTGGAGCGACGCCCGGCCGGACACCTCGTCGAGACGCACGAGCACTACGACGACCGCAAGCTCACGGCGATCACCGAGGCGCAGGCCGCGGGCCGGGTCCGGGCCGGCGACCCGTTCGACATCATGGCGATCGTGATCGCCATGTCCATGGCCTGGTCACCGGTCAGCAACGTCTACGCGGCGGCCAGTGAGGAGGACGACCACGTCCACGCCGAGCGGCGGGCCCTGCTCCGCGACTGCGTCCGAAGGGCCACCGCCGGGGACGGGGACACGCCCGCCGGGTGACGCGTCCCCCCGCGCGCCCGGCCGCCGAATGGAGCAAGTGACCGATTTGATCGCCCCGGTGCCGGGGTAGCAGGGCGACATGGTCACCGACAGCGCCACCTCCCCGGACGGCTACGTGCCGCCCGCCATCGACGTCCCCGCGCTCGCCGAGCTGCTGGACGGCGAGTACGCCGAGGTCCGCGACCTCGTGCGCACCAACCTGGCCACGTACGCGGGCGTCCTGGACGAAGCGGAGCTGCTCGGCTTCGACGCGTTCCGCGAGCGGGTGCGGGACGTCGTCGTCGAGATGGCGGCGACGGGCCAGACCGGCATGGGCTTCCCCAAGGAGTACGGCGGAGGCGGCGACATCGGCGCGTCGATCGCCGCGTTCGAGACGCTCGCCTTCGGCGACCTGTCGGTGCTGGTGAAGGTCGGGGTGCAGTTCGGCCTCTTCGGCGGCGCGATCCTGCAGCTGGGCACGGAGCGCCACCACGACGCGTACCTGCCGCGGCTGGTCACCGGGGAGCTGATGGGCTGCTTCGCGATGACCGAGACCGGACACGGCTCCAACGTCCAGGCGCTGGGCACCGTCGCCCGCTACGACGCGGGCAGCGGGGAGTTCGTCATCACCACCGAGGGCGACCAGGCGCGCAAGGACTACATCGGCAACGCGGCCCGGCACGCCGAGCTGGCCGTCGTCTTCGCGCAGTTGGAGGTGGGCGGCGAACGCAAGGGGGTGCACGCGTTCGTCGTGCCCGTCCGCGTCGGCGGCGCGGTGGCGCCGGGCGTCCGGATCGAGGACGACGGCCGCAAGATGGGCCTCAACGGCGTGGACAACGGCCGGATCTGGTTCGACGGCGTGCGGGTGCCCCGCGAGGCGCTGCTCAACAGGTTCGCCGACGTCACCCCCGAGGGGGTGTACGAGAGCCCGATCGACAACCCCGACCGCCGCTTCTTCACCATGCTCGGCACGCTGGTGCAGGGCCGGGTCAGCGTCGCGGGCGGCGCCATCAACGCGAGCAAGGTCGCCCTGACCATCGCCACCAAGTACGCCGACCGGCGGCGGCAGTTCGAGGCGGCCGCGGACGGCGAGGAGCAGGTGCTCCTCGACTACGGCATGCACCAGCGCCGCCTCCTCCCGCTCGTCGCGCGCACGTACGCGCTGCACTTCGCCCAGGACGTCGTGCGCAGCCAACTGCACGAGGTCTTCTCGGGCGCCGAGGACGACGAGCAGGCGCGGCGCGAGCTGGAGGCGCGGGCCGCGGGCACGAAGGCGCTCGGCACCTGGCACGCCACCCGCACGATCCAGGAGTGCCGCGAGGCGTGCGGGGGCGCGGGGTATCTGGCCGTCAACCGGTTCGCCGCGCTGAAGGCGGACAGCGACGTCTTCGCGACGTTCGAGGGCGACAACCACGTGCTGCTGCAGATGGTGGCGAAGGGGCTGCTCACGCACTACGCGGGCGAGTTCGAGAACATGGACCAGCTCGGCATGGTCCGCTACGTCACCAACCTCGCCGTCGAGACGGTCATCGAGAAGACCTCCGCCCACAAGCTGCTCGAACGGGTCCGCGACCTGCTGCCCGGCGGCGACGAGTGGGACCAGGAGGCGGGCCTCTTCGACTCGGAGTACCAGCTCGCCATGCTCCGCTTCCGCGAGGAGCACATGCTCGCGGGTGTGGCCCGCAGGCTCAAGCGGGGCGTGGAGCAGCAGGGCCATCCCGGTGTCGTCTTCTCGCAGGTCCAGGACCATGTCATCGCGGTGGCCCACGCGCACGTCGAGCGGCTGGTCCTCGAGGCGTTCGTCGACAAGGTGCGCCGGCAGCCCGACGGGGACAACAAGGTCGCGCTGGGGCTGCTGTGCGACCTCTTCGCCCTGTCCACCATCGAGGCGGACCGCGCCTGGTTCATGGAGCACGGCCGGTTGACCGTCCAGCGTTCCAAGGCGATCCGCCGCGAGGTGAACGACCTGTGCCGCAAGGTGCGGCCGATCGCGGCCGACCTCGTCGACGCGTGGAACATCCCGCCGCAGATGCTGCGCTCCCCCGACCTGGTGGGCTGAGCGGCGTGGGGCGGGCGGGTCGCGGAGGCCGCGTCCGCCCGCTCCGCGCCGCCGGTGCTCAGACCAGCCGCCACAGGTGGTCCGCCGTGCCGTTGTCCTCGTACTGCACGACCTGCGCGCTGTCGGCCGTCGACATGCCGTCCACGCCGAGCACCTTGCCGCTGTGCCGGTTGCGGAGCAGGAACCAGCCGTCCCCCTCGTCGATCCGCTCCCAGCGCAGGTGGTCGGCGCCGTCGTCGGTGAACTGCACGGACCGCGCGGAGTTCGCCGTCGACGCCCCTTCGATGCCGAGCACCTTGCCGCTGTGGCCGTTGCGGAGCGTCCAGTGGCCCTCGCCGCGGTCGATGATCTGCCACGCGTGGTCGCCCGTACCGGAGTCGGCGAACTGGACGACGCGTCCCCCGTCGTCCAGGGACATGCCGTCGACCGCGAGGACCTTGCCGCTGTGCCGGTTCTCGATCCGGCGGTAGCGCGGCTCGGGCGTCCAGGGGTGGCCGTCGGGGGTCGCGGTGGGGAACGCGGTCACGCGCAGGCGGGCCGCGCCCATCGGGATGAGCGTGACCTCCTCGGTGGCCCCGGCGGCCCGGGCCGGACCGGGCTGGAGGGGTGCCACCACGTGCTCGTCGTCCGCGATCCATTCCGCGAGGCGCCGGGCGCGGGCACGGATGCGCACCGGGACCCCTTCGTGCGTGAACGGGTCGCCCCGCAGCGGCCCGGGGGCGGCGGTGAAGGTGAGGTCGCCCCGCGGGTCGGGGGCGAGCGCGTAGTTCCACGGGGTGGTCGCGTGCACCGCGCGGTGCGGGAAGTCGTCCGTGCCCGCGTACCGCTCGTAGGACTCGCCGATGCGCAGGGAGTACGTCAGGGGGCCTCGGTCGATGCTGACCGCGCCGTTCTTCCAGGTGCGGACGGTGGTGCGCTGCGGCAGCCGCAGGGTGATGCGGTCCCCGTCCCGCCAGGTCCGCTCGACCTCGGCGAAGGCCGGTCCGTGGGGGGCCGGGAGCCGGGCGCCGTCCACGATGAGCTGCGGGGCGTCGCACCAGCCGGGTATCCGCAGCCGGAGCGGGAAGCGGGTCGGTTTCGCCAGGGCGAGGGTGAGGGTGACCGTTTCCTTGAAGGGGTAGTCGGTGTCCTCCGTGATGGTGACGGAGGTGCCGTCCGCGACCTTCGCGGTGACCCGGCACGGTGCGTACATCGCCGCCGCCAGGCCGCGGTCGGGGGTGGCCAGCCACAGTTCCCCGGTGAAGTACGGCCAGCCCATGCCGTAGTTGTGCGGACAGCAGCGATACTGGTCGACACCGGGCTGGAAGGCCTGCATCGCGAAGCCGTTCTGGAACTGTCCCTGTGTCTTGAGGGTGTTGTCGAGGTCGATGCTGTTGGCGCTGGTGATGTAGTGGATTCCCGTCCCTTCGGGGTCGGTCGCCGCGGGCAGCATGTTGAAGGCGAGTTCCTCGCACAGGTCGGCCCAGACCGGGTCGCCGGTGATGCGGGTGAGCAGTTCGTGGCTGGCCATGAACTCGACGGTGCCGCAGGTCTCGAAGCCCTGGCGGGGGTCGCCGAAGCCGGGCCTGGCGTTCTCGTCGCCCGCGAAGCCGCCGCCGGGGAACTGCCCGTAGGTCCCGATGGCGGTCGCGTAGTTGCGGTACGTCGCCCGGGTGTGGGCGTCCTTGCCGGAGCGCAGCGCGTACTGGGCGGGCTCGCGGAAACCCTGCGCCACGTTGACGTTGTGCCAGTCGGCGACGCTGCCCGCCCAGTCCACGCCGTGGGTGTGCATCCGGTCGGCGAGGTCGAGCAGGAAGGTCTCCCGGGTGCGGTTGTAGAGCCAGAAGGCCACGTCGAGCCCGTCGCCCCAGCGCTTGGAGACCCAGCTGGAGTCGAAGGCGCCGGGCCCCTGCGCGTTCATGAAGCGCAGGAAACGCACCATGAACGGGACGATCCGCCGGTCCGCGGTGAACTCCTCGTACGAGCGCAGCGCCTGGAGGAGCGGCAGGTGGGGCCAGAAGTCCGGCCCGCCGCCCAGCGAGGTGCGCAGCCGTCCGGGGCCGAAGAACCCGTCGGCGTCCTGGGTGGCGAGGATCGCGTCGATCCACCGGCGGCTCTCCGCCTGCGCGCCGCGGTCCCCGGTGAGGGCCGCCAGATCCACGTATCCGCGCAGCCAGTACGTGACCTCCTCCCACCCCTCCTTGTCCGGGTGCACCCAGCCCGAGTCGTCGAAGGACAGGAAGTGCGAGAGCTCCGCGTACCTGCCGAACAGGCCGCCGAGCAGCAGGTCGAGCTGCCCGCGCAGCCAGCCGCGCGCGACGACGCTGCCCACCGGCAGTTTCTGGAAGGCGGTGGGGGCAAGCGGTGCGGCGTTCGGCCCGTAGAGGCCCCCGCGCGCCGGGGTCACGGCGTGTGCGGGAGGGCCGGTGACGGCGATGCCGCCCGCCGCGCCCAGGGTGATCGCGCCCGAGCTCAGAAGGAAGTGACGTCGGCCGAGGTGCGTCATGACTACCGTCCCGATCGTTGTCCGTGTTCCGCTGGTGGGGGCCGTGCGGGGTGCTTGGTGGGCCGTGCAGAGCGCTTTACAACGTTGTAAATCCGCGGCGTACGCGATCCCCGGGCCATCCGGCCAACCGGCGACCCGCGGGCAGCGTGTGCGACACGTGCGACATCCCCGCGGTCGGGCCGCAACAGCGGTCACCTCAGGGACAGTTGGCATCCCAGCACCGAGTGAGGGCATTGTCCAGAGGGGCGGGCGGGTCGGCCGGTACGGCGTGGCGCGCGGTCACGTCCGTACGCGCCGCGACACTCGCACGGGTGAGCCTCCGTCCGCCCGGACCGGGCAGGCGAAGGAGATGGGAATCCTCAATGCGGTCGAAGGCACGATGGAGCGCTGGATCGACCTGGCATGGTCCAAGGTCCACCCCCGGCAGCAGCAGGGGGCGGTCGTGTCGATACTCCGGCGGGAGTGCGACGAGCGGGCGCTGATCCTGGAGCGGGGGCGGACGGTGGTCCCCAACTCCTTCACGGTGGAGCTCCCGCGGCAGAGCCACGCGCGCCTGGCTCCGGAAGAACCGCAGTTGGGTCTCTTCCTGGCCCACGAGGTGCACCGGCACGCGGCCGAGCAGGGCTACAGCTTCGCGGGGCCGGTCGCGGTCGACCTGCGCCCGGCCCAGGAGGCCGTGCCCGGGCGCTTCCGCATCCTCAGCCGGATCACGCCCGCCGCGACGACGGACCACCACCGGCGCCCGTGAGCCCGCGCACCACCGTCGACGCTACTTTCCGTGATACGTCACTTACGGTGTTCGCGCACTCCGCCTGGCCCTAAGCCCCGCCCCTGCGGGACTTAGGTCGGACTCTCCACGCGAATCGGGGCACGTGAGGACGCCGTCGCCGTGACGGATTGTGACGTGCCTCTCAGAGTGTTCGCTGAGCGGACAGGCTGCCCTAGGGTGTGCGGGTGCCTCCAGTTGAGTGGCCCATACAGCTTGTGTGCGGCCCTCGCCGCTGCCTGCACGCCTGAGCCGGCCCGAACCGAAGGCGTCGACGGTCGGCTCCGCACCGCCCGCATACGGGCGTGCCGCTCCTGTTCTTCCGCTGTGACGCGTGCGCGTGCCTACGGCCCCGGCAAGCTGCGGTGCGTCCCGAGCCACAAGGACACATTCCATGGCGTCTAGCCTGACGAAGGACGCGCCCCCCGCGGGCGAGAAGACCTTCTTCGGCCACCCCCGCGGCCTGGCCACGCTGTTCATGACCGAGATGTGGGAGCGCTTCAGCTACTACGGGCTGCGCGCACTGCTGGTCATCTACCTGATATCCGGCGGCGCCGACGCCAAGGTCGGCTCCCAGGGCGGTGGTCTCGCCTATGACGCGGCCACCGCGACGGCGATCTACTCGGTCTACGTGGCGATGGTCTACCTGCTCGCCATGCCCGGAAGCTGGTTCGGCGACCGGGTGTGGGGGCCGCGCAAGACCGTGGCCATCGGCGCCGGCGTCATCATGGTCGGCCACCTGTGCCTGGCCATCCCCGGGTCGGCCGGCTTCTTCGTCGGTCTGGCCCTGGTCGCCCTCGGCTCCGGCCTGCTCAAGAGCAACATCTCCACGATGGTCGGACAGCTCTACGCCGACAACGACGTGCGCCGCGACGGCGGCTTCACCGTCTTCTACATGGGCATCAACGTCGGCGGCTTCCTCGCCCCGTACGTGATCGGCACGGTCGGACAGACCGTCAACTGGCACCTCGGGTTCGCCCTTGCCGCGCTCGGCATGGCCCTGGGCCTCACCCAGTTCCTGCTCGGCACCCGCCACTTGCCCGAGCACTCGGACGTCGTGGTCAACCCGGCCAGCGCAGCCGAGAAGAAGAAGCTGGCCCTCAAGTCCCTCACCTGGGCCGCCGTGGCCGCCGTGTTCTACGCCGTCGTCGTGGCCACCGACCACTTCACGATCAACTGGGTGCTGCTGCCGCTCACCGTCGCGGGCCTGGTCATCCCGGTCCTCGTCCTGGTGCGCATCAAGCGCGACAGCGACCTGACGGACGTCGAGCAGTCGCGGATGACGAGCTTCATCTGGATCTTCGCCGCGGCGGCCGTGTTCTGGATGATCTACGACCAGGGCGCGTCGACGGTGCAGGCGTTCGGCGAGACGAAGGCGAACAACACCATCTTCGGCTGGGAGATGCCCTCCACCTGGTACCAGTCGTTCAACTCCTTCTTCATCATTCTGCTCGCGCCGGTCTTCGCGGCCCTGTGGATCGGTCTCATCCGGCGCGGCCGGGAGGCGCGCACGATGTCGAAGTTCGCCTTCGGGCTCTTCTTCATCGCGCTGTCGTTCTTCTCCTTCTGCATCCCGCTGATGCAGGCCGCGGACGGCGCCCACCCGACCATGTGGTGGATCGTCCTGCTGTTCTTCGTGCAGACCATCGGCGAGCTGTGCCTCTCCCCCGTGGGTCTGTCGGTCTCGACCAAGCTGGCGCCCGCCAAGTACGCCTCCCAGCTGCTCGGCGTGTGGTTCCTGGCCGTGACGGCGGGCGACTCCGTGACCGGCCTGCTCGCCATCGCGGGGGTCGACCTGTCCGGTGTCGGTGTGGTCGCGGCGGAGGCCTCGCTGGCCGTCCTCGCCGGGCTGGGACTGCTGGCCACGCGCAAGAAGGTGTCCGCCTCGATGCAGGGGGCCTGAGCCCGGCTCGGGCCGTCGTCGAGGAGCGGGCCGCGGGCCGACCGAACGGGTCGGCCCGCGGCCTTCCCGCAGGGGTCGAAGGAGCACAGTGCACGACGAACCGTGGCAGCGGCTGCTGGCCGCCCTTGATGCCATCGAAGCCATCGCCGACCCGGAGGAGCGGGTCCGCGTGCAGAGCACGGCGGCCAGAGAAGTGCGCCGGCGCAGCGGCGCCTGGGCCGAGGAGCGGGCGGCCCTCTCCCGCGACCTGCGGGACTCCGGATCCTCCGTGCGCGCGATCGCCGGCCGCCTCGGCGTGCACCCCACGACCGTCCAGGACGCCCTGCGCGGCTACAAGGGCTCCGGCCGGAACCGGGCGCGCGGCAGCGGCGACGGGCCGTGACCCCGGCCGCGGGTCAGCGGCGGCCGGTCAGCGGCGGCCCAGGGCGCCGGGGACCAGATTGGCGCCGCACCGGGGGCAGTCCGCGGTCCGCATCTTGATCGGGTGCACGAGGAGTTCGCACACGAGGCAGATGTAGGCGTTGACCTCCGAGGGGCGTCTGCCCCGGGGCACGTCCAGGAAGACCTGGCCGTCCGTGCCCCTGACACAGCAGCTTCCGCATCCGTCGCAGGCCCAGCTGCCCGCGACGGTGGCGGGCGGGGTCCTGCACACCGGGCAACCCGACTGCTGCTCCTCGGCGGTCCACGGCCGCTCGTCGGCCGCGAAGACCGTCGCCACGGGTGCGGGCACCGGCACTGGCATCGGCGCCGGCGCGGCGGGAGTGAATCGCACGGCCGCGTATCCGCTCGCTTCGACGAGTGACGTCGGCATCGCCGTGCGCGGGCCTCCCGGCCGCAGCGCCACGGTCGGCATGTCCGTCAGGGATGCCGCGCTCTTCTGCGGGTCCAGTCCCTCCGCGAGCCACTGGTAGAGCAGGGCGCCCATCTCCGCCATGACCTCGCGCGGGTCGGCCCCTTGTTCCGCCCGGGCGCGCACGAACTCCGCGGCGGCGGCCACTACGCTCGCGATCGCTTTCCGGGACGGCCCTCTCTTGGCCGCCTGCCCGTGACTGGGGCCTCGGTCACGGTCTTCGCCTTGTTCTCGGCTTTCCCCTTCCCCTTCCCCTTCGCCTTGGGCTTGGGCTCCGTTCCGGCGCTTTCCCGGAAAGGGCTCGGGGCCGGTTTTGTCGTCGGCCGAAGCCTCTCCGTTGCCGGCGGCCGCCTCGGGCCGGGCGGCCGGTACGGGGACGCCGGGGGCTTCCTCGCCGGCCCGCAGGGCCCTGCGGGCCGGGGCGGCCTTCTGTTCCGCGCGCTTGACGATCCGCCAGCGCTCACGCCACTCGTCCAGTAACTCGGGCTCCCCCGGGCGCAGTTGCCGGATCAGCTCCACGGTGAAGTCGAGCTTGGGCAGCCGTCGCCCCTGGAACACCTCGGTCAGCGAGGACGCGGGCAGAGTGCAGCGGCCGGCCGCTTTCGCGCCTTTGGTGAGATCGGAGCGGGGCGGGGCTCCGCAGTCGATGTGCAGCAGGCCCAGCGCCTCGGCGAACTCGCGGAGTGCCCGGTCGTGGGCCGCGATCAGCTCGGCCGCCGTTGCCTGCTCCGACGCGTGCTCGACCAAAGCCGCTCCCTCTCCCCTGAGTTGGGAAAAGCGTAGGGGCCGCCTGTCGAACATTCCCGCCGTTCGGCGAACTTCCTCGAACTTCGCCGGGACCCGGTGAATTTCGGTGACAGTCCCGCCGTTTCGGAAACAGGCATGTGCTGTTCGGGTTCGTACGGGTCCGCACCTGTTCCTGGGTGCAGGGCGCCCACTCGCGGTGCCATGGAGTGGACCGCACATCCTGCCCGGCGTCCGGGGCATCCAGGCGGCGCGGAGAAGAGGAAGAGGGCCGTGAGCGAGAACAAGAAGAGTGAGGCGCCGACCTGGCAGGTCAGCCTGGGGCGTCAGGGCCTGCGCGTGGATGCGGGCAGGCACCTGCGCCTTTCGATGTCGCTGACCCTGATCGGCTGGTTCGCCAGCACGGGCGGTTTCCTCGGGGCGATCTCCCACTGGAATCTGCTCGTGTGACGTCTGTTCATGTGACGTCCGTTCATGTGACGTCCGTTCGTGGGGCACCGGGCTGGTCGGGCCGGCCGGATCGCGTCGGATCCGGCCGGTGGCCCGTCACAAGAAGCGGCTGAGGGGGCGGACGGCGACTTCGCGGGCCCGCTGGACGACCGAACGCCTCTTCCAGCGGGCCTCCTTGATCAGCTCGCTGACCGCCATGTCGGCCTCGAAGTGCCCGTCGAGCGTGGCCGTGAACTCGGGGTCCAGGACGGCCAGCATGACTTCCTCGTCGTGGTCGAGGGAGCGGCGGTTGAAGTTCGTCGAGCCGATGAGCGCGGCGACGCCGTCGACGGTGATGACCTTCGCGTGCATCATCGTCGGCTGGTACTGGTAGATCTTCACGCCACAGGCGGTGAGCTGCTCGTAGAAGTGCTGTCCGGCGAGCTGGCAGACCCGCTTGTCGGTGTGCGGGCCGGGCAGCACGATCTCCACCGCGACTCCGCGTCGCGCGGTCGCGCAGAGCAGCTCGATGAAGTACGCGTCCGGCGAGAAGTAGGCGGTGGCCAGCCGGAAGCGTTCCTCGGCCGACTCCAGCATCACCCGGATCAGGGTCTGCATGTCCTGCCAGCCGAAGCTGGCCGAGCCCCGGACCACCTGGACGACGGCGTCGCCCTGCGGGCGGTGCTCGATGAACCGGTCCCGCTCGTCGAAGAGGTCGTCGTGGCACTCGGCCCAGTTCTGCGCGAACGCGGCCGCGATGCCGTCCACCGCGGGCCCGCGGACCTCGACGTGCGTGTCGCGCCACTCGTTCGCGTTGCGGGCGTCGCCGCACCACTCCTCGGCGATCCCGACGCCCCCCGTGAACGCGGTCTCCTCGTCGACGATGAGGGCCTTGCGGTGGCAGCGGTGGTTCTGCTTGAGCGGTGAGAGGTACAGCGGCTTGCGGAACCACGCCACCTGCACCCCGGCGCGCTCCATGAGCCGGAGCTGCTCGGTCTCGATCAGACGGCTGCCGAACCCGTCGAGGAGCAGCCGCACCCGTACGCCGGCCCGGGCCCGCTCGGCGAGCGCCTGCGCGAACCGGCGGGCGATGTCGCCCTTCCAGTACACGAACGTCATCATGTCGACCGTGTGCTCCGCGCGGGCGATGCCGGCCAGCATCGCGGCGAAGATCTCGTCCCCGTTGACCAGCGGGACGAGCTTGTTGCCCTCGGTGGCCGCGATGCCGATGAGCCGCTCGAGTCGTCTTCGTATGCGCACGACGCGGTCGTCGTGCGACGGCGGCGTCCCGGGGCCCGCGAGAGCCTGCGGGATCAGCTCGGTCCGGCGGTGCGCGGCGGCATCCTGCTCGCCGCTCGGCTTGCTGCCCTGCTCATTGTCCTGCGTACGCGTCATGACCTCACCAGGCCGGCACTCGACGGGGAAACGAAAGACCGCTCAGCCCGGTCCGGCACGGGCTGAGCGGCCAGCCGAATCGACCCGGCCAGGTGTTCTTGATCCGCCCGCTCTTCGCGGGTGGGGTCACGCGTCGGTCGTCAGGCCGGTGCGGAGCTTGTCGAGCATCTTGCTGATCAGGCGGGAGACGTGCATCTGGGAGCAGCCGAGTTCGGCGGCGATGTCGCTCTGGGTGCG
>NZ_JBIARE010000023.1:0-50342 GCF_042889645.1 Streptomyces sp. NPDC002564 | reverse complement strand
CTCGTACCACCAGTACGAGGGCGGCCCGGCCGCACGGCGATGCACCGCACCAGACGCCGCGGCCTGTCCACGAAGATCGGAGAGACGCCCCCTAGTCCACAGCCCACCCGCAGCACCGCGCTCCCGGCACGTCGTCAACGCAGCGCGCGGATCGCCGGACTCGTGGCGACCAGGCAGGCACACGTCAGGACGGCGCCGCCGGAGGCCAGGAACAGGGTCGTCGTGCCGTAGCGGAGCAGGACGCCTGCGATCACGTACGAGAACGGGTCGAAGGCCACCGTGGCCAGCACGACGAGGCTCAGTACGCGGCCCAACAGCCGCTGCGGCACGCGTTCCTGCAGCGTGGCCACGACGACCACGCCGAGGAACGCGGACCCGAGGCCGACCAGCGCCACCACCGCCGTCGCGGCGACGACATCGGTGACGGCGGCCAGCCCGGCCACCCCCGCACCGATCGCGGAGACCCCGCCTACCACGGTCCAGCCGCGCCGGGCAGGAGGCCGCCACCCGGCCAGCAGGGAGCCGGTCAGCGCGCCGGCACCGAACCCGGAGAGCACGACGCCCAAGGCCCCCGCGCCACCGAGACGTTGGTCGGAGAGCACCGCGCCGCCCACGAGCACGGGGCCCACCACCGCGATGTTGATCAGGGAGATGGCCGCCAGCATCGCGCGTACCAAAGGCTCCCGCCAGGCGTATCGCAGGCCCGCGCCGAGGGCACGCGCATGGCTGAGCTCGTCGCCGTCGAGGGTGCTTCGACCGGTGCCGGAACCGGCGTTCGGACCGGTGGCGGTTCCCGCACGCTCGTCATCCCGACCGCCTTCTCTCCCGCCGATCCCGCCTTTCCCGCCTTTCCCGCCGATCCCACCTCTCCCACCTCTTCCGCCGTTCCCGCGGACGAGCGTGCTGAAGGCGAGGGCCGCCAGCGCGGCCAGGACCGTGATCCCGCCCAGCGTCGCGTCGAAGCCGACCGCGGCGATGGCGCCCGCGGCCACGGCGGGACCGGCCAGGTCACCACCCGACTCCGCGCCCTGCACCAGCGCGTTGACGCGGGACAGCTTGTCGGTCGGCACGACCTCGGGCAGCAACGCCAGGGCCGCCGGCAAGTACGCGGCGTCCGCGGCGCCGAGCACCCCCGCGAGCAGCGCGACCGTCGTCACCGAGGGCGAGGTGAGGGCGACCAGAGCGCCGAGGGCGAGCAGGACCGAGACCCGGAGCCAGGCGGCGGTGGCCGTGATGCGGGCGGGACCGACGCGGTCGACCAGCACCCCCGCGGGCAGCAGGAGCGCCGCTCGCGGCAGCGCCACCGCCACCAGGACGAGCCCCGTGGTCATCCCGGGTTCCGCCACGTCGAGCACGAAGAGCGTGAGCCAGACGAGGAACAGCGCGTCGACCACGGCCGCGAGACCTTGGCCCACGACCAGGCGGCGCAGCCGCGGATCGCCGCGTCGCCCGGTGGCCGTCTCCATGCACGCATCTCCTCGCAGATCGTGGGGGGTCGCGTCGCTCGACCGATGGGGCACGCCACCCGCCGTCAGGCGATGTGCGTGCCCCCGTCGACCGTCAGGGTCGTGCCGGTGATGTAGGACGCCGCGTCGGAGACGAGGAAGACGAGGGTCGCGGCGAGTTCCTCGGGCTTCCCGACGCGGCCCGACAGCACCCGGGGCATCATCGCGTCGAGATACCCCTCCGCGTAGCCGTCGGTCATTGCGGAGGCGAAGAGCCCCGGCGCGAGGGCGTTCACACGGATGCCCCGGTCGGGCGTCCACTGCTGGGCGAGATCGCGGGTGAGCCCCAGGAGCCCGGCCTTCGAGGCCGAGTAGGCGGCCTGCGGCAGGCCACCGGTGACCAGCGCGAGGATGCTCGACACGTTGACGATGACGCTGCCGGGCCGCATGACCGCGCCGGCCGCCTGCGCCATCCAGTAGGAGCCGTTGAGATTGATGTCGACGACCTCGCGGAACTGCTCCGGCGTCTCCTCCGTCGCGTGCCGTTCGCCGCTGATCCCGGCGTTGTTGACGAGAATGTCCACCCGCCCGAACGCCCGCATCGCCGCGTCGACCAGCGACCGGCAGTCCGTGGGCCTGGCGATGTCGGTCCGCACGGCGACGGCCCTGCGGCCGAGCTTCTCGATGCTCGCGCGCACCTCCTCCAGCTTCTCGGCGCGCCGCGCCCCCAGCACGACGTCGGCGCCGGCCTCGGCCAGCGCGACGGCGAAGGCGGCACCCAGCCCGGAGGAGGCGCCGGTGACCACGGCGACGCGGTCGTCCAGCCGGAAGCGGTCGAGGACACCCATGCGGTCACCGACGCCGGATGACGTGGTCGACCGCGTCGCCGACGGTCCGCAAGGCCGCGACCTGGTCGTCGGGCATCTTCACCGCGAACGTGTCCTCGACCGCCACGGTGATCTCCACCATCGACAGGGAGTCGATGTCGAGGTCGTCGGCGAAGGACTTCTCGGCGGTCACCTCGGCGGAGTCGACGCCGGTGACCTCCTCGACGATCTTGGCGATGGCGTCGAGGACGCCGGTGCGGTCCACCACGGATCTCTCCTTCCAGGGCATCCGGAACGTCCGGAACATGCCCGCTGTCCAGGGCTGCTGGGACTTCTGAGCCTGCTGAAGGCTTCGTGGGGCGACGCGGGAGGTCGGGGCCGGGGGACGGCTCAGACGCCCAGGCGCCGCCGGTAGCCGAGGAGGGTGCGCAGGAAGCCCTCCATCTGCTCCTCGGTGTGGCCCGCGTGCGGGAACAGGCGCAGGAGCGCCTGGTTGCGGGAGACGGCCGGGTACGAGAAGACGGGGACGAGGAAGCCGTCCTCGACGAACCACTCCCGCATCTGGAGGGCGGCGGCGTCGTTCCCGATCGGCACGGAGAGCATGTACGAGTCCGTCGGTGTCGTCGGCGTGCCGGCCTCGTGCATCTGGCGGCGCAGCCGCGCCGCGTGCGCCAAGTAGTCGTCGACGATCTCCGGCTCGGCGGCGAGGACTTCGATCGTGCGGTCGGCGGCGTGGGCGGTGGGCGGCTGGATGGCGGCGGTGAACATCGAGGTGCCGGAGAGGAGTTCGAAGGCGTCGATGGCCGCCGCCGGCCCGGCGATCGCCCCGCCCTCCAGGCCGATGGCCTTCGACAGCGACACCATGACGAAGTCGGCCCGGTCCCGGATCGCGGCCGCCTCCCGCGCGTACGGGCGGTGCTCGGGTCCGTAGACCATGAAGCCGTTCGCATCGTCGATCATGCTGATGGCGCCGTGCCGGTCGCACGCGTCGAGGATCTCCACGATGGGCCCCATGGTGCCGTCGGCCGAATAGACGCTCTCGGCGATCACCACGGTCTTGCGGGCCCGCACCCGGCCCAGGACACGGGCCAGGTCGGAGACGTCGTTGTGGCGGAACGCGTGGACCCCGCGGCCGTAGCCCAGACCCTCCACGCCCTTCCAGATGCTCCAGTGCACGTCGCGGTCGACCACGAAGACGGTGTCGTGGTTGCGCACCTCGATCCCCGCGTCGAAGTGCGCGGAGCTGCTCATGGCGTGCACGAACCCGATGTTGGCCAGCAGCCCGGTGGCGAAGCTGATGGCCCGCTCCTTGCCGGTGCGGCGGGCGATCGTCTCCTCCAGGAGCTGGTGCGGGCGGCAGATCCCCTGGGTCATCCTGGAACCGCTGGTGCTCAGACCGTGGGCGTACGCGCCCTCGGTGAAGTGGCGGCGCACCGGGAGGTGGCGCTCCAGGTCGAGGAAGCTGATGCTGGCGAAGTTCACCAGCTCGCGTCCGTTGCGGACGATGGTCGGCCCGACGGGACCGTCGACCACCGGCGGGCGGTAGGCCGTCTCGTGGGTGTTCGCCTCGACGAAGGCGTCGAAGGCCCACGGGGCCAGGCGGTCCGCGGACGTCGCGGGGGTGTGGGACGCGGTCATGGCGGGGTGTCTCCTCCACGGGGTGCGCGGGGCGGCGAGGGCTCCAGGGCGGCGGCGAGACGGCCGAGCGAGGCCGTACCGGCCAGCTCGTCCGACGCGATCCCGGCGAAGCCGAACTGGTCGAGCAGTGCCAGCAGTCGGGGGACGGCGACGAGGGTGACTCCGTGGTCGGCGAGGCACCGGTTCATGTCCACGGCATCCGGGGCGCCGACGCCGTCGCCGGGCGGAGCGTCGTGGCCCACTGCCTCCACGGCCGCCGCCAGGGCCTGTTCGGCGCGGGTCGTGGGCGGGCGGGGCCGGATGCGCGGGGTGCTTGCGTCGGCGGGGGGAACGGGGGCGGCCGGGGTCAGGACGTAGCGGCGCGGGGCCAGGACGCCCGGTACGTCGTCGAGATGGTCCAGGACGTGGCGGTGCAGGTCCTCCGGGGTGACACCGGGGGCGGTACGGGCGTGCGCGACGAGGCACGGGCCGTCACTCCTCCCGGTGGCCTCCGCGCCGGTCTTGGCGCCGACCCACGAGGCCTCCTCACCCCGCCCGTTGCCGTCCGACGCGCTCTCCCCGCCGGGCCGCACCGTCACGTCGAGTACGCCGGGATGCCCGCGCACCACGTCCTCGACCGTGGCCACGTGGGCCCAGCCCTGCGGGGCACGCCACCATCCCGGGGCGGGCGCCGCGAGCGGGCGGGCCGGCAGCCGGCACGCGGCGCCGTCGGCGAGCGCGCGCAGCACACCGCACAGCCGGACCGGCAGCGCCATGGCCTGCTCGGCGTCGAGCAGGTGATCGCCGACGGTGACGTCGAGGGCGACGACCCCCGCGTCGCGGGCGAGGTCGACGTAGAGCGTGTCGCAGGGCTCGTCGGGCGCGCTGCGGATCCAGGCCCCGTCCCGCGGGGCGTCCGGCACGGGGACCAGGTAGTCCCGCGGCCACGCGTAGCAGTTGTACTCGATGGTGGGCACGGTCAGGACACCGCGACGGCGGTCCATGCGGGCCTGGGCGGCGACCAGTTCCGCGGGGCGCCACCGGCCGTACCGGTAGGCGGCGGCGGAGGCGGTGGCGACCGAGGCGACCACCTCGGCGAAGGCCGCGCCGGGGCGCAGGTCGATCTGGACCGGGACGGTCAGTGCCTGCACGTCGACGCTGTGCCGCAGCGCGGACCGGGCGCGGTTGGAGACCACCACGGAGGCGAGGAACCGGTGTTCGCCGGTGCGGGCGGCGACGTCGTGGGCCAGCACGGCGAGCACCACCAGCTCCGGGCTGACCCGGTGACGTCCGGCGACGCGGGCGAGGTCGTCGTGGGCGCGCGCCGAACGGTACTGGAGGCGGTGCCGCCCTTCGCCGCCGTCGGTCCCGCCGAACGGGGCCAGCACACCGGTGGGGTTGCCCTCGAAGCGCCTGAGCCATTCGCGCTCCGCCGCACGGGCGCGTTCCGGGGGCTGGGCGGAGATCGTGTCGAGCGGGTGGACGGACGGCCCGGGCGGTACGCCGGTGCCGCGCAAGTGGTCGTGCAGCTGGCCGATCAGGACCGCGAGCCCCCATCCGTCGATCAGGACGTGGTGGGCGGCCATCAGGACCGCGCGCGGTCTGCCCTGCTCGCACAGCACCCTGGCCCGCCAGGGCGGTTGGCGCTCGGGATCGATCGGGCAGGCGGCCAGTGCTGCCGTGGCGGCCTCCAGGGTGTCGGTATCGGCGGTCGGGACGTCGACGTGGTCGATCGGCAGCGGGGCCCAGTCCGCGCGGTGGACGTGCTGGACCGGGCGGAGCGGGTCGACCGTGCTGCGCATCGCCTCGTGCCGCGCGGTGAGGGACGCGAGCGCCGCGTGGACGTCGGCGACGGTGGCCGGGGGCGGGATGTGACAGTGGTCGGCCAGCGGCGTCGGGTTCACCCGCCGTGCCGAGGGGATGGTGCGCTCGAACCAGTGCCACTGCTGCACCCAGGTCAGCGGCCCGCTGCGGAGGACCGTGGTCCCGGGGGTCGGTTCCGGAAGGCGCGTCACGGGCGGGACCTCATACCGCTCGCACCACGAGAGCGGCGTTGTGACCGCCGAAACCGAACGAGTTGCTCAGAGCGGTCCGCAGACGCTCGTGGTGCTGGGTCCGGTGCGGTACGAAGTTGATGTCCGCGGCGATCGGTTCGTCGCAGTTGACGGTCGGTGGGACGTCACCCGTGCGCAGGGTCTGGATCGACGCCACGAGCTCGACCACTCCGGCGGCACCGATCATGTGCCCGGTCATCGACTTGGTGGAGCTGACCGGGATACGGGTGACGCGCTCGCCCAGCACCTTGCGCAGGACGGCCGTCTCGGTGGCGTCGTTCAGGAGCGTCCCGGTGCCGTGCGCGTTGACGTAGTCCACGTCCGCGCCCGTGATGCCCGCGTCGCGCAGCGCCCCCTCGACGGCGAGGCAGGCGCCCCGGCCCTCCGGATGCGGGGCGGTCCAGTGGTGGGCGTCCGAACTCGCCCCGTAGCCCGCGAGTTCCGCCAGCGGCCTCGCCCCTCGCCCGGCGGCCACCTCGGCGGCCTCCAGCACCACCACGGCGGCGCCCTCGCTCATCACGAACCCGTCCCGCCGCGTGTCGAACGGCCGGCAGGCCGCGGTCGGGTCGTCGTTGCGTCTCGACAGCGCGCGGGCGTTGCCGCTGCCCGCGAGGTCGACCGTGGTGACGCAGGCGTCGGCACCGCCGACCAGGACGACGTCGGCCTCCCCGTGGCTGATCATGCGCATCCCCGCGCCCACCGCGTCCGCGCCGCTGGCACACGCCGTGCTCTGGGCGCGGCTCGGCCCCTGCGTGCCGAGCCGCATGCTGATCTCCCCGGCGGCGCTGTCCATGGCGGTCGTGACCTGGGTGAACGGGCTGATGCCCCGCGGCCCTTTGTCGCGCAGGATGTTCGCGGCGCGGTAGATCGAGCCCACCGGCCCGTAACCACTGCCGATGACCACGGCGACCCGCGGGGCCAGGCGGTCGTCGACGACCAGCCCGGCGTGCTCGCAGGCCTCCAGGGCCGCGGCCAGCGCGTACTGCGCGTAGGGATCGGCACGGCGGACGACCGGCGGGGGCATGTAGCGGCCGGGAGCGAATCCGCGGACCTGACCGCCGATCCGTACTCCGAGGCCGGTCACGTCGATCGCGTCCACGGTGTCGATGCCACTGCGCCCGGCGAGCATCGCCGCCCAGGTCTCCGCGACGCTGTGGCCCAGCGGGGTCACGGCCCCGTACCCGGTGACCATCACCCGCCGCCCCGCCCGGTCGCGCCCGGCGCCTGCGCCCCTCCTCGCGTCCGTCACTGCGGGACCACCCCGGCGTCACGGAGGGGCGGAGGGATGTCGTCGGGGGAGACGGGCACCATGAGCACGGCCGTGCCTCCCGCCGCGCAGAACCGGCGTGCGGCGACGATCTCGTCGGTCAGCGCGGCCTTGTCGCGCAGCACCCGACACCGGATGTCCGGCCCGTCCACCGCGGGCGGCGGCGCGCCGGGACGGGTGAACGGGTGGCGCTCCGCGTCGAGGCCGAGACCGGCGCGCTGGGCGTCCAGCCAGCCGTAGCCGCCGTTGCACAGCACCACGTACAGCACTCCGCCGTGGGCCGCGGCGGTGACGGCGATGTCCGCGCGGGCCGCGAGGAACGCGCCGTCCCCGACGAACGCGGTGACCTCGTGGGCCGCGGCGGCCCGTTTGACCCCGATGGCCGCGGCCGCGCCGAAACCCAAGGGGGTCTGCTCCGACGGCACCACGGATCCGCCGCCGACGTGGAAGGGGAAGCAGTACGACCACATGTCCTGCAAGCCGTTCTCCTGCACCAGGACGTGCTGTTCGCCGGCGGTGGCGTCGAGTGCGGCGAGCAGCTCGGCGACGCGGATCCCCGGGAGTGCCGCCGCGCGGCCCAGTTCCGCCTCCACCTCGACCGTCATGGCCTTACGGGCCGCCGCGATCGTGTCCGTCCACCGCTCGGTCGCCGCCGCGCGCCCGGCCACGCGGTCCCCGTCCAGCGCCCGGGACCAGCCGAGGACGGCGTGCCGGGCGTCCCCGAGCACGCGTGGACCGGGGAACTCGGCGGACAGGCCGCCCGGGTCGACGTTGACCTGCACCACCGGGACCGGGGGCCACGGCGTGCCGCCTTCGGTGACCGTCTCCTCCAGGCGCCCGGCGAGCGACACCACCAGGTCGCAGGACGACCACAGGTCACGGGCGGGAGCCGCGGCGTAGAGGCCCGCCACACCGCAGAACAGCGGATGGTGCTCGTCGACGGCGCCCCGGCCGGACGCGGTGGTGAAGAGGGCCGCGCCGAGGCGTTCCGCGAAACGCTCGACCACGTGGTCGTCGTTGCGGTGCCGCAGGCCGCCGCCCACCAGCACGACCGGACGCCGACTCGCGCGGACCGCCGCGAGCGCCGGTCCCGAAGCCACCGGAACGGGCTGGACGAGCAGCGACTCGGGCAGCACCGGACGCGGCTCGGCGGCGACGACCTCCGCCGTGCGGACGTCGTCGGGTATCTCCAGGTACACGGGTCCCGACGGTGGCCCCACGGCCCGGGTCAGCGCCGTCACCGTCGCGGGGACCACCCGGTCCGGGTGCCCCACCCGATGCGCCCACCGCACGAGGGGCGCCGTGACGGCGACCTGGTCGAGTTCCTGGAACCCGCCGCTGCCCCGGCGCCGTTCGGGCGCGCCCGCGGCCAGGACGAGGACGGGTGCGCCGGCCTCCCGTGCCTCGAGCAGTCCCGTGGCCGCGTGGGTGACAGCGGGCCCCTTGCCCAGTGCGCAGACGGCGAGCCTGCCCGACTGCAGGGCGTAGCCGGTCGCCATGTACATCGCGTTGCGCTGGTCGCGGCACGGGACGAGGTCGACGCCGGCGGCGTCGAGAGCGCGGAGCAACTCCAGATCGTCGCCGGGCAGTCCGAAGCAGGTGTCCACCTCGTGGGCCACCAGCAGGTCGACGACCGCGGACCACGCGTCCGCGTACCGCTTGTCCGCCCGGGTCTTGTTCGCCTGGGTCACTTGCCGACCACCGCGACAGGCGAGGTCGTCGGCAGATACTGCGCCACGGCCTGCGACATGAGCAGGGGGTGGGCGTGCCGCTCTCCACCGTACGAGAGGTGGTTGGCCCGCATCCCGTGCCCGCCGAACGGACGGTTCCCGTCCTCGGCGTCGAGCAAGGTGCGGTTGACACAGGTCTGGTGGCGCTTGGCCAGGACGTCCACCGTCTCCGGGTCGCTTCCGTAGACCATCGCCCCCAGCGCCCGCTCGCTGAAGTAGGGGCTCGACAGGCGCTCCCGCAGCCGCCACGCACTGCGGTAGGACACGACGTTGAACACCGGGGCGAACATCTCGTCCAAGGGGATCTTGTCGTCGAAGTCCCACAGCAGGACGGTCGGTTCGATCCTGCGGGACGGCAGGTCGATGCGCCCGCCGTGCCGGATGTGACGCGCGTGGCGCACCAGGTAGTCCGAGCAGTTGACCAGCGCCGAGTCGTAATAGATGGGTCCGTAGTCGGCGGTCGGGTCGCTGTTCTGACCGAAGCGCAGCGAATTCAGCTCGGCGGAGAGCAGGTCGACGAATTCCCGGGTGCGGCCCTGCGGGGCGAACACGACGTCGGGGCCGAAGCAGTCCTGGCCGGAGTTGTAGAGCCGGATATTCGTGACGTCATGCGCGGCGAGCGTGAGGTCGGCGTCGGGGGCGATGACGAATGGATTGATGCCCCGGCCGAAGAAGAGGAAGAGCTGGTCCTCCGCCAGGCCTTCCTGGATCGTCTCCGCGTTGGCGTAATTCCCGGTGAAGACGATGAGGTCCGCCTCGCGTACCGGCCCCGTCAGGAACTTGCGCTGGCTCAGTTCGGACATCCTGATGGGTAATCCGTGGACCGGTGCCAGCAGCTCGTGCAGACGCTGCGTCTGACCCTTTATCTCGGAGGACGGCCGGAAGACTGTTTCGTCGCTGTAGAGGGAGGCCACGAGCATGTGGAGGGCATAGGAATACAGCGGGATATTGGAGGGCATGAAGACCGCCGTCCGGGGCACGCGGCCGGGCCGGACCCGGCGGATCTCCTCCTCTGCTCCGTCGAGCGTGGCGAGAAACGAGCGGATCTCGGCGGCTGCGGTCTGGTGGGGCGAGACCTCGGTGAGGACCCTCAGGACCGCGTCCTCGTTGTCGGCCACGTACCGACGCACCGCGCGCAGCGCATCGAGACGGTCAGGGAAGGGGATGCGGTAGTCGTTCGCGTCCAGGCTCGGGCCGGACGCGGGCGCGTCGGCGTTCGTAGGGTGCGGCGGGTGCAGCGAGCTCATGGCGATCTTCTCCAGAACGGCCAGGTCGGGCTTGCCCGTACTCGTGAGCGGCAGGGCGGGAAGCACGACGATGTGGTCGGGCTGCTCGTAGCGGGCGAGCACGGAGCGCAGCACCCGTTTCCAGTGCGCGGGTGCCTGGCCGGCCGGGTCCGCGATCACGAACACCAGCCGACAGCCCAGGCGCTCGTCGGGGACGGCGACGACCTCCGTCCGCGCGCCGGCCGCCTCGGCGCGTTCGGACAGGTGGTCGGGATAGAGCGTGTGGCCGTCGCGGTGCACGGCGTGCTTGCGCCCGAGGGGGAAGACTCGTCCGGCGTCGTCGAGCCGGCCGATGTCGCCGGTGCGGTGCACGGGTCCCGGCACCGGAACGATCCCGCCGTCGTCGCCGAGATGGCCCGTCATCAGACCGTCGGTGCGGACGACGAGTTCGCCCAGCTGTCCGTGGGGGAGCGGTCGGCCCCGGTCGTCGTGGACCTCGACGACCACGCCGGGCAGGGGAGTTCCGCACCCCACCGGTTCTTCGGGGGGAGCCAGCGCGATGTTGCCCACCTCGGTGGCCCCGTACCCGTCGAGCAGGTGCCGGCCGGTGCGGGCGTGGAACCGTGCCGCCAGCGCGCGCCCCAGCGGCGCACCGCCGACGCACCAGGCGCGCACCCCCTGCAGCGCGTCGGCGAGGGCGGGACGGCGGTCGAGCAGATTGAGCAGGCTGTAGTACGTCGACGGGGCCGCGTCGACGACGGAGAGGCCGTGGTCCACCCCCACCGCGAGCGCGCGGTCCAGGCGTGTGGCCGGCCCGTGGACGACGAGCGTTCCGCCGCCCAGCCACCAGCACAGGACCAGCGACAGACCGTACTGGTGGGAGTACGGCAGAACCGGCAGGAACACGTCGTCGGGCCGGTACCCCATGCGTTCCGCGCTGAGCGCGAGGTTGTCCAGGATCGAGCGGCCGGAGCGGACGATGCCCTTGGGACTGCCGGTCGTGCCGGACGACCACGAGATCGCGGCGTCCCGGCGCCGCGCCCAGGCGCTGAGGTCCGGGATGCCGGGCGCGCCCGCGGCGCGCGCGGTGGAAGCAGTGGAAGTGGTGGAAGGCGCCGCCGCCGTGCTGTCCATAGCGTCGCCGAGTTCGAGAACCACCTGCGCCTGGGCCTGGATGCGCGACCGCTGTGACGGAAGCGCCCGGTGATCGGTCAGGACCACCGAGGCGTCGAGATGGATGAGTGCGAGCAGCTCGACGACCCACTCCGGGGAATTCCCCCCGCTCTTCATCACGCGGGAGCCGGGCCCGATGCCGCGCCGTGCCAGTCGTTCGGCGGCGGCCGATATGCGGGCCGTGATGTCGTCCGCTTCCCAAGTGCGCCCTTCGGGCGAGACCAGGCGCCTGACCATGGGCAACGCGCACTCCTTCACGTCAAGGGATTGTTTCGATTTCCTGGACGTACACGTTGGTCGACCCATGGTGTCGCGGTAATTCCTCATTCTGTTCAATGAGAAACATCTGAATGACTATCCCATACCCGCAGACACGTGTCGAGCACGACAATGACAACCCATGGAACGTGTGGGATCGCTGGGTGTGCGGTGACGGAAGAGGCGCACACCGCGTGGCCAGTTTCGCGTGATGAATTCCTGGCTCATTCTCTACGGGGTGACCCTTCCGAAAAGGGGTGTGCGGTCGGCGGATGCTGGGCTTATTTCGGGCCTCGGGCGTCTCCCCGACGGAATTGGTCGCTGGCTGGAAAATGTCGAATGGTGGCGGGCTTCCGCAGTGTCGAAATCGAAGATGGTGTGGCCACGGAGCTTTTCGGACAGCTGGGCCGCGCACGGGTGCGGCAGGCAGTTCCTCGGCCGCACGCAAGCCGCGGTGGCCGGAACATCGAGGGTGTGTCCTGAATCGTTCCTGCGCATGTGGCCGCCGCCGCTTAACATCGCACGCACCATGACGATGCGGCAGATGCGACCCAGAGGCGACACCGTCCGTGCGGCACTGCTCGCCCTCGTCCTTCTCTGCATCGTCCCGCTGGTCGGCGTCCAAGGGGCCGCCGGCTCCCCGTCCGCCGCGCCCACGGCCGAGCGCGGCGCCGACGTGGTCGCCGCCGCCTCGTGGGCGGACGCGCGCGTCGAGGACCGCGGCTGCCACGAAGGCCGGCCCGGGTCGCCGCGCGACGCACTGGCGCTCAGCCCCGACCAGCCCGGCTCGCACGTGCCCAGGCCGGCGTCGGTCTCGTCCGGCCCCGGCGACGACGCCCCCGCTCTCGCCGCCGCGGCACCCCCTGACGTCACGTCGGTCGACCTGCACAGAATCCAGATCAGCAGAACGTAGACGGGCCCTCTCCACCCGTCCCGGACCGACCAGGCCGAACAGCGCCGGTCGGTGTCACCGGGCTGCGCGGTCACCCGCAGCCCACGTTCCCGTACAGGAGAGACAGCCATGTCCCTTTCCACGAGCACACGCACGGACACACACGGCGGTGCCACCTCCCGCCCCCTGCCCCCGCACTCCGGCCAGGACCTCGGCCTGCTGGTCCTGCGCTGGGGGGTCGGCCTGACCATGGCCGCGCACGGAAGCCAGAAGCTCTTCGGCTGGTTCGGAGGCGGCGGCCTCGACGGCACCGCGGCGTTCTTCGAGGGCAACGGCTACACGGCCGCGCGGACCATGGCGGTCGTCGCCGGACTCACCGAGGTCCTGTGCGGCCTCGGCCTCGTCGTCGGCCTGCTGACCCCGCTCGCCGGAGCGGGCATCGTCGGCATCATGCTCAACGTCATCGCGATGAAGTGGGGCGACGGCTTCTTCAGCCCGGCCGGCATCGAGTTCGAGTTGCTGCTCCTGGTCGGGGCGACGAGCCTGGCGCTGGCAGGCCCCGGCAGGATCGCGGCCGACCGGCTGCTGCCCGTACTGCGCACCCATCGGCTCTCCCACGGTGCGGCCGCCGTGGCACTCGGCGCCGCCGCCGCGGGCCTCGTCCTGGTGACCCTTCGCACGTGACGTCCCGCTGAGGTGAACCGAGGGTTCCCCGCGCCGCCCGGCGCGGGGGACTCCCGGGCCTTGCGCACGGTTCGGGTCCGTTCACCCTGCCCCTGGAGCGCCGTGTCCGCTCCCGGACCTAGGACCTGCGCCCCATGCGCACGGTGCTCCCCGCTGGCTAAGGTCGGCGTCCATGCACGCTACGGAGATCATTCGCCGCACCACGGCGGAGCGCAGGCAGGACACCCTGGAGCGGCTCGGCTCGGAGCGCGACATATGGGTGTCGACGGCACACCCCGACAACGGCCCGCATCAAGTGCCGCTGTGGTTCCTGTGGGACGGCCGGGCCGTGTGGATGTGCACCGGCGCGCACTCCGCGACCGCGCGCAACGCGGCACACGAGGCGCGCGTGCGGCTGGCACTGCCGGACGCCTTCGACGTCGTACTGCTGCAAGGGGAAGCGCAGTGCTACAGCGCCCGGGAAGTGCCGGAGGAGGCCGCGGAGGCGTTCGCGGGCACGTTCGGCTGGGACCCGCGTCAGGAAGAGGCTCCCTACGTCTACTTGCGCGTGGCGCCGACGACCGTGCGCGCCTGGCGCGGCGAAACGGAACTGCGTGGCAGGGTCGTGATGCGAGACGGGGCTTGGCTGCGGTAGCAGAACCGGAAGGTGAAGATGCCGTTCACGGCCACGCGTTGAGGTCGCGGTGATGACGTGGCCTCGCAGCGGAACGCGAACAGGCCCCGGGCACCGGAGAGCGGCGTCGACACGGACGAGGCGGATGCGTATGGGCACGGCAAGGGACACGGTCGCGTTCCTCGGAACGGGCACGATGGGCGAGGCGCTCCTCACGGGAGCGCTGGCCGGAGGCCTCGACCCGGACGACGTGTGGATCACCGCGCGGAGCCAGGAGCACGTCGACGCCCTGACGGCCTCGTACGCGGTGCACGGCACGACCGACAACGCGACGGCGGCCTCGAACGCCCGGCTCGTGGTCCTGGCCGTGCCGCCCGAGCACCTCACCGACGTGCTGGCCGAGATCGCCGGGCAGACGCAGGACGGGGCCGTGGTCGTCTCCCTCGCCGACGGCATCACCCTCGCCGATCTGGAGGCCCTGCTGCCGCACGGCGTGGCCGCCGCCCGGGCCATGCCGAGCCTGACCGCGCGGGTCGGGCACGGCCTGACGCTGCTCACCCCCGGTTCGTCCTGCTCGGACTCCCAGGCCGACGCGGTCACGGGCCTGTTCGAGCGGTCCGGGAGGGTCCTGCGGATCGCCGAGGACCAGCACGAGGTGCTGAGCCCTCTCAGCAGCGGTGGCCCCGCCTACGTCTTCTACCTCGCGGACGCAATGATCGAAGCGGGCGCCGTACGGGGGATTCCCCGCGACCTGGCGCGCGAACTCGTCACCGAGGTGATCACCGGCAGCGCCGCCTGGCTCCGGGCGGACACCGACGCGGTGGCCACCCTCCGCGAGAAGGTCTGCGCCCCGGGAGGCACGGGCGTCCGCCGCATCGCCACGCTCGACCGGCTCGCCGTCCGCGCGGCCGTCGTCTCGGCCCTCACCCAGGCTCCGGAAGGGCCCTGAGCGGCCGACCGCCTCCTCTCCGACGGCCGCCGTGGTCGGAGGGCACGCGTGCTCCCGCCGGATCAGAGCTCGCCGGTGTCGTGAGGTTCGTCGTGACGTTCGGGGCGGGTGGGGCTGAGGCCTTCCACGGCGAGCAGGAAGGCGCGCTCCGCCTGGCGCCGCGGGTCGGATTGGCTCTCGGTGGCCAGGGCAATCCCGATGATCAGGGTGAGGAGGTCGTGGACCGTGGTGCCGGAACGGACCGTCCGGTCGGCGATGGCCCTGCGGAGCAGCGGGGCGCAGGCCGTCTCGATGACCGACGCGCATGACCCCTCCTGGCTCCCCTCGTCGCCGAGGGGCACGTAGGTCAGGGCGTCGGCCAAGCCGCGGGCGGCGACCGCGTAGTCGAGCAGTTCCCGCAGCCAGGTCAGCATGGCCCGGCGGCTGTCCCCGTCCTCGTCCTTGTCCTTGTCGAGGCTGTGCGCGAGGTCGCAGAGGGCTTGGATGCGCTGCTGGAAGACGGCTTCGAGCAGTGCGCGCCGGGTCGGGAAGTGGCGCCGGACGGTCCCGGATCCGACCCCCGCGGTACGGGCGATCTGCTCGAGCGAGGCGTGGGCGCCGTGCGCGGCGACCTCGGCCTCGGCGACGGCGAGGACGCGAGCGTAGTTACGGCGGGCATCCGCGCGCTGGCCGGTCATGAGCTGTCTCCAACATTGATAACTGGCGGGGTCCGCCATATCGTAGGCGAATCAAAACGGCGGGCCCCGCCGTTTAGTGTCGACGTGATGACCGAGGGATGTCTCATGACCGCTGCCGAAATACCCGTGCTCGTCACCGGCGCCACCGGCCGACAGGGCGGAGCCACCGCGCGTGCCCTGCTCTCTCGGGGAACGCCGGTGCGGGCACTCGTGCGCGACCCGCACACGCCACGGGCGCGAGCGATCGAAGAGCTCGGTGCGCACCTGGTCGTGGGCGACCTGACCGAGCCGCCCACCCTTGCGGCGGCCGTGGACGGCGTACGCGGCGTCTTCTCCGTGCAGATGCCCGAATTCACCGATGAGGGAGTCGACTTCGCCGGGGAGGTCACCCAGGCGTTCAACCTGATGGCCGCCGCGCGCGCTGCCGGAGTCGCGCAGTTCGTGCAGTCCTCGACCAGCGGCGTGGGCCAGCACACCAGCGCTCCCGGATGGGCCGAAGGGCGCTGGCCGATGCTGGAAGAGCCCTTGGGCACCAAGGCGGCCATCCAGGACCGCCTCCGTGAACTGGACTTCCCCCGGTGGACGTTGATCAAGCCGTCGTTCTTCATGGAGAACCTCGAACCGTCCATGCGCTTCTATTTCCCCCGCGGAGTCGAGGGCGGTCTGGTCACCGTCGTCAAACCGCGGACGCACCTGGCGCTGGTGGCCGCACAGGACGTGGGCCGGGCCGCAGCCGCCGCCTTCGCGGCTCCGGACCGGTACCACCGGGTGGAACTGGAACTGGCCGGCGACTACCTGACCATGACGCAGATCGCCGAGATCCTCTCCCGCGCGCTGGAAGTCCCGTTGACGGCACCGGACATGACCGAGGAACAGGCGCGCGCCGCAGGTATGCCGGACATGGGCGCCAGCCATGCCTTCATGGACAAGGTCGGCCAGCCGGCCCGCCCCCGCTTCGCTCGCGAGTTGGGCATCGAACTGACCACCTTCGAGCAGTGGGCGCACGAACACCTGCGCTCCGCCGCGTAGTTCAGGGCCGAGGTGGTCACGCGGCTTGAGCGCGCCGCTCTCCGGCAGCGCCCCGCAGCCCGCCCCGGCGGAGCGACATGCCGTCTGGTATGTTCCCACCCGCAACGTGCGGGCGAACGGGGGAACGGCCACGCCTTCCCTCGGCACGTGCCGCACACGAAGTCCCAAGTGCACCAGTTCAAGGGGGAAGGCCAGATTGAAGAAGCGTCTCGTGCTCCCGGTGGTCGTCGCAGCTCTGGCGATGTTCGGCACCACCAACGCAACGGCATCGCCGGGCATTGACGCGCCCCGGCAGGCTTCGGTCGGGACGGCAGCGGCCAGCTGCAGCGGGCCCTACTCGGAGAGCAAGGCCATTACCAATGTGAAGATCCGCAAGAAGCCGAGGACGAACGCCACGGCCCTGCGTCTCTGGTACAAGAAGACCAAGGGCTGCGCCACCAACGGGGCGGTCGTCGGCGACTTTTACGGCATGTGCGGCGGAGACTCCTCACCGCACTGGCGCAAGGTGAAGTACCGCGGGACCACGGGCTACGTGCCCATGTCCTGCCTCCGCTAGCGCCTGCCGCGGCCTCTGCCGCCAGCGGCCGGCTTCCGGGCCCTCACGCCGGTTGACCGCTGACGGCGTGACACGGAAACGGCGTGACACGGAAGCAGCGTGACCCGGAAACGCCCCGCAGGTGGTCACACCGCGGGGCGTTTCTCCTGTGGTGCACGGTCACGCGCCGGGGAGCCGCCCGGGCGAAGCCGAGACGTGCCGTCGCCCGCGGCCCACCACGAGGGTGGTGAGGGCAGCCACCGCGAAGGACAGCAGGGAGGCACTCATCCAGGGCTGGACGGTCAGGCCCACCACATCCTGCAGCCAGGCCCAGAAATCGGACCAGCCGGCGATGTCCGTCGGCGCGATCAGCTGATAGGCGGCGAAGCCGAGCGCCCACGGCAGAAGCATGACCCAACGGGTCGGGGCCTGTTCGGAGACGTCCCAGGTGCGGTGACCGCCGAGTACGAAGAAGTCCACGACCAGGACGGCGAACATCGGGATGAAGACCGCACCGATCAGATAGAGGAAGCTGGCGTAGCTGTCCATGTTCACCAGCAGCGCCAGGACGGTCGCCAGCGTGCCGCTGATCAGGCACAGGATGCGGCGGTCGGCCCGGGGCAGCAGGTTCTGGGCGGACACGGCGGTCGAGTAGACGTTCGCGAAGGACTGGTCGACCTCGCGCAGCACCAGGACACCGAAGCAGATCACGCCGACGCTGGTGGCGGTGAAGGGATCGAAGACCTTGTACGGGTCGGTGCTGTCGAAAGCGATCACGGCGAGGGCGGCGACGCCGAGGACCGAGCCCGCGACGCCCGCGAGGGTCTGACCGACGACCAGGCCGCCGAACGCCGCCTTCTCGCTGCGCGAGTGCCGCGAGTAGTCGGCGACCAACGGCAGCCAGGAGATCGACACGGCGATCACGCTGTCGGCGGCGAACCAGAAGTCCTTCCAGGAGCCGCCTTCCATCGGAATGCCACGGCCGGCCAGGTCCCAGCCCAGGTAGAGGATGGCCACGACGACGGCGACGGTGACGTAGCGGCGGATGACGCGCAGGGCGCCGAGCGGGCGGAGCGTGAGCGCCGTGGTCACCGCGCCCGCGACGAGCACGTACAGCCAGCCGGGCCCCGGGTCGCCGAAGGCCTGGCGGGCCAGGATCTTCAGGCCGGTGGAGATGACCACCAGCTCGAAGACGGCCCAGCCGACCATCTGCAGCACATTGAGGACGGTCGGCAGGTAGGACGCCTTCGCGCCGAACAGCCCGCGCAGCAGGACCATCGAGGGCGCGCCGGTGCGGGCCCCGGTGATGGCGGCGAGCCCGAGGGCGGCCGTGCCGATCAGGGTGCCGACGACGGACGCGGTGACGGCGGCGGCGAACGACAAGGTCGGACTGCCGGTGCCCAGCGGGTCGAGGACGACGAGCATGCCGCTGAAGCCGAGCAGGCTGACGCCCAGGTTGGCCCAGAACGCGCCTTGGTCCAGGCCGGACAAGACCTTGGGCGTGGGCTGGTCGAGGGTGAGCGGCGCCTCGTTCGCCGGGGCCGAAGCCGGGGTGCCGGGTTCGGTGGTGGTCGTCACTTCGCGGGCTCCGAAGCCTGGGCGGGGGCGGGGCCGAAGGGCCAGTTCTCCACGCGCCAGGCGGCGTCCCAGAACATCCACTCCCAGGTGGACGCGGTGGTGAAGGCCGTGCGCATGCGGGCGCGGGTCCCCGGGTCGGCCTGGTCCGCAAGCCGGTTGACGATCTGCCGGGCGCGTTCGGTGGCGGCCTCGAACTCCTCGTCGGCATACGTGCCGATCCAGTCGCCATAGGGATGGGCGGCCAGGTCACCGGCCTGCTCAAGGAGGGCCCGGCCCACCTCGGCGTAGATCCAGAAGCAGGGAAGGACCGCGGCCGCCAGCTCCGGATACCCCTGCGTGTGGGCCACGGAGAGCAGGTAGGAGGTGTAGCCCGTGCAGGTGGGGGAGGCAGTCCAGGCATCGACGTCGACGACATTGCTCTCGTGCAGGGAGCTCTCGACGGCCACGGCGTCATGGGCGGACTTCGCGAAGAACGCGATGTCCTCCGGCCGGTCGGCCTTCGCGGCGGCACTGGCCAGCGCGCGGGCGTAACCGCGCAGGTAGAGGGCGTCCTGGGCCAGGTAGTAGACGAACTTGTCCCGGTCCAGGGTGCCGTCGCCGAGGCCAGTGACGAACGCCAGCTTGTCGATGCCCGAACGTATCTCGGCCGTGGCCGTCCACAGCTCGTCGCAGAACGTCGTGGTCATGGTGGTCAGCTCCAGTACTGGTGGAAGTGGTGGACGGGGCCGTGACCGCGGCCGACACGCAGGGTGTCGGCCGCCCGCAGTGCCCCGGTCAGGTACTCCTTCGCGGCGCGGACAGCGGGCTCCCAGTCGTCGTGCTGCGGGCGGAGGGCGGCGATCGCGGCGGACAGGGTGCAGCCGGTGCCATGGGTGTTCCGCGTGTTCACGCGAGGCGCGGACAACTCGGTGACTCCGGCGCCATCGGTGCCCGGGGCGTGCGCGGCGTCGACGAGGATGTCGACGGACTCGGCGTCGTGCATGTGGTGGCCGCCCTTGAGCAGGACGCGCCGGGTGCCGGTCTTGAGGAGTGCCCGGGCCTGCTCGACGGCCTCGGCGCGGTTCTCCGCGGCGGCGGCGCCGAGCAGGTCGCCGGCCTCGGGGAGATTCGGGGTGATGAGGTCCGCGAGGGGCAGGAGACGGTCGCGCACCACCGTCACCGCGTCGGCCTCGAGGAGGCGGTGACCGCTGGTCGAGACCATGACGGGGTCGAGGACGACGTACCGGGGCCGATGCCGCTCAAGGGCGTCCGCGACGGCTTCGGCGATGGCGGCGTCGGCCAGCATTCCGATCTTGACGGCGTCCACCGGGACGTCGGCGAACAGCGTGTCGATCTGCTCGGTCACGAACGCCGGGGGGACGGTGTGGATGCCGGTGACGCCTTGGGTGTTCTGCGCGGTGAGGGCGGTCAGAACTGCCGTTCCGTAGGCCCCGTTGGCGGAGAACGCCTTCAGGTCGGCCTGGATCCCGGCGCCGCCGGACGGGTCGCTCGCGGCAATGGTGAGGGCGATGGGCGGACTGGTCACGCGGAGACCTCCGGTCGCAGGGTGCGGACGAGGGAATGGGCCGCGGTCTCGGGGTCGGGCTGCCCGCAGACCGCGCTGACGACAGCGATGCCGGCCGCGCCGCTTCGCCTGACCACGGCGGCCTCGGACACGCCGATCCCGCCGATGGCCACGCAGGGCAGCGGGCTCTCCCGGACGATCCGGGCCAGCCCGTCCAGGCCGAGCGGGGTGTCCGCGTCCGGCTTGGTGGACTGCGGGAACACCGGACCCACCCCGAGGTGGTCGACGGCATCCGGCACATGCGCCAGCTGCTCGGGACGGCTGACGGACAGGCCGACGTACGCACCTGGACCGAGCTGGCGCCGCGCGGTCTCGGGGGACACGTCCCGCTGCCCGAGGTGGACGCCGTCCGCGTCCAACCAGACCGCGACGTCGAGGCGATCATTGACGATCAAAGGGACACCGGTGCCCGCGAGTACGTCCTGGATCGCCCGGCCGAGCTGGAACAACGCACGGGCGTCCGCGTCCGGATCACGCAACTGGACGGTGGTGACGCCCCCTTGAACAGCGGCCGCCACGGTGGCGGCGACACCGCGGTCACCGCAGAGCCGGGTGTCGGTGACGAGATACAGGGACAGGTCGAGAGGAGGTCGCATGGGTGGGTCCTTGGAGGCTCCCGGCCGGGGAGGGCCGTGGGAAACGCATCGGGCAGGGGACGGATGGCAGGGGACGGTTGCAGGAGGCAGGAGGCAGGAGGCAGGAGGCAGGAGGCAGGAGGCAGGAGGCAGGAGGCAGGAAGTAGGAAGTGGGGGAGGGGTGCAGGGGTGAAGGGGAGAGATGCAGGGGAGGAGGGAGTGCCTTGTGAGGCAAGGGGTGTGAGTTATCCACAGGCGGGAGCGCGGAGAGGCGAAGGCGGCCATACTTGGTGTTGGGGTCGCCCCCCGGGCGGGAGGGGGCCGTTCAGCGGGTGGATTCCAGGCCACGGCCCACCACGGCCCCCGCAATACGCGCACGCTCAGCGCAAGTTGAGACCCTCGGCGAGCCGGTCGGGCGCGAGCTGGTGCAGCGCGTCGATGAGGGCGACCGCGAACGTGCCGGGCCCCGCAGAGCGGATGGCGGCATCCTCCGCGGCCACGGTGAGCAGGCCGGTCGCGGCAGTGGCGGCCAGCAGCGCGTCATCGGTGACGGCCGTGCAGGCGGCCACCAGAGCGCCCAGTGAACAGCCCGTTCCCGTGACCAAGGGCAACAGCGGGTGCCCGTTGGCCAGACGCACCACCCGCGTCCCGTCCGTGAGGACATCCACCGGGCCGCTGACCGCGACCACGCAGCCGTAGCGCCGGGCCAGTGCGTCGGCCGCGGCCAGCGCGGCCTCGGGCACGTCCGTACTGTCCACGCCGCGCCCGCCCGTGCCGCCGTCCAGGGCCAGGATCTCGGAAGCGTTGCCGCGTACGACCGCCGGCGGTGCGCTCTCGAGCAGTTCGTGGGCGAGCCCGGTGCGCCAGGGCAGCGGCCCGACCGCCACCGGGTCGAGGACCCACGGCCGCCCGGCCCCGGCCGCCTCCTTGACGGCGACGCGCATCGCCTCCGCGGTCACGGACGTCACCGTCCCCAGGTTGACCAGGACGCCCCCGGCCACCCGGGCCAACGCGCCGGCCTCCTCGGCGCTGTGCACCATCGCCGGAGCGGCACCCACCGCGAGCAGCACGTTCGCGGTGAACTGCGACACCACTACGTTGGTCAGACAGTGCACCAGCGGTGCCGCGGTTCGCAGAGACGCGATCACGTCCCCCACGGCCTCACGGGACACGGCGGTGCCGTGCTCAGCAGGTACGGAGGCAGGATCCATGGTCAACACCCTTCCTACGCCGGCATTACCCGGTCCAGGTTCATGCGGTCGGCGGCAAGGGGAGCAAGTCCCGTCCGCCCTCTCAGCCCGGCTACTCCCGAGCTCCCGCGGTGGTCGCTACGCAATGTACCTCCCTCGGGAACAGGAGTTCGCCCTCGGGGGTGACCGGCGGAACGACAGGGAGGTGTTTCGGCGGAACTGGCTGAAGGGTTCCTTTTTGGCCACCAGGGACCGACCTGTCCGCATCGCTTCGGCCAGGTGTTCCCGGTGGTGGGCCGGAGGGTTGGCCTGTTGGAGGTGTTGGCCCTTCGGAAGCGTTGGCGTGTCGGAGGTGACTGGAGTCGGGGCAGGCGGAAGCGCCCCCCGTGCCTCGCCCTTGTGCGGAGGTGCCGGTGATCACTTATTACTGACAAGAAATACAAGAACCGGCTGAGCGGCCAGAATGCGCGCGCTCAGCCGGTGACCGCTCGACTCGACGTCGACTCAGCCGACGTCCGTCGTCTCTCCCTTTTTGCTGTTGCTCACGGTGTCACTTCGCGTCGGCGCAGTCCGTTTTTCGGCGTGCTGTCGCTCCGGAAACCTGCATGCGGAACGATGGCGGTTCGTGGCGAGTCGTAGCGGATGATTCGATTCCCTCGACATCCGGAATTCCCGCCTCCGGTGCAACTTTCGATGAAAAGGGTTGCATTGGCGAACTCGCCCTTTCGGGCCCGGCGAAACGGAACGCCCTCTCCGGCGGGAGGCTGTTCTTCGCCCACGGCGACGGAAGCGCGGTCGAGCTCAATTCCGTCAGTCTGCCTGGTCGAATCTACAGCCGCCCCGTCGCCGCCTCTCGGCTTCTCCGTATTGACTCTTCGGGGATGCCGCTCGGTCCTTTCTCCTGTCCTGCTCACCCCGGCAGTGCGCTGAAGCGTCCTAGGAGTAGGTGAGGGCCCGGCCGAGCGGGTCGCCCCGGGTGGAGAGAGCCGGGCCCGGCCAGATCAGGGGGTGGGGTGGGTGGTGGCTGTGAGGTAGGTGGTGAACGTGGGCTGGTTGTTCTGGTGACCCGTGACATGGAAGGTGTAGCTGTGGGGCTGGGTGGGGTCTTGGGGCTGAGGGGTGGTCGTGATGTAGCAGGGAGTGGTGAGTTCCACATAGCGGTGGAACTCGGTGTGGGTGTGCGTGGGGATGGCGTTCGGCGGGAGGTGAGGGTGCGCACTCTGCCGGGCCGCCTCGATGAGGACCATGCCGGGGATGTGATCGCCGTCGTGGTCGAACAGGATGGCGTGGCGGGGATCGGCGTTCAGGCGCCAGGTGTGGGGCTGGTGGGCGGGCGCGAGGACGAGGTCGTGGGACAGATTGCGGCCGAAGACCGCGGGATCCTGGTGGGTCGGGACGTACGGGAGAGCGGGGCCCGAAGCCTGGGAAGTGGGGGCGCCGCCGGCGCGAAGGCGCTTGTAGGCGGCGGGGGAGAGGCAGGTGAAGTGCCCGCGCCCGATGGCGAGGGTGCGCGTGCCGCAGTTGATGACGAGGTCGATGGTGAAGGTGCCACGGCGGGGCACGGTGAGGGTGGCGTACAGGGTGAGGTCGGTGGGGGTGTTGGCGATGTCGAGGTGCTCGGGGTGCGTGGTCACCGTCATGTCCTGCATGACGAAGTGGTGTCCCAGCGGGATGGCGTGCTGCGCGTGCGCCAGGTAGATCCCGGTCTGGCGGAGCGTCTCGCAGGCCTGCAGGTGATCGTGGCTGCGCCCGTCGGCGGTGGTGAAGAAGGTGTGGGCGCGGGGCCATTGGCCGGTGAGGGTGTACGTGTCCTCGCCGGTCTTCTCGCTCGACGTCAGGAAGACCTCGGCCAGGGCGGCGCGGTGGACGTACTCGCGCGGCACGGTGGTGGTGAGGCGGGACGCACCCGCGGTGGGCGCGTTCGCGGGCGCGGTGGCCGCGGCTGCGGAGCCCGTCGCGGCAGGTGCTGTGGGTGCTGCAGGCACGGCAGGCACGGCAGGTGCCGCGGGTGTTTGTGCGCTTGTGGGCGCTTGGGTGGCTGCCGGTGCTTGTGTGGCGGCGCTGACGGCGGTGCCGTTCGCGGCGGGCACGGTGTGAGCCGAGTGGCCGGCGGCGGTCGCGGAGTGCGCACCGTGCGCGTTGTACGTGGTGGACGCGTTGTGCGCGATGTGGCTGGTGTGGATGCCCGGAACGTCTTTCGACTGGGGCAGTACAAGACTGCTCATGAACCTCTCCCCCGGAGGTGAATGAAAGTGAGGCCATAACATACATACCCACCGGTTTCCTTTTCAAGGGCCGGTGGTGATTACATGCGGCGCTCTGAGGGAAAAGGATCTCGGATGGTTTCCCGGTTTTTGTGACGCTGGGTAGTTGCGTTCCTGGTGGGGGCGGGGCGAGGTTCCGGGAGTTAAGGGGAATTATTCCGTCCGTTTATCGGGTGGAAACCGGGCGGCCGGTTCCCTTGTTATGCTTTCGCGCCGTCTGGGCGGACCGGACGGTTCGGCTGTTCCGGAGAGTCCGGGCTGAGCCTGCTGGATAGAGCCCGTCAGGGGGAATCCGTGGCCGTGATGCGGAAATTCCCCATGGTCCGGGACATGGGTGGCCTTTTCAGCGGGTTTGGGCACCTGGGCGGGCGATGTGGCCGACGGCGGCGAGAGCGGTGGCGGGTCGACCCTAGCTCTAGGTAGCTAGGTAGCTAGGTAGCTAGGTAGCTAGGTAGCTAGGTGGCGGGGTGGCCCGGCGCCCGCCTTGGCTGACCGGTGCGCCGCGGCTGCTGTGATCGTGACCCCTGTTGCAGTTGCGTAGCTGCGTGGTCTGATCGGGTTCGGTCCGTTGGCCGGATCGAGCCGTGTGCGGTCCGGGTGCGTCCCGGGTCGGGTTCTGTTTCGTATGCGTGGCGGCATCGCCGCGTGGACTGGTTGTGGGGGATTGCTGTGATGAGTGGCGAGGTTTCTGTCGGCGGGGTTGCAGATGCGGATGCCGGCGCGGAGGGGACTCAGGTTGCGGCTGAGGCCGGCGCTCGTGCCGAAGCTGGTGGGGGAGCGGGACTTGACCACCTGGCTCTGGTGGCCGTGAACATCGACGGGGTGCTGCTCAACGACAGCTTCGGTCCGGTGATTCGGCGCCTGGTGGAGTCGAGGGGCGGCCAGTACGGCCCGGAGCTGGAGCAGGCCCTGCTGTCGCAGCCCCAGATGGTGGCTGCGCAGGCCGCGGCGGACGTCCTGGGGGGAAGCGCCAAGGAGCTGCTGGTGGCTTACTTCGAGGAGCGCGAGCGGTACATGGCCGAGCACCCGGTACGGGTGTTGCCGGGCGCGGCCGAACTTCTGGGTCGCTTGCGGGCTTTGGGCGTGCGCACGGTCTGCTACGGCGGCTTGGAGAAGGCGCACTTCGACCAGTACCTCGGAGGCCTGGCCGAGTACTTCGACGAGCCGGTGTACGTATGCACCAACGACTTCCGCCCGGGGATCCGGGAGATCGCCGAGCTGTTCGGGCTCGAGCTGGACCGAGTGCTGTTCATCGACGACGTGGCACGGGTGGCGGAGGCGGCACGGGAGCTGGGGGTCGCGTTCATCGGCCACCCGAGCGACTACGAGCACGGATATCAGCGCCCGTTGATGGAGCGAGCCGGGGCGCGGCACATCGTGCGTTCGCTGGATGCGATCGACGAGGGACTGCTGCGCGAAGCCGACGCGGAGGCGGCGGCAGGCCGCAACTGGCCGGCGTAGGGAGTTGAAGAAGGGGGAGAGGGGGAGGGGGAGGGCGGCTGTCCGGAGTGGTGTGCGTTTCTGCACCCATGCGAGGCGGCCGGGAGTACGCTGACCGCCGCACGGGTGACGAACGTGCAAACGTTCGGGCCACGGGTACGGGCTGTGCGTACCGGTTCCCGTGCCCGACGGCCCCCTTCGGGGCTCGCCGCGCCGCCCTCGTCCGGCCATTTCGGCGCCTAACCCCCGCGTGTGCGGGGCGGGTTAGGGTGAGTGGGCCTGACCTGGGAAGGAAGGCTGCGGGGTGACGTTCGGGCTCGCGGCTGAGAGTGGGGACATGTCGGGCAGGTGGGGTGAGGGGTAGGTGACGGGCAAGATCTTTGGCAGAGTCTGGCGACGCTGTTGTGGGTAAGGTACGTCCACGACGGTTTCTTTTTCGGGTCCGCTGCATACCCGATACGACACGGAGTGCAGGGGAGGTCTCGTGGCGCAGCAGGAACGCGCTGTTCGCACCCGTCGCGCGGTGCTGGAAGCGGCTGCGGTGGTGTTTGCCGAGCATGGATACTCGGCGGCCACGGTGTCGGACATCCTTCAGGCGGCCGGGGTGACCAAGGGCGCGCTGTATTTCCACTTCGACTCCAAGGAGGCCCTGGCCCGCGGAGTGCTGCAGGCGCAGGTCGCCTACGCGGGACCGCCGCAGGAGCTGAAGGTCCAGGAGTGGGTGGACGCCGGGCTCTTGCTGGCGCACCGACTGCCGAGGGATCCGGTGGTACGGGCCGGTGCGGTGCTGTCCTCGGACCCGCAGGGGCGGGAGCACTACGGCAGTGCGTGGCCCACCTGGATCGAGCTGTCGGCCCAGACGCTGACCGAGGCGAAAGAGCGGGGCGAGGTCCTCTCGCACGTCGTGCCGAGGCAGACCGCGGAGCTGATCGTCAGCGCCTTTCACGGGGTCCAGCTCTTCTCCCAGTTGGAGTGCGGGCTCGCCGACGTTGAGCGGCGGATCTCGGTGCTCTACGACCACGTGATCCCGGCGATCACGGTGCCGGCGGTGCTGGCCCGTCTCGACCTCGCGCCGGACCGGGGAGCGAGGCTGTTCGCGCAGGCCTCTTCGGTTCCGCATCCGGACTTGGTGGACTCAAGCAGCTGACGCTCGCCTGGTTGCTCTTGTCCCCTTCCTCTTCTCCTGCCCCTTCCCTTGCTCTCTCGTCTCGGTTGTTCTTGAGTTGCTCTTTCTCCGTGCGGTTCCTCTTCCTGTTTGTTGAGCTCCTTCAGCTCTTCCGGTACTGAACGGTCGGCGCCGGACCCGCTTCTTCGCGGGTCCGGCGTTTTTGCGTTGTGGCCGGCTTGCCTGGCCTGCGTATGCCCACTGCCAGGGCTGGCACCTGTTGTGGTCCGGGGTGCAGGGCCGGCCGGTGCGTCGGCGGGGGGTGGTGTCCGGTTGCATTTAGATACCGAATGCGCGGTTTCTTTTGACGCTGCGATGGGTTCCGCTTCCGTGCTTTTGGTTGGTGGGTGGGTGGGGTGCTTGAGGGATATCCGAGTTTGTTTTGAGGGGGTCGGTTGAGCGTGGGTGGGGTTGTTGGGTTGTTGGTTTGTTGGGGGTGGTGGGTGTGGGGGTTGTGTTTCGTGTGGTGCGTGGGTGTGCGTCGGTGGAGGAGGTGGCGGCGGTGGCGGTGATGTTGTTGGTGGTGGGTGAGCGGGCCGGTGCTGGTGCCAGTGCTGGTGCTGCTGGTGGGTGTGTCGGTTCGAGTCCTGCTGGTGTGGGTTCGGCTGCCGCTGCTGGTGTGGGTGGGGGGCGGCGGGTGGGGTGGCGGTTGCCGGTGGGGGGTGGGGTGTATCGGGCGCCGCGCAGTTGGCGGTGAGGCTGCTGTGGGGTGGTGAGGCTGTGGCTTGCGGGTTGGTGGGGGTGCGCGGGTTGGTGGTGGTGTCGGTGTCCTGAAGCGGCCCGCTTCTTGCCTTGCGGGGCCCGGGTGTTGCTTTCCGGGGCTGTGTTGTTGCGCCTGTCTTTTGTGTTGGCCGTGTTGGCCGTGTCGTGTGTGTTGGTCGTGTTGGTTGTTTTGGTCGTTTGGGTGTTGGAGGGGGTTTGTGGTGGTGACGGTGTCGGAGCCGGGTGTGGTGTCGGGGTCGGGTGTGGGTGGCGTGGGTGTGGAGGGTGGGGGTGGGGTGCGGGGGCGGGTTGCGGAGTTGGTGGCGATTCGTGGGCAGGCGGTGGCGGGTCCTTCGGGTGCGGCGACGGTGGCGCAGCATGCGAAGGGGAAGTTGACGGCGCGGGAGCGGATCGGGTTGTTGTTGGATGAGGGGTCGTTTTGTGAGGTGGAGCAGTTGCGCCGGCATCGGGCCAGTGGGTTTGGGTTGGAGGGGAAGCGGCCGTATACGGATGGGGTGGTGACGGGTTGGGGGACGGTGGAGGGGCGTACGGTTTTCGTCTATGCCCATGATTTCCGTATTTTCGGGGGTGCGTTGGGTGAGGCGCATGCCGCGAAGATCCATAAGGTGATGGACATGGCGATCGCGGCGGGTGCGCCGTTGGTGTCGCTGAATGACGGTGCGGGGGCGCGGATCCAGGAGGGTGTTTCGGCGCTGGCCGGTTATGGGGGGATCTTCCAGCGCAACACCAGGGCTTCGGGTGTGATCCCGCAGATCTCGGTGATGCTGGGGCCGTGTGCGGGCGGGGCGGCGTATTCGCCGGCGCTGACGGATTTCGTGTTCATGGTGCGGGAGACCTCGCAGATGTTCATCACGGGTCCCGATGTGGTGCGTGCGGTGACGGGGGAGGAGATCTCGCAGAACGGTCTGGGTGGTGCGGATGTGCATGCCGAGACGTCGGGGGTGTGTCACTTCGCTTATGACGATGAGGAGACGTGCCTGGCCGAGGTGCGGTATCTGCTGTCGTTGCTGCCGGCCAACAACCGGCTGGCGCCGCCGGAGACGGTGTCGGGTGATCCGGCGTCCCGGGTGACCGGGGCGCTGCTGGATGTGGTGCCCTCGGACGGCAACCGGCCTTATGACATGGCCGCGGTCATCGAGGAGATCGTCGATGACGGGGAGGTGTTGGAGGTCCATGAGCGCTGGGCGCGCAACATCATCTGTGCGCTGGCTCGGCTGGACGGGCAGGTGGTGGGTATCGTCGCGAACCAGCCGCAGGTGCTGGCGGGGGTGCTGGACATCGAGGCGTCGGAGAAGGCCGCCCGGTTTGTGCAGATGTGTGATGCCTTCAATATTCCGATCCTGACCCTGTTGGATGTGCCGGGTTTCCTGCCGGGGGTGGACCAGGAGCACGGGGGGATCATCCGGCACGGTGCCAAGCTGTTGTATGCGTACTGCAATGCGACGGTGCCGCGGATCTCGCTGGTGCTGCGCAAGGCGTACGGGGGTGCCTACATCGTGATGGACAGTCAGTCCATCGGTGCGGACCTGACGTATGCCTGGCCGACCAACGAGATCGCGGTGATGGGGGCGGAGGGCGCCGCCAACGTGATCTTCCGCCGGCAGATCGCGGACGCGGAGGATCCCGAGGCGATGCGGGCGCGGGTGGCCAAGGAGTACAAGGCCGAGCTGATGCACCCCTACTACGCGGCCGAGCGCGGTCTGGTCGATGACGTCATCGACCCGGCCGAGACCCGCCAGGTCCTGGCCCGGTCCTTGACGATGCTGCGCAACAAGCACGCCGACCTGCCCTCGCGCAAGCACGGCAACCCCCCGCAGTAACCCCGCCCCCACACCCAACCCCACACCCGCCGTTACGGCTGTCGCTGTCGCTGTCGCTGTCGCTGTCGCTGTCGCTGTCGCTGTCGGGGCCGGCGTCGGCGCCCGGTGCCGGTGGCGGGGCGGGTGCGGTCGTGGGGCTGCAACCGCAGCCGCGGCAGGCCCCGTTGCCCCGGGGGTCCGTCAGCGGCCGGACCCGTTGCCCACCCCGCCCACCGGCCGCCGGTCCTCTTCCGCTCCCGCCCCCGCACCTGCCGATTCGGGGCGCCGGCCCCGGTCCTGAAGCCGGGCCCCGGACCGGGACCTCTGCTCCCGAAGCCGGGCGGCGGGCTGCGGTCCCGAAGCCCAGTTGGGCCGAGCCGAGCCGAGCAGGGCTGGGCTGGGCCGGGCCCCGGGCCGGGGCCTGTTCCCGAAGCGGGGCGGCGGACTCCGGTCCTGAAGCCGAGCCGGGCTGAGCCGGGCCGAGCCGGGCCGGGCCGAGCTGGGCCGAGCCGGGCCCCGGACCAGGACCTGTTCCCGAAGCCGGGCGGCGGGCTCCGGTCCCGAAGCCCAGCTGGGCCGAGCCGGGCCGGGTTGGGCTCCGGCTCCGGTCTTGAGGGTGGGTCCCGGGGGTCCGGTTGTTGACGGCTGGCTTCCGGGTCCGGGGCTGCTTTCCTCTTTGGCGGGGGCTCCTGTTGGGTCTTGCGTCTGCTCCGCCGCCGCTCCCTCCGCTGTGCCTGCTCCTGTGGCTGTGGTGGTGTCCGGTGTCGCTCTGGTGCGGGTTCTGGTGTCTGCCCGGGGTTCTGGGCCGGTTCTGGGCTGGGTGGTGGCTGTTCTCGGGTGGTGTGGCCTGGGGTGGTTCTGCGGTCTGGTGTGGGCGCGGGGCTGGGGGCGTGTGGTGAGGGCGGGGCTCTTTGGTGTCCGGCTGTCGTGGGGCGGTGGGTGTTGTCCTGCCGGCGGTTGCCGGATCTTGTGGGGGTGGTGGCTGTTCTTGGGTGGGGTGTCTGGTTCTTGAGTGGCTGTCCGGTGGGGCCTTGGGGGTGCGGCGCAGGCTGGGGTGATCGTCGTGTTGTCCCGTGCTGCTGCGCTGTGGTGGGTGGTGTCCGCTGCGGAGGTGTGTGGTGGGCACTGGCCGCTCCGTGTACGGAAGGCTGGGTGGGAGGGGGCCGGTGGTGGGTGTGAGCGTGCGGGTGGCGGCGTGGTGTGGCCGGGCGGGTTTGCCCGGGGCTGCCCGGTGCCGGGCACCGGCCCGGTGGTGCGCTGCCGGGCCGCTGGTGCGCTGCCGGTGCGGTGGTGTGCGGCCGGCCGGCGGGCCGTAGCAGGTGCCGGCGGCGGCCGCTGTGTACCCCGTCCGCCCTTCACCCCGTGCGCCTTTCTGCGTCTGCTCCTGCGGCCGCCCCTGCCCCGGCCACGGCGGTCGGCCCGTGGCCATCGCGGACACTGCGGCCGACTCGTGGCCACGGCGGGCGCACCGGCCACCGCGGGGGTGCGTCGGCTACCGCGGGTGCGGCGGAGGTGGCGGGTGTGGGGTGTTGGGGTGGTGTGTTCGGTGTGTGCGGGCGTGTCCGGCGGTTCCGGTTGCCGGTTGTTGGTGGTGGGTGTGGGTGTGGGGTTGTTCGGGGTCGGGAGGGTGGGGATGGTGCAGCAGGAGCGGGCCGCGCGGACGCGGGAGTCGGTGTTGCGGGCGGCGGCGGAGGTGTTTGCCGAGGAGGGGTTCGTGCCGGCGACGATCAGCAGGATCAGCCGGCGGGCGGGGGTGAGTGCGGGGGCGCTGCATTTTCATTTCGCGGGCAAGCAGGCCCTGGCCCGTGCGGTGGAGGCGGCGGCGCTGGCTGCCGTGCACCGCATCACCGAGCAGGCCGATGCGGAGCACAGCGGGGCGCTGCAGCGGCTGATCGCGGCCGAGCATGCGCTGATGCGGGCGGTGGAGCAGGATGCGGTGGTCCGGGCCGGTTTCCATCTGGTGGGTCCGGCGCCCTGGCGTACCGATCCGCTGGATCTGCGCGGGGCCTGGCAGCGCTGGGTGGAGTCGCTGCTGCATGCCGCCCGCCGGGAGAAGACCCTGGCGCCCGAAGTGGTGCCAGCCAAGGTCGCCGCCCTGGTGGTCGCCGCCACCGTCGGTTTTGCCTCGCTGGGCCTGAAGGACCCGGCCTGGATCTCGCGGCGCACCCTGGAGCGCTACTGGGACCTCCTGCTGCCCCGGCTCACCCCCGGCCCGCCCGCACTACACCAGGACGGCCCGCTCCCGCACCAGGACGGCCCGGACCCGCGCCGGGACGGCCCGCTCCCGCACCGGGACGGCCCGGGCCCGCACCAGGACGGTCGGCCTTCGCGCCGGGACGGCCCGGGCCCGCACCAGGACGGTCGGCCTTCGGGCCAGGACGGCCCGGGCCCGCAGCCGGACGGCCGGTCCCCGTACCGGGGCGGTGCGGGCCCAGCTGCCGCGGGCACGGCAGGGGCCGGGCGCGCCGCGGGCGGCGAGGAAGCGGCAGGTGCCGGTGCGTCCCGCGCCCTGCCCCCGGGGCCCGGGTCCGGGGGCGGCCTCCCGGAGTAAGCGCCGGGTCCCGTCCCGGACTTGCCCGTCCCGCCGGTCCCCGGCCCGGGTGCGGCTCGTCACGGCGTGCCCGGCCAGGCCAGGCCGGGGCGGCCGCCGGCTCCTGACGCTGCGGACTCCGGCACCCCCAGCCCGGGAGTGCACGCTCCCGGACACGTCCGCGCCTGCCCCGGATGTGTCTGCTCCCGGGGCGTCCGCTTCCCGCGCCACGGTGCCGGGCACCGCCGGTCCGGGTGTCCGGCCCGGGGAGGACGGCAGTTGGTGTCCCCGGCCCGCCCGCCCCGGCTCCCCGGATCCCGCCAGCCCCCGCCCCGGCCGCGCCCCCCGGGTAAACCCGATCCCGGCCCGGCCGCCCCGGCTGGAGCCGTCCCTGGCGCCCCGGGGCACGCCTGGCCCCACCGGCCTACCGGCCCCGGTCCCGGCTCGGAGCGTTCCTGCCCCTGGTGCCGCGGGCCTTCCTGCACCGCTGGCCCCTCCAGCCGCCCCCGCGGCAAACGGCCCGAGCGCCCCCGGCGCGAGCGGCGCAACCGCCCCCGGCCCACGGGCCTGCCCGCCCCGGCCCCCGACCAGACCGTCCCGGACCAGACTGCCCCTGACCGGACCACCCTGGGCTGCCCCCGGATGTGGCAGGGCCGATTGCCGGGACCGGGCTGCTTCTGCGCCGCTCCCGGCACGCCGCGCGCCCGGCCCGGCCTCCGGCCAGACCGTCCCGGCCCAGACCGCCCGGGATCAGGCCGCCTCCCGGCCGGGCCACCCGGATGAGGCCGGGCCGAGTACCGAGACCGGGCTGCTTCTGCTCCCGGCACGCCCGGCGCCCGGAGCCCGGCGCCTGACACCCGGCGCTCGGCTGCTCGGCCCGGGCCCTGCGTCCCGCCCTCCCGGTCCCGTCCTCCCGGTCCCGCCCTCCCGGGCCAGTGGCCGGCAGACCCGCCCTCCTCGTCCGCTCCTTGCCCCCCTTCCGTGCCCCCTTCCGCTTCTTCCGGGGCGTGGGTGGTGTCCGTCCCGGGACGGGAGGGGTGACTCCCGTCCGAACGGCAGGTGACCCGCACAAAAACAGCGGTCCATCGCTGTTTTCCCGGGCCCGCCGCGGCCGGGTGTCCCGGAGTCCGGCCCGGCCCTGTCCGCCCTGCGGTGTCCGGTGGTCCGGCAGGGTCCGCCGGCGCCTCTGTGACCAGCACATTCCTCAAGATCCACTCAAGAAGTGGCTGGTGGGACGCCGGAGGGCCGGTCCAGCACCGCTAGAAACCAGCTACGCGGTTTTGTATTGACAGGGCCTGCGGAATCTAATTGAATCTGGATGCGGTAGCGGGGGATCGCCCCGGGCCGCGGCTCCATCCACGTTCAGGGGGACACGGTGGATATCGAGGTACTCGGCGCGCTGTCGGTGCGGGAGAACGGTCGCTCCATCACGCCCACGGCTCCCAAGCCCCGGCAGGTGCTGGCGCTGCTGGCGCTGCACGCGGACCGGATGGTGCCGGTCTCGGCACTGACCGAGGAACTGTGGGGCAGTGCCCCGCCGCGCAGTGCCCGCACCACGCTGCAGACCTATGTGCTGCAGCTGCGGGAGCTGATCGCGGCCGCACTGCCCGGTGCCGGCCGGGATCCGCACCCCGGTGCGGGTGGTTCGGGCGGGGCCAAGGACGTGCTGGTGACCATGCCCGGCGGCTATCTGCTGGCCGGCGGCGGCGGGCGCAGTGACGTGCGCGCCTTCGAGCAGCTGGCCGATGCCGGCTACCGGGCGATGGATGCCGGGGACTGTGCCGGGGCCGCGCGCCGGCTGCGGGAGGCCCTGGCCCTGTGGTCGGGCACCGCCTTCGCCGACGTGCAGGCCGGCCCGCAGCTGCAGATGGAGATCAAGCGGCTGGACGAGAGCCGGCTGTGCGCGCTGGACCGGCGCATCGAGGCCGACCTGCGCCTGGGCCGCCACCGTGAACTGCTGGCCGAGCTGACCGTGCTGGTCAACGGCTACCGCACCCATGAGTCCCTGCACGCCCAGTACATGCTGGCCCTGCACCGCTCGGGCCGGCGCGGCGAGGCCCTGGACGCCTACCAGCGGCTGCGCACCACCCTCGTGCAGGAGCTGGGCCTGGAGCCGTCCGCCCGGCTGCGCCGCCTGCAGCGCTCCATCCTGACCGCCGGCCACGACCTGGCCCTGCAGGCCGACGGCGCCGGCGGGCAACGGCTGGCGCCCACGGGGTGAGAGCCCCGCGGCCGTCCCCGGCGGGCCGGCCGCCCCACGACCCCTTCCCCCCTCCCCACGCACTCGCCCGCCGCGAGCCCGCGGCGGGCGAGTGCGTCTCCACCGCCCGCACCACCGCACCGCCCGCACCGCCCGCACCAGCGCACTGCCGGCAGGGCCCGTAGTGGCTCGTACTGCCGGCAGGGCCCCGTACCACCTGCACCACCTGCACCACCTGCACCACCTGCACCACCTGTACGGCCTGCACCACCGCACGGCCTGCACCACCCGTACGGCCTGTGCCACCGCACCATCTGCACGATGTGTGTCACCGGCGTCGCCGCACTGCCGCGGCCGGCGTCCCGTCAGGACGGCGCCCCCCACCGCCGTGTCCCAGGAACCGCGCCACCGCCACGAGCGCCACCGCACGTCCCGGCCGGGCACCAGGGCCGGCGGGCCGGCGGGCCGGGGCCGGGCGAGCAGCCCGGCACCGCCCCCGCACCCCGGGGCCGGGGGCCGGGAGCCGGGAGCCGGAGCAAGAAGGAGAAAAAAAGAGGGGGGCGGGTGAACGTTCTTGTGCCCGTCGCGCGGACTTCACCCCAGCCCACGCCCTCCTGGCCCGCGGCGCCTAACGTGCCGCAGGTGCAAGGACCCTGACATGCCATCAACTCCCCCAAGGGGAAAGGAGGATGCCCCACCCGCACCACACCACGACGCCCGCGGCGACGGAATGCAGTCAAGACAGGAACTCGACGAAGTACGGAGGAAACCCATGAAGATTCAGGTTCTGGGTCCGTTGAGCGCCGAGGTCAACGGGGGATCGATTGTTCCGACGGCAAGCAAGCCGCGGCAGATTCTGTCCCTTTTTGCCCTCTACCCCGGACGGGTCATGCCCGTTCCCACGCTCATGGAGGAGCTGTGGGGCACCGAGCCGCCGCAGAGCGCGCTCACCACCCTGCAGACCTACATCCTGCAGTTGCGCCGGCACCTGGGGACCGCGCTGGGCCCCGATGCCCCCGGCACGGCCAAGGAGGTCCTGGCCACCCGGCACGGCGGCTATCTCATGCAGATACCGGCCGAGAGCGTGGACGTGCACCAGTACGAGCGCCTGGCCGGCGAGGGCCGCGACGCCTTCGAGAACGGTGACGACGAGGTGGCCGCCGACCGCTTCCGCCGGGCCCTGGCCCTGTGGCGCGGGCCCGCGCTGGTCGACGTGCGGGTCGGCCCGATCCTGGAGATCGAGGTCATGCGCCTGGAGGAGAGCAGGCTGGGCACCGTCGAGCGCCGCATCGACGCCGACCTGCGCCTGGGCCGGCACTCCCAGCTGATCGCCGAGCTGACCGAACTGACCGCCCGCTACCCCCAGCACGAGGGCCTGCACTCCCAGGCCATGGTCGCGCTGTACCGGTCGGGACGCCAGGCCTCGGCCCTGGAGATCTACCGCAAGCTGCGCATCCGCATGATCGAGGGACTGGGCGTGGAGCCCTCCCCGCAGGTGCAGCGCCTGCACCAGGCCATGCTGGCCGTCGACCCGCAGCTGGACGTCGTGGCCGGACCGCGCCGCAGCTCGACCTTCGACCTGTACGCCGCCTGAACCACCGCACCACCCGCACCACCGCGCACCACCCGGTATCACCCGCACCACCGTGCACCACCCGCATCACCGCGCGTCACCGTGCGCGGTCGTGCACCGTCCGTACGGTTGGGCCACCGCCCGCCCCTACGCCCGGCTCGAGTCCGCCCCCGCCCCGCCCGCCGGGGCCCAGGCGGACTCGAGCCGTCTTTGTGCCCGCGTCGAGCGGGCCCGGCCACACTCCTTGGACCGCCACCCGCCCGCCCCGACCGCCGCCGGCACCCCGGGGCAGCGGGCGCACCGGACGGCCGGATGTCCGGGCCCCGGCCACCGCCGTGACCGCACGCCCGCCGCACCCGGCCGACGGCACCGGCGACCGATGCCGATGACCCATACCGATGACCGATGACCAATGACCGATGACTGACGACAGAGGGGAGGGGCCCGGTGTCCGGTGAACTCATCCACCGCCTGTCGCACACGGCCGAGGTGGCCGCCCCCGCGCACGTCGCCTACACGCTGATCGCCGACCCCGAGCGCTGGCCGCTGTTCCTGCCGCGCAACGTGTACGCCCAGCGGCTGGACTTCGACGGCACCCGTGAACGGCTGCGGATGTGGGTCCTGGCCGAGGGCCAGATCACCTCCTGGACCTCCCAGCGCGTCCAGGACCCCGCCCGCCGCCGCATCACCTTCCGCCAGGACCTGCTCATGGCCCCGGCCACCTCCATGGCCGGCGTGTGGTCGGTCCAGGCGCTGGATGCCGGGCGCTGCCTGCTGCGCCTGGAACACGAGTTCACCACCGCCCAGGAGCGCCCCCAGGACCAGGCCTGGCTGACCGAGGTCGTCACCGCCAACAGCCGTTCCGCCCTGGACAGCCTGCGCTTTTTGGCCGAACGCTGGCCCCGCCTGGACCAGCTGGCCCTCTCCTTCGCCGAGTCCGTCCGGGTCAAAGGACCCGCCGAACTCGTCTACAACTTCCTCTACGAGATCGCCGACTGGCCCGGACAGCTCCCGCACGTGCGCCGGGTGGCCCTGGAAGAACCCCACGTGGGCATCCAGAAAGTCGCCCTGGACCTGGCCACGGCCGACGGCGGCGAGGCCGCCGTGGCCGGCATCCGCATCTGCTTCCCGCACGCCGGACGCATCGTGCACAAGGCGACCGTGCCCCGCCCGCTGCTGGCCGCGCACTGCGGCGAATGGTCGGTCCTGCCCGACGAACACGGCGTCACCGTCGTCTCCCAGCACCACGCCCTGCTGCGCGAGGACACCGTCGAACAGATCCTGGGCCCCGGCACCGGCCTCGACCAGGCCCGCCGCACCGTGCGCGCCGACCTCACCCGCGAGAGCCGCCAGATCCTCCAACTGGCCCGCCGCCACGCCGAATCCGCCGTCCGCACCCTGTAACCCCCGCCCCGGGGTCCGGTCCCCGCCCCGGCCCCGGCGGGCAGCCGGCAGCGGACAGGGGCGGGGGAGGAGCGGCAGGTGTGCGGGCCGCGCCGGACGACGGCCGGCCCCTCCCCGCCCGGCGGACCGCACCACGACACCCCTCCCCGGCGGGCAGTACGGCACGCTGCCGCTGTGCACCCCCGGCACCCGACCGGCACCCCCCGGGGCCCGGCCGGGCCCCGGGCGGCCCGGTGAACACCCCGGTACCCACCGGCCACCGGAAGCACCCCACCCGCGGAGGGACGCGCGTCGGCGGGGGAGCGGGTGAGCAGGCGGACGGCGCGGTCGCGCCACGCCCCGGCACCGCAACGGCACGCACGGCACGCGTCGCCTCCTCGCCGCCGCGCGACAGCACCCGGGGCCGACCGGCCGCACCGGATACCCCTGCGACGCATCCCCGCCCCCGGCGGGCCGGTGCAGCACCGGCCCGCGGGCACCCCTGCCCGCCGCACACAAGAAGCAGCGCCCCCCCGGGGCGGTACCCGCACCCTCTGCCGCCACCGCGGACGGTACGCCGCCGGCCTGCGACCACCGGGACGCCACCCTGCCGCGCACCCGATGCGGTCCCGCACCCGAACCGGCAGGACCTGCGCCCCGCAACGCACCGCCTCCCGGCCCCCGCCCACGGCACCGGCACACCCGTACCGGCCCAACACGCCGCCTCCCCGCACCCGCCCGCGGTGCCGACGCACCCGTACCGGCCCAACGCAGCGCGCACCGAACCGACATGACCCCGCCTCAGGACAGGGACCGGGACCGGCCTGCGCCCACCGGAACACCCGGGACGATCCCGCTTCCCCTGCCCCCCGTGGCCCCGCACCGCCCCCCTGGCCCCGGGCCGGCCCCGCCGCACACCGGAGCCAACCCCACTGCCCCGAACCAGCCTTGCCCGACCGCCCGACCGCCCGACCGCCCGACCGCCCGACCGCCAGCCCCAGACCCACCCCCACCGCACCGCACCGCACCGCACCGTCGAGCCTCCCGACCCCAACCCGGCCGCCCCGGCACGGCGTTGCCCGCTCCGCCCCCGGTGCCCTCGCCGCGCCCCGGGATGGCCCGGCGGGGTGGCTCGGCCCAACTGCCCCGCCCCCGCCGCGCCCTGGAGCGTCCCCGCACCCCGGCCCCGGCCCCGGCCGATGCGGACGTCGGGCCTCCGCGTGCCGCCCGGGCACCGCACCCCGTGTAGTGACCTACGTCACTTTCGGAGGCCCTTGGTGCGGGGCGGCATCCGTGTCACTATTTCTGCACGACTTCCCTGCCCAAAGCCGGTTCTGAGGCGGTGGGTTGAGTGTCGTATCCGCCGCCCCGTACGGGTTGTGCCGAGTTTCTGCCCCCTGCGGTGCCGTTTCCCCCTCCGTAAATTCCCCCCGTATGCCGGGACGTTTTTCGTCCATGGTCCGCGGGCCCGGCGGGGATTCCCCGCGCCCATAAGTCCCCGCGCCCTGCACGCCTGCCGTGCCGGGGGAGGGGCACGGGGGGAACGGTGCGGGGACGGCCGCCCGCACGGCCCGCCGGGCCGCCCGCACGCCGGGCACCGGCAGGCGCCCGGCGTGTTCTTCGCCTCCATCTGCGCCCCGCCCGTGCCACGCGGCGACGGCGTGGCACGGGCGGCAAGAAGCAGCAGCACGAAGCGGCGAGCAGTCCATGGAGGGCACCAGCAGCCGATGCAGGGGGAGTTGCACATCCGGCACCCCCGCCGCCACCGGCCGCCCCGCCCCCCGGACCCCGGGACACCGGACCCCGGAACCCGGGACACCGGACCCCTCTGGGTGATCCCGGCCCTCCGGGTGCCCCCGGCCCCCGGAACCCGCCCCGCCCGGGAGGTTTGCTCACCGCACCGCACCACCGGCACCCCCTTGTCCCCGCGCGCAGCCGCGCCATTCCCACCGCCCGTACCGCCCCTCACGCAGCGTGCCCTGCACGGCCGTTGCCCGGCGGCGGGCCCCGGCGCCGCCGGGAAGTACCGCACCTGACATGGCCGCCATGACCGACAACCGCCAGCCGGCGGTACGCCACTACGCCACTACGCCACTACGCCACTACGCCAGTACGGCGGTAGGGCGGTAGGGCTGGTCGGCATGGCCGCCAGGTGCCTCTCTTCCCGGCCGCGACCGCACCAGAGCACAGCCCCGCCCCTCCCGTGGCCGCGCCCGCACCCGGCAGACACCCCTGCCCCCGTGCCCGCGGCCGCCCCCCCCTGCCCCCGAGGGCGGGGGGCAGGGGGGGGCGGGGGGTGCACCGCCGGGCGTCCGGCCGATTCATCCCGCGCCGCCTTCCCCGGCGCCCGGCACCCGCCCGCCCCCACACAAAAACGGGGGGCAGGGGCGGGTGCCGGGCCCGGCGAAGGCGGCGCGGCAGGCGCCGTCACGGCTGCCCGTGCCACCGCCCGACCGGGCGGCGGCGGGAGTGCGCGAAAGCTTCTTCCCGTGCAGAAGGCAGACTCTAGAGAAAGTGGATTCCCGATATGCCCAGGCTATGCAAGCCGTCCGTGCGCGTGCCGGAATACGTCATCACCGCGGAAGAGACACTGGAATTTGCCGAGCGGGTCCATGCCGGAAAGCCGCAGCTTCCCCTGGCACTTCGCCTGATCCGCAACACGGGGGTGCAGAAGCGGCACATCGTGCAGCCCATCGAGGAGACCCTCAAGCACCCGGGCCTGACCGAACGCAACCGCATCTACGAGGCGGAGTCCAAGAAGCGCACCCCCGAGGTCGTCGAAGAGGCCCTGGCCAACGCCGGCCTGGAGGCCCGGCAGGTCGACGCGATCATCTACGTGTCGTGCACCGGCTTCCTGATGCCGTCCCTGACGGCCTGGCTCATCAACAAGATGGGCTTTCGCTCCGACACCCGCCAGATCCCCATCGCGCAGCTGGGCTGCGCCGCCGGCGGCGCCGCCATCAACCGGGCCCACGACTTCTGCGTGGCCCACCCCGGCAGCAACGTCCTGATCGTCTCCTGCGAGCTGTGCTCGCTGTGCTACCAGCCCGACATGGACGACATCGGCTCGCTGCTCTCCGACGGCCTGTTCGGCGACGCGGTCGCCGCCGCCGTCGTGCGCGGCACCGGCGGCACCGGCATCGAGCTGGAACGCAACTCCTCCTACCTCATCCCGCACACCGAGGACTGGATCTCCTACGCGGTGCGCGACACCGGCTTCCACTTCCAGCTGGACCGCCGCGTGCCGGGCACCATGGAGCCGCTGGCCCCGGTGCTGCGCGAGTTCGCCGCCGGCCACCAGTGGGACGCCAGCAACCTGGACTTCTACATCGTCCACGCCGGCGGCCCGCGCATCCTCAACGACCTGGCCAAGTTCCTGGACGTGGACCGCAAGGTGTTCCGCCACAGCTGGTCGACGCTGACCGAGTACGGGAACATCGCCAGCGCCGTCGTCCTGGACGCCGCCCTGCGCCTGTTCGAGGAAGACACCCCCATGCCCGACGCCACCGGACTGATCGCCGGCTTCGGCCCCGGCATCACCGCCGAGATGGCCCTGGGCCGCTGGAACAGCGACACCTCCGCCGGCTGACCGGGCCACCCGGAGCCGGCGCGCCCCGGGTGCCCCCGCCGCGCGAGATCCCGTACGAAAGAAGGAAACCCAACCCATGACTGGCCTGATCCTCCCGCCCGGTGGGGGACGCAAGCTGATCACCAAGGCGCAGGAAGTGACCTTCAAGGCCACCCACGCCCACGGCTCGTCCATCTCGATCTTCGAAGTGGTCGTGCCGCCCGGCTTCGACGTCGGCGCCCACGTGCACGAGAACTCCCAGGAGTTCTTCTACGTCCTGGAGGGCGAGCTGCAGCTGCTGGCCTTCGAGCCGGCCGAGCGCACCGAGCAGAACTGGCACCAGTGGCAGTCCGCCGACGGCCAGGGCGCGGTCACCGCCACCGAGGGCGCCTGCATGTTCGTGCCCCCCGGCACCCCGCACGCCTTCCGCAACGCCGGCACCGCCCCGGCCCGGATGCTCTTCCAGAGCTACCCCTCGCCCGACCACGAGCACTACTTCGAGGAAATCGCCGAGATCTGGTCGCGCGGCACCGCCGTGGACCCCGCCGCGGTGGAGGAGATGCGCGAACGCTACGACGTCAGCCAGATCACCCCCCTGCGCTACCAGCCGCCCGCCGCCGCGGGCCGCGGGAAGTGAGCACCATGGACACCATCCCCCTGGTCCACGCGAGCCTGGGCGAGCAGGAACTGGCCGCCGTCGCCGAGGTGTTCGCCTCGGGCTGGCCGGCCGGACAGGGCCCCCGGGGCAAAGCCCTGGAAGCCCAGCTCGCCCAGCGCTACCAGGCCCACGCCGTCGCCCTGAGCAACTGCGGGGCCGCCCTGCACGTCGCGCTCCTGGCCCTGGGCGTCCAGGCCGGCGACGAAGTCATCGTCGCCGACTACACCTTCCCCGCCCCCGCCCACGCCGTGCGCTACCTGGACGCCGTCCCGGTCTTCGCCGACGTGCGCCCCGACACCCACACCGTGGACCCGCAGGCCGTCGCCGACCTGATCGGCCCCAAGACGGTCGGCATCATCGCGGTGGACACCGTGGGCCTGCCCGCCGACTACAGCGAACTGCAGGCCCTGGCCGACCGGCACGGCCTCTTCCTGGTCGAGGACGCCGCCTGCGCGGTCGGCGCCACCTACCAGGGCCGCCAGGCCGGCTCGCTGGCCGAGGTGGCCTGCCTGTCCTTCCACGGCCGCAAGGGCGCCACCAGCGGCGAGGGCGGCGCCCTGCTGGCCACCGACCAGACGGTGGCCGACCAGGCCCGCCTGCGCGCCTCCTTCGGCATCGGCAGCATCTTCGACCAGTCCAAGATCGTGGGCCTGCCCATCCCGGAGTTCACCGAGATCGGCTACAACTTCAAACTGTCCGACATCGCCGCGGCGATCCTGCAGGTCCAGATCGGCCGGATCGACGAACTCCTCGAGCGGCGCGCCGTGGTGGCCGGCCACTACGCCCGCCTGCTGGCCGACGAAGAACTCCTGACGCTGCCCCAGGTCCCCGCCGACCGCACCCACGCCTGGCAGTCCTACCTCGTCAAGCTCGACGCACGCGTGGACCGGGCCGCCCTGGCCACCGACCTGCGCGGCCAGGGCATCGGCTGCGGACACGGCACCTGGGCCACCCACCTGCAGCCCGTCTTCGAGACCAAGCAGAGCTGCCCCGTCTCGGCCGACCTCTTCCACCACCACCTGGCCATCCCCATGCACGCCGAACTCAGCGAAGACCAGATCGAACGGGTCGTGAGCCGGCTGCGCACCGCACTTCGAACCCACGCGGCCCCCACGGGCCAGGGAGGCACCGCATGAGCGACAACCAGCCCGCCCCGGACGAGATCCTGCGCCTGATCAACGGCTACTGGTCCACCGGCATCATCGCGGCGGCCGCCACCCACCACCTGTTCACCCACCTGGACCAGGGCGCCGACACCGCCGGCGAGCTGGCCCGGCGCGCGGACATCTCCGAACGCGGCGCCCAGACCCTGCTGGACGGCCTGCTCAGCATCAACCTGGTCGAACTGCACGGCACCCGCTACCGCAACAGCCCCTCGGCCGCCGCCTACCTCGTCCAGGGCCGGCCCGCCGACCTGAGCGGCATGGCCCGCCTCAAGCTCGGCCACATGGCCCACCTGACCACCCTGCCCGACGTGGTGGCCGCCGGCGGCCCCATCAGCGACCCCACCACCGAGGTCGCCGACAACCCGCACTGGGGCAAGGTCGTCACCGCCATCGCCGCCCAGTCGGTGCCCGCCGCCGCCGTCGCCGCCGACGTGCTGCACCTGTCCGAGGCCGGCGCGATCTCCATCCTGGACGTCGGCGGCGGCTCGGGCGTCTACTCCGCCACCTGGCTCGAGCGCAACCCCCAGGCCCGCTCCACCCAGCTCGACTGGGAACCCATCAACCAGATCGCCCGCCGCCTGCTGGACGAACGCGGCCTCGGCGACCGCTTCTCCTGCATCGACGGCGACTTCCACACCACCGACTTCGGCACCGCCGCCTACGACGTGGCGCTCTACTCCCACATCGCCCACCAGGAGGGCCCCGAGGACAACGTCGCCGTCTTCACCCGCCTCAAGGACGCCCTCAAGCCCGGCGGCGCCCTGGTGGTGTGCGACTACGTCGTCCAGGACGACCGCAGCGGCCCGGCCTTCCCGCTGCTGTTCGCCTCGGAAATGCTCCTCAAGAGCAAGCAGGGCGGCACCTGGCGCCGCTCCGACTACCACGACTGGCTGACCAAGGCCGGCTTCACCGACGTCACCTTCCACGCCGCGCCGCCCGCCACCCTGGTCATCGCCCGCTAGCCGCCCGCCGGCCCACCTCCCCGCCCCGGCGAAGGAGGTGCGCCGGCCGCGCCGAACGCGCCGAACGCGCCGAGGAACCAAATCGCCAAGGGGCCAAGTCGCCAAGGGGCCAGGAACCAAGGACCCAGGAACCAAGGAACCAAGGAAATGGATTCAGTTGTGGAACCTGTGAACGTTGCAATCATCTATTACAGCGCGACCGGCAACGTGCACGCCCTGGCCCAGGCCGTGGCCGAGGGCGCGGAGAAGGCCGGCGCGAACGTGCGGCTGCGCCAGGTCGCCGAGACCGCCCCGCAGGCCGCCATCGACTCCAACCCGGCCTGGGCCGCCCACCGCGAAGCCACCACCGACATCACCCAGGCCTCGCACGAGGACATGGAATGGGCCGACGCCGTCCTCTTCGGCACCCCCACCCGCTTCGGGAACCCGGCCAGCCAACTGCGCGCCTTCATCGACACCACCGGACCCCTCTGGTTCGCCGGGAAGATCGCCGGGAAGGTGTTCTCCGCCTTCACCGCCAGCAACACCCCCCACGGCGGACAGGAATCCACCATCCTGGCCCTGTCCAACACCTTCTACCACTGGGGCGGCATCATCGTGCCCCCCGGCTACACCGACCCCATCCAGTTCCAGTCCGGCAACCCCTACGGAACCTCCCACGTCGCCGGCGACGGCGCACCCGGCGACACAGCCCTCCAGGCCGCCCGCCACCAAGCCCGCCGCGTGACCGACACCGCCGCCGCCCTCAAGATCGGCCGCGCCGCCGGCTGAGCACCGCCCCACCGGCCCCCCGCCGCCCGGGCACCCGCACCCCGCCAGACGCCAGACGCCGACCGCCATACGCCGGACACCGGCCGCCGGATGCCGGGTGGCAGGGCACCGGCCAGCCGTGCGGGCCTCGGTCAGAGCCCGCCCGGCCGGCCGGGCGTCCACCAGGGGCACGGCCGGGGGCACGGGGCCGGCACACCCGCCGGCCCAAGGGGGCGCCCCCGGCGCCCCGCTGCGGACCCGGCCCGCCGCCCGCCCGGGCGCCGGCAGGACGCCCGGGGGCGGCGCGCACCCGGCCCGCCTCACCCCCTTCGACGACACAGCCCCGCGCAGTGTGAGGCCGCCGGCCCGCCTTTCTTCCCCGCACCGCCCCGCCGCGCCCTGTCGGCCGCACCCGCCCGCCCCTCCGGCGCCGCACCCGGCCCGCTTTCTCTCACCCATCCCTGCATAAGGAGACAGCCCCCCATGAAGGGCTCCACGGTCTACCAATCGATACAAAAGCGCGGCCTGCACCTGGGTCTCCTGCCGGAGATGGCCGCGGCCGTCAACCCCTCCACCCCCATCACCCTGGACCACGACCTGGACGCCCTGCCCCAGGCCGGACGGCGCCTGACGGTCGCCGAGTTCGCCCGCGCCGTCGACGACCTGGCAGCACGCCTGTGGGCGGCCGGCGTACGCCCCGACGAGCACATCGTCGTCCACAAGAGCCACAACGCCGACATCTGGATGCTCGGCGCCGCCGCCTCGCGCATCGGCGCCGTCCCGGTGATGCTCTCGCCCGCCCTGGACGCCGCCACCGTCACCGCCCTCATCCAGCGGGTCGGCCGGCCCAGCCTGCTGACCGACACCGCCAAACTCGACGCCGGCCTGGCCGCCCACCCCCTGGCCGACCTCACCCGCCGCGTCCTGGTCGTGGCCGGCGAACGCCCCGGCACCACCAGCCTGGCCGGCCTGGCCGGCTCCCCGCGGGTCCGCCCGGTGGTACGGCCCCTGGACGAGGCCGCCGTCATCACCCACACCTCCGGCACCACCGGACTGCCCAAACTCGTCGTGCACACCCCCCGCACCCAGGGCATCCGCCTGCTGCCCCAGTGGCGCCTGCTCAAGCTGATGCGCAAGAAGGACCCCGTCGCCATCCACATCCCCTTCGTGCACTCGCGGATGGTCGCGGCGATGTCCCTGGCCCTGCTCAAGGAACTGCCCGTCCTGCTGCTGCGCGAGTCCGACCCCGACACCGTCGCCGAGCAGTTCCTCACCCACCGGCCCGGCTTCGTGGAGGCCCTGCCCAACTCCCTGATGGACTGGGAGGACCTGAGCGCCGACCCGCGCAAGCCCTTCGCCTCGGTCAAGGTCTTCAGCAGCACCTTCGACGCCATCCACCCGCGCACCATGAGCCGGCTGCTGAACGCCTCCGACCGCCAGGGCGCCCTGTTCTTCCAGATCTACGGGCAGAGCGAGGTCGGCCCCGCCGTGGGCCGCGCCTACTTCCGCAACTCCGCCCACAAGGCCAACGGCCGCTGCGTGGGCTGGGCCATGCCCGCCGGCGCCGCCCGCGTCCGCGTCACCAGCCGCGACGGCCGGCCCCCCAGCGCACACAACCCCGGCTTCATCGAAGTCGCCTGGGACGGCCTGGCCAAGACCTACTTCGCCGAACAGGACCGCTACGACACCAACCGCAACGGCGACTGGTGGCGCACCGGCGACGTCGGCTACCGCACCCGCCTGGGCTGCCTGCACATGCTCGACCGCGAAGTCGACATGATCGCCGGCGTGCGCAGCTCCCTGGAGGTCGAGGACGTCGTCCTGGGCCGCCTGTCCGAGCTGAGCGAACTCGTCGTGGTCCCCGGCCCCGGCGACGAGCCCGTCCCGGTCATCTGCACCACCGACGACGCCCCCCTGGACATTGCCCGCTGGCGCGCGGCCGTCACCGACTTCCCCCAGCTGGCCGACCCCGTCCAGATCCCGCAGGCCGAACTCCCGCGCACCGCCACCCTCAAGGTCCAGCGCATCGCCCTGGCCCGCCACCTCCAGGAACGCCTGGCCGACACCGCCTGACCCCGCACCACCCGCACCCCGCAGCGCCCGCCGGGCGGGGACGGGGGACAAACCGGCCCCCGCCCCGCCCGACCGCCCGCCCCGCCCGGCCGCCTGTCCCCAGAGCGAAGAGAGCCGACATGACCAGCACCCCGCCGCAGAGCACCGGCGCCACCGTGGACGCCTTCTTCGAACGGTTCGGCTCCGGCGACCTGCCCGCCATGATCGACCTGTTCGCCGACACCGTCGACTTCCGCATCGACGGCAGCCCCCAGGTGCCCTGGACCGGCCGCCGCGCCACCCCGACCGAGATCCGCGAGTTCTTCGAACTCTTCCCCAAGGTCCTCACCGCCCCCCAGAGCTTCGCCCTGCACACCCGCCTGATCGACGGCACCGAAGCCGTCGTGACCGCCGAGGGCGTCTTCGGCGTCCTGGCCACCGGACACACCTTCACCAACCGCTACGCCCTGCACTTCACCGTCACCGACGGCCGCATCACCCGCTACCACATGTACGAGGACAGCTACGCCATCGCCCAGGCGTTCACCCCCTGACCACCGGGCGCCCCCGCGACTCCCGCCGCCCGGCCCGCCCCGTCGACCACCCCGCCCGCACCGCCCCGCCCGCACCGCCCCGCCCGCACCGCCCCGCCTTTGGGCCGCGGTGTGCGCCGGCCCGCACCGCCGCCCCGGCCGAGGGCCGCGCCGGGCCCTTCCTTCTTTTCCGTCCCGTTCACTCCTTCTGCCCTGGAGAGTCATGTCCCGCCGCCTGTTCACCTCGGAGTCCGTGACCGAGGGCCACCCCGACAAGATCGCCGACCAGATCAGCGACACCGTCCTGGACGCCCTGCTCACCCAGGACCCCGCCTCCCGCGTCGCGGTCGAAACACTCATCACCACCGGCCAGGTCCACATCGCCGGCGAGGTCACCACCGCCGCCTACGCCGACATCGCCACCCTGGTCCGCAACAAGATCCTGGAGATCGGCTACGACTCCTCGGCCAAGGGCTTCGACGGCGCCTCCTGCGGCGTGTCGGTGTCCATCGGCGCCCAGTCGCCCGACATCGCCCAGGGCGTCGACACCGCCTACGAGCAGCGCGTCCAGGGCGCCTCTGGCGAGCAGGAGGACGAGCTCGACCGGCAGGGCGCCGGCGACCAGGGCCTGATGTTCGGCTACGCCACCGACGAGACCCCCGCCCTGATGCCGCTGCCCATCGAGCTGGCCCACCGCCTCTCGCGCCGCCTGACCCAGGTCCGCAAGGACGGCACCGTCCCCTACCTGCGCCCCGACGGCAAGACCCAGGTCACCATCGAGTACCAGGGCAGCCGCCCGGTGCGCCTGGACACCATCGTGGTCTCCTCCCAGCACGCCGCCGACATCGACCTGGCCGACCAGCTCACCCCCGACATCCGCACCCACGTCGTCGACCACGTCCTGGCCCAGCTCGCCGACGACGGCATCAAGCTGGACACCGACGACTACCGCCTCTTCGTCAACCCCACCGGCCGCTTCGAGATCGGCGGCCCGATGGGCGACGCCGGCCTGACCGGCCGCAAGATCATCGTCGACACCTACGGCGGCATGGCCCGCCACGGCGGCGGCGCCTTCTCCGGCAAGGACCCCTCCAAGGTCGACCGCTCCGCCGCCTACGCGATGCGCTGGGTCGCCAAGAACATCGTCGCCGCCGGCCTGGCCACCCGCTGCGAGGTCCAGGTCGCCTACGCCATCGGCAAGGCCGAACCGGTCGGCCTGTTCATCGAGACGTTCAACACCGCCACCGCCCCCCAGGCCGCCATCGAACGCGCCGTCACCGAGGTCTTCGACCTGCGCCCGGCCGCGATCATCCGCGACCTGGACCTGCTGCGCCCCATCTACGCGCAGACCGCCGCCTACGGCCACTTCGGCCGGGAACTGCCCGACCTGACCTGGGAGCGCACCGACCGCGCCGACGCCCTGCGCAAGGCCGTCGACGCGGGCTGAACCCCGCCGCCGCGCCGCCGGCCCCGCCCGCCGCGGCACGCACCCCGGACGGACCCGGGGCCCGCCGCCCCGGCCCCCGCCCAGACCCCGCCGGGCCCGGCGCGGCACCCGCCGCCCCGGGCCCGGCGCGGCCGTGCCTTTTGACGCCGACCCCCGCTTCAAGGAGTGCCTTTCCGTGCGTATCGCCGTGACCGGATCGATAGCCACCGACCATCTGATGGTGTTCCCCGGACGCTTCGCCGAACAGCTGATCAAGGAACAGCTGGAGCGGGTCTCCCTGTCGTTCCTCGCCGACCGCCTCGAGGTCCGCCGCGGCGGCGTCGCCGCCAACATCGCCTTCGGCCTGGGCCTGTTCGGCCTGGACCCGGTCCTGATCGGCGCGGCCGGCCTGGACTTCGCCGAATACGGCCACTGGCTGCGCGAACACGGCGTGGACACCACCGCCGTCCAGGTCAGCGACACCCTGCACACCGCCCGCTTCGTGTGCACCACCGACCAGGACCAGAACCAGATCGCCACCTTCTACGCCGGCGCCATGGCCGAGGCCGCCCACATCGACCTGGCCGCCGTCACCGCCCGCACCGGCACCCCCGCCCTGGTCCTGATCGGCGCGGACGACCCCGCCGCCATGCTGCGCCACACCGCCACCGCCCACCGCCTGAACATCCCGGTGGCCGCCGACCCCTCCCAGCAGCTGGCCCGCCTGGACCGCGACCAGGCCCGCCAACTCGTCGACGGCGCCCGCTGGCTGTTCACCAACGAGTACGAGGCCGCCCTGCTGCTGGAACGCACCGGCTGGAGCGAGCAGCAGCTCCTGGACCGGGTCGGCACCTGGATCACCACCCTGGGCGCCGGCGGCGTGTCCCTGGCCCGCGCCGGCTGCCCCCGCCTGCCCGTGCCCGCCGTGCCCGCCACCACCATCGCCGACCCCACCGGCGCGGGCGACGCCTTCCGCTCCGGCTTTTTGGCCGGCACCGCCTGGGAACTGCCCCACGAACGCGCCGCCCAGCTCGGCTGCGCCCTGGCCACCACCGTCCTGGAATCGGTCGGCACCCAGGAGTACAAGCTCATCCCCGCCGACCTGACCGCCCGCATCGAGGACACCTACGGACCCGCCGCGGCCCGCGCCCTGGAGGCGCGGATCGCGGGGACCTCATGACCACCGCACCCCGCCACCGCGCCGCCGCCCTGCGCCGCGCCCTGGCCACCCGCGTGGTCGTGGCCGACGGCGCGATGGGCACCATGCTCCAGGAACAGGACCCCACCCTGGAGGACTTCCAGCAACTGGAGGGCTGCAACGAGGTCCTGAACATCACCCGGCCCGACATCGTGCGCTCGGTGCACCAGGCCTACTTCGCCGCCGGCGTGGACTGCGTGGAGACCAACACCTTCGGCGCCAACCACGCCGCCCTGGGCGAGTACGACATCCCCGAGCGGATCTTCGAGCTCTCCGAGGCCGGCGCGCGCATCGCCCGCGAGGTCGCCGACGAATTCACCACCGCCGACACCCGCGAGCGCTGGGTCCTCGGCTCGATCGGCCCCGGCACCAAACTGCCCACGCTGGGCCACATCGACTTCGCCACCCTGCGCGACGGCTTCCAGGCCAACGCCGAAGGCCTCATCGCCGGCGGCGCCGACCTGCTCATCGTGGAGACCACCCAGGACCTCCTGCAGACCAAGGCCGCCCTGCTCGGCGCCCGCCGCGCCCTGGACCACGCCGGCCTGGACCTGCCCCTGGTGTGCTCCCTGGCCTTCGAGACCACCGGCACCATGCTGCTCGGCTCCGAGATCGGCGCGGCCCTGACCGTGCTGGAGCCCCTGGGCATCGACATGATCGGCCTGAACTGCTCCACCGGCCCCGCCGAGATGACCGAGCACCTGCGCTACCTGGCCCGCCACTCCCGCATCCCCCTGCTGTGCATGCCCAACGCCGGCCTGCCCGTGCTGACCAAGGACGGCGCCCACTTCCCGCTGGGCCCCGACGGACTGGCCGACGCCCAGGAGAACTTCGTCGCCGACTACGGCCTGTCCCTGGTCGGCGGCTGCTGCGGCACCACCCCCGAGCACCTGCGCGCCGTCGTCGAGCGGGTCCGCCCCCTGACCCCCTCCGCCCGCACCCCCCAGCCCGAACCCGGCGCCGCCTCCCTCTACCAGACCGTCCCCTTCCGCCAGGACACCTCCTACATGGCGATCGGGGAGCGGACGAACGCGAACGGGTCGAAGAAGTTCCGGGAGGCGATGCTGGA
>NZ_JBIARE010000022.1:37295-53746 GCF_042889645.1 Streptomyces sp. NPDC002564 | reverse complement strand
TCACACGTGTCAGCGGTCCGGCCCGTGCGGCCCGTGCGGCCCGTACGCCTCCGCATCTCCGCACCCCCCCCGCGGGCCCCCCCCCCCCCCCCCCCCGCCCCCCCCCCCCCCCCCCCCCCCCCCCCGCCGCCGGGGGGGGGGCCCCCCCCCCCCCCCCCCCCCCCCCCCGCCCCTCGTCGTACACCGTCCGGGCGGGCCCTACAGGGCCTGCGCCGCAGGCTTCACCATGCCGCGCACCGTGCGGGACTTCACGAACTGTCCCATCGCGGTCATTTCCCACTCGCCGGTGAACTGCTTGATCAGCTTCGCCATCATGACGCCCGTCTGCGCCTCGGCGTTGGTCAGGTCGAAGCGGACCAGCTCCTCGCCGGACGCCGCGTCGATCAGGCGGCAGTAGGCCTTGGCGACCTCGGTGAACTTCTGTCCCGAGAACGAGTTCACCGTGAAGACCAGGCCCGTGACCTCCTGCGGGAGACGGCCGAGGTCCACGACGATCACCTCGTCGTCACCGCCGCCCTCGCCCGTGAGGTTGTCGCCGGAGTGCTTGATCGCGCCGTTCACGATCGAGAGCTTGCCGAAGTAGCAGCTGTCGACGTGGTTGCGCTGCGGGCCGTACGCGATGACGGAGGCGTCCAGGTCGATGTCCTTGCCGCGGAACGCGGGCTCCCAGCCCAGGCCCATCTTGACCTGCGAGAGCAGCGGGCGGCCGCCCTTGACCAGGGACACCGTCTGGTTCTTCTGGAGGCTGACGCGGCCCTTGTCCAGGTTGATCTTCCCGGCGCCGGGCGCGGGCGCGGCGGGCGCGGGCGGCGCGGCCGGGGCGGCGGGGGCCGACAGACGGGGGTCGGCGGCCGGCGGGGGCGGGCCCTGCACCGGCGGGCCGCTGGGCGGCGCCGGGGGAGCGGCGGCGGGCGGCGCGGGCGCCGGGGCGGGCTCCTCGACCGAGACGCCGAAGTCCGTCGCGATGCCCGCGAGGCCGTTGGCGTACCCCTGGCCGACCGCGCGGGCCTTCCACGCGCCGTTGCGCAGGTAGATCTCGACGATCACCAGGGCCGTCTCGGTGCCGAGCTGCGGCGGGGTGAAGGTGGCCAGCACGGTGCCGTCGTCGGCGTTGCGGACGGTGGCCGTGGGCTCGACGCCCTGGAAGGTCTGGCCGGCCGCGTCGGGGCTCGCGGTCACGACGATCTTCTCGATGCCGGGGGGCACGGCGGCCGTGTCGACGGTGACCTTGTCGGGGGTCGTGCCGCCACCCGACTGGTAGGTCACGCCGGGCCCGGAGGGCTGGTTGAAGAAGATGAAGTCGTCGTCGGAGCGCACCTTGCCGTCGGCGGTGAGCAGCAGGCCCGATACGTCGAGCCGCACCGGAGCGGCGACGTCCACCGCCACGCGGGCGGCGGTCAGCGGGATGTTCGAGCCAGGGGTCATAGCTGTCATGCCAGGGGTAACGAACGATCCCGCTTTGCCGTTCCCTTACCCGCGGAAGCTTTTTCCACGACCGCGCACCGGCCCCGGGCAGCCGCGGTCAGCCCCGGTTGCGCGGGTGGGCGCGGGCGGCGCGTTCGTTGCCGTGCTTGTAGTTTCCGGTCCAGCGGGCCATCACGAGCTGCGCGTCGCCGCGCTGCACCTCGTCGAGGAAGCGGGCGGCACGCGCGCCGCGGAGGGTGCCCGCGGCGCGCCCCGCGTGGGTGATCACGACGCTGTCGTCCGCGCGTCGTTCGAAGGCGAATCCCTGAGGTCTCGGCATGACCGGGAGCGTACGGCGCCGGTGGCGGCGGCCGGTACCGGATTACGGCCTCACGGCACGACCACGATCTTGCGCCCGGCGCCGGAGGCGAACCGGTCCAGGGCCTGCGGGTACTCCGCCAGCGGCAGCCGGTCGCTGATGAACACGTCCGGGTCGAGGACGCCGCCCGCGAAGAGCTCCGCGGCCCGCTCGTAGCTGTGCAGGACCGCCATCGAACCGGTGATGGTGATCTCCTGGTTGTAGATCCGGTACGGGTCGATGCTCACGCGCGTGGCGTAGTCGGCGACGCCGAACTGCAGGAACGTGCCCGCCTTGGCGACCCGTTCGAGGCCGTCCTGGATCGCGGCCGCGTTGCCGGTCGCGTCCACGACGACGTCCCAGCCCTGCGGGCGCTCCAGCTCGTCCGGGCTCGCCGCCGACCCCGAGACGCCCAGCTGCCGTGCGGTGGCGAGCCGGTCCGCGTTCAGGTCCACGACGTCCACGCTCGCCGCGCCGGTCCGCTTGGCGAGCTCCAGCATCATCAGGCCCATCGTCCCCGAGCCGTAGATGAGCACGTGCGCGCCGAGCCGGGCGCGCAGCACGTCGTAGCCGCGCACGGCGCAGGACAGCGGCTCGATCAGGGCGGCGTCCTGGGTGCGCACGTGGTCGGGCAGCCGCACGCAGTTGGCGGCGGGCGCCACCGCGTACTGGGCGGCGCCGCCCGCGGTGGTCACGCCGATCGCGGCCCACCGCTCGCAGAGGTTGCCCCGGCCGTCCCGGCAGTAGCGGCATTCGTGGCAGTGCAGCGACGGGTCCACCGCGACGCGGTCGCCCACGGCGAGGGTCCGCACGTCGCTGCCGAGCGCGACGACCTCCCCGGCGAACTCGTGGCCGGGCACGACCGGCAGGGTGGGCGCGAACTCGCCCTGGAGGATGTGCAGATCGGTCCCGCACAGGCCGCACGCGGCGACCTCCACGACGACGTCCCGCGGGCCGGGGGTGGGGTCGGGCAGCTCCCCGACGACGGCCTTGCCGACGGACTCGATGATGGCGGCCTTCACTTGACGGCTCCCAACGACAGGCCCTGGACCAGCTTGTCCTGGGCGGCGAACCCCGCGGCGAGCACCGGCAGGGAGATGACGAGCGACGCGGCGCACACCTTCGCCAGGAACAGGCCCTGGCTGGTGATGAAGCCGGTCAGGAAGACGGGGGCGGTCTGGGCGACGACGCCCGTGAGCACCCGCGCGAAGAGGAGTTCGTTCCAGCTGAAGATGAAGCAGATCAGTGAGGTGGCGGCGATGCCGGGGAGCGCGATGGGTGCCACCACGCGCGTGAGGATGGTCGGCAGCCGGGCGCCGTCGATCTGCGCGGCCTCGATGACCGGCTTGGGCACCTCGGCGAGGAAGGACTGCATCATCCACACCGCGATCGGCAGGTTCATCGAGGTGTAGAGCAGGACGAGCAGCCAGATGTTGTCCAGCAGGTCGGTGTTCTTGGCGAACAGGTAGATCGGCAGCAGTCCCGCGACGACCGGCAGCATCTTCGTGGACAGGAAGAAGAAGAGCACGTCCGTCCACTTCTTCACGGGCCGGATGGACAGCGCGTAGGCGGCGGGCAGCGCGAGGACCAGGACGCAGAGCGTCGAGGCGACCGACGCGACCGTCGAGTTGACCAGCGAGGGCCAGGGGCTCGCGCCACCGCCCGAGCCGAAGAACTCGCGGTAGCCGTCCAGGGTGAGCGGGGCGGCGAGCGAGGGCGGGTTGGTCGCGGCGTCCTCCTCCGAGTGGAAGGAGGTCAGCGCCATCCAGGCGATGGGCAGGAAGAACAGGATCCCGGCCAGCCAGGCGGCGACCCCCAGGCCGATTCCCCGGCGTCCGCGGCGGTCTTGGCGGTCTTGGCGTTCCCGGCGGTCCTGGCGTCCCCGGGGTCGCACGGTCGGGCGCGCGGTGCTGCGTACGACGCTCATCAGCGGGACGCCTCCTCACGGAACAGGGACGAGACGACCCGCAGCGCGAAGGTCGCGATGATCAGGGAACCGATGACGACGAGGACGCCCGCCGCGGAGGCGAGCCCGTTCTCGTGGGCCTGGTAGAAGCTCTGGTAGACGGTGTAGGGCAGGTTGGCCGTGCCGAGGCCGCCGGAGGTGATGGTGAAGACGGCGTCGAAGTTCTGCACGATGTAGATCGAGCCGAGCAGCGCGCCCAGTTCGAGATAGCGACGCAGGTGCGGCAGCGTCAGATGGCGGAAGACCTGCCAGTTGCTCGCGCCGTCCATGCGGGCCGCCTCGATCAGTTCCGGGTCGCGGCTCTGCAGCCCCGCGAGCAGGATCAGCATCATGAAGGGCGTCCACTGCCACACCAGGGAGGCCTCGATGGCCAGCAGCGGGGTGTGGGAGATCCAGTCGGGCTGGGTCGCCGAGTCCCCGCCCACCCAGTGCAGCAGGCCGTTCAGGAGGCCGTACTCGGGGTTGTAGAGCACGTGCTTCCACAGCAGCGCGGCGGCCACGGGGACCAGCAGGAACGGCGCGATGAGCAGCGTGCGCACGAACCCGCGCCCCTTGAACCTCCGGTTCAGGAGCAGCGCGAGGGCGAGTCCGAGCACCAGGCTCGCCAGCACGACGGTCGCCGTGAGCAGGATCGTGGTCAGCACGGACTTGCGCAGGTCGGGATCGGTGAGGACCTCGCTGTAGTTGGCGAACCCGGTGAAGCTGCGGGCGTCGGGGTAGAGCGCGTTCCAGTCGAAGAAGGAGATCACCAGGGTCGCCACGAAGGGCAGTTGGGTCACGGCGATCATGAAGATGAGGGCGGGCAGCAGGGGCGCCCTGGTCGCCCAGGCGCGCAGCCGTCCCGGTGTCCTGGGTGTCCCGGCGGCCGGTACGCGCGCGTGTCCGGCGGTGGTGGTGCTCGCGGTGGCGGTCATCGTCCCTCGTACTCCTCGGAGATCTTCTCGGCGAGGTCCTGCGACGTGTCCAGGGCCGCGTCGACGGACTGGCGTCCGGCGATGGCCGCGCTGATCTCCTGGGAGACCTTGGTGCCGAGGTCGGTGAACTCGGGGATGCCGACGAACTGGATGCCGGGCGCCGGACGGGGCTGCACGCCCGGGTCGCGGGGCCTGGCCCCCGTGATGGCCGCGCGGGTGACGTCCTGGAAGGCGGCGGCCTCCTTGCGGTAGGCGGGGTTCTCGTACGTCGAGGCGCGCTTGCCCGCGGGGACGTTGGACCAGCCGATCTTCTCGCCGACGAGCTTCTCGTACTCCTTGCCGGACGCCCAGGAGATGAACTTCCAGGCCTTGTCCGGGTTCCGCGAGGCCTTCTGCAGGCCCCAGGCCCAGGTGTAGAGCCAGCCGGAGCTCTCCGTGCGGGCCACGGGGGCCGGGACGTAACCGATCTTGCCCTTGACCGGCGACTTGGCGGACTCCAGGGAGCCCGCGGCGGCCGTCGCGTCGTACCACATGGCGGTCTTGCCCTGGGTGAGGTTGTTGAGGCACTCCGCGTAGCCGGACTGGGCGGCGCCGGACTCGCCGTGCTTGCGCACGAGGTCCACGTAGAAGCGGGTCGCCTTCTTGAACTCGGGGGCGTCGAGGCGGGCCTTCCAGTCCTTGTCGAACCAGGTGCCGCCGAAGGTGTTCACCACGGTCGTCAGCGGTGCCATCACCTCGCCCCAGCCGGGCAGTCCGCGCAGGCAGATGCCCTTCATGCCGGGCTCCTTGCCGTCCACGCGCGCGGCGAGGTCGGCGACCTGCTGCCAGGTGGGGTGTTTCGGCATGGTCAGCCCGGCCTTCTCGAAGACGTCCTTGCGGTACATCAGGAAGGACGACTCCCCGTAGAAGGGCTGCCCGTAGAGCTTGCCGTCGCTGCCCGTGAGGGACTGGCGCATCGGCGGCAGGATGTCCTTCTCGTCGTACGCCGTGTCCTTGCGGGCGTACGGACCGAGCTCGTGCAGCCAGCCGTTCCTGGCGTAGATGGGTATCTCGTAGTTGCTGAGGGTCGCGACGTCGTACTGGCCCGCCTGGTTGGCGAAGTCCTGGCTGATCTTGTCGCGGACGTCGTTCTCCGGCAGGACGGTGAAGTTCACCTTGATGCCGGTCTCCTCGGTGAAGTGGGCGGCGGTGAGTCTGCGCAGCTCGACCATCTGCGGGTTGTTCACCATCAGGACGTTGAGGGAGTCGCCGGAACCGGACCCGCCGGCACCGGCCCAGCAGCCGGCGAGCAGCGGGGCGAGCAGCGCCCCTGCGGCGGCCGCGGCGAGCGTGCGCGGCCTCCGTCGGCTCGGGGTTCGCATGAATCGCTCCTGGACATAGAGGGGGCAAAGGGGATTTTCGGGGCACGTCGGGGCGTGCGGAGGCCCACGGGGACGCGTGCGGGGGGGAGCGCGGGCGGGGGACGGGACTGCGGACGGCGGCGGACGGCGTACGGGGGGCTCGTCAGGCGCGGACGACCTGCGGGCCCAGGAGCGAGTAGCGGTGCGCCTCGGAGGCGGGCAGGCGGTTGCTGGTGACGATCGCGTCGAGGTCGCCGATGCCGGCGAACCGGCAGAAGCTCGTCGCCCCGAACTTGGTGTGCACGCCCAGGAAGACGGTCCGCCGGGAGGCCCTGATCGCCTGTGCCTTGACCTCGCTGACCGCCGGATCGGGGGTGGTCAGGCCGTGTTCGCGGGAGATGCCGTTGGCGCCGATGTACGCCAGGTCGATGACGAACCCGGCGAGCATCCGGGTCGTCCAGTGGTCGACGGTGGCGAGCGTGCCCGGTCTGACCCGGCCGCCGAGCAGCAGCACCGTGATGTTCTCCGCCTCGGCGAGGGCGCCCGCGGTGGCCAGCGAGGCGGTGACCACGGTCAGCGGGCGGCCCGCGGCGGCCCCGGGGAGCGCCTCGGCGATCAGCTGCGGGGTGAAGCCCTCGTCGACGAAGACGGTCTCGGCGTCGCCGAGCAGGTCGGCGGCGGCGGCCGCGATGCGCCGCTTCTCCGGGACGTGCATGGTCGTGCGGAAGGCGAGCGTGGTCTCGAACCCCGCGCTCTCCACCGGGTAGGCGCCGCCGTGGGTGCGGCGGACCAGGCCGTGGTCCTCCAGGGCGCGCAGGTCGCGGCGGACGGTCTCCTTGGCGACGCCGAGCTCACCGGCGAGCGCCGTCACGTCGACGGAGCCGGAGTGGCGGGCCGCGTTGACGATCCGCCGCTGACGTTCCTCCGCGGTCATCGGCGCCACCTTCTTCCCCTGGGACGTGCGGTGCCCGTTCGGGCCCTGTGGGGAAGTTCTACAGCGCGGGCCGGGGGGTGACCAGGCTCCCCGTGGGCGTGATGCTGCCCGTTTGTGCCCGCTTGGTGGCGCGACGGCCTGTGCGGCGGGCCCGGAGCGCGCCCGTTTCGGGGGTGCGGGCCGCCCGTTCGGTGCCCGGATGCGGGCGGCGGGGACGGGGACGCGGGCGGCGGGGACGGGGGCGCGGGCGGCGGCGGGTCAGTGCGGCCAGACCGGCGGGTTCGTGCAGAAGTGGCCGCCCAGGTGCGCGTGATCGGGGTTGCCGGACTCCAGCTCGCCCTGCTCGGCGATGAGCTGCGCCGCGTACGGCTCGGAGTCGTCCCGCGGTTCGTAGCCGAGCGCCCGGGCGGAGGAGAGGTCCCACCACAGGCGGGTGTTGGCGGACGAGCCGTACACGACGGTGTGCCGCACGTCGTCGGCGCCGAGCGCCGCGTGGAAGAGCCGCGCGCCGTCCTCGGGGCTCATCCAGACCGACAGCATCCGCACGCTGGTCGGCTCCGGGAAGCACGACCCGATGCGGACCGACACGGTCTCGATGCCGTGCTTGTCCCAGTAGAGCTGGGCGAGGTCCTCGCCGAAGGACTTCGACAGGCCGTAGAAGGTGTCGGGGCGGCGGGGGGTGTCGACGGGGATCAGCGGGTCCTCGCCGCGGGGCCGCGGGGTGAAGCCCACGGCGTGGTTGGAGGAGGCGAGGACGATGCGCCGCACGCCCTCCTCGCGGGCCGCCTCGTAGAGGTGGTACGTCCCCTCGATGTTGGCCTTGAGGATCTTGTCGAAGGTGGACTCCAGGGAGATGCCCGCGAGGTGCAGGACCGCGTCGGTCCCGCGCACCGCCGCGCGCAGCGCCGCCCGGTCGGCGAGGTCGGCGGTGACGGCCTCCGGCGCGTCGGCCACCGGGCGCACGTCGAACAGGCGCAGGTCGTACCCGTACGCGGGCAGCAGTCGGCGCATCAGGGTGCCGAGGCCGCCGGCGGCGCCGGTGAGCAGGACGGTGCGGGGAGCGGGCATGCGGGGTCTCCTCGGGCGGCCGTATGTATCCACGGACGGGATTCACATGTATGGACACGCTAGGGATCTCCGTCGACCCGCGTCAAGAGGCTCGCCGTGGCGCGCCCGCGGGTGCCGGAGGGCGTAAATCCGCCCCTGTACGGGGAGTTCGCCCGCTTGACCGGGCCCGAGCGGGCGCCTTAGCGTGGTCGCGTTCAGGGATATGGACATGAATCAGAAACGTGCACGCCTAGGGAGAGCCCGTGACGTCAGCCCCCCTCGCTTCCCGACTCCGCGTCCCCAGCGGGCCGCTCTTCTTCCCCGTCACCGCGTACGGCCCCGACGGCGGGCTCGACCTGGACACCTTCCGCGCGCACGTGCGCGGCGGCATCGAGGCGGGGGCGGCGGCCGTGTTCGCCTGCTGCGGCACGGGCGAGTTCCACGCCCTGACGCCCGAGGAGTTCCAGGAGTGCGTCGCCGCGGCCGTCGACGAGGCGGCGGGCCGGGTCCCGGTGGTCGCGGGCGCCGGATACGGCACCGCGCTCGCCGTGCGGTACGCGCGCCTGGCCGAGCAGGCGGGCGCCGACGGGCTGCTCGCCATGCCGCCCTACCTCGTCGTCGCCGGGCAGGAAGGGCTCGTACGGCACTACACCGAACTGGCCGCGGCCACCTCCCTGGACGTCATCGTCTACCAGCGCGACAACGCGGTCCTCACCCCGCGGACCGTCGTCGAACTCGCCCGCGCCGACGGCATCATCGGCTTCAAGGACGGCCTCGGCGACATGGACCTGATGCAGCGCACCGTCAGCGCCGTGCGCAGCGAGGTGCCGGGCGACTTCCTGTACTTCAACGGCCTGCCGACCGCCGAGCTCACCGGCCTCGCCTACCGCGGCATCGGCGTGACCCTCTACTCCTCGGCGGTCTTCTGCTTCGCGCCGGACATCGCGCTCGCCTTCCACCGCGCCTTCAACGCCGGTACGCCGCAGGGGGACGCGACCGTCGACCGCCTCGTCGACGGCTTCTACCGGCCCTTCGTGGAGCTGCGCGCCCTCGGCCGGGGGTACGCGGTCTCCCTGGTCAAGGCGGGCGTGCGGCTCGCCGGCCTGGACGTGGGCGCCGTGCGGCCCCCGCTGCACGAGCCCGCCGACGAACACGTCAAGCACCTCGCCGAACTCATCGAGCGGGGGCGGGCGCTGGTGCACGACGACCCGTACGCCCCGGACGGCCCGGCCGCCGTGGACGCCCCGGGGGCCCGGCCGGGCGTGCCGGTGCCGGGCGGTGACGCGTGAGGACCGCCGCCTTCCTCTACCCCTGGGACGTCGTCGGCGACCCCGCCGCGCCCGCCCGCCTCGCCGACCTCGGCATCCGCCAGGTCACCCTGGCCGCCGCCTACCACTCCACCCGCGCGCTGACCCCGCGCCACCCGCGCCACCGCGTCGTCACGGCCGCGCACGCCGCGGTGCTCTACCCGCCGGGCGCGCACTGGCAGGGGCGCACGCTCCGGCCGTACGCCGCCGGGGACTGGGCGCCGGGCGACGCCCACGCGGAGGCGGCCCGGGCGCTGCGGGACGCCGGGCTCGACGTGCACACCTGGGTCGTCCTCGCCCACAACTCCCGCCTGGGCGCGGACCATCCGCGGACCTCCGTGGTCAACGCCTACGGCGACCGCTATCCGTGGGCGCCCTGCATCGCGCAGCCCGCCACGCGCGCGTACCTGGTCGACCTCGCCGCGGAGGCCGCCGTCCGGCCCGGCGCGCACGGCACCGAACTGGAGTCGTGCGGCTGGTACGGCCTCGCGCACCTGCACGCCCACGACAAGATCGCGGGCATTCCCCTCGGCGAGGCCGGGCAGTACTTGATGTCGCTCTGCTTCTGCGCGTCCTGCGCCCGCGGATTCGCCGAACAGGGCCTCGATCCGCAGGAGTTGACGGAGGCGGTGCGCCGCTCCCTGGACCCGCTGTGGCGCGGCGGTGCCCGGGACGACGGCTGGGAGACCGTCGAGAAGCTCCTCGGGGCGGACCGGGCGGCGGCCACGCGCGCGTGGCGCGAGCGGACGGCCCGTACCCTCCAGGAAGCCGTCGTGGCCGCCGTCCGCGCGGCGGCCCCCACCGGCTTCCAGGTGCTCCTCCACGCCGACCCGGTGCCCTACCACTGCGGCGCCAACGCGGGCGTCGACCCGGCGCACATCCTCTCCGTGGCCGACGGCGTCGTCGTGCCCTGCACCGGCGGCCCCGGCCTGCTGACGCCGTTCGCCGAGCGGGCCGGCGACGGGACGGTCCTCGCCGCCAACCTCACCGTGGTGCGCGGCATGGGCGGCGACCCGGCCGGCCTCGCCGCCGACGCGGCCCGCGCGGCGGACCACGGTGCCACCCAACTCCGGCTCTACCACGCGGGACTCGCCTCGGACGACGACCTCGCACACGTCAGGGAGGCCCTGTCGCACGTCGAGTGATCACCGATACGATCCACGCACCACAACCGTCGCTCCCGTACCAGGGGGACAGTCGCTCCCCACGAGGGGGCCGGAGGGGGAACAGGTGCGCAACAACGGGATATCCGCGCTGCTCTGTGCGGGAGTGCTGGCGGGGTCCGCGGTGCTCGGCGGCGCGGTGCCCGCCGCGGCCGCCCAGGCGGCGGCGCGGGACGGGGCCGCCGCGCCCGACATCCGGGAGCGCCTGGAGCGCATACCGGGCCTGACCGTCGTCTCGGTGGCGGACAAGGAGGGCTTCCCCCTCTACACGCTGACGTACCGTCAGCCCGTCGACCACCGCAAGCCGCACGGCGCCACCTTCACCCAGCGCGCCACGCTCTGGCACAAGGCCACCGACAAGCCGACCGTGCTGTACACCGGCGGCTACACCCTGCCCGGCGGCACCACCGCCCTCACCCGTCTGATCGACGCCAACCAGGTCGGCGTGGAGCACCGCTACTTCGCCGAGTCCCGGCCCGCCGGGGCCGCGGGGAACGACTGGTCCAAGATGACCGTCGAGCAGGAGGCCGCCGACGAGCACCGCCTCACCCGGGCGCTGCGCACCGTCGAGAAGGGCAAGTGGCTGGGCACCGGCGCCAGCAAGGGCGGCATGACGGCCACCTATCACGAGCGCTTCTACCCCGACGACCTCGACGCGGTCGTCGCGTTCGTCGCCCCCAACGACGCGAACAACCGCGACGACAGCGGCTACGAGCGCTTCTTCAGGACGGTCGGCACCAAGGAGTGCCGGGACGCGCTGAACGCCGTGCAGCGGGAGATGCTGGTCCGCCGCGACGCGCTGCTCCCCAGGTTCGAGGCCGACGCGAAGGCCGAGGGCAGCACCTTCGACGCGACCCTCGGCACCACGGACCGCGCCTACGAGTTCGCGGTCCTGGACCAGGTGTGGAACTTCTGGCAGAGCGGCGTCGAGAGCGACTGCCCCACCGTGCCCGACGCGCGGCGGGCGAGCGACGACGAGCTGTACTCCTGGTCCAAGGAGCACGGCTTCAGCGTCTACCGCGACCAGGACCTCGGCACCAACGGCACGGGCCCCTACTACCGGCAGGCGGCCACCCAACTCGGCTGGGCGGACCTGGGGTTCGCGCACCTCAAGGACGTGCGCCACTACCCCGACATCTACCGGCCGAACTCGGTGCTGCCCGCCGCGATGCGCGGCACGTACAACAACCGCACCATCGCCGACGTCGACCGCTGGGTGCGGCGCGACGGCCGCCGCATGATGTTCGTCTACGGCGAGAACGACCCGTGGAGCGCCGAGAAGTTCTCCCCCAGCCGCCACGACTCCTACCGCTACGTGGTTCCCGGCGCCAACCACGGCGCCTCGATCGCCAAGCTCCCCGAACCCGAACAGACCGAGGCGGTGGCGACGATCAAGCGTTGGGCGGGCGTGAAGTGACCGGGCGAACGACGATGACGGCGCGAACGGTGCAGACGGCACGAACGCCACGAACGGCACGAGCAGCGCGAACGGTGCGGGCGGTGTCGGCGTTCGTCTGCGCCGGAGCGCTCGCCGGCCCTGCCGTGCTCGCCGCGGGCGCGCCCGCCGCCGCGCAGGTGCGGGCCGACGACATCGGGGGCCGCCTCGAGGGCATCCCGGGAATGACGGTCACCAAGGTGGAGGAGGTGCAGGGCCACCCCCTGTACTCGCTCGCCTACCGCCAGCCCGTGGACCACGACGACCCCGGCGCCGGCACCTTCACCCAGCGCCTGACCCTCTGGCACAAGGCCACGGACCGGCCGACCGTGCTGTTCACGTCCGGCTACGCGCTCACCTCCGACACCCACCCCCTCACCGGCATCCTCGACGCCAACCAGATCAGCGTGGAGCACCGCTACTTCGGCGCGTCACGGCCCACCGGGGCGGCGGGCGAGGACTGGTCCAAGCTCACCGTCCAGCAGGAGGCCGCCGACGAGCACCGCCTCACCCGCGCGCTGCGCACCCTGGAGAAGGGCAAGTGGATCGGCACCGGATCCAGCAAGGGCGGCATGACGGTGACCTACCACGAGCGCTTCTATCCCAAGGACCTCGACGGCGTCGTCGCGATCGTCGCGCCGAACGACACCCCGGCGCAGGGCGACCGCGGCTATCGGCGCTTCTTCGAGACGGTGGGCACCAAGGAGTGCCGGGACGCGCTGAACGCCGTGCAGCGGGAGATGCTCGTACGCCGTGACGCGCTGCTCCCCAGGTTCGAGGCGCAGGCGAAGGCCGAGGGCGCCACCTTCGAGGAGACGCTCGGCAGCGCCGACCGCGCGTACGAGTACGGCGTGCTCGACCAGGTGTGGGGCTTCTGGCAGCTGTCGAGGGCCGAGGACTGCGCGCGGGTGCCCGACGCGAAGAAGGCGAGCGACGACGAGCTGTACTCCTGGTCGATGGAGAACGGCATGTACATGGAGCGCGACGAGAACGTCGAGAGCCGCCCCTACAACCGGCAGGCCGCCACCCAGCTGGGCTGGGCCGACCTGACGTTCGACCGGCTGGACGGCCTGCTGCGCTACCCGGGAGTGCGCCGCCCCAACTCCCTGCTGCCCGCCGCGATGCGCGGCTCGTACGACGGCAGGACCGTCGCCGACGTCGACCGCTGGGTGCGGACCAAGGGCGAGCGGATGCTGTTCCTCTACGGCGAGAACGACCCGTGGAGCGCCGAGCGGTTCACGCCCAGCCGCCACGACTCGCACCTGTTCGTCGCGCCCGGCGCCAACCACGCCACCCCGGTCGACGACCTGCCGCCCGAGCAGCTCGGGCAGATGGTCGCCATCGTCAAGCGCTGGGCGGACGTCACGTAGCCGCGGCCCGGGGGATCAGGCGTCGAGCCGGGTCCCCCGGGGCGTCAGCAGGGGTGCGGCCAGCAGGAGGCGTGCGGCGGCCAGGAGCAGGAGCAGCAGGCGGGTGTCGGCCGTCTCGACCAGGACCGCGCCCGCCGCGATGCCGAGCGCGGTCGGGGTGAACATCAGGGTGCCCGCGGTCGCCGCCACCCGCCCCACCAGCGCGTTCGGCGTCTCCCGCTGGACCGCCGTGAGGCCCGCGATCAGGACGCACGGCAGGCCGATGCCGTTCGTCAGGCTGCCCGCGAGGACCGCCGCGTCGTACGGCTGCGCGGTCAGGAACGCGGAGACGCCGGTCAGGGCGATGCCCGCGCCGGCGAACCGCCGCGCCCCGAACCGCCGCATCAGTGCCCCCGACGCCACGCCCACCGCCACGGACCCCGCGCCCTGCACGACGTACAGCACACCGGTGTACGAGGGGGAGCGGCCGAGTCCGTCCACGACCGCGTAGACCAGGGCGCCGGTGACGCCCGACGTCAGCATGGTCAGGCCGCCCGCCAGGACGAGGGGCCGCAGGCGCGCGTGCCCCCAGAGGTACCGCGCCCCCTCGGCGGTGCGGGCCCGGAGCGGGGCGGGGTCGGGCAGCGGGGCGCCCTCCCGGACCCGCAGCAGCGCGAACAAGCCCGCCGCGAGCACGAACGTCACCGCGTCCAGGAGCGCCACGCGGGCGCCCCCGTACGCGGCGAACAGGCCCGCGCCCGCGAGCGGCGCCACCAGCTTCATGCCCTCGTTCGCGGACATCCGCAGGCCGTTGAAGTCGCCGAGCAGCTCCTTGTCGACGGCCGTCGCCACCAGCGCGGTCTCCGCCGCGTCGCCGACGACGCCGCATGCCCCGTAGACCACGAGGACGGCGAAGAGGATCCACAGCCGTCCCGCGGTGTCGACGGCGAACAGGGACAGGAGCAGCGCGCCGAGGGCCAGGTTGACGGCCACCAGGAGGGGGCGGCGGCGGGTGCGGTCGGCGAGCGTGCCGAGCACCGGGCCGACGAGGGTGGGCGCCCACAGCGCGAACTGGCAGAGCGCGGCGAGGCCGTCGGACCCCGTCAGCTCCTTCACCCAGATCCCGGAGACCAGCCACAGTGCGGAGCTCCCGAAGCCCGAGACCACCACCGCGCCCAGATACAGCCCCGCGTTGCGGTCCCGCAGGACACGCCCGATCGTCGATGTCATGTCCGGTGATGCTGGTTCCTAAGGTCCCCGGGGCGGTATCGGGCGGATTCCCGAGAGCTCGGCGATGAGTTCACCGGCCGGGGCGGGTCCACCAGGGGAGAGGTACCGATGCGGCCGCCTTACGGCGTCCGCGCCGCCGCACGCCGGGGCCCTGCGACCGCGCGCCCCACGACCCGGGAGAGCCCCATGACCGACCACGACACCCCCGACGACGAGCGGCCCGACCTCGGCCCGCAGGCCCGCCTCGTGGCGCGGCTCGCCGGGCGGGTCACCGACGAGCAGCTCGCGGCGCCCACGCCCTGTCCCGCGTACGCGGTGCGCCACCTGCTCGGCCATCTGCTCGGTCTCGCCGGGGCCTTCCGGCTGGCCGCCGGCAAGGAGCTGGGACCCGCCCTCGACCAGGACCCCGGCAGCGTCACGCCGGACGTCGGCCCTGGCTGGCGCGCCGAACTGCCCGACGCGCTCGACGGCCTCGCCCGGGCCTGGCGCGACCCGGCGGCCTGGCAGGGCATGACCCGCGCGGGCGGCATCGACCTGCCGGGCGGGGTCGCGGGCCTGGTCGCCCTGGACGAACTCGTCGTGCACGGCTGGGACCTGGCGCGCGCCACCGGTCAGGAGTACGCCCCCGACGCGGCGAGCCTGGACGCGGCCCGGGCGCTCCTGACCCCCGCGGCCGACGGCGACGGCGACGGCGGTGGCCTGTTCGGCGCGCCGGTGCCGGTGCCGGACGGCGCCCCGCTCCTGGACCGGGTGATCGGCCTGAGCGGCCGCGATCCCCGCTGGACACCGGCGCGTTGACGGCGCGCGGGCGCCGTCCGGCGCCCGCGGCCGGGCGTCGAGGTCGGGTATCGAGATCGGGTATCGATCGGTTAAAGGCTCTCCCAAAGGGGCTCCCCACACCCGGGTCAATGCGCGTAGACAGTCGGTGACCTGCCCGATCCACGATCGACCCGGAGATCGCATCCATGCGGAAGTCCCTGCGCGTGGCCGCCCTGGCCACCCTCTGTACCGTCACCGGCGCCGTCCTCCACGGCACCGTCGCCACCGCCGACCAGGACCGGCCCCGCGCCACCGCGGAGCCGCACAACATCGGCCTCCTCGTCGGCGAGATCGACGCGTACTACGGCGCGACCAAGGGCGCCGACGGCGTCTGGAAGTCCTCGCCCGACAGCCCGTACGCCAAGGACCTGGCCCGCATCCAGGCCAAGGCGAAGAAGGACATCAAGAAGGCCGCGCGCCGGGCGGACCACGGCCACCGCCACGGCAAAAAGCCGGCCGTCGTGCTGGACGTCGACGACACCGCGCTGCTCAGCTTCGACTACGAGAAGTCGACCAACTACACCTACAACAACGACAGTTGGGACGAGTACGTCAAGGAGGCCAAGCGCCCCGCCGTGTTCGGCATGCCCGAGCTGGTGGCGTACGCCAAGCGCAAGGGCGTCGAGGTCTTCTTCCTCACCGGCCTCGCCGAGTCGCAGCGCCAGGGTGCCGTCACCAACCTCGCGCGGGCCGGGTACGCCACGCCCCTGGACCGCGCCCACGTCTTCACCAAGGACAAGGCGAACCCGCCGGCCTACCTGAGCCACTGCGCCACGCCCGCGGCCTGGAAGTGCGACACCGTCCAGTTCAAGGAGGGCACCCGCAAGCACATCGAGTCGACCGGCTACGACATCGTCGGCAGCTTCGGCGACCAGGTCTCCGACCTCGCGGGCGGCTACGCGGACAAGACGTACAAGCTCCCGAACCCCACGTACTTCGTGGGCTGAGGGCGTACGTCGTGGGCCGAGGACGTGCGTCGTGGGCCGAGGCGCCCGGGGGAGTTTGCTCCGCGAGATAGGTTGTATTCCTGACTAGGTCGTCATACGGTCTAGGTAGCACAGACGCACGGGGACCGCGGGGGGGGGGGGGGGCCCGCGCCCCCCCCCCCCCGCCCCCCCCCGGCGGGGGGGGGCCCCCCCCCCAAAACCCCCCCCGAACGCGCCCACAACGCCCGCCCCCCCCCCC
>NZ_JBIARE010000022.1:0-37285 GCF_042889645.1 Streptomyces sp. NPDC002564 | reverse complement strand
GGGGGGGGGTTTTTGGCGGGGTGTTTTTGTTTTTTTTGGCGGTGCGGGGTTCTTCGTTTTTGCGGCCCCCGCCCGGCGGGGGGCCGGCGGGCTGGGGGCCCCCCCCCCCCCCCCCCCCGCGGCCCCTTCGGGACAGGGGGACTCCATGACCATCACGCCGGACTTCTCGGCCGCATCGACGGCCGTCACCGCCGCAGTCGCCGGCTACCTGCTGCTCGGCGAGCCCTTCGCCGGCCGCCGCATGTACGGCTCGCTGGCCCGGCGCAGGGACACCGAACCCCGCGCCCTGGTCCGCTACTTCGGCGTCCTGCTGGCCGCGTGGTGGGCCCTGGCCGCCCTCGCCGTCGCGGCCCTGCTGCTCTCGCCCGGCGCCGTTGCCGCCGACTTCGGCCTGGCGCTGCCCGAGCGGCCCGTGTACGTCGTCATCGCGCTGATCGTCGTCGGGACGGTCGCGGTGGTCTCCAGCAGGAACTTCCACGACCTCGCCCGCCGGGGCAAGAACGTGCCGGGGCTCGCCCCCATCGCCGCGATGCTGCCGCGCACCCCCGAGGAGCGCAGGCTCGCCGTCGCCGTCGCGGTGACCGACGGCCTCTGCTCCGAACTGGTCTACCGCGGCCTGCTCATCGCCTTCGGCGTCGGCGCCCTCGGGCTCGACCTGTACGCGGCGGCCGCCCTCTCGGTCCTCGCCTACACGGTCGCCGGCTGGTACCAGGGCCGCCAGGGCCTCCTCGTCTTCGCCGTGTTCGGCACGGTCCTCGCCGGGCTCTACCTCGCGAGCGGCAGCCTGCTGCTCCCCGTCGTCGTGCACGTCATCCTGTCCGTGCGCGACCTGACGCTGCCGGCGCCGACGACGCTGCGCGCCGCGCCCAGTGCCTGACAGCGCACCGCCCGAAAGTCCGCCGCCCGAAAGGCAGATCCGAAGTGAACGACCGCCGCTCCAGTTGGTTCAAGGGCGTCCTCGACCTGCTCGTGCTCGCCTGCCTCACCGACGGTGAGAGCTACGGCTACGAGATCGCCAAACAGCTCGGCGCCGACGGCTTCGGCCAGATCAAGGGCGGCACGCTCTACCCGGTCCTCAACCGCCTGGAGGAGGCGGGCCTGGTCGCCGCGGAGTTCCGCGCGACCGAGAAGGGCCCCGGCCGCCGCTACTACCGGCTGACCGACGCCGGGCGCCGGACCCTCGGCGAACAGGGCGGCCTGTGGCTCGCCTTCGACGGATCCGTACGTGACGTCCTTGCGAGGGCGGGAGTGGAAGCATGATGAACGACGCACAGCAACTGCCGGACGACGCCCCGGCCCGCCGCGACCGGGACGCCTACCTGGCCGGGCTCGCCGAGCACCTGCGCGCGCACGGCCTGCCCGCCGACCGCGTCGAGGTGACCGTCACGGACCTGGCCGCCCACCTGGAGGAGTCCGGCGCGACGGACGCGGAGGCCGAGTTCGGCCCCGCCGACGAGTTCGCCGAGCTGCTCGTGCCCGCCACGGGGGAGCGGGCACGGCAGGCGCCCGGCGAGCGGGTGCAGACCTGGCGCTGGACCGCCGACACCTATGGCGACGAGGAGCTCCTCAACCGCTTCGGCGACGAGGGCTGGGAGGTCGAGCGGGTCGACGCGCTCGGCCGCTTCGTCAGCCACCGCGACCTCGCGCAGCCGCAGCGCTGGGAGTACCGGCGCGAGCTGATCACCCGCGGCCGCGAGCACCTGGACGAGCGGCTCGCCCCCGACGGCTGGGAGGCCTGCGGGAACTGGGTGATCTACGCCTGGTACAAGCGGCCGCGGGCGGCGAGCCTGGGGCCCGCGGCCCAGGTCCAGGCGCCGCCGCCGGTGCCGGACCGGTCCAGCTTCTTCAGCCGGAAGTTCTTCGTGCTGCTCGGCGTGCTCGCCGTGGCGGCGGTCGTGGCGGGCGTCTCGGTGGCCGTCGACGACGGCGACGCGGGGTCCGGGGCCGGCTTCGTGGTGGGGCTGTTCGCCGGGGCGGGCGCGGTCGCGGCGCTCGCGTGGGCGCTGCAGGCATGGCGGGGGCGCCGCCCCTGAACCCCGGCAGGGGAGGGGCGGCGCCCGGACGGCGGGCGCGGGCGGGATCTCCGGCTCTTCGGGATCCCGCCCCGGTGCCGTGTCAGGACTTCAGCGCCGCCCGCATCATCGCCTTGGCGATCGGGGCCGCCAGGCCGTTGCCGCTGACCTCGTCGCGGGCCGCGCTGGAGGACTCGATCATCACCGCGACCGCCACCTCCTTGCCGTCGCTGCCCTTGGCGTACGAGGTGAACCAGGCGTACGGCGTCTTGCTGTTGTTCTCGCCGTGCTGGGCGGTGCCCGTCTTGCCGCCGACCGTCGCGCCGGGGATCTTCGCGTTCGACCCCGTGCCCTTCTCGACGACCGTCCGCATCGCGGACTGCAGGCCCTCGGCGGTGGACTCGTCCATCACGCGGGTGGCCCCGCCGTCGCCGGGCTTCTCCAGGACGTCGCCGCCGGAGTCGCTGATCTGCGCGACCATGTGCGGCTTGGCGAGCTCGCCGCCGTTGGCGATCGCCGCCGAGACCATCGACATCTGCAGCGGGGTCGCCGTCACGTCGAACTGGCCGATGCCGCTGAGCGCGGTCTGCGCCTTGTCCATGTCCGACGGGTAGCCGCTCTTGCCCGCGCGCACCGGCACGTCCAGCTTGTCGGCGTTGAAGCCCAGCTTCTCCGCCATCGCCTTGACCTTGCCCTGGCCCAGGTCGACGGCCATCTTCGCGAAGACGTTGTTGCAGGAGTACTGGAGCGCGGTGCGGATGTTCGCGTTCTCGCAGGGAGCGGACTGGTTCTCGTTCTTCAGGACCGTCCGGGTGCCGGGCAGCGTGTACGGGTTCGGGCTGTCGGTGCGGGTGTCGACCGAGCCGTAGAGGCCGTCCTCCAGGGCGGCCGCCGCGACGACCAGCTTGAACGTCGACCCGGGCGGCAGCGGCTGGCGCATGGCGCGGTTGACCATCGGCTTCTCCTTGTCGGTGGTCAGCTCCTTCCACGCCTTGGAGTCGGTGGAGCCGCTGATCTTCGACGGGTCGTACGACGGCGTCGAGACCATGCCGAGGATCTTGCCGGTCTTGGGGTCGAGGGCGACCGCGGCGCCCTTGGTGTCGCCCAGCGCCTTGTAGCCGGCCTTCTGCACCGCCGCGTCGATCGTCGTCACGACGTCACCGGGGTCGGCCCGCTTGTTGGTGAGCGTGTCCAGGGGGTTCTTCAGCCGGTTGTCGGTGCCGTCCAGCACGTCCTGGTAGATGCCTTCGAGCTGGGTGGCACCGTAGACCTGGGAGCTGTAGCCCGTGACGGGCGCGTAGAGGTCGCCGTCCTTGTAGGTGCGTTTGTACGCGAGGTCTCCGCCCTTCGTCCGCTCGGAGCCGGTGATGGCCTCACCGCCCACGATGATGTTGCCCAGCGGGTTCGCGTACTGCTCGATCGCGTTCCGCCGGTTCAGCTTGTCGTCCGCGAGTGCCTGCGAGTCGTGGAACTGCACCCATGTCGCCCGTATCAGGAGGGCGAGCACGAGCAGCAGCGCGAAGACCGAGGCGTGCCTGATCGTCTTGTTCATCCCGTGGGAGGACGAGCGGAGGGGAGGGTTTCGTTCCCTTCTGGCGCGCTTACGACCGTTTTCTCAGGAACTTCTCATGCGGCGGGGTCGGCGCCCGCCCCGCTCCGGGGGGCCCGCAGGACGAGGACGACCTCGTCGATCTCCGCGCCGCGCGCCGCGGCGTAGCCCCGCTCGGTGGTGGAGAGGCGGAACCCGCACTTCTCCAGGACCCGGATCGAGCCGGCGTTGTCCGCCGCCGCGCGGGCGTAGAGCGGGCGCTCCGGGACCAGGTCCAGGAGGGCGCCCAGCGCCGCCGTCGCCAGCCCCCGGCCCCAGTAGGCGCGGTCGATCCAGTAGGTGACCTCGCGCTCGCCCGGCTCCCCGTACACCGCGGCGTTGCCGACCACGTCGCCGTCGGCCAGGACCGTGCGCACGTCGACGCCCGGGGCGGACCGCAGCGTCGACCAGTGCGCGTCGAAGCGGACGTGGTCGGTGGGGTCCTCGGGCGTGAAGGCCGCCATGTACCGGGACTCGGGATCGCTCATCTGCCGGAAGAAGACGGGCAGATCGCTGTCGTGCACCGGGCGCAGGCTGACATCCATGCGTCAGATCCTCCGAGTCGCCAGGGTCAGCCGGTCGCGGGCGTCGAACAGGGCGTCCTTCACCATCTGCTCGTGCGCGGGCGTGAGCCGCGCCACCGGCACCGAGCAGCTGATCGCGTCGCGCGCGGGGGTGCGGTAGGGGATGGCGACGCCGAAGCAGCGCAGGCCCAGCGTGTTCTCCTCGCGGTCCACCGCGAAGCCCTGCTCACGCACCGTGCGCAGCTCCTCGATGAGCTTCTCGCGGTCGGTGAGGGTGTGCTCGGTCAGCGCGGGCAGCGTCTCCGGCAGCATCTTGCGGACCTGCTCGTCGGTGTGGGTGGCGAGCAGCGCCTTGCCCAGCGACGTGGAGTGCGCGGGCAGCCTGCGGCCCACCCGCGTGAAGGGGCGCAGGTAGTGCTGCGACTGGCGGGTGGCGAGGTAGACCACGTTCGTGCCGTCGAGCCGCGCCAGGTGGATGGTCTCGGTGGTGTCGTCGGAGAGCCGGTCCAGGGTCGGCCGGGCGGCGGCCACCACCTCGTCGCCGTCGATGTACGACGTGCCCACGAGCAGGGCGCGTACGCCGATGCCGTACCGCGTGCCGGTCGCGTCCGTCTCGACCCAGCCGAGCTCGACCAGGGTGCGCAGCAGCATGTAGAGGCTGGACTTGGGATAGCCCACGGCCTCCTGGACCGCCGCCAGGGAGTGCATTCCGGGACGGCCCGCGAAGTACTCGAGCAATTCCACCGTCCGCACCGCGGACTTGACCTGCGCGCCGCCTCCGGTCTCGCCAGCCGACATCGCCCTTGACCCCTTAGAACGCCGAGAAATAGTCTCCGAGTCCCCGCACATTCACCGACGGAGACGGCGTTCAGCATATCGAACGGCCCTGGTGAGTGGCATACCTCCGGCACGACACCTGGCACGACCCCTCATACGACGTTCGCAGTACCTCTGGAAGGGAATCCGCGGTGGCAGCAGCACCAGTCTGGAGTGTCGACCCCCGAACCGGGAAGCAGCGCGAGCAGGTTGCGGTGGAGGCCACAGCCGAGGAGGTCGACCAGACGGTCCGCGCCGCCCGGGACGCCGCGCCCGCCCTCGCCGACCGCGCGGTCCGCGCCGCCTTCCTGCGCACCGCCGCCCGCCTCCTGGAGGAGGCCAGGGGCCACCTCGTGGAGGCCGCCGACGCGGAGACCGCCCTCGGCCCCGTCCGGCTCACCGGCGAACTGGCCCGCACCTGCTACCAGTTGCGCTCCTTCGCGGACCTCGTCGACGAGGGCGCCTTCCTCGGCGTCGTGATCGACCACCCCGACGCCTCGGCGACCCCGCCGGTCCCCGACCTGCGCCGCTACAAGATCCCGCTCGGCGTCGTCGCCGTCTACGCCGCCTCCAACTTCCCCTTCGCCTTCTCCGTGCCCGGCGGCGACACCGCGAGCGCCCTCGCCGCGGGCTGCCCCGTCGTCGTCAAGGCCCACCCGGACCACCCCGGCACCTCCGAGCTGGTCGCCTCGGTGCTGCGCAGGGCCGCCGCCGCGCACGCGGTCCCCGAGGGCGTCGTCGGCCTCGTGCACGGCTTCGACGCGGGCATCGACCTGGTGCGGCACCCGCTGGTGGCCGGCGCCGGATTCACCGGCTCCGTGCGCGGCGGGCGCGCCCTCTTCGACGCGGCCGCCGCCCGGCCCGTGCCGATCCCCTTCCACGGCGAGCTCGGCTCGCTGAACCCCGTCGTCGTCACCGAGGCCGCGGCCGCCGAGCGCGGCGAGGAGATCGGCACCGGCCTCGCCGGGTCCATGACGCTCGGCGTCGGCCAGTTCTGCGTCAAGCCCGGCCTGGTCCTCGCCCCCGAGGGCGCGGGCGGCGACCGGCTCGTGAAGTCCCTGACCGACGCGGTCAGCGACACCGAGGCCGGGGTCCTCCTCGACCACCGGATGCGGGACAACTTCGTCGCCGGGGTGCGCGAGCGCGCCGAACTCCCGGACGTCGAAGCGCCGGTGACCCCCGGCGCGGGCGGCGAGCACACCGTCAGCGCGGGCTTCCTGACCGTCCCGGCCGCCCGCCTCGCCGACGAGGGCGCGCACGACCTGCTCCTGGAGGAGTGCTTCGGGCCCGTCACCGTCGTCGCCCGGTACGCCTCCGACGCGGAGATCACCGCCGTCCTCGCCCGCCTGCCCGGCAACCTCACCGCCACCGTCCAGCTCTCCGCGGGGGAGGCGGCGGGGGAGAGCGGCCGGGGCGCCGAGCTGCTCGCCGAGCTCACCCCGCTCGCCGGACGCGTCCTGGTCGACGGCTGGCCCACCGGCGTCGCCGTCGCCCCCGCCCAGCACCACGGCGGCCCCTACCCCGCGACCACCTCGACCTCCACGTCGGTGGGCGGCACCGCCGTCGAGCGCTGGCTGCGGCCCGTCGCCTACCAGGGCACCCCCGAGGCCCTGCTCCCGCCCGAGCTGCGCGACGCCAACCCGCTGGGGCTGCCCCGGCGTTACGACGGGCGTCTGGAGGGCGGGGGGCCGCAGGGGTGACCCCGGCGCCCCCGGGGCGCGGCGGGATCCGGACACCGGCCGGTGCGGGACCGGGCACCGGCGGGGCCGGGCGGGCGGCGGCCTGGAACACTGGGCCCATGGACGTCACCCTCCCCGAACTGCCCTTCCCGCTGCGCACCTACGGACCCGACGGGCACTGGTCCCACGAGGACGGTGTGCTCACCGGCTGGGCCGGTGCCCGCCAGGACCGCTTCGTGCCGCCGACCGGCGCGGTGCTCGACCCCGCGTCCGACGCGCCCCGCCTGCTCGGCGCCCCCGAGGGCGACTTCCAGCTCATCGCCCGCGTCACCGTCGGCTTCGCCGCCGCCTTCGACGCGGGCGTGCTGTACCTGCACGTGGGCGAGCGGGAGTGGGCCAAGCTCTGCCTGGAGCGCTCCCCGGACGAGCCCACCATCTGCACGGTCGTCACCCGCGGCCACTCCGACGACGCCAACGCCTTCGTGGTGGACGGCAGCAGCGCCTGGCTGCGCATCAGCCGCACCGGCTCGGCGTTCGCCTTCCACGCCTCGACGGACGGCGAGCGGTGGACGTTCGTGCGGATCTTCTCGCTCGGCGACGAGCGGACGGCGGGCGCCGCGCTCGTCGGCTTCCTCGCGCAGTCGCCCGTCGGCGAGGGCTGCGTGGTGACGTACGACCACATCGAGTTCCGCCCGAACTGGCCCAAGGGGCTGCGGGACGGCTCCTGATCCGGAGCCGGCCCGCGGGGGTCGTCAGAGGGTGACCCGGGCCCCCGTGGCCGCCGACCGCTCGATCGCGTCGAGCAGCGCCTGGCGCCGCGCCGCGTGCGCGAAGTCCGGCGCGTGCGTGCCGCCCCCGGTGAGGTCGGCGAGCACCCGTGCGTACTGCGCGCCGACGTTGTACCCGGGCAGCCCGCGCAGGTCGTCGAGCTCGGGCACGTCGAAGTAGCGGTCGGGCACCGGGAGTTCGGCGAGACCGGTGTCCGGTCCGCGGCCGCCGCGCACGCGCGGGGCGGCCTGCTGGAGGTGGCCGGAGGCCGCGGTGACGACCAGATCGCCGGCCGTGCCGTTGATCTCCCAGTGGAAGTCCGTGCCCCGGGACAGGCCCGCCCGGAAGTGCACCGAGGCGACCGCGCCGGACGCCAGCCGCCCCGACACCGCGATCTGGTCGTCGACCGTCATCGGCGCGGCCCGCCCCGTGCCCTCCTCGTGCACGACCGGCCGCCGGGTCGCCAGGGTCGCCGACACCTCGGTGAACTCGCCCAGCACCAGCGCCAGCGCGTCCACGGTGTGCCCGAACGGGATCGTCAGCATCGTGCCGCCGTTGGCCCGGTCCAGGAGGTAGGCGCCGCCCGGCTCGAAGACCGGGCCCCAGCGCCGCCCGGAGGCGACCAGGCTGGTCGAGAGGACCTCGCCCACGTACCCGTCGGCCACCAGGTCCCGCACGTACCGGACGCCGGGCGCCGAGCGGGCCTGCAGCCCCGCGAAGGTCCGCACCCCGGCCCGGTCCGCGGCCGCCGCCAGCTCCCTCGCCTCGGCGAGGCCGTTGCCCAGCGGCCACTCGGAGAGCACCGCCTTGCCCGCGCCGAGCGCCCCCAGGATCACCTCGCGGTGCAGCGGCACCCGCACGCTCACCACGACGAGGTCCACATCGTCGCTGCGGACCAGCTCGGCGGTCGAGCCGAAGGCCAGCGGCACCCCGTACGCCGTGCCCGCCGCCCGTGCCGACGCGTCGCCCGACGCGGACAGGGCGCGCAGCTCGTAACCGGGCAGCCGGGCCAGCGCGGGCACGTGCGCCTGTGACGCCCAGCCGCCGCGGGCGGAGAGGCCGACGAGACCGACCCGGACGGGACGGTCCCTGCGGGCCGGACGGGGGAGGGGAGGAGTGCTCGAGTTCATGATCGGGACGCTAGGGGCGGGTGCCCGGTGACCCGCAAGGGCACCAGCTATATTTTGGAAACCATGACTGGTCACAAGCGTGACGACGGCCTCGGACCGCACGACATCTACGGCCTGCTGTGCCCCGGCCGCGCCGTCTTCGAGCTGCTCGTCACCAAATGGACGGGCCTCGCCATCACCGCCCTGGAGGACGGCCCCCGCCGCTTCGGCGAGCTGCGCCGCAAGCTGGAGGGCGTCAGCCCCAAGGTGCTCACCCGGACCCTGCGCCGCCTGGAGGACAACGGCCTGGTCCTGCGCAGGGTGTACGCGGAGGTCCCGCCCCGCGTCGAGTACGAGCTGACCGAGCTCGGCCGCGGCGCCCTGGTCCCCCTCGCCCACCTGCGCACCTGGATCAGGGCGAACACCGGAAAGTTCGCACCGGGGGAATGAGGTGCTTTGCCCGGACGTTGTCACCGGGAGCGGAGGCGCCCTCCGCACCGACCTGACGTACGACCTGAAGAGAGCCACACACATGCGCGTCGAGATCTGGAGCGACATCGCCTGCCCCTGGTGCTACGTGGGCAAGGCCCGCTTCGAGAAGGCCCTCGCCGCCTTCCCGCACCGTGACGGCGTCGAGGTCGTGCACCGCTCCTTCGAGCTGGACCCCGGCCGCGCCAAGGGCGACACCGGCCTGGTCATCCCCATGCTCATGCAGAAGTACGGCATGAGCGAGGACCAGGCCCACGAGGGCGAGCGCCGGCTCGGCGAGAACGCCGCCGCCGAGGGCCTGCCCTACCTCACCGAAGGACGCGACCACGGCAACACCTTCGACATGCACCGTCTGCTGCACTTCGCCCGCGAGCACGGCCGCCAGGACGAGCTGATCGGCCTGCTGTACCGCGCGAACTTCGCCGAGGAGCGGTCCGTCTTCGCCGACGAGGAGCGCGTCGTGGAGCTCGCCGTCCGGGCCGGTCTGGACGCGGACGCCGTACGGGCCGTCCTCGCCGACCCCGCCCGCTACGCCGACGAGGTGCGCGCCGACGAGCGCGAGGCCGCCGAACTGGGCGCGAACGGCGTGCCGTTCTTCGTCCTTGACCGCAAGTACGGCATCTCCGGCGCCCAGCCCGCCGAGGTCTTCACGCAGGCCCTCGAACAGGCGTGGGGCGAGCGCGCGCCGCTGACCACCCTCGCGCAGGCCGACGGCGGCGAGGCGTGCGGCCCCGACGGATGCGCGGTTCCGCAGGCCTGATACGCCGCATAGGTTGATCCCCATGGAGTCCATGGGGATCAACACCGGCATCGAATTCGCTCCCACGTCGACCTATCTGAACACCGCGAGCTGCGGCCTGCTGCCCCGCAGGGCCGTCACGGCGGTGCACCGCCTCGCGACCGAGAACGCCGAGGGACGGCCGGGCGGCGCGGGCGACTTCGAGGCCGTGGACGCGGCGCGGGCCGCCTTCGCCCGGCTCGTCGGCGTCGACCCGGGCCGGGTGGCGACCGGCGGCTCGGTGGCGGTGCACGCCGGACTGATCGCGGGGTCCCTGCCGCCCGGCGCCGAAGTCCTCGTCCCCGAAGGCGAGTTCGCCTCCATCGTGAACCCCTTCGTGCTGCGCGGCGACCTCAAGATGCGCTACGTGCCGCTGGCCGAGCTCGCCGGGGCGGTCACCCCCACCACGGCACTCGTGTCGTTCTCGGCCGTCCAGTCCGCCGACGGCCGCACCGCCGACCTGGCCGCCGTCCGCGCGGCGGCCGCCGCGCACGGCGCGCGCACCCTCCTGGACGCGACCCAGGCGGCGGGCTGGCTGCCGCTGGACGCGAACGCCTACGACTACACCCTCACCGGCGCCTTCAAGTGGCTGCTGTGCCCGCGCGGCGTCTCCTTCCTGACCGTGCGGGAGGAGGCACAGGACTCCCTCGCCCCGCTGCACGGCGGCTGGCTCGCCGCCGCGGACACCTGGAACTCCACCTACGGCCCGCTCGACCGACTGGCCCCGGACGCCCGCCGGTTCGACGAGCCCACCGCCTTCCTCGCGTACCACGGGGCCGCCGCCGCGCTCACCCTCGTCGAGGAGGTGGGCGTCGCCGCGATCCACGCCCACGACACGGCGCTCGCCGCCCGCTACCGCCGCGGCCTCGCCGCCCTCGGCCACACCCCCGTACCCGGCGACTCGCCCGTCGTCTCCGTGCCCGGCCTCGCCGACCGCGCCCCCGGACTGACCCGGGCCGGCATCCTGACCTCGGCACGGGCGGGACACCTGCGCGCCGCGTTCCACCTGTACAACACCGAGGCGGATGTGGACCGGCTCCTCGACGTGCTGTCCGCCTGAGGCCTGGCGCGGCGGGCCCCGGGCCGCCAGTCTTGCAGGACGAGCACGACGAGCACGACGAAGCGGCCGCGCGAGGTGGTGGTGCCGGTGGAGCCGTCCTTCGAGGCGCCGGGCCCGCCGGTGCTGCCCGCGGGCCCCGGCAGACCGCCCCCCGACGCCGTACTGCACCGCCGCCTGGTCTATGGCGAGGAGGCGGCCCTCGCCGAGGCCTACGCCGCCTACGACCCGCTGGTGCGCCGCGTCGCCGTCCGCGTCACCCGCGACCGCGCCGCCGCCGACGAGGTGGCGCAGGCGGTCTTCGCCCACCTGTGGAGCAGGCCCTACGCGTTCGACACGCGCCGCGGGAGCCTGCGCGGCTGGCTCTGCGTGCTCGCCCACCGGCGTGCGGTGGACTGGGCGCGCGGCGAGGAGCGGCACCACAAGGCCGCCCCCGCCGACGAGACCGCGCCGCGCGAGGCGCCCGGGCGCGGCCCCGCCCCGGACGAGGCGGTGCCGGAACAGGAGCGCTCCCTCCTCCTGCACTCCGCCCTCGCCCGGCTCCCGCTGCCCCAGCAGCAGGTGGTGCACCTGGCCTACTTCGCCGGCCGCACCTACCGGCAGGCCGCCGTCGAGCTCGGCATCCCCGAGGACACCGCGAAGGCCCGCCTGAGAACGGCCCTGCGCACGCTGGCCGAGACCCTCGCGGAACCGCCCCTGCGGGGCGACCACCCGTGACGACGACCTGCGGGGGACCGTGACCAGCGACCACGAAGAGGTACGCGCCCTCCTCGGCGCCTGGGCGCTGGACGCCCTCATGCCCGGTGACGAAGCCATGGTGGCCATGCACCTCGGGGACTGCGGGGCCTGCGCCGCCGAGGCCACCCGGCTGCGGGCCACGGTGCGCCACCTGGACGGCCCCGGCCCCGGCCCCGCCACCCCCGCCCACCCCGGCCCCGCCACCCCCGCCCCGCCAGGACCGGCGCCCGACGCGGACCCCGGGGCGCACGGCCTCTCCCTCGCCCTGCGCAGCCGCGCCCCGGCCCTGCGCACCGCCCCGCACGCCGCGCCCTACGCCGCGGCGGTCGCCGGACTCCAGGCCCTCCTCGCGGAGGTGGACGACCCGGAGCTCTGGCGGACGCCCGTCGTGCACGACTGGGACGTGCACGACACGGTCGCCCATCTGCTCGCCGCCGACGAGCCGCTCGCCCGCCACCTGGGCCCGCACGCGCGCGTGCCCGCCCTGCGGGTGCCGGACGGGGTGCCGTGGCGGGCGGCCTGGGAGGCGCGCACCCGGGAGGTGATCCGCCGCGAACGGGCCCGTACGCCCGCGCAGACCGTCTCCGCCTGGCGGGTGCAGGCCTCCGGGATGCTCGCGTCACGGGCCGCGCACGACGCCGGGCACGCCGCCCGGTCGACGGCGCTCGCGGGGGTCCGGCTGCTGATCTCCGACCACTTCCTGGCCCGCGCCTTCGAGACCTGGGTGCACGCCGACGACATCGGCGGGGCGCTCGACCTGGCCGTGCCGCCGCCGACGGCCCCGCACCTGTGGCAGCTGGTCCGGCTGGCCGTCCGGGCCCTCGGCCCCGCCCTCGGTCCGAAGGCGCCGCCGGTCGCGCTCACGGTCGCCGGGGACGGCGGCGCGACGGAGTGGGTGCTGGGCAGCGCGGACGACCCGGTACGGGCCGAACTCGTCCTGGACCCGGTCGACTTCTGTCTGCTCGTGGGCGGCCGGCGGGCGCCGGACCGGGTGCCGCGCGGCACCTCGGGCGACGAGGCCGCGGTGCGGCGGGTGCTGACCCGCGCGGCATCGCTGTCCTGGCTGTAGGAGGTCTTGGGGGCGGGGCGGTCGCGGGGTGCCGTCGCCGGGGGCGGGGCGTTCCGGGGCCGGTCGTCGGGGTTCCGTCGGCGGTCAGCCGAGGCCGCCCTTGCGTTCGGGGCAGTCCTCCGTCTCCCGGCACAGGTTCGTCTCGACCTTGGCGAGCAGCCGGGCCAGGTCCGCGCGTTCGGTCTCGTCCAGACCGGCCAGGGTGTGGCCCTCCAGCTCGCCCCAGGCCCGCTCGACCTGCGCGAGCAGCCCGCAGCTCGCGGCGCTGGCCTCCACCAGGACGGCCCGCCGGTCGGCCGGGTCGGGGCGCCGCCGGACATGCCCGGCCTGCTCCAGGCGCTGCAGCATCTTCGTGACCGTCGAGGGGTCGAGGTCGACCGCCTTGATCAGCTCGGACTGGCGCACCGGGCCCGCTTCCCACAGGTGCATCATCACGAACTCCTGGCCGGGGTAGAGGCCGAGCCCCTTGAGGACCTTGCCCGCGGCGATGCGGTGCAGCCGGGCCACCCGGCTGACGCTGAGACTGACGGGTCCCGCCGCGGCGACGCCGGAGGCCCCGGGCGTACAGACGGGGTCGGCCGGAGGGGCCTGCACGGTGTCGGCCTTCATCACGAGCTCCTGTGTGGTCGCTGCCCTTGCCGTCGGCGCCGGTGCTGCGGCGGGCCGCCGGACGCCCTGCGGAATCTGCGGCTTCCGCAGAATCCGTGGAACCCGTGGAATCCGTGGAAGACGCTGACGAAAGTTTACCTTGGTCGGCCAAGGAATGGGTTACAGTGGCTCACGAAGCAGTTGATTGGCCGACCACATAAATGTGCCAGGGAGTTCCGATGACCACCGCGTTCGACCCGATCGACCTGTCCGGCATCCGGCTCGGCAACCGCATCGCCATGGCCCCCATGACCCGCAGCCGGGCCGGTGAGGGCGGACTCGCCACGGACCTGACCGCCGCGTACTACGCCCAGCGGGCCTCCGCGGGCCTGATCGTCACCGAGGGCATCCAGCCTTCTGTGGTCGGCCAGGGGTATCCCGACACCCCGGGCCTGCACACCGCCGAACAGGTCGCCGCCTGGCGCAAGGTCACCGACGCCGTGCACGCGGCGGGCGGCACGATCTTCGCCCAGCTCATGCACGCGGGCCGCGTCGGCCACCCCGTGCTGCTGCCCGACGGCCTGGTCAACGTCGCGCCCTCGCCGGTCGCCGCCGAGGGGCAGGTCTACACCGCCGAGGGCCTCAAGGACTTCGTGACCCCGCGCGAGCTGACCGGCGCCGAGGTCCGCGCCACCATCGACGACTTCGTCGCCGCCGCGCGCAACGCCGTCGAGGCGGGCTTCGACGGCGTGGAGCTGCACGGCGCCAACGGCTACCTGATCCACCAGTTCCTCGCGCCCGGCTCCAACCACCGCACCGACGAGTGGGGCGGCTCCGTGGAGAACCGCATCCGCTTCGCCGTCGAGGTGACCTCGGCCGTCGCCGCCGAGATCGGCGCGGACCGCACCGCCCTGCGCGTCTCGCCCGGCAACACCGCCAACGGCATCTCCGAGCCCGACCCGGAGCCGGCCTACACCGCGCTCGCCAAGGAACTCGCCCCGCTCGGCCTCGCGTACCTGCACGTCATGGAGGTCGGCGACCGCGAGCTGACCCTCAGGCTGCGCCGCGACTTCGGCGGCACGTTCGTCCTGAACCCGCGCACCGAGGGCCCCACCGGCCACGAGGCGCTCGCCCTGGTCGAGGACGGCACCGCGGACGTCATCACCTTCGGCGCGCTCTTCCTCGCCAACCCCGACCTGCCGGCCCGGCTGCGGACCGCGGGGCCGTACAACACCCCGGACCGGGCGACCTACTACGGCGGCACCGAGCGGGGCTACACCGACTACCTGCCGCTGTGACCGCCGCGCCCGGCGGGCGCTGAGCGACGCGCACGGCGAACGGCCCGGCATCCACGGGGGATGCCGGGCCGTTCCACACCTACAAGGTCACCGCACCGGGGTGAAGTCCCGTGCCCCGATGTACTCGGGCCGGCGCACCGGTGCCGAGAACGGCTCCACCGCTTCGTTCTCCACGCTGTTGAAGACGATGAAGACGTTGCTGCGCGGGTACGGGGTGATGTTGTCCCCCGAACCGTGCATGGCGTTGCAGTCGAACCACGTCGCCGAGCCGGCCTCGCCCGTGAACAGGCGGATGCCGTGGTCGGACGCGAGGTGCGTGAGCGTCTCGTCCGACGGGATGCCCGCGTCCTGCATCTGCAGCGACCGCTTGTAGTTGTCCTTCGGCGTGGCACCCGCACAGCCGAGGAACGTCTTGTGCGACCCGGGCATGATCATGAGCCCGCCGTTGGTGTCGTGGTTCTTCGTCAGCGCGATCGACACCGAGACGGTGCGCATGTTCGGCAGGCCGTCCTCCGCGTGCCAGGTCTCGAAGTCCGAGTGCCAGTAGAACCCCGAGGCGCCGAAGCCCGGCTTCACGTTGATCCGCGACTGGTGGACGTACACGTCCGAGCCGAGGATCTGCCGGGCCCTGCCGACGACCCGCGGGTCCGCGGCCAGCCGGCCGAAGAGCTCACTGATCCGGTGCACCTCGAAGATCGACCGGATCTCCTGGGTGCGCGGCTCGACGATGGAGCGGTCGTCCGCACGCATCGTCGGGTCGCCTACGAGCCGTTCCAGTTCGGCGTGGTACACGCCGACTTCGTCGGGGGTGATCAACTGGTCGATCGCCAGGAAACCGTCCCGCTCGAACCCCGCCAGATCCCCGGCCGCGATCGGCCCTTCGGCGCCCGGCTCGGACCACACCACGGGGTCCTTGCGCTCGATGAGCACCTCTTCGGCGCCTCGCGTCGGGTACAGGTCACTGGTGCGTTCGGGTGCGGTGGTCATGGTGTTGCCTGCCTCTCCTCTCGTACGGCCCTGTCCGGGATGAAGGTGGTGGTCAGTCCGCTTCCGGCTCCGTGAGCAGCGGGTACACGCCGTTCTCGTCGTGGTCCTCACGACCCGTGACGGGCGGGTTGAAGACACAGATGCAGTGGAAGTCCTCCTTGATCCGCATCGTGTGCTTCTCGTGCCCGTCGAGCAGGTACATGGTGCCCGGCGTGATCGTGTACTTCTCGCCGGTCGTGTCGTCGGTCAGCTCCGCCTCACCCTTGGTGCAGACGACGGCCTCGATGTGGTTCGCGTACCACATCGACGTCTCCGTACCCGCGTACAGGATGGTTTCGTGGACGGAGAAGCCCACCCGCTCCTTGGCGAGGACGATGCGCTTGCTCTCCCAGGTGCCCGAAGCGGCCTTCACATGCCGGTCGGTGCCTTCAATGTCCTTGAACGAACGGACGATCACGGTGAGTTGGTTCCTTTTCTCTTACGGTGCCGGGGCTCGGTAGGGCGCTCGCTCAGGCGGACTCGCGGACCGCGCGGGCCAGCGTGCGCAGCCCCTCGTCCAGCTCGTCGGGGGTGATCGTCAGCGCCGGAAGGAGCTTGACGACCTCGCCCTCGGGGCCGGAGGTCTCGATCAGCAGGCCCAGTTCGAAGGCCCGCTTGGCCACGGCGCTCGCGCGCTCCTTGTCGTGGAACTCGATGCCCCAGACCAGGCCGCGGCCGCGCCACTCCTTGATGGCCGCGCGGTTCTCCGCGACGATCTCGGCCAGCGCCTCCTCGACCTGCTCGCCGCGGGCGCGGGTCTGCTTCTCCATCGCCGGGCCGTCGGTCCAGTAGGTCTCCAGGGCGGCGGCGGCCGTCACGAACGCGGGGTTGTTGCCGCGGAACGTGCCGTTGTGCTCGCCCGGCTCCCAGACGTCGAGCTCCGGCTTGAACAGGCAGAGCGACATCGGCATGCCGTAGCCGCTGATGGACTTCGACACGGTCACGATGTCCGGCGTGATGCCCGCCTCCTCGAAGGAGAAGAACGCGCCGGTACGGCCGCAGCCCATCTGGATGTCGTCGACGATGAGCAGCATGTCCCAGCGCTCGCACACGTCGGCGAGCTTGCGCAGCCACTCGGCGCGGGCGACGTTGATGCCGCCCTCGCCCTGCACGGTCTCGACGATCACGGCCGCCGGGGTGTTCAGGCCCGAGCCGGAGTCCTCCAGCAGGCGCTCGAACCAGATGAAGTCGGGGGTCCGGCCGTCGAGGTAGTTGTCGAACGGCATCGGGGTGCCGTGCACCAGCGGGATGCCGGCGCCGGCGCGCTTGAACGCGTTGCCGGTCACGGCGAGCGAGCCGAGCGACATGCCGTGGAAGGCGTTCGTGAACGACACGATCGACTCGCGGCCCTTGACCTTGCGGGCCAGCTTCAGCGCCGACTCCACGGCGTTGGTGCCCGTCGGGCCCGGGAACATGACCTTGTACGGCAGGTCGCGCGGGCGCAGGATGATGTTCTGGAACGACTCCAGGAAGGCGCGCTTGGCGGTCGTCGACATGTCGAGACCGTGCGTGACGCCGTCGCGCTCCAGGTAGTCGATCAGGGCGCGTTTGAGCACCGGGTTGTTGTGGCCGTAGTTGAGCGACCCCGCTCCGGCGAAGAAGTCGAGGTACTCGTGGCCGTCCTCGTCGTACATGCGGCTGCCCTGCGCGCGGTCGAAGACCGTAGGCCAACCGCGGCAGTAGCTGCGCACCTCCGACTCCAGGGTCTCGAAGACGCTCAGGTCGGGCTGGGTGATGGTCACAGCAGATCTCCTGGGAGATGGAAAGGCGTGGGAGGTGGGGGGAGTTTCGGGTGGTACGGGTGATGCGTTCATCGCTGGGGGGAAGCGAGGGCGCTCAGGGGCCGATGGGACCGATGCGGTAGAGCACCTCGGGCTCGTGGCCGTCGTCCGGGAAGAGCCCCGCGTCGAACAGGACCCTGCGCTCGACCGACGCGCCGTGTCGACGCGCGTAGGAGAGGAAGAGCCGCTCGGACGCGGTGTTCGAGGGCGCGATCGTCGTCTCGATCGTGGCCAGCACACGGCCCGCGGCGACCTTGGCGGTCAGCCCGTCGAGCAGGGCGCCGGCCAGGCCGCGGCCACGCTGTTCGTGGTCGACGGCCACCTGCCAGACCATCAGGACGTCGGGCCGTTCGGGCCGGATGTAGCCGGTGATGAACCCGACCGCTTCCCCGTCCGTGTCCCGGGCCACGACGGACGTGGCCGCGAAGTCACGACACCACAGCAGGTAGCTGTAGGACGAGTTCAGGTCGAGGACCTTCGAGTCGCGGGCGATCCGCCAGATGGCGGCGCCGTCGGCGACATCGGGACTGTCGAGTCGCAGCCCCTCCGGCATTTTGAGGAAATTCGCTTGCAGGTCGGTCGGTAGATCGGCTTGTGCAGCGGTCATGCGGATTGAATTTACCGACCAATTCTTGGAATTGCATCGGGGGAAGGGGTTACATGAGAGGGCTTCATGTGTTATCACGCGGGGGTGCGCGCCCGCATGAGACCCCTGCGTTTTGGTGGGATTTGTCTGGGATATAGCACGCAAAATGGACGCGGTGTGGAGTGCGTCACAGACCCGTAACCCGCTTGAGACGCGTCCGGAATACGGTGTTTGGTGCTGTCGAAACCTTAGTGTTTAGGCCCCCGGAAAGCGGGCAGAAGAATACGGGAAGCTGTGCTTCGCTGGTTTATAAACAATTCGTGAAAAGGTGCGCGGGAATTCACGGAGCGGAAAAGGGGCTGCGGGGGTGGATTCACGATCCCGGTGCAGGGCCGACCGACCCGCCGACGGGGCGGGCCCGTCGGCGGTCAGGGGCGGGACGCCGCGGCCGTCCGGAAGCGTGCTCATGCCATGCACCGTGTCACGGGGTGGCGGGCCCCCGCACGGGTTTCGCGCGAATCATGGCCGTGGACGGCCAAAAGGCACGGCAGAGCGGGCCGTCGGGGCGTGAATCCGACCCCGAGGGGCGCGACAGGCTCGGCACACGGCCCGGCGCACCCGGCGTGCGGCCCGGCGCACCCGGCGCCCGGACCGCACCCCCTGCGCCGCCGCTCAGCTCCAGGCGTCCGTCACCGCGCGCCGGGCCGCCTCCAGGTCGACCGTGCGGCCGGCCTCGCCCATCGCGGCACCCAGGGCGGCGAGGCAGGCGTGCACGACCCCGCGGGTCGCGTCCGGGCCGTAGTGGTTGACCCGGATCATCTCCGTGGCGAGGGCACCGCCCCCGGCGACCAGCGGAAGCACCGGGTCCGCGGCGAGCGCCCTGGCCACCAGCTCCGCGGCGTCGACGCCCTCGGGCGCCCGCAGGGTGGTGGCGACCGGCGCCGCGTCCACCGCCTCGTGCACGTACGGCGCCAGGCCTCCGCCGAGCGCCAGCGCGCCCGCACGGGTGGCCGCGGCGGCGGTGGCGTGCCGCGCCATCAGGGCCTCGGGCCCCTCCGTCTCGATGCGCTCCACGCACGCCTCCAGGGCCAGCATCTCCAGCTGGGCGGGCGCGTGCAGCAGCGCCTTGCGGCCGCCGTCGATCCAGCGCTCCTTCCAGTCCAGGAGGGAGAGGTAGGAGCGGCGCGGCGCCTGCGGATTGGCGGCGATGCGCTGCCAGGCCCGCTCGCTGACCGACACCGCGGAGACGCCCGCGGGGCCGCCCATCGCCTTCTGCGCGCCGATCACGCACAGGTCCACGCCCCACGCGTCCGGCAGCAGCGGCTCGGCGGCCACCGAGGCCACCGCGTCCAGCATGAACAGCGCGCCGTGCGCCCGCACGACCTCGCCGATCTCCGCGACCGGGTTGGTGTTGCCGGTCGCCGCCTCGGCGTGCACCAGCGAGACGAAGTCGATCTCCGGGTGCTCGGCGAGCGCCCGGCGCACCTGCTCGGCGGTGACGGCGGTGTGGAACGGCACGGCGAGGTCGATCACCGTCGCGCCGCAGTCCCGCAGCCAGTTCCCGAAGGTCTGGCCGTACGGCCCGGTGATCACGTTCAGCGCGGTCGTGCCCGGCCGGGCCGCGCCCCGGATGCACCCCTCCAGGGGCAGCAGGGCCTCGCCCTGCATGATCACGACGTCCTGTTCGGTACCGAGCAGCCCCGCCACCCGCGCCTCGATCGCGGCGAAGTGCTGGGCGCTCAGGGGCGCCAGGTCCAGAAAGGGGTGCGTCACCGTACTGCTCACGTCACTGCTCACTTCGCTCACGAGTTCGTTCGGACTGCCGCACCGAGCCTACCGACCGGCCCCGTACCGGGCTTTTCGAGTGCCTCCTAAGCTGCTGCCCATGAGCGATCACGCGGTGCTGCACGTGAAGGGGCGGGTGCTCGTCGGGCCCGAGGACGTCCGGGACGAGCTGTGGGTGGTCGGCGGGCGGGTGACGTACGACCGCCCGTCGGGAGCGGCGGACGACGTCCGCACGGTCGAGGGCTGGGCGCTGCCCGGCCTGGTCGACGCGCACTGCCACGTCGGCCTGGACGCGCACGGGCCGGTCGACGCCGACACCGCGGAGAAGCAGGCCCTCACCGACCGCGATATCGGCGCCCTGCTGCTGCGCGACGCGGGCTCGCCCTCGGACACCCGCTGGATCGACGACCGCGAGGACCTGCCCAAGATCATCCGGGCGGGCCGGCACATCGCGCGCACCCGCCGCTACATCCGCAACTACGCCCACGAGATCGAGCCCGAGGACCTGGTCGCCTACGTCGCCCAGGAGGCCCGGCGCGGCGACGGCTGGGTCAAGCTCGTCGGCGACTGGATCGACCGCGAGGCCGGCGACCTGACGGCGTGCTGGCCCCGGGCCGAGGTCACGGCGGCGATCGCCGAGGCGCACCGCCTGGGCGCCCGCGTCACGGCCCACTGCTTCGCCGAGGACTCCCTGCGCGACCTCGTCGAGGCGGGCATCGACTGCATCGAGCACGCCACGGGCCTGACCGAGGAGACCATCCCGCTCTTCGCTGAGCGGGGCGTCGCCATCGTCCCGACGCTGGTCAACATCGCCACCTTCCCGCACCTCGCCGCGGGCGGCGAGCAGAAGTTCCCGCGCTGGTCGGCCCATATGCGCAGGCTCCACGAGCGCCGCTACGACACGGTGCGCGCCGCCTACGACGCCGGCGTCCCGGTCTTCGCGGGCACCGACGCGGGCGGCTCCCTGGCGCACGGCCTGGTCGCCGCGGAGATCGTCGAGCTGACGCGCGCGGGCATTCCGCCGGTCGACGCACTCTCGGCGACCACGTGGGGCGCGCGGGAGTGGCTCGGCCGCCCCGGGCTCGCGGAGGGCGCGCCCGCCGACCTCGTGGTGTACGCGTCGGACCCCCGCGCGGACGTCCGGGTGCTCGCGGCCCCGCGCCGGGTGGTGCTGAACGGCCGCGTGGTCGGGTGACCGGTTGACCTGTGCGTGACGTGCCGCCCGTGCGGCTCGTTGGGACTGCCCCGCGGGGGCGCGCGGGGCTCCTTCCGTACGAGGGAGGGGCGGTGCGCGGGGGACTGCGGGGAACGCGTGTGCCGGGGGATTCGAAAGCAGGGGCGGAAACCTCCCTTTGGAGTGAACTCACGTCAGGTTGCTGACCGTTCACTCTCCGTGCGTAAAGATTCCCGCGTCGTCCCTTCGTCGATCGGGGGCGACGCCATCGGTGCGCACGCGATGTCCCCATGTGGCGTGCCGCGCCGGTGGCCCGTATCTCTTGTGGGGGTTCCACCACCTTGAACAGCAACACCTTCCGCACGCCCGCCCGCCGCCTCTCCGTCGTCGCGGTCGCCACCGCGGTCGCCGCCGGACCCGTCGCGCTCGCCGGCGCGGGATCCGCGCAGGCCACGGGCGGCGGCGGCCACAAGGGCGGGCGGGCCGACGCCGTGGTGCTGCGCACCGGGCTGAACGTCTCCCTGCTCAACAAGACCGTGAACGTCCCGCTCAAGGCCGCCCTCAACGAGGTGCAGGCCCCCGCGAGCTCGGCGAAGACCGCGCTGACCGCCCGCCTCGACGGGGTCGACGGCGGCCGGCCGTTCAGCGTGCTGCGGGCCGACGTGGCCACCGCGAAGGCGAGCGTGCGGGGCGCCACCGCGCAGGGCTACAGCAACATCGCGCGCGCCCGCATGCACGTGCCCGGCCTGCCCCTGCTCTCCCTGATCGAGGTCGAGCAGGTCACCTCCAAGGCGGTGTGCACGGCGGGCGAGCGGCCCGTTGCCGAATCGAATCTGCTGGGCGCGGTGACCGTGCTCGGCAAGAAGGTCACGCTGACCGCCCGGGGGACGACCGAGGTGAAGGTGCCGGGCGTCGGTGAGGTCCGGCTCGACCTGTCCAGGACGAGCACCACCTCGCGTACGGCGGCGGCCTCGGCGCTGGAACTGACCGTGTCCGTGAATCCGCTGAAGCTCAACGTGGCCGAGGTGACGGGCACCGTGACGCTGGCCCACGCGGGCTGCGAGACGCCGACCGCGCTCCCGCCGAAGGACGGCGGCACGAAGCCGCAGGGCGAGCCGGAGCGTCCGGTGGACACCAAGCCGGAGCCGAAGACCGAGCCGAAGGCCCCCGAGGCGAACCTCGCGGAGACGGGCGGCAGTTCGACGACCCCGTACATCGCGGGCGGCGCGGTGGCGCTGCTCCTGGCGGGCGCGGGCGGCGTGGTCCTGGCCCGCAGGGCGCGCGGCTGACGAGGATCCCGGCGCCGGCGGAACGGCGCGGGGCGGACGGGTGGGCGGCACACCAGCCGCCGCGAAGCGGCGGCCCGCCCACCCGACACCCCGCGAGCCCCCTCGCCCGGACCCGCAGGGACCGGGCCCCACCCGGAACGATCAGAGACCGAGTACGGCGGCGCCCCGGAGCGATCAGAAGCCGAGCACGGCGGCGCCCCGGAACGGTCAGAGACCGAGCACGGCGGCGCCCCGGAACGATCAGAGACCGAGGACGGCGGCCAGCGCGGCGAGGAACCGATCCGACGTCCCCCGGTCCCGGACCGCGAGCCGGATCCAGTCGGGCCCCAGCCCGGGAAACGTGTCGCCACGCCGCACCGCGAACCCCCGCTCCCGCAACCGCTCCCGCACCCCCGCCGCCCCGGGCACCCGCACCAGCACGAACGGCCCCTCCGCGGGCCCCGCCGCCTCGACCCCCGCGGGCGCCAACGCGGCGAGCCCGGCCAGGAGATGGGCGCGGTCCGCGGCCACCCGGTGCGCCGCGTGCCCCGCCTCCGCCAGCGCCCGCGGCCCCACGCACGCCCGCGCGGCCTCCAGCGCGGGCGTCGACACGGGCCACAGCGGCTGCGCCCGGATCAGCGCGGAGATCGTGTCCGGCGCGGCGAGGACGTACCCGATCCGCAGCCCGGCCAGGCCCCACGTCTTGGTGAGGCTGCGCAGCACCACCAGACCGGGGACGTCCGTACGCCCCGCGAGCGCCTCCCGCTCGCCCGGCACCGCGTCCATGAACGCCTCGTCCACCACCAGGGTCCGCCCCGGGCGGGTCAGCGCGGCGATGGAGGCCGCCGGGTGGAGCACGGACGTCGGATTGGTGGGATTGCCGACGACCACCAGGTCGGCCTCCTCCGGCACCGCCGCCGCGTCGAGCCGGAAGCCGTCCCGCGCCCGCAGCAGCACCCGCCCCACCGCGTGCCCCGCGTCCCGCAGCGCCGCCTCGGGCTCGGTGAACTGCGGGTGCACCACGTAGGGGTGACGGACCTTCAGGGCGCGGGCGAGCAGGACGAACGCCTCCGCCGCGCCGGAGGTGAGCAGCACCCGGTCCGGCGCGAGGCCGTGCCGCGCCGCCACCGCCGCGCGCGCCGCCCGCCCGTCCGGATAGGCCGCGAGTCCGTCCAGGGACGCGGCGATCAGCTCCTTGAGCCAGGCCGGGGGCGTGTCGGCCCGCACGTTCACCGCCAGGTCGGTGAGATCCGCCCCGTCGTCCCGCACCTCCGCGTCCCCGTGGTGGCGCAGATCGGGGCCGTCGGCCGGGGCCGCCGCCCGGGGCCGGCCCGCGACCGCGCACGTCGCCATCGGCGGGCGGCCCGCGGGCGCCGACTTCCGCTTGGGCACGAGGAGTTCACCGCCGCCGCACAGCGCCGCCGCCTCCGCCACGGACGGCGTGCCCACCGCCGCGCGCGACCGCGCCGACGGATTCGGCACCGCCACCCCGGCCAGCTCCCGCGCCGAGTACGTCACCAGCGGCACCCCGAACCATGCCGCGGCCCCGACGATCGCCGGCTCCGCGCCCTTCACGTCGACCGTCGCGAGCTCGGCGACCGCGCCCTCCGGGAAGCCCGCCTCGCGGACCGCGTCCCGGACCAGGCCGAGCACCTCCGCCGCCGGGGCGTCCTCACAGGCGCCGACGCCGACGACGAGGACGACGTCCTCGCCGGGCGTCACGGATGCGGCACCGGCCATGGCGCGGGTCCTTTCGTATGAGGGGAGGGCGAACGATGTGCGGGGCAGGGGGTCAATCGGTTAGCAAGGGCGCATGGCGGTGTTCGTGGCGCTCGGCGCCTTCCTCATGACCCTGGTGGGCGGCTGGACGGCCCAGCGGGTCACCGACCGGCGCCATCTCGTGCTGGGACTCGCGGGCGGCCTGATGCTCGGGGTCGTCGGCCTCGACCTGCTGCCGGAGGCGCTGGAGGCCGCGGGCGGGCCCGTCTTCGGCGTACCGGCGGCCCTGCTCCTGTTCGTGGCCGGCTTCCTCGTCGCCCATCTGGTGGAACGCCTCCTCGCGGGCCGCCACGCCGCGCACGGCGCCGACGAGCACGCGCACGGCCGGGTCCCCCAGGTCGGCCTCACGGCCGCCGCCGCGATGGTCGGCCACAGCGTCATGGACGGCGTCGCGATCGGTGCCGCCTTCCAGGTCGGCGGCGGCATGGGCGTGGCCGTGGCGCTCGCCGTCGTCGCCCACGACTTCGCGGACGGCTTCAACACGTACACGATCACCAGCCTGTACGGGAACGCCCGCCGCAAGGCCCTCGCGATGCTGTTCGCGGACGCCGCGGCACCCGTGGTGGGCGCCGCGTCCACGCTGCTGTTCACCATTCCGGAGCAACTGCTCGGCGGGTATCTCGGCTTCTTCGGCGGCGCGCTGCTCTACCTCGCGGCGGCCGAGATCCTGCCCGAGGCGCACCACGACCACCCGGCCCGCTCGACGCTGCTGTGCACGGTGGCGGGCGCCGCGTTCATCTGGCTGGTGGTGGGCGTCGCGGGCTGAGCGGTGCCGCACGGTCACGGCGCGCACCGCTCGACGAAGCGGCGCGCCACGCCCGGCTCCGCGGCCCAGTGCGTGTGCAGGTAGCTGGCGTGCACCTGGCCCCGGACGAAGCCCTCGACGCGCCGCTCGGGTGCGTGCAGGCCCCAGGCGGGGCTCGCCCCGGCGCCCGGCTCGACGACGGTGCGGTGGAACTCGTGGCCCCGCATCCGCGTCCCGGCCGGCGCGAGCACGCTGTCCGACACGGCGACCGCCTCCCGGTACCCCAGGGTCAGCCGCCCCGACATCCGCGCCCGCGCGTCCAGCACCCCGCACATCGGCTTCCCGTCCAGCTCGCGGCAGAGATAGAGCAGCCCCGCGCACTCGGCGGCCACCGGCGCACCGGAGAGCGCGAGCCCGGCCACGGACTTCCTGAGCCGCTCGTTGGCGGACAGCTCGGGCGCGTACACCTCGGGGAAGCCGCCGCCGACGACCAGACCGGCGGTCCCGTCCGGCAGTTGCTCGTCCCGGAGCGGGTCGAAGGTGACGACCTCGGCCCCGGCGGCCCGCAGCAACTCCGCGTGCTCGGCGTAGGAGAAGGTGAACGCGGCGCCCCCGGCGACGGCGACGACGGGCCTGCCCGGCCCGCCCGGAAGGGGGGCGGCCCGCCCCGGGGAGTCCTCGGCCCGTCCGGCGTGCGAGGACGGACCCGGCGCCGGTGGCGGACCGAGCGCCGTCACCGGGTCCCACGCCGCGCCCCGCAGGGCCGGCGCCGAGCGGGCCAGCGCGAGCAGGGCGTCCAGGTCGCACCCGTCCCGCACCTGCGCGGCCAGCGCGGCGACGGACCCGACTGCCTCGGGCTGCCGCTCGGCGACCGGCACCAGGCCCAAGTGCCGCGAAGGGGTCTCCACTTGGGGCGCACGGCGCAGCGCGCCGAGCACCGGCACACCGGACTCGTCCAGCGCGTCCCGCAGCAACCGCTCGTGCCGGTCCGAGCCGACCTTGTTCAGGATGACGCCCGCGACCCGCACCTGCGGGTCCCAGGACGCGAAGCCGTGCACCAGGGCCGCCACCGACCGCGACTGCGACGACGCGTCGACGACCAGCACCACCGGCGCCCGCAGCAGCTTGGCGACCTGCGCCGTGGACGCCAGCTCGCCCTGGCCCGCCGCCCCGTCGTACATCCCCATCACGCCCTCGACGACCGCGAGGTCGCAGCCCGCGGAGCCGTGCGCGAACAGCGGCTCGACCAGGTCGGGACCGCACAGGTACGCGTCGAGGTTGCGGCCGGGGCGGCCGGTCGCCAGCGCGTGGTAGCCGGGGTCGATGTAGTCGGGCCCCACCTTGTGCGGGGACACGGCGAGCCCGGCCGCCGCGAACGCGGCCATCAGGCCCGTCGCGACGGTCGTCTTGCCGCTGCCCGACGACGGCGCCGCGACGACGAGACGAGCTACCACTCGATGCCCCTCTGGCCCTTCTGTCCGGCGTCCATCGGGTGCTTGACCTTGGACATGTCGGTGACCAGGTCGGCGAAGTCGATCAGCTGCTGCGGCGCGTTGCGGCCGGTGATGACCACGTGCTGGGTGCCGGGACGGTTCCGCAGCACCTCCACGACCTCGGCCGGGTCGATCCAGCCCCAGTGCATCGGGTAGGCGAACTCGTCGAGGACGTACAGCTTGTACGTCTCCTCGGCGAGGTCCCGCTTGACCTGCTCCCAGCCCTCACGGGCCTTGTCCTCGTTCGTCGGCTCGCCCTCGGCGGGGGCGCGCTGGATCCACGACCAGCCCTCGCCCATCTTGTGCCAGGCGACCGTGCCGCCCTCACCGCTGGCGCCGAGGACCTTCAGCGCGTTCTCCTCGCCGACCTTCCACTTCGCCGACTTCACGAACTGGAAGACGCCGACCGGCCACCCCTGATTCCAGGCGCGCAGCGCGAGCCCGAACGCGGCGGTCGACTTGCCCTTGCCGATGCCCGTGTGGACGAAGACCAGCGGACGGTTGCGGCGCTGGCGCGTCGTGAGCCCGTCGTCCGGCACGACGCTCGGCTGTCCCTGCGGCATTAAGCGGCCCTCCTCGAAGGCGAGTTCATTCCCTGTACGTCCTTGACGAGACCGGCGATGGAGTCCGCGCGCAGCTCGTCGAGCGTCACGGCCGTGCCGCCGAGCTCACCCGCGAGCTCGCCCGCGAGGCCCAGGCGCACGAAGCCCGACTCGCAGTCGACGACCACCGAGGCCACACCGTCCGCCGCGAACAGCCGGGCCGCCCGGCCCGCGCGCGCCACCGGCTCGACGCCGCCGGTCGCCCGCCCGTCGGTCACCACGACGACCAGCGGGCGGCGCGCGGCGTCCCGCAGCCGCTCGACCCGCAGCACGTCGTGCGCCTTCAGCAGGCCCGCGGCCAGCGGGGTGCGCCCGCCGGTCGGCAGCGACTCCAGGCGGGCCGCGGCCGCGTCCACCGACGACGTCGGCGGCAGCGCCACCTCGGCGTCCTTGCCGCGGAACGTCACCAGGCCCACCTTGTCGCGCCGCTGATAGGCGTCCAGGAGGAGCGAGAGGACGGCGCCCTTGACGGCGCTCATCCGCTGCCGCGCCGCCATCGACCCGGAGGCGTCCACGACGAACAGCACGAGATTGCCCTCGCGCCCCTCGCGGGTCGCCTGCCGCAGATCGTCCCGGCGCACCACCAGACCCGTACCGGAGCGGCCGCGCGCCTTCTGGTGCGGGGCCGCGGCCTGCACGGTGGCGGCCAGGTGCAGCTTGGTCAGGGCGCCCCGCGGGCGGCGCGAACCCGTCGTGCGGCCGTGCTCGGTGCGGGCGCGCGAGCGCCGGCCCGCCGCGCCCTCGCCGATGCCGGGCACGCTCAGCATCTTCGTGCGGAACGGCTCGGCGGCCCGTACCGCCTGCTGCTCGCCCGCGGCGCCGCCCGGCGCGGGCGCGGGCTCCCCCGGGTCACGGTCCGCGTCGTCGTGCCGGGGGCCCTGCTGCTGTCCGGGCAGCTCGGGCGACGGCGGTTCGGCGGAGGGGGACTGCGCGGAGGGGGAGTCGGGCGCACCGGAGTCGTCGGCCGGCGGCCGGCCGCCGCCACCGTCGGGACCGCCGCCGTCGGGGTCGTCGTCGCCCTCGGGCCCCTCGTCCTCGCGGGCCTCGTCGAGCGCCTCGTCGAGCTTGTCCTCGTCCAGGCCCGGCGCGTCGAAGGGGTTGCGGCGCCTACGGTGCGGCAGCGCGAGCAGCGCGGCCTGCCGCACGTCCTCGCTGTGCACGTCGGTGCGCCCCGCCCACGCGGCCAGCGCCGTCGCCGTACGGGCCATCACGATGTCCGCGCGCATCCCGTCGACCTCGAACGCCGCGCAGGTCGCCGCGATCTGCCGCAGCGCGGCGTTGCCGAGGACGACCTCGGGCAGCAGCGCCCGTGCGGCCACCACCCGGTCGCGCAGCGCCGACTCGTCCCCGGTCCAGCGGCCCGCGAAGCCCTCGGGATCGTCGTCGTAGGCCAGCCGCCGCCGCACCACCTCGACGCGCTGGTCGGTCTCCCGGGACGCGGCCACCTCGACGGTGAGCCCGAACCGGTCGAGCAACTGCGGGCGCAGCTCGCCCTCTTCGGGGTTCATCGTGCCGACGAGCAGGAACCGGGCGGCGTGCCGGACGGACACACCCTCGCGCTCGACGTACGAGGCGCCCATCGCGGCGGCGTCGAGCAGCAGGTCGACCAGATGGTCGTGGAGCAGATTGACCTCGTCGACGTACAGGATGCCGCGGTGCGCGTCGGCGAGCAGGCCGGGCTCGAAGGCCTTCACGCCCTCCGCCAGGGCCCGTTCGATGTCCAGGGCGCCCACGAGCCGGTCCTCGGACGCGCCGACCGGCAGCTCGACCATCCGCGCGGGCCGCGCGGCGGCGCCGCCCGACCCGTGCGGGCCGTCGGGGCAGCGGGGGTCGGGGGCGGCCGGATCGCAGGAGAAGCGGCACCCGGCGACGACCGGCACCTCGGGCAGCAGCGCCGACAGCGCGCGCACGGCGGTGGACTTGGCGGTGCCCTTCTCACCCCGTACGAGCACGCCGCCCACGGCGGGCGATACGGCGTTCAGCAAGAGCGCGAGCCGCAGGTCGTCCTGCCCGACGAGGGCGGTGAACGGATACGGGGTACTCACAGTGCCTCCTTGATGCGTGCGGGGTGGTGCGGGGCGGGGCCCTTCGGCGCGGCGGGCCCGCGGGCGGGCGCGGCGCCGGTCACGACGGCGCTCCCGGCGGGACGAACGGCAGACCCGCCGGTACGCCCTTCTCGATCAGGTCCAACAGCGCGCCCGTGTCCGCGTGTTCTTCGATCAGGTCGCCGAGCAGGTCGAGCTGCGTCTCGCGCAGCGTGTGGAAGCTGGTGTCGGGGGCGGGCACGAAGCGGCGCCCGGCCGCCCGGGCCACCTCGGCGAGGAACCGGCGCCGGAACCCGTCGCTCTCCAGCGCCCCGTGCCAGTGCGTGCCCCACACCTCGCCGACCCGGCAGCCGTCCAGGCCGTGTCCCCGGTCGTCGGAGACGAACGCCTCCCCGCCCAGCACCTCGGCCACGCCGTGGTGGATCTCGTACCCCTCGACGCGCTCCCCGAGGGCCTCGCCGACCGGCCGGGCCAGCGTCTTCTCGCGGGCGAACCGCACCCGCACCGGCAGCAGCCCCAGGCCGTCCACCGACCCGGCGCGCGACTCGACGTCGTCCTCGATGTGCTCGCCGAGCACCTGGAACCCGCCGCAGATGCCGAGCACCGGGCGGCCCTCGGCGGCCCGCCGGGCCAGCGCGTCGGCCAGGCCCCGCTCGCGCAGCCAGCGCAGGGCGGGCACGGTGCCGCGGGTGCCGGGCACCACGACGAGGTCGGCGTCGACGAGTTCCTCGGCCCGGTCCACGAACCGCACGACGACGCCCGGCTCCGCGGCCAGCGCGTCCACGTCCGTGAAGTTGGACATCAGCGGCACCGCGCACACGGCGACGCGCAGCACGTCCTCGCCGACCGGCGGCGCCACCACGGACTCCCGGACCGCGCCGCGCAGGGACACCCGCAGGCCGTCCTCCTCGTCGATCCCGAGCCCGTGCTGGAAGGGCAGCACGCCGTACGTGCGGCGCCCGGTGAGGCCGAGCAGCATGTCGAGGCCGGGTTCGAGCAGGGAGACGTCGCCGCGGAACTTGTTCACCAGGTATCCGGCGACGAGCTCCTGGTCGGCGGCGCTCAGCAGCGCCGTCGTCCCGAAGAACGACGCGAACACCCCGCCCCGGTCGATGTCCCCGACCACGAGGACGGGAAAGCGGGCGGCGCGCGCGATGCCCATGTTCACGATGTCGGTGCGCCGCAGATTGATCTCCGCGGGGCTGCCCGCGCCCTCGCAGATCACCGCGTCGTAGCGGGACCGGAGCTCGTCGAGGCAACCCACGACGGTGTCGAGCAGCGCGGCCCGGCCACCGCCCCGGAGCCGCTCGCCGGGCGCCGATCCGGCGGTCCCGAAGAATCCGCGCGCGCTCATCTCGCCCACCGGCCTGCCCATCAGCACGACCTGGCTCGACCGGTCGCTGCCCGGCTTGAGCAGCACGGGGTTCATCAGCGCGCTCGGCTCGACGCGGGCGGCCTGCGCCTGCATGGCCTGGGCCCGGCCGATCTCGGCGCCCTCGCGGGTGACGAAGGAGTTCAGGGACATGTTCTGTGCCTTGAACGGCGCGACGGACACGCCCTTGCGGGCCAGCCACCGGCAGATGCCGGCGGTCACGACGCTCTTGCCGGCGTCGGAGGTGGTCCCCGCGACGAGCAGTCCACCACTCATGATTGTCTCCCTGACGTTGCCGACCTCAGTGTCCGGTGTGCGGCCACCGCGACGCCGAGCGCCAGCCAGCTCACCCGCCGGGACAGCCGCACGGCGCGCTCGATGTCCGTCACCCGCACGGCGCGGCCCGCGCCGTTCAGGACCGGCCGGTGCTCGACCCGTCCCGCGTACGAGAGGGTCCCGCCGAGCCGCACGCCCAGCGCCCCGGCGAAGGCCGCCTCGACGGGCCCGGCGTTCGGGCTCGGGTGCTGCGCGGCGTCCGCGCGCCAGGCCCGTGCCGCGCCCCCGGGGGAGCCGCCGGCCAGGGTCGCGAGGGCCGCGGTGAGCCGGGCGCCGGGCCAGCCCACGACGTCGTCGAGCCGGGCGGAGGCCCAGCCGTAGCGGCGGTGACGCGGCGACTTGTGGCCGACCATCGCGTCCAGCGTGTTGACCGCGCGGAACCCGACGAGTCCGGGCACACCGCCCAGCGCGCCCCACACGAGCGCGCCGACGACCGCGTCGGAGGTGTTCTCGGCGACGGACTCCACGACGGCCCGCGCGATGCCGTCGGCGTCCAGCGCCTGCGGGTCGCGCCCGCACAGGTGCGGCAGCCGCTCCCGCGCCACCTCGATGTCCCCGGCCGCCAGCGCCCCGCCGACGGCCCGCGCCTCACGGCCGAGCGAGGTCCCGCCGACCACCGACCAGGTCGCGGCGGCGGTCAGCGCGACGCCCGCGGCGGGGGAGTGGCGCACGAGGCGGGCGGCGAGGGCGGCGGCACCCGTGGCGCCGCCGGCGCACACGGCGGTGTGCAGGGCGCCCCAGCCGCGGTGGTCGCGCCACAGCCGTCGTTCGACGGCACCCGCGGCACGGCCGAACGCGGCGACCGGATGGCCCCGGCGGGGATCGCCGAGCAGCAGGTCGGCGAGAAGGCCGGCGGCGGCGCCGTACGCGAAGTCGCGGTCGGCACGCACGGGCTCAGCCCGCCGCTTCGCTCGGCAGAGCGGGCGTACGCGGGGAGGGAACCGGCACCGGGCGGCCGAGCATGGCGATATGTCCTCACTCAGGGTGTCCGCGCCCTGGTTCGACGTGATGCGGTGGCGAGAGTTCCTGGCTCACGGGGAGATGCTCCCCGGTGACAGTGGCGGGACCGCGCCGGATTCGCACCGGCTTCCTCTGCTGCCGCCGTAGTTGGCCCCGGCAGTCCACCACGGCCCGCGAAGGCCCGTCAACTCGCTGTTGACCTGCGGCGGGAGAGTGTGTTGGGGCCCACAGCGGCTCCCGCGCACGCCCCGCACACACCGGTGGGGCGCGGGGCGTTCGCACGCTCCGCGCCCCACCGGGGACGAGCTGGTGTCAGGCGACGATGAGGAAGATCCCGTACGCCACCGCCGCCGCGCACAGCGCGAAGCAGGCGTACGCGCCGGTGCGGGCCAGTGCCGCCGGGCCGCCGCCGGAAGCGGTCGCCGCCTCCTGCTTGGAGAGACCGACGATGCCGAGGGTGAACAGGCCCACCAGGGCCACCGTGACCGCGAGGCTGACTCCGAAGACGGAGCCGAGTGCTGCCCAGTCGATGCTCATGCTGATCTGTCCTTACACCGTCGCGGGCCGGGCGGGGTCCGCCATGGCGCCGGTGGTGGTCGTGGTCGGGGCCGAGACGCCGGCCTTGACGGACGCGTCCGCGGTGACCGCCCCGGCCGGGGGCGGCGAGACGGCGGCGATCGCGGTGGTCACGACACCGGCGGGCTCGGTGGCCGGGGCGGTGTCGCCCGGCCGGATCGCGTCGTCGGTGACGTTGGTGTGGTCGATGGCGTCGCGCCGCGAGAGGGCCCAGATCACGGCCGAGCCGCCGACCAGGATCGCGGCGGTGGCCGCGATGCCCCAGGGGCCCTGCTTGGTGAGGAACTCCGCGCCCGCGCCGACCAGACCGGCGGCCGGCAGGGTCAGACCCCAGGCGACGAACATCCGGGTGGCGGTGGACCAGCGGACCACGCCGCCCCTGCGGCCCAGACCCGCGCCCATCACGGCGCCGGAGCAGGACTGCGTGGTGGAGAGCGAGAAGCCCAGGTGCGAGGAGGCGAGGATGACCGTCGCGGCGCTGGTCTGGGCGGCGAAGCCCTGCTGCGGCTGGAGGTCGGTGAGGCCCTTGCCCATGGTGCGGATGATGCGCCAGCCGCCCAGGTAGGTGCCGAGGGCGATGGCCACACCGGCCGAGACGATGACCCACATCGGGGGGTTCGCGCCGGGGTTGAGGACACCGCCGGTGACCAGGGCGAGCGTGATGATGCCCATGGTCTTCTGCGCGTCGTTGGTGCCGTGCGCCAGGGAGACGAGGCCGGCGGAGGCGATCTGGCCCACGCGGTAGCCCTTGGCGGTGGCCTTGGTGTCGGTGTTGCGGCCGATCCGGTACGTCAGGCGGGTGGCCAGCATCGCGGCGATGCCCGCCACGAGCGGCGCGGCGAGGGCCGGGATCAGGATCTTGGTGACGACGGTGCCGCCGTTGATCGACGACCAGCCCATCGACATGACCGCGGCGCCGATGAGGCCGCCGAAGAGGGCGTGCGAGGAGCTGGAGGGCAGGCCCACCAGCCAGGTCAGGAGATTCCAGAGAATCGCGCCGACGAGCGCGGCGAATATGACCTCTGTCTTGAGGCCGTCCTCGTTGACGATGCCGCCGGAGATCGTCTTGGCGACCTCGACGGAGAGGAAGGCACCGACGAGGTTCAGCACGGCGGACATGGCCACCGCCGTCTTGGGCTTCAGAGCGCCGGTCGAGATGGTCGTCGCCATCGCGTTGGCAGTGTCGTGGAAACCGTTCGTGAAATCGAACACGAGAGCGGTGACGATCACGATCCCGAGGAGAAGCGTGATGTGTTCCATTTACCCAGGCTTCTGTTGGACGTCAGTGGCATGTGGAACGTAGGCAACCCGGGTGAACGGAAAGTGAACTGGGCCGGGCGGTGCGGTGACCCGAAGCGGAGCGCCGTCGCCCTGTCCGTGCCGGGCGGCCGAAGACGATCGTACGGAGGCAGGCCGTCCGCCCCGCAAACTGGCCGGAGTGTCGGGTTCCGCCATCCGGCGGCCCACCCCCGCCCGCACCCTCGCGGCACCCCCGCGGAACCGCCGGGGAGATCCTGGTCACCCGGCCCCGCCCGCCGGCCGGACCGCCCGCCACCCCAAGCGGAACGGCACGGGCCGCGCCGCCCCCGACGTTCCGTCCCGGCGCCCTGCAGCGACCGGCCCCCGGCTGGCAGGATCACCGCATGACTGAGCAGCGGGAGCACGGGGACCACACGGGCCAGCAGGACGGCCACGCGGCACGCGACGCGATCGGGCGGGCCTGGGACGAGCTGGTGGACACGGCCGTCAGGACGGTGCGGGACGGCCTGGTCGTCGGCACCTCCGGCAATGTGTCGGTGCGCGTCGGCGACACCGTCCTCGTCACCCCGAGCGGCGTCCCCTACGACCGGCTGCGGCCCGAGGACGTGGTCGGGGTCGACCTCCGGGGCCGGCAGGTCCTCGGCGACCTCGCGCCGACCAGCGAACTCCCGCTGCACCTGGCGATCTACCGCGCCACCGACGCCGAGGCGGTCGTGCACACCCACGCCGTGCACGCCACCGCCGTCTCGATGCTGGTCCGCGAGCTCCCCGCCGTCCACTACATGACCGGCATCCTCGGCGGCCCCGCCCGCGTCGCGCCGTACGCCCTCTACGGCACCGAGGAACTCGCCGCGTCCATGCTGGAGGCGCTGCGCGACCGCACCGGCTGCCTGCTCCAGAACCACGGCACGGTCACCTACGGCGGCACCCTCTCCCAGGCGTACGACCGCACGGCCCAGCTGGAGTGGATGTCCCGCCTCTGGCTCACCGCGTCCGGGGTCCCGGGCCGCGCCCCCTCGCTCCTCTCCCCGGCCCAGCTGCGCGAGGCGGAGGCGAAACTGCGGGGCTACGGCCAGCCGGCCCGCTGAGCCGCCGGGTCACCCCGCGGGCACCGCCCACTGGCCCCGGAGCCCTCGCCCCCGGACACTGGGACGGTGCGCCCAGCCAAAGCGACGGCAGCGGCCGTCACCGCAGTCACAGCCGCCCTCGGGACCGCCGCAGCCGCCATCGCGGCGGGCCGTTTCGCCAGCGACGCCGCCCTCAAGGCGCCCGCGGGCCGTCCCCTGCCGACCGAGCCGCGCCTGACCGTGCACGCCACGGCCGCCGGCCAGATCACCCTGACCCGGTCGCTGGCCAGCCTGCGCCCCGGCACGTACGGGCTCAGCGGCAACGGCACCCACGCGGTCGTCGGCCCCGTCCTGGAGTCCGCCCCGCACGAGGCCGACACCGTCGTACGCCGCCTCGAAGCCGTCACCCACGGCTCCCTGGACCCCGGCGCCCGCGTCTGGCTCACCCCGCAGGTCCACATCGGGGACCCGCACGCCGCGCTCGGCCTGGACCACGCGGACATCGACATCCCCGGCGAACTCGGCGGCCTGCCCGCGTGGTTCGTGCCCGGCGCCCGCGACACCTGGGTCATCACCGTGCACGGCCTGGGCACCACCCGCGAGCACCCCATGGTCGTCATGGACTTCCTGCACCGCCTGCAGCTCCCCGTCCTCGACCTCGCCTACCGCGGCGACCTGGGCGCGCCCCGCTCCCCGGACGGCCTCGGCCACCTCGGCGAGACCGAGTGGCGCGACCTGGACGCCGCCATCCGCTACGCCGTGCGCAACGGCGCCGAGCGCGTCGTCCTGCACGGCTGGTCCACCGGCGCCGCCATGTGCCTGCACGCCGCCGTCCACTCCGCGCTGCGCGACCGCGTCAGCGGCCTCGTCCTCGACTCCCCGGTGCTCAGCTGGGAGACCACCCTGCGGGCCCTCGCCGGTGCCCGACGCACCCCGGGGCCGCTCCTTCCGCTTGCGGTCCGTGCGGCCCAGGGCCGCACCGGGCTGCGCGGCGACCGCACCCTGGCCGCCGCCGACCCCGCCGCCCTGTCGGTCCCCACCCTCGTCGTGCACGGCCCCGGCGACGCCGTCGCCCCCTGGGCGCTCTCCCGCCGCCTGGCCGAACAGCGCCCGGACCTGGTCACGTTGCACACCGTGCCGGACGCGCCGCACGGCGCCATGTGGAACGCCGACCCGGCGGGCTACGAAGAGGCGCTGCGCCGCTTCCTCACGCCCCTGATGTGACCGCGGGGGCCGCCCTCCCCGGCGGCCCGCACGGCCCCCTCGCGCCGCCTGCGTCCTCATTCCGTTTGGGTTTTCGGACCGTCAACAGGAAGACTGCTCCCGTGACGTCCCGTACCCCGCGCGACTCCAGGCTCCGACTTGTCCACGCGCCCTACCCGAAGGCCGAAGAGCGAGGAGAGGCCAGGCGCGACAGCACACGACCCCTCTCCGCCGCACCCGGCGCGATGAGCGGCCGCCGCACGCGCCGTCCCGCGCCCCGGCCGCCCGAGGGCACCCCCGCCCCGGCGGAGCTGGCCCGGCGCGCCCGCGCCGGTCTCGCCGCCGCCGCACGGGTCGCCCGCTGGGCCGACGCCGCCCTGCGCCCGGGCCCCGGCGGCACCGGCGCGACGCCCGACGGCAAGGGCACCCTCTCCGACACCACCGCCGAACGGGCCGCCGCCGAGCTGGGACTGACCGTCGGTCAGGTCCGCGCCGACTGGGACACCGCCCGCCTCGCGGGCCTCATCGAGGTGCACGGCGACAGCGCCCGCCCCGGCTGGCGGCTGCGCGCCTGGAACCGCGACGACACCGCCGTGCTGCGCGGCTGGGTCGCCCTCTTCGACGCCTGGTCGCTCGCCCACCCGGCGCCGGACGACCTCGCCCCCGCGGCCGTCGCCGAGTGCGTCGAGGCCATGCCCCAGGTCCTGTCCTTCCTGCAGCTGTCGGCGGGCCCCGTCCCGGTGCCGCAACTGCTCGACCTCCTCGACCAGCGCGTCACGGAACTGCGCACCGAACGCTGCGAGATCGCCTACGGCCCCCAGCCGGCACCGGTCGCCGCCGTCGCGGTCCCGCCGGACGTCCCGCTCGCCGACCTGCTCGACTGGGCGCTGCACGGCCTCGCCGCCGTCGGCGCGCTGACCTGCGCCGACGGACAGGCCACGCTCACCCCGCTGGGCAGCTGGGCGGTCTGGGTCAAGCTGGAGCAGATCTGCGTCGCCGCGCAGAGCCCCGCCGGACACATCGAGCAGTCCGCCGAGGACATGCTGCGCGGCTGCGCCCGCCTGCGGCCCAACGCGGCCCGCGCCGAGTACCGCGCCTGGCTCGCCGCCCGCCCCGTCGGCAGCGCCGTCACCGACCTGCTCACCGCCGCCCGCGGCGAGGACGCCCTGCTGCGCGGCCTCGCCTTCGAGGCCCTGCGGGTCGTCGGCGCGCCCGCCGAGGCCGAGGTGCGGGCCGTCGTCGACGAACCCCCGCTGCGCCCCTACGCCCTGCTCTGGCTCGCCGAGCAGGAGGGCGCCGACCCCGAGGACGTCCACCTCGTGCTCACCCGCGACGAGTCGACGTGGCTCTGGGTCGACACGGCGGCGGCCGTCGCCGACCACGGGGAGGCGCAACTCCTCGTCCGCCACCTGGAGTCGGCGGTCCAGCCCACCGTGCCCGCCCTCCTGGACGAGGTGCGCCGCATCGGACACCCGCGCACCGTCCAGGTCCTGGTCGCGCTCGCCGCGGCCCACCCCGACCCGGCGCTCGCCAAGGCCGTGCGCCGCGCGGCCTTCCAGGTGCACACCGGCGGGGAGTGACGACGGCGGCCGGGGGGGGGCGCCCCCCCCCCCCCGGGGGGCCCCCCCCCCCGCCGCCGGGGGGGGGGGGGGCGCACCTCCCCACCAGTGCCGCGGCGGGACCGGGGCGGGATTTCCCCGCGCCGGAGGGCAGG
>NZ_JBIARE010000021.1:0-66397 GCF_042889645.1 Streptomyces sp. NPDC002564 | reverse complement strand
TGAGTTCTCAAGGAACGGACGCTTCCTTTGTACTCACCCTCTCGGGCTTTCCTCCGGGCGCTTCCCTTCGGTGTTTCTTTTGTTCTTGCGTTTCCAACTCTACCAGATCCGTTTTCCGTTCCGTTCCCGGTTCGGATTTCATTTCCGGTGGCGGTTGGGGGCCTTTGCCTTTCGGCGTGTCCACTACGTTAGCGGATTCCCTCCGCAACTCATAATCGAGTTCCGCGAGTTCGAATTCGGGCATGCGGGCACGCCGAATAAGACCCCGCCAGGGGGAAGTCGTCAGGTAGTGGTTGGCCGCTCCCGGCTGGTGGCAGATTGCCTCACCGGGTCAAGCGGCTCGGACTACATTACGGAGGCACCAACGCCGCGTCAAGTTCGTCGACGCCGGGGCGTATGGGCCCGATAAGGGCTCACCGTAGGGTCGTTGGCCGTCCAGAACCGCCACGGGTGGACGGCGCCCTCTCCCCCCACTCCTGTGCGGGGTCCGCTCATGACCTGGTCGGAGGGTGTCGGGGTGCCGGTCAGGACGGTGAACGGGGAGTCCGGGGCGCCGCAGGCATCGGAGCCGTCGAGGCGTCGGTCCACGTCAAGGGCGGTCGCCAGCCGGGCGGGGCCTTTGGCCAGTTCCTTGTCGTTGCGGGCCGAGAGTCGTCGCTCGCGCGCCAGCTCGGCGCCCGCCGTGATCTCCCCGGCGCGCAGCAGGACCGCGCTCGCCCGGCCCTCCGGACCGCACACCAGGTTCATGCAGTGCCACATGCCGTAGGTGAAGTAGACGTACACGTGACCGGGCGGCCCGAACATCACGTCGTTGCGGGCGGTGCGGCCGCGATACGCGTGGGATCCCGGGTCGACCTCTCCCGCGTACGCCTCCACCTCCGTCAGGCGGAGTTCGATCGGACCGTCCGGGGAGTCCCGGACGAGGACGCGTCCGAGCAGGTCCGGGGCGACCTCCAGGACAGGGCGGTCGAAGAAGTCACGGGTGAGGGGCGTACGGTCAGGGGCCGCGATCATGCCGTACGAGCGTAGTGCACGTGGTGCACGCACGCGGGTGGCCTTCGGTCCGCCCGATTGCCAGGGTGATCGGACGGAACCGGGCACGGTCTCCTGGCGTTTGTACCGATCAAGGATTCAAGTCGAGACGAGCCACAGGCGGCGGCCTGGGGAGGAGAGTCATGGGGTTCAAGAAGCTGCTCGCGAGTCTGGGGGCCGGCGGTGCCTCGGTCGAGACCGTGCTGACCGAGGTCAACGTGGTCCCGGGCGGCGTGGTCCAGGGTGAGGTGCGCATCCAGGGCGGGTCGGTCGACCAGCAGATCGAGGGGCTGTCCGTCGGTCTGCAGGCGCGCGTCGAGGTCGAGGGCCAGGACCAGGAGACGAAGCAGGACATCGAGTTCACCAAGCTCCGGCTCGGTGGCGCCTTCACCCTGCAGGCCGGGCAGGTGCACGCGGTGCCGTTCGGCCTGGAGATCCCCTGGGAGACCCCGGTCACGAGCATCGACGGGCAGCAGCTGCGCGGCATGAACATCGGGGTGACCACCGAGCTGGAGATCGCGCGGGCCGTGGACTCGGGCGACCTGGACCCGATCAACGTGCACCCGCTGCCGGCGCAGCAGGCCATCCTCGACGCCTTCATCCAGCTGGGCTTCCGCTTCAAGAGCGCCGACATGGAGCGCGGGCACATCCGGGGCACGCGGCAGAAGCTGCCGTTCTACCAGGAGATCGAGTTCTACCCGCCGCAGCAGTACCGCGGGCTCAACCAGGTCGAGCTGAGCTTCGTCGCCGACGACCGGGAGATGGACGTCGTCCTGGAGATGGACAAGAAGCCGGGTCTGTTCAGCGAGGGCAGTGACTCCTTCCGTTCGTTCCAGGTGGGTCTGAACGACTTCCAGGGCACGGACTGGGCGGCGTACCTGAACGAGTGGCTGTCCCAGGTCGGCAGCAAGCGCAACTGGTTCTAGGCTCGGAGAGGATCACCGAGGACCAGCAATCAACCAGGAGGTGCCGACGTGAGCGAGCTCAAGAGGCCGCCGCTTCCCCATGACTTCCACCCGTCCGTGCCCTCGTTCACGGTCGTGAGCGAGGACTTCGAGCCGGGTGCGGTCCTCAAGGACGCCCAGGTCTACGCGGCCGGGAACACCTCGCCGCAGCTGCGGTGGGAGGGCTTCCCGCCGGAGACCAAGAGCTTCGCCGTGACGTGCTTCGACCCGGACGCCCCGACGGGCAGCGGTTTCTGGCACTGGACCGTCTTCGACATCCCGGTGTCGGCGACCGAGCTGCCGGGCGGTGCGGGCAGTGCCACGTTCGAGGGGCTGCCCGAGGGCGCCGTGCAGGTGCGCAACGACTTCGGGACGAAGGACTTCGGGGGTGCCGCTCCGCCGCCCGGCGACCGGCCGCACCGCTATGTGTTCACCGTGTACGCGGTGGACCAGGAGAAGCTGGGGCCCGACTCCGACGCGCCGCCCGCGTTCGTGGGCTTCAACCTCCGGTTCCACACGCTGGCGCGCGCCCAGGTGATCGCGGAATACGCGGCTCCGGCGGAGGGCTGAGGGCCGCGTCCCGAACTGAGCGTTCACCGATTGTTTGCCCGCCTCTGGTCATGGAATTGATCAGGGGCGGGCACTTTTTTATTGCGTTGTCCATCTCGGCGTGCCCGGCCAGAGTTGATCCCAGCCCGCCAGGCGGTGGGCCGGTGCATACGGGAGGTGGGCAGGTTGATGCGGGACACGCTGGTGCTGAACGCGAGCTTCGAGCCGCTCTCGACGGTTTCGCTCAACCGGGCCGTCGTTCTGGTGCTCCAGGACAAGGCCGTGGTCGAGCACGCCCACCCGGGGCTCCGTGTGCGCGCGGCGGCGATCGACATACCCGTGCCGCGGGTGATCAGGCTGTGCAGATACGTACGGGTGCCCTTCCGAAGACAGGCGCCGTGGTCCAGACGGGGTGTGCTGGTGCGCGACCGGCACCGCTGCGCGTACTGCGGCAGGCGGGCCACGACGGTGGACCACGTGGTGCCGCGCTCGCAGGGCGGCGCCGATTCCTGGCTGAACACCGTGGCCTCGTGCGCGCTGGACAATCACCGCAAGGCGAACCGGACGCCCGACGAGGCCGGGATGCCGTTGCTGCGGCAGCCGTTCGAGCCGACGCCGGCGGACGCGATGCTCCTGTCCCTGGGGCGGGAGGACCTGGCCTCGCTGCCCGAGTGGCTCGCGCAGCCTGCGGCGTGACGCCCGCTGCTCCTGCCGGAAAGGCCTGGGGCCGGACACCGATCGGTGTCCGGCCCCAGGCCTTTCCGGTTGGTCGCGCCGTCGTGCGCGCCCCTGCGGGGTCGCTGCTCAGTCGATGCGCGGCTGTTCGCGGCGCTCCGTGCCGGAGGAGCCGCCGCTGCCCGAACCGCCGCCCATCGGGTTGAAGTTGCCGAGGGCGCCGCCGAGGCCCTTGAGGGCGTCGCCGATCTCGCTGGGCACGATCCAGAGCTTGTTCGCGTCGCCCTCGGCGATCTTCGGGAGCATCTGGAGGTACTGGTACGAGAGGAGCTTCTGGTCGGGGTCGCCGGCGTGGATGGACTCGAAGACCGTGCGGATCGCCTGGGCCTCGCCCTCGGCGCGCAGGGCCGCTGCCTTGGCCTCACCTTCGGCGCGCAGGATCGCGGACTGCTTCTCGCCCTCGGCGCGCAGGATCTCCGACTGCCGGACACCTTCGGCCTGGAGGATCGCGGCGCGCTTGTCGCGGTCGGCGCGCATCTGCTTCTCCATCGAGTCCTGGATGGAGGTCGGGGGCTCGATCGCCTTGAGCTCGACGCGGTTGACGCGGATGCCCCACTTGCCGGTGGCCTCGTCGAGGACGCCGCGCAGGGCCGCGTTGATCTCCTCGCGGGAGGTCAGGGTCCGCTCCAGGTCCATGCCACCGATGATGTTGCGCAGGGTGGTGACGGTGAGCTGCTCGATCGCCTGGATGTAGGAGGCGACCTCGTAGGTCGCGGCCCGGGCGTCGGTCACCTGGTAGTAGATGACCGTGTCGATGTTGACCACCAGGTTGTCCTGGGTGATCACCGGCTGGGGCGGGAAGGGGACGACCTGTTCACGCAGGTCGATGCGGTTGCGGATCGAGTCGATGAACGGGACGACGATGTTCAGTCCGGCGTTCAGCGTGCGGGTGTAGCGGCCGAACCGCTCGACGATCGCGGCGCTCGCCTGTGGGATGACCTGGATGGTCTTGATCAGGGCGATGAAGACCAGCACCACCAGAATGATCAGGACGATGATGATTGGTTCCATCTGGACTCCCCGTACCCTTCATGCCTCGGCGAAGATCTTGCTGGTCGAGTCTGTCAGAACGTCGTCCGGCCCGTGGGGCATTCACATGACGACGGCCGTCGCTCCGTCGATCTCCACGACGTCCACTTCCTGGCCCGCCTCGTAGGCGCGGTCCGTGTCGAGCGCGCGGGCCGACCAGATCTCGCCCGCGAGCTTGATGCGGCCGCCGGTCCCGTCGACCCGCTCCACGACCAGGGCCGTTCTGCCGCGCAACGCGTCGACGCCGGTGGCGAGTTCGGGGCGCTGGGAGCGGTGCCTGGCCGCGACCGGGCGTACGACACCGATGAGTGCGACGGAGACCGCCGCGAAGACCACGACCTGCAGCACGGTGTCGCCGCCGAGGCCCGCGGTCACGGCGGCCGCGACGGCGCCCACGGCGAGCATGCCGAACTCGGGCATCGCGGTCAGTACGAGCGGGATTCCGAGCGCGGCGGCGCCGATCAGCCACCACACCCATGCGTCGATGTCCACGTGGTCATCGTAGGTCCGCCGGTCCCCTCGGGGACAGGGCGTCCCCCCGGGACGGGCGCGGATCAGCCGAGCGGGAGGCCCGTGGCGGTCCAGCGGTCGCCGCGCTGCTCGACGACCAGCGGGAGGCCGAAGCAGCGGGAGAGGTTGCGGGAGGTGAGTTCGAGCTCCAGGGGGCCCGCGGCGAGGACCTCGCCCTGGCGGATCATGAGGACGTGCGTGAAGCCGGGGGCGATCTCCTCGACGTGGTGCGTGACCATGATCATCGAGGGGGCGATCGGGTCGCGGGCGAGGCGGCCGAGGCGGCGTACGAGGTCCTCGCGGCCGCCGAGGTCGAGGCCCGCGGCGGGCTCGTCGAGGAGCAGCAGCTCGGGGTCGGTCATCAGGGCGCGGGCGATCAGGGTGCGCTTGCGCTCGCCCTCGGAGAGGGTGCCGAACCTGCGGTCGAGGTAGTCGCTCATGCCGAGGCGGTCGAGGAAGGCGCGGGCGCGCTGCTCGTCGACGTCCTCGTAGTCCTCGTGCCAGCCGGCGGTCATGCCGTAGGCCGCGGTGAGGACGGTCTGCAGGACGGTCTGGCGCTTGGGCAGCTTCTCGGCCATCGCGATGCCGGCGACGCCGATGCGCGGGCGCAGTTCGAAGACGTCGGTGCCGGGCCTGCCGAGGGTCTCGCCGAGGATGGTGGCGCTTCCGGTGCTCGGGAAGAGGTAGCTGGAGGCGATGTTCAGGAGGGTGGTCTTGCCAGCGCCGTTCGGGCCGAGGATGACCCAGCGCTCCCCCTCCTTCACCGACCAGGAGACCTGGTCCACCAGAGCCCGGCCCTCGCGGACCACAGATACGTCCTCAAGCTCCAGTACATCGCTCATGAGCGCGCTGTCTCCCATTGCAGTCTCGATCGTCGCTCGCGTCGGTGGACGCGGCCCCCGGATAAAACCTACGCCACCGGCCGACCGTTCCTGTCGTGAGCCCGGTCCTTAGGCTGTGTGCATGCTCTCGGAACCACGCTCAGGACGCCTGGCCGCATGGGGAAATGCCCTTTTGGCCGGACTTGTTTCGCCGGACGACGCCGTGCTCGCGATGGTCGGCGAGGACGCGGTGCACCGTGTCGAAGGACTCCCCGGGGAGGCGGGCCCGGTCGGGCTCACGCTCGCCCTGGGGCGGCTGCGCTCGTCGGGGGTGACCGGTCTGCGCGTGGCGCTGCCCGCGCCGGGGCACCCGCTCGGCCTGAGCGGGCCGCCGGAGTTCAACGCGCGCGCCCTGGAGGCGGAGGAGGCCGTCGTCGCGTTCGGCGCGCCGTACGGGCTCGTGCCCGAGGTGTACGAGGCGGGGCCCGAGGGTGACGTGCACGTCGAGGTCGTCTGGCACTGCCTGGCGGTGCGGGAGGCGCCGCCCGCCGACGTGCCCTCGCTCGGCGAGGCGGAGCGGGAGCTCGCGGAGGCGCTGCGGGAGGCGACGGAGGTGCTCGCGCGGCTCGACGTGGCGGGGTCGGGGCCGGTCGCGGAGGCGGCGCTCGACGCGTACCGGGCGCGGGCGGAGCGGGGGCGGGAGGTGCTCGCTCCGGGATATCCGCCGCGGGCGGTACGGGTGTTGGAGCTGGCGCAGCGGATCGGCCTGCTGATCTCGCTGGCGTACGAGCACGGGCACGGCGGGGCTGTGAGCGCCTCGGAGATGGCGGCGCGGGGCGCGGCGCTGCGGCCGGTGGAGCGGACCGCGCGGCGCGCGCAGGTCGCCGCGTACAACGCGTACGTGGAGGAGCGGGAGCGGGGCGGGCGCTGAGCGGGTGGCGGCGCGGGGCCGGTCCGTGCCGCCACGGGCCCCGCGGACCGGTGGGGTCGGCGGGGCCCGGGCCTGAGCCGGTGCCTCAGGGGCCTCGGTGTCTCAGGGGATCACGGTGGTGCGGGTGCTGCGGTGGTGCGGGGTGTTTCAGTGGTTCACGGTGCCGTTGGCGAAGGCCGGGTTGAGGATGCCGACCACGTTGACGCTGTTGCCGGTCACGTTGACCGGGACGTCGACGGGGACCTGGACCAGGTTGCCGGAGCCGACGCCCGGGGACTTGGTGGCGGCGCCGTTGGCCTGGGCGTCCGAGGTGGCGGACGCGGCGCCGGCGGTGGCACCCGCGGCGAGACCGGCGGCGACGACGGCCAGGGCGGCCTTCTTGGCGATGCTGTTCATGGAAGTGCTCCTCCTGCTGACATGGGCGACCCCGGGACCGGGGTCAGAAGGGGTGTGCCGCGCACGACGGGCGCGAAGACCGGGACCAGTCCCGTCACGGATGGGGTGCGGGACGGGCCTGTCGCGGAACCGCTCGTGTGGGGACGGGCGGTGCGTCGCGGGGTCCGGTCAGAAGTTCTCGCAGACGTTGCCGAACGTGGGGTTCAGCGCGCCGATGACGGTGACGGTGTTGCCGCAGGCGTTCACCGGGACGTGGACCGGGGCCTGGATCAGGTTGCCGGAGACGACGCCGGGGGACTTGGTGGTCCCGCCGTCGGCGTGCGCGCCACCGTGGGCGGCGGCCATACCGGCACCGGCCGCGACCAGGCCTCCGGCCACCATCGTCACAGCGGCGGCCTTCTTCAGGTTCTTCACTTCTACGATCCTCCTGAGCGGAAGCTGCGGCCAACCGCCGCAGCACGCACTGGAGAACGGCCCGACCGGCCCGGGGGATACGCCAAGTGGGGGACATCCACACGACGGTATGAATCTCAGCCCGGAAGACGACGCTCCGCTCGCGCCCCGAGGTGCGCCCCGGTGGGACCCGCCGGGGCGCACGTCAGCGGTCTGATCAGCCCGCCACTCCGTGCCGGACCGCCCAGAGCGCGGCCTGGGTGCGGTCGGCCAGGTCGAGTTTCATCAGGATGTTCGACACGTGCGTCTTGACGGTCTTCTCGGAGAGGACCAGGGCGCGCGCGATCTCGCGGTTGGAGCGGCCGTCGGCGATCAGGCCGAGGACCTCGCGCTCGCGCTCGGTGAGCGAGCCCGCCCTGCCCTGGCTGCCGCCGGCCTCCTCCTGGGAGAGCAGCGCGCCCGCGACCTCGGGCTGCAGCAGGACGTGTCCGGCGTGCACGGAGCGGATGGCGCCGGCCAGGGCGTCCGGGTCGACGTCCTTGTAGACGTACCCCGCGGCGCCGGCGCGCAGGGCGGGGACGACGGTGCGCTGCTCGGTGAAGCTGGTGACGATGAGCACGCGCGCGGGGTTGGCCAGCTCGCGGAGTCTGCGCAGCGCCTCGACGCCGTCCATGCCGGGCATCTTGACGTCCATCAGGACGACGTCCGGCTTCAGCTCCTCGGCCTGTGCGACGCCTTCGGCGCCGTCCGACGCCTCGCCGACGACGTCGATGTCGTCCTGGATCTCCAGGAACGTGCGCAGACCGCGGCGGACCACCTGGTGGTCGTCGACCAGCAGCACCCGGATACCGGTCTTCGCGTTGAGCGGGGCGTCAGCCACCGGGGACCTCCATCTCGATCGTGGTGCCCTTGCCGGGCTCCGATTCCACGGTCAGCCGTCCGCCGACCCCGCTCGCCCGGTCCCGCATGGAGACCAGGCCCAGGTGCCGTCCCGCGCGCCGTATCGCCGTGGGCTCGAAGCCCGAGCCGTCGTCGACGACGCGCAGGGCGGCTCCCGTGCCGCGCTTGTCCAGGAGCACGGTGACGTGCTCGGCGCCGGAGTGGCGCAGTGCGTTGTGCAGGGCCTCCTGGGCGACCCGCAGCATGGCTTCCTCCTGCGAGGCCGGCAGGGCCCGCACGCCGTTGCTCTCGAAGGTGACGTGCGCGGAGTGCGCGCGGTGCAGCACCTGGACGTGGGTGCGCAGGGTGGCCACCAGACCGTCCTCGTCCAGGGCGGCGGGGCGCAACTCCACGACCGCCGCGCGCAGTTCGTCCGCCGCCTCGGCGGCGAGCACCGCCACCTGCTGGAGCTCGTCCTTGGCGCGCGGCGGGTCGCGGTCCACCAGGGCGGCGGCGGCCTGGGCCGTCAGGCGCAGCGAGAAGAGCTTCTGGCTGACGGCGTCGTGCAGCTCGTGGGCGAGGCGGGAGCGCTCCTCGGCGATGGTCAGCTCCCGGCTGCGCTCGTACAGGCGGGCATTGGTCAGGGCGATGGCGGCGTGCTGGGCGAGGATGGACAGCAGCTCCGCGTCGTCCTCGGTGAAACCGCAGGTGCCCTGGACCTTGGGGCAGTTCTTGTTGGCGAGGAAGAGGGCGCCGAGCGTCTCGTCGTCCGAGCGGATGGGCACGCCGAGGAAGTCGGACATGTCCGGGTGGGCGGAGGGCCAGCCGCCGAAGCGCGGGTCCTGGCGCACGTCGCCGAGCAGGACCGTCTCGCCCTTCTGGAGCATGGAGGCGAGGATGCCGTGCTGCCGGGGCAGCGGGCCGATGGCCTTCCACTGCGCGTCGCTGACGCCGTCGACGACGAACTGGGCGAATCCGCCGTGGTCGTCGGGGACCCCGAGCGCGGCGTACTCGGCGTCGAGCAGCTCGCGGGCCGAGGCGACGATCGTCTTGAGGACGTCGCGCACCTCCAGGTGCCGGCTCATGGCGAGGAGCGCGGAGCTCACCGCGGTCAGGCCGGATCGGGGTCCTTGACTCATGGTCACACCGTACCGGCGGGGTGTGACAGCGCGTATCCGTCCAGTGGCGGCCCCCGCCTAGGCCCCGGGGCCTAGGCCGTTGGTCCGGTACCAGGGCGAAGGGACCCGGGCGGTCGCGGGGCGGGCGGCGATCGAACGGGGGGGGGTACGCGGAGGCGGTACGCCGTCTCTACCTGTGGCACGAGTTCGGCGACGTCCATCTCCTCCTCCCGGAGGAGTTTGCTCACCGTGAGCGTTGCTGGGGCAACTCCCGGTGAGACTGTTACGCGTTCGATGTGAGCCCGCGCATAGGACGCACATCACGTACGAACGTCCCTAGTGGAGGGGACATCCCCCTGTGCGCGGGGGTGCACGGCCACGAGCGGCCGCCGCGCACCCCCCGATCCACTACCCGGGATCGTACGTCACACCTTTGCCACAGATTTTTGCTGCCGCTAAGAATTGCTCCCGTCGCTCGGCGCCGCGGTCTCACCACCGCGGCGTTTTGCCGGAGAAGCACCTGTCCCCGCCGGACCAGAGCGACCTCCGCTATCCGAAGAGGTCCCACTCGCATGTCCAAGCACAGCACCCCTGGTCATAGTCGCTCCACCGTGACCAGGACCCAGAAGTTCTCGATCGCCGGTGTCGCCACGCTCGGTGCCGCCGCTCTCGCGTTCTCCCTCGTGCCGGGCAACTCCGAGGCCACCACCCAGGCCGCCGCCGACGTCTCCCCCGTGGCCTTCGCCGCGCCCGCCGGTACGCAGCAGGCCGTCCACGCCGGCGTCGCCAAGCAGCAGTCCAACGCCGACAAGCAGGCCAAGGACGCCGCGGCCAAGGCGGCCGAGGACAAGAGGAAGGCCGACGAGGCCAGGAAGGCAGCCGACGAGGCCGCCGCGAAGAAGAAGGCCGAGGACGAGCGCAAGGCGCAGGAGGCCGCGAGCCGCGCCGCCGCCCGCAAGCCCGTCTACGCCAACAACCTCGACGGCTGGATCCGCCAGTCCCTGGACATCATGAAGTCCAAGGGCATCCCCGGTTCGTACGAGGGCCTGCACCGCAACATCATGCGCGAGTCCACGGGCAACCCGAACGCCATGAACGGCTGGGACGTCAACGCCCAGAACGGCACCCCGTCGATCGGCCTGCTCCAGGTCATCCAGCCGACGTTCAACGCGTACCACGTCGACGGCACCTCGACGAACATCTACGACCCGGTCGCCAACATCACCGCGGCGGCCAACTACGCGGCCGACAAGTACGGCTCGATGGACAACGTGAACGGCGCCTACTGAGCCTTGATCGCCTGATCAATGGACCTCTTCAGCCGAGGACGAGGCCCGCAGACGCCGAAGGGCGGCACCCCGTGCGGGGTGCCGCCCTTCTCGTGTGTCCACGCGCGTGCCCGGAGGCACCGCGGTCACTTGCGCATGACCTCCGGCTCGTGGCGGCGCAGCAGTCGCGCGACCACGAGGCCGCAGATGACGCCGAGCACGAGCAGCACGGTGATGTTCAGGCTCCACTGGCCCGCCGAGTGCTCCCACAGCGGGTCCAGGTCGCCCGGCTTCTTGGGGTCCCACGGCGGCATGAGGTGCGCCAGGTCGAGCGTGGAACCGGCGCCGGCGATGGCCCAGCGGGAGGGCATCAGCCAGGCGAACTGCTCCAGGCCCGGCGAACCGTAGATCTGGAAGAGCACGCCGGTGAAGACGACCTGGACGATCGCGAACATCACCAGGAGCGGCATGGTCTTCTCCGCGGTCTTCACCAGCGAGGAGATGACCAGGCCGAACATCATCGAGGTGAAGCCCAGGGCGATGACGACCAGGCAGATCTCGACGGCCGGGGGCATGATCAGGCCCTCTTCCGGCATGTCGCGCGTGGCGAAGCCGATGCCGCAGAGGATGACGCCCTGGATGGCCGTGATGACGCCGAGGACGATGACCTTCGACATCAGGTACGCCGAGCGGGACAGGCCGGTCGCCCGCTCCCGTTCGTAGATGACCCGTTCCTTGATCAGCTCACGGACGGAGTTGGCGGCGCCGGAGAAGCACATGCCGACCGCGAGGATCAGCATGATCGTGCCGGCGTCGCCGTTGAACTTGACCGGCGGTTTCGGTGGCGCGAGGCCGAAGTCGGCCGGGATCACGACACTGACGATGCCGAGCACCGCGGGCAGGATCACCATCAGGCCCATGAAGCCCTTGTCGGAGGCGATCACCGAGACGTAGCGGCGGATCAGGGTCCACAGCTGTGAACCCCAGCCCTGCGGCTTCGGTGGCCGCACCGCCTGGTGCGGTGGCATGGGTACGGACTGCGCGGCGACCGCGTCGATGTCCGCGGCGTACATCTGGTAGTGCTGCGAGCCCTTCCAGCGGCCCGCCCAGTCGTAGTCGCGGTAGTTCTCGAAGGCGGAGAAGACGTCGGCCCAGGTGCTGTAGCCGAAGAAGTTGAGGGCTTCCTCCGGCGGGCCGAAGTACGCCACCGAACCGCCCGGCGCCATCACCAGGAGCTTGTCGCAGATCGCCAGCTCGGCGACGGAGTGCGTCACGACGAGGACCGTGCGGCCGTCGTCGGCGAGGCCGCGCAGGAGCTGCATGACGTCGCGGTCCATGCCCGGGTCGAGGCCGGAGGTCGGCTCGTCCAGGAAGATCAGCGAGGGCTTGGTCAGGAGCTCCAGGGCCACCGAGACGCGCTTGCGCTGGCCGCCGGAGAGGGAGGTGACCTTCTTCTCCTTGTGGATGTCCAGCTTCAGCTCGCGCAGGACCTCGTCTATGCGGGACTCGCGCTCGGCCTCCGTGGTGTCCGCGGGGAAGCGCAGCTTGGCCGCGTACTTGAGGGCCTTCTTGACGGTCAGCTCCTTGTGCAGGATGTCGTCCTGCGGGACCAGACCGATGCGCTGCCGCAGCTCGGCGAACTGCTTGTACAGGTTCCTGTTGTCGTACAGGACGTCGCCCTGGTTGGCGGGCCGGTAGCCGGTGAGCGCCTTGAGCAGGGTGGACTTGCCGGAACCGGAGGGGCCGATGACCGCGATGAGCGACTTCTCCGGGACGCCGAAGGAGACGTCCTTGAGGATCTGCTTGCCGCCGTCGACCGTGACGGTGAGGTGACGGGCCGAGAAGGAGACGTCACCGGTGTCGACGAACTCCTCGAGCTGCCCGCCGACGATGCGGAACGTCGAGTGGCCGACGCCGACGATGTCGTTCGGGCCGATCAGGACGGTCGAGGACTTCGCGATCGGCTGGCCGTTGACGTACGTGCCGTTGTGCGAGCCGAGGTCGTGCAGCTCGAAGCGGCCGTCGGGCGTCGCCGTGAACTCGGCGTGGTGGCGCGAGACCTGCAGGTCGGAGACGACCAGCTCGTTCTCGAGCGCACGGCCGATGCGCATCTTGCGGCCCAGTGCCAGCTGGTGGAACGTCGTGGGGCTGCGGTCGCCGTAGACCGGCGGGGCCCCCGCGGCACCGCCGGACCCGGGGGTCTTCTGCGCGTACTGCTCGGACGGGCCGCCCTGCTGCTGGGGCACGTGCGGCTGGTGCTGCTGGTGCTGCTGCGGCTGTTGGTGCTGCTGCGGCTGCTGTTGCGGCCAGCCCTGCTGCTGAGGCTGGTACGGAGCCTGCTGCTGGGGCGCCTGCTGGTGCTGCTGAGGGGCCTGTCCTGCCCAGCCGGGCGCCTCCTGCTGGTGCTGCTGGGGCGCGGCCTGCTGTTGGGCGTGCTGCGGCGCGGCCTGCTGGGCGTGCTGCTGCGGTGCGGAGACGGCGGCCGCGGAGGCGCCCGCCGCACTGCCGGACACGTTCACCCGCGGGCCGTCGGTCGCGTTGCCCAGGTGCACGGCCGAGCCGGGACCGATCTCCATCTGATGGATCCGCTGGCCCTGCACGAAGGTGCCGTTGGTGCTGCCGTGGTCCTCGATGACCCAACTGCGGCCGCTCCAGCTGATCGTCGCGTGCCGCCAGGAGACCCTGGCGTCGTCGAGCGAGATATCCCCCTGCGGATCACGTCCGAGGGTGTACGGCCTGGACGGGTCGAGCGTCCAGGTCCTGCCATTCAATTCCAGTACGAGTTCCGGCACTCCATGCCCCACTGAGTTGTCCCCCGAGCTAGCCCCCATTGGTGGGGAGTCTAGGGATGTCGAACATCGGGAGGAACTATTTCAGGAGGAGGGCTCTGACCGAAAGTCGGGCCTTGTGAAGACTGCGTACCGGCGTGACGGGTCGGACCGTTGACGGGGCAGAAAACGCACCGGAGAGTGGTAAGCACCCATCAGTGCATACGGATCATGCGCATTGGGCGCATTTCGCCCAGGACGCTCATCGTTGCCACTAGGCACATGAGTCGTGTGAAACGCGTGGAACGCGTGCGGCGTGGTGATGGTTCGGTGCACTGCGGTTCGGGGGTCCTCATGGCGGCCGGTGAGCACAAAAGTGAAGGCCGGGGCGTGCGCTGGGGCGATGTGCTGCTTTCCGCGATCGCCGCCGTGAGTTGGTCGCTGGTCGGCATGGCGGGGACGGCCGCGCTCGCCCTGCACCTGCTCGACGCGGACGCGGCGGGCTCGCTCGGGCCGATGACGGCGGCGGCCGTCGCCCTCGGCGCGGGGGGTTCGGTCACCCCGTCCGGCGACGTCTCGGCGTTCGGTCTGGACGGCGCCGAGGCCACCACGACGATCGATATCGCGCCACTCGGCGTCGGCCTGGTGGGGGCGCTGCTCCTCGCCCACTTCTTCCTGCGCTCCCTGCGCGGCGCGGGGCTCGTCGTCCGGCCCGCCGAACTCGCCGCGCGCGCGGCCGCGGTGGTCGCCCTCTTCCTCGCGATGCTCGCGGGGCTCGCCTGGGCGGGGCACGACGTGATCACGATCGACGGCGAGCAGCTCGGCATCGACAAGGGCATCGACAAGGGGCTCGACGAACTGCCGGGCGGCATCGGTGACAAGCTGCCCGGCGGCATCGGCGACATCGGCGGGCTGCTGCCGGACCGGCTCGGCGACCTGGCGAAGGCGAAGGCCTCGGTCGGCTTCACCGTGGACACGGTGCCGACCCTGCTCGGTGGCGCGTGCTGGGTGGTCGGGGTCCTGCTCATCGCGCTGCTCGCCTCGCGGCGCACCCCGCTGCCGCGCGCCCTCGGCGGACTGCACCGGGTGGTGCGGCCCGCCGTCTCCGCGCTGGTCACGGTGGTGCTGGTCGCGGTCTGCGCGGGCCTGGCCGCGGCGGCGTACGCGATGGTCGGCGACGACCACCCGCGGCGGATCGCGGGTGCCGCGCTGCTCGGGGCGCCGAACGGGGTGTGGCTCGCGCTTCCCGTCGGCCTCTTCGTGCCGTGGGACGGCAGTGCGACGGGTGCGCTGAGGCAGTTCCTGCCGGACCCGGTGGACGACCTCCTGACCGGGCCGGACGACAAGGCGCTCACGCTCGGGCGGCTCGCCGAACTCGACGGCAGGGTCTGGCTGTTGGGGGTCGCGGCGGCGGTGACGATGCTGTTCGCCGGGGTGCTGACGGCGGTCCGGACGCCCCGGGCACGGGACACGGTGTCCGCGACGGGCTTCGCGGGGCGGTGCGGGCTGCGGCTCGCGGTGGTGACGGCGCTCGCGCTCGTGCTGCTCGCGTGGCTGACGGAGGTGTCCGCCGACGCCTCGCTCTCCGTGCTCGGCTTCGACGCGTTCGGCGCGGGGGTCGAGTTGCACGGACGGCTGGGGGCGGCGGCGGTGCTCGGGGCGGCGTGGGGGTTCGGGGCGGGAGTGGTGGGGGCGCTGCTCGCGGTCGCGACGGGGGCGGCGGGCGGGCGGGCGTCGCCGCTCGCCCTGCCAGGTGCGGTGGGCGGGGCGCCGGCCGCGGAGCACGCGGCGGTCCCGGGAGCGGGGGCGAGCCCGTACCGGCCCAGCACCCCGCACCGGCCGCCGAACCCCGACACGAACCCGTACCTGCGCCCGCTGCACGGAGACCCGACACGCGCTTCCGGTACGGGGCCGGGTTCGGGTCCCGGTACGCCGACAGGTACGGGTCCCGGTACGCCACCGGGTTCAGGTCCCGGTACGCCACCAGGCGCGGGTCCAGGTACGCCACCAGGTGCGGCTTCCGGTACGCGGCGGGGTTCGGGTCCCGGTACGCCGCCGGGTTCGGCTCCCCCGCCCGGCCGCTCCTCGTCCGCTCCGCCCCCGGACACCTCCGGTGCGCCGACGGTGGTGGGCCCGACGGTTCCGCCCCGCGCTCCGAGGCGCCCCCGCTCCCGCTCGGCCGACTGGCCTCCTCCCCCACCGCCGCCCCCGCCTCCCCCGGACACGGGCCCTCCGCCCCCGCGCAGGCGGGGCGGCCCTAACTGAGGAAGGGCGGCGCGAGGGCGAACGGGTGGTGGACGGAGGGGGGAGGCGGGGGGCGGGAAGGCGGAAGCCAAGCCGGAGGCAGGAGACCGGAAGCCAAGCCGGAAGACCGGCCGGGGGCGGAAAACAGGCCGGAGGCCGGAAGACAGGCGGACGGCGGAAGGGTACGCAGGCCGAATCGCCGCGAAGTGGGGGAATGGGTGAGCTCGGGACGGCCACCCGGGAACCCTCTGTCCGGCACGCGGACCGCCGGAACGCGCCCCGGAGCCAGACGGATACCGTAGGGATCACCATGAGTGCTTCGCAGCCCCCTCAGCCCGCCGACATCCCGACGCTCCTCGTCAAGATCTTCGGCAAGGACCGCCCCGGCATCACCGCCGGCCTCTTCGACACCCTCGCCGCCTACTCCGTCGACGTCGTCGACATCGAGCAGGTCGTCACCCGCGGCCGCATCGTGCTGTGCGCGCTCGTGACCGAGCCGCCCGCCGGCCTGGAGGGCGATCTGCGCGCCACCGTCCACAGCTGGGCGGAGTCCATGAAGATGCAGGCCGAGATCCTGTCCGGCATCGGCGACAACCGGCCGCGCGGCGTCGGGCGTTCGCTCGTCACCGTGCTCGGCCACCCCCTGACCTCCGAGTCGACCGCTGAGATCGCCGCGCGCATCACCGCGACCGGCGGCAACATCGACCGTATCTTCCGGCTCGCCAAGTACCCGGTGACCGCCGTCGAGTTCGCGGTGTCCGGCACCGAGACCGAGACGCTGCGCACCGCGCTGGCCATAGCGGCCACGAAGCTCGGCGTGGACGTCGCGGTCGTCGCGGCGGGCCTGCACCGCCGGGCGCAGCGCCTGGTCGTGATGGACGTCGACTCGACGCTCATCCAGGACGAGGTGATCGAGCTCTTCGCCGCGCACGCCGGCTGCGAGGACAAGGTGGCCGAGGTGACGGCGGCCGCGATGCGCGGCGAGCTGGACTTCGAGCAGTCGCTGCACGCGCGCGTGGCGCTCCTCGCGGGCCTGGACGCGTCGGTCGTCGACAAGGTGCGCGCGGAGGTGCGGCTGACGCCGGGTGCCCGCACCCTCATCCGCACCCTGAAGCGTCTGGGCTACCAAGTGGGCGTCGTCTCGGGCGGGTTCACCCAGGTCACCGATGATCTGAAGGAACGTCTCGGCCTCGACTTCGCCCAGGCCAACACCCTGGAGATCGTCGACGGGAAGCTCACCGGCAGGGTGACGGGCGAGATCGTCGACCGGGCGGGCAAGGCGCGGCTGCTGCGCCGATTCGCCGCGGAGGCGGGTGTCCCGCTGGAGCAGACGGTCGCGATCGGCGACGGTGCCAACGACCTCGACATGCTGAACGCGGCGGGTCTCGGGGTCGCGTTCAACGCCAAGCCCGTGGTCCGCGAGGCCGCGCACACCGCGGTGAACGTCCCCTTCCTCGACACCGTCCTCTATCTCCTCGGGATCACCCGTGAAGAGGTCGAGGCGGCGGACACCCACACCGACTGACGGCTCCCCTCTCCCGTCGCGTACGCGACAAAGGGCCCGGCACCCTCGTGGTGCCGGGCCCTTGCACGACGGGTGGGAGAGGGCTACTCGGAGGGCGCCCAGTAGTCGACGAGGGTCGCCACGCCGGGCTCCAGCGCCTTCCAGGAGCCGGTGTACGTCAGGACGGCGAAGGCCGCGGTCGGGAAGCCCCGGCGGTTCAGCCGCTCCCTGGCGTCGCCCTCGGAGTCGCCCCCGAGGACGTCGGCCAGGCCCTGGACTCCGGGGTTGTGGCCGATCAGGACGAGGTTCCGCACGTCGTCCGGGGTTTCGTTGAGCACGGCGATCAGCTCGCCGGGAGAGGCCTCGTACAGCCGCTCCTCGTAGACGGTCTTGGGCCGCTGCGGGAGCTCCTGGACGGCGAGCTTCCATGTCTCGCGGGTCCGGGCCGCGGTGGAACAGAGGGCCTGGTCGAAGGCGATGCCACTGTCCGCCAGCTTGCGTCCGGCGACGGGGGCGTCCCGGCGGCCTCGCTCGGCGAGCGGCCGCTCGTGGTCGGAAACCTGCGGCCAGTCGGCCTTCGCATGCCGGAAGAGGACGATCCTGCGGGGTTCTGCGACGCTCATGCTTCCCAGCTTCGCATGAAACGCGCCACGGGGCGCAGAGAGTTGGCGCGGTCCCCCGGCAGGGGTGACGGCGGCGGGGGCGCGGGGCTCACGGGGCCGCCCACAGGACCAGCGTCCTGATGCGCTCCAGGAGGTGGGTCACGACGGGCTCGCTGGTGGCCGCGTGGGCGTCCACGGGGTTCAGGATCAGCAGGAGCAGGGCCGCGAAGGCCACGGCGGGCAGGGCCATGGCCCACCACGGGAGCTGGATCTCGACGCTGCCCGATTCCGCGGGGTCGCGCCGGGTGTGCGGTCGGGCCGACATGCCGCCTCCGTGGTCTTCGAGTGGTCCGCGCCGCGTGGTCGCGGGCACAACTCGAAATTAGGCGATCGGCGGCCCCCAACCCATCCGGAGATCCACCCACTTGACCCTGACACTGGCCCCCTAGGGGATGGGGGTGCTAGCCCCACCATCGCCCCGCCGGGGGCCGGTTCACGGCGAGGCGATGGAGGCGATGATGCCGATGATCACGGTGATGGCCAGCATCGAGCCGAGCACGATGAGCAACTTCTTCTGGCCGTTCTGGGGGTTCGGGTCGAGGACGGGCATACGGCCAGTCTCGCACCCTTTGCCCGCCCTCCGTGCGCCGGGGTCAGGCCGCCGCGGCCCGCGCGGCGACCTCGTCCTCGACCGTGCGGTTGCGGCCCGCCAGGGTGCCGATGAGGATCTGCGGCACCATCAGGCCCGCCATGAGCGCGATCGGCAGGCCCCAGCCGCCGCTGTGCTGGTAGAGCACGCCCACCAGGAGCGGCCCGGGGATGGAGATCAGGTAGCCGGTGCTCTGCGCGAAGGCGGACAGCTTGGCGACGCCGACGCTGCTCTTGGCGCGCATGCCGACCATCGTGAGGGCGAGCGGGAAGGCGCAGTTGGAGACGCCGAGCAGCAGGGCCCAGGCCCAGGCGCCGCCCGCGGGGGCGAGGTAGAGGCCCGCGTACCCGGCGAGGCCGCAGGCGCCCAGGACGATGACGACGGGGCCCTGGTGGGTGAGGCGGGTGGCGACGCGCGGGATGACGAAGGCCAGCGGCACGCCCATGGCCATCGTGACGGCGAGCAGGACGCCCGCCTGGCCCGCGGGGACGCCGGCGTCGCGGAAGATCTGCGGCATCCAGCCCATCGTGATGTAGGCGGCCGTGGCCTGCAGGCCGAAGAAGACGGCGAGCGCCCAGGCGGTGCGGCTGTGGGTGATGCGCAGGCCCGCGTCCTCCTGGCGCACGGCGGGGCTGACGTGCTCCGGGGCGTCGGTGCCGGGCGTGCCGCGCTCGCGGACGAGCGGGATCCACGGCACGACGGCGGCGACGGCGAGCGCCGCCCACACCGCGAGGCCGGTCTGCCAGCGTCCGCCGAGCGCGTCGGTCATGGGGACCGTGAGGGCCGCGGCGAGGGAGGTGCCGAGGGCGAGCGCCATCGAGTAGAGGCCGGTCATCGAGCCGACCCGGTCGGGGAACCAGCGCTTGACGATGACCGGCATCAGGACGTTGCTGACCGCGATGCCCGCGAGGGCGAGGGCGGTGGCGGCGAGGAAGCCCGCGGTGCCGCCGATGAAGGGCCGGACGACCAGGCCGGAGGCGATGGCGGCCATGCCGACGCAGACGACCGCGCCGGGCCCGAAGCGCTTCGCGAGGCGCGGCGCCATCACGCCGAAGATCGCGAAGCAGAGCGGCGGCACGGAGGTGAGCAGGCCCGCGAGGCTGCCGCTCATGCCCAGGCCGTCGCGCACCTCTTCGAGGAGGGCGCCGAGGCTGGTGATGGCGGGGCGCAGGTTCATGGCCGCGAGGACGATGCCGACGATGACGAGGCGCGTCGCCCACGCGCGCGTGGGGGCCTGTTTCTCGGTGGTCCCGGTGGGTGCCGGGGGCGTCGCTGTCGGCGTCATCGTCTGGGTTTCCTCACTAGCCATGGAGCCATCATAGAATCATGGGATGATTGGCTGTCCAATCCGATCGCGTCACACTGCTCCCGTCACTGCTCCCGCCACACCGCTCCCGTCACGCCCCTGGCCACGTACGAAGGAACGTCATGCCGCTGACCACCCCTCGCCGTTCGGCGCTCTCCGAGCAGGTCATCTCCGAGCTGCGCAACCAGATCTCCTCGGGCGAGTGGCCGGTCGGCTCCCGCATCCCCACCGAGCCCGAGCTGGTCGAGCAGCTGGGGGTGGCGCGGAACACGGTGCGGGAGGCCGTGCGCGCCCTCGCGCACAACGGCCTGCTCGACATCCGGCAGGGCTCGGGCACCTATGTGGTCGCCACCAGTGAGCTGGCGGGCGTGATGCAGCGCCGGTTCGCCGACGCCGACCCGCGGCACATCGCCGAGCTGCGCAGCACGCTGGAGTCCAGCGCCGCCAAGCTCGCCGCCGAGCGCCGCACCGAGCGCGACCTGAAGCAGCTCGACGTCCTGCTGGCGCGCCGTGAGGAGACGTGGGCGTCCGGGGACGCGGAGGCCTTCGTGACGGCCGACGCGACCTTCCACATGGCCGTCGTCGCCGCCTCGCACAACGACGTCATGACGGCGCTGTACGCCGACCTCGGCGAGGTACTGCGGGACTGGCTGCGCGAGGACATCGGCGAGGAGCTGACCCCGGAGGCGCACATGGACCACACCCGTCTCGTCGACGCGATCCGCGCGGGCGACGCGGAGGCGGCCGCCACGGAGGCCGCGGGCTATCCGTTCCTGTGCCGCCCGGAGCGGTTCGCCTCGGCCGTCACTTCTGGTGGGTGACCCAGACCGCGCGGACCTCTTTCCAGCACCGTCCGCTGAGGCGCACGGTCTGCGCGGGCCCCGCCTCGACCGGGCGGGAGTCGGTGTCGATGTCCCACCACCGGTCGCACTCCACGTGGAGCCGGATCCGGTCGGTCTCGGGATAGGGGTTGTGGCAGTACGCGAAGACGTCCGGTCCCGCGACGCCGGTCCGGCACTCCGCGCCGAAGGGCCGGGGCGCCTCGCGCCGCCCGTCCGCCGTGGCGCGCGCGGAGGGCTCGGCCCGCGGCGCGGCGCTCGGCGCGACGGTCACGAGAGCGAGAGCCACGAGGACCGCACCGGTAGGACGCACACTTCAGAGTGCGCGGCACTGGCCCCGCACCGCCCGGCCGGGGGGCCGAACGGGTGAGGCCCCGCCTCCCGCGCGCTGCGGGGGACGGGGCCTCGAACACGTACCGCCTGTGCGGCGAAGTGCCTGGTCAGGCACCCATCATGTGCACGCCGCCGTCGACGTGGATGATCTCGCCGGTGGTCTTCGGGAAGAAGTCCGAGAGCAGGGCGACGATGCCGCGGCCCGCGGGCTCCGGGTCGGCCATGTCCCAGTCCAGCGGGGAGCGGGTGTTCCAGATGTCCGCGAGGTCGGCGAAGCCCGGGATGGACTTGGCCGCCATGGAGCCGATCGGGCCCGCGGAGATCATGTTGCAGCGGATGTTCTCCTTGCCCAGGTCACGGGCGAGGTAGCGGCTGGTGGCCTCCAGGGCGGCCTTGGCCGGGCCCATCCAGTCGTACTTCGGCCAGGCGAACTGCGCGTCGAAGGTCAGCCCCACGACGGAGCCGCCGTTCGGCATCAGCGGGCGGCACGCCATGGTGAGCGACTTCAGGGAGAACGCCGAGACGTGCATCGCCGTCGAGACGTCCTCGAAGGTCGCCTCCAGGAAGTTGAAGGCGCCCTGCGGCGCGAAGCCGATGGAGTGCACGATGCCGTCGAGGCCGCCGAGCTCGTCCTTGACCAGGCCCGCGAGCCGGTCGAGGTGCTCCTGGTTGGTCACGTCGAGCTCGATGACCTTGGCGGGCTCGGGCAGCTTCTTGGCGATGCGCTCGGTGAGCGTGGGCCGCGGGAAGGCGGTGAGGATGACCTCGGCGCCCTGCTCCTGCGCGACCTTGGCCGCGTGGAACGCGATGGAGGACTCCATCAGGACGCCCGTGATCAGGATCTTCTTGCCGTCGAGAATTCCGCTCATGGTGATCAGTGACCCATGCCCAATCCGCCGTCAACGGGGATGACGGCTCCAGTGATGTACGAGGCGTCGTCGGACGCGAGGAACTTCACCGCGGCGGCGATCTCCTCGGGCTGCGCGTAACGGCCGAGCGGCACCTGGGAGACGATGCCCGCTCGCTGCTCGTCCGTGAGCACCTTGGTCATGTCGGTGTCGACAAAACCGGGGGCGACGACGTTGAAGGTGAGGTTGCGCGACCCGAGTTCGCGGGCGAGCGAGCGCGCGAAGCCGACCAGACCCGCCTTGGAGGCGGAGTAGTTCGCCTGCCCCGGGCCGCCCATGAGGCCGACGACCGAGGAGATGAGGACGACGCGGCCCTTCTTGGCGCGCAGCATGCCGCGGTTGGCGCGCTTGACGACGCGGAAGGTGCCGGTGAGGTTGGTGTCGAGGACGGACGTGAAGTCCTCCTCGGTCATGCGCATCAGGAGCTGGTCCTTGGTGATGCCGGCGTTGGCGACCAGGACCTCGACGTTGCCGTGCTTGTCCTCGATCTCCTTGTAGGCCTGCTCCACCTGCTCGGCATCGGTGATGTCGCACCTGACGGCGAGCACACCGGCGTCGGTGAGGCTCTGCGGTGGCTCACCCGAGCGGTAGGTGATCGCGACCTTGTCGCCTGCCTCGGCGAAGGCGCGGGCGATGGCGAGGCCGATGCCCCGGTTTCCTCCGGTGACGAGAACCGAGCGGCTCAACGGATCACCCTTTCGATAGCGGTCTGGTACCTCGAAAACCTATCGGTACCTGCCGCGATACGGAGAATCGGCGACCGACAGTGGCGCGGAGGACTCCCTGTCGGATCCCTACAGAAAACCCTGGCCCCCGGGGCGTCGGGCGCGACATGATCGGACCTGACCCGGTGCCGACAGCAGGGAGACATCCGTGCCTCATTCCATCGATGAAGCCTTCACGGCGCTGCCGCTGCGGGCGCTCGCCGACGCCGCGCTCGCCCGCGCGCGGGCGCTCGGCGCCGACCACGCGGACTTCCGCCTGGAGCGGGTGCGCGGCGCCTCCTGGCGGCTGCGCGACGCCAGACCGGCCGGCACCAGCGACAGCACGGACCTCGGGTACGCGGTCCGGGTGGTGCACGGCGGCACCTGGGGCTTCGCCTCGGGAGTGGACATGACCATGGACGCGGCGGCCCGCGTCGCCTCCCAGGCGGTGGCCATGGCGAAGCTGTCCGCGCAGGTCATCAAGGCCGCCGGGTCGAACGAGCGGGTCGAGCTCGCGGACGAGCCGGTGCACGCGGACCGGACGTGGGTCTCCTCGTACGAGATCGATCCGTTCTCGGTGCCGGACGAGGAGAAGGCGGGGCTGCTCGCCGACTGGAGCGCGCGCCTGCTGGCCGCCGACGGGGTCGCGCACGTGGACGCCTCGCTGCTCGTCGTGCACGAGAACAAGTTCTACGCGGACACGGCGGGGACGACGACCACCCAGCAGCGCGTGCGCCTGCACCCGCAGCTGACCGCGGTGGCCGTCGACGAGTCGAGCGGCGAGTTCGACTCGATGCGCACGATCGCGCCCCCGGCCGGCCGGGGCTGGGAGTACCTGACGGGCACCGGCTGGGACTGGGAGGGCGAGCTCGCGCAGATCCCCGAACAATTGGCCGAGAAGATGCGGGCGCCCAGCGTCCGCGCGGGCTCGTACGACCTGGTCGTCGACCCGTCGAACCTCTGGCTGACCATCCACGAGTCCATCGGCCACGCCACCGAGCTGGACCGCGCGCTCGGCTACGAGGCGGCGTACGCGGGCACCTCGTTCGCCACCTTCGACCAGCTCGGCAAGCTCGCCTACGGCTCCTCGCTGATGAACGTGACGGGCGACCGGACCGCCGAGCACGGCCTCGCGACCATCGGGTACGACGACGAGGGCGTGGCCGCGCAGTCCTGGGACCTGGTCAAGGACGGCACCCTGGTCGGCTACCAGCTGGACCGGCGCATCGCGCGGCTCACCGGCTTCGAGCGCTCCAACGGCTGCGCCTACGCCGACTCCCCCGGCCACGTGCCGGTGCAGCGCATGGCGAACGTGTCGCTCCGGCCGGACCCCGGCGGGCTCGGCACCGAGGACCTGATCGCGGGGGTGGACCGCGGCATCTACGTGGTCGGCGACCGGTCGTGGTCCATCGACATGCAGCGCTACAACTTCCAGTTCACCGGCCAGCGCTTCTACCGGATCGAGAACGGACGGCTCGCCGGGCAGCTGCGCGACGTCGCCTACCAGGCGACGACCACCGACTTCTGGGGCTCGATGGCCGCGGTCGGCGGCCCCCAGACGTACGTCCTGGGCGGCGCGTTCAACTGCGGCAAGGCCCAGCCCGGCCAGGTCGCCGCGGTGTCGCACGGCTGCCCGTCCGCCCTGTTCCGGGGCGTGAACATTCTGAACACCACGCAGGAGGCCGGTCGATGAGCCGCAGCGCCAGCAAGCCGCACGAGATCGTCGAGCGCGCCCTCGACCTGTCCACCGCCGACGGCTGCGTCGTGATCGCCGACGAGGAGTCCACGGCGAACCTGCGCTGGGCGGGCAACGCCCTGACCACCAACGGCGTCACCCGCGGCCGCACCCTCACCGTCATCGCCACCGTCGACGGCAAGGAGGGCACCGCCTCCGGCGTCGTGACGCGCTCCGCGGTGACCGCGGACGACCTGGAACCGCTGGTGCGGGCCGCCGAGGAGGCGGCGCGCGGCGCGGGCCCGGCCGAGGACGCCCAGCCGCTGGTGACCGGCACGGCCGCCTCCCCCGACTTCACGGAGGCCCCCGTCGAGACCTCGTCGGCGGTCTTCGCCGACTTCGCCCCGGCGCTCGGGGAGGCGTTCGCGCGGGCCAGGGCGGGCGGGCGCGAGCTGTACGGCTTCGCGAACCACGAGTTCGTCTCCAGCTACGTGGGCACGTCCACGGGCCTGCGGCTGCGGCACGACCAGCCCAACGGCACGCTGGAGGTGAACGCCAAGTCGCCGGACCGCACCAAGTCGGCGTGGGCCGGGCGGGCCACCCGTGACTTCAAGGACGTCGACCCGGCCGCCCTGGACGAGGAGCTCGCGCAGCGGCTCGGCTGGGCCGAGCGGCGCATCGAGCTGCCTGCCGGGCGGTACGAGACGCTGCTGCCGCCGACCGCCGTCGCGGACCTGCTGATCTACCAGGTCTGGTCGTCGTCGGCCCGGGACGCGGCCGAGGGGCGCACCGTCTTCTCCAAGCCGGGCGGCGCCACGCGGCTGGGCGAGCGGCTGGCCGCGCTGCCGCTGACCCTGCGCAGCGACCCGCACGAGCCGGGCCTGGAGTCCGCGCCGTTCGTGCTCGCGCACTCCTCGGGCGGCGACGCGTCCGTCTTCGACAACGGTCTGCCGCTGACCGCCACCGACTGGATCCGCTCCGGTGAGCTCGCTCACCTGGCCACCAGCAGGCACAGCGCGGGCCTGACCGGTCTGCCGGTGACCCCGGCCGTCGACAACCTGATCCTGGACGGCGGCGGCGACCACTCGCTGGACGAGATGGTCGCGGCCACCGGGCGCGGGCTACTGCTGACCTGCCTCTGGTACATCCGCGAGGTCGACCCGGCGACGCTGCTGCTCACCGGCCTGACCAGGGACGGCGTGTACCTGGTGGAGAACGGCGAGGTGGTGGGCGAGGTGAACAACTTCCGGTTCAACGAGTCGCCGGTGGACCTGCTCGGCCGGGCCACCGAGGCGGGCCGCACCGAGCGGACGCTGCCGCGCGAGTGGGGCGACTACTTCACCCGCGCCGCGATGCCCGCGCTGCGCGTCCCGGATTTCAATATGAGTTCGGTCAGCCAGGGCGTATAACCTCGGAGCGTGCACGTAGCTGCACCTTCATACGAACCCGACGTGCACCCGGTAAGCACACCTAGGAGACGCGAGACCCGTGACGGACATCGTCGACGAGCTGAAGTGGCGGGGGCTCTTCGCCCTGTCCACCGATGAAGACGCACTGCGCAAGGCGCTCGCGGACGGTCCCGTCACGTTCTATTGCGGCTTCGACCCGACCGCGGCCAGCCTGCACGTCGGGCACCTGGTGCAGGTCCTCACCGTCCGCCGGCTCCAGCAGGCGGGGCACCGCCCGCTGGCGCTGGTGGGCGGGGCCACGGGCCAGATCGGTGACCCGCGGCCGACCGCCGAGCGCACCCTGAACGACCCGGAGACGGTCGCGAACTGGGTGGCCCGGCTGCGCTCGCAGATCGAACCGTTCCTGTCCTTCGAGGGCGAGAACGGCGCGACGATGGTCAACAACCTCGACTGGACCGCGGGCATGTCCGCGATCGAGTTCCTGCGGGACATCGGCAAGCACTTCCGGGTGAACAAGATGCTCACCAAGGACTCCGTGGCGCGCCGCCTGGAGTCCCAGGAGGGCATCTCGTACACGGAGTTCAGCTACCAGCTGCTGCAGGGCATGGACTTCCTGGAGCTCTACCGCAGGTACGGCTGCGTGCTGCAGACCGGCGGCAGCGACCAGTGGGGCAACCTGACGGCGGGCATCGACCTGATCCACCGCCTGGAGCCGGACGCCACGGTGCACGCGCTGGGCACGCCGCTGATGCTCAAGTCGGACGGCACCAAGTTCGGCAAGTCCGAGGGCGGCGCCGTCTGGCTCGACCCGTCGATGACGACGCCGTACGCGTTCTACCAGTTCTGGCTGAACACGGACGACCGGGACATCTCCACGTACCTGCGGATCCTCTCCTTCAAGTCCCGTGCGGAGCTGGAGGAGATCGAGCGGCAGACCGAGGAGCGTCCGCAGGCGCGGGCCGCGCAGCGCGCGCTCGCCGAGGAGCTGACCACGCTGGTGCACGGCGCGGACCAGTGCGCGGCGGTCATCGCCGCGTCCAAGGCGCTCTTCGGCCAGGGCGACCTCGCCGAGCTGGACGAGGCGACGCTGGCCGCGGCGCTCTCCGAGCTGCCGCACATCCGCGTCGCCGAGCTCGGCCAGGTCGTGGACCTGCTCGCCGAGGTCGGCCTGGTGGCGAGCAAGTCCGCCGCCCGGCGCACGGTGAAGGAGGGCGGCGCCTACGTGAACAACGTGAAGGTGGCCGCCGAGGACGCCGTGCCGGAGCGCGCGGAGCTGCTGCACGGGCGGTGGCTGGTGCTGCGCCGCGGCAAGAAGAACCTGGCGGCGGTCGAGGTCACGGCGGGCTGACCGCCGCACCGACGAACGGGAGGGGCCGGTCCGTGCGGACCGGCCCCTCCTGCGTGCTCGTCGCGCGTCTAGGCCGACCGTCTGTTGCCCTTGATCGCCTTGTACGCCATGTCACCGATGGCGACGATGACCAGCGCCGCGACGATCTGCAGGGCGTGGCGCCCCCAGTCGATGCCCTTGGTCTCGTCGATGCCGAACGCCGCGGCGAGCGAGTTGCCCACAATGGCGCCGATGATGCCGAACACCGTGGTCAGCCAGAGGGGACTGTGCTGCTTCCCGGGGAGGATCGCCTTGGCAATCAGCCCCAGCACGAATCCCACGATGATCGCCCACAACCAGCCCATAGCTGCCTCCTCGTACGGCTCCACATGAGCAGTACGGTCAGTTTCGTCCCGTCCGCCATACGGCGCATGTCGGGCACACCCATACGTGGCTCGGCGCAGTGCGGGCACGGAGGTGAGGCCCGCCCCGGTCTCGTGGGCGGCGCAGGCGCGGCGTAACGTTGAGGGGCCGGACCGGGGCAGGTCACCAGGGAGAGTCCGGCGCAGCGGACAGGGCGGTGGAGCGTGATGCGGAAGCAGAGCAGCGGCCAGGTCTTCCGGATCACGGGGGCCCGGCAGGGCCTGGCGGAGGACGTGCGGGGCCGGCAGCGCCGGTATGTGATCTCGATGTCGGTCCGCACCGTGTCGGTGGTGGCCGCGGCCGTGCTGTGGAACGTCGAGCGGCACGTCGCCCTCGTCGCCCTGGTGCTCGGCATCCTCCTGCCGTACGTCTCCGTCGTGATCGCCAATGCCGGGCGGGAGACGCCGAAGTCGCTGCCGTCGACGTTCGTGCCCGCTCCTTCTCGGCCAATGCTCGCGCCGCCCGCCGCGGCCGCCGCCGCGGAATCCGTCCCGGAAGATCCCCTGGGGCCCGCGTACGACCAGCGGCGGGGCACTTCACCCGATCCGGGGTGACCGTCGACGTTGCGCCAAGCTCAAGAAAACCTCAGATCAATCATGTAGTTCCGGTGCCAGCCACCGGGTCCCCCATGACATACTTCGTACGCGCTCCGCATCCCCCGTCGGAGCGACAGACCGACGCCGGGCAGCTCCCCCCGTGGCTGCTCGGCGTCGCCTTGTGATGAGCACGTGTGGACGCGACTGTGAGTGACGAAAACCCGATCTGTTCCGCCAAGGGCTGCCGCGTGGCCGCGGTCTGGGTCCTCGCCTGGAACAACCCCAAGATCCACACGCCGGAGCGGCGCAAGACGTGGCTCGCGTGCGAGGAACACCGTGAGCACCTGTCCCAGTTCCTGGGCGTGCGCGGCATGTTGAAGGACGTCGTGCCGCTGGCCGAGTGGCGGGCCCGCGAGGCCGGCGAAGGCGACGCGGGACCGGCCTGACCCCCGGCTAGCCGCCGATCGCCGACATCGGGCGGTCCGGCTGCAGGAACGACGGGTCGTCCAGGCCCGAGCCCGCCTTCTTGCCCCACATCGCGATCTTCCAGATGCGGGCGATCGCCTCGTCCGAGCCGTCCGTGCTGTCCTCGGGGGCCGCGCGCAGCGCGCCGCGCAGGTCGGTCTCCTCGGTGGCGAACAGGCAGGTGCGCACCTGGCCGTCGGCGGTCAGCCGGGTCCGGTCGCACGCCGAGCAGAACGGGCGGGTGACGGAGGCGATGACCCCGACGCGGTGCGGGCCGCCGTCGACGATCCAGCGCTCGGCGGGGGCCGAGCCGCGCTCCGTGGAGCCCTCCTCGGTGAGCTCGAAGCGGGTGCGCAGGGACTGCAGGATGTCACCCGCGGTGATCATGCCGTCGCGCTTCCAGCCGTGCTGGGCGTCCAGCGGCATCTGCTCGATGAAGCGGAGCTCGTAGTCGTTCTCCACGGCCCAGGCCAGCAGGTCGGGGGCCTCGTCGTCGTTCAGCCCGGGCATCAGGACGGTGTTGACCTTGACCGGGGTGAGCCCGGCGTCGCGGGCCGCTTCGAGGCCTTCCAGGACGTCCTTGTGGCGGTCACGGCGGGTGAGCGTCTTGAAGACGTCGGGGCGGAGCGTGTCCAGCGAGACGTTGACCCGGTCGAGGCCGGCGGCCTTGAGGGCCTTGGCGGTCCGCTTGAGGCCGATGCCGTTGGTCGTCAGGGACATCCGCGGGCGGGGCTCGAGCCGCGCGCAGCGCTCGACGATCCCGACGAGGCCGGGGCGCAGCAGCGGCTCGCCGCCGGTGAAGCGGACCTCGGTGACGCCGAGCTGCGTGACGGCGATGCGCACCAGGCGGACGATCTCGTCGTCGGTGAGCAGGTCCGGCTTGGCCAGCCACTGCAGGCCCTCTTCGGGCATGCAGTACGTACAGCGCAGATTGCAGCGATCGGTCAGTGACACGCGCAGGTCAGTGGCTACACGGCCATAGGTGTCGATGAGCACTGCGGCCCCTCCCCGGCGGTTGGATGCTGATGTTCCGACTGCTTCCGACCTTACGCCAGACCTCTGACAACGCCATGGGCCATTTGACACGAGGAACGCCGCGGCCGCGTCGTAGGACTCTACGACGCGGCCGTGACGTGCGGATGAACAGCGCCTGGTCAGTGGGCTCCGACGCCGGTGAGGGACTTGACCTCCAGCTCGGCGTACTTGCCCTTGTCGGGCTCCTCCTTGGAGAGGACCGAGCCGAGCCAGCCGAGCAGGAAGCCCAGCGGGATGGAGATCAGGCCGGGGTTCTCCAGCGGGAAGAAGTCGAAGTTCGCGTCGGGGAACATCGAGGTGGGCTTGCCGGAGACGACCGGCGAGAACAGCACGAGGCCGACCGCGGCGACAAGCCCGCCGTAGATGGACCAGAGCGCGCCCTGCGTGGTGAACCGCTTCCAGAAGAGGCTGTAGAGGATCGTCGGCAGGTTCGCGGAGGCCGCGACGGCGAAGGCGAGGGCGACCAGGCCCGCCACGTTCAGGTCGCGGGCCAGGGCGCCCAGCGCGATGGAGACGATGCCGATGAAGACGGTCGCCCAGCGGGCCGCCTTCATCTCCTCCTTCTCGGTGGCCTTGCCCTTGCGGATGACGTTCGCGTAGATGTCGTGCGCGAACGAGGACGACGAGGCGAGCGTGAGGCCCGCGACGACGGCGAGGATGGTGGCGAAGGCGACCGCGGAGATCACCGCGAGCAGGAGGGCGCCGCCGGTGGAGTCGCCGCCGCCGCCGATCTCCAGGGCGGCGAGCGGTGCCGCGGTGTTGCCCGCCTTGTTCGAGGCGATGATGTCGCCGGGCTTGAGCAGGGCGGCGGCGCCGAAGCCGAGGACGATCGTCATCAGGTAGAAGGCGCCGATGATGCCGATCGCCCAGTTCACCGACTTACGGGCGGCCTTGGCGGTGGGCACGGTGTAGAAGCGGATCAGGATGTGCGGCAGGCCCGCGGTGCCCAGGACCAGGGCGATGCCCAGCGAGATGAAGTCCAGCTTCGAGGTGCCGCTCGCGCCGTACTTGAGGCCGGGCTCCAGGAACTTCGAGCCGTGGCCGCTGTTGGAGGCGGCGGTGCCGAGCAGGTCCGAGACGTTGAAGTGGAACTTCAGCAGGATCAGGAAGGTGATGAGCACGGTGCCCGCGATGAGCAGGACGGCCTTGACCATCTGCACCCAGGTGGTGCCCTTCATGCCGCCGATGGTGACGTAGACGATCATCAGGACGCCGACCAGGGCGACGATGAGGACCTTGCCCGCGTCGCTGGTGATGCCGAGCAGCAGCGAGACCAGGACGCCGGCGCCGGCCATCTGCGCGAGCAGGTAGAAGATCGACACGACGATGGTGGAGGTGCCCGCGGCGGTGCGCACGGGGCGCTGGCGCATCCGGTACGCGAGGACGTCGCCCATCGTGTAGCGGCCGGAGTTGCGCAGCGGTTCGGCGACCAGGAGGAGTGCCACCAGCCAGGCGACCAGGAAGCCGATGGAGTAGAGGAAGCCGTCGTAGCCGAAGAGGGCGATGGCGCCCGCGATGCCGAGGAAGGACGCGGCGGACATGTAGTCGCCGGAGATCGCCAGGCCGTTCTGGAAGCCGGTGAACTGGCGGCCGCCCGCGTAGAAGTCGGCGGCGTTCTTGGTCTGGCGTCCGGCCCAGACGGTGATGCCGAGGGTCGCGACGACGAAGGCGGCGAAGAGGCTGATGATCAGCGTCCGGTGCTCGGAGGCGTCGGACGCCGCCGCCAGGTCGATCACGGCGGTGTGCGCGGGGCTCATGCGTCGCCCTCCATGCGGGTCTCCATGCGGGACTTGATCGCCTCGGCCTTCGGGTCGAGCTGCGCGGCGGCGTGGCGCGAGTAGAACCAGGCGATGAGGAACGTGGTCAGGAACTGCCCGAGGCCGAGTACCAGGGCGACGTTGATGTTGCCGAAGAGCTTGGTGCCCATGAAGTCGCCCGCGTAGTTGGAGAGCAGGACGTACACGAGGTACCAGGCGATGAAGGCGACGGTGAGCGGAAAGGCGAACGAGCGGTGGGAGCGGCGCAGTTCGCCGAATTCCGCGCTCTGCTGCACCTCGGTGAACTCCTCCGTGGAGGGCGCGTGGGGAGCGGGTTCATTTCCTGCGCCACCCTTCGAAGGGGGCGGTGCGTCGGTGGCCACGGAGTCTCCTCGTGGTGCGGGTGGGGTGGGGACGGACAGTTGTTCCATGTGCGCTGCGGTCTCGCATCCGGAGTGACGCGGATCACGCGAGCCACGGTTGGCGATGCTAAGGCCACGGGACGTGATCCGACAGGGGGTTGATGTTGCTTCCGTTCTCTGCTCAACGGCGCCGGGATGCGTGCGACGTGGCCGAACTCCCCCATTTCTTCGGGAAGTCATTGCTGGCCTGGGAGTTTCAGGGTTAGCTTCACCCTGAACGACCCGTCATGTACCTGCCCGAGCACCAGTCGTGTTCGGGCAGTTCCGTATGCAATTCCGTGTGCGGTTCCGTCTCCGGATGATGTGGAGATCCCATGGCTCATCTGCGTTCCAGACGTCGCGCGGCGCTCACCGTGCCCCTCGGCCTCGCGCTCGCCGCCTCGGTCGGCTTCATGCCCGGCGCCGCCACCGCGGCCTCGAACGAGTCGCCCGCCCCCGTGTCGGCGAAGGCCGCGCAGGACGCCCCCGTCTTCGCGTACGTCGTCAACACCCGTACGGACCGCAAGACGGTCGCGTACGTCAAGAAGGCGATCGCCCGGGCCGGCGGCTCGGTCGTCGTCGCGCACGAGAAGATCGGCGTCATCGTCGTGCACGCGACGGACGCGGACTTCGGCAAGCGAATACGCGAGGTCCGCGGCGTCCAGTCGGCGGGTGCGACCCACACCGCGCCCCTGCGGGCGGCGGGCACCACCGAGGACGGCAGGGCCCAGCGCCTCACGAAGGCCGAGGCGGCGTCCCTGAAGCGGCAGGCCGCCACGGGCGCCGAGCCGCTGGAGGCCGACCAGTGGGACCTGCGGGCGATCGGCGCCGACAAGGCCGCGAAGATCAACCCGGGCAGCAAGAAGGTCACCGTCGCCGTGATCGACACCGGCATCGACGACACCCACCCCGACCTGGCCCCCAACTTCTCGGCGTCGCAGTCCGCGAGCTGTGTCGGCGGCAAGGCGGACACCTCGGCCGGAGCCTGGCGCCCGGCCTCGAAGGACAGCTACCACGGCACGCACGTGGCCGGTGAGATAGCCGCCGCGCGCAACGGCGTCGGCGTGGCGGGCGTGGCGCCCGGCGTGAAGGTCTCGGGCATCAAGGTGGCCGACCCGGTCGACGAGCTGTTCTACCCGGAGAACGTCGTCTGCGCGTTCGTGTTCGCCGCCGACCACGGCGTCGAGATCACCAACAACAGCTACTACGTGGACCCGTGGCTGTACAACTGCCAGGACGACCCGGACCAGAAGGCGATCCTGGACGCGGTCAACCGCGCCCAGCTGTACGCCCAGAAGAAGGGCACGGTCCACGTCGCCTCCGCGGGCAACTCCAACCACGACCTGGACTCCGACGCGATCGTCGACTCCTCGAGCCCGGACGACTCGACCCCGGTCACCCGCACCATCGACCCGCACACGTGCCTCGACGTGCCGACCCAGCTGCCGGGCGTCGTCACCACCAGCGCGACGGGCGTGCGCAACCTGAAGTCGATCTACTCCAGCTACGGCAAGGGCGTCGTCGACATCACCGCGCCGGGCGGCGACAAGTTCCAGATCCCGGCCGACACCCCGTCGAAGAACGGCCGCATCCTGTCGACCATGCCGGGCGGCGAGTACGGCTGGCTGCAGGGCACCTCGATGGCCGCGCCGCACGCCTCCGGCGTCCTGGCGCTGCTCAAGTCCACCCACCCCAAGGCGGGCCCGGCCGAGCTGCAGCGGCTCCTGAAGAAGCAGGCCGACCGGCTGGAGTGCCCGACCGCCTACGACCCCGACGGTGACGGCGACGTCGACGCGGTCTGCCAGAGCGGCGGCAGGAACAACAACGGCTTCTACGGCAGCGGTCTCGTGGACGCGCTCGACGCCGTGAAGAAGAAGTGAAGGGGAGCACGCGCGTGAGCAGGTCCCACCCCACGGCTGCCGCCTTCCCGCGCTCGCGCCGCGCACTGGCGCTGCCGCTCGGCGCCGCGATGGTCTCGGCCGTCGCGTTCCTGCCGGGCACCGCGTCGGCGCGGCCCGCCGCGATCCAGGACGCCCCGGCGTCGGCGGCCGCACCGGGCGCCGCGCAGGACGCCGCCTCGATGAGCTACGTCGTCAACGTCCGGCCCGGCAAGGGCACTTCGGACCGGGTCGAGCGGGCCATCGGCAAGGCCGGCGGCGACGTCGTCATCGCGTACGACAGGATCGGCGTCATCGTCGTGCACGCCGCCGACCCGGACTTCGCGAAGAAGATCCGCAAGGTCAAGGGCGTCGACTCGGCGGGCGCGACCCGCACGGCCCCGCTGTCGGCGCAGGCCGACGACGCGCTGGAGTCGCAGCGGCCGCTGACCGCCGCCGAGGCGAAGGCCGCCGCGGGCCGGGCGGCGGCGGGCCAGGACGAGCTGGAGCCGCTGCAGTGGGACCTGCCCGCCATGAAGGCGGACCAGGCCCACAAGATCTCGCTCGGCAGCCGCAAGGTCACCGTCGGCGTCCTCGACTCGGGCGTCGACGACACGCACCCCGACATCGCGCCGAACTTCGACCGCGCGGCGTCCGCGAGCTGCCTGGGCGGCGTGCCCGTGCAGAAGGGCGACGCGTGGCGGCCGGTGGCCGGCGAGAGCGACCACGGCATGCATGTGGCGGGCACCATCGCCGCGGCGAAGAACGGCACCGGGATCACCGGCGTCGCGCCCGGCGTGAAGGTGGCGAGCCTGAAGGTGGCCGAGCCCGCGACCGGCATGTACTACACGGAGGCCGTGGTCTGCGGCTTCGTGTGGGCGGCCGACCACGGCGTGGACGTCACCAACAGCAGCTACTACACCGACCCGTGGCTGTTCAACTGCACGACCGACGCCGACCAGAAGGCGCTGGTCGACGCGGTCGGACGGGCCTCGCGCTACGCGGAGCGCAAGGGCGCGGTGAACGTCGCCGCGGCGGGCAACGCGCGCACCGACCTCGCCCAGGACGAGATCCTCGACGCGTCGAGCCCCGACGACACCACGCCGGTGCCGCGGACCATCAAGACCAAGGACTGCCTCGACCTCCCGTCGCAGCTGCCGGGTGTCGTGACGGTCTCCGCCACCGGGGCCAAGGGCGTCAAGGCGTCGTACTCGAACTACGGCAAGGGTGTCGTGGACATCGCGGCCCCTGGCGGCGACTCCACGAAGTACCAGACGCCGAACCCGCCGGCCGTGGACGGCAGGATCCTGTCGACGCTGCCGGGCGGCACGTTCGGCTACAAGGCCGGTACGTCGATGGCGTCGCCGCACGCGGCGGGGGTGGCCGCGCTGATCAAGTCGGCGCATCCGCACGCCTCCGCGGCACGCGTCAAGGCGCTGCTGTACCGCCAGGCGGACGCGATGGCCTGCACGGACCCGTACGACATCGACGGTGACGGCAAGGTCGACGCGGTCTGCGAGGGCGGCCGCAACGACAACGGCTTCTACGGCGTCGGCATGGCCGACGCCCTGGACGCCGTACGCAAGTAGCACGGCCCCGCGGTGCGGTGGGCCGGGCGGTCGAGAACCGCCCGGCCCTTCGCGCGCGGCGCAGGAGAGGATCTCGCCCCATGCACGAACACCCCCACCACCACTCCGTGTACACGTACCAGGACGACAAGTTCGTGGTGGCCGACACCCGGGCGTGGGAGGCGTGGCCGCCGCGTCCCCGGGGGAAGCTGGTGGCGCGGTTCACCGGCACCGTGGTGCTCATGCCGTTCTGGACCGTGTTCGCGGTCGCGGTCTTCTGCGCCACCCTCGCCATCGGGCTGCTCACCGAGGTGATCGCCGCGGTGAGCTCCTCGTACGAGAAGGGGTTCGACCGGTTCATGGACCGGGCGCTGGGCCGTGTCACCACGCTGCCGGGCTGGTGCGTGGGCTGGTCCGAGATGCGCCACGAGGGGGACGCCGCGCACTACCGCGCGCGGGTCGACGGGCACCTCGCCCGCTGGACGGCCCGCGCGTCCGCGGAGCGCCGTCCCGGCAAGCCCCTGCCGCCCGTCGAGTGCGAGATACCGCGCCGCGTGTACCGCGGGGTCGGCGGCCACTACGTCGTGCGCGCGGCGGCCGCGCAGGGCTGGGAGCTGCGCCCGTCCGACCCGGACACGTCGATCAGGCTGTGGTGGTCGGCCGCGTCCGCCCCCGGCGGCCCTCCCGCGGGCGCCGCGCACCCGGCGTGACGGCGGGCTCCGGCGTCCGTTCGAAACAGCTTTGCGCCAGTTGTCCCACAGGACTTGCCCGGTCGAGCGACCCCTGGTGAAGATCATGAGGTGAGCCCCGTACGACCGTCCGTCGAGCCCGGGGGCGACGCCCCGGCCGGCATACCGGCCACCGCCCCCGCCCCGCACCGCGCCCCGCGCGCCCGCCCCGCCGCGGGCCGGTCCGCCGCCGTGCTGGTCCTCCTGGCCGCGGCCGCGCTGATCCCGCTGCTCGGCCCGTCGGCGGCCCTGCACGGCACCGGTGAGGCGCAGGCGCCCGGCACGGCCGGGATCACGCTGCTGCGCTCGGTCGTCTTCGCCGCCCTGTGCGTGCCGCTGGGCGAGGTGTTCGCCACCCGGCTGGCCCGCCGGGTGCCGGGGGCACCGCTGGAGCGGGCGCCGCGCCCCTGGGCGGCGTCCGCGGCCTGGGCGGGATGTGCCGCGGCGCTCGGGCTCGCCGCGATCGTGGCGAACGGCAATCTGGTGCCGCAGAGCCTCGCCGACCTGGACCTCGGGCGGCTCTACGACACCCGGGACGGCCGGCTCGCCCTCCTGGAGGTCAACGCGTTCCTGGTGGCCGCGCTGTGCGCACGCTCCCGGCGCCCGGCGGGCGTGGCGCTCCCGCTGTCCGCCGTGGTCGTCGCGGAGGCGCTGCGGGCCCACCCGCCGGTGGAGGACTCCCCCCTGGTCGGCAGCGGTCTGACGCTGGTCCACCTGACGTGCGGGGCGCTGTGGGCGGGCGGCCTGCTGTACGTGCTGCGCATCCTGCGGCGGTGGCGGACGTCCGCCCCGGAGGCGGCCGTCGCGGTCCTGGGGCGCTACGCGCGCGTGGCCGCCGTCCTGTTCGCCGCGATCACGGCGACCGGGGTGTGCAGCACGCTGCGCCGGATGCCGCCGGGCACGGTCCTGGACCAGCTCACCGGGACGGCCTACGGCCGCACCCTGGTCGCCAAGGTGCTGCTCGTGGCCGTCGTCGCGGTGCTCGCGCTGCTGGCCCGCCGCCGGCTGCGCCGCGCGGCGGACGGCATCGCGGCCTGCGCCCCCGCGCGCGCCGAGGTGGTCGCGCTGGGCCTCGTCGTGGTGGTCTCGGCGCTGCTCACCGCGGTGCCGGTGCCGATCCGCTGGTGAGCGGGGCGGGGCCGGGGCCTAGAAGGCGACCTGCACCTTGAGGGCGGTCCGCTCGTCCATCGCCTTGTAGCCCTGCGGCACGTCCTCCAGGCCGACCGTCAGGTCGAAGACCGGCGAGGGGTCGATGGTGCCGTCCAGGACGTCGGGCAGCAGTTCCGGGATGTACGTGCGCACGGGCGCGACGCCGCCGCGCAGGGCGATGTTCCGGTCGAACATGACGCTCAGGTCCAGGCCGGTGCCGCTGCCGTGCGGCACGCCGACGAAGCCGATCGAGCCGCCGTCGCGGGTGACGTCCACGGCCGTGCGCATCGACTGCTCGGTGCCGACCGCCTCGATGACCGCGTGGGCGCCCTGGCCGCGGGTGAGCTCGCGCACCGCGGCGACCGCGGCGTCCCCGCGCTCGGCGACGACGTCCGTGGCGCCGAAGCGCCGCGCGATGTCCGTACGGGCCCGGTGGCGGCCGAGCGCGACGATCCGCTCGGCGCCGAGCCGCCGGGCCGCGAGGACCGCGCACAGGCCGACGGCGCCGTCGCCGACGACCACGACCGTGGCGCCGGGCCGGACGCCCGCGCCGAGCGCCGCGTGGTGGCCGGTGCCCATGACGTCGGAGAGGGTCAGGAGCGCGGACAGCAGCCGCTCGTCCGAGGCGGCCTCGGCGGGCAGCCGCACCAGGGTGCCGTCGGCGAACGGCACCCGGACGGCCTCGCCCTGGCCGCCGTCGTAGCCCACCGAGCCCCAGAAGCCGCCGTGCTCGCAGGACGTGGTGAGGCCCTCCGCGCAGTAGTCGCAGACGCCGTCGGACCACATGAAGGGCGCGACGACGAGGTCGCCGCGCCGCACGTCGCCCACCGCGGAGCCGGTCTCCTCGACGATGCCGAGGAACTCGTGACCGATGCGCTGGCCCGCCTCCCGCTTGGCCTCGCCGCGGTAGGCCCACAGGTCGCTGCCGCAGATGCAGGCGCGCAGGACGCGCACGACCGCGTCGGTGGGGAGCTGGACCACGGGTTCGGGCACGTCCTCCACGCGCATGTCGAACGGGGCGTGGATGGTGGTGGCGCGCATGCGTGGTCCTCGGTGCGGGGTGGGGGAAGCCGGTGCCGACGGTCAGGGCGTGGTGCCGACCGTCTCGCTCTCACCGTACGCCCGCGCCGTCCCGGGACGCGCTCCGGGCACCGCGAGCACCCCGGTGGCCAGCAGGAACTGCGCCGCGATGTAGGTCAGCATGATCGCGAAGTCGGGCCGGGGCAGCTGCGGCCAGTCGGCGACGCCGGTCGCGATGAGGGTGTCCGAGAGCAGGAACAGCGCGCCGCCCGCGGCCGCCCGCGGACCGAGCGTGGTCGCGCCGAACGCCATGGCGGTGAGCAGCAGGCTGTAGCCCGCGACGGGTCCCCGCATGTCGGCCGGCAGGTCGGGCCAGAGCAGCACGACGGTGGCGACGAGCGCGACGGCGTACACGGCCACGAGGGCCGTCCCCCGGGCGCGGGGCGAGCCGCCTCCCGGCGCGTACCTGCGGGTGTCGCCGTACCGCTTGAACAGGACGAGGTAGCAGACGTGACCGGCGGCGAACGAGCCCATCCCAGCGAGGAAGGCGAGCTCGGCGTCGAAGAGCAGGAAGGTGTCGCCGCCCCAGCCGAACAGGAGGGCGGCGATCAGCGGGCGGGGGCCCCGCAGCACGGCGACGTACGCCGCGAGCAGCGGCATCAGGAGCGGCTTGCAGACGGCGTGGCCGGGGCCGAGATCCGCGAGGAGCGCCAGGAGGTCGCCGAGCGCGACGGCCCCGAAGGCGCCGAGCAGCAGCCCCGGCCGGGGTCGCCGCGTCACGCCGCCCGCTCGGGGACGGGGGCGCCGGGGGCGGTGGGGGTGTCCGGGGCGGACGGGGCCTCGGGGACGGTGGCGGTGGCGGTGGCTTCCGCGGCGGAAGGGGTCTGCGGGGCCGTGGCGGTGGCTTCCGCGGCGGCTCGTGCTGCCGCGGCCACCTGGGCCGCTTCGGCCGCCTGAGCCGCCTGGGCCGCCACGAGGGCCTGCGGCTGCCATCCGGGGCCGCCGAAGATCCGTCCGGCCCGCTCGCGCCAACTGGTGGCCGCCTTCAGGTCCCTGGCGATGGCGGCGTACTCGTGGGTCGCCACGCGCAGCGGGTTGAAGGTGTCGATGTTCTTCGTCAGGCCGTACACGGGGCGGTCGGTCTCGGCGACCCAGGAGCCGAACATGCGGTCCCAGATGATCAGGATGCCGCCGAAGTTGCGGTCCAGGTAGCCGCCTTGGGACGCGTGGTGCACGCGGTGGTGCGAGGGCGTGTTGAAGACGTACTCGACGGGGCGGGGCAGTTTCCCGATGCGCTCGGTGTGGATCCAGAACTGGTAGACCAGGTTGGCCGACGAGCAGAACGCGAGCGCCGCCGGGTGGACGCCGCAGGCGATGAGCGGCAGGTAGAACGGCCACACCGTCAGGCTCGTCCAGGGCTGGCGCAGCGCGGTGGTGAGGTTGAACTTGCGGCTGGAGTGGTGCACGACGTGGCAGGCCCACAGGATCCGGATGACGTGGTGGCCCCGGTGCGACCAGTAGTAGAAGAAGTCCTGGGCCAGCAGCATCAGCGGGACCGTCCACCACAGGACGGGCACGCGCAGCGGGGTCAGCGCGTAGACGCCCGAGTAGATCGCGACGATCGGGATCTTCCACAGGAAGTCGAAGGCGAGGCTGCCGAGCCCCATGGTGACGCTGGTGGCGGCGTCCTTGGTCTCGTATCCCGCGGCGTCGTCGTCCGGATGGATCCGGTGGCTCACGATCTCGACGACGGTGAGCAGCACGAAGGCCGGGATGGACCACAGCACGACATCGGGCAGGTTCGGGGACATGCGTGCACCGTAGAACGGCTCTTCGTCCGCGACTAGGGGTTGTTACCGACAAGTATTACCGACGGTACGGGACGAGTTGTTGGTGATCCTCACCAAAGCCGCCCGGCAAACCACGCGATCACGGGCTCACACCCCGGCCGCCCCGAGCAGCGCCCCCGCGCCGTACGTCACCGCCATGGCGAGCGCCCCGCCCCCGACGTTGCGCAGCACGGCGCGGCGCACGTCGGCCGCGCCGAGGCGGGCGCTGCTCCAGCCGGTGAGGGCGAGCGCGGCCAGGACGGAGCCGACGGTGACGCCGAGACGCCAGCCGGCGGGCGGCAGCACGATCGCGAGCAGCGGCAGGAGCGCGCCCACGGTGAACGCCACGAAGCTCGCCCAGGCGGCGTGCCAGGGGTTGGTCAGCTCGTCCGGGTCGATGCCGAGCTCCACGCGCGCGTGGGCGCGCAGCGCATCCCGCTCGGTGAGCTGCTCGGCGGCCTCGCGGGCCACCTCAGGGCTGAGGCCGCGCGCCGCCAGGAGGTCGGCCAGCTCGGCGAGTTCGGCCTCGGGCCGCTCACGCAGCTCGCGCTTCTCCAGGGCCAGCGCGGCCTTCTCCGAGTCGCGCTGCGTGGACACCGAGACGTACTCGCCCGCGGCCATGGACAGCGATCCGGCGAGCAGCCCGGCGAGGCCCGCCGTCAGCAGCGCGCCGCGGTCGTCGGTGGCGCCCGCGACGCCGACGACGAGTCCCGCGGTGGACACGATGCCGTCGTTGGCCCCGAGGACGGCGGCCCGCAGCCAGTTGAGCCGGGCGCCGAGGGCCCCGCCGTGCGCCTCCGCGTGCGTCGTGTCCGCGTGCGTCGTATCCGCGTGCGCCGCGCCACCGGAGGGCCCGTCGGCGCGTCCTGTCGTCCGCTCACTCATCCGGGGAGGATCTCACCGGGGCACGTCCGGCCACCACTGGCACGCCGTCGCCGGAGGAGGGCAGCTCAGCAGTGGCGTACGGGGACCAGCGAGCGGACCTCGTCCGGGGCGACGGTCCTGCGGACCGGCCCGCCGCCGCCCGGCACCCTGATCGTCACGCCCCGGGCGTCGCTCACCACCAGTTCCCCGCAGACGGTGCCCTTCCCCGTGGTCACCAGGACGTGGGACACCCCGGCGGGCGCGCGCCCGGCGGGCTTCCCCCCGCCCGCGTCGACCGGCACGACCCAGCTGACCGCCAGCGCGGCGACGATCGCGCACAGGCCCGCGACCGAGCACCGGCGGGCGGCGACCAGCGCGTCCTGGGTCCGCTCGACCTCGTCGAGGACGGCGGAGAAGAGCTCGTCGCCGCTCAGCCAGGTCTGCCGGCCCAGCTCGCCGTGCGCGGCGCGCACCGCGAGCAGCGCGCCGGACAGGAGCAGGGCGAAGGCGGCCACGAGCAGGCCCGCCGTGGTCCAGCGCCAGAGGTCCGGCATTCCGGCGACGCTCTCGCGCCCCTTGAGCACGAACACGGCGCCGACCAGGCCGGTGAGTCCGGCGAGGCCGTTGCGCCACCCCTCGGCCTGCCGCCGGACGGCGCCGAGCTGGTCGCTCTGGAGCTGCTGGCCGAGCTGCGCGAACCGCTTCTTGGCGAGGTCGGTCACGGGGCGGCACCGCCCTGCGCGGGCGGCACCGGCACGTCCCAGAAGGCACCGCACCCGGAGTCGGGCGACTCGGGCGGGCGCTCGGGGTGCGGGTAGCCGCACTGGCAGACGACGGTGATCGGACCGGCGAGGGGTGCGGGCCGGGTGCGGCGCCGGCCTCCCTTGGCCGGGCCGAGCACCCCGTGGGCGACCCGGAACACGGTGCCGGCCCGGCAGGTCGGGCAGTCGCCGGTCACGGTGTACCAGCGGCCGTCGGCGGACCGCCGCACCACGGTGGAGGCGTCGGGCCGGACTTCCGTCTCCTGGAAGGGGGTCGGCTGGTGATCGGGCATACGGGCCTTCCGGAAGGGTCAGTCCGCGCCGTGCCGGTACGGCAGTGCGCGCGGCAGCGGGGCGGGCTCGGCGGGACAGTCGGCCGGCAGGGTGAGGCCGAACAGCGGTGCGTACAGGGCGAGTCGGTCCCGCACCCACGCGGTGGGGCGGTCGACCTCGCGCGCGAGGACCGCGATCCGCTCGGCACTCACCGGTCCGGCGAGCGCGGGGGCGCGGCCGGTGTACCGCTCGGTGAGCAGGATCAGGTCCTCCCAGGCCGGTACGGCGTCCACCTGCGGCCTCTGCATGGTCAGTTCGACGCCGAAGGGCCGGTACAGGGCGAGGTGGTCCCAGGTCCGGTCCAGGGGCCGGCCGAAGCGGCCCGCGACGCGCAGCAGGTCCAGGGGGGTGACGGGGCGGTCGCCGATCAGGTCGGCGGAGAACATCGCGCTGTCGTGCGCGGTGGGCCGGTGCTCGCGCCAGGCCTGGTCGCCCTCGGTGATGTCCGTCCAGGGGCCGCCGATGGGGGCGTAGCGGCTGAGCGTGCTCAGGCTCTCGCCCAGTGTGCTGTCACGCTCGCGCGCGTGCGCGACGAGGACGTCCACGCCCGGCTCCTGGCGCCAGACCACACCGTCCTTGCCCATCAGACAGCAGGCCTTGGCGTCCTGCCCGGAGGGGCGCGCGCCGGCGAGTTCGGCGGGGAGCCGCAGGGACGGAGAGACCGGGTGGCCGGTCAGGGGGCCGAGTTCGGCGAGCCGGCCGCAGACCACGCCGAGGGGATTGGCGGAGACGGCCGAGGCGACCATCGCGTAGGGGGCGTCGAAGCCTTTCTGCTCGGCATCCGACCAGAAGGGGCCGCCCTCCACTCGGTCGAGGAGTCCTCGGCCGGTCCGCTCGGTCGGCAGTACCTGTACGTCGCCGGCCGACAGGCTCCGCCAGCTGTCGACGAGTCCGGGCGCCGATGCGTGGACCAGGCCCACGGCCGCGAGCTCCGTCAGGGTCGCGCGGATCTCCGCCACGTCGGCCTGTACGGCCTGCACGGCGAGAGCGGTGTCCAGCAGCTTCGCGGGGGTCCCCCGGGAGCCCGGGTCGTAATACCTGCTCTCCGGGTTCTGGAGGAGTCCGCACTCGAGACGGCTCGCGATGCGGCCCGCGAGCACGCCGAGTTCGGGAACGCGCAGGCGGCGCCACGCGATGACCCCGGCGAAGCGGTCCACGACCTCGGCGAAGGTGAGCGACAACGCGCCCGAGGCGAGGGCCACCTGGACGAGCGACAGGTCGGAGTCGACATCGGCGCGGGTGAAGTGACGGCTGAACTCGCGTGCTTCCTCCTCGCCCGGCTCGGCGGCGGCACTCGCCTCCGCGACGGCCGGCCGGCACGTCACGGCGGGCAGCTCGGGCAACCCCCACCAGGCGTAGCGCCGGAGGGTGTCCGCGTAGAAGCCGTCGGACGGTCGCGGACCGACCATGTCGGTCTTCTTCGGTCCGGCGAGCCGGGGATGCCAGGACAGGGCTTGCAGTTCCTCGGCGGTGGCCACGTGGTCCGGGTCGATGTCCGCGACGGGCCGGAACGATTCGATCCACAGGCCGACGTCGGCGAACCGGCGTGCCCGTCCCAGCGCCTCGGCCACCGGTAGCCCTGCTTCCAGCGAGAGGCTCCGCAGGACGGACATCAGGGGGAGCCGGCCGTACGTCGGCAGTCGCCAGTGCCGGAGCATCCCGTCGTAGGCGCTTCTGCCGCACAGCAGCCCGCGGTCCACCGCGTCCAGCTCCGTGGCATGGGCCGTGTCGAGGTCGGGCACCTCCGGAACCGTGACCCCGGTGATGGCGTGCCGCCGCACGTGGCCGAGCAGCCACCCCACGCTGCAGGCCTCGTCGGCCACGGAGAGTGCCGCCCGCAACAGGGTTCCCATCGAGTCTCCCCCGCGCGCCACCACACGCGCTTCCCAGCCCTGCGGCAGGGGGTATCCCTCCACCGAGTCGGGGACGGCCAGATCCGTGCCCCGACTCCGCAACGGGATCCGGGCGTCCCGCAGGATCGCGGACCGCCACGCCTCGAAGGCCGGGCCCAGCGAGGGAACGTAGTGGTAGACCCTGCTGCCCCGCTCCCCGGCGAGGTCGGGGTCACCGGGGAAGAATCCGACCCGCCGGAAGGGGATCACGGTCCGGTCCCAGGCGAGCCCGCTGGTGACCTGCGCGTCGGCGGCGAGCAGCCGCTCCGTCAGCCGGGCCGCCCCTTCCGGCAGCCACAGCGCGAGGTCCCAGAGCCACTCCAGGCCGAACCACGCGGGCGGCTCGAAGTCCGCGCAGGCGTCCAGGATCTGCCGCGCCGCCCACGCCTGGTCGTAGGCGAAGACCTTCGTCCGGCTGGTGCTGATGTCGGGGGCGTGCGCCTCGCGCAGGTCCATCACGCAGCCCGCGGGAAAGCCTCTGCGCCAGCCCCCGACCGGCTCCTCCAGGGCCCCGGCCTTCCAGACGGGCAACGTCGACTCCCCCGCCTCCCCCGCCTCGCCCTCCTCGCCCGGCGGCTCCGCCACCAGCACCCCGTCCGCCAGCAGCCGGCCCGGCCCCGGCACCCACCACAGGTCCCGGGAGGCCCGCGCCGCGCGGCTCGCGTCGCCCTCGTAGTAGAGCGTGTCCGGCACCCACTCCCGGACCGTCTCGCCGTCCCGCTCGACGCGCAGCGCGAAGTCGGAGCGCCAGACCAGCGCGCCGAGTTCCTTCGCCACGTCGACCGGGTCGCCCTGGAGGTGGAGCCGGACGCGGGTGCCCCCGCCGGGCCGGGACTCGTCGCGCTCGCCGATGCGGAAGAGGCTGCCGCTGGACGCGATGTCCACCCGCAGTCCGCGGCCCGAGCGCGCGCGGCCGTACTCGTCCGTGGCGCGGGTGGAGATGCTGATCTCGTCGGCCAGCATGAAGTAGCTGAAGACGCCCACCCCGAAGCGGCTGTTGGGGTAGATGCGCAGGTCGTCGTCGACGCGCCGCCAGCGGGCCTGTTCCCTGCGGTACTCGCGGGACTGCTCGAAGCGCCGTCCCGCGCGCGAGAACGTGCCGCGCAGGGTGTCGCGCCCCATGCCGACGCCGTTGTCCTCGCACTCCACGTAGGCGCGGCCCTCGCCGTCCGTGCCCTGCCGGAAGACGATCTCGCCCGTCCAGGTGTACGGGATGCCCTTGCCCGCCTTGCCGTAGCGCAGCCGCGCCTGGCGGTAGCGGCAGGCGTCCAGGGCGTTCTGGTAGAGCTCGCGCAGGGCGAGGTTGCGGTCGCCGTAGAGCTGGGTGCCCATGAGGAGTTCGCGCATCTCGTCCTCGGCGAGGCCGAAGCGCATCAGGGGCACTCCGTAGGCGTCGCCCTTCGTGCGGGCGTCGTACTGGGGGCGCAGGCCGCCGCAGGTGACCCGCTCGGGCAGATGGGCGAGGAGGCCGTCGGGCGCGGTCCGGCCCAGGTGCCGTCTGATGCGCAGCACGGCGTCGTCGGTCCAGCCGGTCAGCGCCTCCAGCCCCGCGTGCACCGCGGGGTGGGGGCAGGGGAGGTCGAGGTCGAGGGTCCGGGCGTAGCGGTCCCTGACCCAGCGCAGCTCCCGGACGCTCGCGACGGCCTGGTGCGGGACGAGGCCGTCGGCGACGCCGATGTTGTCGACGAGGACGCCGGGCAGTTCCCGCAGGTCCCCGCCGAGCAGTCCCGCGACGGCGATCAGCCAGGACAGCTCGCGGGGGCGCCAGGCCTCGGTGACCTCGGAGGTCCCGGGGGCGCCGGTGCGCACCAACTCGTGCAGCCGGAAGGGCGGTTCGGGCTCGTCGTCGTAGGACCGGGCGGGCACGACGCCGGTCTGGCGGCACACGCGGATGAGTTCGTCGGTGAGCTCCTGCACCCGCTGGGTGGGGGCGCCGTCGCCGATGAGGGCCGTGGCGAGCGGGGCGAGGAGCTGCTGGGCGTACGCCTCGTCCCACAGGTCCTCGCGGCCGCGGACGTGCCGGTGCATGAGCCAGGCGGCGACGGCGTGGGCCTCCTGCGCCCGGCCGCGCGCGGCCAGTTCGCGGCCCTTGCGCCAGATCAGGGCGTGGGCGGCGAAGGTGTGCTCCAGGTCGACCCGTTCGGTGCGGGCGCCGGAGTGCGCTCCGGCCGGTTCGAGCCGGAAGGCACCGGCCGCGGCCGCCGCCTTGACCCCGAGGGCGTACAGCGCCTCGCGGACGAAGGGCGCGGCCGCGAGGACGGCGAACTCGCCCGCGTCCAGGAGCGGGCCGCCCTGGGTGCGGGAGGGTGCGAGCAGGGGGCGCAGGCCCTTGGTGAGGACCCGTACGGGGTAGTCGTCGTCCGCCCAGGGGTCCTGCACGCCGGTCAGCGCGGTGGCGTACCAGCGCGCGCACTGCCGGGTGAGGTCGACGAGGGCCTGCTGGATGGGGGCGCGGCGGTCGTCGTCGCAGCGGACGGCCGCCCAGAGCTCGGGGTCGCGCACGGCCGTCGACCAGGATTCCTGGAGCGTGCGTCCGGTGCACAGGAGCACCGGGGCGATGGCGTCGGGGCCGGCGGGCGCGTAGTGCGGGGTGGGGGTCTGTTCGTGCCGGGCGGCGCGGGCCAGTTCGGTGGTCCGGGCGGTCGTGTGGGCGATGACCTCGCCCACGGTGCGCGGCGGGGAGTCGGCGTCGAGGGCCTCGGCGAGCGCGCGGGTGAAGTGGCTGCCCTGTTCGTCGTCGGAGCCGCAGGTCTGGCCGGGTCCGCAGCCGAAGAGGACGGCGACGCGGTCGCGCCACGCGGGGAAGTTGGTCGCGGCGCCGCCGCCGTGCGAGGCGCCGTCCGGGCCCGCCGGATCGCGGCAGGCGTCGACGGTGAGCAGCACGGTGCCGGCCCGGCAGCCCTGGAGCAGCGAGGCCAGGTCGAGGTCGATGAGGCTGTCGAGGGCGACCTCGGGCGGGTCCACGGCCCAGCTCAACTGGGCGTCGGCGGGCACCAGATGGTCGGCGCCGCCGACGGAGAGGCCGTGTCCGGTGAAGTGCACGACGACGGTGCCGTCCTCCGGCGCGGTGCAGCAGATCCGGCTGATCGCGCTGCGGATGCGGGAGCGCTGGGCGGGGCGGTCGGGGGTGAGGCCGAGGATCTCGACGCTGTATCCGGAGGATTCGAGGGCCGCGCCGAGGAGTTCCGCGTCGTGGTGGACGGCGGCGGTCAAGTCCGGGAATTCCTCCTCCAGTTCGTAGCGCGGCACGGCGACGATCAGTGCCCGCTTGCTCTCCCCCATGGCCGCGCGCCTCCTGTCGAACCGAGCCCGGTAGGGGCCAGGATCCCACAGGGCTCCGGGGCGGCACCGGCCACCGGCGCCGCCCCGGTCCGCCGCGCGGTCACCCTCCGGGGGGTGGCGTGCTCACCAGACGCGCACCGACCCGCCGGAGGCGAACACCGGGCTCGTCGCGTCGCCGGGCGGCTCCTTGAGGGGTTCGTCCAGTTCCTGGACGGTGGGTCCCACGCGCGCGGCGACGGCGTCGAGCCGGGCCAGGTCGAAGCCGTAGACGCGGGCGGCGTTGCCGCCGACCATGGCCGCGATCTCGTCCCGGGGCAGGCCCGCGTAGGCCATCCGCAGGCCTTCGCGCGAGTAGGGGTGGGTGCCTTCGTCGTGCGGGTAGTCGCTGCCCCACATGATCTTGTCGAGGCCGATGCGGTCGCGCAGCGCCGCCTCGTGCGGGCGCATGAAGCTGGCGCCCACGAAGCAGTTCTCGCGCCACACCTGGGAGGGGCCCTTGCCCATCGAATCGGCCAGGCCCGCACCGAACTTGGACTCGGCCGTGTCCGCCCTGGTGGCCGCGGCGACGAGTCGCCCGTGGTAGTAGTCCAGCATGTCGAGCACGCCGGGTACCCACCCCGAGCCCTGTTCGGTGAGGACCAGCTTGAGGTCCGGGTGGCGGCGGAAGGCGCCGCCGAAGACGAGGTGCCACAGCGCCCGGTGCGAGAACCACGTCGTCTCGACCATGAACACCGCGCGCGCGGCGGGCTCCTCGCCCAGCGGCGGCGAGGCCGATCCGGCGTGGTGGTTGACCGGGACGCCGAGCTCCGCGCAGACCGACCAGATCGGGTCGTACGCCGCCGAGTAGAGCTCGGGCAGGCCCGAACCGGGCGGTGTGCCGGGCAGCATGAGGCCGCCGGTCAGGCCCGCCGCCACCGAGCGGCGGATCTCCTCGACGGCCAGGCCGACGTCGTTCAGGAGGATCTGGAAGACGCCGGCCCTGCGCCCGGGGGCGGCGGCGCAGAAGTCCGCGAGCCAGCGGTTGTGGGCGCGCAGGCCCGCCCAGCGCTGCTCGAACTCCTCGCGGGTGGGGGCCGGGGCCATCAGGGACGCCGTGGGGAAGAACGGCGGGATGGTGTTGGGGAAGACGACCTCGGCGACGATGCCGTCCGCCTCCAGCTCGGCGAGGCGGCGCCCGGAGTTCCAGTTGCGGTCGGCGGTGTCCGCGAGGAGGTCCTCGTACGGGTTGACGTAGGTGGCCGCCCAGGTGTCGAACGCGTCGTGGTGGCGGGACTCCAGGTAGGGCCGGTAGTCCAGGAGGTCGGCGCCCGCGTGGCAGTCCGCGGAGATCACCGTGTAGCGGTCCTCGGTGGTGCGCTGTGTGCTCATGTGTCGGCCCCCAGTACCGGGAAGTCGTGGTCGGTCAGCCAGTGGCGGCCCACGTCGCGCGAGCGCGCCCAGGAGGCCTCGACGGCGGCCTGGCCCGCTTCGCCCGGGTCCTGGCCCAGGTCGGCGGGGGTCGGGCCGATGCGGCGGGCCAGCGGGGCCAGCTTCTGCGTGTCGAAGCCGAAGACCTCCGCGGCGGCGAGGCCCAGCATGCGGCGGGTCTCCGCCACCGGGATGTCGTGGAACGTCTTCCGCAGCCAGCCCCGGGTGTCGGGCCAGGTGCCCTCGGGGTGCGGGAAGTCGCTGCCCCAGAGGATGTTGTCGACGCCGATCTCGTAGCGCTGGGCGAGCTCGCGGCGCTTGGTGTTGGTGGCGCAGACGAAGATCTGCCGGTCGAGGTACTCGTGCGGCGGGCGCTTCAGCTCCGCGAAGGGGGAGAGCTTCTTGCCGCCGTGCGCGCCCAGGTAGAGGCGGTCCATGAACCACAGCAGGTTCGGCAGCCACCAGCAGCCGGACTCCGCGACACCGAACCTGAGCCCCGGGTGGCGCTCGAAGGCACCGGACCAGAGCAGGAACCACAGCGGCCGGGCGGGCCACCAGGTCACTTCGGAGACGTAGATCCCGAGGTGGTCGCCGTACTCGTGGCGGGGCGCCGCGCCGGAGTGCGTGAGCACGGGCATCGCGCACTCGGCGGCGGCCGCCCACACGGGGTCGTAACGCCGGTCGTGGTAGGGCGCCTTGTCGACCCACATGGAGGGGATCATCAGTGCGCCGAGCCCCGACTCCTTGGCGCGGTGCACCTCGGCGACGACCCGGTCGACCTCGCCGGTGACGGGCAGCAGGGCGACGCCGCAGTGCCGTTCGGGGTGTTCGGACACGAAGTCGGCGAGCCAGCGGTTGTGCGCCTGGGCGCCCGCCATGCCGAGCTCGGGGTCCTGGTCGCCGGAGAGGCCGAGGCCCACCCCGAAGGGGGCGGCGGTCTGGCTGTCGACGGCGTCCGCGTCGGGGAAGACGACCTCGGCGGCCACGCCGTCGCCGTCGAGTTCCTTCAGGCGCTGCGCGGTCTCCCAGCCGCCGCGCAGGCCCTCCTCGTTGTCCTGGAACCACTTGGCGGCGAAGGCGTCGTTGCGGATGCCGAGCCGGGTGGCCTCCTCGCGGCGGGCGTCGCGCTCGCCGAGGAACCGGTCGAACTCCCGGTGGAAGCGGCTGTCGAGGTAGGGCCGGTACTCCTCGGTGGGGAGACCGGCGTGGCAGTCGGAGGAGATGATCAGGTACGGGTCGTTCTGCTGAGCCGTCATCACACGTCCCTCAGTCGGTCCCGGACGAAGCCCTCAGTCCAGGATGAAGCTTTCCAGGTACGCCGGGTCGGCGCGGTCGAGCATGGACTGCGAGCGCGCCCTGATCTACCCGTCGCTGTGCCCGCTCGGCGGGAGCAGCCAGAAGCGGCCGGCCGCGATACCCTCCGCGACGAAGTCCGCGACCTGCTCGACGGGGGTGAACGTCACCTCCTGGCCCGCCTCCTTCATCGCGGCCTCCCACTGGTCGAGGCTGCGGTAAGGGGTCTTGCGGGGGCGGGACTTGGCGTAGCGGTCGGGGCGGTTGCGGTGCGACTCCCACAGGCCGGTGCGCAGCATGTGGGGTCCGGGGAAGAGCACGGAGGCGCCCACGCGCGCGTGGGCGGCCTTGAGGTGGGCGTACAGCGACTCGGTCATCGTCACCACGGCGGCCTTGGTGACCGCGTACACCGAGGCGGTGGGCAGCGGCGCGATGCCGCCGTCCGCGGAGGAGGTGTTGACCACGTGCCCCGGCTCGCCGCCGTCGATCATGCGGGGCACGAAGGCCTGGATGCCGTGGAAGACGCCCCAGACGTTGACCTCGAAGGCCCACTTCCAGTCGTTCGGGTCGTGCTCCCACATGCGGCCCTCGGCGCCCGAGCCGACGCCCGCGTTGTTGCACAGCACGTGGACGGCGCCGAACTTCTCGTACGTCTCGTCGGCGAGGGCGAGCACCTGTTCGCGCGAGCCGACGTCGACCACGCGCGCGTGGGCCGTGGCGCCGTCCTCGCGCAGGGCGGCGGCGGCCTTCTCCAGGGCGCTCTCCTCGACGTCGGCGAGGACCACCTTCAGGCCCTCCGCCGCGAACCGCCGCGCCATGGCGAGCCCGATGCCGCTCGCCGCGCCGGTGACCACGGCGACCTGTCCTGCCCGCAGCTCCATCTCAGACGCTCCCCTCGGGCGGTCCGTCGAGGATCTGGGCGGGGTCGTCGTAGCGCTGGTGGATGTAGGGCAGCAGGGCCTGCGCGCTGACCCGCTCGACGACGCGGCCCTGCTGGTCGGTGGTCTTCTCGCCGAGGGTGATCTCGACGAGGGAGCGCACCGGCAGGTCGGCCACCGGGTCGTACATCGACTCGCGCAGCACGACGTCGCCGGTGACGGCCTCCAGCTTGCGGATCTTCTCGTTGCGCACGCAGTGCACGAGCACCGGGTCCGCGTCGAAGCCCGAACCGTCCACCGCGGGCAGGAACTTGAAGTAGAAGTCGGTCTTCCGGGTGGGTTCCGGCAGCGGCAGGGGGCCGCTGACCGCGCCGCGCACCTCGACGAACGCGATGCCGTGCCGCGCCAGGTGGGCCCGTACCACCAGGCCGTCGCGGGTGACCTGCACCTCGCCGAGCTTCTTCGGCTCGCCGAAGACCTCGCGCCCGCCGATCAGCGCCCGCTCGTGCGTCATCGGCATCACCAGCGGATACCAGCCCGCCACCCCGGCGTGCTCGGCGGCGACGGCGACCGAGCCGGCGCCCAGCGGGTAGCCGGGCAGGTCCACCGTGCTGATGTTCACCCGCACCAGCGGGCGCCCGGTGGGCTTCAGCGGCGGCGGCAGGACCGCCGCGACCGCGTCGGGGTCGCTCTCCCAGACGGCCACCACGCCCGTGGACCAGATGTCGGGGAGCTTGGAACTCGCGGTGCGCGCGGCGGCGATCTCCGCCTCGCTGCGCGCTCCGTAGCGGATGCGTGCCATGTCGTACCACCTTTCGTCAGCGCGGAATCGGGCCCGCGGCCGGGACTTGCGGCGGTTCTGTAACACAGTTACAACAGGTCTCGTGAAGGGTAAAGAGACACAGCGCGATCGGACGCGGAAGGCCGCGCGGGAGCGGGGCGGCGCGGCCGGGGAGTCCCGTGCGCACCTGGACCGGGAGCAGGTCCTGGACACCGCCGCGCGCCTGGTCAAGCTGCACGGCCCGGAGGCGCTGACGATGCGGGCGCTCGCCGCCGAGCTCGGCACCGCCGTCACCTCCATCTACTGGCACGTCGGCAACCGCGAGTCGCTCCTGGACGCCCTCGTCGAGCGCACCCTGGCCGATCTCGGCGAGATCCGCGCCACCGGCCGCACCCCCGCCCAGCGCGTCGCCTCGGTGGCCCGCGCCCTGCGCCACCAGCTCCTCGACCACCCGCACCTGGTCGCGATGGTCCACGAACGGGGCCTGACGGAACGGATGTTCCTGCCCGCCCAGCGCACCCTCGTGCACGAGGTCCACGCGGCGGGCCTGCGCGGCGCCCGCGCCGCCGAGGCCGTGCGCATCGTCCAGCTGCACGTCGTCGGCCATGTCCTGGTCGAGCGCAACCGCGCCCGCGCCCCCGCGCAGCGCCCCGGCGAGGAGGAGCTGTGGACGGCGCAGGCGGCGGAGCAGGACGCGCCGCTCGCCCGCGCGCTGGCCGGACCGGTCGACCCCCAGGCGTTGTTCGCCACCTCGGTGCGGGCTCTGGTGGCCGGGCTCATCGGACCGGGGACGTGACTGTCGGTCGCGGCCCGTATCCTCATGAACCATGCTCGAAGACCGCACGACCGCAGCGTCCGCAGCCCCCTGGCCGGCCGCGTATCCAACGGGGTACGCGGTCGTCGACGTGGAGACCACCGGCCTGGCCCGCGACGACCGCATAGTGTCGGCCGCCGTCTACCGGGTGGACGCCCGGGGCGAGATCGAGGACCACTGGTACACGCTGGTCAACCCCCAGCGCGACCCCGGACCGGTCTGGATCCACGGCCTCACCAGCGCCATGCTCGCGGACGCCCCGCTGTTCGGGGACATCGCCGAGGAGTTCTCCAGCCGCCTGGACGGCCGCGTCCTGGTCGCGCACAACGCCGTCTTCGACTGGTCGATGATCGCCAGGGAGTACGCGCGCGCGGAGCGCACCGCCCCCGTCCGCCAGCGGCTGTGCACCATCGCGCTCTCCAAGGAGCTCGCGCTGCCGCTGCCCAACCACAAGCTGGAGTCCCTGGCCGCGCACTTCGGCGTCGAGCAGCGCCACGCGCACAACGCGCTGGACGACGCGCGCGTGCTCGCCGAGGCGTTCCGCCCCAGCCTCGAGGCCGCGGCCGGCGGCAATGTCCGGCTGCCGCTCCTGGAGTGCCGCCCGCTGACCGAGTGGGCGGACGGGGCGCCCCGCATCGGCCGCCAGGCGACGGGCCCGGCGCCCTCCTCCTCGTACCGCCCCGGCACATGGCGTGCCGCGCGCAAGCGCCAGCCGTGCCCGTACCCGAACCCGGGGCGCTACGAACCGGGCAAAGCACTCAAGCAGGGCATGCGGGTCGCGTTCTCCGGGGACACCTCGGTGGAGCGCGAACTGCTGGAGGACCGGGCCGTGGAGGCCGGGCTGCACATCGCGACGAGTGTGTCCCGGCTCACCAGCCTGCTCGTGACGAACGACCCGGACTCCGGCACGTCCAAGACCGTGAAGGCCCGCGCCTTCGGCACGCCGGTGATCGACGAGGCGGCGTTCGGCCAGCTCCTCCAGGACGTGGCGCCCGCCACGGAGGCGTAACCGCACAGGTGTTCAACGGCGGGGCGGGTCCCCCGGCGTCAGACGGGTGATTGCCGCACGACTCGCCCGCCGCCCCCTCGCCCCGCACCGCCGCGCCGTCCCACCCTGTGGCGCATGGCACGTTGCGAGGTCTGCGGAAACGACTACGGCATGTCCTTCGAGGTCCATGCCCAGGGAGCAGTGCACGTCTTCGACTGCTTCTCCTGCGCCATCCACCGCATGGCGCCCATCTGCGAGCACTGCCGGTGCCGCATCATCGGCCAGGGCGTCGAGGTGGAGGGCCACTGGTACTGCGGCGCCCACTGCTCGCGCGCGGAGGGGCGGGTGGGCATCGTCGACAAGGTGTGACGGCGGGGCCGGACCGGGCGCGGGACCGACCCGCTGCCGCGCCCGGACCGGCCGGTGCCGCACCCGGACCGCCGGTGCCGCACCCGGACCGGCCGGTTCCCGCCCTCCGCGGGACCCGCCCGACGGGGTCCGATACACCCCGGGGTACCGTCTTTGCCGTGTACCGCTTCCTGTTGTCCCGGCAGTGGGTGATCCTCACCCTCATCGCCCTCGTTCTCATCCCCGTGATGGTCGAGCTGGGTTTCTGGCAGCTGCACCGCCATGAACACCGTGTCGCGCAGAACCAGCGGATCACCGACGCGCTGGCCGCCGACCCGGTGCCGGCCGAGAAGCTCACCTCGCCCGGCCACGAGGTGCCGCAGCGGGACCTGTACCGCCGGGTGAGCGCCCAGGGGACGTTCGACCCGCGGCACGAGGTCGTCGTGCGGCGGCGCACCAACTCCGACGACGAGGTCGGCTTCCACGTCCTGACGCCGTTCGTCCTCGACGACGGCAAGGTGCTGCTCGTCAACCGCGGCTGGATCCCGGCCGACGGCCCGCAGACCGCCTTCCCGAAGGTCCCCCGGCCGCCCGGCGGCAAGGTCACCGTCACCGGGCGCCTGATGGCCGACGAGACGTCCGCGGCCAGCGGCATCAAGGACGTCCGCGGCCTGCCGGACCGTCAGATCATGCTGATCAGCAGCGGCCAGCAGGCCGACAGCCTCGGCAAGCAGGTCCTCGGCGGCTATGTCGAGCAGACCTCCCCCGAGTCGCGCGACGGCTCCCCCGAGCTGATCGGCGAGCCCGACCACAGCGGCATCGGCCCGCACATGGCGTACGCGGTCCAGTGGTGGCTGTTCGCCGCGGGCGTCCCGGTCGGCTGGGTGGTCCTGGTCCGCAGGGAGCGGCGCGACCGCGCGGCGGCGGCCGAGGCGCCCGCCCCGGAGACGGCCACGGCGGGCGTCTAGCCCCACCGGCTCCTCCCGCCCCCGGACGGCCACCGTCCCCGGACTCCCCCGGCCCCGCGGCGCCTTCCGGTCACCGCGGCCACGGACTCGGCCGATTGGCGGCCCCGGTCCCCGGGAACCCGTTCATCCGTGCCCCGTCGCAATGAAGATTCCGCGCCCACCGAAGATTCCGCGCCCGCCGAGGACTCCCGCCCCGGCGAGAAATCCCGGCCCGGCGATGGCTCCCGTCCCCGCGAGGAGCCCGCTCCCGCCGCAGCCCCCACGTCCCTCGAGGGTCTCGTGCCGATCGAGGACCGCGCGCTCATCGGCGACCACCAGACCGCCGCCCTGATCGGCAGGGACGGCTCCATGGACTGGCTCTGCCTGCCCCGCTTCGACTCGGCGGCCTGCTTCGCCGCGCTGCTCGGCGACGAGGAGAACGGCCACTGGCGGATCGCCCCCAAGGACGCCGGCGCCTGCACCCGGCGCGCCTACCGCCCCGACTCGCTCGTCCTCGACTCGGAGTGGGACACCCCGGACGGCTCCGTGCGCGTCACCGACTTCATGCCGCAGCGCGACCGCGCCCCGGACGTCGTCCGCATCGTCGAGGGCCTCAAGGGCACCGTCACCGTCCGCAGCACGCTCCGGCTCCGCTTCGACTACGGCTCGGTCGTGCCGTGGATGCGCAAGCGGGACGGTCACCGCGTCGCCGTCGCGGGCCCCGACTCGGTGTGGCTGCGCAGCGAACCGGCCGTGCGGACCTGGGGGGAGGACTTCGGCACCCACTCCGAGTTCACCGTCGAGGAGGGCGAGACGGTCGCGTTCGTCCTGACCTGGCACCCCTCGCACGAACCGCGGCCCCCGCTCGTCGACCCCCACGACTCGCTGCGCGAGAGCCTTGCGGACTGGCGCGCCTGGGCGGCCCGCTGCGGCTACGACGGGCCGCACCGCGACGCCGTCGTCCGCTCCCTCATCACCCTCAAGGCCCTCACCTACGCGCCGACCGGCGGCATCGTCGCCGCCCCCACCACCTCACTGCCCGAGGAGGCCGGCGGCGTCCGCAACTGGGACTACCGCTACTGCTGGCTGCGCGACTCCACCCTCACCCTGGGCGCCCTCCTCGCGGCCGGCTACCAGCAGGAGGCCGTGGCCTGGCGCGACTGGCTGCTGCGCGCGGTCGCGGGCAACCCGGCCGACCTGCAGATCGTGTACGGGCTCGCCGGGGAACGGCGGCTGCCGGAGTCCGAGATCGGCTGGCTGTCCGGCTACGCGGACTCCGCCCCGGTGCGCATCGGCAACGAAGCCGTGGAACAACTGCAGCTCGACGTGTACGGCGAGGTCGTCGACTCCCTGGCCCTCGCCCACCGCGCGGGCCTCACCACCCCCGCACACGCCTGGAACCTGCAGCTGTCCCTGCTGGAGTTCCTGCACGAGAAGTGGCGCGAACCCGACCAGGGCCTGTGGGAGGTGCGCGGGCCGGGCCGCCACTTCGTCCACTCGAAGGTCATGGTGTGGGTCGCCGCCGACCGCACCGTACGCACCCTGGAGGAGAACCCGCGGCTGCGCGGGGACGTCGAGCGCTGGCGCACCCTGCGGGACGCGGTGCACCGCGAGGTCTGCGAGCGCGGCTACGACCCGGCGCGCAACACCTTCACCCAGTCCTACGGCTCCACCGAGCTGGACGCCGCCCTGCTGCTCATCCCGCGCGTCGGCTTCCTGCCGCCGGACGACCCGCGCGTCATCGGCACCATCGACGCGGTGCACGCCGAACTCGGCCACGACGGACTGCTGCGCCGCTACACCGCAGACCAGACCGCCCTCGACGGCCTGCCCGGCCAGGAGGGCGTCTTCCTCGTCTGCTCGTTCTGGCTGGCGGACGCCCTGCACATGACCGGGCGCACGAAGGAGGCGCGCGCCCTCTTCGAGCGCCTCCTCTCGCTCGGCAACGACGTGGGGCTGCTGGCGGAGGAGTACGACCCGGTGTCGGGCCGGCAGCTGGGCAACTTCCCGCAGGCATTCAGTCATATCGGACTGGTGAACACCGCCCTCGCGCTCTTCGGCGAGGACGCGGGAGGATAGGACCATGGATCTTGGACTGAAGGACCGTGTCTACGTAGTCACCGGCGCCACCCGCGGCCTCGGCAACGCCACCGCCCGCGCCCTGGTCGCGGACGGCGCGAAGGTCGTGGTCACGGGCCGCGACGAGAAGACGGTCGCCGAGGCGGCCGCCGAACTCGGCACGAACGCGGTGGGGGTCGCCGCCGACAACGCCGACCCGGCCGCCGCGGGCGCGCTGGTCGCCGCGGCGCGCGAGCACTTCGGCGGCTTCGACGGCGTGCTGATCAGCGTCGGCGGACCCGCCCCCGGCTTCGTCGCCGACAACACCGACGAGCAGTGGCAGGCGGCGTTCGAGTCGGTCTTCCTCGGCGCGGTGCGGCTCGCCAGGACCGCGGCCGCCGAGCTCGGCGAGGGCGGCGTCATCGGCTTCGTGCTCTCGGGTTCGGTGTACGAGCCGATCGCGGGCCTGACGATCTCCAACGGGCTGCGCCCGGGGCTCGCCGGGTTCGCCAAGTCGCTCGCGGACGAGCTCGGCCCGCGCGGCATCCGCGTCGTGGGTGTGCTGCCCGGCCGGATCGGCACCGACCGGATGCGCCAGCTCGACGGGCTCTCCCCGGACCCGGCGGCCACCCGCGCGGCCAACGAGGCGGGCATCCCGCTGCGGCGCTACGGCACGCCCGACGAGTTCGGCCGCACCGCGGCGTTCCTGCTGTCGCCCGCCGCGTCGTACCTGACGGGGGTCATGGTGCCGGTGGACGGCGGGTCGCGCAGCGGCTTCTGACGGCGCCGGTCACGTCCCGCACGTCCCCGCGAGGCCGGCGGGCGCGGGCTCAACTCACGCGTTCGGCGCGGTGCTTGAGCCCGCGCAGCCGCACCTCGGCGGGCAGGCTCGCCAGGCCCGCCGAATCGCGGGCGTGCGCGAGGGCCTGGGCGGAGAGCCGCCGCAGCGCGTCGGACGGCGTGGCATGGGGTTCGAGGACGAGGTCCAGGCGCGCCTGCGGCGTGCTGCGCCGCCCGGTCAGCCGGGCCTGGGCGCGCTCGACGCCGTCCAGCGCCTGCGCCTCACCGGCCAGGACGTTCTCCATGGCGCGGCCGCGCAGCAGCGCGCCCTCGCCGTCCCCGGTCTCCACCAGGACCTCCGCGAGGCGGCGGGTGCGCAGCTGGGCGGAGAGCCACCACAGCGCCAGCAGCACGCACACCGCGAGGGCCGCGACGACCGCGGGCCAGAACCAGCCCTCGTCGCGCCACCGCGTCCGGTCGGCGGCGCTGAGCAGCACGTCGCCCTTGCCGTCGTGGATCCACCACGAGGGCGGCGACGCACCGAGGCCGACGGCGAGCACCGAGCCGCCGAGGACCAGCAGCGCAAGACCGGCGAGGGCGAGGACCACGCGGTTGACCGTGCTCAGCATCGGTTCATCCCTTCCTGCCGGGCCGGGCCACGTGGACCGCGAGTCCGGGAGCACGCGCGAGGCCCAGGTCGTGGATGCCGTCGGTGAGGACGGCGTCCAGGTCTCCGCGTACGTCGTCGAGTTCACGGAAGTGCGACACCGCGCGCACGTCCACCTTGGAGCGCGTCATGCGGACCCGCACGGACTGCACGCCGGGCACGTCCATCGCCCGGTCGCGCAGCACCATCGCGGCGGCGCCGCGGTGCAGTCCGGCGCGTACGTCGGAGTGGGTGCGGCGCATCGGCAGCACGGAGCGCTGTCCGGGCGTCACGGCCAGCACCAGGAGCCAGATCCCGGCGACGGCGGCCACCGCGGCGCCGGCGAGGACGGCGGTGTCGTCGAGGTGGCGCTCGCCGAGCTGGCGGGCCAGCTCGCGGCGCCAGCGCATCGCCGGATGGTCGGCGCGCACGGCGACGACGTCGTAGAGGAGCAGGCCGGCGGTGCCGAGCGCGAGCAGCGCGACGACGGCCGCGGGCACCCGGCGGGGCGACCGGAAGCGGGGCGCCTTCTCCTCGTCGCCGGAGAGCGTGGGCAGCGGCTGATGGGCGGACGCCGACTGGTCGAGCTCGTCGTCCTGCGTCTGGTCGACGACCGGCAGCGGCCGGGTGCCGCCGCCCGCGGATTCGCTCATCGGATCCTCCCCTGTGCCGCGGTGCGTACCTGCGCCGAGTGCAGCCGCTCCACCTGGACGGTCACCTCGGGCACGTCCATTCCCGCCAACGCCTTCACCCGCTGGGCGACATGGCGGCGCACGGCGCCGCACTGGCCGCCGATGTCGCAGGGGTAGTCCAGTTCCAGACTGATGCGGATGCGGGCCGACTCATGGCGGACGGAGACCGTGGCGCGCGGCGGCGGCCCGTCGGGCGGGACCGCGTCCGCGGTCACCGCCTCGCGCGCCGCCCGCGCGGCGATCTTGGCGACGACCCGGTCGGCGATCCGGGTCGCGCCGCGCTCCGCCGCCGCGACCTGTGCCGCCACCGCTCACCGCCGCCGGTCGTCGCGGCCGCGGAAGAAGTCGCCGGGCTCCAGGTCCCCGTCCAGGAACCGCCCGGCCACGAAACCGATGGCGCCCAAGGCGGCCACCAGCAGGAACGCCCCGAATCCACCGAAGTATCCGGCGAAGCCGAGGGCCATTCCGGCCACCATGCCGATCACGGCCATGCTCATCGTGCGCTCCTTAGGCGGGACGGCCTACTGCAGGCGTCCCTGAGGCTCGTCGTCATCGTCCTCGTCGGGCAGTTTCACATCGCTCACCGCGATGTTGACCTCGACGACCTCGAGCCCGGTCATGCGCTCGACGGCCGTGATCACGCTTTCGCGCACGTCCTGGGTGACGTCCGCGATCGAGACGCCGTACTCGACGACGATCTCCAGGTCGAGCGCGGTCTGCACCTCGCCGACCTCGGCCTTCACGCCGCGCGAGACGGACTTCGAGCCGCCGGGGACCCGGTCGCGCACGGCCCCGAAGGTCCGGGCGAGCCCGCCGCCCATCGCGTGCACGCCGTCGACGTCACGCGCGGCGAGTCCGGCGATCTTCTCGACGACGCCGTCCGCGATGGTGGTGCGGCCGCGGCTCGCGGGGTCGCCGCCGCCCCGTCCCGCCGCGGACTTCGCCGCTCTGTCGTCCGGGGAGTCCTTCGCCAGGCTCTGAGACTGGTTCCGCTGTCCGGTGTCGGTCATCGCCGTCCCGTTCCTTTCGAAAGGGGAACTGCTCCGTCGGAGCCCCACGGGGAGGCCCGCAGGGAGATCCGCGGAGGTCTGGCCCCGTCGGGCGGGGCTGCTTTCCCGCTCACATTAAGCGCGCTCCCGCGCCCGCGCGCCCGGGATGCGGCAGGGTGGAGCCATGACGGGCGAGGGATGGACCCAGGCGGTACGCCGACAGCTGGGGCTCGGCCGGGTGCTGCCGCTCGGCGGCCCCGAGGACGGCGCGTGGCTGGCGGAATCGGCCGCGGACGGCGCGTTGCGCCAGATGGCTGACCGGGTCGCCGGAGTACGGCTCGGCACGGTCCGCATCGGGGCGGCCGATCCGGCGGGCCGGTACGTGGCGGCGGTGCCGGCACCGCCGAGCGCGCTGCCGCCGGGGCCGCTGCGGATCACCGCCGAGTTCGCGGCAGCGGCCTCCGCGCCGCTGCCCCCGGCGGCGGACCGGCTGCGCGCCGCCCTCTCGGCGACGGCGGCGGAGGTCGGCCTGGTGGTCGCGGAGGTGGACCTGCGGGTGACGGCGCTGCTCGAGAAGGACGCAGCCGACGCGGCCCCCGGCTCCGTACCCCCCGAGGACGTGCGCGCCGAGGAGGCGGCCGGTGACAGCACCACCGACGCCGGGGCCGGTACCGACGCGGATGCGGACGGCGACGCCGACGGCGACGAGGCGCGTGTGGCGCGGGCCGTCCTCGCGGTACCGGGAGTGGCCCGGCTGACCGGGGTCCTGGGCCGGGCCGTGCACATCGAACAGCACGCGGCGGCGGGCAGCCTGCCGCGCCGCCACGCGCGCGTGGAGCTGGCGACGGACCGCGGTCACCGCGCGCTGGACGTGGCGCTCGCGGTCCGGGCGGCGGTCGGCGCGGCCCTGCCGGACCACCCCTCGGTGGCCGTGCTGGTCACCGAGGTGGGCTGAAACGGGCGGAAACAGGCGGAATCGGAGGCGGTGGGCCGATGCGGGGACCGGTCCGTACCGGTCCTCAGTCGCCGAGCCCCGCGAGGTCGCGCAGCCGGCGGCCCTGCGCGGCGCGCTCGGCGATGCGCTGCTCCTCGAAGGAGCGGCCCACGGCACCCTGCAGCAGCGCCTTGGTCTCGATGACGGCGTCGCGCGGCGCGGCGACGAGCGCGGCGGCGAGGTCCGTGGCGGCGGCGTCGAGCTGGTCCGCGGGCACGACGAGGTTGGCGAGGCCGGTGCGCTCGGCCTCCTCCGCGTGGACGAAGCGTCCGGTGGCGCAGATCTCCAGGGCGCGGGCATAGCCGACGAGCCCCACCAGCGGGTGTGTGCCGGTGAGGTCGGGGACGAGCCCGAGGCTGGTCTCGCGCATGGCGAACTGCACGTCGTCCGCCGCGATCCGCAGGTCGCAGGCGAGCGCGAGCTGGAAGCCCGCGCCGATGGCGTGGCCCTGGACGGCGGCGATGGACACGAGGTCGCTCCGCCGCCACCAGGCGAACGCGTCCTGGTACTCGGCGATGGTGGCGTCGAGAACGCCGTCCTCGCCCCGTGCCAGGTCGATGAAGGAGGGCTCGCCGTCGAAGCCCTCGGGCGTGAACGCCTGCCGGTCGAGGCCCGCGGAGAAGGACTTGCCCTCACCGCGCAGCACCACGACGCGGACGCTGCCCGGCAGACGCCGACCTGCCTCCGTCAACGCCCTCCACAGCGCGGGAGATTGGGCGTTGCGCTTGGCCGGATTGGTCAGCGTCACCGTGGCGACGGCCTCGTCGACGGTGAGGCGTACGCCGTCCTTGTCGAGAACCGGTGCGAGCTCGCTGTCGGACGAAGCCATGGGGTGCCTCCGATGGGGTGCGGTCGGTCGGGGCGCGTGGGAGCGCCCGTAAGTGACTGCACAGTAACCACCCGGTCGGCAGGGCCTTCTCCCAGGCCCCCCTAAGGGGGTCCGGGGACGGACGACCGGGTGGTCACCATCGGACCACTGGGACAGCGTGCCGCCGCCTGTCAGCCGGCGGCGGCCTTCTTGCCTCGCGTCGCCCCGCCGCGTCCCCGCAGCGTGACGCCGGATTCGCTGAGCATGCGGTGCACGAACCCGTACGAACGGCCCGTCTCCTCGGCCAACGCCCGGATGCTCGCACCACCGTCGTACTTCTTCTTCAGGTCTGCCGCGAGCTTGTCGCGCGCGGCGCCGGTAACCCGGCTGCCCTTCTTCAGAGTCTCGGCCACCCGTGCCTCCTCATGGGAAGTGCGCTCTGGACTTCTCATGATCACCCCTCTCGCGCTTCCTGGCCACCCATTCGACAAGGTCCGTACGACGAGGTTGACCGCGTCGAGAGCGCTCCCCACGATCGGAATTAACGATTCCGCACGATCGGCTTCGCGCGGTCGCGCGGCTGTGGCGACGAATCGGCAGGTCAGCGGGGTGGTGGCGGAGAGTGTCCGGCCCATCGCAGGTCGGCGACGAAATCCGTGTATGCCACACCTCGGTACGAGGAGAGCTCACACAGATGGGGGATCACGGATCGGCCGAATGATCCATACCCAGTGGATCAGTCATTCGATCAAGCACGGTGGACGCCCCTCGGGAGGGGCGTCCACGGATTCCGCATCGGGGCCCGGGGGCCCCTGCGGAGGGTCAGGCGAGGGCCACCAGGTCCGCGTAGTCCTGGCCCCACAGGTCCTCGACGCCGTCCGGCAGCAGGATGATCCGCTCCGGCTGGAGCGCCTCGACCGCGCCCTCGTCGTGCGTGACGAGGACGACGGCGCCCTTGTACGTGCGCAGCGCGCCGAGGATCTCCTCGCGGCTCGCCGGGTCGAGGTTGTTGGTGGGCTCGTCCAGGAGGAGGACGTTGGCCGAGGAGACGACGAGGGTCGCGAGCGCGAGCCGGGTCTTCTCGCCGCCGGAGAGCACCCCGGCCGGCTTGTCGACGTCGTCGCCGGAGAAGAGGAACGAGCCGAGCGTCTTGCGCACCTCGACCAGGTCGAGGTCGGGGGCGGCCGAGCGCATGTTCTCCAGGACGGTGCGCTCGGGGTCGAGCGTCTCGTGCTCCTGGGCGTAGTAGCCGAGCTTGAGGCCGTGGCCCTCGATGACCTGCCCGGTGTCGGGCTTCTCCGCGCCGCCGAGCAGGCGCAGCAGGGTGGTCTTGCCCGCGCCGTTGAGGCCGAGGATGACCACGCGTGAGCCCTTGTCGATGGCCAGGTCGACGTCGGTGAAGATCTCCAGCGAGCCGTACGACTTCGACAGGCCCTCGGCCATGAGCGGCGTCTTGCCGCACGGCGAGGGCTCGGGGAAGCGCAGCTTGGCGACCTTGTCGCTCTGGCGCACCTCGTCCAGGCCCGCGAGGAGCTTGTCGGCACGGCGCGCCATGTTCTGCGCGGCGACGGTCTTGGTGGCCTTGGCGCGCATCTTGTCGGCCTGCGAGTGCAGGGCGGCGGCCTTCTTCTCGGCGTTCTGCCGCTCGCGCTTGCGGCGCTTCTCGTCGGACTCGCGCTGCTGCTGGTAGAGCTTCCAGCCCATGTTGTAGACGTCGATCGCGGAGCGGTTGGCGTCCAGGTAGAAGACCTTGTTGACGACCGTCTCGACGAGGTCGACGTCGTGGGAGATCACGATGAAGCCGCCGCGGTACGTCTTCAGGTAGTCCCGCAGCCAGACGATGGAGTCGGCGTCGAGGTGGTTGGTCGGCTCGTCGAGCAGGAGCGTGTCGGCGTCCGAGAAGAGGATGCGGGCCAGCTCGATGCGGCGGCGCTGACCGCCGGACAGCGTGTGCAGGGGCTGCCCGAGCACGCGGTCGGGGAGGTTGAGCGCGGCGGCGATGGTGGCGGCCTCGGCCTCGGCGGCGTACCCGCCCTTGGTGAGGAACTCCGTCTCCTGGCGCTCGTACTTCTTGAGGGCCTTCTCGCGGGTGGCCCCGGCGCCGTTCGCGATGCGCTGCTCGTTCTCGCGCATCTTGCGGATCAGCACGTCGAGTCCGCGGGCGGAGAGGATGCGGTCGCGGGCGAGCACGTCGAGGTCGCCGGTGCGGGGGTCCTGCGGGAGGTAGCCGACCTCGCCGGAGCGGGCGATCGTGCCGCCGGCCGGGATGCCCTCACCGGCCAGGCACTTGGTGAGGGTGGTCTTGCCCGCGCCGTTGCGGCCGACGAGGCCGATGCGGTCGCCCTTGGCGATGCGGAAGGTGGCGTTCTCGATGAGGATGCGGGCGCCGGCGCGCAGCTCGATGCCGGAAGCGGTGATCACGGGGTACTCCTGAACAGAGTGGACGGCGAGAGGGACGACTGGGGTGCTCGGGACCGGTGTCTATGCCGTCCAACTGAGGAGAGGAGCTGCCATGGCAGCCAGTCTAACGGCCCGTCGCAACTACTTTTCTGGCCGCCCGTGGCCGTCGGCGCCCCGCCGCAGGTCCCCGTTGCCCAGCGGGGTGCGGCCCGGAACGATTCTTCCGTAGTCGTCGACCGCGACCACCTGCGACGTCCAGGACGTGCCGGGGCCGGCGCAGGGCTGGGCGATGAGCAGGGCGCCGTCGCGGCGCACCGCGCGGGCCGGCGCGAAGGCGCAGCCGGGGCGGGCGGGCAGCACCCAGCGCAGGTCGCCGTCCGCGGTGCGGTAGGCGGCGATGCGCTGCGGGGTGACGACGGCCAGCATCCGGGCGCCGGGGGCGAGCGGCTGCAGGACGCCCGCGCCGCCGCGCGCGGCCGGGGTGCGCAGCCAGTCGGCGCTCGCGGGCACGGCCCGGTGCCAGCGCACCGAGCCGCCGTCGGCCCGGGCGGTGTCGGTGACCAGGCCGTCGTTCCAGAGCGTGAGGGCGTGGCCCGGCGCGGCCAGGGACGTGACGGGACGGCGGCCCTCGCGCGTGTAGGTCCAGCGGGGGCCGCCGCTCGCCGGGTCGTACGCCCGCACGGCACGGCCGCTCGTGCGCACCACGGGTTCGGCGGCGCCCTGGCCCGCCCCGCGCGCGTGGACGGTGAGCCGGTCCCCGAAGGGGGCGGGCCGCGCGTGGTGGGCGGCGGTGACGAGCGGCAGGGCGAGCAGGGCGAGGGCCACGGGCAGGGCGATGCGGGTGCCGCGGCGAGCGGGGCTGCCCGGCGCGGCGGGCGGGGGCGGTCCGGGCGCCGTGGGGGCGGCCAGGGGCGCGGGCGTGGCGGCGAGCGGGGGTGGCACCGCGGGGGTGGCGTGCGGCAGGCCGGTCACGTCCAGCGGCAGAGCTGCCATGACGCCCCCTTCGGTCCCACTGCCCATGCACCCGATATGCCCGCGGATCAGGCGCAGAGCGTAGCCGCGGGCGGGACGGCGGCCGGTGCGCGGCGGGGCGACACGGCGCGGACGGCGGCCGGTGTCCCCCGTTCGGACCCCCGTCCGGGGCCCGGCGGGGGCGGGCATATCAGGATGAAGTGGCCGGTGCTCCGGCGCGGGGCGGCGCGTGCCGTCCCGGACGCGGCAGAGGGGTGCGCCCATGCAGTTCGACGACGACGCCGACCTGGACACCTCCGAGGTGCAGGATGTGCGCGGCAGTCGGATCCCCGGCGGCCGGGCGACGGTGGGCGGCGGCATCGCCGGCCTGATCGCGCTGCTCCTCGGCCTGTTCTTCGGGGTGGGCCCCGACCAGCTGGGCCTGTCGTCGGGCAACGACGAGCCCGCGGCCTCGTCCTCGTCCCTCGGGCAGGTGCAGCAGACCTGCCGCACCGGGCAGGACGCCAACAGCAAGCAGGACTGCCGCATCGTGGCGGTGGTCAACAGCGTCCAGGACTACTGGCGCCCGGAGTTCCGGCGCCGCGGTGGCACGTACACGCCGTCCCAGACCGTGCTGTTCACCAGCAGGGTGGGCACCGCCTGCGGGACGGCGACGTCGGCGGTCGGCCCCTTCTACTGCCCCGGCGACAAGAAGGTCTATCTGGACCTGGGCTTCTTCGACGACCTGCGGACCAAGTTCGGCTCGTCCGGCGGGCCCTTCGCGCAGGCCTACGTGGTGGCGCACGAGTACGGGCACCACGTGCAGGACCTGATGGGCACGCTGGGGCGCTCCCAGGACGGGCGCACCGGCCGGGACAGCAACGCCGTCAAGGTCGAGCTGCAGGCGGACTGCTACGCCGGGGTCTGGGCGCGGCAGGCGACCCGCACCCCGGACGACCGCACCGGCAGGCCGCTGCTCAGCAGCCTCGACGAGAACGACATCCGCGACGGCCTGGACGCGGCGGCCGCGGTGGGCGACGACCGGATCCAGGAGAAGTTCCAGGGCCGGGTCACCCCGGAGTCCTGGACGCACGGCTCGGCCGAGCAGCGCCAGCGGTGGTTCTACGAGGGCTACCGCAGCGGCGACATGGGGCAGTGCAACACCTTCCGCTGAGCCGCCGGGCGCCGGTCCGGCGGGCGTTGTCGGACCCCGGTGCGACACTGTGAAGTGTGTGGCCCGGGTCACACCGCGCGGTACGGACCTGATCGGAGTGATCGGCATGGCAGGCGACGACGGCGGACGGCCGAGCATCTACCCCACCTTGCTGTACGCGGACGCGAAGGCGGCGATCCGGCAGCTGACGGAGGCCTTCGGCTTCACCGAGGTGAGTGTGTACGAGGGCGAGGACGGCCGGGTGATGCACGCCGAGCTCGCCCAGGGCAACGGCGCGGTGATGCTTGGCTCCAAGGGCACGGGCAGCGCGTTCGACGAGGCGATGAAGGGCGCGGGCCCGTGCGGCGTCTACGTGGTGGTGGACGACGTCGACGCCCACCACCGGCGGGCCCAGGAGCACGGCGCGGAGATCCTGCTGCCCCCGACCGACCAGGACTACGGCTCGCGGGACTACATGGCCCGTGACGCCGAGGGCCATGTCTGGAGCTTCGGCACGTACGCCCCCGAGATCCGGGGCTGAGGTCCGCCCGGCGGGCGGGGGGGGGCGCGCCCCCCCCCCCCCGGGCCCCCCCCCCCCCGGGGGCCCCGCCCCCCCCCCGGCGGCCCCCCCGGGGGGGCCGCCGCCGGGGGGGGGGCGGGCGGCGCGGCGCCCCCCC
>NZ_JBIARE010000020.1:0-67695 GCF_042889645.1 Streptomyces sp. NPDC002564 | reverse complement strand
CGGGGTCGCCCGGCCGCCCGGGCCCGCGGTGGACACGCGGTTTTGGTTCTGGGCCCCCCACGCGCGCCCGGGCTCCACCGACTCAACCCCCCCTTGGGGGCCCCCCCCGCCCCGGCGGGGGCCGCCCCTCATGTGTGCCCGGACCCGGGTCAGTTGTGGCCGAAGCGGCGCTGGTGCTTACGGGCAACATCGGCAGGGCTGCCCTGGGCCTGCGACTGCAGCGGGGACTGGGCCTCCGACGCCGTCGACTTGGCCTGCTCCTGGGCCTGCTCGGCCTGCGAGGAGCGGTTCTGCTCGCCACCCTGCTTGCGGTTCTTGTTCTTGGCCATGGTGATCTTCCTCCTGAGGGGGATCTGGGGGCCAGGACGCGACCAGATTCACATATGGCGACACAGTGTGCATTTCGGAGAATTACCGTGCGTCATAAGGCCTGTCGGAGAGCGATCCGCCGATACGCCACGCCGAAGATCGAGTTCCGGCCGTTAACCTCCGCCCGGTCGGGCAGACTCGAAGGAAACCCGACGCGGACCCGCACCCCTGATTCGTTGCCCTTCCAGGGTGTCTTCGTGGGCCTTCGAGGGAACGTCCAGAGACCTCCGGGCACTGTTCTGGAACCTCCAGGCACGTCAGGGAACCTCCAGGGAAAGAGGGTGGACCTCGTGGATCGCTGCATCGTCCTGGTGGACGCCGGGTATCTGCTGGGAGCCGCCGCGAGTCTCCTCGCCGGCGAACCCTCCAGGTCCCGGATCACCGTCGATCACGCCGCCCTGATCCAGGGCCTGCGCGAGCGCGCGGAGTCCGACACCGAGCGCCCCCTGCTGCGCATCTACTGGTTCGACGGCGCGCCCGACCGGGTGCCCCAGCCCGAGCACCGCCGGCTGCGCGTCATGCCCCGTGTGACGGTCCGCCTCGGCGCCCTGACCCGCAGCGACGGGCGGTGGGCGCAGAAGGGCGTGGACGCCGCGATGCATGCCGAGCTGACCGAGCTGGCCCGCAACCGCGCCTGCTCCGACGTCGTGCTCGTCACCGGCGACGGCGACCTGCTGCCCGGCATGATGGCCGCCAAGGAGCACGGCGTCGCCGTCCACCTGTGGGCCGTGCAGGCCGCCGACGGCGACTACAACCAGTCCGAGGACCTGGTCGCCGAGGCCGACGAGCGGCGCGTCCTGGACCGCGCCTGGATCACCAAGGCCGTCCGCGCCAAGGAGCTCACCGGCAGCTGCGCGCCGCCGCCCGCCCCGCGCCCCGAGATCGCCGCGATCCTCTCCGCGCCGCTGCCGGAGTCCGCGCTCGCCGCCGCCGCGCAGCACGCCGAGGAGCAGACCCCCGACGGGCACCCCGAGCCGGCCGCCAACGGCCGCCCCGCCGACGAGCACCGCATCCCGCCGGGCAAGGGCGTGCCCACCCCCAAGGACCTGGCGGCCCTGCGCGGCCCCGGCACCCAGGCGGCCCAGCACCCCACCAGCGCGACCCTGCGCTGGTCCTCCGACAAGGGCTGGGTCGAGCGGCCCGGCGGCGCCGCGGAGGGCGCCGAGGCCGCCGCGCTGCCCACCCTCGCCCAGCTGACGACGGCCGAGCAGCGCTGGGCCGACCGCGAGGAGGACATCACCACCGTCGGCGGCGACCCCTTCGAGGTGGGACAGGTGTTCGCACGGCGCTGGATGGCCCGCCTCCCGGAACAGCACAACCTGCAGAAGCTGTCGACGATGTACCCCCGCATCCCGCACCGCATCGACGGGGAGCTCCTGCGCTACGCGGCGCGATTCGGCCTGCTCGCGCACAAGGACGACCAGATCGACGAGCACGACCGCTATGCGATCCGGGCCGGGTTCTGGCGGGAGGTCGACGTGCGGACGGCCGCCGAACACGCGCCCGCGGGGGACCGCGCCGGTGACTGACACCGGACGTACGGGGCGCCCCGGGCGTCGCCCGCACCCGCGGACCCCGTAGGCTCGTCCTTCGTGAGTACGCGCCCGGCACCGGCAGTCCGACAGGGACTCCGTCAGGAACACGGCAACGACGCCGTCTGCGCGGTGCGCGACCTGGTCAAGACCTATCCCGCCGCCCGCGCCCGGCGCGGCAGGCCCGCGACCCCCGAGGTCCGCGCCACCGACGGGATCGGCCTGACGGTCGAGCGCGGCGAGATCTTCGGACTGCTCGGCCCCAACGGCGCCGGCAAGTCCACCCTCGTACGCCAGCTGACCGGGCTGATGAAGCCCGACAGCGGGAGCGTCGAGATCCTCGGCCACGACATCGTGCGCCACCCCGAGCGGGCCGCGCGCATCCTCGCGTACCTGGGCCAGGAGTCCACCGCCCTCGACGAGCTGACCGTGTCGCTCGCCGTGGAGACGACCGGACGGCTGCGCGGCCTCGACGTGCCGCGGGCGCGGGCCGAGCGGGACGCGGTCCTGGCGGAGCTGGGGCTCACCCCGCTGGCCTCGCGGCCGCTGAAGAAGCTCTCCGGCGGCCAGCGCAGGCTCGCCTGCTTCGCCACCGCCCTGGTGGGGGAGCGCCAGCTGCTGGTCCTCGACGAGCCGACGACCGGCATGGACCCCGTCGCACGGCGGGCCGTCTGGGCGGCGATCGACCGGCGGCGCGCCGAGCGCGGCACGACCGTGGTCCTGGTGACGCACAACGTCATCGAGGCCGAGACCGTCCTGGACCGGGTCGCCGTGCTCGACCAGGGCAAGGTCATCGCCTGCGACAGCCCGGCGGGCCTGAAGGAGAAGGTCGCCGACGAGGTCCGGGTGGAACTGGTCTGGCGGGAGCGGGCCCCGCTGAACGTGCCCGAGGTGGCCGCGCTGCGCTCGTTCGCCGTCGAGTCGGGGCGGCGCTGGTCCCTGCGGCTCGCGCCCGACGAGGCGCGGGCGGCCGTGGCGGCGGTGACCGGCGGGGCCGCGTTCGCCGCCCTCGACGACTTCACGCTGGCCACGCCCAGCCTGGAGGACGTGTACCTCGCCCTCGGCGGCAGCGGACGGGGGCTGGTGAAGTCTTGATTTCTCGTGCGGTGCGCAGGAACGCGGTGCGCAGGAACGCGGTGCGCAGCAACGACGACGGAAGGGTTGCCCGGTGAGTGCGGTTCCCCTGGAAGCCACTGTGCGGGCCGATGGCGTCCGCGTGGCGCAGGAGGCGGAAGGCCCCGCTGCCCTCGGGCCGCCGGCGCGGCTCTTTCCCGCGCTCTCGGCCGTCTACCGGGCCCAGCTGTCCCGGGCCCGGGTCGCCCGGATTCCGCTGCTGTTCGTGGCGACCTTCCAGTCCGTCGGGATCATGATCCTGATGCGCGGGGTCGTCGACGGGGGCGGTGAGGCGCGGGCCGTGGTCGCCGGGTCCTCCGTGCTCGTCGTCGCGTTCGTCGCGCTCAACCTGCTCGCGCAGTACTTCGGACAGCTCCGCTCCGACGGGGGCCTCGACCACTACGCGACGCTGCCCGTGCCGCCCGCCGCCGTGGTCCTGGGCGCCGCGGCCGCGTACGCCTCCTTCACCGTCCCCGGCACCTTCGTCACGGCGATCGTCGGGTGTGCGCTCTTCGGGCTGCCGCTCACCCACCTGTGGGTGCTCCTGGCGGTCATCCCGCTGGCCGGCGCCGCGCTCGCCGGGCTCGGGGCCGCCCTCGGCCTGCTGGCGCCCCGGCCCGAACTGGCCACGCTGCTGGGGCAGATGGGCATGTCGGCGGCGCTGCTGCTCGGCGTGCTCCCGGCCGACCGGATGCCGGCGCTGCTGCAGTACGCGCGTGACCTGCTGCCCTCCACGTACGGCGTGGAAGCCTTCGCCCGTACGTTCGGGCCCGATCCGGACTGGGCCGTCGTGGCCCTGGACCTGGCGGTCTGCGCGGGGGTCGGCGTGGCCTCGCTGGCCGTCGCGACCTGGGCGTTCCGCCGGGCGGCCGTCCGGTGACGCGCTCCACAGGGAGTCCTGGCACGATGTGGGGGTGACCGCACCGCTGACACCCTCCCAACCGCCGCACCACCAACCCCCGCACGACCCCTGGCAGGCAGCCGCGCAGCCGTCGGGAGCGACGTCTCCTCACGGACACGAGGAGGACGGTCCCGGCATGAAGACCGAAGTGCGCGAGTCCGCAGTGATCATGGTCGTGGTGGCCGTCAGCGGCATCCTGCTCGGCGCGCTGTGGATGTGGCTCTCCCCGCGCGTCCCGCTCATCTCGGACGGCACGGCGGTCTACCTCAAGGACACCGAGGGCGAGCAGGCGATAGGCGTGGACGGCACGTTCGCGCTGCTGGCACTGGCCTTCGGCCTGGTCAGCGGGGTCGTCGTCTTCCTGCTGCGCCGGCGCGGCGGGATCCCGCTGGTCGTCGGGCTCGCGCTCGGCAGCCTGCTGGGCGCGCTGCTCGGCCTGCAGATCGGCATCTGGCTCGGGCCCGAAACGGACGTCGTCGCGCACGCCAAGTCCGTCGGCAAGGGCGTCGTCTTCGACGCGCCTCTCGAGCTCAAGGCCGTGGGCACGTTGCTGGCCTGGCCGGTGGCCGCGCTGGCCGTGCACCTCGGCCTGACCGCGCTGTTCGGACCGCGGGACCCCGAGCCGTATCCGCACGCGTATCCGGACCCGTACCAGAACCCGTACGGCGGGTCCCACCCCGACGGCCATCCCTACGGCGGGTCCCATTCCGACGGTCACCCCTATGGCGGGTCCCACCCCGACGGCCGCCCCGACGGGACGGGCTCCTGGCCGCCGCCGGGGCAGCCCTGATCTCAGGCGGGACGCCTGCCGTGATTGGCCTTGCGCTTCTTCGCCCGCCACTTGCGCATGCGCGTCTTCTTCGACATGCCCTTGGTACTAGTCCCGTACGGGGCAGGTGTCGAGGGCACTTTCACGTCGTCCGCGGGGCGGGCCGCGCCCGGGGCGTCAGGACCGGCCGATGGGCGCCAGGACCGCGCCGGTGAGCTCCGCCAGGTCGTCCGGCGCGAGCTCCACCTCCAGGCCGCGGCGGCCCGCGGAGACGCAGATCGTGGCGTGCGCCCGCGCCGAGTCGTCCAGGACCGTGCGCAGCCGCTTGCGCTGGCCCAGCGGCGAGATGCCGCCGCGCACATAGCCGGTGGTCCGCTCGGCGGCGGCCGGGTCGGCCAGCACCGCCCGCTTGCCCGCGACCGCGGCGGCCAGCGCCTTCAGGTCCAGGGAGCCCGCCACGGGCACGACCGCCACGGTGAGCTCCCCGTCCACCTCGGCGACCAGCGTCTTGAACACCCGCTCCGGGGAGACGCCCATGGCCTCCGCCGCCTCGTCGCCGTAGGAGGGGTGGGCCGGGTCGTGCTCGTAGGAGTGCACCGTGAAGGCCGTGCCCGCGGCGGTGAGCGCGACCGTCGCCGGGGTGCCCCCGGACTGCTTCTTCTGCTTCTTCGCCAAGGTGCTCGCGCCTTACGTCAGTTGAGGCTGGTCGTGCCGCGGGTGAGGTCCGTCGCGGGCAGGGACGGGAGGTTGCGGATGATCGCGGTCTCCGAGCGCAGCAGTTTCAGCTCGTCGCGCAGCCGCGCCGCGGTGTCCGGCGCCGCCAGGAGCCGCTGCTTGGTCGCGGTGTCCAGGACGGCCGCCGCGGCGACCAGATACGACACGACGGACGGGTCGTCGGGCAGCTCGGCCCCGGTCGACAGCGACCGCTCCCGCGCCCCCGCCAGCCGCTTCTGGTACGAGCGGAAGGCCCGCAGGACGCCTTCGGCCAGCGTGCCTGCGCCCTCGCCCGACTCCTCGGGGACCTCCTCGACCTCGGCGGTCAGGAAGGCGCCGGAGGCGTCCACCGAGTGGATCCGCACCCGGGTCGTGCCCGTCGCGAGGACCTCGAAGCCGCCGTCCTCGCGCTCCCTGATCGTCGCCGCGTCGGCCACGCAGCCCATCGTGTGGAAGGCCTTGAGCGGGTCGTCGCCGAAGCCCGCGGCGGGGCCGTGCTCGGGCAGCGCCGTCTGGTCGGGGAGGCCCGGCGCGCTGGGCGCCACCTCCAGGCCGTCGCGGATCGCGACGACCGCGAACTGACGCTGCTCCTCCTCGGGGGTCTTGAGCAGCTCGCGCATCATGGCGCGATATCGCTCCTCGAAGACGTTCAGCGGCAGCACGAGGCCGGGGAACAGCACCGAGTTGAGCGGGAAGAGCGGAAGCCGGGTGGTCACGACCGGCAAGCCTAATGCTCGCCGGAGGTGCCGCGGTCGCGCGGAGGGCGCAGCGGGGTCCGCGAGGCCACTTCGATGCGCACGCCGTCGCGCAGCTCCAGGAACTGGCCGAGCGGATCGTCGGCCATCCGGTCCCAGGGGAACGAGGTCGCGTAGGGGCCGATCAGGCGCAACTGCTCCAGGGCGTCGTCCCAGCGCTCCAGGCGGATCAGGACGTAGGTGAGGAGGTTGCGGACCTCGGCCGGCCAGGGGTCCCCGGCCGCGTACTCCCGGGAGAGGCCGATGGCGAGGTCGGCCGCCGCGTCCAGGCGCCCGCGCGGCACCTTGCCCGAGGGGCTGGTGAGGTAGGCGAAGGCGGCGCGGGCCGGCAGGACCTGGATCAGTGAGCCGGGCAGCGCGTCCGCCGCCGCGCGCTCGGCGAAGTCGAAGCACTCGCGGTGCGAGCCGTACCAGGCCGCCGACAGGTACTGCAGCGCCGAGGCGTGGCAGCCGTAGTGGTACGAGGAGCGGCGCACCGCCTCCTCCCACAGCCGCTCGAAGAGGGTGTGGGAGGCGTGCGTGCCCCGGGCGTGGTCCAGGGCGATCCGCCAGGGCACCGGGTCGCGCGGGTCGGCCTCGGCGGCGGCGGTGAGCAGCGGGCCCGCCTCGCGCAGCAGCTCGGCGCGGGCCGGGGACTCCCAGCCGCGGACGACGGCGAGCTCGGCCTTGACGAGCAGGGCGTCCGGGTCGTGCGGGGAGGCGCCGAGCCAGTCGTCGAACCACTCGGGGCGGGAGCGGGCGAAGGCGGCGAGGCGGGTGGCGTAGCGGTCGCGGTTCTCCCACTCGGCGGCCTCGCGGGTGGTGGCGAGGACCTTCGACGCCGGGCCGTAGTCACCGCGTCCGGCGGCGACGAGCGCCGGGGCGAGCCGCTCGTCGGGTACGTCGAGGAGCACCTCGTCGTCCGTCGGGAGGCCGGCCGCGAGCCGCGGGGTGTGCCGGACCATGCGGGCGGTACGGATGAAGGCACGCAGCACCGTGCCCTCCTTTGCGCCTGAACCGGCGCCGCTCGCGCGGTCTCGCCGGTCACCTCGTGGTTGTTCGATGGTTGGTCGCAGGGATGACGGTCGTGGGGCGGCGATGGTTGCCCGGCGGCGGGTAACGGTTCGGCCGGGGGCCACCGGTTCCGGCCGTGCGTCAGTTGCGCCGCAGGAGGCGGGTGGCGCCCGCCGCGACCGCCGTGGCGAGGATCCAGCCGAGCAGGACCAGCACGGTGGAGAACCACTGCCAGCCGCCGTTCAGCTGCCAGTAGCTCTCCTGGCCGAGATTGATCACGGGCAGCAGCAGGTCGAGGGAGAACAGGGCGGGGTCCCAGCGCGGGTGCTCGCCCGGGTTGATCGCGGGGTGCTCGGCGCGGGAGAACGCCACCGCGCTGACCGCCCACAGCACGGCCATCCACACCGCGGCCCGGCCGGGGCGGTAGCCGTAGGCCACCGTCCAGTCCTGCGCGTAGCCCCACAGCTTGGCGGCCAGCGGCAGCGTCTCGCGGCGCCTGCGCTGCTTGGCGAGGAGCACCTCCCGCGCGTCGGCGTCCTCGCCGCCGCCGCGCAGGACGGCGGCGAGCCGCTCGTAGGGCTCCGGGTTGTACTCGGCGGTCGCGGCCGCCACCCAGCTCAGCCGCCGGGCGAGCGGGAAGCTGCCCTGCGGCACGAGGTTCTCGTACGTGAAACCGCCCATCTGCAGGCCGCCGGGTCCGGGCCAGCTCGCCGCGCGGTCGATGAGGTTGACGACCTTCACGCCGGACAGCACCACCTTGCCGCGCTGCGGCGCCTCGCCGAGGAAGCGCAGCTCGGGCGTCTGGACGCGGCGCAGCGACAGCTCCTGGTCGTTCTGCAGGGTGAAGCGGGCCTGCGCGAAGTCGATGGCGTCGCCGAAGCGGCCGTCGTCCAGGCGGATGCCGCCCGCGCACTCGAAGCGCTGCACGCGGGTGCCGCGCGCGGGGGTGGTGCCGCTGCTCTGCGGCGGATTGCCGACGGCGGCCGGGGTCAGATAGAGGGTGCGCTCGACGGTCATCTGCGGGGCGTTGAGGGCGTGCCGCCCGTACTGGTTGATCAGCCGGCTGCCGCGCAGGCTGAGCGAGACGCCGACCTTCGCGCCGCGCAGGCTCAGCTCGCCGTGCGACTCCATCAGCTCGGCCTGGAGGTCCTGGCCGACGGTGAGGCCGTCGCCGGTGATGGAGCGGCCGCGCCGGTCGCGGTAGACCACGGCCTGGTTCAGGAGCAGGTCGGTGCCGATGTGCGCGTCGGTCAGGCGGATGCCGTTGTGGATCCGGCAGCGCGGCAGGTGCAGGTCGCCCTCGGTGTGCAGGCGGGCCGCCTCGACGCGCGGGATCGAGCAGTCCACGAGCCGCAGCGTGGCGAAGCGCGCCTCGGGCAGCAGGACCTCCTTCTCGAAGCGGCAGTGCTTCAGCTCCGCGTACGGCACGACCGTGCCGCCCGCGAGGTCCAGGACGTCGGTGATCTGCACGCCCGCCAGCTTCAGGGAGGAGACCCGGCCCGCGAGGGCGGGCGGCCCGTCGAGCAGCAGCCAGCACACGATGCGCGCCCGCACGCTGCGCTCGGGCCCCCAGGGGTGCCCGCCGTGCGGATCGTCGGCCGCGGGATCGCCGGACCTGAGGTCGTAGACGCTGCCGTTGCGGAAGGCCTGCCACATGCCGATCTCCGCGGCGGTCAGGCCGTCCGGCGGATCCCCGGTGCCGGCGTCGTCGACCACTGACTGAGCCCTCCGTCCTGCGCCCGCGCGTCCCTCGTACACCTGTTTCATGCCCGTTGCGTGACCGGCTGAACGCTAGTGGTGAGCGCGGTCTCGCGGGGTTCATATCAGCCAGTGATACGGGCGACCGGAGCCGAAACAAGGTCTGAGAGAATTGGCGTGTGATCTCTCGAATCGATCTGCGCGGCGATGCCCTCACGGACCTTCCGTCCGGGTCCGCCCTGCGCGCCCTGCTGCCCCGTGCCGACTTCGACGTCGCGGCCGCCCTGGAGAAGGTGCGGCCCATCTGCGAGGACGTGCATCATCGTGGCGACGCGGCGCTGATCGAGTACGCGGAGAAGTTCGACGGCGTGCGCCTGACGCAGGTCCGTGTCCCGGCCGCCGCGCTCACCGAGGCCCTCGACGGCCTCGACCCGGCCGTGCGCGCCGCCCTGGAGGAGTCCATCCGCCGCGCCCGTGCCGTCCACCGCGAGCAGCGCCGCGCCCCGCACACCACCCAGGTCGTGCCCGGCGGCTCGGTCACCGAGAAGTGGGTGCCCGTCGAGCGCGTCGGGCTCTACGCCCCCGGCGGCCGCTCGGTCTACCCCTCCTCCGTGATCATGAACGCGGTCCCGGCGCAGGAGGCGGGCGTCGAGTCGATGGCGCTCGCGTCGCCCCCGCAGGCCGACTTCGGCGGGCTGCCGCACCCGACGATCCTCGCCGCCTGCGCGCTCCTCGGCATCGACGAGGTGTACGCGGTCGGCGGCGCCCAGGCCGTCGCGATGTTCGCCCACGGCACCGAGAGCTGCGCCCCCGCCAACATGGTCACCGGCCCCGGCAACATCTGGGTCGCCGCCGCCAAGCGCTACTTCACCGGGCGCATCGGCATCGACACCGAGGCGGGCCCCACCGAGATCGCCGTCCTCGCCGACGACACCGCCGACCCGGTGCACGTCGCGTCCGACCTGATCAGCCAGGCCGAGCACGACCCGCTCGCGGCCGCCGTCCTGGTCACGGACTCCGTGGCCCTCGCGGACGCGGTCGCCAAGGAGCTGGAGCCGCAGGTCGCCGCGTCCAAGCACGTCGAGGACCGGATCGCCCCCGCGCTCGCCGGCCGCCAGTCCGCGATCGTCCTGGTCGACGGCCTGGCGGAGGGCCTGCGGGTCGTCGACGCGTACGGCGCCGAGCACCTGGAGATCCAGACCGCCGACGCCACCGCCGTCGCCGACCGGGTGCGCAACGCCGGCGCGATCTTCGTCGGCCCCTGGGCGCCGGTCTCCCTGGGCGACTACTGCGCGGGCTCCAACCACGTCCTGCCGACCGGCGGCTGCGCCTGCCACTCCTCGGGCCTGTCCGTGCAGTCCTTCCTGCGCGGCATCCACATCGTGGACTACTCGCGCGACGCCCTCGCCGACGTCGCCCACCACGTCGTGACGCTCGCCGAGGCGGAGGACCTGCCCGCGCACGGCGCGGCGATCAAGGCCCGGTTCGGGTGGAAGGTGCCGGAGAGCAAGTGACGCACAACGCCCCCGCGTCCCCCTGGGACGCACTCCCCATCCGGGACGAACTGCGCGGCAAGTCGCCCTACGGCGCTCCCCAGCTCGACGTCCCCGTACGCCTGAACACCAACGAGAACCCCTACCCGCTGCCGGACGCGCTGGTCGACCGGATCGCCGAGCGCGTGCGCGCGGCCGCCCGCGACCTCAACCGCTACCCCGACCGGGACGCCGTCGAGCTGCGCACCGAGCTCGCCCGCTACCTCACCCGCACCGGCGGCCACGAGGTCACCCGCGCCCACGTCTGGGCGGCCAACGGCTCGAACGAAGTCATCCAGCAGCTCCTGCAGACCTTCGGCGGCCCCGGCCGCACGGCCATCGGCTTCGAGCCGTCGTACTCGATGCACGGCCTCATCGCCCGCGGCACCGGCACCGGCTGGATCTCCGGACCCCGCCACGACGACTTCACCATCGACGTGGCCGCCGCCACCCGGGCCATCGCCGAGCACCGCCCCGACGTCGTCTTCATCACCACGCCCAACAACCCCACGGGCAACGCGGTCGGCGCCGAGGCGGTCCTCGCCCTGTACGACGCCGCGCAGGCCGCCAGGGCCGCCACCGCCGGCGCGCTCGTCGTGGTCGACGAGGCGTACGTCGAGTTCAGCCACGGCGCCTCGCTGCTCCCGCTGATCGAGGGCCGGCCCAACCTGGTCGTCTCGCGCACCATGTCGAAGGCGTTCGGCGCGGCGGGACTGCGCCTCGGCTATCTCGCCGCCGACCCGGCGGTGGTCGACGCGGTGCAGCTCGTCCGCCTGCCGTACCACCTGTCGGCCGTCACCCAGGCCACCGCGCTGGCCGCCCTGGAGCACACCGACACCCTCCTCGGCTACGTCGAGCAGCTCAAGGCCGAGCGGGACCGCCTGGTCACCGAGCTGCGCGCGATGGGCTACGAGGTGACCGACTCCGACGCCAACTTCGTGCAGTTCGGCCGATTCACCGGAGAGGGCGCCGCGCACGCCGTGTGGCAGCGGATCCTCGACCGGGGCGTCCTGGTCCGGGACAACGGAGTGCCGGGCTGGCTCCGGGTCTCCACCGGAACCCCCGCAGAAAACGACGCGTTCCTCGATGCGGTACGCGAACTGAAGAAGGAGCAGAGCGCATGAGCCGCGTAGGACGGGTCCAGAGAACGACCAAGGAGACGTCGGTCCTCGTCGAGATCGACCTCGACGGCACCGGCAAGGTCGACGTGTCGACCGGGGTCGGCTTCTACGACCACATGCTCGACCAGCTCGGCCGCCACGGCCTCTTCGACCTGACGGTCAAGACCGAGGGCGACCTGCACATCGACTCGCACCACACCATCGAGGACACCGCCCTCGCGCTCGGCGCCGCCTTCAAGCAGGCCCTCGGCGACAAGGTCGGCATCTACCGCTTCGGCAACTGCACCGTGCCGCTGGACGAGTCGCTGGCCCAGGTGACCGTCGACCTCTCCGGCCGCCCCTACCTCGTGCACACCGAGCCCGAGAAGATGGCGCCGATGATCGGCGAGTACGACACGACGATGACCCGGCACATCCTGGAGTCCTTCGTCGCGCAGGCGCAGATCGCCCTGCACGTGCACGTCCCCTACGGCCGCAACGCCCACCACATCGTGGAGTGCCAGTTCAAGGCGCTGGCCCGCGCGCTGCGCTACGCCAGCGAGCGCGACCCGCGCGCGGCCGGCATCCTGCCCTCCACGAAGGGCGCGCTGTAACCCATGACCGGCCTCAACACCATCCTCATCGTCGTCGGTCTCTTCCTGATCGGCGGCATCATCTCCTTCGTCAAGCAGGGCATGCCGAAGAGCCTGATCACGCTGCTCTCCATCGGCGCCGCGATGTGCCTGGCCGCGGGCATCCTGCGGCTCGACTACTGGAACTGACGGGAGGCGTACGCGAGATGAGCACCCCCCGCAAGAAGGTCGTCGTCTTCGACTACGGCTTCGGCAACATCCGCTCCGCCGAGCGCGCCCTGGCGCGCGCCGGGGCCGACGTCGAGACAACGCGCGACTACGACACCGCGATGAACGCCGACGGCCTGCTCGTGCCCGGCGTCGGCGCCTTCGCCGCCTGCATGCGCGGTCTGACCCAGGCGCGCGGCGACTGGATCGTCGGACGCCGCCTGGCCGGCGGCCGCCCGGTGATGGGCATCTGCGTCGGCATGCAGATCCTCTTCGCCCGCGGCATCGAGCACGGCGTGGAGACCGAGGGCCTGGACGAGTGGCCCGGCACGGTCGAGCCGCTGAAGGCCGACATCGTCCCGCACATGGGCTGGAACACGGTGCGGGCCTCGGCCGGGTCCCCGCTCTTCAAGGGCCTGGACGACGACGCGCGCTTCTACTTCGTGCACTCCTACGCCGTGCACGACTGGTCCCTCGAAGTCGTCAACCCGGTGATGCGCGCCCCGTACGTGCACTGGTCCACGCACGGCGAGCCCTTCGTGGCGGCCGTCGAGAACGGCGCGCTGAGCGCCACCCAGTTCCACCCCGAGAAGTCCGGCGACGCCGGCGCCCAGCTCCTCACCAACTGGATCGGAACCCTGTGAGCATCCTCGAACTCCTTCCCGCCGTCGACGTCCGCGACGGCCAGGCCGTACGCCTCGTCCACGGCGAGTCCGGCTCGGAGACCTCCTACGGCTCCCCGCTGGAGGCGGCCCTCTCCTGGCAGCGGTCCGGCGCCGAGTGGCTGCACCTGGTCGACCTGGACGCGGCGTTCGGCACCGGCGACAACCGCGCCCTGATCGCCGAGGTCGCGGGCGCCATGGACATCAAGGTCGAACTGTCCGGCGGCATCCGCGACGACGACACCCTCGCCGCGGCCCTCGCCACCGGCTGCACCCGCGTCAACCTCGGCACCGCGGCCCTGGAGACCCCGGAGTGGGTCGCCAAGGTCATCGCCGAGCACGGCGACAAGATCGCCGTCGGCCTCGACGTGCGCGGCACCACGCTGCGCGGCCGCGGCTGGACCCGCGACGGCGGCGACCTCTACGAGACCCTGGAGCGCCTCGACGCCGAGGGCTGCGCGCGCTACGTGGTCACCGACATCGCCAAGGACGGCACGCTGCAGGGCCCCAACCTGGAGCTCCTGAAGAACGTCTGCGCGGTCACCGACCGCCCCGTGGTCGCCTCCGGCGGCGTCAGCAGCCTGGACGACCTGCGGGCCATCGCCGAGCTCGTCCCGCAGGGCGTCGAGGGCTCGATCGTCGGCAAGGCGCTCTACGCCAAGGCGTTCACGCTGGAGGAAGCACTGGAGGCCGTGGCGCGATGAGCGGCGTACGACGAGTGCAGAGCGGCAGCCCCTGGGAGGAGGCCTTCGGCTTCGCCCGCGCGGTCGCCGCGGGCGACCGGGTCGTGGTCGGCGGCACCACGTCCTTCAAGGGCGACGTCCTGTACGGCGAGGGCGACCCCTACGAGCAGGCGCGGGTCGCCATGGCCAACGCCCTGGAGGCGATCGCCGGGTTCGGGCTCGGCGCCGACGCGGTGATCCGCACCCGGATGTTTTTGACCCACGCGCGGGACGCCGACGCGGTGGGCCGGGCGCACCAGGAGGTCTTCGGCGCCGCGCGCCCGGTGACGACCCTGGCCGTCGTCTCCGGCTTCGTCGACCCGCGCATCCTGGTCGAAGTGGAACTGGAAGCCTTCCGAGGAGCCGGCGCATGACGCTCGCGGTACGCGTGATCCCCTGCCTCGACGTGGACAACGGCCGCGTCGTGAAGGGCGTCAACTTCCAGAACCTGCGCGACGCGGGCGACCCCGTCGAGATGGCCAAGGTGTACGACGCCGAGGGCGCCGACGAGCTCACCTTCCTGGACATCACGGCGTCCTCCGGCAACCGCGAGACGACGTACGACGTGGTCCGCCGCACCGCCGAGCAGGTCTTCATCCCGCTCACGGTCGGCGGTGGCGTGCGCACCGCGGAGGACGTCGACAAGCTGCTGCGCGCGGGCGCGGACAAGGTCGGCGTGAACACCGCGGCCATCGCCCGCCCGGACCTGATCCGGGAGATCGCCGAGCGCTTCGGCCGCCAGGTCCTCGTGCTGTCCGTCGACGCGCGGCGCACCGAGGCGGGCTCGTTCGAGGTCACGACGCACGGCGGGCGCCGCTCCGCCGGGCTCGACGCGGTCGAGTGGGCGCACCGGGCCGCCGATCTCGGCGCGGGCGAGATCCTGCTCAACTCGATGGACGCGGACGGCACGAAGGACGGCTACGACATCGAGATGATCGAGGCCGTCCGCAAGCACGTGTCCGTGCCGGTGATCGCGTCGGGCGGCGCGGGCCGCCTGGAGCACTTCGCGCCGGCCGTCGCGGCGGGCGCGGACGCGGTGCTCGCCGCGTCCGTCTTCCACTTCGGCGATCTGCGGATCGGCGAGGTGAAGGGCTCGCTGCGCGGGGCGGGGTATCCGGTGCGGTAGCGCGTCCGCCGGGTCGGGCGGAGGGGGCTGCTCGGCCGGTGGGTTGCCGGGGGCGGGTCCTTCGCGGCCGGCCGCGCAGTTCCCCGCGCCCCTGAACGGCCGCGGCTTCGCCGCGGCCCCGGGTTTCTCGTGAGGCCGGTGATTTCGCCGATGCGCGGGGCCCCGGATGCCCGCACCGTGGTCGCTGTCAGCGACCACGGTGGCGCTCCGGGACGGGCGCCGCCCTCCCCGAGAGGAACGCATCGTGCTGAAGATGCGAACCCGCCTGATCCGTACGGGACTTGCCACGCTCCTGGCCGTCGGCGGCCTGGTGACCTCGCAGTCCGTGGCCGCGCGGGCCGCCGACAACCCCTACGAGCGCGGCCCCGCCCCGACGCAGTCGAGCATCGAGGCCGCACGCGGCCCGTACGCCGTCTCCCGGACCACCGTGTCCGCCCTGAGCGTGAGCGGGTTCGGCGGCGGCACCATCTACTACCCGACGTCCACGGCCGACGGCACGTTCGGCGCCGTCGCCATCTCCCCGGGCTACACCGCCTCCCAGTCGTCCATCGCCTGGCTCGGCCCGCGCCTGGCCTCGCAGGGCTTCGTCGTCTTCACCATCGACACCACCACGACACTGGACCAGCCGGACAGCCGGGGCCGTCAACTCCTCGCCGCCCTCGACCACCTGACGCAGCGCAGCGCCGTGCGCGGGCGTATCGACGCGAACCGGCTCGGTGTGATGGGGCACTCCATGGGCGGTGGCGGCACCCTCGAAGCGGCCAGGAGCAGGCCTTCGTTGCGGGCCGCGATCCCGCTCACCGGCTGGAACCTCGACAAGAGCTGGCCCGAGCTGAGGACGCCGACCCTGGTCGTCGGGGCCGACGGCGACACCGTCGCACCCGTCGCCACGCACTCCGAGCCGTTCTACGAGAGCCTGCCGGGCACGCTCGACAAGGCGTACCTGGAGCTGAACGGCGCCACGCACTTCACGCCGAACTCGTCCGACACGACGATCGCGAAGTACAGCCTGTCGTGGCTGAAGCGGTTCGTCGACGACGACACCCGCTACGAGCAGTTCCTGTGCCCGCTGCCCCGGCCGGGCCTGACCATCGAGGAGTACCGCGGCAACTGCCCGCACGGATCGTGACGTCGCCGCGTCGCGCGGCCGCTGTGCGGGGCCACAGAGTCCCGGGGCGCCGGCTGGGTTCCTGCCCAGTCGGCGCCCCGCACGCGGTGGTCCGCGCCTACCGTGACGCGGGTGACCGGGATGAGCGTCCTGCTGCTGACCGCCGCCGCGTACGAGAGCGACCCCGAGGGGCCGGGTCCGGCTGCCGGGCCCGTGCTGCGGGCCGCCGCGCGGGCCGGGCTCGGCGCGGCCGCCCTGGACCGTGCCGAGCGCGCGGGACTGGGCCGCGCCCCCGGTGGCGGCCTGCACCTGCCGGAGCGGCGGGCGGTCTACGCGGCGGCCCCGCCCGCCGTGCGCAGGGCGGCCCACCGGCTGCTCGCGGCGCAGGTGCCGGGCGGTCCCGCGCACCTGCTGCACCGGACGCTCGGGTCGGCCTGCCCGGGGGCGCGGGCCGGGGACGCACTGGCCGCCGCCGCGCAGGACCCGGCGGCCCCGCACGGCGAGCGCGGCGCGGCCCTCGCGCACGCGGCGGCGCTGAGCGCGGACCCGGCGGTGCGCGCCGGGCGGCTGGTGGCCGCGGCGGACCACGCCCGGCTCGCGGGCCGCCCGGAGCGGGCCCGCGAACTGCTGTCCCAGGCCCGGCAGGTGCCCCTTCCAGGGTCGGTGCGGGGCCGCGCCGAGCGCGTCCACGGCCTGCTGGCCCTGCGCGACGGGCCGGTCGCCGACGCGCGGGAGTCGCTCCTCCTGGCGGCCCGCCTGTGCGCGCCGGACGACGCGCCCGGCCTGCGCCTCGCGGCGGCGGAGGCCTGCTGGGCGCTGGGGGACGCACAGGCGTACCGGGAGGCGGTGGGGGAGGGGCCGACGCGGTCCGTGACTACGGCGCCGGGATGTCCGCCGCGCTCGGCGGCAGGACCGCGGCCGGGCGCGCCGCGCTGCTGCGGGTGGCCGCGGGCCCCGGCGGGGACGGGGAGCCGGACGCGCCGGCCAGGTCCTGTGCCGCCGCGCTGGTCGCCGGGGACCCGGCGGCCGCGTGCCGCCTGGGGAGCCGGGCCCTCGCCGCGGCCCGCGCCGGCGGGGTCGCCGCGCTGCCGCGCGCCCTGGAGCTGCTCGCGTACGGCGAGCTGCGGGCCGGTCGGCACGCGCGGGCCAGGGCGCACGCCGAGGAGGGCGTCCGGGCCGCGCACGCCGCGGGGCAGCGCAACCTGCTCGCCCACCACCACGCGGTCCTCGCCCTGGTCGCCTCCCTGGACCGCGACGCGGCCGCCGTCGCCTGCCACGCCGGGGCCGCACAGGAGATCGCCGACCGGCACGGCCTCGCCCAGGCGGCCACGCTCGCCCAGTGGGCGCTGGCCCGCGCCGACCTGGCGCGCGGCAGGCCGGCCGAGGCGGCGGCCCGGCTCGGCCCGCTCGTCGGCACCGGGCCCCGGCGCGGGCACTTCGCGGTGCGGATGCTCGCCGTGCCGTGCTTCGTGGAGGCGGCCGTGGGCGCGGGGGAGCCCGGGGCGGCCCGCGCCGCCGTCGCGGAGTTCGCCGAGTGGGCGGCGCGGGGGCTCGATCCGCAGGCACCGGCGCAACTCGCCCGCTGCCGGGCGATGCTGCTGTCCGCGGGGGACGACCGGCCCGCGGTGGAGGCGCGCTACGCCGAGGCGCTGGCCCGCCACGACCGCGCCGGCGGCGACTTCGAGCGGGCCCGCACGGCGGCCCTCTACGGCAGGTGGCTGCGCCGCGCCCGCAGGACGGCCGCCGCCCGCGCGCTGCTGCGCGACGCGCTGGTCGCCTTCGAGCGGTGCGGTGCCGCCGTCTGGGCCGCCCGGGCGGCGGCCGAGCTGCGCGCCACGGGGGCCGCCGGTACGGCCCTGCCCGGCGGTGTGCCGCCGGGCAGGCTGGCCGAGCTGACGCCGCAGCAACTGCGCATCGCGCGCTGCGTCGCCGAGGGCGCGACCAACCGCGAGGTCGCGAGCCGCCTCTCGGTCAGCCCCCGCACCGTCGACCACCACCTGCGCAACGTCTTCGCGCGGCTCGGCGTCCGCTCCCGGCTGGAGCTGGCCCGCCTGGTCGACCACGCGGAACGCACGCCGACGGCCTCCTGAACGGCCCCCGGTCCGCTCCTCCCCGCGCCCCGCCGCCCGCCCGGTTCTGCCCGAAGGCTGGAGACCGACCAGACGGTATGCCATTCTTCGGGCGCCGGGACGGGGAGCTCGCGTCCCGGCGGCAGCCGACCCGTGGAGGACCGTGATGTCCGCGCACCTGGTACGTCCCCGCTCCCGTTCCCGGACCGGCGGTGCCCCCGCGGGGCCCGACGCGGTCGCCGTCCTGCGCCGCGCCGCCCTGCCGCTCCTCGAACGGCTCCCCGAGCTCACCGACCGGCTGCTTGCGGAGCTGCGGGAGCAGGAGCCCGCCTACCGGGCCGCGATCGAGGCGGACTGCCCCGACGTGCGCCGGGAGGTCCAGCGGTCCCTGGGACACAGCGTCGCCTCCCTCCTGGACCCCGCGCGCTCCCGCGAGGCCGCCCGCGCCTGCTCGGCGCGGATCGGCGCCGAACGCGCGGCCCGCGGCACCCCGCTGGACGCCCTGCTGCACGCCTTCCGGCTCGGCGGCTCACTGGTCTGGCAGGCGCTCGTCGACGAGGTGACCGGCCGCAGCCCCGAGGACGCGCGGCTGCTCGTCCATCTGGCCGCCGACGTCTGGGACTTCGTCGACGAGCACTGCATCTGCGTGGCCGAGGCCTACCGGCGCGCCGAGCGCGAACTGACCTGGCGCCGCGAGAACCGGCGCCGCCTGCTCGCCGCGGCCCTCCTGGCCGGCGCGACCCGCATCGCCGAACTGCCCGACGTCGCCGCCGCGCTCGGGCTGCCCGAACGCGGCCGGTACGCCGTGGTGCTCGTCGCGGGCGGGCGCGGGGTCCCGCCCGCGCTGCCGGGCGGCCTGCGCGCCGTGTGGCACGGCGGCCCGCACGCCGAGCACGGCATCGTCGCGCTCGACGACCTGGGCGACCGCGACGGCCTCGGCATCGCCCACCTCGCCGCCGTGTTCCGGGACATGACGGACCGTACGGCGGGCGCACGCGTCGGCATCAGCCCCGCCGTCGACGGGCTTGCCGCGGTCGGCGGGGCCCGCGGGCTCGCCGAGACCGCCCTGCGCATCTGCCCCGCGCGCGGCGGCACCGTGCTCCTGGCGGAGGAACTGCCCGCGGCGCTCGTCGCGGCCGCCCCCGCGCTCGGCGGCCTGCTCGCCGACCGGGTCCTCGGCCCGCTGCTCGCCCTGCCGCCCGCCGACCGGGCCCTGCTGCTCGACACGCTCACGGCGTGGCTGGAGTGCGAAGGATCGGCGCAGCGGGCCGCCGCCCGCCTCTACTGCCACCGCAACACGGTGCTCAACCGCCTCCGCCGCTGCGAGCAGCTCACCGGCCGCGGCCTCACCCGCCCCACCGACCTCGTGGAACTGACCCTGGCCCTGACGGCCCACCGGCTCCAGCACGCCTGAGAAGAGGTGCCGCGGGCGCCGCGACGGCGCCCACGGCGGCGGGCCCCGCGCGCTCTACAGGCCGAGTTCCTTCGTCTCGTGCAGGCGGGCGATCGCCTCCTTGTCGCCGTCCAGCGTGACGTCGGCGACCTCCTGCCTGCCGTACGCGTACAGCAGCAGCTCGGACGGTTCGCCGGTCGCGGTGACCACCGGGGTGCCCCGGTGGGCCACCGCCGTCTGGCCGTCCGGGCGGCGCAGCACCAGGCCCACCGGCGCCTTGCGGCCCACCAGGCGCGCGGTGCGCTCCAGGCGGGACCACAGGGCGTCGGCGAAGACCGGGTCCAGCTCGCGGGGCGTCCAGCCGGGGCGCGCGCGGCGCACGTCCTCGGTGTGGACGTAGAACTCGACGGCGTTCGACGCCTCGTCGATCTGCTTCAGGGAGAAGGGCGAGAACCGCGGCGGGCCCGTCCGGATCAGCTGGACCAGTTCCTCGTAGGGCTTGGCGGCGAACTCGGCCTGCACCCGCTCCAGGCGCCCGGCGAGCTGCTTGATCAGGAGCCCGCCCGCCGCGTCCGCCCGGCGCTCGCGCACCACCACGTGGGCCGCGAGGTCCCGGGTCCGCCAGCCCTCGCACAGGGTCGGCGCCTCGGGGCCCTCCGCCTCCAACAGGTCGGCGAGAAGAAGTCGTTCACGCTTCGCATGGGTCGACATGCCTGCCAGCCTACGACCGCGGCCCCCGTCCGCCCACCCGTCGCCCGCCCGCGCCCCGGTTCTCATCCCCTGGACGCCCGTCGGGACGCCACCACCGGGGCGGCACAATGGGCCCATGACCAGCGTGCCCCCGCCCCGCAGCAACCTCGCCCCGGAGATCGCCGCGCGCCTCAAGCGCAGCGCCGACGGCCTCGTCCCCGCCATCGCCCAGCAGTACGACACCGGTGAGGTGCTGATGCTCGGCTGGATGGACGACGAGGCGCTGCACCGCACCCTCACCACCGGGCGCTGCACCTACTGGTCGCGCAGCCGCCAGGAGTACTGGGTCAAGGGCGACACGTCCGGGCACTTCCAGTACGTCAAGGAGGTCGCCCTCGACTGCGACGCGGACACCGTCCTCGTCCAGGTCGACCAGGTCGGCCCCGCCTGCCACACCGGCACCCGTACCTGCTTCGACACCGACGTGCTGCCCGTCCAGCCCCTGCCCGGCGCGCCCGCGCCCGGTCAGTAGGGTCTGCTGCCATGGACCTCGAGACCTTCCGCAAGCTGGCGGCCGACCGCCGCGTGCTCCCCGTCAGCCGCAGGCTCCTGGCGGACGGCGACACCCCCGTGGGCCTCTACCGCAAGCTGGCCGCCGAACGCCCGGGCACCTTCCTCCTGGAATCCGCGGAGAACGGCCGTTCTTGGTCCCGGTACTCCTTCGTCGGCGTCCGCAGCGAGGCCGCCCTCACCGTCCGCGACGGCGAGGCGCACTGGCTGGGCACCCCGCCCGTCGGCGTGCCCACCTCCGGCGACCCGCTCGCCGCGCTGCGCGCCACCATCGGCATACTGCACACCCCCCGCGACGTGGTCAGCGCCGACGGCCTGCCGCCCTTCACCGGCGGCATGGTCGGCTACCTCGGCTACGACATCGTGCGCCGCCTGGAGAAGATCGGCCCCGGCGAGCGCGACGACCTCGGCCTGCCCGAGCTGACCATGCTGCTCACCAGCGACCTCGCCGTCCTCGACCACTGGGACGGCTCGGTCCTGCTGATCGCCAACGCGATCAACCACAACGATCTCGACACCGGCGTCGACGAGGCCTACGCCGACGCGGTCGCCCGCCTCGACGCCATGGAGGCCGACCTCTCCCGGCCCGTCTCGCAGCCCCCGGCCGCCCTGCCGCCCTCCGAACTGCCGCCGTACACCGCCCTGTGGGGCGGCCCCCAGTACCAGGAGGCCGTCGAGGACATCAAGGAGCGCATCCGGGCCGGCGAGGCCTTCCAGGTCGTGCCCTCGCAGCGCTTCGAGACCCCCTGCACGGCGAGCGCCCTGGACGTCTACCGCGTGCTGCGGGCCACCAACCCCTCGCCGTACATGTACCTCTTCCGCTTCGACGGGTTCGACGTCGTCGGCTCCTCGCCCGAGGCGCTCGTCAAGGTCGAGGACGGGCGCGCCATGGTCCACCCCATCGCCGGGACCCGGCACCGCGGCGCCACCCCGCAGGAGGACCAGGCGCTCGCCGACGAGCTGCTCGCCGACCCCAAGGAGCGCGCCGAGCACCTGATGCTCGTCGACCTGGGCCGCAACGACCTGGGCCGGGTCTGCGAGCCGGGCTCCGTCGAGGTCGTCGACTTCATGTCCATCGAGAAGTACTCGCACGTCATGCACATCGTGTCCACGGTCACCGGCCAGGTCGCCGACGGACGCACCGCCTTCGACGTGCTCACCGCCTGCTTCCCCGCGGGCACCCTCTCCGGCGCCCCCAAGCCCCGCGCGATGCAGATCATCGACGAGCTGGAGCCGTCCCGGCGCGGCCTGTACGGCGGCTGCGTCGGCTACCTGGACTTCGCGGGCGACTCCGACACCGCCATCGCCATCCGCACCGCCCTGCTCCGCGACGGCACGGCGTACGTGCAGGCCGGGGCCGGTGTCGTCGCCGACTCCGACCCCGTCGCCGAGGACACCGAGTGCCGCAACAAGGCCGCCGCCGTGCTGCGCGCCATCCACACGGCGAACCGCCTGCACGACCCGGCCGGGCGTGAGGGATAGTGGACGGGTGACTTCTGCCGTACCTCCGCCCCGTACCGAGGCACCGTCCGAGAGCCGGGCCCAGCGCAGCAGCCGGCGCAGCATCGGCGTGGCGCTGCTGCTCGGCGCCGTGGGCGCGGCCCTCGCCCTGCTCGCGTCCCGCCAGGCCTGGGCCCACGGCGCCGCGTCGGTGGCCGGCGGCGAGCTGCCGCTGACCGCCAAGGGCAGCGACGTCACGGGCGTGCCCGCGGCGCTCGCGATAGTGGGCCTGGCCGCCCTCGTCGCCGTCTTCGCGGTCCGCCGCACCGGCCGCTTCCTGGTCTCGCTGCTGCTCACGCTCAGCGGCGCCGGGATCGTCGCCGCCGCCCTGCTCGGCGCGGACGACAGCGCCGCGCTGGACGAGAAGGCCGCCACGGCCGCCGGTGACAGCGCCGCCACCATCGGCGACCTGTCCCACACCGGCTGGCCCTACGCCGCGGCCGCCGCGGGCGTGCTGATCCTGCTCGCGGGCCTGCTGGCGCTCACCTACGGCCGCTCGTGGCCCGCGATGTCCGGCCGCTACGAGCGCGACGGCACGCCGACCCCGCGCAGGCCCCGCCGCGCGCCCGACCCGGACCGCCCCGAGGAGCTGTGGAAGGCCCTCGACCGCGGTGAGGACCCGACGCGCGAAACGTGACCCCGCGCTCACGGCACCCGCACCGGTCAGGGACAATGTCGGCGAGCGTCCGACGCGTGGCGGGCTCCCGCCCAGGACCACGCACAGAGCAACGAGGAGCAGAACAATGGCGGACCACGGACACACCCCGGCCGCGTGGACCGGTGTCATCATCGCCTTCATCGGCTTCTGCGTCGCCGGTGCCTTCATGGTGATGGCGAACGTCCCCGGGTTCTGGGCCGGCATGGCCATCATCGTCGTCGGTGGTCTCGTCGGCGGCGCCATGCGCCTCGCGGGCATGGGCCAGGCCAAGCGCCCGCAGCCCCAGGTCGCCCGCTCCGAGGGCTGATCTTCGCCGTACGAGCCGTACGAGCCGTACGAGCGAGTCGTACGCGCCGCACGGCGGGAGGCGGTCCGGCAGGTGCCGGGCCGCCTCTTCCGTTTCCCGGCCCACCGGCCGGGCCACCGGGCGACGCGCCCGGGCGCGCGGCAGAATGCACGGGTGACCGCCGAACCCCGGAGCGCCGCGCCCACCGTCCTGACCCGCCTGCTCGTCCCCGCGGGACTGCTCGCCTCGGTCGCCACCGCCTTCGCGTACGTCGGCGCCGTCGACCCGAACGAACCCGGCCACTACCCCGCCTGCCCGCTGCTGCGCCTGACCGGCGTCTACTGCCCCGGCTGCGGGGGCCTGCGCAGCGCGCACGCCGTTGTCCACGGGGACTTCGCCGCGGCCCTGGGCGCCAACGCGCTCGCCGTGGCGGGCTACGCACTCTTCGCGGTCCTGTGGACCGTCTGGGTGATCAGGGCGGTGCGCGGCCGGCCCGTGCGGATCGAGTTGGGGCCCGTCCCGCTGTGGGGTTTCGGGGTCCTGGTGGCGGTCTTCACCGTGGTCCGCAATCTGCCGTTCGGGTCATGGCTGCACCCCTGAAAGCGCAGGCGGCACGGTGTCCGGATGTCCAGTTCCTGGGACGGGCGTCAACCGGATGCGGGGCCTGCGCCCTCCTGCGGATACCATCGCAGTGACCAGCTTGAACGTCAGCTCAACCGTCAGGGAAGGGGGCCGCTCGCGTGAGTGTGCTCGACGAGATCATCGACGGAGTCCGTGCCGACCTCGCGGAGCGGCAGGCGCGCGTCAGCCTCGACGAGCTCAAGGAGCGCGCGGCCAAGGCTCCCGCGGCCAAGGACGGCGCCGCGGCCCTGCGCGGCGACGGCGTGAAGGTCATCTGCGAGGTGAAGCGCTCCAGCCCCTCCAAGGGCGCGCTCGCCGCGATCGCCGACCCGGCAGGACTCGCCGCCGACTACGAGGCGGGCGGCGCCGCCGTCATCTCCGTGCTCACCGAGGAGCGCCGCTTCGGCGGTTCGCTCGCCGACCTGGAGGCCGTCCGCGCCAAGGTCGAGATCCCGGTGCTGCGCAAGGACTTCATCGTCACCTCGTACCAGCTGTGGGAGGCCAGGGCGTACGGCGCCGACCTCGCGCTGCTGATCGTGGCCGCCCTGGAGCAGCCCGCCCTGGAGTCCCTCATCGAGCGCGCCGAGTCGATCGGCCTCACGCCGATCGTCGAGGTGCACGACGAGGACGAGGCCGAGCGGGCCGTGGACGCCGGGGCGCGGGTGATCGGCGTCAACAACCGCGACCTGAAGACCCTCAAGGTCGACCGCTCCACCTTCGAGCGCGTCGCGCCGGAGCTGCCGGACGGCGTCGTCAAGATCGCCGAGTCCGGTGTGCGCGGCCCGCACGACCTGATCGCCTTCGCCAACGCGGGCGCCGACGCGGTGCTCGTCGGCGAGTCCCTGGTCACCGGGCGCGACCCGAAGGGCGCGGTCTCCGACCTGGTCGCCGCGGGCGCGCACCCGGCCCTGCGCCACGGACGGAGCTGACCCTCCCCATGACCGCCTTCGCCCGCCTCGCCCCCGGCTGCCGCCCCCGCGGCTGCCGGGCGCCCGCGCGGCGCGTGCGGGGGCGCAGGGTGCGGTACCACATCGGTGCGGAGCCGGGGCAGATCCCCGGGATGCGATGGCGATGCGGCGCCTTGAGCGCCGCCTGAACTGAGGGACCTTCGCCGTTGCCGGTCAGGGTTCCATCGCGACTGCGGCCCGGCTCGGGCTGGTCGCGCAGTTCCCCGCGCCCCTGTCGGGGCGCGGCCAGCGTCCATCGCCATCGCCGTTCCTGACAAGGATTCCGCCATGCCCAGCCAGTTCTTCATCCCCGACCCGGAGGGTCAGGTCCCCACCGCCGAGGGCTACTTCGGCGCGTTCGGCGGCACGTTCATCCCCGAGGCCCTCGTCGCCGCCGTGGACGAGGTCGCCGTCGAGTACGACAAGGCCAAGAACGACCCCGGGTTCGCCCGCGAGCTCGACGACCTCCTGGTCCACTACACCGGCCGCCCCAGCAGCCTCACCGAGGTGCCCCGGTTCGCCGAACACGCCGGTGGCGCCCGGATCTTCCTCAAGCGCGAGGACCTGAACCACACCGGCTCGCACAAGATCAACAACGTGCTCGGCCAGGCCCTGCTCACCCGGCGGATGGGCAAGACCCGCGTCATCGCCGAGACCGGCGCCGGACAGCACGGCGTCGCCACGGCGACCGCCTGCGCGCTGTTCGGCCTCGAATGCACCATCTACATGGGTGAGATCGACACCGAGCGCCAGGCCCTGAACGTGGCCCGGATGCGCATGCTCGGCGCCGAGGTCGTCGCCGTGAAGTCCGGCAGCCGCACCCTCAAGGACGCCATCAACGAGGCGTTCCGCGACTGGGTCGCCAACGTGGACCGCACGCACTACCTGTTCGGCACCGTCGCGGGCCCGCACCCCTTCCCCGCCATGGTGCGCGACTTCCACCGCGTCATCGGCGTCGAGGCCCGCCGCCAGATCCTGGAGCGCGCCGGACGCCTGCCCGACGCCGCGATCGCCTGCGTGGGCGGCGGCTCCAACGCGATCGGCCTCTTCCACGCCTTCATCCCGGACGCGGACGTGCGCCTCATCGGCTGCGAGCCCGCCGGGCACGGCGTGGAGACCGGCGAGCACGCGGCCACGCTGACCGCGGGCGAGCCGGGCATCCTGCACGGCTCCCGCAGCTACGTCCTGCAGGACGAGGAGGGCCAGATCACCGAGCCCTACTCGATCTCCGCCGGACTCGACTACCCGGGCATCGGCCCCGAGCACGCCTACCTCAAGGACAGCGGCCGCGGCGAGTACCGCGCGGTCACCGACGACGCGGCCATGCAGGCCCTGCGCCTGCTCTCGCGCACGGAGGGCATCATCCCGGCCATCGAGAGCGCCCACGCGCTCGCCGGTGCCCTGGAGGTCGGCAAGGAGCTCGGCACGGACGGGCTGATCGTCGTCAACCTCTCCGGCCGCGGCGACAAGGACATGGACACGGCCGCACGCTACTTCGGCCTGTACGACACGGACGCCACCGTGGAGGCGGACGCCGCCGCCACCGGCGCGGAGATCGAGGGGGACGCCAAGTGAGCGGCAACATCCGGCTGTTGGACGACACCCTCGCGGCCGCCAGGGCCGAGGGGCGCTCCGCCCTCATCGCCTATCTGCCCGCGGGATTCCCCACCGTCGACGGCGGCATCGCGGCCGTCAAGGCCGTCTTCGACGGCGGCGCCGACGTGGTCGAGGTCGGCCTGCCGCACTCCGACCCGGTGCTCGACGGCCCGGTCATCCAGACCGCCGACGACATCGCGCTCAAGGCGGGCCTGAAGATCGCCGACGTGCTGCGCACGGTGCGCGAGGCCCACGAGGCCACCGGCAAGCCGGTGCTCGTCATGACGTACTGGAACCCGATCGACCGCTACGGCGTGGAGCGCTTCACCGCCGAGCTCGCCGCGGCGGGCGGCGCGGGCTGCATCCTGCCCGACCTGCCCGTCCAGGAGTCCGCGCTCTGGAGGGAGCACGCCGCCAAGCACGACCTGGCGACGATCTTCGTGGTCGCGCCGAGCAGCAAGGACGAGCGGCTCGCCACGATCACCGCGGCGGGCTCCGGCTTCGTCTACGCCGCCTCGCTGATGGGCGTCACCGGCACCCGCGTATCGGTCGGCGAGCAGGCGCAGGACCTGGTGCGCCGCACCAAGGCCACCACCGGACTGCCGGTCTGCGTCGGCCTCGGCGTCTCCAACGCCGACCAGGCCGCCGAGGTCGCGGGCTTCGCCGACGGCGTGATCGTCGGCTCCGCGTTCGTCCAGCGGATGCTGGACGCGCCGGACGAGGCCGCCGGCCTGGCCGCGGTGCGCGCGCTCGCCGCCGACCTCGCGAACGGCGTACGCGGCAAGGCGTAACCCGTACGGGTGGATGTGGGACCGGGGAGGCATGCTCGTGCCTCCCCGGTTCGTTGGCGGGGTGTGAGCGAGAAGAACCGTGAGGGAAAGCGATCGGCCCGCGAGCGGCTGGCGGAAGAGCGAGAGCGGCAGAAGGGCCGGGACAAGCAGCGCCGTGCGCTGGTGGTCGGCGCGGCGGTGGTCGGGGTCCTCGGCCTCGCCGCCGTGGTGGGGCTGCTCGCCGCCAATTCCGGCGACGACAAGAGCGACACATCGGGCCCGGTGTCCGTGCCGGCGGGCGCGGTCGGCAAGGACCAGCTGGCCCTGCCCGCGGGCAAGGAGAACGCCAAGGCGACCCTCACCATCTGGGAGGACTTCCGCTGCCCGGCCTGCAAGCAGTTCGAGGACACGTACCGCTCGACCATCCACGAGCTGACCGACAAGGGACAGCTCAAGGTCGAGTACCACCTCGCGACGCTCATCGACCGGAACCTCGGCGGCAGCGGCTCGCTGCGCGCGGCGAACGCCGCGGCCTGCGCCCAGGACGCCGGCACGTTCCCGCCGTACCACGACGTGCTCTACAAGAACCAGCCCGCCGAGACCGATGACGCCTTCGGCAAGAACGCCAAGCTGATCGAGCTGGCCGGCCAGGTCGACGGGCTGGACACCGACTCCTTCAAGAAGTGCGTGGAGGACGGCAAGCACGACAGCTGGGCCGACAAGTCCAACCAGGCGTTCCAGGACGCCAAGCTGCGGGGCACGCCCACCGTGCGGCTCGACGGCAAGGACATCTTCGGCGACCAGCAGAACCCGCTGACGCCCCAGAAGCTGAAGCAGATGGTCGAGGCCGCGAACCGCGGCTGAGGCCCCGGGGGGCGGCATTCCTGTTATGGACCCGTAGCCGGACCGGTTGCCGCCCCCGACGCCCGGCACGGTAGCGTCGGACGCGTCATGGACCTTGCCTTCATTCCCAGTCCGTCGCGCGGTGTGGTCGAACTCGGACCCATTCCGCTGCGCGGCTACGCGTTCTGCATCATCATCGGCGTCTTCGTAGCCGTCTGGCTCGGCAACAAGCGGTGGATCGACCGCGGCGGCCGGTCCGGCACCGTGGCCGACATCGCGGTGTGGGCCGTGCCGTTCGGCCTCGTCGGCGGGCGCCTCTACCACGTGATCACGGACTACCAGCTGTACTTCAGCGACGGCCGTGACTGGGTGGACGCCTTCAAGATCTGGGAGGGCGGCCTCGGCATCTGGGGCGCGATCGCGCTCGGCGCGGTCGGCGCGTGGATCGGCTGTCGCCGCCGGGGCATCCCCCTGCCGGCCTGGGCCGACGCGCTGGCCCCCGGCATCGCCCTGGCCCAGGCCATCGGCCGCTGGGGCAACTGGTTCAACCAGGAGCTGTACGGCAAGCCCACCGACCTGCCCTGGGCCCTGAAGATCACCTCGGCCGACGACGGCCGGATCCCCGGCACCTACCACCCGACGTTCCTCTACGAGTCGCTGTGGTGCATCGGCGTGGCCGTCCTGGTCATCTGGGCCGACCGCCGCTTCAAGCTCGGGCACGGCCGGGCGTTCGCGCTCTACGTCGCCTCGTACTGCGCCGGGCGCGGCTGGATCGAGTACATGCGCGTCGACGACGCGCACCACGTCCTGGGCCTCCGGCTGAACGTGTGGACCGCCATCGTGGTCTTCCTCCTCGCCGTCGTCTACTTCGTGGTGTCCGCGAAGACCCACCCCGGCCGTGAGGCCGTCGTCGAGCCGGGCGCCGCCGACGACGGGGACGGCGAAGGCACCTCCGGGTCCGCGAAGGACACGGACGACGCCAGGACCGACGCCCTGGTCCCGTCCGAGGAAGGCACCCAGGACAAGGTCGTTCAGGACAAGGCCGTTCAGGACAAGGTCGTCGAGGACAAGGCCGCCACGAAGGACGGGGCCAAGCCCGCCGAGAAGGGCTGACGCCCGGCCGTACGCCGAGGGGGCCGCGGGATCCGTCGATCCCGCGGCCCCCTCGCGTCGCCGCACCGCCCGCGCCGGGACCTCACTTCCTGCGGGCCAGCGCCAGCGTCCGCTGCGCGCCCTCCACCACCGCGCGGTCCACGAAGCGGCCGTCGGCCAGGGCCAGCGCGCCCGCGTCCGTCGCGGCCGCCTCGGTGATCTCCTCCGCCTCCTCGATCTCCGCGGAGGTGGGCAGGTAGGCCCGCTCGATCACCGGCAGTTGGCGCGGGTGGATCGCGGCCCGGCCGAGGAAGCCGAGCGCGCGGCCCCGGGCGCAGGACGCGGTGAGTCCGGCCAGGTCGCGGATGTCGGGGTGGACCGACTGGGCGGGCGGCGGCAGCCCGGCCGCCCGCGCGGCCACCACCAGACGGGAGCGCGCCCAGTCCAGGCCCGTCTCCTCCCGTACCCCCAGGTCCGCGCGGAGGTCGGCCTCGCCGAGCGAGATGCCGCGCAGGGCGGGGTGCGCGGTGGCGATGGCGAAGGCGTGCTCCAGGCCGAGCGCCGACTCGACCAGGGCGTGCAGGGCGGGCGCACCGCCGTCCGCGGGGGCCGCGCGTTCGGCGACCCGGATCACCTCGGCGCGGGAGGTCACCTTGGGCAGGCGCAGGCCCGCCACGCCGGGGAGCGCGGCCACCGCACGCAGGTCGGCCTCGGCCAGCGGCCCGTCCAGGGCGTTCACGCGGACGTGCACGGGGAGCGGCCAGGGGTCCGTAAGGAGTTCCGCGGTCGCCGCCCTCGCGTACTCCTTGCGGTCGGGGGCGACCGCGTCCTCCAGGTCGACGACGACCACGTCGGCGCCCGCGTGCAGCGCCTTGACGACGACCTCGGGCCGGTCCCCGGGCACGTACAGCCAGGTCAGCGGCGATGCGGCGGTCACAGTGCGCCCTCCGTGCGCAGGGCGGCGATCTCCCGTTCCGTCAGGCCGAGTTCGGCCAGGACCGCGTCCGTGTCGGCGCCGTGCGGGCGGCCCGCCCAGTGGATGGCGCCGGGCGTCGCGGAGAGCCGGAAGAGGACGTTCTGCATGCGCAGCGGGCCGAGTTCGGGGTCGTCGACCGTGGTGAGGGTGTCCAGGGCCGCGTACTGCGGGTCGGTCATGACGTCGCGTACGTCCTGCACGGGCGCGACCGCGGCCTCCGCCTTCTCGAACGCCGCGAGCACCTCGGCGCGGGTGTGCCGGGCGATCCAGCCGCCGACCGCCGCGTCCAGTTCGTCCGCGTGGGCGGCCCGGTCCGCGCCCGACGCGAACCACGGCTCGTCGACCAGGTCGGGGCGGCCGACCAGGTGCAGCAGCCGCTCCGCCACGGACTGGGCGGAGGTCGAGACGGCGACCCAGGTGCCGTCGGCGGTGCGGTAGGTGTTGCGGGGCGCGTTGTTCGTGGAGCGGTTGCCGGTGCGGGGCTGTACGTGGCCCAACTGGTCGTACCAGAGCGGCTGGGGGCCGAGGACGGTGAGGATCGGCTCGATGATCGCCATGTCCACCACCTGGCCCTCGCCGGTGCGTTCGCGGGCCGCGAGCGCCGTCATCACCGCGTACGCCGTGGCCAGTCCCGCGATCGAGTCGGCGAGCCCGAACGGCGGCAGTGTCGGGGGCCCTTCCGGGTCGCCGGTGATCGCGGCGAAGCCGCTCATCGCCTCGGCGAGGGTGCCGAAGCCGGGGCGCCGGGAGTACGGGCCGAACTGGCCGAAGCCGGTGACGCGGGCGAGGACGAGGCGGGGGTTGGCCGCGCTCAGCTCCGCCCAGCCCAGGTCCCACTTCTCCAGGGTGCCGGGGCGGAAGTTCTCGACGATCACGTCGGCGGTCGCGGCCAGCCGCAGCAGCGTGGCGCGGCCGCCCGGCGCCGACAGGTCGAGGGTCATCGTGCGCTTGTTGCGGCCGAGCAGCTTCCACCACAGGCCGACGCCGTCCTTCGACGGGCCGTGGCCGCGGGACGGGTCGGGGCGCGTGGGGTGTTCGACCTTGACGACCTCCGCGCCGAAATCGCCGAGCATCGTGGCGGCGAGGGGGCCCGCGAAGAGGGTGGCGAGGTCGAGGACGCGCAGGCCGGTGAGCGGGGCGGGGGAGCCGGTGGGGTGCGGCGGGGGCTCGTGGGCGGCCGTCATGATCGCGGACCCGCCGCGTCGATCTCCTTGCGGTACGGCATGGACTCCGACGCCCCGGACCGCTGGACGGAGAGCGCGGCCGCCGAGGAGGCCCAGGCCAGCGCGGTCCCGACGGAGCGGCCCTCGGCGAGGGCCACGGCGAGGGCGCCCGCGAAGGTGTCGCCCGCCCCCGTCGTGTCCAGGGCGGTGACCTGCTGGGCGGGCACGGTGACGGGGGCGGCGCCGCGTGCCGCGTACAGGCTGCCGCGCGAGCCGAGCGTGATGACGACCTCGGGGACCTGCTGGAGCAGGGAGCGGGCGGCGGCGTGCGGGTCGTCGGGGATGCCGGTGAGCGCCGCCGCCTCGTGCTCGTTGGGCAGCAGCAGGTCGACGGCGGCGAGCAGTTCGGGTGGCAGGGGCTGTGCGGGGGCCGGGGTGAGGACGGTGCGCACGCCGTGCCGCCGGGCGGCCCCCGCGGCGGCCAGCACGCCGTCCAGGGGGGTCTCCAGCTGGAGCAGCAGCGCGTCGGCGGAGGCGATCAGGCCCTCGTCGCCGGGGGCGAGGGAGGTGACGGTGCCGTTGGCGCCGGGGACGACGACGATGGAGTTGCCGCCGTCGTCGTCGACCACGATGTGCGCGGTGCCGGTCGGGGTCTCCACGGTGCGCAGCAGGTCCGTCTCGATGCCGGAGTGCTCCAGGGCGGCGCGCAGCCGGGTGCCGTGGGCGTCGGCGCCGACCGCGCCGATCATCGAGACGGTGGCGCCCGCACGGGCCGCCGCGACGGCCTGGTTGGCGCCCTTGCCGCCGGGGACCGTGCGGAACTCGCGGCCGGTGACGGTCTCGCCGCGCCGCGGCGCCCGGGCGACGTACGCGACGAGGTCCATGTTCGCGCTGCCGAGCACGGCGATGCGGGGCGTGCGGGTCGGTGCGGTCATGCGGGGGTCGCCTCCCGGGCGGTCAGTTCTGCGAGGGTGTCGAAGCCGATGCCGTCGAAGTCGGCGACGGTGGTGGTGAGCCGGTTCTTCAGGGGCGCCGTCCAGTGCGCGGGGATCCTGTCGGGGTGCCCGGCGAGCAGGCCCGCGACCGAGCCCGCGGTCGCGCCGTTGGAGTCGGTGTCCCAGCCGCCGGAGACGGCCCGGGTGATCGAGCCGGTGAAGTCGCCGTCGGCGTGCGTGAGGGCGGCGGCGAGCAGGGCGGCGTTGGGGACGACGTGCACCCAGTGGTGGTGCCCGTGGGCGGCGTGCAGGGCGTCCACCACGTCGTCGAAGTCCCGTGTGCGGGCGGCCAGTCGGATCGCGTCGGCGACGGCCCGGGCCAGCCGGGAGTCCGGCGGGACGGCGGCCAGGCCGGCGCGCAGGCAGTCGTGCACGTCGGTGCCGCCGCCCGCCGCGGCGGCGAGGGTGGCGGCGGCGAACCCGGCGCCGTGCACGCCGTTGGCGGTGTGGGTCAGGACGGCGTCGCGGCGGGCCTGTTCGGCGGCGGCAGCCGGGGCGCCGGGGTTGGTCCAGCCGTGCACGTCGGCGCGGATCAGGGCGCCGATCCACTCCCGGAACGGGTTGTGGTGGCAGGCGGTGTGCGGTGGTTCGATGCCGAGCAGCAGGTTGCGGTAGGCGACGCGCTCGGCGGTGAAGGTGCGGCCCGCGGGGAGCTCGTCCAGCCAGAGCCGCGCCACGTCGGCGGTGGTGAAGGACTTCCCGTGCCGCCGCAGCAGGAGCAGGTTGAGCAGCGGGTAGTCGAGGTCGTCGTCCTGCGGCATGCCGTCGATGTTCTCGGCGAGCGAGGTGGCCGCGGAGCGCCGGTTCCAGGGGTGGGCCGCGGTCAGCTCGGCCGGGACGCCGTGCGCGGTGAACCAGGTGGCCAGCGGCCAGTTCCCGGTGGCCCGGGCGAGGGCGCGGATGGCGTCGAGGGGCAGCTTCTCCACCGGCTTGCCGAGCAGGCAGCCCGCGGCCCGGCCCAGCCAGGCGGCATGCAGGCGCGCGCGCAGCGCGTCCCGGTCGCGGTCCCACCGCCCGCCGTCGTGGCCGGGCGCCGGGCGGTGGGGCCCGGCCTCCCAGGGGGGCGGCGCCAGTTCGTCCAGGAGCTGCCGGGCCAGTGCGCGCAGCCGGGCCGGGGCCGGGCCGGGGGAGGAGCCCGCGCGGTCCGGCGCCGGCCGGCCGCCGGCCGCGAGCCAGCGGGCGCGCACCGCCGTGACGTCGCGGCCCTCCTCCTGCGCCTGGCGCAGCTCGTGGCCGATCAGGTCCTCCGGCTGGACCCAGGTCAGCCGGATCACCGTGCCGTCTCCGTGCCCGCCGCCGCGCCGGTCAGCGCCGCGACGGCGGCCTCGTGGGCGCGGCGCCGCCGCACGTCCCGGGCGAAGACCTCCCCGGCGGCCTCCGTGAGGGCCGCCGCGGGACCGCGCAGGTCGAGGCGGCTGGCCTCGGCGACCTGCTTGGCCCACTCCGCGGGCACCGCCGCCTCGCCGTGCAGCGCCCCCACGATCGCGCCGCTCATCGTGGCGATGGAGTCGCAGTCCCGGCCGTAGTTGACCGAACCGAGCACCGTGCGGCGGTAGTCGCCCTCGCCGACCAGGAGCATCCCGAGGGCGACGGGCAGCTCCTCGATCGCGTGCAGGCGGGAGGGGCGGCGGGCGCCGAGGGAGGGGGCGCGGTAGTCGGGTCCGACGGTGTCGAAGGGGGCGACGGCGGCCCGCAGCGGGGCCAGCGCGGTCTCGAAGTCCCGGTGGCGCACGGCGACTTCGGCCACCGCCTCGATGGCCGCGCGCGTGCCGTCCTTGGCCAGGCCCAGGCACGCGTCGACCACCGAGCCGGGGCCCGCCCCGGGGACGCAGGCCGCCGCCACCGCCGCGGCGAAGACGCCCGCCGCCTCCCTGCCGTACGAGGACTGGTGGGCGCCCGCGACGTCGAGCGCCTCGGCGTACGCGGCCCGCGGGTCGGCCGCGTTGACCAGGCCGACCGGTGCCATGTACATCGCGGCCCCGCAGTTGACGATGTTGCCCGTGCCCGCCTCGCGCGGGTCGACGTGCCCGTAGTGCAGCCGGGCGACGAGCCACTTCTCGGCGAGGAAGATCCGCTGCAGGGGGATCGCCTCGGCCTCCAGCTCCGGGATCCAGCGCGGGACGCCCATCAGGTCGGGGACCAGGTGCTCGGCGACGGCGTACGCGTCGAGGTGGTCGCGGACGGTCGCGTACACGCGGACGAGCGCGTGGGTCATGAGGGTGTCGTCGGTGACGTGTCCGTCGCCCTTGTGGTACGGCGCGATGGGGCGTGCGGTGCGCCAGGCCCCGCCGTTCCAGGGGCCGACGACGCCCCGGACCCGGCCGCCGTGCCGCTCGGCGATCTGCTCGGGCGCGTACCCCTCGACGGGGCCGCCGAGCGCGTCGCCGACCGCGGCTCCGACAAGGCTGCCCGCGATGCGGTCGGCCAGGGGCACTTCAGTGCGCGGCACTGTGGGCGTCATGTCGGGATTGTCCATCCGGTGTGGTCCGTTCCGTGGCTGCCAGGTGTCCGGCGAGTTCGATCAGGTCGGTGCCCGCGAGGCGGGGGAGCGCGCAGCCCGACAGGGTGCGGCAGGCGTCGCGCCAGGCGCCGGGGACCGCGTCCGCCGTGCCGAGGACGCCGGTGAGGGCCCCGGCCAGCGCGGGTGCGGAGTCCGCGACGCGTGACAGGCAGGCGGCGGCGGGCACCGCGTCCCCGATCCGGCCGTGCGCGGCGGTGCTCAGGGCAAGGGCGACGGGGACGGTCTCGGCGGCGGCGATGCCGTAGCTGTAGACGTGGTCGACGATCTGGTGTTCCAGGAGCGGTACGAGGGCGAAGGCGCCGTCGTCCGGCTGCGCGCGGGCCATCTTGACGGCGTGCCGGGCGTTGCGGCCGATCTCGGTGTGCCCGGGGAGCTGGTCCAGCGCGGCGTCCACGGCCGCGGTGACGCCACCGCCGCCGAGGGCGGCCGCGACCGCCGCCGCCATCGCGCGGGCGCCGTGCACGCCGTCGCCGTCCTGCGTGTAGCGGGCGTCGAACTCGGCGAGGTCGGCGGCCCGTTCGGGCTCGCCCGGGTGGACCAGGGCGAGCACGCAGGCGCGTACGCAGGCCGCGTCGTCGAAGTAGTGCGGGTTGTCGTGGCCGGTGGCGGGCGGGCGCAGTCCCGCGGCGAGATTGCCGAGGCCCGCACGCACGGAGATGCGGGCGCGCAGCGGCAGGACCGCGGACTCGACCTCGGGGGCGCGGGCGGCCGCGGCGGCGACCTCGGCGGCGAGGGTGTTCCAGGCGAGGTCGAGCGCCGCGCGCACGCGCCGGTCCGGGCCCAGTGCGGCGCTGAGCGTCCCGTCGTACGCGCGGAGCACGGACTCGGCGGTGAAGGCCGCCCATTCGGCGTCGTCCGAGGGGCCGAGGCGCAGCGGCTCGGGCGGCTGGTTCAGGGCGATGGGGACGGGCAGCGTGGTCGTGGCGTTCTGCTCGGCGAAGGTGTCGAGCTCGCGGGTCAGGCGCCGGGTCCACTCGGGCATGCGGGCCGCCCGGTGCCGGGCCGCGGGCCAGCCGGCGGCGTCGCCCGCGGCGAGGCCCAGCAGGAGTCCTTCGGCGGGCGGCCGGGCGGGGGGCTCGTGCCGGGCCGCGGCAGCGGTCGCGGCCCCCGCCGGGTCGCCCGTCACGACGCCGCCCCGTCCGGTGCCGTGGGCCCGTCCGGCGTCAGCAGGTCCGCCACGTCCAGGACGTGGTGGCCCCGCATCGAGGGGAGGCAGCTGCCCCGGGCCGGGCCGATCGGGTCGGCCCAGGAGTCGGGGATCGCCGCGGCCCCGCAGGCCGCCCCCGACAGCGCCCCCGCCACCGCCGCCGTGGTGTCCGCGTCGCGGCCCATGTTGACCGCGGTCAGCACCGCCACGGAGAAGTCGCCGCGCGCCACCGCGTACGCCCCGAACGCCAGGCCCACCGCCTCCGGCGCGAGATCCGTCCAGGGGTAGCCGCCGATGACCACGGCGGAGCGCACCGCGCGCTCGCCGCGGTGCGCGACCGCCACCGCGCGGCGCAGCGAGCGGGACGTCCAGCAGTCCTCCGGGATGACGGACAGCGCCGCTGCCACGACGGCGTCCACCCGGGCGCCCGCCATCGCCGCGGCGACGCCCGCCGCGACCGCCTGGCCGCCGTAGATGCCCTCGCCGTCGTGGCTGACGCTGCCGTCGACGGCGACGAGCCGGGCCGCCTCCGCGGGGCGGCCCGCCGCGAACACGCCGAAGGGTGCGGCCCGCATGGCCAGGCCGTCGCTCCACGCGTGCCGGTGCTGCGCGGAGATGGGTGCGGCCAGGCCCCTGCGCAGGTTCTCCAGGGTGCCGCGTTCGCTGAAGCCCGCGCCCCGGAAGGGTCCTTCGTCCAGGTCGGCGATCCACTCGTGCCAGGCCGCCTCGACGTGCGCGACCGTCAGCGCGGAGCCGTGCCGGGCGAGCAGCAGCCCGGAGAAGATCGCGTACTCGGTGTCGTCGGTGCCGGCCGGGTGCTCGGCGACGTACCCGGTGATGCGGCCCCAGCGGCGGCGGATCTCGGACGGCTTCATGTTCTCGGCGGGGGCGCCGAGCGCGTCGCCGACCGCGAGGCCGAGCAGCGCGCCGCGCGCCCGCTCGCGGAGGTCGTCGGCGCCGCCGGGCGCCGGGACCGAGGGAACGCATGCGGTGGATGCCATGCCGTGCCTCCCTTGTGCGCGGGTGTGCGCGAACCGCTGGTGTGCGCGGGTGTGCGCGAACCGCTGGACGCGGTGCTTGGTGCATCTCTGCCACGCGCGGCGCTCACACGAGCACACCGGAGCTCAGATCACTCCTTCGCTCGCCGGGCGGCGCGGAGCCGAGGATGACGGGAGGGGGGTCCGGAGCGGTTCGCGGCGGTCGCGGGAGGGGCCGCGCGCGGCGCGTTTTCGCAGGTAAGTACGGCCTTCCTTGCTGGCGGGAGATTTTTTTCGCGCGTACTTTCGAGATCGTCCGACCACGCACGAGGGGGCTCCCATGGCGATCATCGAAACCGAAGCGACACTGCACGAGGCGCATCGCGACAACCACACCCACCGCGACGTGAACGGTGGCTGGCTGCGTCCGGCGGTGTTCGGCGCGATGGACGGCCTCGTCTCCAACCTCGCGCTGATGACCGGTGTGGCGGGCGGTGCCGTCTCGCGCGAGACCATCGTCATCACGGGCCTGGCCGGGCTCGCCGCCGGTGCCTTCTCGATGGCCGCGGGCGAGTACACCTCGGTGGCCTCCCAGCGCGAGCTCGTCCAGGCCGAACTGGACGTCGAGCGCCACGAACTGCGCAAGCACCCCGCGGACGAGGAGCGGGAGCTCGCCGAGCTCTACGCCTCGCGCGGCGTCGAGCCCGGCCTGGCCCGTGAGGTCGCCCGCCAGCTGTCGCAGGACCCCGAGCAGGCCCTGGAGATCCACGCCCGCGAGGAGCTCGGCATCGACCCGGGCGACCTGCCCTCGCCGACCGTCGCCGCGATCTCCTCCTTCGGCTCGTTCGCGCTCGGCGCCCTGCTGCCCCTGCTGCCCTACCTGCTGGGCGCCACCGTGCTGTGGCCCGCCCTGCTGCTCGCCCTCGTCGGCCTCTTCGCCTGCGGTGCGGTGGTGGCCAAGGTGACCGCGAGGTCCTGGTGGTTCAGCGGTCTGCGGCAGCTCGCGCTCGGTGGCGCGGCGGCCGGTGTGACGTACGCCCTGGGCAGCTTGTTCGGGACGGCCGTAGGATAAGGCGGTGCAGGCCTATGCGGGACCTTGCATAAGTAGCCGTTACTCGGCGGTTTCGAACCCTTAACCACCGGGCATGAGCCGTAAGCGCTGCGGGCAATGAGGCCTGTGTCGCTTCGGGCCTTCGGCCAATGATCTGTCCGCAAAGGTCCCCCTCCGAACCGCTCCCACCTCAGCGAGCGGTGTCCACATGGTGGAATGAGCTATCCGCTTTTCGAGAAGCGTTCCATCATGTAACCTGCACGAAATTTAGCCAGGGCCAACGTCGTCCCTCGCCACATGTAGTTGCCTCGACGACGACGGGAGTGCCGATGCGTACCCACGCCTGGTCGCCCATGGACGGTCGCCCCGCCCCCCAGGGGATGTACGACCCCCGCAACGAACACGACGCCTGCGGTGTCGGTTTCGTTGCCACCCTGACCGGTGTTGCCAGCCATGAACTGGTCGAACAGGCGCTGACCGTACTGCGCAATCTCGAGCACCGCGGCGCCACCGGCTCCGAGCCGGACTCGGGCGACGGTGCGGGCATCCTGCTCCAGGTCCCCGACGCCTTCCTGCGCGAAGTGGCCGGATTCGAACTGCCCGCGGCCGGTGCCTACGCCGTCGGCATCGCCTTCCTGCCGGTCGACACCGCCGGTACGACCGACGCGGCCGTCTCGCAGATCGAGACGATCGCCTCCCAGGAGGGCCTGACCGTACTCGGCTGGCGTGACGTCCCCGTCGCCCCCGAGCTGCTGGGCGCCACCGCCCGCTCGACGATGCCCGTCTTCCGGCAGATCTTCGTCGCCGACGGCGACACCGAGGGCCTGGAGCTGGACCGCAAGGCCTTCGTGCTGCGCAAGCGCGCCGAGCGCGAGGCCGGCACGTACTTCCCCTCGCTGTCCGCCCGCACGATCGTCTACAAGGGCATGCTGACCACCGGCCAGCTGGAGCCCTTCTTCCCCGACCTGTCCGACCGCCGCTTCGCCACGGCCGTCGCGCTCGTGCACTCCCGCTTCTCGACGAACACCTTCCCGAGCTGGCCGCTGGCGCACCCCTACCGCTTCGTCGCGCACAACGGCGAGATCAACACGGTCAAGGGCAACCGCAACTGGATGCGCGCCCGCGAGTCGCAGCTCGCCTCCGACCTGTTCGGACAGGAGAAGCTGGACCGGATCTTCCCGATCTGTACGCCCGACGCCTCCGACTCGGCGTCCTTCGACGAGGTCCTCGAACTCCTGCACCTCGGCGGCCGTTCGCTGCCGCACTCGGTCCTGATGATGATCCCGGAGGCCTGGGAGAACCACGCCTCCATGGAGCCGGCCCGGCGCGCCTTCTACCAGTACCACTCCGCGATGATGGAGCCCTGGGACGGCCCGGCCTGCGTCACCTTCACCGACGGCACCCAGGTCGGCGCGGTCCTCGACCGCAACGGCCTGCGCCCCGGCCGCTACTGGGTCACCGACGACGGCCTCGTCGTGCTCGGCTCCGAGGTCGGCGTCCTCGACATCGACCCCGCCAAGGTCGTCCGCAAGGGCCGCCTGCAGCCCGGCCGCATGTTCCTCGTCGACACCGCCGAGCACCGCATCGTCGAGGACGAGGAGATCAAGGCCGGGCTCGCCGCCGAGAAGCCGTACCAGGAGTGGCTGGAAGCCGGCGAGATCGAGCTGTCCGACCTGCCCGAGCGCGAGCACATCGTGCACACGCACGCCTCCGTCACGCGCCGCCAGCAGACCTTCGGCTACACCGAGGAAGAGCTGCGCATCATCCTCGCGCCGATGGCCAAGACCGGCGGCGAACCGCTCGGCTCCATGGGCACGGACACCCCCATCGCGGCCCTCTCCGCCCGCCCGCGGCTGATCTTCGACTACTTCACCCAGCTGTTCGCGCAGGTCACGAACCCGCCGCTGGACGCCATCCGTGAAGAGCTCGTCACCTCGCTGCACTCCTCGCTGGGCCCGCAGGGCAACCTGCTCGACCCGACCGCGGCCTCCTGCCGCTCGGTCACCCTGCCCTTCCCGGTGATCGACAACGACGAGCTGGCCAAGCTCATCCACATCAACGCCGACGGCGACATGCCCGGCATGAAGGCCGCCACGCTCTCCGGCCTCTACCGGGTCAACGGCGGCGGCGAGGCCCTCGCCGCCCGCATCGACGAGATCTGCGCCGAGACCGACGCCGCCATCGAGGCCGGCGCCCGCCTCATCGTGCTCTCCGACCGGCACTCCGACGCCGAGCACGCGCCGATCCCCTCGCTGCTGCTCACCGCGGCCGTCCACCACCACCTCATCCGCACCAAGCAGCGCACCGAGGTGGGCCTGCTCGTCGAGGCGGGCGACGTGCGCGAGGTCCACCACGTGGCCCTCCTCATCGGCTACGGCGCCGCGGCCGTCAACCCCTACCTGGCGATGGAGTCCGTCGAGGACCTCGTCCGCGCCGGCACCTTCCTGCCCGCCGACACCGAGGGCGGGGCCGAGCAGGCCATCCGCAACCTGATCTACGCGCTCGGCAAGGGCGTCCTGAAGGTCATGTCCAAGATGGGCATCTCGACCGTCGCCTCCTACCGCGGCGCCCAGGTCTTCGAGGCGGTCGGCCTGGAACAGTCCTTCGTGGAGCGGTACTTCAGCGGCACGACCACCAAGATCGGCGGTGCCGGTCTCGACGTCATCGCCCAGGAGGTCGCCGCCCGGCACGCCAAGGCCTACCCGGCCTCCGGCGTCCCCTCCGCACACCGCGCCCTGGACATAGGCGGCGAGTACCAGTGGCGCCGCGAGGGCGAGCCGCACCTGTTCGACCCGGACACGGTCTTCCGCCTCCAGCACTCCACGCGCAACCGCCGCTACGACATCTTCAAGCAGTACACGGGCCGCGTGAACGAGCAGTCCGAGCGCCTGATGACGCTGCGCGGACTCTTCGGCTTCAAGAGCGACCGCCCCGCGATCTCCGTGGACGAGGTCGAGCCGGTCGCCGACATCGTCAAGCGCTTCTCGACCGGCGCCATGTCGTACGGCTCGATCTCCCGCGAGGCGCACGAGACCCTCGCCATCGCCATGAACCAGCTGGGCGGCAAGTCCAACACCGGCGAGGGCGGCGAGGACCCGGAGCGCCTGTACGACCCGGCGCGCCGCTCCTCCATCAAGCAGGTCGCCTCCGGCCGCTTCGGCGTGACCTCCGAGTACCTGGTCAACGCCGACGACATCCAGATCAAGATGGCGCAGGGCGCCAAGCCCGGCGAGGGCGGCCAGCTGCCCGGCCACAAGGTCTACCCGTGGGTCGCCAAGACGCGTCACTCGACGCCCGGCGTCGGCCTCATCTCGCCGCCGCCGCACCACGACATCTACTCCATCGAGGACCTGGCCCAACTGATCCACGACCTGAAGAACGCGAATCCGCAGGCGCGGATCCACGTGAAGCTGGTCTCCGAGGTCGGCGTCGGCACGGTCGCCGCGGGTGTCTCCAAGGCGCACGCGGACGTCGTCCTCATCTCCGGCCACGACGGCGGCACCGGCGCCTCCCCGCTCACCTCGCTCAAGCACGCGGGCGGCCCCTGGGAGCTCGGCCTCGCCGAGACCCAGCAGACCCTGCTGCTCAACGGCCTGCGCGACCGCATCGTCGTGCAGACCGACGGCCAGCTCAAGACCGGCCGCGACGTCGTCATCGCCGCGCTGCTCGGCGCCGAGGAGTTCGGTTTCGCCACCGCGCCGCTCGTCGTCTCCGGCTGCGTCATGATGCGCGTCTGCCACCTGGACACCTGCCCGGTCGGCATCGCCACGCAGAACCCGGCGCTGCGCGAGCGGTTCTCCGGCAAGGCCGAGTACATCGTCAACTTCTTCGAGTTCATCGCCGAAGAGGTCCGCGAGCTCCTCGCCGAGCTGGGCTTCCGCTCCATCGAGGAGGCCGTCGGCCACGCCGAGCTCCTCGACACCGAGAAGGCCGTCGGCCACTGGAAGGCGCAGGGCCTGGACCTGGAGCCGCTGTTCCACGTGCCGGCGCTGCCCGCGGGCGCGGTCCGCCACCAGGTCACCGTCCAGGACCACGGCCTGGAGAAGGCGCTCGACAACGAGCTGATCAAGCTCGCCGCCGACGCCCTCGCCGCGCCCAGCGCGACGGACGCCCACCCGGTCCGCGCGCAGGTCGCCATCCGCAACATCAACCGCACGGTCGGCACCATGCTCGGCCACGAGGTGACCAAGAAGTTCGGCGGCGCGGGCCTGCCCGACGACACCGTCGACATCACCTTCACCGGCTCCGCGGGCCAGTCCTTCGGCGCCTTCGTGCCGCGCGGCGTGACGCTGCGCCTGGAGGGCGACGCCAACGACTACGTCGGCAAGGGCCTGTCCGGCGGCCGGATCATCGTCCGCCCGGACCGCGGCGCCGACCACCTCGCCGAGTACTCGACGATCGCGGGCAACACCATCGCGTACGGCGCGACCGGCGGCGAGCTGTTCCTGCGCGGCCGCACCGGCGAGCGGTTCTGTGTCCGCAACTCCGGCGCCACGGTGGTCTCCGAGGGCGTGGGCGACCACGGCTGCGAGTACATGACCGGCGGTCACGCGGTGGTCCTCGGCGAGACGGGCCGCAACTTCGCGGCCGGCATGTCGGGCGGCATCGCGTACGTCATCGACCTCGACCGCGACAACGTCAACGCCGGGAACCTGGCGGCCGTCGAGCCGCTGGACGACTCCGACAAGCAGTGGCTGCACGACGTCGTGCGCCGCCACCAGGAGGAGACCGGCTCGACCGTGGCCGGGAAGCTGCTCGCCGAGTGGGACACCGCAGTGGCGCGCTTCAGCAGGATCATCCCCAGCACGTACAAGGCAGTGCTCGCCGCCAAGGACGCCGCCGAGCGAGCCGGTCTCTCCGAGACCGAGATCACCGAGAAGATGATGGAGGCGGCGACCAATGGCTGATCCCAAGGGCTTTCTCAACCACGGCCGCGAGGTCGCGCAGACCCGCCCGGTCGGCGAGCGCGTCCAGGACTGGAACGAGGTCTACGTTCCCGGTTCGCTCCTCCCGATCATCTCCAAGCAGGCCTCGCGCTGCATGGACTGCGGCATCCCGTTCTGCCACAACGGCTGTCCGCTGGGGAACCTGATCCCGGAGTGGAACGACTACGCGTACCGCGAGGACTGGTCGGCGGCCTCCGAGCGCCTGCACGCCACGAACAACTTCCCGGAGTTCACCGGCCGGCTCTGCCCGGCGCCCTGCGAGTCGGCGTGCGTGCTCGGCATCAACCAGCCGGCCGTCACCATCAAGAACGTCGAAGTCTCCATCATCGACAAGGCGTGGGACGCCAACGACGTCAAGCCGCAGGCGCCCGAGCGCCTGTCCGGCAAGACCGTCGCCGTCATCGGCTCGGGCCCGGCGGGCCTCGCCGCCGCCCAGCAGCTGACCCGGGCGGGCCACACGGTCGCCGTCTACGAGCGCGCCGACCGCATCGGCGGCCTGCTGCGCTACGGCATCCCCGAGTTCAAGATGGAGAAGCGGCACATCAACCGCCGCATCGAGCAGATGCGCGCGGAGGGCACCAAGTTCCGTACCGGCGTGGAGATCGGCCGTGACATCGACGCGGCCAAGCTGCGCCGCCGCTACGACGCCGTGGTCATCGCCGCCGGGGCCACCACCGCCCGCGACCTGCCCGTGCCCGGCCGTGAGCTGGGCGGTGTCTACCAGGCGATGGAGTACCTGCCGCTGGCCAACAAGGTCCAGGAGGGCGACTACGTCACCACGCCCGTCTCCGCCGAGGGCAAGCACGTCGTCGTCATCGGCGGCGGCGACACCGGCGCGGACTGCGTGGGCACCGCCCACCGCCAGGGCGCGGCGTCCGTGACGCAGCTGGAGATCATGCCGCGGCCGGGCGAGGACCGTGCCCCGGGCCAGCCCTGGCCGACCTTCCCCATGCTCTACAAGGTCACCTCCGCGCACGAGGAGGGCGGCGAGCGGGTCTACTCCGTCTCGACCACCCACTTCGAGGGCGACGAGGACGGCAACGTCCAGTTCCTGCACCTCATCGAGGTGGAGTTCGTCGACGGCAAGCTCACCCAGAAGCCGGGCACCGAGCGGAAGATCCCCGCGCAGCTCGTCACCCTGGCGATGGGCTTCACCGGCACGGACCGCGACAACGGCCTCGTGGACCAGTTCTCCCTGGACCTGGACGAGCGCGGCAACGTCGCCAGGGACGCCGAGTTCCAGACGAACGTGCCCGGCGTGTTCGTCGCCGGTGACGCGGGCCGCGGCCAGTCGCTCATCGTCTGGGCGATCGCCGAGGGCCGTTCGGCGGCACGCGGCGTCGACCGTTTCCTCACCGGTGCGAGTGATCTTCCGGCCCCGATCCGGCCCACGGACCGCTCCCTGACGGTCTGATTCCGGCACGAACCGGCCCGCACACCGGTTCGTACCACCCCTCATACGTCCCGTACAACGGAGTGCGGAACTGACGCGGCGCCCGCTTTGTCCCCGACCGGACACAGGCGGGCGTCGTGGCGTTCGGGGCCGGTTGCCGGGCCGCTGCGTGACGCCTGCGTTGCATGGGGCGCAATGGCATGAGCGTATGTTGCGTCACCCGCAACCGTCATTACGGTTCGGCCGCTTATCCCAATGGGTCTAGACCGCCTCGGGCAGGTGTGACCACAATCGCTCCCACCAATCGGAACCTGGAGGGGGCCGGCATGAATCGACGTGTCATCGCCGCTGGTTGTATCGCCATGAGTCTCGGACTGACCGCCACGGCGTGCGGTGGGGATGACGGCGACTCGGGCGACAAGGCCACCGACGGCAAGGGCAAGACCCTGACCGTATGGATCATGGAGGGGACCAACCCCGACGCCCGCCCGTTCTTCGCGGAGGCCGAGAAGGCCTTCACCAAGAAGACCGGCGCCAAGATCAAGGTCGAGTACCAGCAGTGGGCCACCGCCCAGAAGAAGTTCACGACCGCCATCGAGGGCGGCGCGGACCAGGTGCCCGACGTCGCGGAGGTCGGCACCACCTGGGTCCCGCAGTTCGCCGAGACCGACGCGCTGGTCGACGTCACCGACGAGGTGAAGAAGTCCGGGCTCAACGACGACCTCGTCGAGGGCCTCAAGGACGCGGGCACGCTCGACGGCAAGCAGTACGGCATGCCCTGGTACGCGGGCGTGCGCTCGATCGTCTACCGCAAGGACGTCTTCGACAAGCACGGCATCAAGGCCCCGACCACCTGGAAGGAGCTGGAGTCGGCGGCGCGGACGCTCAAGGAGAAGGAGCCGAAGATGGTCTCCTTCCCGGTCGCGGGCGGCGCGGAGATGTTCGCGGCCCCCTTCGTGTGGGGCGCGGGCGGCGAGCTGGCCACCGAGTCCGGCGGCAAGTGGAAGTCCGGCATCAACTCGCCCGAGGCCCTCAAGGGCATCGAGTTCTACACCGGCCTCGCCACCAAGGACAAGGTCTCCCCGGCCAAGGTGAACACCTGGACGGAGAAGGAGGTCGGCGACGCCTGGAACAAGGGCGAGATCGCGATGTCGGTGGGCGGCAACTGGACCCCGAAGGCGATCGTCGACAACAACCCGGACCTCAAGGGCAAGCTCGGCGCGGTTCCGATCCCGGGGCAGAACGGCGGCATGAGCAAGTCCTTCCTCGGCGGCTCCTACCTGTCCACCTTCAACACGGACAAGAAGGACCTCGCCTGGGAGTTCGTGAAGATGCTGACCACCGGTGAGTTCGCCGCCAAGTGGGCCGAGGAGACCAACTACTTCCCCGGCCAGAACTCCGAGCTGAAGAAGATCGAGGCGAAGAAGGACCCGCTGGTGGAGCCCTTCGCCAAGCAGATGCTGGAGGCCGGCGCGACCGTCCCCAAGACCAAGGCGTACGGCGAGATCCAGGCCTCCAAGGTCATTCCCGGCATGGTCCAGTCGATCCTCACCGGCAAGGCGTCCGTCAAGGAGGCGGCCGACAAGGCGGCCAAGGACATGGACGCGATCTTCGCCAAGGACGAGTAGGCAGGGGCGGGTCCACCGCCGTGCAGGTCGCGCCCCCGAGCACGGGGGACGCGACTCCGTGACCGTGCGAGTCACGACTCCGTGCGAGACACGATTCCGTGCGCGACACGACTCCATGAGAGACCCGACTCCGTGAGAGACACGACACCGTGAAAGACACGCTCGTCAGCAGCGGACCGGAGGCCCCGGTCCGCACCGGCTCCCGGCAGCCGGACGGCGCGGCCGAGGCGGCCCGCCGTCGGAAGAAACTCATCGCCCTCACCCGGCCCTGGCTCCTGCTCGCCCCTTCCCTCGTGGTCCTCGCGGGCCTGCTGCTCTGGCCGCTGATCCAGGTCGGCAAGCTCTCGCTGCAGGACTACGAGGTCAAGTTCGGCGGCGGGGTCGGGACGTTCACCGGCTTCGACCACTACAGCGACCTGCTCTCCAGCGGCCTGCTGTGGAAGACGGTCCTGCCCAACACCATCTTCTTCGCCGTCGCCTGCGTCGGCCTCACCGTCGCGCTCGGCACCCTGGTGGCGCTGCTGCTCAACCGCCTCGGCCCGACCTGGCGGATGATCTGCTCGATCGCGATCCTCGCCGCCTGGGCGATGCCCGCCGTCACCGGCACGTACGTGTGGATCTGGCTCTTCCAGCCGCAGGACGGCATGGCCAGCCAGATCGCCGGCTCGATCGGCCTGATCGACCCGGAGACCACCAACTGGTTCACCGAGCGCGGCCCGTTCTACGCGATCGCCACGCTCAACGTCGTCCACCACGGCTTCCCGTTCGTCGCCATCACCGTCCTCGCGGGGCTCATGACGATCCCCAAGGAGCTGTACGAGGCGGGGGAGCTGGACGGCGCGGGCGCCTGGCAGCGGTTCTGGAACATCACGGTGCCGACGATCAAGCCGGTCTTCCTCGTGGTGACCATCCTCTCCACCATCTGGGACTTCAAGGTCTTCACCCAGGTGTACCTGCAACCCGGCGGCGACGGCTCCAACGAGGAGGTCTACAACCTCGGAGTCTTCTCCTACATCCAGGCCTTCGCCAAGAACGACTACGGCGCGGGAGCGGCCGCGGCGGTCCTGCTGACCGTGCTGCTGCTCGTCATCACCGTCGTCTACATCCGTACGCTGTTCCGCCAGGGGGAGGAGGACCTGTGAGCGCCCGCCGCACCACGCTCGCCTCGCGCATCGGGCTGCCGGCCGCCGTCGCCGCGCTGCTCGTCTTCACGCTCTTCCCCGTCTACTGGATGATCTCCACGGCACTCGACCCGAAGGCCGCCCTGCGCGGCTCGGACGTGCTGCCCAGCGGAATCAGCCTGAAGCACTTCGAGTTCGTCTTCGACAAGGGCAACTTCGGCACCTACCTGCTGAACTCGGCGCTCGTCGGGCTTGCCACGATCGTCGCGGCCGCGCTGCTGTCGCTCTTCGCGGCCATCGCGGTGGCCCGGTTCAAGTTCCGCTTCCGCACCTCCGTGCTGATCATGATCCTGGTCGTGCAGATGGTGCCGCTGGAGGCGCTGGTCATCCCGCTGTTCATCCAGATGCGGGACTACGACATGCTCAACTCCCTGCTCGGGCTGAGCATCGTCTACATCGCGCTCTCCCTGCCCTTCGCCATCTGGACGCTGCGCGGCTTCGTCGCCACCGTGCCCAAGGAGGTCGAGGAGGCCGCCTACATCGACGGGGCGTCCTGGTTCCGGATGTTCCGGTCGGTGCTGCTGCCGCTGGTCGGACCCGGGCTCGTCGCCACCTCGATCTTCGCCTTCATCACGGCGTGGAACGAGTTCGTCTTCGCGTACACCTTCATGAAGGGCAGCGACAAGTACACGGCGGCCGTGGGCATCTACCAGTTCTTCGGTGAGAACTCCACGGCCTGGGGCCCGGTCATGGCCAGCTCCACGCTGGTCACGCTCCCGGTGATGGTCTTCTTCGTGATCGTCCACCGCAAGCTGGGCTCGGGTCTCGCGGCGGGTGCCGTCAAGGGCTGAGACCGCCGCTCTCCGAACGAGCCGGGACCGCCGGGGGCCGAGACCCCGGCGGTCCCGGCTCTTTCGCGTCCCGCGCTATTGACTAAAAGTCAAACCGGCGCCAGTCTCTGGTCCCGTATCCAGCCGTGGGACCGGCCCAGGGAGGCGACGTGACCACCGACGCACGGGATCAGCGCGAACGGCTCGGCACCGCACTGCGGGACCGGCCGCCGGAATCCTTCGGGCAGTTGACGCCCGCACGGCTCGCCGTCCTGGCGGACGCGCTGGAGCGGCAGCGCGAGAGCCGGGCCGCGGGCCTGAACGAGGCCGCCGAGGAGGCCCTCAAACTCGTGCCCGCCCTCGCCCGCGGCCCCGTCCGCCGCATCCTCTTCCGCTAGTCGGCCGACAGGAGCGATGACCCACCATGGACCCACTGCGCGGCAGGGCCGAGACCCTCAAGATCGCCCACCTGCTCGACGTCCCCCCGGACACGCTCGCATTCCTGCGGGACCTGCCCGTCGAGGACGTACGCCGCTTCCGCACCCAGAGCGTCGCGGCACTCTTCGACCGGGCGCCCGACATGCTCGACCGGATCGCCTCCGCCACCAGGCTGGTGCCGGCCGGGGTCGCGGCGGCCATCTCCCAGAAGGCCCTCGGCCCCCGGCTGGCCGCCGCCGTCGCCGGACGGCTCGAACCGGCCCGGGCCGCCGACATCATCGAGAAGCTCCCGGTGTCCTTCACCGCCGAGTCCTGCGCGCACCTGGACCCGCGCCGCATCCGGGGCATCGTCGAGCGGCTCGACGAGAACCTCGTCGTCCGCGTCGCCGTGGCGCTGGCCGAGCGCGGCGACCACCTCACCATGGGCCGGTTCGTCGGCCACCTGCCCGACCCGGCGCTGCGCCGCATCCTGCCGCAGGTCGACGACGCGGCCGTGCTGCGCACCGGCTTCGCGATCGACGACCCCGAACGGCTCGGCCACCTCATCGAACTCCTCGGCGCCGACCGGCTCGCGTCCGTCATCGGCTCCGCGTCCGCCGAGGGGCTGTGGCCCGAAGCGCTGGCCGTCGCCGGGATGGTCACCGGCGAACAGCGCGGCAGGATCGCCTCGCTCGCCGCGGGCCAGCCGCAGGACCGGCTCGACGCGCTGGTGGTGACGGTGGCGGAGCAGGACCTGTGGGAGGCCCTGCTGCCGCTGGTCGCGCTCCTGGACGCGGCGGAGCGGCGCGCGGTGGCCGAACTCCCGTCGCTGCGCGGCGCGGACGTGCTCGGCGGGGTCGTCCGCGCGGTCGTGGCCACCGGCCTGTGGGCGGAGTTCCTGCCCCTGGTGGGCGTCCTGCCCGACGCCTCCCGCAAGGTCGTCGCCGACACGGCGGGCGCGCTGCCCGAGCGGGACCTGGACGCCCTGGCCCGCGAGGTCGACAAGCAGGACCTGTGGGAACTGGTCATGCCGCTGGTCGAGTTGATGGACGACGCGGCGAAGACACGCATCTTCGCGCTCCCGGCGTTCCAGGACCAGGCGGGGTAGGGCGCGAGGTCGGTTCGGGGCCGGCGCGGGGCCGGTGCCGGGCCGGTACCGGGCCGGTGCGCCCGGGGGCGGAACCTGGGCGCCGGGTACCTCACATGGCCTACGCAGGATCGTTGCGGCTGGTCCGCACGGGTGAGGGCGCGCATTCGGGCGGTGTGGGCGGGGCAGGGCCGTGCCGGGCCCGCCGACTCCCGGGCGGGCCCGGCCGGCCCCGTGCGGGACGCCTCGCCTGCGTCCGGCGCGCCGGACGGACCCAGACGGAAACAGTCAGAAACGGACCTCATGCGCCTTCGCCACTCGGTCGCCGCCGCCCTCGGCGCCCTCGCCCTCGTCGTCACCCTGCCGACCTCCGCGAGCGCCGCCACCGGCGACTTCTCGTACTCCTTCGTGGGCCTGGACGGCTCGCACCGCACGGTCACGCTGCACGACCCGCTGAGCCCCGGCTGCACCACGCTCGCCGAGGTCGCCGACCCGGCCGCCTCCGGGCCCGCCGTCGCCCCGCACAACGACACCGACACCTGGGCGATCGTGTTCACCGAGCCCGACTGCACCGGCGACTCCTGGACCCTGCGCCCGCACGGCCGTCCCACCTCGGACCGGCTGACGCTGCGCTCGGTGTACCTGACCGACCACCGCAGCTGAGCCCCTCACCGGCCGCCGTGCTCAGCCCGTCGTCGCCCCGCCGTCCACGGTGAACTCCGCGCCGGTCACGTACGACGAGGCGTCCGACACCAGGAACAGCACCAGCTCGCCGACCTCCTCCGGGCGGCCCATCCTGCCCAGCGGCAGATGCGACCAGTCCCGCCCGGCGGAGGCCGCCGCGATCATCGGGGTGTCGATCACGCCCGGATGGACGGAGTTGACCCGCACCCGGTACCCGGCCAGGTCGAGCGCCGCGGAGCGGGTCAGCCCGCGCAGGCCGAACTTCGTCGAGCCGTACGCCGCGTGCCCCGGGATGCCGACGAGTCCCGCCGTCGAGGACACGTTCACCACCGACCCGCCGCCCGCCTCCTTCAGCGCGGGCAGCACCGCCTGGATGCCCAGGAACGGTCCGAGCAGGTTGACCCGGACCAGCGCCTCGAAGTTCTCGTACGTCTCGTCCTCCACGGACGCCGTGCGCCACAGCGCCGCGTTGTTCACCAGCGCGTCGAGCCGCCCGAACCTGTCGAGCGCGCCCGCCACGGCCGACGCCCACCCGCGCGCGTCGGTGACGTCGTGCCGTACGAACAAGCCCTGTCCGCCCAGGGAGTCCGCGACCTCCCGGCCCTCCTCCTCCCGCACGTCCGTGACCACCACCCGCGCCCCCGCCCCGGCGAACAGCCGGGCCTGGGCCGCGCCCTGGCCGCGGCCCGCGCCGGTGATGAGCACGGTCTTGCCGTCCAGGCCGCGGGAGCCCCGTCCGTCCATGCCCTGCCTCCACCCCGCCGCGTACGCACACTTTCTGACTGACCGTCATATGTCTAGCAGTCATACGCACCGGACAGAAGGCCTCGCGCACGCCGGGGCACGGGCGGCTATCCTCGGCCGCTGACGGGCCGGCGCCACGGCGGCCCGGGGTCGAGGAACGGAGCGGCGCATGGACGCGGCCATCAGTCTGCGCACGGTGGAGGACTCGGCGCCCGCGCTGGTCAGCCTCTACAAGAGCGCCGGGGTGTCCCTGCGCAAACACGGCCTGGAGGGCGCGCGGGCGGCGGTCTACCTCGTCCTCGACCACTCCGGGTCCATGCGGCCGTACTACAAGGACGGCAGCGTCCAGGTCCTCGCCGACCGGGTGCTCGGGCTCTCCGCGCACCTCGACGACGACGGGGTCGTGCCGACCGTCTTCTTCTCCACGGACATCGACGCGGTGACGGACATCGCGCTCGACGCCCACCGCGGCCGGATCGACGCCGTCGTCGCCGGGCTCGGGCACATGGGGAAGACCAACTACCACGTGGCGATGGACGCGGTCATCGACCACTACGTCGACAGCGGCTCGACCGCGCCCGCCCTCGTCGTCTTCCAGACCGACGGCGGGCCCGTCGACAGGGTCGCCGCCGAGCGGTATCTGTGCAAGGCGGCGAAGCTGCCGCTGTTCTGGCAGTTCATCGGCTTCGGCGACCCCGCGAGCAAGCAGTTCGACTACCTCAGGAAGCTCGACGAGCTCGCCGTCCCCGCCCGGCGGCCGGTCGACAACGCGGGCTTCTTCCACGCCGGGAACGACCCCCTGGCGGTGCCGGACGACGAGCTGTACGACCGGCTCGTGGGGGAGTTCCCGGCGTGGCTCGCGGCGGCGCGCGACCGGGGGATCGTGGCGTAGCGGCGGGGCCTAGTCGACCAGGCGCTCGCGCAGCTTCAGGATGGTGCGGGCGTCGAGGCCGAGCCCCTTGGTCAGATAGCCCTGGAACCCGCCGTACCGCTGCGTCGCCTCGCCCAGCGCCGTGTCGAGGTAGTCGGTGCGCACCTCCTGCAGCGGGATGATCAGGTCCGGGTTCTGCATCAGCCCGCCCTGCTTCAGCGACTCGCGCAGCCGTGCGTCGTACGCGGCCCGGTAGGTGTTGGACGCCAGGTAGTCGCCGACCGCCGTGCGGTCCGGCACGCCGACCAGGCGCAGCAGCAGATACGTCGTCCAGCCGGTGCGGTCCTTGCCGGACGTGCAGTGGTAGAGCAGCGGTGAGCGGCTGTCCGCGATGTCGCGCAGGGTGGCGGCGAACTGCGCGCGGTTGGTCGCGTCGGTCACGAACGTGCGGTAGACGTCCCGCATGAACGCCGCCGCCCTGCCGTTGCCCAGCATCTCCTCCTGCTTGACCGGGTCCCTGGAACCGATCGCGGTGAGGAGCTGGGTGAACAGGCCGTTGTCGGTGATCGGCCGGGAGACCGGGACGAGCCCGCCGGGCAGCCGGTCCGCCCCGTCGTAGCTCACCTCGGCGGGCACGCGGAAGTCGATGACCTTCTTCAGGCCGAGTCTGCCGAGCGTGACCAGGTCGGCGTCGGTGAGCTTGCCGAGCGCGTCGGCGCGGAAGACCCGGCCGTCGCGGACCTGCTCGCCGTCGTAGGTCCGGTAGCCGCCCACGTCCCGTACGTTGACCGCGCCCTGCAGCGGGATCTGCCGGACGGCGTCGGCGGGAGCGGGCCGGGCGGCGGCGACGGCCCTCGCGGGCGCGGCGGGCGCGGCGGATGCGGCGGATTCCGAGGGGGCGGCCCAGGCGGGCAGGGTGCCCAGGGCGAGCGCGGAGATGACCAGTCCGGTCGCGGTACGGGTACGGGAGATGCGCATCGGTCCGCCTTTCGCTTCGGCCCAACCAAGCGATTGTTTGGTAGAGGGAAGGTAGCGACGCGCCCGTGCGGGAGGAAGGGCCGCACGCGAGAAGCTGACGAATAGTCAAAAATGTAGAGACGGGTCCGCGGCGGCGCGCGGGGGCGGCCTGCGGCGGCTCGCGGGGGGCCGTGGGGGCGGTGTGGTGGCCGGGGAGCGTGGGGCGGGAGTGGCCGGTTCCCGGGTCCGGGAACAACGGGTCGCGAGGACGTGTTAAAGTTATGTGTTGCAGTTTTGGTACCCATGAACTTTATGTGCGCCTGACGGGAATGCTCCGAGGGCGCATTATTGTTTTTCCGGTTCTCTCCGGATGGGGTCATTGCAGCGCTGGAGATTCACAATTCGGTGATTCTCCATACTCTGCCCCTGTTGAGGAGATTGACATGGCAACCGGCACCGTTAAGTGGTTCAACTCGGAAAAGGGCTTCGGCTTCATCGAGCAGGACGGCGGCGGCCCCGACGTCTTCGCCCACTACTCGAACATCGCGTCCTCCGGCTTCCGTGAGCTCCTCGAGGGCCAGAAGGTCTCCTTCGAGGTCACCCAGGGCCAGAAGGGCCTGCAGGCCGAGAACATCGTTCCTGCCTGATCGCCGCAGCGCGCGTACCTCAGAGCCGAGGCCCGCACCGGAAGGTGCGGGCCTCGGCTTGCGCTGTCATCGGGCCCGACCGGGCCCAGAGCCGCACCGGCTCAGAGGTCCGGAAGTCCAGCGACCAGGAAGGCATTACTGCATGAACAACCGCTCCGAACGACCGGCACGTCCCGCCCGCAAGCGTCCCGCCAACGCAGCAGGAAAGGGCCGGCCGTACGGCCAGGCGAAGGGTTCCGCGCATTCCTCGCATTCCGCGAAGAAGTCCGGGGGCCGTAAGCCGAGGCCGGTCCAGGGCGGAGAGTTCGCACTGCCCGAGAGCATCACGCCGGCGCTGCCGTCGGTCGAGGCCTTCGGCGAGCTCGACATGCCCGAGGCCCTCCTGAAGACGTTGGCCGCCCAGGGCGTCACCGACCCCTTCCCGATCCAGGCCGCCACCCTCCCGAACTCGCTGGCCGGGCGCGACATCCTCGGCCGCGGGCGCACCGGCTCCGGCAAGACCCTCGCCTTCGGCCTCGCCCTGCTGGCCCGCACGGCCGGGCGGCGCGCCGAGCCCCGCTCCCCGCTGGCCATGGTCCTGGTGCCCACGCGCGAGCTGGCCCAGCAGGTCACGGACGCCCTCACGCCGTACGCGACGTCGGTCAACCTCCGGCTCGCCACGGTCGTCGGCGGCCTGTCGATCGGCCGCCAGGCGGGCACGCTCCGCCGCGGCGCCGAGGTCATCGTGGCCACCCCCGGCCGCCTCAAGGACCTGATCGAGCGCGGCGACTGCGATCTGTCGCAGGTGCGCACCACGGTCCTCGACGAGGCCGACCAGATGGCCGACATGGGCTTCATGCCGCAGGTCACGGCCCTGCTCAAGCAAGTCGAGCAGGGCGGCCAGACCATGCTCTTCTCGGCGACGCTCGACAAGAACATCGACCGGCTCGTCCGGATGTTCCTGACCGACCCCGTCGTGCACTCCGTCGACCCGTCGGCGGGCGCGGTGACGACGATGGAGCACCACGTGCTCTACGTCGCCGACGAGACGGACAAGAAGGCCGTCGCCCTGCGCATCGCCGCCCGCGAGGGCCGCGTGATCATGTTCCTGGACACCAAGCGGGCGGTGGACCGCTTCACCAAGCGGCTCCTGGCCAACGGGGTGCGCGCCTCCGGACTGCACGGCGGCCGCTCGCAGCCGCAGCGCAACCGCACGCTCGACCAGTTCAAGAACGGCCAGGTCACCGCCCTGATCGCGACGAACGTCGCGGCGCGCGGCATCCACGTCGACGACCTCGACCTGGTCGTGAACGTCGACCCGCCCACCGACCACAAGGACTACCTCCACCGTGGCGGGCGCACCGCGCGGGCGGGGGAGTCGGGCAGCGTCGTGACCCTGGTCCTCCCCGACGAGAAGCGTGAGATGACGCGGCTCATGTCGGACGCCGAGATCAGCCCGAACACGGCGCGGGTCTCCTCCTCCGACGAGGAGCTGACGCGGATCACCGGCGCGCGCGAGCCGTCCGGGGTGCCGGTCGTCATCGAGACGCCGCAGCCGGTCCAGCAGCCGAGCGCCGCACGCTCCTCCTCGCAGCGCCGCAGGCGCCCGCGCGGCGGCGGCAGCGGTGCGGGCGGCACGGGCGGCACGGGCCAGGGCCAGCGGTCGGTGCCGCGCCAGGGCCAGGGCCAGGGTCGTCAGGGCGGCCAGGCCGCGGGCGGTCAAGGCCGTGGCGGCGCCGCCGGGACCGGTGGCGGTGGCGGGCGTGCCCGCCGTGGCCGCTCCGGTGGCGGGGCCCAGGGAGGCCGCCGCTCCGCGGCGTGACGTGACCTCGGCCGCGGCGCCGGACCCGGGCGGACTCCGCCCCGGCCCGGCGCCGCGGTGTATCCGGGGGCGGACACGGGGGGCGTACGGCGAGGGCGTACGGGCGAGGGCGGCGTACGGGCACGGCGTACCGCAGGCGCGTACGAGCCCCTCGGACCCGCGAGGCGGGTGCAGCCGACGTGCGGGCGTGCCCCCGTCCGGAGCCCGCCCGGGGCCGCCGCATCGGCCCCACCTCGCCCCGCCCCGGCCCGACCTCCGCCCCGCACCGGCCCCGCGCCCGGCGGCCCGTACCCGGTCGTGCGGGACAATGGCCCGTCGTACCGCCGCACCACCCTCAGAGGAGCCCGTTCGATGGCACCGGAGTCCGACCGCGTCGCCCTGCCCCTGCTCGACGACGACCGGGCCGCGCTGCGCGCCGACTGCGGGAACTGCTTCGGGCTGTGCTGTGTCGCCCTGACCTTCTCCGCCTCCTCCGACTTCGCCGTCGACAAGGACGCGGGCACGCCCTGCACCCACCTCCGCGAGGACTCCCGATGCGGAATCCACCGGGATCTGCGGGACAAGGGCTACCGCGGCTGCACCGTGTACGACTGCTTCGGGGCGGGCCAGCACGTCTCGCAGGGGACCTTCGAGGGGCGTGACTGGCGTCGGGATCCGGCCACCGCGCGCCGGATGTTCGAGGTGTTCCCGGTCATGCGCCAGCTCCACGAACTGCTCTGGTACGTGACCGAGGCGCTCGCCCTCCCGCAGACCCGGCCGATCACCGCCGATCTGGAGCGGGCCCTCGCCGCCACGGAGCGGCTGACCCGCGGTTCCGCCGACGCCGTCGCCGGGACCGATGTGGTCGCCCACCGCCAGGAGGTCAACGTCCTGCTCCTGCGCGCCAGCGAACTCGTCCGTGCCGCGCACCTGGGCGCGGAGCCCCGGGGCGCCAAGGGGGGCAGGGGCGGCAGGAAGGGGCGGGGCGGCAAGGGCGGCGCGAAGAAGGACCGGCGCGGCGCGGACCTCATCGGCGCCCGGCTGACCGGCGCCGACCTCAGGGGCGCCGACCTGCGCGGGGCGTACCTCATCGGCGCGGACCTGCGCGACGCGGACCTCCGCGCGGCCGACCTGATCGGCACCGACCTGCGCGACGCGGATCTGCGCGGCGCCGACCTCACCGACGCGCTCTTCCTCACCCAGACGCAGGTGAACGCCGCCAGGGGCGACGAGCGCACCCGGCTCTCCGCCTCCCTCGACCGGCCCGGCCACTGGACGACCGCCTGACGGCCCGACCGCCTGACGGCCCGACCGCCCGACCGCCGGGCCGGACCGCGGCTCCGGCCCGGCGCGCATCGCTAGGTGTCGCACTCCAGCACCGTGCGGCACAGCGTGCACCGCGCTCGCACCCGCCCCCGCGCCGGCACCCGGATCCGCTGGTGGCAGGTGGGGCAGGGGAACGTCACGCGCAGGGTGCGCCCGTCCAGCGAGAAGGAGTAGGCGCCGCCCGCCGCGACCGCGCCGCCGTGGTCCTGCGCGTACCGCCGGTCCTTCGCGTACCGCCGCCGTCCCGCCCACCCGGCGGCCGTCAGCGGCGGCTGCTGCTCGTCGCGGCGGGCCTGGGCCAGGCCCTTGGTGTACGCGGTGTACGCCTGCGCGCTGGTGAACCACGTCTCCGGCGACTCGCCGAACGCCAGCGCCCGCTTGGCCAGGACGTAGCCGAACTCCTCCGGGGTGAGGTAGCCGAGCTTCTGCGAGGACGCGCCGTCCTCGCGGTAGGCGTCGAGCAGCAGCCAGCCCGCGCCGAGGTAGGTGGTGGCGGTGTCGGTGAGGATCTCGTTGTCGCGGGTGCCGGGGAACGACAGGTCCAGGCGGTGCAGGTAGACGTGCATGACCTCGTGGGCGAGGGCGGCGCCGATGTCCCTGCGGTGCGTACGGAAGCGGTCGTTCAGCTCGATGAAGTACTCGGGCCCGGCGGCGAGTTCGACATACGCCGCGTGTTCCATCTCGCGGAACCCCACGATCATCCGGGCGTCCGGCAGGCGCAGATGGCGCACCATCTCGCGGGCGACCCGCTGCACGCCGAGGTAGAGGTCGTCCTGGTCGCCGAAGGCCACGTCGGCGGGGGCGACGCTGGTCTCGAAGGTGTGCACGGTGTCGTACGAGAGGCGCCGGTAGAGCGCCGTGACGGCGGCCCGCACGGTCTCCAGATGGGGATAGCCGTGTACGACAGGACCACCGCCGACCGTCACGTCCGCACCCCCTGAGGTCACCCACCGGACCGTGCAACTGCCCTCCACTGTACGGCGGCACCCGCCCCGCAGGCGGGCCCGTCCGCCACGGCTTGGCCGGAAACCGCCCCTTGTCCTGAGCGGACACCGATCTCCATAATCCGCAACAACGCTTTGGCGGGCTCATGCCATCCACGCGCATCCTGCGCGGACGGCCGGGGCCCGCCGCGCGTGATCCCCCCACGAACCCCCCACGAAGGGAAGTCAGTTGAAGACCAAGCTGCGTGGAGTGAAGAGAGCCGCCACCCTCGGCGCGATCGCTCTGGCCACCGTCAGCCTTCAGCCCGTGGCCGCGCAGGCGGCTCCCCACCCGGGCCCCCACCCCGGCGAGCGCGTCGTCGGCGGCACCCCCGCCGAGCAGGGCGAATTCCCGTTCATGGTCCGCCTGTCGATGGGCTGTGGCGGCGCCCTGTACGCCCAGGACGTCGTGCTGACCGCCGCGCACTGCGTGGACGGCTCCGGCGACGACACGAGCATCACCGCGACCGGCGGTGTCGTGGACCTGGAGAGCCCCGACGCGATCAGCGTGAAGTCCACCAAGGTCCTGCAGGCCCCCGGCTACAACGGCAAGGGCAAGGACTGGGCGCTCATCAAGCTCGCGAAGAAGATCGACCAGCCCACCCTGAAGATCGCCAAGGACACCTCGTTCAACGAGGGCGACTTCACCATCGCGGGCTGGGGCGCCGACAAGGAAGGCGGCGCCCAGCAGCGCCACCTCCTCAAGGCCACCGTCCCGTTCGTCAGCGACGCCGACTGCGAGGCCGCGTACGGCGACGACCTGACGCCCGGCGAGGAGCTCTGCGCGGGCAAGCTCGCCGAGGGCGGCACGGACACCTGCCAGGGCGACTCCGGCGGCCCGATGTTCCGCAAGGACGAGGCCGGCGAGTACGTCCAGGTCGGCATCGTCAGCTGGGGCAACGGCTGCGCCCGGCCGAAGTTCCCCGGCGTCTACACCGAGGTGTCGACCTTCGCGGGCGACATAGAGAAGGCGGCGTCGGAGCTCTGACGACACCCGCCGAAACCCGTACCTGACCATCCGTGCCCGCGGCCTGCCGCGCGCACCTCCGCACGGCCCCGGCGCGGGGCGTCCGCCCACCGCGGACGCCCCGCGTCGCCGTGCCCGCCGCGGCCGGACCGCGCGCGGTAAGGCGGTAAGGGCGGTAAGGCGGTAAGGCGGTAAGGCGGTAAGTCCAAGACCTGTCCCTCCTTTGTCCATGGGCGACCTCGTCCCGCCCGGCGCATCGTGAGCGGCACGAATTCCGTCCCACGGAGGGGTGCCCCATGCTGCCGTCAGACACGTCCGGACCGAGCCGCAGAGCCGTGGTCGCGACGGGCGCGATCGCCGGAACGGCCGCCGCCGTCGGCGCGGGCGGCAGCGCGTTCGCCGCGCCCGCCGCCGCACGGCCCGCGGCCGCCGAGGCGGTCCTGCGCTCGGCCGACCTGGACGTGCGCGTCGCCACCGCCTTCCCGAGCGTCGTCTCCTACACCGACCGGGCGAGCGGCGCCGTGCTGCACGGGCGCACGGACCCGGTCACCACGGTCCTGGTCGACGAGCGCGCGCACACCCCCGAGGTCACCGTCACCACGGGCCGGGACCGCGCCGCGTACGTCCTCGCCTTCGACGGCGGCACCCGCATCGACGTCGAGATCGCCGTCAAGGGGCGGCAGGTCCACTGGCGCGTCACGAGGATCGCCGACACGGCCGCGCTGCGCGTGGGCACCCTGCGCATCCCCGGGCTGACCCTGCTGGCCGTGCGCAGCGACCAGCCCGGCGCGGCCCTGCTCGCCGCCAAGGTGCAGCTGGACAAGGCCAAGAGCGGCGACACCCTCGTCACCCCGGCCGCCGACAGCCCCGCGCAGGCCGCGACCGGCTGCGCGTACGCCGTCGTCGCGCACGACCGGCTCGGCGGCGCGATCGAGACCAACACCGTCTACGACAAGCCCACCAGCGAGGCCGGCACCACCTGGGAGAACGGCCGCCTGTGGCGCGAGACGGTGCGGACCGGCGACCACACGGAGGCCCGCCTGGCGCCCGGCCAGTGGACGCACCGCGCCGCCACCGCGCCCGTCGGCGCCACCGAACCCCTGCCGTACGCCACCGTCGTGATCACCGGTGACCGCAACGGCGACGGCACGGTCGACTGGCAGGACGCCGCCATCGCCTTCCGCGACATCATGGTCGACCCGCTCGGCGCCGACCGCACGCACCTGCGGGTCGTCCCGCACATCCCCTTCAACTTCGCCTCGCAGGCCACCAACCCGTTCCTCGCCACGCTCGACAACGTCAAGCGGATCCACCTGGCGACCGACGGGCTCGGCCAGTACACGCTCCTCAAGGGCTACCAGTCCGAGGGCCACGACTCCGCCCACCCCGACTACGCGGACAACTACAACACGCGCGCGGGCGGCCTCGACGACCTCAACACCCTCCTGCGCGAGGGCAAGAAGTGGAACAGCGACTTCAGCGTGCACGTCAACGCGACCGAGTCCTACCCCGTCGCGAACGCCTTCTCCGACCAGCTCGTCGACAAGAACGACGAACAGTGGGACTGGCTCGACCAGAGCTACCGCATCGACCAGCGCCGCGACCTGGTCTCCGGCGACATCGTCCGGCGCTTCGCCGCCCTGCGCGCCCAGACCGACCCGGGCCTGGGCGCCCTCTACATCGACGTGTTCCGCGAGTCCGGCTGGACCTCCGACCGCCTCCAGCGGGCCTTCCGCGAACAGGGCTGGACGGTCACCACCGAGTGGGGCCACGGCTTCGAGCGCTCCGCGATCTGGTCGCACTGGGCCACCGAGCCCGACTACGGCGGCGATACCTCGCGCGGCATCAACTCCCGGCTGATCCGCTTCGTCCGCCACCACCAGAAGGACGTCTTCGCCGACAAGTGGCCCACCCTCCTGGGCATCGCCCGCATGGGCAACTTCGAGGGCTGGGTCGGCAAGACCGACTGGCACGCCTTCTACGACCTGATCTGGACCCACTCGCTGCCCGCCAAATACCTCCAGGCACACCCCGTCAAGAGCTGGGGCGAGCACGAGATCGCCTTCTTCGGGGAGGGCGGCACGACCGTCTCCGACACCACCGGCAAACGGCGCATCACCACCGACGGACACACCGTCTACGAGGACGGCCGCTACCTGCTGCCCTGGGAGCCCCGCAGGGCCCACGACCCCGCCAAGCTGTACCACTACAACCCGGCCGGGGGCACCAGCACCTGGCGGCTCCCGCGCGCCTGGGCGCGCCGCTCCAAGGTCGCGCTGTACCGGCTCACCGACCAGGGCAGGGTCTTCGACTCGTACGTCTCCGTGGCGGGCGGCAGGATCAGCCTCACGGCCGACCCGAAGCAGCCCTACGTCCTCTACCGCGATCGGGCCGCCGCCCTGCCCGACCCGAAGTGGGGCCAGGGCACCCCGCTGCACGACCCGGGCTTCCACTCCGGCTCCCTCAAGGGCTGGCGGGTCAGCGGCCCCGCCTCCGTCGAGCTCAGCGACCTCGGCGACCACGAACTGGTCATCGGCGCCGGCGCCGCCGCGTCCGTCGGCCAGCGCCTGGCCCGCCTCAAGGCCGGCACGTACACCGCCTCCGTCCAGGTCGAGGTCGGCGCGAAGCCGGGGGAGCGGCGCAAGGCCTCCCTGGAGGTCCGCACCGCCGACGGCGTCACCGCCGTCAACTTCACCGAGACCTCCACCGCGGGCAACTACGTCGCCGCCGACCGCAAGCACGGCACCCGCTTCCAGCGCATGTTCACCCGCTTCACCGTCCCCGAGGGCGGCGGCACCGCCGAACTGACGCTGCGCGCGGCGGCGGGCGAGGCACGCGTGCGCTTCGACAACGTCCGCGTCGTCGCCACCGCGCGCCCCGCCGCCCGCCCCCGCACCACCCTCGTCCACGAGGACTTCGAACACGTCCCGCAGGGCTGGGGCCCCTTCGTGAAGGGCGACGCGGGCGACGTCACCGACCCGCGCACCCACATCGCCCAGCGCCACGCCCCGTACACCCAGCGCGGCTGGAACGGCAAAGCCGTCGACGACGTCATCGACGGCACCAACTCCCTCAAGTCCCGCGGCGAGAACACCGGCCTGGTCTACCGCACGGTCCCGCACACCACCCGCTTCGAGCCCGGCAAGCGCTACCGCGTCTCCTTCCGCTACGAGAACGAGAAGGCCGGCCAGTACGCCTGGATCACCGCCACCGACACCCCCACCCCCCGGGAGACCGACCGCACACCCCTCCCGGTCGCCACCGAACCCGCCACCCTCGCCTACGAGTTCACCGCCCCCGCCGACGGCGAGGCCTGGGTCGGCCTGCGCAAGACCGGCGAGGACGGCACGGCGGAGTTCGTCCTCGACGCGTTCGAGGTCACCGAGGTCTGACACCCGCCGCACACCACGCAGCCCGCCCCGGCCGGGGGCGGGCTCCGTCGTCGCGGCGGCCGGCTCAGGCGAGCCCGACCTCCTCGCCGCCCTCCTCCAGCTCCAGGACCCACACCTCGTTCGTGCCGCTCCGCAGCACGGGGCCGGGGACGTACAGCGTCGTCTGGGGGCCCGCCGACCAGTAGCGGCCCAGGTTGAAGCCGTTCACCCAGACGAAGCCACGGGTCCAGCCGGGCAGGGCGAGGGAGGCGTCGCCGGGGGAGTCCGTGCCGAACGTGCCCCGGTACAGACCCGGACGGCCCTCCGCGGCCCCCGACGTGGGCAGCGCGTCGACCGCCGGCCGGGTGTCGAACGCGTCCAGGCGCAACGGGCGCGCCCGCACCCCGTGCAGATACTGCCGCTCGTGCAGCACCCCGCCCGTGACCCCCTTCGGCTCACCCGTGCGCGGCCCGTAGTTGACCCGGCCCAGGGACTCCACCCACAGCTCCACCCGCGCCGGGCCCGCGACGGGATCCAGGAGCGTCGGCGTGCCCTCGGTGAGGACACCCGCCGGGACGCCGTCGACGTACACCACCGCCCGGTCCCGCAGACCCCGCACACTCAGCGGATACGGCTCGCGCGGGCCCGGCACCGTCAGGCGGTAGCGGACCAGGCCGCGGTCCACGTCCAGCTCCTCGAACGTGGGCGGGACCGCGTGCTCCGACTCCGGGCCGCCGAGCCCCTCCAGGACCGCCTCCAGCGACGTCCAGTCCGTGAGCGGCACCGTGACCGGGGCGCCGAGCGCGGGCAGCGGCGCGGGCGGCTCCGGCGGCGGAGCGGACGCGTACGGGGCGAGCACCGCACGGAACGCCCAGAACTTGGGCGTGGCCCGGCCGAACTCGTCGATCGGCGCGTCGTAGTCGTAGGACGTCACGTCCGGCTGCAGCTCCCCGTCGTGCAGCGCGCCGCCGCCCCGGTTCGCACCCGCCCAGCCCGCGAAGTTCGTCCCGCCGTGCGCCATGTACAGGTTCACCGACGCACCGCACTCCAGGATCTCCCGCAGCGCCGCCGCCGCGTCGTCGGCGTCCCGCACCACGTGCTCCGCACCCCAGTGGTCGAACCAGCCGCACCAGAACTCCATGCACATCAGCGGGCCCTTCGGCCGGTGCCTGCGCAGCGTCCCGAAGCCCGCCCGCGCCCCCGAACCGAAGTTGGCCGTGGCCAGCACGCCCGGGATCGACCCGCCCGTCAGCATGTGGTCCTCGGGACCGTCGGACGTGAACAGCGGCACGGTCACGCCCTCGGCACGCAACAGGTCGGCGAGGCGACGCAGATACACCTGGTCCGAGCCGTAGCTGCCGTACTCGTTCTCGACCTGCACCATGATCACCGGGCCGCCCCGGTCGTGCTGGCGCGCCACCACCTGCGGCAGCAGCCGCCGGAACCAGCCCCCCACCCGGTCCAGGTACGCCGCGTCCCTGGTCCGCGCCCGCGCCCCCACCGCGCCCGTCAGCCAGTGCGGAAGCCCGCCGTTCTCCCACTCCGCACAGATGTAGGGCCCCGGCCGCACGATCGCCCACAGCCCCGCCGCCCGCGCCGCGTCCAGGAACCGGCCCAGCGCCTGAACGTCCCGGAACTCCCCGGGCCGCGGCTCGTGCAGGTTCCACGGAACGTACGTCTCCACGCAGTTGAGCCCCATCGCGCGCAGCATCGCGAGCCGGTGACCCCACTGCGCCTCGTGCACCCGGAAATAGTGCAGCGCACCGGACAGCAGCCGCACCGGCCGCCCGTCCAGCTCGAAATCGTCCTCGCCGACCCTGAACCCGTTCATCGCGTCCTCCCGCTCACGTCCCGCCCACGATCACCTCTGGCGGGCGGCAGGGTCCATGGACAAAGATCGGGTCCGGTTGGACGCAGCGTTGCACGCAGCGCGGGAACGAAACGCACCGAGGAACGCGGCAAGCGGGGCAGGGCCCGGCCCGCACCGGAAGGGACGCACGCCGATGTACCACACGTGGATGCGGTATTTCACCCCGAGCCCGGCCCACCACCGGCTCGGACTCGCCTGCCTGGGCGTCGGACTGCAGCACGGCCTGCTGCCGACCGTCGGCCCACGCACCCTCGACCACCACGTCGCCGTCGTCATCAGCGCCGGCGGCGGCTGGTTCCGCTCCGCCGACGGGCGCCGCACCACCGTCACCGCGCCCGCCCTGATCTGGCTCACCCCCGGCGTACGCCACCACTACGGGCCCGACCCCGACACCGGCTGGGACGAGTGCTTCGTCGACTTCACCGGGCCCGCCACCACCACGTACACCGAACTCGGCTACATCGAACCCGGCCGCCCCGTCGTCCCGCTCTCCGACGCGGCCGGCGCCCGCGCCGCCGTCGCCCGCATCGCCCGCGCCGCCCGCCGCGGCAACCCCCTCCTGGAGGTGGAGACCGGCGCCGCCGTCCACGAGCTCCTCGTCGCACTGCGCCGCGCCCGCGCCGACATCGCCCCCGACGGCGACCCCGTCCTGCAGGCACTGGCCCGCGACGCCTTCCAGCCCCTGTCCGTCGCCGAGCACGCGGCCCGGCACGGCATGACGCCCGCCGAACTGCGCACCGCCGTGCGCCGCGGCGCCGGGTGCAGCCCCAAGGACTACCTCCTCGGCATCCGCCTGGGCCGCGCCAAGGAACTCCTCGCCGCCACCGAGCTGCCCGTCGCCGCCGTCGCCCGCCGCGTCGGCTACGACGACCCGGCGTACTTTTCACGCCTCTTCACCCGCCGCGTCGGCCTGGCCCCCGTACGCTTCCGCGACCAGCAGGGAAGGGCCGTACCGGGCGGCTGGTCGCACCAGATACCCGACCCCGACGACCCACCCATTTTGCGCTCTTCCGCCGGTGGCGGCCCCGGAGCGGCAACGTAGGCTCGTGGACCATGACCACCAGCCACACCAGTGACGACAACAGCGCGAACGGCGCCGCCGCCCCCGCGGCCACGGACGAGACCGTGCGCGCCGAGCTGTCCCGGCTGCGCGACAGCATCGACAACATCGACGCCGCCGTCGTCCACATGCTCGCCGAACGCTTCAAGTGCACCCAGCAGGTCGGCCACCTCAAGGCCCAGCACCACCTGCCGCCCGCCGACCCCGGCCGCGAGGCCCGCCAGATCGCCCGCCTGCGCGAACTCGCCGAGAACGCCAAGCTCGACCCGGCCTTCGCCGAGAAGCTGCTCACCTTCATCATCGCCGAGGTGATCCGCCACCACGAGACGATCGCCAAGTCCGCCTGACCCGGGCCCCACCACCGGTCGCGGGGCGCCGCCCCTCCCGGCGCGCCCCGCCTGCGCCGCCCCCCGATCCCCGTATCCCCGTACTGCACCCGCGCCGGACCATCGGGCAGCATGGGGCCCATGCCCGTACTGACGCGCGACGAAGCGCAGACCCGAGCCCGGCTCATCGACGTCCACCGGTACACGGTCGAGCTGGATCTGACCCGGGCGGCCGACACCGCCCGCGACACCTTCGACTCCCGGACCGTCATCCGGTTCAGCGCCCGCACCGACGGCGCCACCTTCGTCGAGCTCAAGCCCGCCGAGCTGCGCTCCGTCACCCTCGACGGGCGCCCCCTCGACCCGGCGGACCTCACCGACAACCGCCTCGCCCTCGACGGCCTCACCGCCGGCGAGCACGAGCTGCGCGTCGACGCCGCGATGCGCTACTCCCGCACCGGCGAGGGCATGCACCGCTTCACCGACCCCACCGACGGCGAGACGTACGCCTACACCCAGCTCTTCATGGAGGACGTCCAGCGCGTCTTCGCCGCCTTCGACCAGCCCGACCTGAAGGCCGTCTTCGCCCTCACCGTCACCGCCCCCGACGGCTGGACCGTCCTCGCCAACGGCGTCACCGAACACACCGGAGACGGCACCTGGCGCGCCGCCGCCACCCCGCTCATCTCCACCTACCTCGTCGCCGTCGCCGCCGGCCCCTGGCACTCCGTGCGCACCGAGCACCGCGGACTGCCCTTCGGCATCCACTGCCGCCGCTCACTGGCCCCCCACCTGGACGCCGACGCCGAGGAGATCCTCGACATCACCCGCTCCTGCTACGACCGCTACCACGAGAAGTTCGAGGAGCCCTACCCCTTCGACTCCTACGACCAGGCGTTCGTCCCCGAATTCAACGCGGGCGCGATGGAGAACCCCGGCCTCGTCACCTTCCGCGACGAATTCGTCTACCGCTCCGCCGTCACCGACACCGAGCGGCAGACCCGCGCCATGGTCATCGCCCACGAGATGGCCCACATGTGGTTCGGCGACCTCGTCACCCTCCGCTGGTGGGACGACATCTGGCTGAACGAGTCCTTCGCCGAGTACATGGGCTTCCAGACCACCGCCGAGGCCACCCGCTTCAAGGACCCCTGGACGGACTTCGCCGTCTCCCGCAAGTCCTGGGGGTACGACGCCGACCAGCGGCCCTCCACCCACCCCGTCGCCCCCGACCCCGACGCCGTGCCCGACACCGCGTCCGCGATGCTCAACTTCGACGGCATCTCCTACGCCAAGGGCGCGAGCGCCCTGCGCCAGCTCGTCGCCTGGCTCGGCGAGAAGGACTTCCTCGCGGGCATCAACACCCACTTCGCCCGCCACAAGTTCGCCAACGCCACCCTCGCCGACTTCATCGACTCCCTCGCCCACGCCACCGACCGCGACGTGCACGGCTGGGCCGAGGCATGGCTGCGCACCACCGGCGTCGACACCCTCACCTCCGAGGTCGCGCACACCGGCCGCGAGTGGAGCCTGACCGTGGACCGCAGCGGCGGCAGCCGCCCGCACCGCATCGCCGTCGGCGTCTACGACCGCGACCTCTCCGGCGGCCGCGGGCTCGCCCTGCGCGAACGCTTCGAGACGGACGTCCCCGCGGACCGGGCCGCGCCCGGCACCGGGACCGCGGGCCGGGCCGGGGACGCACCCGAAGCCGACGCGACCGCCCCCACCCGCGACGGCGGCCGCCCCGCCCTGATCGTCCCCAACGACCAGGACCTCAGCTACGCCAAGATCCGCCTGGACGACGTCTCCCTGGACACCGCCCTGCGCGACCTGTCCGGCGTCCCCGACGCCCTCACCCGCGCCGTCCTGTGGAACAGCCTGCGCGACATGGTCCGCGACGGGGACCTCGAAGGCGCCGCCTACCTCGACGCCGCCCGCGCCCACCTCCCCGGCGAGAGCGACCTCGCCATCGTCCAGGGCGTCCTCACCTTCGCCCTCACCCACGTCGCCGACCGCTACGCGACCCCCGAGGTGCGGCCCGCCGCCCTCGCCGTCCTCGGCGACCTCTGCCAGGACCTGATCCGCCGCACCGAGGACGGCTCCCACCCCGGCCTGCGCCTGATCGCCGTCCGCGGCTCCATCGACGTCGCCACCCGGGCGGCGCCCCTGCAGGCCTGGCTCGCCGAGGGCACCGTGCCCGGCGGCCCCGAACTCGACCCCGAACTGCGCTGGCGCGTCCTCGGCCGGCTCGCCGTCCTCGACGCGACCGACGAGGCGGCGATCGCCGCCGAACTGGCCCGCGACCCCAGCGCCACCGGCCGGGAAGGCGCGGCACGCTGCCGGGCCTCGCTGCCCGACGCCGCCGCCAAACGGACCGCGTGGGAGGAGATGTTCGCCACCGACGACCTGTCCAACTACCTCTTCACCGCCACCGCACAGGGCTTCTGGCAACCCGAACAGGCCGAGCTCGTCCACGAGTACGTCCCCCGCTACTTCGAGGACGCCATCGCCCTGGCCGCCCGGCGCGGCCCCGCCATGGCCGAGGCCGCCGGACGGTACGCCTTCCCGCTGCCGTTCGTCGACGCCGAGACGCTCCGCCTGGGCGAACAGTGCCTGCGCGACGCCGACCCCACCCCCGCCCTGCGCCGCAAGCTCGCCGACCAACTCGACGACCTGGCCCGGGCATTGCGCGTACGAGAGGGACGGCGCCAGGACTGACGGGGGAGCGGGGGCGCGGGGCGCGGCCCCGTACAGGGGCCAGGGCTGGGCACCGTACGGGGGGCCAGGGCGCGGCACCGTACGGAGAGAGCGAAGACCCGGCACCGGACACGCCCTAGGGGGCGTCTCTCCGATCTTCGCGGGTCCGCGACGCCTGGCACGGCACCTCGCCGCACGGCCGGGCCGCCCTCGTACCACCAGTACGAGGGC
>NZ_JBIARE010000019.1:0-68805 GCF_042889645.1 Streptomyces sp. NPDC002564 | reverse complement strand
AAACGCCCCGCCAGCTCCGCCATGTCCGCCACCCCGTCCCGGCCCACATAGTCCACACACAGATCCAGCATGTGCGCGCCCTCACGGATCTGATCGCGCGCCATCTCCACACAGTCGTCCCAGCGCGCCTCCAGCATCGCCTCCCGGAACTTCTTCGACCCGTTCGCGTTCGTCCGCTCCCCGATCGCCATGTAGGAGGTGTCCTGGCGGAAGGGGACGGTCTGATACAGCGACGCGGCGCCCGGCTCCGGGCGGGGGTCGCGGGCGACCGTCTCGGCGCCACGGACCCGCTCCACGACCTGGCGCAGGTGCTCGGGCGTCGTACCGCAGCAGCCGCCGACCAGGGACAGCCCGTAGTCGCGGACGAAGTTCTCCTGGGCGTCGGCCAGTTCGGCCGCGGTCAGCGGGTAGTGGGCGCCGTCCTTGCCGAGGACCGGAAGGCCCGCGTTCGGCATGCAGGAGATCGGGACGCGCGAGTGGCGGGCCAGGTAGCGCAGGTGCTCGCTCATCTCGGCCGGGCCGGTGGCGCAGTTCAGGCCGATCATGTCGATGCCCAGGGGCTCCAGGGCGGTGAGCGCGGCGCCGATCTCCGAGCCGAGCAGCATGGTGCCGGTCGTCTCGACGGTGACCGAGCAGATCACCGGGAGGTTGGCGCCGGTGGCCTCCAGGGCGCGGCGGGCGCCGAGGATCGCGGCCTTGGTCTGCAGCAGGTCCTGGGTGGTCTCCACCAGGAGCGCGTCGGCGCCGCCGGCGATCATGCCTTCGGCGTTGATCTGGTAGGCGTCGCGCAGGGTCGTGTACGGGGCGTGGCCGAGCGTCGGCAGCTTGGTGCCGGGGCCCATCGAGCCGAGGACCCAGCGCTGCTGTCCGGTGGAAGCGGTGAACTCGTCGGCGACCTCGCGGGCGATGCGCGCGCCGGCCTCGGAGAGCTCGAAGTTGCGCTCGGGGATGTCGTACTCGCTCAGGGCGGCGAAGTTCGCGCCGAAGGTGTTGGTCTCCACGCAGTCGACGCCGACCGCGAAGTACTCCTCGTGCACCGAGCGCACGATGTCGGGCCGGGTGACGTTCAGGACCTCGTTGCAGCCCTCCAGCTGCTGGAAGTCCTCCAGGGTGGGGTCCTGCGCCTGGAGCATGGTGCCCATCGCGCCGTCGGCCACCACCACGCGGGTGGCGAGGGCTTCACGGAAGGCGTCGATCCGGGCCCTGCTCTCGGGCGGGAAGGACGTGGGCTGCGACGACGGGGTTGGCAACGAGGCCATGAAAGAGCTCCCTGGAGTGCGACGGCTGTCGGCTTTGCGCCTTCTTGTTGGAGGGCGCACCCGGCCAGGGTAGCCGGGACCATGGTCCCGTGGTGAAGGAGTCCACGAGACGGACGCGCCGGGCGCGCTTGGCCCGTTCTGGTGCTTGACAGGGTGAAGGAGCGCAACACGGGCCGTCCGCGCATTAGCGGGAGGTCGACAACGACCGATAGTGTTCAGCATTGTCGAACGTGGCACAGGTGCGAAGTCGGACGTGGCACAGGTACGAAGGGGACGGAGGTCGGGGCTGCGATGGCACGCAACATCCAGTCGCTCGAAAGGGCCGCGGCGATGCTGCGGCTGCTGGCGGGCGGCGAGCGACGGCTCGGGCTCTCGGAGATCGCCTCCGCCCTCGAACTCGCCAAGGGGACGGCCCACGGCATCCTGCGCACCCTCCAGGCGGAGGGCTTCGTCGAGCAGGACTCCGCGTCGGGCCGCTACCAGCTGGGCGCCGAGCTGCTGCGCCTGGGCAACAGCTATCTGGACGTGCACGAGCTGCGGGCGCGGGCCCTGGTGTGGACCGACGACCTGGCTCGCTCCAGCGGTGAGAGCGTCCACCTCGGCGTGCTGCACCAGCAGGGCGTCCTGATCGTCCACCACGTCTTCCGGCCCGACGACAGCCGCCAGGTCCTGGAGGTGGGGGCCATGCAGCCGCTGCACTCCACGGCCCTCGGCAAGGTCCTCTCCGCGTACGACCCGGTCGCGCACAACGAAGCGGTCGAGGTGGAGCGCAAGAACTTCACCGTGCACACCGTGACCGACCCCGACGACTTCGAGGACGTCCTGGACCTGACCCGCGCCCGCGGGTACGCGGCGGACGTCGAGGAGACCTGGGAGGGCATCGCCTCCGTGGCGGCCCCCATCCACGACCGGCGGCGCATGCCGGTCGGCGCGGTCGGCGTCACCGGCGCCGTGGAGCGCGTGTGCCGGGACGGGGAGCTGCGCCCCGAGCTGATCGCCGCCGTGCGCGACTGCGCGCGTGCCGTCTCACGGGATCTGGGCGCCGGGCGCTTCTGAGCCACCCCGGCGCGGCCTCCGGCCCGCCCCGACCCTGCCGTCGCCCCGGCTCCCGCCCCGGCCCTGTGCCGCCCCCGCCTCGGACCGGCCGTGAACCCCTCGCCCCTCTCGCCCCCGGGCCGCCCGCGCCGCTCCCCACCCGTCCCGACGTGCAGGTGGCAGCCATCCGCGCGACGATCGATGGACCCCTTCGGAGCCGGGCGGGACCGCCGGGCACCGATAGGGCAGAACGATCAATAACGATCGTGTTTTCGATAACAGAACTCTTGACGAGCGAGTAACCCCGGGGTGAGACTCGCGTCCATCGGTCGGCATTGTCGAACACCTACCGGCATTACGCGCTAGAGTGTGACAAGGCCAAGGGCCGGCAACGACCTCACCTGAGGTCGCGGACCACCGGAGGGACCCGGGGTTCGCCTTCCCCTGGACGAAGGACAAAGGAGTCGCGGGTGTCCAGCTCCGACATCTTCATCGGCGAGACCATCGGTACCGCCGTGCTCATCCTGCTCGGCGGTGGCGTGTGCGCCGCCGTCACGCTCAAGCGCTCAAAGGCCAAGGACGCCGGCTGGCTCGCGATCACCTTCGGGTGGGGCTTCGCCGTCCTGACCGGCGCCTATCTCGCGGGTGGCGTCTCGGGCGCCCACCTCAACCCGGCGGTCACGCTCGGCCTCGCCATCGAGGGCGGCACCAAGTGGAGCGACGTTCCGCTCTACCTGGGCTCGCAGCTCCTCGGCGCGATGATCGGCGCCTTCCTGGTGTGGGTCACCTACATGGGCCAGTTCAAGGCCCACCTGACCGACCCCGAGATCCTCGCGGCGCAGCCGGTGGAGGAGGGCATGGTCGACCAGAAGGCCGCCCCCTCGGCAGGACCCGTGCTCGGCATCTTCTCGACCGGCCCCGAGATCCGTAACTACGTCCAGAACGTGCTCACGGAGATCATCGCCACGGTCGTCCTGGTCCTCGCGATCCTGACCCAGGGCCTCAACGACGGCGGCAACGGCCTCGGCGTGCTCGGCGCGCTGATCACCGCGCTCGTCGTGGTCGGCATCGGCCTGTCCCTCGGTGGCCCCACGGGCTACGCGATCAACCCCGTCCGTGACCTCGGTCCGCGCATCATCCACTCCGTGCTCCCGCTGCCGAACAAGGGCAGCTCGGACTGGTCGTACGCCTGGGTCCCGATCGTCGGTCCGCTGATCGGCGGCGCCATCGCCGGCGGTCTCTACAACGTCGCGTTCAAGTAGACCCGCGACAGCGACCGAAGACCGCCTCAGACGCCTCGTACGCCAGCCAAAGAACTTTCTGGAGCACACCGTGACCGACGCACACACCGCAGGCCCCTTCATCGCGGCCATCGACCAGGGCACCACCTCGAGCCGCTGCATCGTCTTCGACAAGGACGGCCGGATCGTCTCCGTCGACCAGAAGGAGCACGAGCAGATCTTCCCGAAGCCGGGCTGGGTCGAGCACGACGCCGCCGAGATCTGGACCAACGTCCAGGAGGTCGTCGCCGGAGCCATCTCCAAGGCCGGCATCACCCGCGACGACATCAAGGCGATCGGCATCACCAACCAGCGTGAGACCACGCTGCTGTGGGACAAGAACACCGGCGAGCCGGTCCACAACGCGATCGTCTGGCAGGACACCCGCACCGACGCGCTCTGCAAGGAGCTCGGCCGCAACGTGGGCCAGGACCGCTTCCGCCGCGAGACCGGCCTGCCGCTCGCGTCCTACTTCGCCGGTCCCAAGGCCCGCTGGCTGCTCACCAACGTCGAGGGCCTGGAGGAGCGCGCCCACTCCGGCGACATCCTCTTCGGCACCATGGACTCCTGGGTCATCTGGAACCTGACCGGCGGGGTCAACGGCGGCAAGCACGTCACCGACGTCACCAACGCCTCGCGCACCCTCCTGATGAACCTGCACGAGATGCAGTGGGACGAGCGCATCTGCCACTCCATCGGCATCCCCATGGAGATGCTCCCCGAGATCCGCTCCTCCGCCGAGGTCTACGGCGAGGTCACCGGCGGCCCCCTCGGCGACCTGCTCGGCGGCATCCCCGTCGCCTCGGCGCTCGGCGACCAGCAGGCGGCCCTGTTCGGCCAGACCTGCTTCGACGAGGGCGAGGCCAAGTCCACGTACGGCACCGGCACCTTCATGCTGATGAACACCGGTGACAAGGCCATCAACTCCTACTCCGGGCTGCTGACCACGGTCGGCTACCAGATCGGCGACCAGAAGCCGGTCTACGCCCTGGAGGGCTCCATCGCGGTCACCGGTTCGCTGGTGCAGTGGATGCGCGACCAGATGGGCCTGATCAACTCCGCCGCCGAGATCGAGACGCTCGCGTCGTCGGTCGAGGACAACGGCGGCGCCTACTTCGTACCGGCCTTCTCCGGCCTGTTCGCCCCGTACTGGCGCTCCGACGCCCGCGGAGTGATCGCCGGTCTGACCCGGTACGTCACCAAGGCGCACATCGCGCGCGCCGTCCTGGAGGCCACGGCCTGGCAGACCCGCGAGATCACCGACGCCATGACGAAGGACTCCGGCGTCGAGCTCGCGGCCCTCAAGGTCGACGGCGGCATGACCTCCAACAACCTGCTGATGCAGACCCTCTCGGACTTCCTGGACGCACCCGTGGTGCGCCCGATGGTCGCCGAGACGACCTGCCTCGGCGCCGCCTACGCCGCCGGTCTCGCCGTCGGCTTCTGGTCCTCCACCGACGAGCTGCGCGCCAACTGGCGGCGGGCCGCGGAGTGGACCCCCCACATGGACGCGGGCACCCGCGACCGTGAGTACAAGAGCTGGCTCAAGGCCGTCGAGCGGTCCATGGGTTGGCTCGACGAGAGTGGCGAGGAGTAAGACACATGACCACCCTGCAGAGCGTCCCTGCCCTCGGGACGCATCCGGCTGCCGGTTCCAACCCGAGCCGCGCCGAGACCCGGGAGCAGCTTTCCAAGGCGACGTACGACCTCCTGGTGATCGGCGGCGGCATCCTGGGCATCTCCACCGCCTGGCATGCCGCGCAGTCCGGGCTGCGGGTGGCCCTGGTGGACGCCGGTGACTTCGCCGGCGCCACCTCCTCCGCCTCCTCCAAGCTCCTGCACGGCGGTCTGCGCTACCTGCAGACCGGCGCGGTGAAGCTGGTGGCGGAGAACCACTTCGAGCGCCGTGCGGTGTCCCGTCAGGTGGCCCCCCACCTGGCGAACCCGCTCACCTTCTACCTGCCGGTCTACAAGGGCGGCCCGCACGGCGCGGCCAAGCTCGGCGCGGGCGTCTTCGCGTACAGCGCGCTGTCCGCGTTCGGCGACGGCGTCGGCCACCTGCTCTCCCCGGCCAAGGCCGCGCAGGACGTGCCGGAGCTGCGCACGGACAACCTGAAGGCCGTCGCGGTCTACGGCGACGACCAGATGAACGACTCCCGCATGGCCCTGATGACGGTCCGCGCGGCCGTCGAGGCCGGTGCCGCCGTCCTCAACCACGCCGAGGTCACCGGGCTGCGCTTCACCAAGGGCCGGGTCACCGGCGCGGAGCTCAAGGACCGCATGAGCGGCGACGAGTTCGGCGTCAACGCCCGCCTGGTGCTGAACGCGACCGGCCCCTGGGTCGACCACCTGCGCACGATGGAGAACCCGGACGCGGCGCCCTCCATCCGGCTGTCCAAGGGCGCGCACCTGGTCCTCAAGCGCACCGCCCCCTGGAAGGCCGCGCTGGCGACCCCGATCGACAAGTACCGCATCACCTTCGCCCTCCCCTGGGAGGACATGCTGCTGCTCGGCACCACCGACGAGGAGTTCGAGGGCGACCCGGCGGACGTGCGGGTCACCGAGGCCGACACCGCGCAGATCCTGGACGAGGCCGCGTTCTCCATCCGCGACCAGCAGCTGTCGCGCGATCTGATCACGTACTCCTTCGCGGGTCTGCGGGTGCTGCCGGGCGGTCCCGGCGACACCTCCAAGGCCAAGCGCGAGACGGTCGTCACCGAGGGCGCGGGCGGCATGCTGTCGGTGGCCGGCGGCAAGTGGACGACGTTCCGCCACATCGGCCGCACGATCATGAAGAAGCTGGAGGCGCTGCCCGGCCACCCCCTGGGCGACGACTACGAGCCGGTCTCCTCGCTGCCGAAGAAGCTGCCGCTGCCCGGCATCGCCAACCCGCGCGCCGTCGCCCACCGCCTCCTGGTGGACGGCCCGGCCCCCGGCCCGCGGATGGCCGCCGACACCGCCAAGCACCTGGCGACGCACTACGGCTCGCTCTCCTTCGACATCGCCCGGCTGGCGAACGAGAACCCGGAGCTCGCCGAGCGCGTCCACCCGGACGCCCCGGAGATCTGGGCCCAGGTCGTCTACGCCCGGGACAACGAGTGGGCCGAGACGGCGGACGACGTGCTGCGCCGCCGTACGACGCTGACGATCCGCGGCCTGGCCACGGACGACGTGCGCGGCAAGGTCGAGGACCTGCTGGGCAAGAAGGCCTGACGCCCTCTTCGTACGCGACCCGGTAAGGGGCGACCGCCATGGGCGGTCGCCCCTTACGCATGCCACGCCGCCGCCACAGTGCCGCAATGTTCGGCGCGCAGGGTTGAATCATGAAGTTTCAGGTGCTCTCCCTCATCTCCCACTCCCCGCACCCGCTGACCGGTGACCTCCTGTCCCCCGCCGACCGCATCGAGGAGGTCGTCGAGGTCGGGGTGGCCGCCGAGCGGCTCGGCTACGACGCGTACGCCGTGGGCGAGCGGCACGCGGGCGCCTTCCTCTCCTCGAGCCCGACGGTCGTGCTCGGCGCCCTGGCCGCCCGCACCTCCCGCATCAGGCTCCTGACCGGGGTCACCGTCGTCGCCATCCTCGACCCCGTGCGGGTCGCCGAGGACTACGCGACCCTCGACCAGCTCTCGCGCGGCCGGGTCGAACTCGTCGTCGGCAAGGGCGCGGAGGCCGGGCACTTCGACCTCTTCGGCCTCGACGAGGCCCGTCAGTGGGACCTGCAGCGCGAGAAGTACGAGCTGCTGCGCCGCCTGTGGGACGAGGAGGGCGTCGACTGGGAGGGCGAGTTCAGGCCGCCGCTGAAGAACGTGACGACGGTGCCGCGGCCCTACGCGGGCACCCCGCGCATCTGGCACGGCTCGGCGACCTCCCTCAACTCCCCCGAACTCGCCGCCAAGCACGGCGATCCGCTCTTCACGGCCAACGCCGTCCAGCCGCGCTCGGCCTACGCCTCGCTGATCGGCCACTACCGCGAGCGCTTCGCGGCGTACGGGCACGACCCGGCCGACGCGCGCGTGGCGGCCGGGTCCGGCGGGCTGCTCGTCGCGGACACCGCCGAGCAGGCCGTCGCGCGCTACAAGGAGCTGTACGAGGCGAGGACCGCGCAGTCCTTCCGCCCCCATCTGGAGGGCAAGCCGGGCTACAACACGCCGTTCCGCACCATCGAGGACGCCATCGCGGACGGGCCGCAGCTCATCGGCTCCCCGCAGCAGATCATCGACAAGATCCTCGGCTACCACGCGGTGTACGGGCACGACCTGCAGTCGATCACGGTGGACGGCTTCGGGCTCTCGCGCGGGGAGCAGATCGAGACGCTGCAGCGGTTCGCGGAGGAGATCGCGCCGGTGGTGCGGCGGGCCGCGCCGTCCACGCTGTGGGACACCCTGTGACGCGTACACGGCGCGGACTACGATCCGAAGAACACCCCTGACCTGCCCTGGAGTGATCCATGACCCTGCTGACGACCTGGCCGGAGACCGGCCCCGAGACCGTCGTGCGCCGCACGTCGGACCCGGTCGAGATCGCCGCCGCGCTCGCTCCGATCGGCGTGCGCTACGAGCAGTGGCCGGTGTGCGCGGACGTGCCGGCCGACGCCGACAGCGACACGGTCTTCGCCGCCTACCGCGCGGAGATAGACCGGCTGAACTCCGAGGAGGGCTTTCAGACCGTCGACGTGGTGTCGCTGCACCCCAGCGACGACCCCGGCTGGCCCGACAAGGCGAAGGCGGCCCGGCAGAAGTTCCTCGCCGAGCACACCCACGACGACGATGACGAGGTGCGGTTCTTCGTCGCGGGCGCCGGCATCTTCTACCTCCACGTGGGCGGCGAGGTGCACGCCGTGTACTGCGAGAAGGGCGACCTGCTCGGCGTGCCGCGCGGTACCACCCACTGGTTCGACATGGGGACGTCCCCCGCCTTCACGGCGATCCGCTTCTTCCACGAGGAGGACGGCTGGATCGGCTCCTTCACCGGCAGCCCGATCGCGGACCGCTTCCCCGACTTCGACACGATCCACGCGGGGTACGCCGCGTGAGTGAGCTCCACCGGACCGGGGCGCACGACGTGGACGCGGTGGTGCTCGACATCGAGGGCACCACGAGCGCCACGGGCTTCGTCGTGGACGTGCTGTACCCGTACGCCCGCGAGCGGTTCGGCGAACTGCTCGCCGCGCGGGGCGAGGAGCCCGAGGTGGCGCGCGCCGTCGCGCAGGTACGGGAAGAGATCGGCGAACCCGGCGCGGACGCCGCGCGGGTGGAGAAGGTCCTGGGCGAGTGGGTCGACGCCGACCGCAAGGCGACGCCGCTGAAGACGCTCCAGGGCATTCTGTGGGCGGAGGGCTTCGCGCGCGGCGACCTCGTCTCGCACTTCTACCCGGACGTCATCCCGGTGCTGCGGCGCTGGCACGCGGACGGGGTGCGGCTGTTCGTCTACTCGTCCGGCTCGGTGGCAGCGCAGCGGGCGTGGTTCGCGCACTCCCCCGAGGGCGACCTGCTGGGGCTCGTCAGCGGTCTCCACGACACCGAGAACGCGGGGCCCAAGCAGGACGCCGACTCCTACCGGACGATCGCCGCGTCCACCGGGGTCGCCCCCGGACGGCTGCTCTTCCTCTCCGACCGCCCCGGCGAGCTCGACGCGGCGCGGGCCGCGGGTCTGGGGGCGGTCGGCGTGCGCCGGGCCGGGGAGCCGTACGCCGACGCCGACTTCGGCGACCACCCGCAGGCCTCGGCCTTCTCCGAGATCACCCTTGCCGCTAGGAGCAGTTCATGACCGAGACCACCATCGCGCAACCGGATCTGGCGGAGGCGGGGGCCGTGCTCGCCGCGGAGGCCGCGCGGTTCGCCTCGTTCGGCTGGATGCGGGGCACGTCCGGGAACCTGTCGCTGGTCCTCTCGCGGGATCCGCTGCGGCTCGCCGTCACGGCGAGCGGCCGTGACAAGGGGGAACTCACCCCGTCCGACGTGGTGCTGACGGACGGTCAGGGTGCGGCGGCCGGGCCGGGGCGGCCCTCGGCGGAGGCGGCGCTGCACGCGCGCGTGGTGCGGCTCACCGGGGCGGGTGCGGTGGTGCACGTCCACACGGTGGCCTCCGTGGTGATGGGGCAGCGGTCGCCCGCCGGGATTCCCTTCGAGAACCTGGAGATGCTGAAGGGGCTCGGGCACGCGACGCACGAGGTCGCGGTGACGCTGCCGGTGATCGAGAACAGCCAGGACATGGCGGTGCTCGGGGATCGGCTCGAGGCGGCGCTCCGGCCGGGGATGCCGGCCGTGGTCGTGGCGGGGCACGGGATCTACGTGTGGGGGGCGGATCCCCGCGAGGCGCGGCACCGGGCGGAAGTCGTGGAGTGGCTCCTGGAGTTGGAGTTGGAACGGTCGCGGGGCTGAGGTCCTGCCTCCGGCGGTTCGTACCCCGCTGCCGACCCGCCCCTTCCCTTCCCACCCCTCCCCTTCCCACCCCTCCCCTTCCCGTCCCGAGTGCTCCGACTCCGGCGGGCGGGGCTCGGCCCGTCACGGGCTGCGTCGGGTTCGTCCCCGAACGCCGGACGGGCCGAGTTCCGCCCGACCTCAGGCCGCGGGGGCGCCCGCCATGGCTTCCGGGAGCTCTCCCTTGGACACCTCCAGGACGCCCCGCTCCGTCACCAGTGCCGTGACCAGGGAGCCGGGGGTGACGTCGAAGGCGGGGTTGTGGCCCCGGGAGGTCTTCGGGGTCGTGCGGAGGCCCGCCCACTCCAGGATCTCGTCCTCGCTGCGGAGTTCGATGTGGATCGCGTCGCCGGAGGGTGTCGCCAGGTCGACCGTGGTCGTCGGGGCCGCCACCATGAAGGGGATGCCCGCGTGCGCGCAGGCCAGGGCGACGCCGACCGTGCCGACCTTGTTCGCCGTGTCGCCGTTGGCCGCGATGCGGTCCGCGCCGACGATCGCCGCGTCGACCTCGCCGCGCAGGATCGTGCCCGCGGCCGCGCCGTCGGCCTGGACGTAGTGCGGTATGCCCTCCTGGGCGAGTTCCCAGGCCGTCAGGCGGGCGCCCTGGAGCAGCGGGCGGGTCTCGTCGGCGTACACCGTCTCCAGGCGTCCCCGGGCGTGCAGTTCGCGGATGACGCCGAGCGCCGTGCCCCAGCCCGCCGTGGCGAGGGCGCCGGTGTTGCAGTGGGTGAGGATGCGCAGCGGGCGGTCCGATCCGGGGGCGACGCGGCGCAGCAGCCAGTCGGCGCCGTACGCGCCCATCGCGTGGTTGGCCGCGAGGTCCTCGCGGACGATCGCGTCGGCCTCGGCGAGGACCGCGTCGATGCCCCGGTCGGCGAAGGGCCGCACCCGGTCGACGCACACCATGAGGTTGACCGCGGTGGGCCTGGCCTCGCGGACGCGGGCGATCTCGGCGTCCAGGCGGTCCCGGTCCCAGCCCTCGCGCCCGGCCTGGGCGAGGGCGATCGCGACCCCGTACGCACCGGCCGCGCCGATCGCGGGGGCGCCGCGCACGACGAGGCGGACGATCGCGTCGACCACGCCGTCGACCGTCGTGACGTCGAGGCGCTCCAGGGTGTGCGGGAGTGCCGTCTGGTCGATGAGGGAGAGCGACGGGGCGCCGTCCTCCACGGCCGCCGTCCAGGTCACGGCGCGCAGTTCCTGGCTGTTCATGAGCTCAACTCCGAATGAAATGGGGCGATACCGGCCATGGGAGGAGGGGTGACGTCACCGTACCTGACGTGCTCGAACCACATTTCGAGACGTTCGTGCGGCTGTCCGAAATCCGGTGTTACCCTCGCCGCCACCCAGGACAGATCGATCCGATCCACGGTGCGAGGAGGACAGCCATGGCCGCGAAAACCGGCGCGATGTGCTGCCCCGCCGTGTCCTGCGGCCGCCGAATGTGCCGCTGTCGCCGCTGTTCCTGCTGAGCGACACCGTTTCAGCACGTACGACCTCTCCTGTCACCGCCCGGCCCCCGGGCACCTCCATGAAGGCGATGCCATGTCCCTGCTGTCTCCGCGCACGCGCACGTCCCTGAGACTCACCGCCGCGACCGTCGGCGCCGTCCTGCTCGCCACCGGCTGCAACGCGGCGGCCAAGGACGGCGATTCGGGCGGTGGGGGCGGCGGCACGGCGTTCACCCTCGTCACGCCCGACCCCGTCGCCCAGAACGAGTTCCTCAAGCTGGCCGTGTCCGGCGTCAAGGCCGCGGCGAAGGCACACGGCGGTGCGCAGAAGGTCTTCCAGAGCAGCGACACCGACTCGCGCCAGCAGAACGTCGCCTCGGCGGTGGACGCCGCGCCCGACGTCGTCGCGCTGGTCGGCTTCGAGTTCGCGGACATCGTGGCGCAGCAGGCCGAGGCCCACCCCAAGCAGCAGTTCCTGCTGGTCGACGCGTGCACCAAGAAGACGTACAAGAACGTCACCTGCGCCGTCTTCCGGGAGCACGAGGCGGTCTACCTGGCGGGCGCCGAGGCGGGTCTGCTGACCAGGAGCAAGAAGGTCGGGTCCGTCGACGTGCTCGACACCCCGCAGTTCCGCCGCTACAGCGAACCCTTCGCGGCCGGTGCGAAGAAGGTGCGGCCGGGCGTCGGTGCGCGGACGCTGTTCGTGGGCGGCCAGTCGCCGTTCAACGACGCGGCGCGCGCCAAGGACCAGGCGGCGACCCTCGCATCGGGCGGCGCCGACCAGGTGATGGCCGCCGCGGCCGCCGGCAACACGGGTGTCTTCCAGGCCGCGGAGGCCAAGGACTTCCGGGCCTACGGCGTGGACGCCAACCAGTGCCTGACCAGCCCCGGTGTCGTCGTCGACAACGTCCTGAAGAAGACCGACGTGGCCGTGGAGAAGGGCATCGGGCAGATCCTGGACGGCAAGGGCGGCACCACCGTCTCGTACGGCCTCAAGGAGGGCGGCATGTCGCTGACCGGCCTGGAGCCGGGGCTCGCCGACTCGAAGTGCGTGATCGCCGAGCCCGCCCACGCGGACGTCCTGAAGCGCGTGAAGAAGCTGCGGGACGACATCGCGGCCGGAAAGCTGACCGTCGATGACCCCGCGGCCTGACACGGCGGCGGGGTCCGCCCCCGCCGTCGAACTGCGCGGCATCACCAAGGCGCTCCCCGGCACCCTGGCCAACGACCGGGTCGACCTGACCGTGCGGCGCGGCGAGATCCACGCCCTGATGGGTGAGAACGGCGCGGGCAAGTCGACGCTGATGTCCGTCCTGTACGGGCTGCTGCGGCCGGACGCCGGGCAGATCCTGCTCGATGGGCGCGAGGTGTCCTTCGCGAGCCCGAGCGAGGCGATCGCCGCGGGCCTTGGCATGGTGCACCAGAGCTTCAAGCTGTTCCCGTCCTTCACGGTCGCCGAGAACGTCGTGTACGCCGCCGAACCGCGCCGCTTCGGTCTCACGGACCGGGCGGCGGCGGTGCGGCGGGTGGCCGCGCTCGCCGCGGAGCACGGGCTGGCCGTCGACCCGGCGGCGAAGGTCGGCGACCTGCCGGTGGGCGTGCGCCAGCGCGTGGAGATCCTCAAGCTGCTCCACCGGGGCGCCCGCACGCTCATCCTCGACGAGCCGACCGCGGTGCTCACCCCCGCCGAGGCGGACGCCCTCTTCGGGGTGCTGCGCTCGCTCGCGGACGAGGGCCGCACGGTGCTGCTGGTCACGCACAAGCTGCGTGAGGTCATGGAGGGCAGCGACGCGGTGACCGTGCTGCGCGACGGGCGGGTCGCGGCCCGCCTGCGCACCGCCGACACCAGCGCGGACGGCATCGCGGCGGCCATGACGGGCCGCGCGGTGGAGCTGGACCGGATCCATCCGGCGGGCTCGCCGGGCGGTCCGGTCCTGACCGTGGAACATCTGGTCGCGGACGGGGTGCGCGACGTGTCGCTGACCGTCCGGGCCGGGGAGATCGTCGGCATCGCGGGCGTCGCGGGCAACGGCCAGTCCGAACTGGCCGAGGCCGTCGCGGGGTTGCGTCCCGCCACCGCGGGCCGGGTCACGCTCGCCGGACAGGACATCGGCCGCGCGTCGGCGGCCGGACGGCGCGCGGCGGGGCTCGCCTACGTCCCCGAGGACCGGACGGCGGTCGGCACGGCCCCGGCCGCGACGGTCGCGGAGAACCTCGCCATGGGGCACCACCGCGGCCACGGCCTGCTGCGGCCCGGCTGGCTCCGCGAGCACGCGCGCGACCTCGTCGAGCGCTTCGGCATCAAGGCGGCCTCGGCCGGGCACCCGGCGGGCTCGCTGTCCGGCGGCAACCTGCAGAAGCTCGTCATCGGCCGCGAACTGGCCCACGAGGCACCCCTGTTGATCGTCGAGCAGCCGACCCGCGGGGTCGACATCGGCGCCGTCCAGACGATCCACGACCACCTGATCGCGCACCGCGACGCGGGCCACGCGGTCCTGCTCGTCTCGGCCGAACTGAGCGAGATCCGCGGCCTGTCGGACCGCGTCCTCGTGATGTACGAGGGCGCCGTCGCCGCCGAGTTCACGCGGGAGCAGGCGGACGAGCACAGTCTGGGCCTGGCGATGGCGGGCGCGCACCCGCCGCACCCGCCGAATCCGGATCCGGCGCAGGCGCCCGCTCCCGTCCCCGCCCCCGTCCCCGCTCCGGTCGCCGAGGAGGCACCCTGACATGGCTGTCCAGAGTCTGTCCGACGGGCGCTCGCCGGTGGGGCGGGTGCTGCGGTCGCCCGCCCTGCACTCCGTCGTCGCCGCCGTGCTCGTCGGGGCACTGTTCCTCGTCGGGACCGGCGCCGACCCGCTCGGCGCCTACGGCTCCGTAATCGGCGGCGCGCTCGGGCCCGACGGGATCGGGTCCACGCTGACCACCGGGACCAGCATCCTGGGCCTCGCCGTCGCGCTCGCCGTGCCGATGCGGGCGGGCCTGTTGAACCTGGGCGGGGACGGGCAGTTGGTGCTCGGCGGGATCGCCGCCGCGGCCACCGGCCTGTACGTCCCGCTGCCCGCGCCGCTCGCCGTCGTCGCCGCGCTGCTCGCCGGGATGGCGGCGGGCGCCGGATACGCCGCGCTCGCCGCCGTGTGCCAGAACCGGTTCGGCGTGCCCCTGCTGGTGAGCAGCCTGCTGCTGAGCTACCCGGCGATGTCCTTCGCCTCCTACCTCGCACGCTTCCCGCTCAAGGAGGACGGGTCGAGCCTGCCGCAGACACGGCGGCTCCCGGAGGGGGTGGAGCTGCCCGCCTTCGGCACGTCGACGGTCACCGTGGGCCTGCTGCTGGTCGTGGCCGCCGCGGCCGTCTTCGTCTTCGCGGACGCCCGCACCGCCACCGGCTACGAGATCCGCATGACGGGGCTCAACCCCCGCTTCGCGGCGTACGCGGGCGTCGACCGGCCGCGCCTGACGCTGCGGCTGATGGCGCTGTCCGGCGCCGTCGCCGGGCTGGTCGGCGCGATCGGGGTGCTGAGCTTCCCGTACCGCTTCATCGACGGGTCGCTGACCGCCGCCGGGCACACCTGGACCGGTCTGACGGCGGCGCTCCTCGCCTCCGCCGCGCCCGTCGGCACCGCGCTCGCCGCGCTCTTCTTCGCCGCGCTCGACGTGGGCGGGCTCGCCATGGAGCGGACCACGGAGGTGCCGCGCGAGCTCACCCAGGTGCTCCAGGCCGTCGTCATCGTCTTCCTGGCCGCGCGCCTCCGGCTCGTATGGCGGCGCGCCGGGAAGGCCACGCCGACGGCGCCGGTCGCGGTGCGGGCACCGGCCGTGCATGCCGAGCAGTCCGTCCGTACCGAGGGGGACCTCTGATGTCCGTCGACTCCGCGCTGTTCCACTCCGCGCTCCTCGCCCTGACCCCGATCCTGCTCGCCGCGCTCGGCGGCGCGGTGTGCGAGCGGGCCGGCGTGTTCAACGTCGGCCTCGAAGGCATGATGCTCATCGGCTGCTTCAGCGCGGTCGCGGGCAGCTGGTTCACCGGCAGCGCCTGGCTCGGTGTCCTGTTCGCGGCCCTGTCCTCCGCCGCGTACGCGATGATCCTCGCCGTGGGGACCATCAGCCTGCGAGGAGACGCCGTCGTCCTCGGCGTTGCGCTCAACCTCCTCGCGGTGGGCCTGACCGGGTTCCTGCTGCGCACCGTCTTCGGCGTGCAGGGCACCTTCTCCGACCCGGATCTCGCGGGCCTGGGCGGTGTCGACCTGCCGGGCCTGGCCGCGGTCCCGTTCGTCGGGCCTGTGCTGTCCGGGCACTCGCCGCTCGTGTACGTGTCGTGGGCCGCGGTCGCCGTCGCGGCGGTGTTCCTCGCGCGTCACCCGTGGGGGCTGCGGCTGCGCGGGGTCGGCGAGGCGCCCGACGCGGCGGCGACGCTCGGGGTGAGCCCGGCCAGGTACCAGTACGCCGCCGTGCTCACGGGCGGGCTGCTCTGCGGTCTCGCGGGCGCCCAGCTCGCCCTCGGCAACGTCACGCTGTTCTCGGAGAACATGACGGCGGGGCGCGGCTGGATCGCCGTGGTCGCCGTGATGCTCGGCCGGGCGCTGCCGCTCGGGGTGCTGCTCGCCGGGCTGCTGTTCGGCGTCGCGGAGGCGGTCGGTTTCCGGCTGCAGGGCAACGGCCTGCCGCAGCAGGCGACCGACGCCGCCCCCTACGTGGTGACCCTGGTCGCCCTCTTCGTCTCCACCGCCCGGCGCAGGCGCCGCCGCAGGCCGTCGCCCCCGTCCACGCCCTCGTCCCCTCCCCCGGCCGCACCCGCGCCCCCGTCCACGCCCCTGGTAGGAGCCTGATCATGACGTCGCTCTCCGACGCGCTGCCCATCACCCGCGTCCCCCGCACCGGACTGCCCCCGCAGGCGGTCGTCGTCGGCGACCCGGGCCGGGCGGCGGCCGTCGCCGACCTGCTGACCGACGCCGAGGAGGTGTCGTACCACCGCGAATACCGGACGTTCACCGGCAGCTGGCAGGGCACGCCCGTCGTCGTCGCCTCGCACGGCGTCGGCGCACCCGGCGCGATCCTCCTCTTCCAGGAGCTCGCCGAGGCGGGCGTCCACACGTTCCTGCGGCTCGGCACGGCGGGCGCGATCCGCCCCGGCATCCGCGACGGCGACCTGGTCGTCGCGGACGCGGCGGTGCGCGACGACGGCGTCACCCAGCAGCTGATCCCCGCCGAGTACCCGGCCTTCTCGGCCCCCGAGGCGGTGCTCGCGCTGCAGCGCGCGGCGCGGGCGGCCAGCGCGCCGTACCACCGCGGTGTGGTGTGGACGCGGGCCGCCTTCCAGCCGGGCTTCCTGCCGCTGCCCGGCGAGGCGTACGCGGCCGCCGGGATCGCCGCGATCGAGATGGAGCTCTCGGCGCTGCTCGTCTTCGCCGCCACGCACGGCCTGACGGCCGGCGGCGCGCTGGTCGTGGACGGCGCGAACGCCGACGAGCTGGTCGACGAGGAGGCGACCGGCGGCTACGACCCGCACCGGAACGTGGTCGCCGAAGGGGTCGACCGGGGCGCCCGGATAGCCTTGGACGCGCTGCGCCTGCTGGCCTCCACCGAGCGCTGACCGCACGCAGGACGACCGTGGACACCCCACGAGAACCATGGCGACCAGGGAGAACGGAACCGATGCACCCCACTGACCTGCCGGCCCAGGACCGCGGCGGCGCCATAGACCTGCTGGTGCACGGCGGCGAGGTGCTGACCGTCGACGCGGCGGGCACCGTCGTGCCGGACGGCGCCGTCGCCGTGCGCGGGGGCCGCGTCGTGGAGGTGGGGCCCGCCGACCGGCTGCGCGACGCGTACGAGGCGGCCGAGGAGATCGACGCGCGCGGCTGCCTCGTGCTGCCGGGCCTGATCAACACGCACACCCACCTCGCGATGACGCTGCTGCGGGGCATCGCCGACGACCTCACGCTGCAGGGCTTCCTGGCCCGCGTCATCCCCCGCGAGGCCGCGCTGCTCTCCCCGGAGACGGTGTCGGCCGGGCTCCGGGGCGCCATCGCCGAGTCGGTGCGCGGCGGGGTCACCACGGCCCTGGACATGTACTGGTTCCACGAGGCCGCCGAGGCCGCGGCCCGTGCGGCCGGGTGGCGGCTGCTGACCGGGCCGACCTTCATGGACGTGCCGGAACCGCCGGACGGCCGCCCCTACGCGGAGCGGCTCGGCTGGGCGGCGGACGACCTCAAGGGCCGTACGCCGGTGCCGGGCGGCCGCCCCGTCCTCTTCGCGCACTCCGCGTACACCCTGGTCCCCGAGCAGCTCACGGCGATCACCGCGCTCGCCAGGGAGCACGGCGCGCTGCTGCACATCCACGCGGCCGAGAACGCGGGCGAGGTGGCCATGGTCACCGAGCAGCACGGCATGCGTCCGGTCGAGCTCCTCGACGCGCTCGGCGTCCTCGGCCCCGACACGCTGCTCGCGCACGCCGTCGACCTGACCGACGCGGAGATCGCGACGCTGGCCCGCACGGGCACGTCCGTCGCCCACTGCCCGGTGTCGAACCTGAAGCTGGGCTGCGGCATCGCCCGGGTGCCCGACCTGCTCGACGCGGGCGTCACCGTCGGCCTCGGCACGGACGGCGCTGTGAGCTCCAACACACTGGACCTGCTGGGCGCGGTCAAGGTCGCGGCCCTCGTGCACAAGGCGGGCGGCGACCCCACTGCGGTCGGCGCCGAGCAGGCCGTGCGGATGGCTACCATCGAATCGGCGCGTGCGCTCGGCCTCGGCGACCAGCTGGGCTCGCTGGAGGCGGGCAAGCGCGCGGACCTGATCGTCCTCGATCTGGCGGCGCCGCACCTCACGCCCCGGCACGACCCGTGGTCCACCCTCGCGTACGCGGCTGCGGCCGCCGACGTCCGGGACACCGTGGTCGACGGCCGCGTCCTGATGCGCGACCGGGCCCTGCTCACCCTCGACGAGCAGGCCGTCCTGCGGGAGCTGAGCAGCGCGGCGACGGCCCACGAAAAGGCGAACACCGTATGACCCAGAGCACCGACACGACCCCGAACACCGCGTACGAACCGAGCACCGCGCACGGACCGGACACCGCGTACGAACCGGGCACCGCCCACGAACCGACCCGCGGCTTCACCGGCCGCGCCCGCGCCGCCGACCGCGACCCGCGGCTGCCTCCCGGACAGTACGACGCGGGCGACGGCTGGCCCGTGCTGTCCGCGGAGGTGACCCCGCGCCTCGCGGCGGCCGACTGGACGTTCCGCGTCGACGGCCTGGTCGCGGCCCCGCGCACCTGGAACTGGGACGAGGCACACGCGCTGCCCGCCGCCGAGTACCGGGGCGACATCCACTGCGTGACGAGCTGGTCCAAGTTCGGGGTGCGCTTCGGCGGGGTGAGCCTGGACACCTTCCTGGCCGCCGCCCGCCCGCTGGACACGGCGACGCACGTCATCGCGTACTCCCACACCGGCTACACCACGAACCTCCCGCTGGCCGACGTGACCGGCGGCAGGGCGTGGATCGTCTGGGAGTACGGCGACGAGCCGCTGCCCGCCGAGCACGGCGGCCCGGCCCGGCTGATCGTCCCCCACCTGTACTTCTGGAAGAGCGCCAAGTGGGTCGCGGGGCTGCGCCTGACCGACCGCGACGAGCCGGGCTTCTGGGAGCAGAACGGCTACCACCACCGGGGCGACCCGTGGGCCGAGGAGCGTTACGCCGGTGACTGAGACCCCCACCCCTGCCTCCGCCCCCGCACGGGCCGCGGGCGGCTTCGTGCCGCCGACGGCGTTCGCCGTGCCCGGCCGCATCGCGGTGAGCAACCGCGCCGCCGCCGTGTGGCAGCGCGCGACCGTCCTGGAGATCCGCAGGGAGACCCCGGCCGCCTCGACGTTCCGGCTGAAGGTGCCCGAGTGGCAGGGGCACCTGCCGGGCCAGCACCTGATGCTGCGGCTCACCGCCGAGGACGGCTACGTCGCCCAGCGGCACTACTCGATCGCCTCCGCGCCCGACGGCAGCGGCGAGATCGAACTGACCCTCGACCACGTGCCGGGCGGCGAGGTGTCGGGGCACCTGCACGCCGTGGCGCGCGTCGGCGACACGGTCGAGGTGCGCGGGCCGCTGTCCGGCTTCTTCGCGTGGCCGGGCGACCGTCCCGCGCTGCTGCTCGGGGCGGGCTCGGGCGTGGTGCCGCTGATGTCGATGGTGCGCCACCACCGCCTCGCGGGGCTCGACCTGCCGCTGCGCCTGATCGTCTCGGCACGCACGCCCGAGGACCTGATCTACGCGCGCGAGTACGCGGACGAGACCACCGTCGTCCTCACCCGCTCCGAGGGCCGGCTCGGCGCCGCCCACCTGGCGCCCTTCCTCGACCCCGCGGGACGGCCCGACGGCGGCTGGGAGGCGTACATCTGCGGGTCCAACGGATTCGCCGAGCACGCCTCGCGACTGCTCGTCGACGGCGGCCAGCCGGTGGACCGCATCCGGATCGAACGCTTCGGCTGACCGGCCGTCGCCGCTTCGGCTGACCGGCCGTCGCCGCTTCGGCTGCCGGGTAGCCGGGGATGACGCGCCTGTCCCCGAAGAATGATGGGCGGTTCCCCGCACTACCTGCGGGGCAGCCGCGCACCGGTCCATAATCGCCTGATACATCGGATGTCTTTTTGACTCTTTTGACTGTTGAGGCGAGGTCCCCATGGCTGTCACCGACGAGGCCATCGAGAAGATCAAGGGCATGATCGTCTCAGGCGCGCTGCGCCCCGGCGACCGGCTGCCGAAGGAGAGCGAACTCGCCGCCGAACTGGGCCTTTCGCGCAACTCGCTGCGCGAGGCGGTGCGCGCCCTCGCACTCATCCGCATCCTCGACGTGCGCCAGGGCGACGGCACGTACGTGACCAGCCTGGACCCGCAACTCCTCCTGGAGGCGCTCAGTTTCGTCGTCGACTTCCACCGCGACGACACGGTCCTGGAGTTCCTCGCGGTGCGCCGCATCCTGGAACCGGCCGCCACGGCGATGGCCTGCGCCCACATCTCGGACGCCGAACTGGACGCCCTGAGCGAGCAGTTGGACGCCCTGGGCGCCGAGCCCTCGGTGGAGGAGCTGGTCGCCAGCGATCTGGAGTTCCACCGCGGGATCGTCCAGTCGGCCGGGAACTCCGTCCTGTGCTCCCTGCTCGACGGCCTCTCCGGACCCACCACCCGGGCCCGCGTCTGGCGCGGCCTCACCCAGGAGGACGCGGTCAGCCGCACCCTGCACGAGCACCGGGCGATCCTCACCGCGCTGCGCGCCCGTGACGCCGAGGCGGCCAGGTCATGGGCGACCGTGCACATCGCGAGCGTCGAGCAGTGGCTGCGCACGACGCTGTGAGACCGTCCGGCTGCGCTGGGTGAACACCTCGCTCCGCCCGGCGCGAACCCGCCGTTTCCCGGGCCCTGACGTGGGCAGTGATCACGCACTCCCCCACGCAAGGGGGCTGCGGACGGACCCTGCCGACGCCGTAAGGTTGGGGCGTACGCAAGGGAACGTCGGAAGGAGGCCTGGGTGATCGAGCTCGAGGGGGTACCCGAGCTGGTCGACCCGGTCATGGTGGCCGCGTTCGAGGGCTGGAACGACGCCGGCGACGCCGCCTCCACCGCGGTCGCGCATCTCGACAAGGAGTGGAAGGGCGAGGTGTTCGCGGCGCTGGACGCCGAGGACTACTACGACTTCCAGGTGAACCGCCCGACGGTGTGGCTCGACGGCGGGGTGCGCAAGATCACCTGGCCGACGACCCGGCTCTCGGTGGTCCGCGTCGGCGGCGACAAGCCGCGCGACCTGGTCCTGGTGCGGGGCATCGAGCCGTCCATGCGCTGGCGGTCGTTCTGCAACGAGATCCTGGGCTTCGCGCACGAGCTGGGCGTGGAGTTGGTGGTGATCATGGGGGCGCTGCTCGGCGACACCCCGCACACCCGCCCCGTCCCGGTCAGCGGCGTGACGTCCGACCCCGACCTGGCGCGCACGATGGATCTGGAGGAGACCAAGTACGAGGGCCCCACGGGCATCGTCGGCATCCTCCAGGAGGCGTGCACGCACGCGGGCGTCCCCGCCGTCAGCCTCTGGGCGGCCGTCCCGCACTACGTCTCGCAGCCGCCCAACCCCAAGGCCACGCTGGCCCTCCTGAACCGCCTGGAGGACCTGATCGACCTGCGGATCCCGCTGGGCGAGCTGGCCGAGGACGCGCGCGCCTGGCAGGTGGGCGTGGACCAGCTCGCGGCCGAGGACAGCGAGGTCGCGGAGTACGTCCAGTCGCTGGAGGAGGCCCGGGACACCGCCGAGCTCCCCGAGGCGTCGGGCGAGGCCATCGCCCGCGAGTTCGAGCGCTATCTGCGGCGCAGGGACGGCGGCGAGGGGGCCGCGTACCTGCGGGACACCCCCAGCGACCGCACCCGGCCGCCGAAGCCGAAGCCGACCCAGCGCCCCGGCCAGGCCGCCGAGAGCGACAACGGCACCAACGACGGCGGCGACGGCACCGGGAGCAGCGAGGACTCCGGCCCCTCCGACACGCCGTCGGACACCTCGGACGACTGACCCGACCTCCCGGGCCACCGAGGCCCGGCCCGCATCAGTGGGGCGGCACACACGAGGGTGCCGCCCCACTGACGTGTCCCCGCCCTGCCCCTGCGGCATCCCCGGTGCCGTCCCACCGCGCAGCCCCAGGACGCCGCCCGCACCCCAGCACACGCAGGCGTCTCGTACACCTTTGGCGTGTTGAGGGCGTGACATCGCCTTCCAGCCGAATTGCCCGGGGTTCCCGCTTCAACTTCCTTTCAAACACTGCGGTGCGAAAGGGGGTGGACGTGCCGCCCGGCCCGTAGCAGGGTGTGCCCCGAAGACCTGACCCCAGCGCACGGCACGGCACCCCCGAAGCACGGAAGGGAGCGGTGAAGCGATGACCGAGCAGGCAGACCCGGCACGGGACCCAGGAGCCGGCGGACCGGGACCCGATTCCACGGGATTCGCGTACGAAGGAGCCGAGCAGGAGCTGATCCTCGTCGCCCGGCCCGAGGCCCGGCTGCGCGCCGAGGAGCGGGACGTCCGCTCGGCCTCCGGCACCGACGTGTCCGCCCTGAACATGTTCCTCACCGACGAACAGCTCTCCCTGGAGCCGCTGTTCGGCAACGAGGAGCGGCTGCGCGCCGCAGCGCCGCCCGCCGCGGGCGAGGACGACGTGCCCGACCTCGCGCTCTTCTACCGCGTCCGGGGCGGCGACGACCGCGCGGAGGAGCTGCGCGCGCGGATGGCGGCGCTGCCCGGCATCGACACGGCGTACGTCAAGCCGGGCGCCGTCCCGGCCTCCCTCGACTCCTCGACGGCCCGGCCCCACGACCTCGACGACACCGCCGGGCGCCGCAAGGAGGGCATGCCCGTCACGCCCGACTTCATCAGCAGGCAGGGCTACTTGAAGCCGGCGCCCGAGGGCATCGACGCCGGGTGGGCCTGGCAGCGGCTCGGCGGCTCCGGCGACGGCGTCACCGTCATCGACGTCGAGGGCGCCTGGCAGCTGCGCCACGAGGACCTGTCCGCGAAGCTCGCGGGCGTCGTCGTCGGCACGCCCATCGAGGACCTGTCCTGGCGCAACCACGGCACCGCGGTGATCGGCGTCATCGGCGGCGACCGCAACACCCTCGGCATCACCGGCATCGTGCCGCAGGCCGTCACGGCGGTCGCCTCCTTCCAGCCGCTGGGCACGGCCGCCACCATCCACGCGGCGGCCGAGCGGCTGGGCGCCGGTGACATCATCCTGCTCGAACTGCACCGCCCCGGCCCGCAGTTCGACTTCGAGGAACGAGCCGACCAGCGTGGCTACATCGCCATCGAGTGGTGGCCCGACGACTACGCCGCGGTGCGGTACGCCACGGCGAAGGGCATCCTCGTCGTGGGCGCGGCGGGCAACGGCGCCGAATCCCTGGACGACGCGGTCTACGAGCGGCGCCCGGACGGCTTCCCGTCCTCGTGGCGCAACCCCTTCAACCCCGCCCACCGTTCCTCCGGCGCGGTCCTGGTCGGCGCGGGCGCACCGCCGCCCGGCACGCACGGCCGCGACCACGGCCCGGACCGCTCACGCCTGGCGTTCTCCAACTACGGCGCCCGGGTGGACGCCCAGGGATGGGGCCGCGAGACCACCACGACCGGCGGCGCCTGGGACCGGCCCGGCGATCTGCAGGGCGGCTCCGACGAGATCGCCTGGTACACGGACACGTTCTCCGGCACGTCCTCCGCGTCGCCGATCGTCGTCGGCGCGCTGGCCGCGTTGCAGGGCATGCTCAAGGCGGCGGGCCGTCGGCCGATGACCCCGGACCAGGCCCGTGACGTGCTGCGCGCGACGGGCTCGCCGCAGCAGGACGCGCCGGGCAGGCCCGCGTCGCAGCGGATCGGCAACCGCCCCGACATCAAGGGGGCGGTCACGAACCTGCTGCCGTCGGCGGTGGGTTCGGGACAGGCCGAGCGGTACTGGGACGAGCTGCTCCCCTACCCGCCCGAACTTCCGCCGCGGCTGCGGCTGTTCGTGGCCGGCGGGTGGCGCACCCTCGAACACCCCTCGCCCGAGACACGGCAGGCGGTGCACGCCGCCTTCGCCGGGGGCCGGCCGGACGTGCGCGTCTGGTTCACGGACGACGAGATCGTCGGCCTGGTCGTCACGGGCTGAGCCACCCCGGACACCCCGCACCGTCGCACCACTCCAGCACTGCTGAAGGACCACAACCGTTGAGGGAAGGTGGCACCCGCATGAACACCACCCCGCAGATGAGTCAGCTGGGCCGGCACCAAGGACAGCAGTACGGCGGCCCGCAGCAACAGGGCCGGCAGCAGAGCCCGAGCACGGCCCCGCCGCAGCAGCTCCCGCAGGAGACGCAGGGCCAGCAGGGCATGCAGGGCCAGCAGCAGTACCAGCAACAGCCCTTCGGCCAGCAGGCGTACGGCCAGTCGTACGGACAGTCGTACGACCCCCAGCAAGGCATGCAGGGCGTGCAGTCCCAGCACACCATGCCCGGTCAACAGGGCATGCAGGGACAGCAGGGCATGGGACAGCAGGGCCAGCAAGGCATGGGCCAGCCGGGCTTCGGCCAACAGAGCGCCGGACAACCGGGCATCGGCCAACAGAGTCAGCAAGGCCAGCAAGGCCAGCAGCCGCATCTCCCGCCGCACCTGCGGCAGCAGCTCCAGCAGCTGGGCCGGCAGCAGCCGTTCCAGCAGTTGCTCCAGCAGTTCGGCCCGGAGCAGCAGGCAGGACAGGAGCAGCAGATCCCGCAGGCGCAGGCGCCGGAGATCTCCACCCGGGCGCTCGCGTCCAACATCGCGACGGCCTTCTGGGACGTCGTCCAGCCGCTCCCCGGCCAGGCCTCGATCCTGTACCTGCAAGTGGACGAGGACTGGCGGGCGTTCGTCAATCCCGACCCGCGGACCCGCGACGAGGTCCAGGAGGCCTTCGCCTTCGGGCAGCAGGTGATCGGGTACTACGACAGCGCCAACCCGGACTATCTGCTGGCCATCGTGGTCGCCAAGTAGTCCGTACGGTCCGCGCGGGCGCCGAGCGCCCTGCGTGAACGGACGGCGGCGCCGGGCGGAGAGACCTCCCCGCCCGGCGCCGCTCCCTGCCGGGGCCCGCTCAGGCGCAACTGAACCGGGCCGCCGCCCAGTCCGCGTGGTCCCCGCTCTTGGAGCCGTTGGTGTCGGTGGCCTTCAGCTCCACGTGCCGGGCGCCGCGCACGTCGACGTCGACCGGGACGGTCGCCGACGCGCCCGTCACCTTCGGCGAGGTCCACAGCGTCCTGCCGTCGGCCTCGACCGAGAAGGCCACCTCTCCGTAGCCGTTGATCTCGTCGTCGATGCCGACGTCCGCGGTGAACCTCGTGCAGCGGCCGCCCGGATAGACCTCGATGACGGAGTCGGCGTGCGTGCCGATCCCCTTCTCGTAGGTCGTGCCCGCGAGGGTGAGCGGGTGTCCGTCGGCAGCGCCCGACTCGCCGTTGCTGCGGTCGCGTTCGGCGGGGCCGTAGCCGTTGGTGGACTTCAGCCACACCATGTCGCTCGCCCAGGTGTCCTTGCCGGGTGCCTCGGGCATCACGCCGAGCGCGAGGCGGCCGGTGGCGGTGCGGTCCTGGCCCGCCGAACGGTAGCGGGCGCGCGCGCCGAGCGTCCGCTCGCCGGGGTCGGCCCCCTTGGCCGGGGTGACGGCCAGTTCGACGCGGCGGGTGGTGCCCGCCGGGATCCGGCCGACCTTCGCGTGGTCGACGGTCCAGCCCTTCGGCGCGTCGAGCGCGACGTCGACGCCGGTGGCGTCCTCGGTGCCCGCCGTGATGTCGACGGCGACCTTGCCCGGCGTGCCCGCGCCGAGCTCCTGGCCCGCGGGGGCGGTCACGGCCGCGGTCGCGCCGGGCCGGGCGCCGCCGACGGCGCTGGTGTCGTCGAGCGTCAGCTCGAAGGCGCGGTCGGTCCGCCGCGCGGGCGTCTTCACCCGCACGACGCCGCCCCGGTCGTCCCGGTCGTAGAACCAGCCCTGCCCGGCCTTCTCGTACGCGCTCTTCGAGGTGAGCCGCGGCAGCCGCTTCCCGTCGAGCCCGACCCGGCTCGGCGCGTCCCCGGTGTGCAGGGTGAACGCGTAGGGCCGCGCCGACTGCTTGCCGTCGAAGGAGCCCTTGCTCGCGCCGATCCGCACGCGCACGTCGCCCGCCCCGGAGCGCGGTGCCCGCACCTCGGCGCGCTGCGTGGCGTACTTCCCCGCACGGTGCTCGCGGGTCACACCGTCGTCCTCGTACAGCTCGAAGGAGGACGTGCCCTGCGGGTAGATGTCCCAGGCCAGCGGGGAGTCGGCCCTCCGGTCCTCGTGGGAGCGGATGCCGCCGGGCCACCGGGGCACGGTGGCGCCGCCCTTCACGAACAGGGGCAGGGTGTCCAGGGGTGCGCTGTAGCCGTCGACGGTGGTCGGGCCCTGGTAGGTGCGTCCGGTCCAGTAGTCGGTCCAGGTGCCCTGGGGCAGGTAGATGCCGTCGCGGGTGGTGGTGTCCCGGTAGACGGGCGCGACGAGGAAGTCCTCGCCGGTCAGGAACTCGTACTTGGCGGCGTCGGTCGCGGCCTTGGGGTCATGGGGGTACTCCAGGGCCAGCGGGCGGACGGCGCCCACCCCGGTCTTCGTCGCCTCGTGGCCGTACGAGTACAGGTAGGGCAGGAGCGACTCGTGCAGCTTCAGGTACCTGCGGTTGATGGAGGTGTACGGCTCGCCCTGGCGGAAGGGCTGCTTGTCGCTGGCAGCCCAGCCGTCCATCGTCATCGTGACCGGCAGGAACATCTTCCACTGCAGATCGCGTACGTACGTCTTGGGGCTGCCGCCGAAGATGCCGTCGACGTCACCGGTGGTGTACGCCATGCCGGACATGGTGGACCCGGCGTACGTCGGGATCTGCCAGCGGATGTACTCCCAGCTGCCGCTCTGGTCGCCGGACCACTGCACGCCGCAGCGCTGGGCGCCCGACCAGCTCTCCGGGGCCCAGGTGAAGCCGCGCGCGTCACTGTTGTCCTCGATGCCCCGGTAGGCGTCCTTGCAGCCGTCGAGGGCCTTCTTGTAGCCGTCGCCGACCCAGGCGACGTCGAGCTTGGCGACGCGCTGGCCCGCCTTGACCTGGTCGGCGATCTTCTCCAGGCCGTCCTCGGTCCACAGGCCCATCTTCATCTTGCGTTCGGCCAGGCCCTTGGACGTCTCGGCGAGGTTCTCGTAGCCGCAGCCGTAGCCGTCGTTGACGAGCATCCAGCCGTTGGGCATGTCGTTCTCGACGTAGCCGTCGGCGACCTTCAGGGAGTCGAGGGTGTGGCGCTCGCCGCGGTTGGCGTTGTGCAGGTAGCAGTCGGCGTCACCGATCTCCATGCCGTAGACCGGCGGCAGGAAGGGCTTGCCGGTGAGCTTCGTGTACTGCCCGATGACGTCCTTGGCCGCGTCGTCGCCGCGGCCGGCGAAGTAGTAGGCGTCGAAACGCTGTTCCTTCGCGGTGGCGGTCACCGGTTCGGCGAAGTCGTAGGTGTTGGGCGCGTAGGTGTTGCGGAAGACGCCGTAGCCCTGGGAGGAGAGGTAGAAGGGCACGGAGTTGGGGTGCCCGCCGTCGTCCCAGTCGTAGTCGACGCTCACCTCGACCTTCTTGCCGCGGTGCGAGGTGTTGCCGCGGCCGTTCTGCATCCCCGCGCCGTAGAACTGCTCGTCGGCGCCGCGCGCCAGGCTCTGCGTCGTGGCGTCCTTGGTCCAGGACAGGCCCTCGGTCTCGGCCCAGAGGCGGCTGCCGTCGGCGCGGTACAGGGCGAAGCGGAGCGGCGACTTGTAGGCGCGGAGCGTCACCTTGGAGGTGCTGAGCTCGTAGCGGTCGCCCTTGTCCGCCCAGCGGGTGCGGGGCGGGTCGCCCTGCGGCAGGACGATGTCCTTGCCGACCGGGTCGGTGAACGTGCCGTCGGGGGCCAGTTCGAGCCGGAAGGTGTCCGCCGAAACGAAACTGACGCGGGCCGCGGCCTTCCCCGCGGCGAGCCGGTAGACGGCCCCGTCGGCGTCGAAGCCGGTGACGTCACCGACGGTGGTCGCGGACTCGCCGGCGGCCTGCGCGGCCCCGCCACCGGGCCCCGCGAACACCGCGAGAAGACCCAGAAGCGCGGCCGCGGCCGCCGATCTGAAGCGCGTGGGAGATCTCATGGCGGAGGTCTAGCGCCTCAACGGGCCCCGGGGCCATGGACTTTGCGATCCCCCACCTGGATTTCCGAAGAAGCACCCCCACGCGAGCCGCACGCAAAAACGGACCGCACACCCCCCAGCCCGTCCGGCGCTTGAGAACGAGCCCGGAGGGCGATCGACCCGCACGCAAAAACCGACCGCACCCCCCCAACCCGTCCGGCGTTTGGGGACGAGCCCGCAGGGCGATCAACCCGCACCCAAAAACCGACCGCACCCCCCCAACCCGTCCGGCGTTTGAGGACGAGCCCGCAGGGCGATCAACCCGCACCCAAAAACCGACCGCACCCCCCCCAGCCCGTCCGGCGTTTGAGGACGAGCCCGCAGGGCGATCAACCCGCACCCAAAAACCGACCGCACACCCCCAGCCCGTCCGGCGTTTGAGGACGAGCCCGGAGGGCGATCGACCTGGCCAGAGGCCGACCGCCACAGGACGAACCGCTACAAGGCCACGCCAAGCAACGCATCGACGGCCCGCGACACCACCCCCGGCGCCCCCTCGTCCACGCCCCCGTCCGCGGCCTGCGCCGCGGCCCACCGGTCGACCGCGGCCAGCGCGGCCGGCGCGTCCAGGTCGTTCGCCAGAGCCTCCCGCAGCTCCTCGACGAGCGCCTCGGCGGGCGGCCCGTCGGGACGGGACACCGCCGCACGCCAGCGGCCGAGCCGCTCGACGGCCTCTTCGAGGACGCCGTCGGTCCACTCCCAGTCCGCGCGGTAGTGGTGCGCGAGGAGGGCGAGCCGGATCGCCGCCGGGTCGACCCCGTCGTGCCGCAGCTTCGACACGAAGACGAGGTTGCCCTTGGACTTGGACATCTTCGCGCCGTCCAGGGCGACCATGCCCGCGTGGACGTACGCCTTGGCGAAGGGGAACTCGCCGGTCAGCGCCTGCGCGTGCGAGGCGCCCATCTCGTGGTGCGGGAAGGCGAGGTCGGACCCGCCGCCCTGCACGTCGAAGCCCATGCCCAGGTGGTCGAGGGCGATCGCCACGCACTCGATGTGCCAGCCGGGCCTGCCGCGGCCCAGGCTCGCGCCGTCCCAGCTCGGCTCGCCCTCACGGGCGGCCATCCACAGCATCGGGTCGAGCGGGTCCTTCTTGCCCGGACGGTCCGGGTCGCCGCCGCGCTCGGCGGAGAGCAGCTTCATGGCCGCCCTGTCGAGCCCGGACACCTCCCCGAAGTGGGTGTCGGACTCGACGGAGAAGTAGACGTCGCCCTCCAGCTCATAGGCGGCGCCCATGTCCCGGAGGCGTTCGACGAGCGGCACGATGCCGGGTATCGCCTCGACGGCTCCGATGTAGTGCTGGGGCGGCAGGAGGCGCAGCGCGGTCATGTCCTCGCGGAACAGCGCGGTCTCGCCCTCGGCGAGCTCGACCCAGTCCTTGCCGTCGCGGTTGGCGCGTTCCAGGAGCGGGTCGTCCACGTCGGTCACGTTCTGGACGTAGTGAACCTGCCGCTTGGTGTCGAGCCACACGCGCTGGACGAGGTCGAACGCGTTGTAGGTCGCCGCGTGACCCATATGGGTCGCGTCGTACGGAGTGATGCCGCAGACGTAGATACGGGCGACGGGACCGGGGTCGAGGGTGACGAGTCCACCGGTCGCGGTGTCGTGGATCCGGAGGTCGCGGCCCTTGCCGGGAAGGGCGGGGACCTCAGAAGCGGGCCAGGCATGCATGCCATGAGCCTAACCGGACGGGCCGTCCGCATACGAGTGGGGATCAACGAAGCGATGGCCGGACCCGCGCTCTTGCGGGATCGGGCCCCGTGTGCCGGGCCCGACGGGGCCCCGCGAGGGCCCTTCCGAGCCCTGCGGCGGCCCTGCGGCGGCCCGGCGCCCGGCCCGCCCGGCCGGGTGCGCGAACGGGCTAGACCGGCGGCCAGGGGATCGCGGGCCACTCCCCCGAGGGCTCCGGGTGGCGCCCCGAAGCCAGCAGCGCGGCCACCCGCGCGCGCAGCGCCCCCGCCTCGGCGGGGGTGATCAGCGCGGAGAGCCGCTCGGCCAGCGCGGCGCCCTCCTTGAGGCCGTCCCGCAGGACCTGGAGGGCGCCGACCGCCTCGTCGGTCAGGGGCTCCCCCGCCCAGCCCCACAGGAGCGTGCGCAGCTTGTTCTCGGCGTGGAAGGTGACGCCGTGGTCGATGCCGTAGAGGCGCTCGCCCGTGGCCAGGAGGTGGCCGCCCTTGCGGTCGCTGTTGTTGATCACCGCGTCGAGGACGGCGAGCCGCCGCAGACGGACGTCGTCGGCGTGCACGAGCAGCGCGGTGCGCTCCTCGTCGACCTGCGCGAGACCGACGGCCTTCCAGCCCTCGCCGGGCTCCTCGCCGTCGACCAGGGCGAGCAGCTCGGTGTCGCCCGTCGCCTCGATCCACAGCTGGCACATGCCCTCGCCGTGCGGCCCCTGGCGCAGCACGGTCGGCGGCACCAGGTCCCAGCCGGTGGCCAGCGACACCTCGTACGCGGCGACCTCGCGCTGCGCGAGCGTGCCGTCGGGGAAGTCCCACAGGGGCCGCTCCCCGGCGACCGGCTTGTAGACGCAGGCGGCCTCCTGGCCCTCGTACGCGACCGTGCAGTAGAGCACCGCGTTCGAGGCCTCGCGGATCCGGCCGCGTACGGTCAGCTCCCCGTGGGTGAGGAGCGCCACGGGGTCGTCGACGCTCACGCTCCCCGCCGGTATCCGTTCTGGCGCGGGCATACGTGTCCTTCCGGGTCGAGCGGGAGGCTGCACAGCGGGCACGGCGGGCGGCCCGCGTTCACGACGTCCAGGGCGCGCTTGGCGAAGGCGCGGGCCTGCGCGCCGGTGAGGCGGACGCGGAGCATCGGCGGGCCGTTCTCCTCGTCCTGGAGGAGTCTCTCCTCGGCCTCGGCGAGGTCGTCCTCGGACTCGGCGTCCAGCTCGACGAGCGCCTGCGCCTCGACGATCATCCGCTCCTCCTCGCCGTCCCAGGCGAGGGCCATCGTGCCGACCCGGAACTCCTCCTCCACGGGGGAGTCGAGCGGCGCGCTGTCGGCGACCTCGGTGGGCGCCACGGCCGGCACGGCCGCGTTGCCGCCGCTGCGGCGCACGACCTCGTCGAGGAGCTCCTCCATGCGCTCGGCGAGCGCGGCCACCTGGGTCTTCTCCAGGGCGACGCTGGTCACCCGGATCCCCGCGGAGGCCTGGAGGAAGAACGTACGCCGTCCGGGCAGCCCGACCGTGCCCGCGACGAATCGCTCCGGGGGGTCGTAGAGGAACACCTGACGGGACACGTCCTGTCTCCATTGGATCGACTGCGGGGTACGGGGGTGCCGCGACGGATCCGACGCGGCGGCTGGAACGGCCCGAGCGGCTGGGCTGCTACGGGTGAGCCGCGGGCGCCGCTCCGGCCCGGTTCACCCTACTGCGGGCGACGATCACGGTGCGCCCGCACCGCCACCCACCGTGGCGTCGCCGCCGGACGGCTGCTCACGGGGCGCCAGCGAGGCGAAGTCGCCGGTGTCCCCGAGGCGGACCAGGAAGGGGCGCAGCCGGGTGTAGCGGATGACCGTGACGGAACAGGGCTCCACGGAGATCCGCTGGAAGAGGTCGAGGTGCAGGCCGAGGGCCTCCGCGACAAGGGACTTGATGATGTCGCCGTGCGAGCACATCAGGTAGACGGCGTCCTCGCCGTGCTCGCGCTCCACGCGCGCGTTCCACTCGCGGACCGCCTCGGCCGCCCGCGTCTGCATGGCCCGCATGGACTCGCCGCCCGGGAAGGCGGCGGCGGACGGGTGCCGCTGGACGACCTCCATCAGCGGCTCGTCGACGAGCTCGGCGAGTTTGCGGCCCGACCAGTCGCCGTAGTCGCACTCCCCGATGCGGTCCTCCGTGTGGGCCTGGAGGCCGGGGCGGGCGGCGAGCAGCGGCGCCACGGTCTCCTGGCAGCGCTGCAGGGGGCTGGCGACGACCTCGGCGATCGGCAGCGCGGAGAGCCGCCCGGGCAACGCGGCGGCCTGCGCGGCGCCCCGCTCGTCGAGGGCCACGCCGGGGGTCCACCCGGCGAGCAGGCCGGCGGTGTTGGCCGTGGAGCGTCCGTGCCGGACGAGGATCAGCGTGGGCATGCGGCTCAGCCTATGCGCCCGAGGGGGTGCGACCGGAGTGCAGGTTGGGAAGAATGCGCTGTGTGATCGTCGACTGCGCCATCTACCGCGAGGGGCGACGTACCGAAGGCCCCGAGGACTTCTCCGATGCCCTGGACGAGGCCAGGGCGGCCGGTGACGCGTTCGTGTGGATCGGTCTGCACGAACCGACGGCGAACGAGTTCGACAAGGTCAGCCAGGAGTTCGGGCTGCACCCACTGGCCGTCGAGGACGCCCTCAAGGCCCACCAGCGGCCCAAACTGGAGGTCTACGACGACTCGCTGTTCATGGTCCTCAAGCCGGTCGTGTACGAGCCGGACAGCGACACGGTCTCCTCCGGCGAGGTCATGATCTTCGTGGGCGACTCCTTCGTGGTGACCGTCCGGCACGGCGAGGGCGCGCCCCTGGGGGTCGTACGCCATCGTCTGGAGGCCGATCCGGACGTCCTCAAGCACGGCCCGACGGCGGTCCTGTACTCGATCGCGGACGCCTCGGTGGACCACTACCTGGAGGTCGCCGACGAGCTGCAGGCCGACCTGGAGGTCCTGGAGGCGGAGGTCTTCTCGCCGGACGGCGGCAGCGCGTCGCGGAACACGGCGTCGCGGATCTACACCTTCAAGCGGCAGATCCTCGAATTCCGCCGGGCCACGGGACCGTTGGCGCTGCCGCTGGCCCGCCTCTCCGGAGTGGGCCCCTTCAGCGCGTCGGTGCCCTTCGTGGACGGCTCGGCGCAGCCGTTCTTCCGGGACGTCAACGACCACCTGACGCGGGTGAACGAGTCGGTGGAGGGCCTGGACCGGCTGGTGTCGGACATTCTGTCCGCGCATCTGGCGCAGATGAGCGTGCGGCAGAACGACGACATGCGGAAGATCTCGGCCTGGGCGGCGATGGCCGCGGTCCCCACGATGATCGCCGGCATCTACGGCATGAACTTCGACCACATGCCCGAGCTGCACTGGTGGTGGACCTATCCCGCGGTGATCCTCCTGATGGCCGTCCTGGAGGTCCTGCTGTACCGGCTGTTCAAGCGCCGGGGCTGGCTGTAGCGCGCGGCCCGGCGCCCGGGCGTCAGGCGAGCTCGGGGGCGGCGGTCGCGGGACCGCCCAGGGCGTCGCGCCGCTCGGGCATCCGCAGGGAGACCATCCGCCGCCAGCCGCCGGCCCGTTCGGCGGCGTACATGGCGTGGATGCCGCCGGTGAGCAGCTGCCGCTTGGCGTGCGGCCAGTGGAGGAGTCGGCCCATGTGGTCCATCACGGACAGGCTGACGTCGCGGTAGACGCGGATCTCGGCGAGCGCGCACTCGCGCAGGGTGCGCTGGATCGCCCGGCCGTGCCCGGCGCGCGCGAAGCGCAGCAACTCCTCGTGGCAGTACGCCAGGTGGTTGTCCTCGTCGGCGGAGATCATCCGGACGGCGCGGCCGATGTCCGGGTGGTCGGCGAAGTAGCGCAGCAGCAGCCGCATCTGTTCGGAGGCGCGCTGTTCGGTGACTCTGCTGTGCGCGAGGTAGGTGACGATGTCCGGCACGGTGAGCGGCTTGTCGGCCTTCAGCTGTTCGTGCGCGAGGCCGATGCCGTGCTTCTCCAGGAGCATCGTGTAGTCGGTCTCGTGCGGCACGGCGACCGGCCGCAGGCCGCGCTTCTTCAGCAGGGCGTGGAAGATCCTGCCGTGCTTGTCCTCGTCCGCGCCGTGCCGGGCGATCTTGGGGGCGAGGGCGCGCTCGCCCTCGGGGACGAGGGCGGCGATGCGCCCGTTCTCCCAGCCGCCCTGGGCCTCGCCGCTGGCGGCGATGGAGCAGAAGAGCCGGAACGACTCGTCCTGGTCGAGGATCTCCCTGAAGACACTCCTGGCCGACAGCATCACTGGCACCTCCATGCCCCTGTGCGCGAACCTCCGCAAAGAAATAGTCAAGTGCGAGGTCGCGTGTCGGGCAACAGGTGCCGCGGCCCACTGCGCCGAACGAAGGACGCCGACACCGCCACGAGGCCGTAACCGCGCGCCCGGTGGCGCGTTGTTACCCGTGACGGCCGTGGCGGGGAAGACCCCCCGAGCCCCCACCACGGCCGCTGACTTCTCCGAATCCCCCGGCTCTCCCCCGGCCCTCCGCAGGCCGCTCCTCGGGCCCTGCCGCAGGTCCCGCCGCAGGCCCTCGCCAGGTCCCTCCTCAGGCCGCTTTCCGGCCGCACGCGCTACGCGACGCCGGAGCGCTCCAGGGCCTCCGTGCCGGCGCGCAGCGCGGTCAGGCGCTCCTCCAGGGTGAAGCCCGCCGGGGCCAGCGTGAGCGTGGTGACGCCTGCGGCCGCGTACGCCCGCATGCGGTCGGCGATCCGGTCCACCGAACCGAGCAGGGTGGTCGAGTCGATCAGCTGCTGCGGCACGGCGGCCGCGGCGCCCTCCTTGTCGCCCGAGAGGTACTTGTCCTGGATCTCGGCGGCCTCCTTCTCGTAGCCCATGCGCTGCGCGAGCTGGTTGTAGAAGTTCTGCTTGCGGCTGCCCATGCCGCCCACGTACAGCGCGGTGTACGGCCGGAACATGTCGGCGAGCGCGCCGACCTGGGAGTCCTCGCCGACGGCCAGCGGCAGCGTCGGGACGATGTCGAAGCCCTCCAGCGTCTTGCCCGCCTTCTCGCGGCCCGCCCGCAGGTGGCGGACCGCGGTCTCCTCCAGGTGCTCGGCGGCCGGGAAGATCAGCAGGGCGCCGTCGGCGATCTCGCCGGTCTGCTCCAGGTTCTTGGGGCCGATCGCGGCGACGTACAGCGGGATGTGCTCGCGCTCCGGGTGGACGGTCAGCTTGAGGGGCTTGCCGGGGCCGCCGGGCAGCGGCAGCGTCCAGTGCGCGCCCTCGTACGAGAGGCGCTCCCGGGTCATGGCCTTGCGGACGATGTCCACGTACTCGCGGGTGCGCGCCAGCGGCTTGTCGAACTTCACGCCGTACCAGCCCTCGGAGACCTGCGGGCCCGAGACGCCGAGACCGAGGCGGAAGCGGCCGCCGGAGAGCGAGTCCAGGGTGGCCGCCGTCATCGCGGTCATCGCGGGCTGCCGGGCCGGGATCTGGAAGATCGCGGAACCGATGTCGATCCGCTCGGTCTGCGCCGCCACCCAGGACAGCACCGTGGCGGCGTCCGAGCCGTACGCCTCCGCGGCCCAGCACACCGCGTAGCCCAGCCGGTCGGCCTCCCTGGCGACGGCGAGATTGTCCGCGTCCATCCCCGCGCCCCAGTAGCCGAGGTTGATCCCGAGCTGCATGACCGATCCCCTTACCGCTTTACTCATCAGTAACGTCCTTGTGCCGGGGACTGTAGCGCGCGGTGGTGGATCCGTCAGTGACGGAGGGAACGGGTGACCGGATCTCCTGGAACGGGTGACCGGGTTCTCCACAGTCGCTGGTTTGTCCACAGGCTCGCCCGCCACGGGGATCCGGCCAGTAATCTCAGCGCCCATGGAGCAGAGGCATCTCGGCCGCACCGGCCTGCGCGTGTCCCGCATCGGACTCGGCACCCTCACCTGGGGGCACACCGAGGAGAACGACGCCGCCGACCTGTTGAAGGTGTTCTGGGAGGCCGGCGGCACCCTCGTCGACACCGCCGACGTGTACGGCGACGGCGAGGCGGAATACCTGCTCGGGCGCCTCATCGAGCGGCTCGTGCCCCGGCGCGATCTGGTCATCTCGACGAAGGCGGGCAGCGTGCCCGACCCCGAGCGGCGCTTCGACGGCTCGCGGGGCCATCTGCTCGCCGCGCTCGACGCCTCGCTCACCCGCCTCGGCACGGACCACGTGGACCTGTGGCAGGTCCACGCCTTCGACCCGGGGACGCCCCTGGACGAGACGCTGCAGGCCCTGGACCTGGCGGTCAGCAGCGGGCGGGCCCGCTATGCGGGCGTCTCCAACTTCTGCGGCTGGCAGCTGGCCAAGGCGGCCACCTGGCAGCTCGCGCTGCCCGGCTCGCGCACCCGGCTGGCCGGCACCCAGATGGAGTACTCGCTGTTGCAGCGCGGCGTCGAGCGCGAGGTGCTGCCGGCCGCCCTCGACCTGGGCGTGGGGCTCCTGCCGTCCTCGCCGCTCGGCCGGGGCGTGCTCACCGGCAAGTACCGGCACGCCACGCCCGCCGACTCGCGCGGCGGCTCCGACCACCTGGCGCCCTTCGTCGCGCCCTACCTCGACGACACGGCGAGCCGCATCGTCGACGCGGTGGCGACCGCGGCCGACGGGCTCGCGGTCACCCCGCTGCAGGTCGCCCTCGCCTGGGTGCGGGACCGCCCCGGAGTGACGGCCCCGATCGTCGGCGCGCGCAACGCGCAGCAGCTCACGGCCGCATTGTCAGTGGAGACCCTTAGTCTTCCTGACGAGATCTGCCGGGCGCTCGACGACGTGTCGGCGCCCGTGCACCGCTATCCCGATCACGACTGGAGCACGCTGTGAGTACGGAACCCGCCGCCGCGGAGGACCCCGGGGCCGCTGCCGCGGAGCAAGCGGAGTCACCGGGCGCGGAGGAGACCACACCGACGGCGCCCACGACACCGGAGAGCGGGACCTCGCCGGACGACGCCCCGGAGGCGACGGACACGGCGGACACGGCGGACACGGCGGACACGGCGGACACGGTCGAAGAGTCCGGCGAGGACGACGGTGCCGGTGGCGACGGCGACGGCGACACGGAGTCTGACGCCGCCACAGACACAGACACAGACACAGACGCCGACGGCAAGGAGAAGGCCGAAGGCGCCGAGCTGTCCGAGGCCGAGGCCGAGATCGCCGCGCAGCGGGAGCTGCGGGAGCGCATCGAGCAGCGCAAGGCAGCGAAGCAGGCGCCGATCGACGCCGGGACCAAGCTGAGCGGCACCGCCGCCGATCTGCTGGCCGCCGTGCGGGCTGTGGAGAGCGGCGACAAGCCGGTGGCGAGCGCCTTCCGTGAGCCGGAGCCGGCCCCCCGCAGGCCCGCCCCGTCCCGCGCGCCCGAGCCCGTGCGCCCGCCGCGGGAGGCCGGGGCGCAGGCCCCCGCGGCCGAGGCCGTCGAGGCGGTCGGCGCCGTGCTGGCCGAGGGAGGCGCCCCGGCCGCGCTCGCCGCGCCGACGGCGGCCGCGCTCGGTGACGGCGCCGACGACCAACTGCGCGCGGACCCCTGGCAGTTGCTGCGGGTCACCGGCGTGCGGCCCGAGCAGGCCGACGGGTTCGCCCGGGCACTGCTCGGCCCGGAGTGCGGGCCCGACGACGAGCGCAGGGGGCGCGCGGTCACCGTATGGCTCCTGGAGCAGGCCGCCGTCGCGGGGCACACCGCGCTCGACGCGTCGGCCCTGACCGCGGCCCTCGGGCAGCGTGCGGTGCCGGACCCCGACGCGGCCGTGCAGAGCGCCGTCGCCGAGGGCGACGCCCTGGTCTTCCAGGACGCCGTCGAAGGGACCGACGTGCCGGTCCAGCGCGCCGACGAGGACAGCGCGCGGGACGCGGCGGACGGCGCGGAGGAGGACGCCGAGCCGGAGCGCCCCGTCCGCGTCCTGATCGGCCTGGAGCGGTACGCCCTCGCGGAGGAGAGTCTCGCCGACGGCCTCGCCCGCGTGATCAACTCGTCGGCCAAGGACGACGCCCCGGGCCCGCGGGAAGCGGACTGGGAGGCCGCCGCGGCCCGGACGTCCGGGTCGGCCGCCGAGCTGATCCGCGCCGTCGCCGGGCACGGCCTCGTGCTGCACTCCGGCGGCGAGGAGGCGCGGGCCGAGCCCGCGGCCCTGGTGGCCGCCGCCGCGGCGCTGGGCCTGCGGGTCTGCGCAGCCGCCCACGCCGGCCAGGGCCGCGACCGCCTCGCGCGGGCGACGGACCGGGCGGACGGCGCGGTGACCGTGGCGGGGCTGCTCTCCGGCGCCCAGGGCCCCGGCCGGGACGCGGACGGCGCGCTCGCGCTCGACCTCCTGGTCGTCCTGGACGCGCCGCAGCTGGACGTGGAGAGCGCGGCGATGCTCGTCGAGTCGCTGCCGGACGGCGCCCGCCTGGTGCTCAGCGGCGATCCCGGCGTGCTGTGGTCGGCGGGTCCTGGCCGGGTCTTCGCCGACCTGCTCGCCGCGCGCTGCTGCCCGCAGGTCGTCTCCCGCACCCCGGACCCGGGCCCCCTCGGGGAGCTGACGTCCGGCATCGCCATCGGCGAGCTGAACCAGGTCGAGGCCCCCGGCAAGGAGGTCGTCCTGGTCCCGGTGCGCGACGCCGCCGAGGCGATCCACCGCACCGTGCAGCTCGTCGCGGACTCGGTGCCGCGGGCGATCGGCGTACCCGCCGGGCAGACGCAGGTCATCACGCCGGGCCACGGCGGCGCCGCGGGCACCCGCGCGCTCAACGCCGCCCTGAAGGAACGGCTGAATCCGGGCCCCGGCCGCTTCGGCGGCTTCGACCCGGACGACCGGGTGGCCCACGCGCCCGCGGCGGGCCGCACGACGCTCGGCCGCGTGGTGCGCGCGGACGCGGAGGGGCTGCACCTGGAGTGCGACGGCGCGCCCGTGGTCGTCCCCAAGGAGCGGGTGGAGCGCGAGGTGCGGCACGGCTGGGCGCTCACGGCGCACCAGGCGGCGGGGCAGCGGTGGCCGGCCGTGGTCGTGGTGCTGCCGGGCGACGCGGCGGCACAGCTGACCCGCCCCTGGGTGTACACCGCGTTCAGCCGCGGCGAGCGGCATCTCTCGGTCGTGCAGGGCGTGGAGCAGGCGCTGCCCCGCGCGGTCGCGGAGCGCCTGTGGAAGGACCGTACGACGCGGCTGCAGACGCTGCTGCGCCCGCAGGTGCCGGCGGCCACGGCCTGACCCGCCGGGCCCGGGCCCGGATGCGGGTGTGCCCGCCACCCCCGGACGGGGGCGGCGGGCACCATGAGCGTCGCCCGGTCCTACGGGTGGGCGGCCCCGCGCCGTCGTACACCGTCGACCGCATCATCCGGTTCGTCGGGTCCATCGGATTCGTCGTCCGATTCGTCGTCGATCTCGTCGAGCGGCACCGCCACGTCCGGGTCGATGTCGTCGTCCGTGTCGAGGCCGTCGAGGCCCTCGTCGTCCAGCTCGTCGTCGAAGACCACGCTGACGTCGAAGCGGCACACCACCCGGTGCGGGTCGGCCTGGTCGAAGGGGGCGTCGAGCCACTCCCCCGGCTCGGCCGGGGCGTCCACCGCGTTGACCCAGAGCGTGGAGTCGCCCTCCTCCAGGCCGAATTCCTTGTGCCGGGAGGAGATTTCGTCCGGTTCGAACTCGCCGAAGAGGACGCCGAGCGCACTGTGCACGGTGTCGGCGGAACCGGCTCCGGTGTCCCGGCCCGCCTCCAGGTCGGCGACCCGCTGGGCCTGGGCGAGGAGCCGCTGCGGCTCCACCACGGTGTAGTCGCGGCGGATCAGCACGCTCAGGGCGTTCGCCTCGTCCGGGCCCTGGTACGGCGGCAGGGCGTCGTCCGTGCCGGGGATCTCGAAGGGGGTGACCTCGTCGTAGCGGTCGTAGAGGAGCTCGTCGTACTCCTCGGCCGCCGCGGCGAGTTCGTTGAACGCCTCGTAGACGGCGGGATCGTCCTCGCCCGACCTGCGTTCGACCGCGGCCAGGTGGCGGTCGAGCGCGGTCTTGACCGCCTCGGCGGCGGCACGTACCTCGGCAGCGGTGGGCTGCGCAGCATCAGACATAGTGCAGACGCTATCCGTACCGGGCCCATGCCCGCACAATAGATGCGATGCCGGAATACGAATTTGTCGACGTGTATGTACCGCGCGGGGTCACCCGCAAGGAAGCCACGCGCCTGCTGACGGACCACGCCGAGTACGGACACTGGGAGTTGGACCGCCTGAGTCTGCACCCCGACGGAAGCCGCAGAGTGCGGCTGAAACGGCGGATCATCCGCCAGCTGAGAGCGACCTGGTGAACCGCCGGGCCTGACCCGCGGCGCGGACGGGCCGGGCGGACCGGGCACGGGAAACGGGCACGAGAACGCGCACGAGAAACGGAGCGGGCCCCGCCACGGCGGGGCCCGCTCCGTTCGGCGCCCTGGGACGCGGGGTGTCTCAGGCGGTCGCCCGGGCCCTGCGGTAGAGCACGGTGCCCGCGATCAGCGCGCCCGCGCCCACCGGCAGCGCGAGACCGAGCGGCAGCTCGCTGCCGGTCGACGCGAGCTGCGAGGTGCCCTCGGGCGGGGTGACGGCCTGGGCGCCCGGCTGGTTCGGGATCGCACGGTCGACCGGGCTGACCTGCTGCGGGGAGGACGGGGTGCCGGGCTGACCCGGCTTGCCCGGGTGCGCGGGCTTGACGGGCTGCTCGGGCGTGCCGGGGTTGCCCGGCTGCTCCGGCTTCCCGGGGTGCTCCGGTCCCGTCGGGGGCTTCTCGCCGCTCGGCGGCGTGACCGTACCGCCGTCGTCGTTGGCGCATTCGTTACCCATGGCGGCGTTGCCGAGGCCGCCGATGGTGACGCTGTTGCCGCAGACGTTCACGGGGGCGTGGATCGGCAGCTGCACGTTGTTGCCGGAGCCGACGCCCGGCGAGTCGCCGGTGTGGCCGTGAGCGGTGGATCCGCCGCCCGACTGGTGGTGCCCGCCGTTGTCGCCGTAGCCGCCGTCGTCGCCGTAGCCACCGCCGCCACCGCCTCCGTGGGAGGTGTTGGCGCACTTGTTGCCCGCCGCCGGGTTGAGGACCCCGACCACGTTCACGGTGTTTCCGCACACGTTGAGCGGGACGTGCACGGGAAGCTGCACGCTGTTGCCCGCCAGGACGCCCGGGGAATCCGAACTGCTCCCGTCGGCGCCCGAGTCCGCGTGCGCGTATCCGCCGGTCGCGGCGAGCACGCCGGTGGCGGCCGCCACGGTGATCAGGCCTTTGCGCGTGACCTGTCGCATAGCTGTTCCCTGCCTTTGCCTTCCGGAATGCGTACGGGCCCGCTTGCCCGGACGCGTCATGCCCGTCGGCCCCGGAGTGCATGGCGCGCACTCCGGGGCCGACGGCCTCAGCCCTTCACGGGGTGAGGCACAACAACGTCACTTGTTGATGCAGGTGTTGCCGAAGGTGGGGTTCAGCAGCCCGATCACGGAGACCGTGTTGCCGCAGGCGTTGACCGGCACGTGGACCGGGACCTGGATGACGTTGCCCGAGACCACACCGGGGGACTTCACGGCGGCACCCTGGGCACCGGCGTCGGCAGCGGCGATGCCCGCACCAGCGAGCACGAGACCACCAGTGGCAGCCGCAGCAGCGACGACCTTCTTGATCATTATTCCTCCTTGTTGGCAAATGCAGTCCCAGCCGCGGACTGCACCACCTGTAACGAGGGGGAAGTAGTGGGGCTACGAGCGCGCGCGGGCTTTCACTCTTTTCAGTCAAGTACGTACGCGCTGGCGATTATTGGAGAGTCGTTTCAGCACGTAAAACGGCCGGTTCCCGAAGGGTCCCGGCCGTGTCACGTCAGGTCACGTCAGCTCACGTGCGGCGCACGTCACGAGGCGTCGATGAACCGGTCGAGCACCCGGACACCGAACTTCAGGCCGTCGACCGGCACCCGCTCGTCGACGCCGTGGAACATGCCGGCGAAGTCCAGCTCCGGCGGCAGCTTCAGCGGCGCGAAGCCGAAGCCGCGGATGCCGAGGTCGTCGAACGACTTGGCGTCCGTGCCGGCCGAGAGCATGTACGGCACGGCACGGGCGATCGGGTCCTCGGCCCGCAGCGCGGTCTGCATCGCGTCGACGAGCGCTCCGTCGAAGGTGGTCTCCAATGCCTTGTCGGCATGTACGTCCTCGCGCTTGACCCTCGGACCGAGAATGCGGTCCAGATCGGCGAGGAACTCCTCCTCGTAGCCAGGCAGGTAGCGGCCGTCGACGTGCGCGGTGGCCTGCCCGGGGATCACGTTCACCTTGTACCCCGCGCCGAGCTGCGTCGGGTTGGCGGTGTTCTGGAGCGAGGCGCCGATGAGCTTGGCGATGCCGCCGAGCTTGGCGAGCGTCTCGTCCATGTTCTCCGGGTCGAGCTCGGTGCCGAGCGCGTCGCCCAGCTCGTCCAGGAAGTGCCGCAGGGTCTTGGTGACCCGCACCGGGAACTTGTGCCGGCCCAGCCGCCCGACGGCCTCGCTGAGCTCGGTGATCGCGTTGTCCTTGTGGATCATGGAGCCGTGTCCCGCGGTGCCGTCCACGGTCAGCTTCATCCAGTGCATGCCCTTCTGGGCCGTCTCGACGAGGTAGAGCCGGAGGTTCTCGTTGACGGTGAACGAGAAGCCGCCGACCTCGCTGATCGCCTCCGTGCAGCCCTCGAAGAGGTCCGGGTGGTTGTCGACGAGGTGCCGCGCCCCGTACGTGCCGCCCGCCTCCTCGTCCGCGAGGAAGGCCAGGACGATGTCGCGCGGGGGCTTGCGACCGGTGCGCATGCGCTCGCGCACGACCGCGAGGGTCATCGCGTCCATGTCCTTCATGTCGACGGCGCCCCGGCCCCACACGCAGCCGTCCGCGATCTCCCCGGAGAAGGGGTGGTGCGTCCAGTCGGCGGCGTTGGCCGGGACGACGTCCGTGTGGCCGTGGATGAGGAGCGCGGGCCGCGACGGGTCCTCGCCCTCGATCCGGGCGACCGTCGAGGCCCTGCCGGGGTGCGACTCGAAGATCTTGGGTTCGAGGCCGACCTCGGCGAGCTTCTCCGCGACGTACTCGGCGGCCTTGCGCTCCCCCGGGCCCGAGTGGTCGCCGTAGTTGCTCGTATCGATCTGGATCAGTTCGCGACAGAGGTCGACGACCTCGTCCTCACCGGTGACGGCCTTACCCGTGCTGGACCCGCTCACGCTGGCTCCTCCCGCATTCGCTGCTGGTGGTCCCCTTCATCCTCTCTCTCCGCGGCCCCTCGCCCAAGGCCGGGCGGGTGTCGTCATCCGCAGTTCACAGCCGACCACAGGGGTGATCGAGTACCCCTGGAAGCCTGGTAATGTTCTCTGTGTCGCTGCGGGGAGCGCCCCGCGACGACAGACACCTTGTCCGGGTGGCGGAATGGCAGACGCGCTAGCTTGAGGTGCTAGTGCCCTTTATCGGGCGTGGGGGTTCAAGTCCCCCCTCGGACACCAGCTGAGACCCCACTTCACGTGGGGTTTTTTGCTTTCCGGGCTGTGTCGTGACCGCCCCCGGGAGCTCCGCGCCGCGCCGTGGGTGCGCTCCGGTCACCGATGCCTTCGATGAGGGCGAAGCCACCAGCGGCGCTCACCGGTTCTGACACCATCGTTCCTGCATGCGTCACCGCACCGACACGTCGGTGACCGACCTGACCAGTGAAGACGAGGGCAGTGCCGTTGGCCGGCGAGCGATCCGTGTGGGGGCGGGAGAACGTGGAGGCGACGGGCACCGGGCACGCGCGCGCCGTGGGCGGTGTCGCGGTCTCCGGCGCCCTGATCGTGGACGGCGGGATCACCGTGACCGCGCCCGGTCATGTGGCCCGGACCGGATACCCGGAGCAGATCCGCCGGATCGCACCGCCGTGCCTGCGGGAACGCACGGAAGAGCTGGCCGCTCTGGCGGCCTTCTGCACCGGAGCGGAGGAGAGCTCCTACCTGTGGCTGCGAGGTCCCGCGTGGGCCGGCAAGTCGGCGCTGCTCTCGTGGTTCGCCCTGCATCCACCGGAGGGCGTGCACCTCGTCCCCTTCTTCGTCACGGGCCGGTTCGCCGGCCAGAACGACCGCATCGGGTTCTGCGACGTGGTGATGGAGCAGCTGGCGGCCTTCCTCGGCCGGCCCATGCCCGCCCAGGTCACCGACGCCACACGGGAAGGGCATCTGCTCAGCCTGCTCGACGAGGCGGCCCGTGCGTGCCGGGCGAGTGCCAGGCGTCTGGTGCTCGTGGTGGACGGGCTGGACGAGGACCAGGGCGTGACCGCCCTGCCGGAGTCGTACAGCATCGCGGCCCTGCTCCCCGCGCGGCCTCCGGCGGGGCTCCGCGTCATTGTCGCCGGCCGCCCCCACCCTCCCCTTCCGGCCGATGTGCCGGACGGCCATCCGCTGCGCGATCCCCGGGTCGTGCGCGACCTCCCGGTGTCGCCCCATGCGGAGGCGGTCAGGGCCGACGCGGAGCGGGAACTCCAGCGGCTCGCGGACGCACCCGGTCTGGAGCGGGAGATCCTCGGCCTCATCACCGCCGCCGACGGCGGCCTGAGCGAACAGGACCTGGCCGAACTCACGGGCGCGTCCCCCTACACGGTCGGGCGTCACATCCGTTCGGTGCCCGGCCGGACCTTCTCGTCGCTGCTGAGCCCCTGGGCCAAGGAGGAGGTGTACGTCCTCGGCCACGACGAGCTGCGCAGCACGGCTCTGCGGGTGCTGGGCGACAGAGGCGTGGCCGGTCATCGCGAGCGGCTCCACCAATGGTCGGACGACTACCGGAAGCAGGGCTGGCCCGCCCGCACTCCGGAGTTTCTGCTGCACGGCTACTTCCGGGCCCTGCGGATCGCGAACGATCTGCCGCGCATGGTCGCGGGCGCCACGGACACCGGTCGCCACAACCGGATGCTCCAGGTGACGGGCGGCGACGCCGCCGCCTTCGCGGAGGTCACGGCCGCGCAGGAGATGATCCTCGGCCAGCAGGACCCGGACCTGCTCGCCATGGCCCGCTTGGCCCTGCACCACGACGCGTTGAAGGCGCGGAACGACCATGTTCCCGTGGGTCTTGCGGCGCTGTGGGCGGCGCTGGGTTCGCCGGAGCGGGCGGAAGCCGTGCTGCACAGCATCGTCGTGCCGGACCGCCACAACCGCGCCCTCCTGGCGCTGGTGGAGACGCTCCTCGCGTCCGGCGACCTGAGCCGGGCGCACGCCCTCGCCGGCACGGCCGGTCAGGCGGGCGTACGGGCCCGTGTGCTGGCGGACGTGGCCAAAGCGCGGTGCGCGGTCGGCGATCTGGCCGGAGCCGAGGCCGTCGTCCTCTCGGTGGACGACCCCCGCCAGACGGTCAGTGCCCTGTCGGACCTGGTCGAGGCATCCATCGCCGCGGGCGATCCGGCCCGCGCCCGGCGGCTCGCCGAACGAGCCGAACGAAGCGCACTGAGCATCGCCAAGCCGTCGCACAAGGCGGCCGCGATCAGGAGTGTCGCCGTGTCCCTAGCGCACCTGGGCGAGCACGCCCACGCCCTCGATCTCGTACGGACCGTCCCCGACCCGTTCCGCAGGGCGCAGGCACTGAACATCTTGGCGCTGGCGGCCGCCGTCGCGGGAGATCCCGCACGGTGGGAAGCCCTCTCGGCCGAGGCGGAGGCCATCGCGTCCGCGCTGCCTCAACCGGCCGCACGGGCGCGCATCGTGGCGGAACTCGCCCGTACGGCAGCACGCGCAGGGCGGCGGGAACACGCCGGGGTCCTGTCCCAGGAGGCGTCCGCACTGGCCCAGGGCCCGCTGACCTCCAGCGAGAGGTCGGTGGTTCTGGTCAGGGTCGTCATGGCGGTATGCGACGCGGGAGACCTCGAACTCGCCCGTCTCCTGGCACGGAGCGTGTCCGTGCCGGACCGGCGTATCCGGGCGCTCCTGCAGCTCGTCAAAGGGGGAGCGATCAGCGCCCAGGAGTGCGTCGCGGAGCTGCCCGCGGTCTCCGGGGTCAGGGAAGGGGAACTCGTCGCCCTCGTGCGGGTGGCCGCGGTGGACATGGAGCAGCCTGACCTGGCCGAGGCCCTCGCCGCGCTGATCCGCACGCCTGTCAGGCGGCTCCACCTTCTCCTCGACCTGGCCCGGAAGTACGCGGTCGACGGTGCGCATGACCGCGCCCACAAGCTCAGGGCGCGGGCGGAGGAGCTCAGTCGGTCGCTGCTCGGTCCGCAGGATCAGATCGACGCCCTGGTGGGCCTGGCGCACCTGGATGCCCTGCTGGGGCACGACGAGCGCGCCCACCGGCTCGCCGAGACGGCGGAGACGCGCTTTCGTGACCCCACCGGCAACGCCTGCCAACAGGGCCTCGCCCTCCTCAACCTGGCTCGCACCCTGATGGCGATGGGCGACGCGGAGCGGGCCAAGGGGCTCGGGCACCAGGCCGCGGCGCTGACCCACGGGGCGCAGCGGACCGGCGAACAGGCGCAGATCCACAGTGAATTGATCGACCTCGCCCTCGCGCTTCACGACCACGACTGGGCCGTGGCGCTCGCACGGGAGGTCCAGGACCTCCACCGGAGGACCTCGGCTCTCGGCAGGGTCGCCCGTTCCCGGGCCGAAGCAGGGGACCGGAACCGCTGTCTCGACCTGGTGAGGGACATCGAGTCCCTCGTCGGCCTGCTGCGTCAGGAGCAACGGTCCCGCGTCCTGGTCGACTTGACGACGACTCTCACGCTGCTCGGTCGCCACGGGCACGCGGAGGAAGCGGCGCACGGGATCCCCGACCCCCAGCTGCGGGTGCGGGCCCTGCTGGAGCTGGCGAAGCACACGGACGCTCCGCACACCAGACGTCTGCTGGCCCAGGTCCTCGGCACGGCAGGCTGGGCCGAGCATCTGGCGAGTGTCGCGCTCGTGGAGCCGTCGGTGGTGCAGGGCATCGCCGACGACCAGCTGGCCGTCTCCCCCGCGGCGCCCCACGGGCCCGGCACGCCCCTCGGCCGGCCGCCGGCACGGTGAGGACCGGCGTCAGGGTTCGAAGCGGTAGCCCATGCCCGGTTCCGTGATCAGGTGGTGCGGGTGGGAGGGGTCCGGTTCCAGTTTGCGGCGGAGCTGGGCCATGTAGACGCGCAGGTAGTTCGTCTTCGTCGCGTGGGACGGGCCCCAGACGTCGAGCAGCAGGCGGCGCTGGGGGACGAGGCGGCCCGGGTGGCGGATGAGGATCTCCAGGAGCTGCCATTCCGTGGGGGTCAGGCGGACGTCGTGGCCGTGTCGGGTGACCTTCTTGGCGACCAGGTCGACGGTGAAGTCGTCGGTGGTGACCGCGGCCGTCTCGCGCGTGGCGGGGGTGGTCTCGGTGCGGCGGACCGCGGCGCGCAGGCGGGCGAGGAGCTCGTCCATGCTGAACGGCTTGGTGATGTAGTCGTCGGCGCCCGCGTCGAGCGCCACCACCTTCTCGTCGGAGCCGCGTCGGGCGGTGAGGACGAGGACCGGGGCCCGGGTCCGGCCGCGCAGCCCCCGGAGCACGTCGATGCCGTCCATGTCGGGCAGCCCCAGGTCGAGGAGGACGACGTCGGGCCGGCGGGCGTCGGCCAGGCGCAGCGCGGTGGCTCCGTCGGGGGCCGCGTCCACCCCGTACTTGCGTGCCTGGAGGTTGATCACCAGCGCTCGTACGAGCTGGGTGTCGTCCTCGACCACAAGGACCCGGGTCATCGGTGTGGCGCCCCCTTCGGGCCGGTGGCGCCGTGCGGGGCGCCGTAGGTGTCGTGGCGGTGGGAGCCGGCGGGCCCCGGCCGTGGCCGGGTCCGCCGGTTCCCGCCGGTGCGGGACGGGCCCGTCAGCCCTTCTCGGTGAGTTCCTTCAGGGCGATGTTGAGCCGGAGGACGTTGACGCGCGGCTCGCCCACGAAGCCGAGGGTCCGTCCGTCGGTGTGGTCGTCGACCAGTTTCCGGACCTGTGCGACGCCCAGGTGGTTCCGCTCGGCGACCCGGCGCACCTGGAGGTCGGCGTAGGCCGGGGAGATGTGCGGGTCGAGGCCGGAGCCGGAGGAGGTGACCGCCTCCGCGGGCACGTCGGAGGGGCTGATCCGGTGGCCCTTGGTGGAGTTGTCCCTGATGACGGCCGCCTGGGCGTCCTTCACCTGCCGGATGAGGTCCTTGTTGTCGCCGGAGAGGTTGGTGGCGCCGGACAGGATCAGCTTGTACTGGGTGTTGACGCTGTTCTCGCCGAGGCCGTTGGAGGGGCGCGGCTGGAACCACTTGAGGTCCGGCTCGGCCGTCTCCTGGCCCTTCTTGAGCGGCAGGTCGTAGCGCTGGCCGATGAGCTCGGAGCCGACGACCTTGCCGTCGGCCTTCACCTCGGAGCCGTTGGCCTTGTCGTGGAAGGCGACCTGGGCGACGCCGGTGACGGCCAGCGGGTAGAGCACGCCCGTCACCACGGTCAGGACGAGGAGGGCGCGCAGTGCGGCCCAGAGCAGACGTCCCGCGTTTCCTGCGGAGTTGTTCATCGTGGGTCAGCCGATTCCGGGGATGAGGGAGAGGAGCAGGTCGATGAGCTTGATGCCGATGAAGGGGGCGACCAGGCCGCCCAGGCCGTAGATGCCGAGGTTGCGGCGGAGCATGCGGTCGGCGCTCATCGGGCGGTAGCGCACGCCCTTGAGGGCGAGCGGCACGAGCGCGACGATGATCAGGGCGTTGAAGACGACCGCCGAGAGGATCGCGGACTCGGGCGAGGCCAGGCCCATGATGTTGAGCTTGTCCAGGCTCGGGTAGGCGACCGCGAACATGGCCGGGATGATCGCGAAGTACTTCGCGACGTCGTTGGCGATCGAGAAGGTCGTCAGCGCGCCCCGGGTGATGAGGAGTTGCTTGCCGATCTCGACGATCTCGATGAGCTTGGTCGGGTTGGAGTCGAGGTCGACCATGTTGCCGGCCTCCTTGGCGGCCGACGTGCCCGTGTTCATCGCGACGCCGACGTCGGCCTGGGCGAGCGCGGGGGCGTCGTTGGTGCCGTCGCCGGTCATCGCGACGAGCTTGCCGCCCGCCTGCTCGCGCTTGATCAGCGCCATCTTGTCCTCGGGCGTGGCCTCGGCGAGGAAGTCGTCCACGCCCGCCTCGTCCGCGATGGCCTTGGCGGTCAGCGGGTTGTCACCGGTGATCATGACGGTCTTGATGCCCATGCGGCGCAGCTCGTCGAACCGCTCGCGCATGCCGTCCTTGACGACGTCCTTGAGGTGGATGACGCCGAGGACGCGGGCGCCGTCGGCGTCCTCCAGGGCGACCAGGAGGGGGGTGCCGCCCGCCTGGGATATCCGGTCGTTGAGCTGCCGGGCGTCCTCGGCGACGACTCCCCCGCGCTCCTCGACCCAGGCGATGACCGATCCGGTGGCGCCCTTGCGGACCTTGCGTCCGTCGACGTCGACGCCGGACATCCGGGTCTGGGCGGTGAACGCCACCCACTCGGCGCCGGTCAGCTCGCCCTGGTGGCGCTCGCGCAGGCCGTACTTCTCCTTGGCGAGGACCACGATGGAGCGGCCCTCGGGCGTCTCGTCGGCCAGCGAGGAGAGCTGGGCGGCGTCGGCGAGGGCGGCCTCGGTGGTGCCGCGGACCGGTACGAACTCGGCGGCCTGGCGGTTGCCGAGGGTGATGGTGCCGGTCTTGTCGAGGAGCAGCGTCGAGACGTCGCCCGCGGCCTCGACGGCGCGGCCCGACATGGCGAGGACGTTGCGCTGGACCAGGCGGTCCATGCCGGCGATGCCGATGGCGGAGAGGAGGGCGCCGATGGTCGTCGGGATCAGGCAGACGAGCAGGGCGGTCAGGACGATCAGCGAGGTCTGCTCGTCGGCCCCGGCGTAGATCGCGAAGGGCTTGAGGGTGACGACGGCGAGCAGGAAGACGATGGTGAGGGACGCGAGGAGGATGTTCAGCGCGATCTCGTTGGGCGTCTTCTGCCGGGCGGCGCCCTCGACCAGGTTGATCATGCGGTCGATGAACGTCTCGCCGGGCTTCGTCGTGATCTTGATGACGATGCGGTCGGAGAGGACCTTCGTACCGCCGGTGACGGCCGAGCGGTCGCCGCCTGACTCGCGGATGACGGGGGCGGACTCGCCGGTGATCGCGGACTCGTCGACGGAGGCCACGCCCTCGACGACGTCACCGTCGCCGGGGATGATGTCGCCCGCCTCGCAGACGACGAGGTCGCCGATGCGCAGGTCGGTGCCGGGCACCGGCTCCTCGGCGGTGCCGGTCAGGCGGCGCGCGACGGTGTCGGTCTTGGCCTTGCGCAGGGTGTCGGCCTGGGCCTTGCCGCGGCCCTCGGCGACGGCCTCCGCGAGGTTGGCGAAGACCGTGGTCAGCCAGAGCCAGGCGGTGATCGCCCAGCCGAACCAGTCGCCCGGGTCCTTGAGGGCGAGCACGGTGGTGACCACCGAGCCGATCAGGACGACGAACATGACCGGCGACTTGACCATGACGCGCGGGTCGAGCTTGCGGACGGCGTCCGGCAGGGAGGTGAGGAGCTGGGCGGGGTCGAAGAGGCCGGCGCCGACCCGGCCGTCGGCGGTGGCCTGGTGGCCGGTGGGGACGTCCTGGTGGGGGGCGCGTTCCGCGGTGGCCACGGCGCCTCCTTCGCGGTCGTCGCGGTCGTGCTGCGTGGTGTGAGTGCTCATGACGCCAGCCCCTCGGCAAGCGGTCCCAGCGCGAGCGCGGGGAAGTAGGTGAGACCGGTGATGATCATGATGGTGCCGACGAGCAGCCCGGTGAAGAGCGGCTTCTCGGTGCGCAGGGTGCCGGCGGTCGCCGGGACGGGCCGCTGTTCGGCCAGCGAGCCGGCCAGGGCCAGGACGAAGACCATCGGCAGGAAGCGGCCGAGCAGCATCGCGAGGCCGATGGTGCTGTTGAACCACTGCGTGTCGGCGTTCAGGCCCGCGAAGGCCGAGCCGTTGTTGTTGGCCCCGGACGTGTAGGCGTAGAGGATCTCGGAGAAGCCGTGCGCGCCCGAGTTCGTCATCGAGTCGCCGGGCGTGGGCAGCGCCATCGCGACGGCCGTGAAGCCGAGGACGAGGGCCGGGGTGACGAGGATGTAGCAGGCCGCCAGCTTGATCTCGCGGGTGCCGATCTTCTTGCCCAGGTACTCCGGGGTGCGGCCGACCATGAGGCCCGCGATGAACACCGCGATGATCGCCATGATCAGCATGCCGTAGAGGCCGGATCCGGTGCCGCCGGGGGCGATCTCGCCGAGCTGCATGCCCAGCATGTCGATGCCGCCGCCGAAGCCGGTGTACGAGGAGTGGAAGGAGTTGACCGCGCCGGTCGAGGTCAGCGTGGTGGCGACCGAGAAGATCGCCGAGCCGCCGATCCCGAAGCGGGTCTCCTTGCCCTCCATCGCCCCGCCGGCCAGGTCGAACGCCGGGCCGCCGTGGTGGAACTCGGTCCACATCATCAGGGCGGTGAAGCCGAGCCAGATCGTCGCCATCGTGGCGAGGATCGCGTAGCCCTGGCGGACCGAGCCGACCATCTTGCCGAAGGTCCGGGTCAGGGCGAAGGGGATCACCAGGATCAGGAAGATCTCGAACAGGTTCGAGAGCGCGTCGGGGTTCTCGAAGGGGTGCGCGGAGTTGGCGTTGAAGTAGCCGCCGCCGTTGGTGCCGAGTTCCTTGATGACCTCCTGGGAGGCGACCGCGCCGCCGTTCCACTGCTGGGTGCCGCCCATGAACTGGCCGACCTCGTGGATGCCGGCGAAGTTCTGGATGGCGCCGCAGGCGACCAGGACGAGCGCGCCGAGGACGGCGATCGGGAGCAGGATGCGGACGGTGCCGCGCACCAGGTCGACCCAGAAGTTGCCGAGCTCGCCGGTGCGCGAGCGGGCGAAGCCGCGGACCAGGGCCACCGCCACGGCGATCCCCACGGCCGCCGAGACGAAGTTCTGCACGGCCAGGCCGCCGGTCTGCACGACGTGGCCCATGGCCTGCTCGCCGTAGTACGACTGCCAGTTGGTGTTGGCCACGAAGGACGCGGCGGTGTTGAACGCCTGGTCCGGGTCGATGGCCTTGAAGCCGAGCGAGCCGGGCAGCGAGCCCTGCAGGCGCTGCAGCAGGTAGAGGAAGAGGACGCTGACCGCGGAGAAGGCGAGGACGCCGCGCAGGTAGGCGGGCCAGCGCATCTCCGTGTCGGGGTGGGCGCCGATGGCCTTGTAGATCCACTTCTCCGCGCGAAGGTGCTTCTTCGAGGAGTAGACGCGGGCCATGTAGTCGCCCAGCGGGCGGTGGACCAGGGCGAGCGCCGCTGTGAGGGCGAGCAGCTGGAGCACACCAGCAAGGACGGGGCTCATATCCGTACTCAGAACCTCTCCGGGAAGACGAGGGCGAGGACGAGGTAGCCCAGCAGGGCGACGGCCACGATGAGGCCGACGATGTTCTCGGCGGTCACAGCTTGGTCACCCCCTTGGCGACAAGTGCCACCAGCGCGAAGACCGCGATCGTGGTGACGACGAAGGCCAGGTCGGCCATCGTGAGCTCCTGAGGAAGAAGTGGATGGGTGAATCACCGGGTCGGACGGTTAGAGGAAACCTCCGTTTCGGCCCTCCCCGGCCGTCGTTGACGTCCTCCATACGGCGTTTTCGGCCGTCTTGACGGCTCTCTGACGGTCCGCGCCCGACGGGCCCGCGGATCGGCTCGGATCAGCTGTCACCTGGCGATATCCGCAGCCGCAGGCGGCAGACCGCGGCGTCGGTGCCGCGCCGCACGGCGTGCGCCACGACCGCGCCCCGCTGGTTGTGCAGCACCCGCTGCCAGGGGTGCTCGGGCTCCACCTCGGGGATGAGGACGGTGACGCGGGTGCCGGGGGCGGCGGTCTCGATGTCGCGTACGTACGCGGCGACCGGGCGGCCCAGGGTGCGCCGGGCCGAGGGCAGGCGGACCAGGTCCACTCCCGGGTTCCACAGCGCCCAGTCCCGCTCCAGCGCCTCGGCCTGGGCGCGGTCCTCGGGGTCGGTGTGGCAGACGGTCACGGCGCGCACCTCGTCGCCCAGGGAGACGGCGGCCGTCAGGGCCTCGCTGGTGAGGCGGGACAACGCGGAGACGGGGACGACGACCAGGGAGCGGTCGCGGTGCGGGCGGTCGGGGACGTGGCCGAGGCCGAGGCGCTCGCCGATCCGGGCGTAGGCGCGGTGGACCGCTTCGAAGGCGGCGACGAGCAGGGGCAGGGCGACCACGATGAGCCAGGCGCCCTCGGGGAACTTGGTGGCGGTGACGACGACAGCCGAGACGCCGGTCAGGAGGGCGCCCAGGCCGTTGAGGGCGGCCTTGCCCCGCCACCGCGGGCCGCGCTCACGGTGCCAGTGGACGACCATGCCGGTCTGGGCGAGCGTGAAGCCGACGAAGACGCCGATCGCGAAGAGCGGGACGAGCGTGTTGGTGTCGCCGCCGGAGAACACCAGGAGGGCGGCGGAGATCCCGGCCAGGGTGAGCACGCCGTGCCGGTGCACCTGGCGGTCGGCCTTGAGGGCGAAGACGTGCGGCAGGTGGTTGTCGCGGGCGAGCAGCCGGAGCAGCACCGGGAGGCCGCCGAAGGAGGTGTTGGCGGAGAGGGCGAGCAGGGTCATGGTGGCGAACTGGATGACGTAGAACGCCACGCCGTGGCCGAGGGAGGCGTCGGCGAGCTGGGCGAGGACGGTGACGCCCTCGACCGGCTGGAGGTGGAAGCGGGAGATCAGCACGGCGAGGCCGATCAGCATGACGCCGAGGATTGCGCCGAGGGCGATCTCGGCGTGCTGGGCGCGTCGGGCGCGCGGGGTGCGGAAGGACGGCACGGCGTTGGCGATGGCCTCGACGCCGGTGAGCGCCGAGCAGCCGGCGGCGAAGGCCTTCAGGAGGAGCAGGGCGCCGACGGTGGTGGCGTCGTCCGCGACGACGGAGGCGTGGCCCGCGGCGGCCTCGGTGCTGACCGGCGCGGAGCGGAACAGGCCGGCCACGATCAGCGTGAGGATCGCGAGCACGAAGACCGCGGTGGGGGCGATGAAGGCGCGCGCCGAGTCCGCGATGCCGCGCAGGTTGACGGCGGTGACCAGCGCAAGAACGGCGAGGCAGAGCCACAGCCGGTCGCCGTGGAGGCCGGGGAAGGCCGAGGTGAGGGCGGCGACTCCGGCGGTGACGGCGACCGCGACGTTCAGGACGTAGTCCAGGACCAGGGAGGCGGCGGCGACCAGGCCCGCGCGGCGGCCTAGGTGGGTCCTGGCCACCGCGTAGGAGCCGCCCCCGTCGGGGAAGGCCGCGATGACCTGGCGGTAGGAGGCGACGAGGACCGCGAGGAGGGTGGCGATGGCGAGGGTGACCGGCAGGGTGAGGCCGAGGCCCCGGCCGCCGGCGACGGCGAGGACGAGCACGATGGCCTCAGGGCCGTAGGCGACCGAGGCCATCGCGTCCAGGGACAGCGCCGCGAGGCCGGTGACGGCGGTGAGCCGGTGGCGTTCGCCGTCGTCGGGCGGCTCCTCGTCCCGTGGGGCGGTTTTCGGCTCGGTGGTCAGGACGGACATGCGCGTACTCCTTACGGGGCCCGGCGGACGGCGGCCCCGGACAGGGGCGGGCCGCCGGCCGGGCGGGGTGGGTGCGGCAAGGTTGCGTCCTCGCGCGCGCGGGCGAGCGCTTCCCTTGCGCGTTCTTCGCGCCGGACGGCCCGGTCTTCACGGACTTCTGACGCCGCCGGGCGACGATGGGCGGATGACCGCGAAGTCCTCCCACCGCCTGCGCGCCTGGCTCCTCGACGGGCTCACCGAGCGGACGGCGCGGCACCAGGGGCCGCACGGCAAGCCGCCCGCCGAGCACGAGGGGCACCGCTGGTGGCGCGTGATGTGCCTGACCGGCGTCGACTACTTCTCCACGCTCGGCTACCAGCCGGGCATCGCGGCGCTCGCCGCCGGGCTGCTCTCGCCGCTCGCGACCCTGGTGCTGATCGCCCTCACCCTGCTCGGGGCACTGCCCGTCTACCGGCGGGTGGCCAAGGAATCCCCGCACGGCGAGGGCTCCATCCACATGCTGGAGCGGCTGCTGCCCTGGTGGTCGGGGAAGATCTTCGTCCTGGTGCTGCTCGGCTTCGCGGCGACGGACTTCATCATCACCATCACGCTGTCGGCGGCCGACGCGGCGGCCCACGTGGTGGAGAACCCGTTCGCCCCGCACTGGCTGGACGGCGAGAACGTCCTGATCACCCTGGTCCTGGTGGCCGCGCTCGGCGCGGTCTTCCTCAAGGGGTTCCGGGAGGCGATCGGGGTGGCGGTGACGCTCGTCGCCGTCTTCCTGACGCTGAACCTCGTCGTCCTGGTCACCGCGGCCTGGGTGGTCCTCACCGAGCCGGTGCGGATCGGCGACTGGTGGGACGCGATGACGGCCGAGCACTCGTCGCCGTTCGTCATGATCGGCGTCGCGCTGCTGGTCTTCCCGAAGCTGGCGCTCGGCATGTCCGGCTTCGAGACGGGTGTCGCGGTGATGCCGCAGGTGCGGGGCGACGCGACGGACACGTACGAGAAGCCCGCCGGGCGCATCCGGGACACCCGCAAGCTGCTGACCACGGCCGCCGTCATCATGAGCTGCTTCCTGCTGCTGTCCAGTCTGGCGACGACGATCCTGATCCCGCAGAAGGACTTCGAGAAGGGCGGGCCCGCCAACGGCCGCGCGCTCGCCCACCTGGCGCACGAGCGGCTCGGCGAGGTCTTCGGCACGGTCTACGACGTCTCCACCATCGCCATCCTGTGGTTCGCCGGCGCCTCGGCCCTGGCCGGGCTGCTGAACATCGTGCCGCGCTACCTGCCGCGGTACGGGATGGCGCCCGAGTGGACGCGGGCGGTGCGGCCGCTGGTCCTCGTCTTCATGACGATCGCGGTCGCCATCACGCTCTGGTTCAACGCGGACGTCGACGCGCAGAGCGGCGCGTACGCCACCGGCGTCCTCGTCCTCATGCTGTCCGCGTCGTTCGCCTCGACGGTGGCCGTGCACCAGCGCGGGCACCGCGGGGCGGCGGTCGGCTTCGGGCTGATCACCGCGGTGTTCGCGTACACCCTGGTGACGAACGTGGTGGAGCGGCCCGACGGCATCAAGATCGCCGCGCTGTTCATCCTGGCGATCGTGCTCTCCTCCTTCGCCTCACGGGTGCACCGCGCCTTCGAACTGCGCTCGTCCGGCGTGGCGTTCGACGCGGAGGCGGCCCGGCTCGTCGACGCGGCCGCCGCGTCGGGCCCGGTGCGGATCATCGCGAACGAGCCGCAGGAGCACAGCACCGCCGAGTACCGCGCCAAGGAGTACAGCCAGCGCGAGCACACCCACATCCCGGGCGGCAAGCCCGTGCTCTTCCTCGAGGTGTTCGTCCGCAACTCCTCCGACTTCGCCGCCGAGTTGACGGTGCACGGCGACGAGAAGCACGGGGCGCGCCGGCTGCGGGTGGCGGGGCCCGGGGTGCCGAACACCCTGGCGGCGGTCCTGATGGCGATCCGCGACCGCACGGGGCAGGTCCCGCACGCGTACTTCAACTGGACCGAGGGCGACCCGCTCGGCCATCTGCTGCGCTTCCTCGTCTTCGGCGACGGCGAGGTCGCGCCGGTCACCCGCGAGGTGCTGCGCCGCGCGGAGCCGGATCCGGAGCGCAGGCCCCGGGTGCACGTCGGCTGAGCGGCCGCCGCCCGGCCCCGCCCGCTCGCGGGCTACCGCGTCAGTTCGGCCAGGCGTGCCAGCGCGTCGCGCGCGGCCGCCCGGTCCGCGTCGGTGAGCGGGAGCGCGGCGGCGCGGGCCAGGACGCGGTCGGCGAGGTCGTCGTCGCCGAGGCGCCGGGCGAGGTCACCGCGCAGGACCAGCAGGCGCAGCTCCTGTTCGGGGGTGGGCCGTTCGCCGGTGAGGCCGAGGGCCCGGTCGATGATCTTCGCGGCGCCCGGCAGGTCCTCCTTGGAGTCGGCGAACAGGTCGGCGGTGTGCAGGGCCCGCGCGAAGGTGCCCTTGGGCGCGGGCCGGTGCGCCTGGTCCTCGCTGATCCGCTGTCCCACCCGGATGCTGTTGCCGCCGGGGTCGGTCATCAGGAACTGGCGCATGCCGTACGACATGTCCTTGAGCGGTCCGATGCGCGGCAGGCCGCGGACGGGGATCCTGCCGTACGCCTCCTTGAGTCCGGCGCGGAAGGCGCCGTGCAGCGTGTCCACGTCGTCGGTGACGACGTAGCAGCCGGAGTAGGACTGCTCGGGCTCGTACTCCTTCATGCCAAAGAACTGCAGCTCGACGGGGCCGCGTTCGACGACGGCGTAGGGATAGGGGCTCTTCTGCAGGAACGTCGTCGCGAAGCCCAGGGCCGTGTAGAAGTCGACGACGGGCTGGATGGTCCGGCACGGCAGGAGCGGGATCATTTTCTCGGCCATGCCTCCACCCTAGTCAAAGTTGAATAGAGGTGGAGTGGGGTGGGCCCGGGGGTGGACTCTCAGGTGTGCAGCGGGTGGCCCGTCGTCGCGTCCACATGGTCCGGGACCTCGTCGTGGCGGTCGCCCACCGTCGGCGTCCCGGTGGGCTCGAAGAGGAGGATGCGCGCGCCGCCGGGGGCGGACGGCCGGTGCTCGGTGCCGCGGGGGACGGTGAAGACCGAGCCCTGCGCGAGCGTGACCCTGCGCTCCCCCGCGGGCTCGCGCAGGTCGATGTGCAGCTCGCCGCCGAGGACCAGGAAGAACTCGTCGGTCGCGTCGTGGACGTGCCAGACGTGCTCGCCCTCGACCTTGGCGACGCGGACGTCGTAGTCGTTGACGGAGGTGACGATGCGGGGGCTCCACAGGGCGTCGAAGGAGGCGAAGGCCCGGTCCAGGGCGAGGGGTTCGTTGCTCATGAGGTGATCATCCGCCGTTCCCCGCACGACGGGTGAGTGCTAGAAATCGCACATGCCGCAAGAATCCTCGCAGCTCCGGCCCCGAACACGCCCGACGCCCCCGGCACCCCCGGCACCCCCGGCACCTCGACCGCCGGGACCGCACCGCGTCGTCGTCATCGTCGACGAGAACTCCAACCCCTTCGAACTCGGCTGCGCCACCGAGGTGTTCGGCCTGCGCCGACCCGAACTGGGCCGTGAGCTGTACGACTTCACGCTCTGCTCCCCCGAGCCGGACACCCGGATGCGGGACGGCTTCTTCACGCTGACCTCGGTGGCCGGGCTCGACGCGGCCGACCGCGCGGACACCGTGATCGTGCCCAACCGGCCCGACACCGACGTGCCGCGACGGCCCGCCGTCCTGGCCGCCGTCCGGCGGGCCCACGCGCGCGGCGCCCGCCTGGTGGGCTTCTGCAGCGGCGCGTTCACGCTCGCCGAGGCCGGGGTGCTCGACGGGCGCCGGGCCACCGCGCACTGGCAGTGGGCCGACTCCTTCCGGGAGCGGTTTCCGGCCGTACGTCTCGAACCGGACGTGCTCTTCGTGGACGACGGCGACATCCTCACCGCGGCGGGCAGTTCGGCCGCCCTCGACCTCGGCCTGCACCTCGTGCGCCGCGACCACGGCGCGGAGGTCGCCAACTCCGTGAGCAGGCGCCTCGTGTTCGCCGCCCACCGGGACGGCGGGCAGCGGCAGTTCGTGGAACGTCCGGTCCCCGATGTCCCCGACGTCTCGCTCGCGCCCCTGCTCGCCTGGGCGCAGGAGCGGCTCGGCGAGCCCGCGGGGGCGGCCCCCGGGGCCGGGGGGCCGCTCACCGTGACCGCCCTCGCGGCCCGCGCCGGGGTCAGTCCCGCGACCCTGCACCGCCGCTTCCGCGCCCAGCTCGGCACCACCCCGCTGGCCTGGCTGACCGGCGAACGCGTGGCGCTGGCCTGCCGACTCATCGAGCGCGGCGAGGAGCGCCTGGACGTCGTCGCGCGCCGCAGCGGCCTGGGCACGACGGCCAGCCTGCGGGCCCGGCTGCGCCGCGAGACCGGGCTCAGCCCGTCCGGCTACCGGGCCAGGTTCGGCCCCGGCACGCCCGCGCCGGCTGGCCGGATCCCGGCTGCCGCCGCGACCGCGACCCCGTGAAGACTGGCCTCCCCCACGCACCGGGCGCCGCCGCCCACCGCGCGCCCAGGCCACCGAGCAGAGGCGGACCGCCATGCCGAACGGAGCCCAGATCCTGATCGACGGCCTCGTGGACGGGGGTGTGCGCGCCTGCTTCGCCAACCCCGGCACCTCGGAGATGCACTTCGTGGCCGCGCTGGACCGAACGCCCCTGCTGCGGCCCGTGCTGTGCCTCTTCGAGGGCGTGGCGACCGGCGCCGCCGACGGGTACGGGCGGATGACGGGCCGCCCCGCGTGCACCCTGCTGCACCTCGGGCCCGGTCTCGCGGGCGGCCTGCCGAACCTGCACAACGCGCGGCGGGCCGCGACCCCGCTGATCAACGTCGTGGGGGACCACGCCCTGGGCCACAAGCGGCTGGACGCGCCCCTGGAGTCCGACATCGGGGCGCTCGCCGGCACGGTGTCGGCCTGGACGCGCCGCACGTACCAGGCCGACGGACTCGGTGGTGACGTCGCGGACGCGGTGGCCGCCGCGACCGGACCGCCCGGGGCGATCGCCACGCTGGTCGTGCCCGCCGACGTGTCCTGGTCCGCGGTCGACGCGCCCCCGGCCGCCGTCCCGCCCGCCCCGGCGCGGCGGGGCCTCGTCTCGGTCGACGCGGTGACCGGCGCCGCGGGGGCGCTGCGCTCCGGCGAGGGCGTCGCGCTGCTGCTCGGCGGGGCCGCCGTGCGCGGGGGCGGGCTCGCCGCGGCGGGGCGGATCGCCGCCGCGACGGGCGCGAAGCTGCTCTGCGAGACCTTCCCCGCGCGGCTGGAGCGGGGCGCGGGCCGGACCCCGGTCGAGCGGCTCGGCTACTTCGCCGCGGACGCGGTGCGCCAGTTGACGGGTGTACGGCACCTGGTGCTCGCCGGGGCCGCGTCGCCGGTCGCCTTCTTCGCGTATCCGGGGCAGCGGGGTGTGCTGGTGCCCGAGGGGTGTGCGGTGCACACGCTCGCGGCGGGCGCCGAGGACGTGACGGCCGCGCTCGAAGGGCTCGCCGAGGTGGTCGACCCGTCCGGTGCGGGTGCCGCGGCGCCCGCGCGCGCCGGGCGTCCGGCGGCCGGGCGGCCCGCGCTGCCCACCGGTGAGCTGACCGCCGAGACGGCCGCCGCCGTGATCGGGGCGCTGCTGCCGGAGGGGGCCGTCGTGGTCGACGAGGCCAACACCTCCGGGCTGTGGCTGCCCGGCGCGACCGCGGGGGCGCCGCCGCACGACTGGCTCACGCTGACCGGCGGGGCGATGGGGCAGGGGCTGCCGCTGGCGGTGGGGGCGGGCGTGGCCTGTCCCGACCGGCCCGTGCTCGCGCTGGTCGGGGACGGGGCGTCGATGTACACGGTGCAGGCGCTGTGGACGCAGGCGCGGGAGGGGCTCGACGTGACGACGGTCGTCTTCGACAACCGGTCGTACGCGATCCTGAATCTGGAGTTGGGGGCGGTGGGGGCGGTCGCGGGTGGGGTGCGGTCGCGGCGACTGCTCGACCTCTCGGAGCCGGTGCTCGACTTCGTCGCGCTGGCTCGGGGGATGGGGGTGCCGGCGGAGCGGGCCGCGTCCGCGGAGGAGTTCGCGGTGTCGTTGAAGCGGGGGCTGGCGGAGCCCGGGCCGTTTCTTGTCGACTGCGTGGTGCCGGGGCTGGGGTGAGGGAGGGGGCTCCTTCCCCGATCCCGCCCCTTCCCGGACGTTCCGGCTCCGCCGGGCGGGGCTCGGCAGGTCACCGGCTTCGCCGAGTTCGTCCTCAAACGCCGGACGGGCTGGAATGGGCGCGGCTTCGTCCGTCACGGCAGCGCGCGCGATGGCCTCGAACGCCGGACCGGCTGGAATGGGCGCAGCTGGTCTCGGTTCGGTTCGGGGGGGGCAGGGGTGTCACTGGCTCAGGGGTGCCACGTGGACGTGTGTGATCTGTGGTGGGGGGTCAGGCCGTTCCTGAAGTACTTCTCGTAGTACTCCGTTTCCACGTGGTGGACCTGGAGCCAGATGCCGGGGACGTGGATCGCGTCCGTGTGGGCCGGGAAGCGGCGGTGGGTGGTGAGGATGTACTCGCAGATGTCCCGCGCGCAGGCGATCACCCGGTCCTCGTACTCGCTCGCCTCCGCCAGGTACCGCCCGCCGTACTCCCCCTTGTAGATGCGGGCGAAGACGTCCTTGTCGGTGTAGACGCCGCCGGCGCCGAACTTGGCGCGGATCACCGCGTCGACCGCCTCTCCCATCGTGCGGTGCGCGGGCGGGCAGGCCGCCTCGATCAGGGGCTCCCCGCCGGGCGAGCGCAGGCCCACCGGTTGGGAGCGCAGGGCCGCGTACCCGGGGAGCGGGACGTGCCAGCGCCACACGTCCGGCAGCCGCCAGCGCGGGGTGACGAAGGTGAAGCCGAGCATCCGGCCGTAGACGCGGGAGAACTTCGGGTCGCCGAGCGCGATCTGCGGGTTCACGGAGGCGTGGATCCAGGCGCCGAGGCCCATCGCCTCGGCGGTCAGCATCAGGTTCTGCAGGAGCAGGTCCGCCTCGATCTGGGTGCGCAGCGGGCCGAGCGCGCCCAGCGGCAGCTTCAGGTCGGCATTGAGGAAGCCGTTGCGGACCCATTTCCGTACGCCCGCCGTGCGGTGGAAGTTGCGGTCGTCGACGAGGGTGGGGCGGGCGCCGTCCGGCTGGGTGAGCAGGTACATCAGGGCGTTGATGTACTGGTGGGAGAGGTCGACGACCGGGAAGAGGAGCGTCGTGCCCGGCAGGTTGGACAGGAAGCGGTTGGAGTCGAGGTAGGCCGGGAAGTCGCGCAGGCCGTCGGCGACGTCCAGGCGGTGGTCGAGGACGCGGACCTTGGCGAGCCGGGCCCGTTCCAGGAGCGCGGCCGCGTCCAGGGGCGTGTCGGGCGCCGGGGGCAGCCGGCGCAGGAAGTACGTGCCGGAGTCGTTGATCAGGAAGAAGTGCGTGCCCTGCGCGTTGTCGGGGCTGCCCGCCGTACGGCCCGCCATCGTCATGTTGGGCTTGGCCATGATGGGCTTGCCGTCGCGCGGATCGTCGAAGGGCCGGTCCGGCATGGTCAGTCCGGTGCAGCCGGTCAGCGCGATCAGCACCGCCTCCTCGAGCTCGGACAGCGGGCGCGGTTCGTGCGGCGAGCGGTAGCTCATCGAGCCCGCGGGGACGGTGGCGCCGCGGCTCACCCGGTGGGTGCGGCGGCGCCAGAGCGTCTCCAGGAGGGGGCGGGCGAACAGGGCGTCGAGGCCCGGGTGTCCCGGCCCGCCCTCAGCCGCCGGCACGTCCGCCGCCGTCGCCCGCGGGACGCACCTGCCGCCACGGCGCGAACGCGCTCGCCCCGCGCGGCAGCAGGCCCGCGAGTTCCGGGCAGTGCCGCAGCAGGACCGAGTTCATGCCGCCCTGCTGCACCCAGTCGATGCCGAGCGGCGTGTAGATCTCGGGGCGGAAGTCGACGGTCAGGAAGCGGTCGCTCTGCAGCCGCCGGGTGGCCATCAGGATGAAGATGCGGAAGGCGGTGTCGCTGAAGCCGAAGCCGTGCGGCGGATTCTCGGCGAACAGGCCGACCACGGTGTCGATCTCGTCGACCGAGCGGTAGACGTCCTTGAGCCGGGCGACGGTGTCGGGGTCCTCGGAGAGGTCCTCGAAGCGGCGGATGCGCTGCTTGTGCAGGCCCTCGCGGAAGTCGTTGTAGCGGGGCACACCGCGCCTGCGGGTGCGCACGAGGTCGACGACGGACAGGTCGATGATCTCGCCGTCGCGCTCGAAGTGCCGCAGCGCGTGCGGGAAGTTGTGCAGCGTGATCGCTCCCGGGTGGGCGATGCCGAAGGAGTACAGGGTGTCGGCGAGGCCGGTCTTGCGGATGGCGGCCTCGGCCGCGGCGCCCTGGATGTCGTGGAAGGAGAGGTTCTCCAGGCGCTGCCCGAAGCGGTGTTCGCGCATCTCGAAGTCGTCCGGGATCAGCGGGTGCATGCGGTAGACGGTGACGAAGTCCTCCGTCAGGGAGTACGGCACGCCGTGGTGGTCCGGCAGGGTGCCGGGGATGCCGGTGAGCGAGTGTGCCTCGAAGAGCCACAGGCCGAGTTTGGTCAGCCAACTGCTCGGCGGTCCGGACCAGTTGGTGCGCAGCCCGACGTCGATCGCCTCGGTGGCGAGGATCGCGGGCGTCCACTCCACGGTGTGGATCTTGGCGATGAGGGCGGAGACGACGAGCCGCGCCGTGTGGTAGACGCCGTCCTGGCTCATCGACGGGTAGGCCCGGCGCAGCGCCTCGCAGACCGCGTTGTGTTCACGGGCGAAGAGGGTGTGCAGGGCGCTCAGGCCCATCCACCAGCTCTCGGCGAAGCCGGTGAGCGGGATGCCGTCGGGGCCGAGCGGCAGGTGGCCCTCCTCCAGGCGCAGGGCGGGGCCGCCGTCGGGCGCGCGCAGGAAGCGGGCGGTCGCCTCGCTCTCGCCGTACACCTCGGAGCCGTCCCACCAGTGGGAGGCCATGTTGGCGAAGAGGAGGGGCGGCCGGTCGCCGGGGACGTCGATGCCTTCGTTGTCGGCGAAGCGCATCACCCGCTCGGCGGGCCCGCCGGGCGTGTTGAACCAGGTGGTGCCGGGCGGCAGCGGCACCTCGACGGACTTGCCGCCGGGCTTGTGGCGGCGGTGGTTGACCCAGTCGTGGACCTGGAACTGGATCCAGGCCGCGGCGAGCACGTTGAGCGAGGTGGCGGGCAGGAAGGTGTCGCGGTGCAGGAGTTGGCGGCTGACCGTGACCGGGTTGGGGATGTCGAAGAGGTCGGGCCGGTAGACCGGCCGGAGGTTGCGTCCGAAGGCGGCGCCCACCGCGCCCATGGCCGGCTCGGAGAGGTCGTTGTAGCTGCCGTCGAAGGAGCGGACGGTGCGCAGTTGCTCGTCGAAGGGCGCGGGGGCGGGCCCGGTGCGCGGCGGCGCCTCGGGCACGTCGGTGTCGATGAGGTTGTACCGGCGCAGCGCCTTGCGCAGGAAGACGAGGTTGAGCAGGCCCGCGGGCACCGGCAGGCGGTGCCAGGGCACCGCGCGGTTCAGGAGCCGGAAGGCGGCGGCGGACGGCACGCCGAGGATGCCGTTGCGCAGGGGGGCGGCCGTGACGAAGCGCAGGCCGCCGCGGTGGGCGGCGCTCGCCTCGTAGGTGGCCTTGCGGGCGCGGTTGAGGTTGCCGAGCGGGCGGAACTCCTCGGTGGTGTACCAGGGGTTGAAGCCGATGGCCTCGACGCGCTCGGCGGCACCGCGCGCCTCCGCGGTGTCGAGGTCCCGGCTCGGCACGGTGAGCCGGGCGACGGGCACGGCGGGGGCGACGGACTCGAGCCACTCCACGGAGCCGTCCTCGACGGGCGTGCGGCGGGCGTCGACGTACCGCTGCAGGCACAGCTCGAAGACGATGTCCTGGCGGGCGAGCCGGGTCTCCAGCTCGCGGCGCAGGTACTGCGGGTCGCGGCGGGCCGGGTCGGACACGGCGGCGCCCGCGGCGCCCACGGGACGCAGCAGGTAGCGGACCGGTCCTGCCGCGCCCCACAGAATGGCGCTGCGGCTCCAGTACGTCTCGGCGGCCAGGCTGTGCACGGCGTGCCGGGTGGCCGCCCGCACGGTGCGGCGCATGCGGGCGGCGGGGGCCAGGCCGACGGCGAGCGGAAGCCTGACGAGGAGCGCGAGGCCCTTGCGCAGGGGCGTGGTGGCCCCGGCCATCGCCTTGGCGAAGGCGACGAATTCCCGGGCGTCGCGGGCGTGCGAGACGGGGTGGTTGGTGGCGAGCAGGTCGTGGCTCTCCTCGGCGGACACGGCCACGCGCACGGCGGCGCCCCGCAGGTCGGGTGCCCCGTCGGCCTGCCGGATGCCGCCCGCGTTGGACAGCCGCAGGGTCGCCGGATATTCGGCGCCGGGCTGCGCGAAGCCGTGGCGCAGGTCCTCGGGCAGGTCGTCGTCGAAGCGCAGCCGGGCGTCGAGGACGCCGAGTGCCGCCTTGGCGTGCAGGGCGCGGTCCGCGCCGGCGGCACGGGCCGCCGCACGGTTCTTCTCCTGGACCTTCATCAGGTCCCGCGCCATGCGCTCGAAGAGCCGGCGCTCCGCTTCGGGGCTGCCCCCCAGGTAGCGCTCGTAGCTCGGCTGGTGCTGTCCGGTGTCGGCCATCGGGCGCCTCTTCCTTCGCACGGCTGCTCGCGTTACTGCGTACGGGACAGGGGGGGGCAGGCAGACGCTACTGGCGGCGCCGGTCGGCCGCAGCGAGGGTTCCCGCCTATGTGCGCGGCCCCGCGCGGGCGTCGAACTGGCGGGCGGGCCAGGGCGTTTGGGCCCGTGGGCAGGGCCGGAGGGGCGGCGCAGGGACGCGGGTTCACACCCCGTGTGAAGCCCCGCTCCCAGCAGCCCCACGCGCACGGGGCACGCGGTGGCCGGGTCCCGTCGGGTGGGGCGGCGGGGACACCGCCGGGCCGGCGTGTACGACGATGTGCGATTACGGGTACGGGGACGGGTGGGGGCTTCGCGGGCGGCGGCGGGAGGGACCGGTCACCCGACGGGCCGGTCGGCGGACGGCTCGTCGGTGGCCCAGGCGTGGCCCAGTCGGTGGCCCAGCAGACGGCTCGGTAGATGGCTCAGCCGACGGCCCAATAGACGGCCCAGTAGACGGCTCAGTCGATGAAGGTGCCGTCGACGTACACCCAGGCGCCGTCGACGCGCTCGAAGCGGCTGCGTTCGTGCAGGGAGTCCGGGCGACCGCCATCGGTGTACCTGGCCCGGAAGGTGACCGTTCCCGTGGTGTGGAACGCGCTGCCCTCGGTGGTCTCCTCGATGTCCAGGCCGACCCAGCGCAGCGCCGGGTCGAACTCGACGCGCGGCGGCCGGGTCCGCGGGTGCCAGCTGCGCAGCAGGTAGCCCTCGTCGCGCACGGCGAAGGCGCTGTAGCGGGAGCGCATCAGCTCCTCCGGGGTGCTCGCGGCGGCCTCGCCCCGGTGCAGCCTGGCGCAGCACTTCTCGTACGGCTGCGGATGCCCGCAGGGGCAGGAGGCGGGGGCGGGGCGTGCGGCGCGTCGGGACATGGCGTCCATTCTGGCCGACCCGGTACGGGCGCTCGTGCGCAGGTCCTCAGGGCGCGAGGATGTCGAGCTCGTCCAGGGCGCCCAGGGCGATCTCGCGGGTCAGCGCCTCCGCGCGGACGGCGTCGCCCTCCCGGACCGCCTCGGCGACCTTGACGTGCAGGGTGACGGCGGGCGGGTCCGGGTCCTCGAACATGACCTGGTGGGCGGTGCGGCCGGTCAGGACCTCGGCGACGACGTCACCGAGGCGGGCGAACATCTCGTTGCCGGAGGCGTTGAGGATCACCCGGTGGAAGGCGACGTCGTGCTTCAGGTAGCCCTCCAGCTGGTGGCCGCGGGAGTGGGCGACCATGCCGAGGGCGCACTCGGTGAGCTCCGCGCACTGGGCGGCCGTGGCGTGCCGGGCGGCGAGGCCCGCGGCGACCGGCTCGACGGCGGAGCGCAGCACGGTCAGGGAGCGCAGCTGCCGCGGCCGGTCCGCGCCGGCCAGGCGCCACCGGATGACCTGCGGGTCGTAGACGTTCCACTCCTCGGTCGGCCGCACCGTGACGCCCACGCGGCGGCGGGAGGCGACCAGGTGCATGGACTCCAGGACCCGCACCGCCTCGCGCATCACGGAGCGGGACACCTCCAGGCGCTGGGCCAGCTCGTCGGTGCGCAGGACGCTGCCCGGCGGGTACTCGCCCGCGGTGATGGCGGGCCCGAGGCTTTCCAGTACGCGGGAGTGCAGCCCTCGGGCCTGTGCGGTCATGGCGGAAGCCTACGAGGATCGGCGCGGGAACAATAAGTCAGACTTTTATGTCACAGTCTCTTGAATTCGTCAGACCTAATGGGTTTCAGTGACGTGAACAACCGACCGATGTCGATGAAGACAGCGAGGCAGGCAGCGATGAGCACCCCCCACGTCGTCGTAGTCATGGGCGTGGCAGGAACCGGCAAGACCACGATCGGCCCCCTGCTCGCGGACCAGCTCGGCGTTCCGTACGCCGAAGGCGACGACTTCCACCCGCCGGCCAACATCGAGAAGATGTCCTCCGGCACGCCGCTGACCGACGACGACCGGTGGCCCTGGCTCGACGCGATCGGCGGCTGGGCGCACGGGCGGGCCGGGCGCGGCGGCGTGGTCAGCAGCTCGGCGCTGAAGCGCAGCTACCGCGACCGGCTGCGCGCCGCGGCCCCGGACATCGTCTTCGTGCACCTGACGGGCGACCGGGAGCTCATCGAGGACCGGATGTCGCACCGGCAGGGCCACTTCATGCCGACCGCGCTCCTGGACTCGCAGTTCGCCACGTTGCAGCCCCTGGGGGCGGACGAGGCGGGCGTCGCCGTCGATGTCGCGGGCACCCCCGAGGAGATCGCCGCGCGGGCCGTGCGGGCCCTGGGCGACCTCGGCTGAGCCTGCTCCGCAAGGAAGATTCCCGCGCCCCCGGCGGCGCGTTCCACCCACGTACTAGGAAGCAACCGTGACCCGTCTCAGCGTCGAGATGTTGGCAGCGGACCCCGTCGAACCGATCACCTCCGCGGGCCACGCCCAGCTGGGGATCGCCGTCCTCGCGGGCATCGCCGTCATCGTCCTGCTCATCACCAAGTTCAAGCTGCACGCCTTCCTCGCGCTGACCGTCGGGTCGCTCGCGCTCGGGGCCTTCGCGGGCGCGCCGCTCGACAAGGCCATCACCAGCTTCACCGGCGGGCTCGGCGACACCGTCGCGGGCGTCGGGGTGCTGATCGCGCTCGGCGCGATCCTCGGCAAGCTGCTCGCCGACTCCGGGGGCGCCGACCAGATCGTCGACACGATCCTCGCCAAGGCGGGCGGGCGCGCGATGCCCTGGGCGATGGTCCTCATCGCCTCGGTGATCGGTCTGCCGCTCTTCTTCGAGGTCGGCATCGTGCTGCTGATCCCGGTCGTCCTGATGGTCGCCAAGCGCGGCAACTACTCGCTGATGCGGATCGGCATCCCGGCCCTCGCCGGTCTCTCCGTGATGCACGGCCTCATCCCGCCGCACCCCGGCCCGCTCGTCGCGATCGACGCGGTCAAGGCCAACCTGGGCGTCACGCTCGCGCTCGGCGTCCTCGTCGCCATCCCGACGGTGATCATCGCGGGCCCGCTGTTCTCGAAGGTCGCCGCCCGCTGGGTGGACGTCCCCGCGCCCGAGAAGATGATCCCGCAGCGCCCCTCGGAGGAGCTGGACAAGCGTCCCGGCTTCGGCGCCACGGTCGCCACGGTGCTGCTGCCCGTCGTCCTGATGCTCGCCAAGGCGCTGGTGGACATCGTGGTCGACGATCCCGCGACCACGGTGCAGCGGGTCTTCGACGTGATCGGCTCGCCGCTGATCGCGCTGCTGGCCGCGGTGATCGTCGGCATGTTCACGCTGGGCCGCGCGGCCGGCTTCACCAAGGACCGCCTGTCGGGCACCGTCGAGAAGTCGCTCGCCCCGATCGCGGGCGTGCTGATGATCGTCGGTGCGGGCGGCGGCTTCAAGCAGACGCTGATCGACGTCGGCGTGGGCCAGATGATCCTCGACTTCTCCAAGGACTGGTCGATCCCGGCGCTGCTGCTCGCCTGGCTGATCGCGGTGGCCATCCGCCTCGCGACGGGCTCCGCGACGGTCGCCACGATCTCCGCGGCCGGCCTGGCGGCCCCCCTCGCCGCCGACATGTCGACGGCCCACACGGCCCTGCTCGTCCTGGCCATCGGCGCGGGTTCGCTCTTCTTCTCGCACGTGAACGACGCGGGATTCTGGCTGGTCAAGGAGTACTTCGGCCTGGACGTCGGCCAGACGATCAAGACGTGGTCCGTGATGGAGACGATCATCTCGGTGGTCGCGGGCGGCCTGGTCCTGCTCCTGTCCCTGATCATCTAGCGAAGCCGCAACGAACGCGGAGGCCGCGCCGGGGGCTCCCGGCGCGGGCGCCCCGTTCAAGCCCCGCCCGGCCCCCACCACCCCCGCCGGCGTGTGAGGACCACACCCGCGCAGGCAGTGACATACCCAGCCCCGACC
>NZ_JBIARE010000018.1:0-72556 GCF_042889645.1 Streptomyces sp. NPDC002564 | reverse complement strand
CGACAGATCGCCCCAGTCCGGCTGCTGCAACGCCCCGCGGATACGAATCTCCCGTATAACGTCTTCCATGACGTACTCCGATCCAGCGGTAAAAAGTGGGGGGTCAGATGGATAATTCCGTGCGCTTGATCACCGGCGCCGGAATGTCCTCCGGATACTCGTCCAGAAGAAACTGGACAGGAATGGAATCAGGCATGGGTGTCCCCTCTGCGGATACCGGATGCGGTACGGGGAACACGCGCAGCAATCGCTGGGCCCCCCGTCGGCCTTCAGCGATCCTGCCGGATACGACGGGTCGAATCAACAGCGTCCAAGTGTTTTGCTCATGACGTCGAAGCGCTTTCCACCTCGAATGAGGCGCGCCCGCATCGGCGCGCGACGCAGAATTTAGGATGGCAAAAGGCGGGCTCGGGAAAAGCCCCGCCGAAACAAGAGGCAAACAAGCCGCAACAGGCGGAAAGAATTCCGCAACACATCACAGGGTCCGGGGAGCGGCCCCGGACCGGCGGGCGGCGGGAATCCCGGAAAGGGGATGCCCGGCCGCCGCCGGTGCCGGCATCACAGCGGTACGGGTGCCTCCGTCCCGCCCCTGGTGAGGCCGCGCAGGTGGTCCTTGAGGCTGAACCCGGGCACCGCCGCCTCGGCGGGCGTCGGCGCGGTGCCCTGCGTCAGCAGACGGCGCGCCGCGATGTGATCGGTGGGCCGGTTGACGGACTCGACCGCCTGCAGCGCGTCACCGCGGAAGAGGAGCACGGAGAACGCCTCGGGGTCGTCGCCGAGGACCACCTCCGTGTCGTGCCCTTCGTCGAACCCCGCGATCTGCACGGTCGTGGCGAACTGATCGCTCCAGAACCAGGGCAGTTCGCCGTACGCGTCGGGCGCGCCGGTCAGCCGCCGGGCGACCGACTGGGCGTGGCCGACGGCGTTCTGCACCGATTCGAGGCGCCGCCGGTTCCCGGAGCGCACCTGCGGGAAGGCGGCGCAGTCGCCGATCGCCGAGATGTGCGGGTCACCGGTCAGCAGCCGCGCGTCGACGCTGATCCCGCCGTCCACGGGCAGCCCGGCCGCGGCGGCCAGCTCCGTGCGCGGGGTGACGCCGACACCGACCAGGACCAGGTCGGCGGGGAGCCGGGTGCCGTCCGTGAGCTCCACCGCGGTCACCCCCGAACGGCCCTCGCCGTGCAGGGCCTTGACCCCCTGGCCGAACAGCAGCCGGGTGCCGTTGGCGCGGTGCAGCCGGGTGAAGTGCTCCGCGGTCGGCGCGGACGCGACCCGGGCGAGCGGGCGCTCCAGGGCCTCGACGACCGTGACCTCGACGCCCGCCTGCCGTGCCACGGAGGCGAATTCGAGCCCGATGAACCCGGCGCCCACCACCACCGCGCGGCGCGCCCCGGCCAGCGAGGACTGCAGCGCGGCGGCGTCCCGCGCGGTGCGCAGCGTGTGCACACCGCGCAGTTCGGCGCCCGGCACGCCGAGCGTGCGCGGGGTCGATCCGGTGGCGAGGACCAGATGGCCGTAGGCGTAGACGGAGTCGTCGGCCAGGCGCACCGTGCGCGCCGCAGGGTCGATCTCCGTCACGGTGCCCGCGACCAGGTCGATGGACTGGCGTACGTAGTACGTCGCGGGCCGCAGCCACAGCTGGGCCTCGTCCGCCTCGCCCTTGAGGTACGCCTTGGACAGCGGCGGACGCTCGTAGGGCAGGGCGTCCTCGGCGCTGATGAGGGTGATGGGGCCCGGGTAGCCGTGTTCGCGCAGGGACGCGGCGGTCTGGTAGCCGCCCTGGCCCGCGCCCACGACGACGACCGACTCGGGGTGGCCGGTGGTGTCCGCCATCAGTTCTGCCGCTCGGGGAGGTGGACGATGAGGCCGTCCAGGGCGTCGCTCGACTTGAGCTGGCAGCTCAGCCGGCTGTTGGGCCGGCGCGGGCAGGCGGTGAAGTCGAGCATCTCGTCCTCCCGCTCCTTGGGCGCCTCCAGCTTGTCGAGGGTGGTCTCGTCCACGTACACGTGGCAGGTGGCGCACTGCATGTTGCCGCCGCACTGGGCGACGATGCCGTCGATGTCGTTGAACACGGCGCCGCGCATGACGCTCGTGCCTTCGGGCACGTCGATCGAAGTCTGGTCCCCGTCGACGGCGACGTACGTGATTTTGGGCATGACGGAACTCCTCGGTGCATCCGGGCGTGCGCGAAGGCGTGCCGGGACACGGATGCCTGGCAGACGGAAAAAGGAAGGTGGAGATGGCGCGGCCGGCGGACGATGGGGGACGCGACACCCCTGTCGACTCGCCCTCACACGCTGGCCTTCGGGACACGCGACGTCCTGGGCCAGGGAAGTGGCAGCGCTGCGGAGCGTACCAAACCAGTTCCGGCCAAAGCCAGGAACCCGGTCGAACGACCGGGTTCCAGGGGCGTGTCGGGCGGCCGGGGCCCGGGCGCGCGGTCGGTCAGCTCCCGGTGCGGCGGGCGCGGCCGCGGCGGGAATCGGGCAGGCGGTGGGTCATGAAGGGCCTGCTGGTGGTGAACTCGCGGAACTTGACGGCCGCGTCGGACAGGTACGTGTCGCGGTTCCACACCAGGGTGAGCACCCGGCTGCAGTCGGGCGCGTTCACGTGCACCCAGGCGACCGGGACCTGGGAGTCGGTTCCGGCCTGCCGGGAGATCGCCGGGATGAGCCCGATGCCGAGGCCGGCGCTGATCATGTCCTGGCTCGCGCCCGGCTCGTCGCCCTCGCAGGACAGCAGCGGCGTGAGCCCTTCGGAGGCGAACAGCCGGTCCAGGAGGGTGCGTTGCCACTGGCCGGGGCGGGTGGTCACGAACGGTTCGGCGGCGATCTCCCGGATCGTCACGCTCTCCTGTCCGTCGAGCCAGTGGCCGCGCGGCACGGCGAGCAGCACCTCCTCGCGGGCCAGCTCGATGGAGTCGAGGTCGGCGCCGGTCAGCGGCTGTGAGGCGACGCAGAAGTCGACCTCCCTGGCGCGCAGTTGGCGGTCCATCTCCTCCGCGTTGGACTGGTAGAGCCGCACGTCGGCGCGGGGGTAGGCGGCGCGGAAGCTGCCGAGCAGATGGGTGATGGTCAGCAGGGTCTCGGACGCGACGCCGACCCGGCCGAGGGCCGTGTCGCGGGCGTCGCTCAGGGCCCTGCGGGCGTCGTCGAGCTCGCTCAGGGCGCGGTCGACGTGCCGCAGGAAGACCGCGCCGTACTGATTGAGCCGGATGCGCCGGCCCTGGCGGTCGAAGAGCGGGACGCCGAGCTCTGCCTCCAGGCGGGCGACGGTCCTGCTCAGCGAGGGCTGGGCGACGCGCAGCTCCTCCGCGGCACGGCTGATGTGCTCGAAACGGGCGACGGCCTGGAAGTGGCGCAACTGCAGAAGATCCATGGTCCACCTTTGCTTATGCCTTCCCGGTCATCATCACATGGCAAAACCGGTCTTGGAATGCATAAGGAATTCTCTCTACGGTTTTCATCGAGGTCACCGCACAGGTGGCGGGCAACGGCGCCCGGCACCTGCACACGCGAAGCGGCGGCCCCGCACCGGACCATCGGCCCCTGCCGGAGCCGTCCACCTCCACCCCGACCCCGCCGACCCACCGGCCACCGTCCCCCCAGGAAGGTCGCATCATGAGCGCTGCGGATCTGGCCCGACTCCAGTTCGCGGCCACGACCGGCATCCACTGGCTGTTCGTGATCCTCACCATGGGGCTCGTCCCCATCGTGGCGATCATGCACAGCCGGGCCGCGTTCACCCGTGATCCCGAAAAGAGAGCCCTCCGGGAGCGCAAGACCCGCTTCTGGGGCCAGCTCTACGTCATCAACTACGCGGTCGGCATCGTCACCGGCCTCGTCATGGAGTTCCAGTTCGGGCTCAGCTGGAGCGGTCTGAGCAAGTTCGCGGGCAACGTCTTCGGCGCCCCGCTGGCCCTCGAGACCCTCATCGCCTTCTTCGCCGAGTCCACCTTCCTCGGCATGTGGATCTTCGGCTGGGGCCGGCTGCGCAGAGGCGTGCACGTCACGCTGATCTGGCTGGTCGCCCTCACCGCCTACGCCTCCGGGTACTGGATCCTGATCGCCAACGGCTTCATGCAGCACCCGGTCGGCTACGAGGTGCGCGACGGAGCCGCCTACCTCACCGACTTCGGCGCGCTGCTCACCAACTCCAGCGCCCTGGTCGCCCTCCTGCACCTCGCGCTGGGCGCGCTGACCACGGGCGGCGTCTTCGTCGCGGGCATCAGCGCCTACCACCTCCTGCGGCACACCAAGGAGACCGAGCTCTTCCGCAGCTCCCTGAAGCTCGGACTGTGGGTCTCCACCGTCGCCTCCTTCTTCGTCGTCGTCGTCGGCGAGATGCAGCGCCCGATCATCGAGCGCACCCAGCCCATGAAGGACGCGGTCCTGGAGAACAGCGGCGTCGCCGAACTGCAGGCCCAGCTCGTCAAGGAGCACGGGCCCGGCAACTACGTGCCCTGGCAGGACACGATGCGGTTCTCGATGGACGCCATGACGCTCATCGGCAACACCGTGTCCACCATCACCCTCATCGCGCTCGTCCTGCTGTGGAAGGACCGGCTGATGCGCTGGCGGTGGGCCTCCTGGATCCTCGTCGCGACGATCCCCTTCCCCTTCATCGCCTCGGTGGGCGGCTGGGTCGTGCGCGAGGTCGGCCGCCAGCCCTGGATCGTCTACGGCCAGCTGACGGTCGAGGACGCCCTCTCGCACGTCGGCAAGACCTCACTGCTGGTGTCCTGCACGCTGTTCATCGCCATCTTCGTCGCCCTCGCGGTGACGAACTGGACGCTGATCACCAAGTTCGCCCTGCGCGGCCCCGACGCCACCCAGCTCGGCGTCACCGAGCCGCTCCCGGACGACGTGCCGGGCGGCCCCGGGGACAGCACCGAGGAGAAGCAGCCGGTACCCGCCTTCTGACCCGGGTCGGCCCCGCACCCCCGGCCGGGCCGACCCGTTCCCCCCCCACCCGAGATGACCTCCCCTGCTGTAACGGAAAGTTGAGCGAGATGAGTCTGGAGACCGTCTGGCTGGCCCTGCTGGGCCTGCTACTCGCCGGGTACTTTGTGCTCGGCGGCTACGACTACGGCGCGCAGATGCTGCACCCCTTCCTCGGCCGCGACGGTGAGGAGGAGAAGCGCACCAGCGGGAACGCCGCCCTCGACGCCATCGCGCCGTTCTTCCTGGGCAACGAGGTCTGGCTGGTCGCCTTCGCCGGAGTCCTGTTCGGTGCCTTCCCGCACCTGGAAGGCACCCTGCTGTCCGGCCTGTACCCCCTGATCGTCGCGATCCTCGCCGGCCTGGTCCTCGGCAACGCCGCGGTCCAGCTGCGCCGCCGCTCGCACGGCGCCCGCGGCCGCCGGGCGTGGGACGTCCTGATCGTCGTCGGCGGCGGCGTGCCCGCCGTCGCCTGGGGACTCGTCGTCGGACTGCTGCTGCACGGCGTGCCCCGGCGCGCCGACGGCAGCTTCCACATCGGCTTCGGCGACGTGTTCTCGCCGTTCGTGCTGGCCTGCGGCGTCACCACCGCGCTCCTCTTCGCGGCGCACGGCGCGGCCTTCGTCGCCCTGCGCTCCGGCCCCGAACTCGCCGCCAAGGCACGCGGGACAGCCGCCAACCTGCTGGTCGGCGTCGCCGCGGTGGGCGCCCTCGCCCTGCTCCTCACCCTCTTCGGAGCGGGCGCCTCGATGACCAACCGCGCCACCTCGGCGATCATCGCCGCCCTGATCGCGGCCGCGCTCGGCGCCGCCTGGTGGTACCTCACCCGAGGCAACGACGTCCTGGCGTTCGCCGCCACCTGCTGCGCCACCGCGCTGCCGGTACTGCTCGTGGGCGCGGGCCACTACCCGTACCTCCTGATCACGTCGGCCGGCACCGGCCTGGACATCGACCACGCCATCACGGACGACGCCACCCTGAAGATCCTCAGCGGCTTCGGGGTCCTGGTGGTCCCGACGATCCTCGCCTACCAGTTCTGGAGCTGGTGGGCCTTCCGGGGGCGCACGGGCCGGCGCCACCCCAGCTACTTCTGACCCCGGAAAAGCAACGAGAGGGACCCCCACGATGAAGCCCGTCGAACGCCGCCTGATGCGGGACATCCCAGTGCTGCGGCGCCACATGACGACCTCCTCGGTCCTGGCCCTGGCGGGCGCCGGGCTCATCGTCACCCAGGCGGTCCTGCTGGCGACCGCCCTCGCGGACGGCTTCGCCGGACACGGCGTGCGCACCGGGACACTGGCCGCGCTGGGCGCCGTCATGGCCCTGCGCGCCCTGCTGGCCTGGCTCCGCGGCGTGCTCGCCCAGCGCGCCGCGGCCGCGGCCAAGCGCACCCTGCGCGACCGCATCACCGGACGCCTGCAGCACACCAACCCGCTGCGCCTGGCCGCCCGCAGGCACGGCGAGACGGCCACCCTGCTCACCCGCGGCCTCGACGCCCTCGACCCCTACGTCGTCGGCTACCTGCCCACCACGGCGGGCGCCGCGGTCGTCCCCCTCACCGTCGTCACCTGGGTCTTCCTGACCGACTGGACCTCGGCCCTGATCATCGTCATCACCCTGCCGCTGATCCCCGTGTTCGGTGCCCTCGTCGGCCTGCACACCGCCCAACGCACCGCCCGCCAATGGCGGTTGCTGTCCCGTCTCGGCGGTCACTTCCTCGACGTCGTCGCCGGACTGCCCACCCTGCGCGCCTTCGGCCGCGAGCACCACCAGACCAAGGTGGTCCGCGAGATGGCCGACGCCCACCGGCGGGCCACCATGCGCACCCTGCGCGTCGCCTTCCTGTCCTCCCTGGTCCTGGAGACCGTCGCCACCCTCTCCGTGGCACTCGTCGCCGTCCCGGTCGGACTGCGGCTGCTGCACGGCGACGTCGGCCTGCACACCGCCCTGGTCGTCCTCTTCCTCGCCCCCGAGGCGTACCTGCCGCTGCGCGCCATGGGCGCCGCCTTCCACGACAGCGCCGAGGGCATCTCGGTGGCCGAGCGCGTCTTCGCGGCGCTCGACGACGAGGACGACGCCCCGGCCCCCGCCGCCGACCGCGCCCCCGCCCCCGACGCCCGCACCGCCCCCCTCACCCTCCACGACGTCACCGTCCAGTACCCCGACCGCGCGGGCCCCGCCCTGCGCGACGTCCGCCTCACCGTCGCGCCCGGCGAGCACATCGCCCTGATCGGCCCGAGCGGCGCCGGCAAGACCACCCTGCTCTCCCTGCTCCTCGGCTTCGTCACCCCCACCTCGGGCCGGGTCGAGATCGGCGGCACCGACCTCGCCGCGCTCGACCCCGACGACTGGTTCCGCCAGGTGGCGTGGGTGCCCCAGCGCCCCCACCTCATCGCCGCGTCCGTCGCCGACAACATCCGCCTCGGCCGCCCCGACGCGAGCGACGAAGAGGTCGGGCGAGCGGCCCGCGCCGCGTCCGCCGACCTCTTCATCGAGGAACTCCCCGCCGCCTACGACACGTTGCTCGGCGAGCACGGCGCCGGGCTCTCCGCGGGCCAGCGCCAGCGCATCGCCCTGGCCCGCGCCTTCCTGAAGGACGCCCCCGTCCTCCTCCTCGACGAACCCACCGCCCACCTCGACCCCGAGAGCGAGGCCGCCGTCACGGGCGCCACCGTCGCCCTCATGCGCGGCCGCACCTCGATCGTCGTCGCACACCGCACCAGCCTGCTGCCCCACGCCGACCGCGTCATCACGGTACGAGCGGGCGGCATCACCCTTCCCGACCCCGCCCTCCCCGACCCCGCACCGCAGGCCCCGGCCGCGCCCGCCGCCGCCCTCGCTCCCTCGGAAAGGCTGGTGGCCTCATGACCTCCTCGTACGCCAGGGCCGCCGCCCGCGCGCCACGCCCCACCGTCCGGCTGCTGCGGCACCTGCTCCCGTACTGGCGCAGGCTGCTGCCCGCCGCGCTCGCCGCCGCCGGCAGCGAACTCGCCGCCGCCGCGCTGATGGCCACCGCCGCCTGGCTGATCACCCGCGCCGCCGAACAGCCCGACCTCGCCGCCGTCAGCGTCGCGATCGTCGCCGTGCGGGCCCTGGCCCTCGGACGCGGCGCGCTGCGCTACATCGACCGGCTCGTCGGCCACGACGGCGTGCTGCGCGCCGTCGCCGGCTTCCGCGCCCGGGTGTACGAGTCGCTGGTGCCGCTCGCCCCGGCCGGCACCCCCGCCTTCCGCGGCGGCGACCTGCTGACCCGCCTGGTCGACGACGTCGACGCCGCCCAGGACCTGCTGCTGCGCGTCATGATCCCGGCCACCGCCGCCTGCGTGGTCGCCGTCGCCGCCACCGGCACGGCCGCCGCGCTGCTGCCCGGCGCCGGACTGCTGCTCGGCGTCCTGCTCGCCGTCGCCGGCATCCTCGTGCCCGCCCTGGTGCTCGCCCTGTCCCGGCGCGCGGGCCGCGCGGAGAAGGCGGCGCGCGCCGAACTCGCCGCCGTCACCGTCGACCTGACCCAGGGCGCCGCCGACCTCGCCGTGTACGGCGCCCGCGGCCGCGTCCACGACAGGTCCCGCCGCGTCACCGCCACCATCGCCGCCCAGGAGCGCCACAAGGCGCTGACCACCTCGCTCGCCCAGGCCGTGGTCCTGGGGCTGCAGGCCGTCGCGACGGTCGGCGTCACCTGGCTCGCGCTGCGCGCCCACGCGGCCGGCGACCTGCCCGCCGTCCAGCTCACCGTCCTCGCGGTCCTCGCGCTGGTCTCCTTCGAGGCCCTCGCGCCGCTGCCCGCCGCCGCCCGGCGCCTCGCCGAGGTGCGGGCCTCCGCCCGGCGCCTCGCCGACCTCTTCGACACCCCGGCGCCGGTCACCGACCCCGTCGAGCCGGCCCCGCTGCCCGCCCACGGCCCGCTCGACGTCACCCTCACCGACCTGCGGGTCCGCCACCTCCCCGGCGGACCCGCCGCCCTCGACGGCGTCAGCCTGCGGCTCCCCGCCGGACACCGCGTCGCGCTGCTCGGCGCCAGCGGCTCCGGCAAATCGACGCTGATCGCCGCGCTCATGCGGTTCGTCCCCTACGAGTCCGGCAGCATCCGCGTCGGCGGGCAGGAGCTGAGCGCCTGCGCGGGCGCCGACGCCCGCCGCGCCATCACCGGCATGACCCAGGACGCGCACGTCTTCCACGCCTCGATCCGCGCCAACCTGGTCCTCGCGGCGCCGGACGCCACCGACGCCGAGCTGCGCGACGCGGCCCGCAGGGCACGGATCCTGGACTGGATCGAGTCGCTGCCCGACGGCTGGGAGACCGTGCTCGGCGGCGACGGCGCCACGATGTCCGGCGGTCAGCGCCAACGCCTGCTGCTCGCCCGCGCGTTGCTCGCCGACCCGCCCGTCCTCGTCCTGGACGAACCCACCGAGGGACTCGACCCGGACACCGCCGCCGCCGTCCTCGCCGACATCCTGGACGCCACCCGCGGGCGCACCACGCTCCTGGTCACGCACGAGCGGTCCGGCCTCGCCGCCGCCGACGCGATCGTCACCCTGGACCGTGGCCGGATCCGACCGGCCGGCCGCGACGACCTGGATGACTTGGGCGAACTCGGCGAACTCGGCGAACTCGGCGGACTCGGCGCCCCCGATCGCGCCGTACCGGGTCCGGCCGCCCTGGCCCGGTGACGGCGGGGGCTCGGGAGGCCACCCGGACGGGCGAAGGCGTGCGGCCGCGACGGACGAAACCGTAGCCGGACGCGCGTCGAGTCCCTCTTGCCAAGCCCCCGCAACAAGTCGAGGATTGTCCCTCCTCGGACGGCTTGCGAGGTGTTCGTCCGCCCCGCGCCGTGCCCGGGTGTGCCCCTGTGTTTCGCCTTCGTGTAAGGAGCCGGGTCATGGATTTCGGACTCGTACTGCAGACCGACCCGCCCGCATCGGAGGTCGTCGGCCTGATGCGCCGCGCGGAGCGCAACGGCTTCGGCTACGGCTGGACGTTCGACTCCGCGGTGCTCTGGCAGGAGCCGTTCGTCATCTACAGCCGCATCCTCGAACACACCACCCGGATGACCGTCGGCCCCATGGTCACCAACCCGGGCACCAGGACCTGGGAGGTCACCGCCTCCACCTTCGCCACGCTGAACGACATGTACGGCAATCGCACGGTGTGCGGCATCGGGCGCGGCGACTCCGCGATGCGCGTCGCCGGACGCAAGCCCAACACCCTGGCCCGGCTGGACGAGGCGATCGGTGTCATCCGTGACCTCGCCGAGGGGCGCTCGGCGGACGTCGGCGGGCAGACCCTGCGGCTGCCGTGGGTACGGAACGGAAAGCTGCCGGTGTGGATGGCGGCGTACGGCCCGAAGGCCCTCGCGCTCGCCGGCCGCCGCGCCGACGGCTTCATCCTGCAGCTCGCCGACCCGTATCTGACGGAGTGGATGGTCAAGGCGGTGCGGGACGCCGCGGCCGAGGCGGGGCGGGACCCGGCGGACGTGAAGATCTGCGTGGCCGCGCCCGCCTACGTCGGCGACGACCTCGCGCACGCCCGCGAGCAGTGCCGCTGGTTCGGCGGGATGGTCGGCAACCACGTCGCCGACCTGGTCGCCAAGTACGGCGAGCACTCCGCCATGGTCCCCGAGGCCCTGACCGCGTACATCAAGGCCCGCGAGGGGTACGACTACAGCCACCACGGCCGGACCGGCAACCCCGACACCGCGTTCGTGCCGGACGAGATCGTCGACCGCTTCTGCCTGCTGGGTCCCGTCGAGCGGCATCTCGAACGGCTGCGGGAGCTGCGGGAGTTGGGGGTCGACCAGTTCGCGCTGTACGCGATGCACGACGCGCGCGAAGAGGTGATCGACGCCTACGGGGCCTCGGTCATCCCGGAGTTCGCCTGACGGCGGCCGGTCACCCGCCATGGCCGCGACCCCTGGCCATGGCATGATCTCGGCGTGACCGCCGTCCCGAGCTCCGTCCGCCGCGCCGCCGCCCTCGCCGCCGCCGGCCTGCTCCTGGCGGGCTGCGGCCTGTCCGAGGAGCTGGACCGCGAGATGAACCCGGGGCGCGCGTCGGATCCCGTGGCGACACCGTCCGCACCGTCCGCGGCGACACCGTCCGGGGCGAACGCGACCGCGCCGACCGGGCTCGGCACCCCGCCGGTCATCGCGGGCCCGAGCGGGTCCGTGGCGGGCCGCCCCGGCGAGCGCCGCCCGTCGGCCACCGCCACCGGACGCTGTCCCCGGTCGGGCCTCACGATGTCCCCCGGCATGGTCACGGCGGCCATGGGCCTGCGCGCGATGTCCGTGACGGCGACCAACTGCGGCGACCGCGTGCGCACCGTCGACGGCTACCCGGACATCCGCGTCCGCGGCCTGGACCGCGAGCTGTTCGCCGTGACGGTGCTCAAGGGGACGGAGCCGGTCACCACCATGGACGACCCGGGACCGCGCCGCATCGCCCTTGAACCGGGGCAGTCCGCGTACACCTCGCTGGTGTGGCGGTACTCGGCCGTGGACGCCGGCACCCGGCGCGGCAGCGGCGTCTACGTGGAGATCGGCCCCGGCAAGGGCGCCCCGCGCCGGACCGTCGAACCGGACGGCGGCCTCGACATCGGCGAGACCGGCATGCTCGGCACGACCGCGTGGCAGCGCAGCCCGGCATCCTGACGACACGTCAGCCGCGCGCGCCCGCACGCTCCCGTCACGGCACCCGCGCGCCGCACGCTCCCGTCACGGCACCCGCGCCGTCCACTCCGCGGTCGTGAACTTCGTCCGCACCAGCTCCTGCGCGCGGGCCATCTCCTCCTCGGTGACCTTCCCCTCGGACAGGCCGTAGCGCCCCCGGAAGGAGTCGATCATGCGGTCGATGACCGCCTCGCGGGGCAGCCCGGTCTGCCGGCGCAGCGGGTCGACCCGCTTCTTTGCGCTCCGGGTGCCCTTGTCGGACAGCTTCTCCTTGCCGATCCGCAGCACGTCGAGCATCTTGTCCGCGTCGATGTCGTACGACATCGTCACGTGGTGCAGCACCGCGCTCGCGCCGCCCCCGGCCGACACCGTGCGCTTCTGCGCGGCACCGGCGATCTTCCCGGCGTCCGTCGCGATGTCGTTGAGCGGCTGGTACCACGCCTTGATCCCCATGTCGGCGAGCGCGCCGAGCACCCAGTCGTCCAGGTAGGCGTAGCTGTCCTGGAAGGAGAGCCCCTGGACCAGGGCGTCGGGGACGGACAGCGAGTACGTGATGGTGTTGCCGGGCTCCACGAACATCGCGCCGCCGCCCGAGATCCGCCGCACGACCTCGATGCCGTGCCGCGCCGCGCCCTCCGGGTCCACCTCGTTGGACAGCGACTGGAAACTGCCGATGATCACCGAGGGGGAGGCCCACTCCCACACGCGCAGCGTCGGCGGTCGCCGGTCCGCCGCGACCTCCTGGGTGAGCACCTCGTCCAGCGCCATGTGCAGCGCGGGCGGCTGCGGCCCCTCGTGGATGAGCTGCCAGTCGTAGTCCGTCCAGTCCGTCGCGTGCGCCAGGGCCCGGCGCACGGCCACCCCGACACCCTCCGACGTCAGGCCGTACATGACGGTGCCCTCGGGGAGCGCGGCGTCGATCCGGGCGGCGAGACCGGCCGCGTCCGTCTCCGCGGGGGCGCCATCCAGCGCGCCGTTGATCGTCTCCAGTGCCTCGTCGGGCTCCAGGAAGAAGTCACCGGCCACCCGCGTACGGCGCAGCGCGCCGTCCTCGACGTCCAGATCCACCACGACGAGCTTGCCGCCGGGGACCTTGTACTCACCGTGCACCGTGCTTCCTCCATGCCGCCCGCGGGACCAGCCGCCCCTGCCCGATGTTCCGAATCGTCCCCCAACGCTAGCCGAGAGAGGGAATGTCCTTTTCCGTGCGCTTCCGTGTGCCGTGCGAGGGATCCGCCGGGCGGTGCATCCCCGGCGGGGGAAGCGGCCGAAGAGAGGGTGAAGACGCAGCACCCGCCCCCCACGCCCGGCCCTGGAGTCCGCACCATGTCCATCTCGGTCGTCCTGTTCACCTCCGACCTGCGGGTGCACGACCATCCGCCGCTGCGCGCCGCCGTCACGGGCGCGGACGCGGTGGTGCCGCTCTTCGTCCTCGACCGGGCCGTCGCGGACGCGGGTCCCGCGAGCCCGAACCGGGACGCGTTCCTCGCCGACTGCCTGGCCGACCTCGACGGGCAGCTGCGGGACCGCGGCGGCCGGCTCGTCGTGCGCGCGGGCGGCCTCGTCGACCAGGTGCGGTCCGTCGTCGAGGAGACCGACGCCGACGAGGTGCACATGGCGGCCGGGGTCAGCCGGTTCGCGCACGAGCGCGAGCAGGCGCTGCGCAAGGCCCTGGAGAGCGACGGGCGGCGCCTGTACGTCCACGACGCCGTGATCACCGCGCTCGAACCCGGCGCCGTGACGCCCGCCAACTCCGACCACTTCGCCGTCTTCACCCCGTACTTCCGCCGCTGGTCCGCGCAGGGCGTACGCGGTGTCCTCGCCGCCCCGCGCACCGTGCGCGTCCCGGACGGCGTCCGCTCGCACGCCCTCCCGGCCCGCGACGACGTGCACGGCCTCTCGCCGGGGCTCGCCCGGGGCGGGGAGAGTGTCGGCCGGGCCCGCTGGAAGGCGTGGCTGAGCGATGCCACCGACGGCATCGACGCGTACGGGGACCGCCACGACGACCTGGCGGGCGACGCCACGTCGAAGCTCTCGCCCCACCTGCACTTCGGCACGCTGTCCTGCGCCGAGCTCGTCCGGGATGCCCGCCACCGCGCGTCGCGGGGCGCCGAGGACTTCGTCCGGCAGCTGTGCTGGCGCGACTTCCACCACCAGGTGCTCGCCGCCCGCCCGGCCGCGTCGACCGCCGACTACCGCACGCGCGGCGACCGCTGGCGCTCGGAGGCCTCGGCCCGGGAGGACGTCGACGCCTGGCGGGAGGGCCGCACGGGGTACCCGGTCGTCGACGCCGCGATGCGCCAGCTGGCGCACGAGGGCTGGATGCACAACCGCGGCAGGCTGCTCACGGCCGCCTTCCTGGCCAAGACGCTCTACGTCGACTGGCGGGTGGGCGCCCGCCACTTCCGCCGGCTGCTCGTCGACGGCGACGTCGCCAACAATCAGCTCAACTGGCAGTGGGTGGCGGGCACCGGCACGGACAGCCGCCCGAACCGGGTCCTCAACCCCGTCCGCCAGGGCAGGCGGTACGACCCGGACGGTACGTACGTACGCCGCTGGGTGCCCGAACTCGGCGACCTGCGGGGCGCCGCCGTCCACGAGCCGTGGAAGCTCCCCGCGCGGGAGCGGGCGGGCTACGACTACCCCGAGCCGCTCCTCGAACTGGCCGACGGGCTCAGCCGGTTCAAGCGGGCCCGGGGGATCGACTGACGGGCGCGCGGCCGGGCGTGGCGCGCGGCGGGGCGGCTCACGCGGAGGTGATCCGGTCCAGCAGGGCACGCGCCGCGTCCAGGGCGGCGGCCTCGTTCGGGAGCGCGGGCGGCCGTCCGGGGGCCCTGCGCCCGGTGGCGCCGGTCTCCAGGCGTGGCGCGCGGATGTCGAGCACCGTCACGGCGCGCGGCGCGAGCTCCGCTGCGAGCACGCCGAGCCAGCTGCTCAAGGCCGCCTTGGAGGCGGTGTAGTCGGCGGTGCCCGCGAGGTAACTGGCGATGTCCGTACGGGCGTTGTCCCTGCCCATCATGGAGTCGGCCCGGTCGGTGCTCGGCGTGGTGCGGGCCCTGCTCGGCGTGGTGCGGTCGGTGCCGGTGCCGGTGCCGGTGCCGAGGGCGGGGGCGGGGGCGCGGGCGGTGCGGAGGCCGGGCGCCGCGTGCTCCACGGCCGCTCCCGCGCGCGGCCGGTCCGCCACCGCTCCGGTGACCGCCAGCAGGAACCCCTTGTCGCTCACCAGCGACGACGCGCCGCGCAGAATGGCCATGGGGCACAGCGCGTTCACCGTCAGGAGGTGACCGGCCACCTCGTTCGACACGTCCTCCACGGCGCCGAAGCCCGCGGTCCCCACCGTCACCAGAACCCCGTCGAGCCCCGCCAGCACCCGCGTCGCCCACGGACCCAGCGCGGAGCACTGGTCCAGGTCGCACGCCTCGAAGCTCCGCGCCGGACAGCCGCCGAGGTCCCGGGCGAGCGCGGCGAGCCGCACCGGATTGCGGCCGGCCAGCGCCACCCGCGCGCCCCGCTCCGCCAGGGCCCGGGCGGCGAGGCCGCCGAGGACCCCGGTGGCGCCGGCCACCAGGACACGGGCACCCGTGAGTTCCATCTCCCTGCCTCCAACAGACGTCGAATGCCCGGTACTTCACCCCTGGGGGCGAGCGTGGATGCACCTTCCCCGCGCCGCCCCTGACGGCGCGCCGTCGGCGTCGGACGCCGCCGTGACGTCTACTCCCCGTCGATGCGTACATCCTCCGGAACCGACGGAGTCCACCCCAGATTGGTGACAGACGGTGAGAGCGGCAACCTGCAGCGGTTGTGCGTCGTATCGTGCCGGGATGGGAGCCACAGGGTGGCCGGGCCCCGCCCGGCACAGCGCCGTCGACGCCGCGCTGACCACAGGATCCGTCGCCCGCAGACTGGGCGTCGCACCCACCACGCTGCGCTCGTGGGAACGGCGGTACGGCATCGGCCCCGCCCACCGCGAGCACGGCAGGCACCGCCGCTGGACCCCCGTCGACGTGGTCCGCGTCGAGGAGATGTGCCGCCTGACCGCGCTCGGCGTCCCGCCCGCCGAGGCCGCGCGGGTCGCCCTGCGGGAAGCCGCCACGGAGGCGCGGGTCCCGCGCGCCCGGCAGCACAGCGACCCCGGCGCGCTCCCGCTCGGCAACGTCCGTCAGGAGTGCCGGGGCCTCGCCCGCGCGGCCGTGCGGCTCGACGCGCCGGCCGTCGAGGCGCAACTGCGCAGCACGCTCGCCGACCACGGGGTCACCGTCGCGTGGGAGGAGGTGATGGCTCCGGCCCTGCACGCGATCGGCCGCAAGTGGGCCTCGTCCGGCGAACGGTACGTGGAGGTGGAGCACCTGCTCTCCTGGCACGTCTCCTCGGCCCTGCGGCGGCCTTGGGGCGCGGCGCCGGAAGCCGGCGGGGATGCCCCCGTCCTGCTCGCCTGTGTGCCCGCCGAACAGCACACCCTCCCGCTGGAGGCCCTCACCGCGGTCCTCGGCGAACGGGGCGTGCCCACCAGGATGTTCGGCGCCGCGCTCCCGGCGGAGGCCCTGTACGAGGCGGTGCGCCGGATCGGCCCGTCGGCCGTGGTGCTCTGGGCCCACTCGCGGAACACCGCCGACCGGGCCCTCGTGCACCTCGTCACCTCGGCGGAGTGGGGCGTGCGGGGTGCGAGGACGCATCCCACCGTGCTGGTCGCCGGCCCCGGCTGGTCGCCGCGGCCGGGGCCGCACGCGCCGGGCGCCGAACGGCTCACCGGCCTGCGGGCGGCGGCGGACCGCATCGGGTCCCTCTTCCCGGACTGAACACGGCCGTTGCGGTTTCAGGGCTGAACACGGCCGTTGCGGCTTCGGGGCTGACCACCGCCGTTGCGGTTTCAGGACTGTCCACGGCCGTCGCGACTTCACGGACCGACCGCCTCCGCGAAGCCACCGCCTCCGCGGACCGACCGCTTCCGCTCCGGCTCGTGACCCGCGCCGTGGCTGAAGCTAGCCTGCTGATCATGTTCACGACGCGCCCCACCCTGCAGGGCACCTTCGGCATGGTGTCGTCCACCCACTGGCTCGCCTCCCAGTCCGCGATGGCCGTACTGGAGGACGGCGGCAACGCCTTCGACGCCGCGGTCGCCGCCGGGTTCGTCCTGCACGTGGTCGAACCCCATCTGAACGGCCCCGCGGGCGAGGTGCCGATCATCCTCGCGCCCGCGGGCGGCGACGTGCGGGTGCTCTGCGGCCAGGGCGGCGCCCCGGCCGGTGCCACGGTGGCCCATTACCGCTCCCTCGGCCTGGACCTCGTGCCCGGCACCGGACCCCTCGCCGCGGCGGTGCCGGGCGCCTTCGACGCGTGGCTGCTGCTCCTGCGCGACCACGGCACGAAGTCGCTCGCCGACGTCCTCACGTACGCGATCGGGTACGCGGAGGACGGGCACGCGCCCGTGGAGCGGGTCGGCGAGACCGTGGAGACGGTACGGGAGCTCTTCGAGCGCGAATGGCCCTCCTCGGCCGAGGTCTACCTCCCCGGCGGGCGCTCCCCGCGCCCCGGCGAGCTGTTCCGCAACCCGGCGCTCGCCGCGACCTGGCGGCGGCTGATAGCCGAGGCACAGGCACAGGCACAGGCACAGGCCGGGGCCGGGTCCGACGCGCGCGTGGCGCAGATCGAGGCCGCGCGCGAGATCTGGCGGAGCGGATTCATCGCCGAGGCCCTCGTGCGGCAGGCGGGCCGGCCGACCCTGGACACGAGCGGCGAACGGCACGTCGGCACGCTCACGGCGGAGGACCTGCGCGGCTGGTCGGCCCGCTACGAGGACCCCGTCACCTACGACTGGAACGGCTGGACGCTGTGCAAGGCGGGCGGCTGGAGCCAGGGACCTGCGTTCCTGCAGCAGTTCGCGCTGCTGCCCGCGCGCGCCGAGGAGCTCCCGGCGTACGGGTCCGCCGCGTACGTCCATCTCCTGGTCGAGGGCTGCAAGCTCGCCATGGCCGACCGGGAGGCCTGGTACGGGGACGCGGGGGAGGGCGCCGACGGCGGCGTGCCGGTGGACGACCTGCTCTCCGCCGCGTACAACGCGACCCGGCGCGCGCTCGTCGGGGACAAGGCGTCCTACGAGTTGCGCCCCGGCGCGCCCGGCGGTCGTGCGCCGCGCCTGTCCGTGCACGCGCGCGGGGCGGCGGCCGGACGTGCCCCCGGTGCCGACGGCGGGGCCGCGTTCGGTGCGGGGGAGCCGACGGTGGCCGGGGACGGCGGGACGCGCGGCGACACCTGCCACGTCGACATCGTCGACCGCTGGGGGAACATGCTGTCCGCGACGCCGAGCGGCGGCTGGCTGCAGTCCAACCCCGTCGTGCCCGAGCTGGGGTTCCCGCTCGGGACACGGCTGCAGATGACGTGGCTGGAGGAGGGCCTGCCGAACTCCCTGACGCCCGGGCGGCGGCCGCGGACCACGCTGACGCCGTCGCTCGCGCTGAGGGACGGCGTGCCGGTGCTGGCCTTCGGAACGCCCGGCGGCGACCAGCAGGACCAGTGGCAGGTGCACTTCTTCCTGGGGGTCGTGCTGCGGGACTCCGTACGGGGCGGACTCGACCTCCAGGGCGCGATCGACGCGCCGAGCTGGCACACGGACGCCTTCCCCGGCTCGTTCCACCCGCGCGAGATGCGCGCCGGGAGCCTGACCGTGGAGTCACGGACGGCCCCCGAAGTCGTGGCGGAGCTGCGGCGGCGGGGCCATGACGTGACGGTGGGCGGCGCCTGGTCGGAGGGCCGGCTGTGCGCGGTGGCGCGGGATCCGCGGACCGGGGTGCTGTCGGGGGCGGCCAACGCGCGAGGGATGCAGGGGTACGCGGTGGGCCGCTGACCGGCCGGGGCGGGCCCGGGTGCACCCCAGGGGTTCACCCGGGGTTCAGGCCGCGTTGGTGCGGGCCGCACGCGTTGTCAGCGCAGCGTGCTCTCATGGACACATGATCGAAGACTTTCTGACGCAGGGTGTACGTGACGTGGAAGAGGCCCTTCGCAAGGCCGCCGCGGCGGAGGTGACCCCCCGGTTCCGGCAGCTCGCCGAGGGCGACATCGTGGAGAAGAGCGGTCCGCACGACATGGTCACCGTCGCCGACCGGCGCGCCGAGGAGCGGCTGACGGCCGACCTCGCCGCGCTGCTCCCGGGCTCGGTCGTCGTCGGCGAGGAGGCCGTGCACGCGGACCCGTCGACGTACGGGGCGATACGGGAAGAGGCGCCGGTCTGGATCGTCGACCCGGTCGACGGGACCCGCCAGTTCGTGAACGGCGACCCGGGCTTCTGCATGCTCGTCGCCCTCGCCGTGCGCGGCGAGGTCCAGGCCTCCTGGACGTTCGCCCCCGCACTGGACGAGTTCGCCGTGGCGGTCCGCGGCGAGGGCGCCTGGCTGAACGGCCGCCGTCTCCAGGCGGGTTCGCCCGCGCCGGGCGCGGACATCGAGGTGGCCACCTCCCACCCGGACTACACCACCGACGACCAGAAGCGCGCCCTGCTCGGCCTGCGCACGGACGGCGTGCGCCCCCGGCCGTGCGGCTCGGCCGGCCTGGAATACCTGGCGATCGCCAGGGGCGCGCTGGACGCCGTCGCGTTCTCCTGGGAGCTGGCCTGGGACCACGCCGCCGGGCTGCTGCTCGTCACCGAGGCGGGCGGCGCCGACCTGACGCTGACGGGCGAGCCGTTCCGCATCGGCGGGGGCAACGCACTGCCGTTCACCGCCGCGCGCGACGCCGCGACCGCCCGCCGGGTCAGGGACCTGCTCGCGGCCGGCGCCTGAGAGGGGCTCGAGGGGCCCTGCCGGTGCCCCGTCCTATCCTGGGCGCCAGTGGCCATCGGCTGACAAAGGAGCCCGAAGGTGCCGTCGATGCTTGATGCCGTCGTCGTGGGGGCGGGACCGAACGGTCTGACCGCTGCCGTCGAGCTGGCCCGCCGCGGCTTCTCGGTGGCCGTCTTCGAGGCCAGGGACACCGTGGGAGGCGGCGCCCGCACCGAGGAGCTGACGCTGCCCGGCTTCCGCCACGACCCCTGCTCCGCCGCCCACCCGCTGGGGATCAACTCCCCGGCGTTCCGCGCCATGCCCCTGGACCGGTACGGACTGGAGTGGCTGCAGCCCCCGCTGCCCATGGCCCACCCCTTCCCCGACGGCACCGCCGCCGTGCTCTCCCGTTCCGTCGCCGAGACCGCCGCCTCGTTCGGGCCGCGCGACGCGGGGGCCTACCGACGGCTCGTGGAGCCCTTCCTGCCCCGCTGGGACACCCTGCTGCGGGACTTCATGTCCCTGCCCGCGACCTCGCTGCCGCGCGACCCCGCGACGCTCGCCCGGTTCGGCCTCGCCGGGATCCCGCCGGCCACCTGGCTGATGCGGCGCTTCCGCGACGAGCGGGCCCGCGCCCTGTTCGCCGGGCTCGTCGCGCACGTCATCGCGCCGCTCGACGGCATCGCCACCGGTGCTGTCGGCCTGGTCTTCGCGCTGGCGGCACACGCCCGCGGCTGGCCCGTCGCCCGCGGCGGCTCGCAGGCCGTCTCCGACGCGCTCACCGCGTACCTGAAGGACCTCGGCGGGACCGTCCACACGGACTACGAGGTCAAGCGTCTCGACGACCTGCCGCCCGCCCGCGCCTACGTCTTCGACACCTCGCCGACCGCCCTCGCCAGGATCGCGGGCCTGGGCCGCAGCTTCGAGGGATACCGGTACGGCGCCGCCGCCTTCAAGATCGACTACGCGCTCGACGGGCCCGTCCCCTGGACCGCCGAGGCGCCGCGCGCCGCCGGGACCGTGCAGATCGGCGCGAGCAGCAAGGAGATCGGCACCGCACTGCGCGCCGCCTCGCGCGAGGGCCGCGCGCCGGACGCGCCCTTCCTGATCACGGTCCAGCCCGGGGTCGTCGACCCCTCCCGCGCCCCCGAGGGCAAGCACGTCTTCTGGGCCTACGGACACGTTCCGCACGGCTGGCAGGGCGACCTCACCGACGCGATCGAGCGGCAGCTCGAACGCTTCGCCCCCGGCTTCCGCGACCGCGTTCTCGCCCGCGCCACGGCGGGCCCGCCCGAACTCGCCGCGCGCAACGCCAACTACGTCGGCGGCGACATCGCCTGCGGCGCGGCGAGCGGACTGCAGCTGCTGCTGCGGCCGAGGCCCACCCTCTTCCCGTACGCCACCCGGCACCCCGCCGTCTTCATCTGTTCGTCCGCCACCCCGCCGGGCCCCGGCGTGCACGGCATGTCCGGGCACAACGCGGCCAAGGCCGTGTGGAAGAGGCTCAGGAGCACCTCGTGACCGTCCGCATCACCCTGGTCCAGGGAGACATCACCCAGCAGCGGGCCGACGCCCTCGTCAACGCCGCCAACTCCTCCCTGCTGGGCGGCGGCGGTGTCGACGGAGCCATCCACCGGCGCGGCGGCCCCGACATCCTCGCCGAGTGCCGAGCGCTGCGCGCCGCGCAGTACGGCAAGGGGCTGCCCACCGGGCACGCCGTCGCCACCACCGCGGGCCGGCTCGACGCCGCGCACGTGATCCACACCGTGGGGCCCGTCTGGTCGGCCGGCGAGGACCGCTCGGCGCTCCTCGTGTCGTGTCACCGCGAGTCCCTGCGCGTCGCCACCGAGCTCGGCGCCCGCACGGTCGCCTTCCCCGCGATCTCCACCGGCGTCTACCACTGGCCCCTGGACGACGCGGCGCGCATCGCCGTCCGCACGGTCCGCGAGGCCGCGGATCCCGCGCTGTTCGACGAGGTCCGGTTCGTGCTCTTCGGCCACGAGGCGCACGAGGCGTTCGCCGCGGCCCTCGCCGAGCAGGCCGACGAGCCCGACGAGCCCGACCAGGCAGGCCAGGCAGGCCAGGCCGATCAGGCAGGCCAAGCCGACCAGGAGTAACGGGTGCCGGGGAAAAGGCCTGGGCAGCGCGACGTCCATGTCGGATTTCCGCCAGCCGGACCGGGCGCGATCCGCGATCCTTGACCGCATGCACACCGACACCGAGCGCTGTGTCCGCGCCGTTCAGTCGAAGGACGCCCGGTTCGACGGCTGGTTCTTCACGGCCGTCGTCACCACCCGGATCTACTGCCGCCCCAGCTGCCCGGTCGTACCGCCCAAGGCCGAGAACATGACGTTCTACCCGAGCGCCGCCGCCTGCCAGCAGGCCGGGTTCCGGGCCTGCAAGCGCTGCCGCCCGGACAGCAGCCCGGGCTCCCCGGAGTGGAACCGGCGGGCCGACCTCGTGGCCCGCGCCATGCGTCTCATCGCCGACGGCGTCGTCGACCGCGACGGCGTCCCCGGCCTGGCCGCCCGCCTCGGCTACAGCACCCGCCAGGTCGAGCGCCAGCTCCGGGCCGAGCTGGGCGCGGGACCGCTCGCGCTCGCCCGCGCCCAGCGCGCCCAGACCGCACGGCTGCTCATCGAGACGACCGACCTGCCGATGGCCGAGATCGCCTTCGCCGCCGGGTTCGCCTCCATCCGCACCTTCAACGACACGGTCCGCGAGGTCTTCGCGCTGGCCCCCGGCGAGCTGCGTGCCCGCGCGCCGAAGCGGCCCGGGGCGCCCGCCGCCGCGCCCGGCGGAGTCCTCTCGCTGCGGCTGCCGTTCCGTGCGCCCCTCAACCCCGACAACCTCTTCGGCCACCTCGCCGCCACCGCCGTGCCCGGCGTCGAGGAATGGCGGGACGGCGCCTACCGCCGCACCCTGAGCCTCCCGTACGGGCACGGCGTCGTCGCCCTCACCCCGCACCCCGACCACATCGGCTGCCGGCTCGGCCTCACCGACCTGCGGGACCTGACCATCGCCATCAGCCGCTGCCGCCGCCTGCTCGACCTGGACGCCGATCCCGCGGCGGTCGACGGCCTGCTGCGGACCGACCCGCTGCTCGCGCCGCTCGTCGACAAGGCGCCGGGGCGCCGCGTGCCGCGCACCGTCGACGAGGCCGAGTTCGCCGTGCGCGCCGTCCTCGGCCAGCAGGTCTCCACGGCCGCCGCCCGCACCCACGCGGCCCGCCTGGTCACCGCGCACGGCGTGCCGGTCGAGGACCCCGAGGGCGGCCTGACCCACCTCTTCCCCGGCCCCGAGGCGCTCGCCGCGCTCGACCCGGAGTCGCTCGCCCTGCCCCGCAGCCGCCGCGCCACCCTGACCACACTGGTCCGCCACCTCGCCGACGGCAGCATCGGACTGGGCGTGGAGCGGGACTGGGACGAGGCCCGCTCCCGGCTCACCGCGCTGCCCGGCTTCGGGCCCTGGACGGTCGAGGTGATCGCGATGCGGGCGCTCGGCGACCCCGACGCGTTCCTCCCCTCCGACCTCGGCATCCGCCGCTCAGCCCAGGAGCTCGGCCTGCCGCACACCCCGGCCGCGCTCACCGCGCGCGCCGCGGCCTGGCGGCCCTGGCGTGCCTACGCCGTCCAGTACCTGTGGGCGGTCGACGACCACCCGATCAACTTCCTCCCCGCCTAGGGGTACGTCCGGGATCTCCGCGGGCCGACCCGCGCAGATCCCGGCGACACCCTCTGACACCTCGCCTTAGGAACGCACTCATGGAACGCCTGCACACCCTCATCGACAGCCCCTACGGGCCGCTCACCCTGGTCGCCACCGACGGCGTCCTGAGCGCCCTCTACATGACCGACCACCGCCACCGCCCGCCGCAGGAGACCTTCGGCGACCGCGACGCGACGCCGTTCGGCGAGACGATCCGCCAGCTGGCGGCCTACTTCGACGGTGAGCTGCGGGAGTTCGACCTGCCGCTGCGCCTCGACGGCACGCCGTTCCAGCAGACGGTCTGGGAGGCGCTGCGGCAGATCCCGTACGGCGAGACCCGCTCGTACGGCGAACTGGCCGAGGCCATCGGCAGACCCGGCGCGTCCCGCGCGGTCGGCCTCGCCAACGGCAAGAACCCGATCAGCGTCATCGTCCCCTGCCACCGCGTCATCGGCGCCAACGGCAGCATGACGGGCTACGGCGGCGGACTCGACCGCAAGCAGCGGCTGCTCGCCTTCGAGGGCGGCGGCACGGGACGGGGCGGCGAGGACGTGCTGTTCTAGGACCGACCGCGGTTCCGCTCCAGAACCGACCGTGGTTCCGGGAGCGACGGCGGTTCGGCGGCCGACGCCGGGCCGCCCGTGGTTCCGGCCGGGAGCGGCCGTCGCACCTCTCCCCGCCGGCCTAGCCGGCGACCCGGTGCCCGTCCTCCAGCTCGGCGGGGCCACCGCCGTTCGCCAGCACGTCGAGGGCGACGGCGACCCGGCGCTCCAGCGGGACGGGCAGGTGCCGCGCGAGGTCCTCGGGCGCGACCAGCCGCCAGGACAGCAGCTCCTCCTCCTGGAGCTTGATCGCCCCCAGCCGCTCCGCGTCGAGCACCCCGCCGTCGTACAGGTACGCCACCAGCGGCGGCCGGCTCCGCTCGGGGCCGGGCGGCACCCAGTCCACGGCGAGCAGCGGCCCGAGCGTGACGTCGAGCCCGATCTCCTCGGCCGTCTCCCTGCGGGCCCCCTGCCGCGGCGTCTCCCCGTCGTCCGACTCGACGGTCCCGCCGGGCAGCGCCCACCCCTCGCGATAGTTCGGCTCGACGAGCAGCACCCGCCCCCGCGCGTCCCGGAAGAGCGCGGCGGCCCCGACGAGGACACGGGGGAGTCCCGCGATGTACGTGGCGTAGTCCTGGATGGTCACGGGGGAAGGGTAGCCGGGGGAGCGGTCAGAGCTCGGGCGCCCGGGCGCCCGGCAACATCCGCAGTGTCGCGAGTGTGGCGGGGTCATCGGAGCCCAGGACGCGTGAGCGCGCCTCGTGGACGGTGGCCGCGACAGCGAGGGCCTCGGCCTCCTGCCCGGCACCGCTGAGCGCCACGGCCAGTTCGTGGCCGCTCGCCAGAGTGTCCGGATGCTCGCTGCCGAGAGCGGCCCGACGCCCGCTGTGGGTGGCTTGCGCCTCGGGCACGGCCTCCCGGTACCGTCCCATCGCGTTCAGGGCGACGACGAGATTGTGGCGGCACAGCAACGTGTCGGGGTGCTCCCTGTCCCGGATGTTCTCCCACAGGCGGAGCACGGTGCGGCAGATCGTGTACGTCTCCTTGTGGCGTCCCAGGTGGTGGAGCACGTAGGCGCGCAGTTGGTGTGCGACCAGGGTGTCGGGGTGTTCCCTGCCGAGCACGGTGTCGCGGCCCGTCGCGCAGTCGGAGAAGGACTCCAGGGCCTCGTCGAGGCGTCCCAGGGCGAGCTCCAGACGGCCGATCTCGCAGCGGGTGGCGAGTGCCTGGGGGTGGTCGGGGCCGAGGTATTCGAGTTGGCGGGCCCTGATCCGCTCCAGGACACCGAGCGTCTCGTGTTGTTTTCCCGGGCGGGCGAAGGACATCGCCTTGCCGAACTGGTCGGCGAGCTGCGCCTCTTGGGGCAGGCGCTGCGGGAGCGGCAGCCGAAAGGGGAAGTCGCGTGAGGCGCCCGCGTAGTGGAGGACCGGGCCGCCGGGTGCGGCGAGGTCGATGCGGAAGTCGAGGCCGACCGGACCCCGCCCGGGCCCTTCGAGGAGAAGGTAGTGAACGCCGGGTTGGTCGAGTCCGCCCGGCCCCCCCGGGGGCTCCGCCGCCTCGCGTACCACGATCAGGCTGGCCAGGGCCGGACGCGGGGCACCCGCCGCACGTGCGGCGGACGTCAGTTCGCGACGGCGTTCGAGCTCGGCACCGAGCGCGGATTCCAGCGTCGGGGTGGTGCCGGTCACCAGGTGCGGCAGCGTGCTGGTCCGCGCCGAACGAAGGAACCGGTCGGTCGAGTCGAGCAGGTGGAACCGGACCTCGGCCGGGGAGAGCCGTGCGGCGAGACCACCGACGATCTCCTCGAGGAGGGTGGAACGATCCGTGCCCGTCCCCTGGACCACACCGTGCGGGCCCATGGCGCGGAAGTCCAGCACGACGTCGGTGCCCTGCTGGTCGCGGCCGATGGGCACGGCGAGAGAGGTCTCGTGCGAACCGCGCGGCGCGGGGGCGTAGGCCTGGGCGGCGACGAACGTGCCGAAGTGGGTGGCGACTTCGTCCGCGCTGGGCCGTTCGTGCAGCAGCGGCGACGAGCATCGCCGCACGATGTCCCTGAAGGGCGCGGGAACGGCGTCGCCCGACGCGCTCAGCAAGGTGAGGCCCAGCTTGGAGATGTCGTGCGCGATGCCGTCCGCGTGCTCCTGCACGCACCAGCCGGTCACACACACGTCGCCGTCCGGGGCGAGCAGTACGCGCCGCGCCGTCAAGTCGCCGTGCGCGAAACCCCGTACGTGGGCGTCCGCGAGGACAGTGGCCAGGCGGTGGCCGAGCCGGGCGAACTCCATGGGATCGGTGAACCGGCGTCCGTCCGAACCGGTGCTCTCCAGGCTCAGGGTCGGCCGCCCGTCCGTCAGGTGGAGTTCGCATGCCAGCCAGGACGGCTCGGGGGCGGCGTCCACTTCGATCAGCCGGGGCGCCCGTGCTCCGCGGAGCACGCGCAGTGCCTCGGCCTGTCGGTGCAGGGAGGCGCCACGCACGGAGCGTGCGCGGGTCACCCGGATGGCGGCGACGTTTCCCTCGGATCGCCGGCCCAGGAACATGCCGCTGGTGGTCCGCGCGTTCACGTGCCGGGCGAACAGCTGCCAGGGGCCCACCCGGCGGGGATGGTGCGGCAGCAGCGAAAGCCACGGTGAGTCCGGTGCGTCGACGTACTCGGGGGGTTCGAGCTCTGTGGGTGGCGCGGGAAGCGTCCCGCCGGCCGTGCCCACCCCGAGCCTGCGCAGCAGCCGCGCATCCAACCAGCCGAACGGCCGGCCCTCGTGCCCGGCCCGTTCCGTGCCGTCCGGGTGGGCGAGCCACGCCGGGAAGTCGGCCGATCGGCCGGTCAGGTCGCCCAGCCGGTCCGTCACCGTGCGGCTTGTCCGCAGCAGTTCGCGGACGGGGGCGGCACCCAGCAGGATGTCGCGGATTCCGGTCGTGACGTCGTAGCTCCGGTGCTGCGGGGCGAGGGCGGTGTCGTCGCAGCGGCGCAGCAGTCCGCTCAGGAAGACCTCGGCCAAGTGCCCGGTGTTCACGTCCGGGCCGAGCGCCTCCTGCACCAGACGCATCACCGGAACGGACGCCGGTGCGACGGCGGCGAGATGGGCGGCGAGCCGGTATGCCGTGGGGGACGCGGTGTCCCGGAATCGCAGGACTCGGCGCTCGGCATCGGGTGCGGGAGGCGTTTCCGGCGCCCTGGTGAAGGGGGCCCGAAGGAGCGGCAGCACGGTGCTCGCCCCGGGCGACGCCAGCAGATCCGCCCAGGCCCCGATCGCACCCGGCTCCGGTGTGAGCACCGGTACCGCCACGTCGTCGAACGCGGCGAGCCCGGGCAGCAGCACGGGATCCGCCACATCCCAGGTGAGGTTGGGTGCGCCGCGCCGCCGGCTGGTGACCCGCCAGGACTCCGCGCGGATGCCTGATCCGTCCCAAAGGTGCGGGGGCAGCGCGTGCAGGACGGCCGTCGGGCCGAACCTCGCCCATTGACCCAGCAGCTCACGCATGCGTCCGTTGTGCCAGGCCGCGCCGATGCCGTCGCTGAGCACAAGGATCAGGGTGTTGCCGCCGGGGTCGGTCACCGTCGCGGGCGGCAGCGCGGCGGTGCCGGGCGTGAAGGGACGACGGCTGATCAGTGGGGCGCCCGGTGTGCGGGTGTCAAGGCCGTGCACGCGTACGTCCCGGAAGGCGCCGCTGCGTTCCAGGAGCAGCCGCGTCTCCAGGGTGAGCTGCTGCCACAGAAGCATGGAGGCGCCGTCGTCCACGAGCAGCGTCAGATCGAGCCAGCGCGCCCGGGCGGGGCGCAGCACGGCGTCGGTCAGGCCGCTGTGGGCCGTCGATTCGGCGGTGGCCGTCTCGTCGAGCTCCCATCGACTGCGGTCTGCCACGGTCTGCTTCAAGGGGCGCAGCGCACGGGCCAGTTGCAGTTGCCGTGAGCCGAAGGCGCGCGCTCCTGGCGCGCGGACGGAACGGACGGGGACGGCATCGTCCCGCGCGTCGCGGGTCGCACCGCCGTACAGAGGGGTGCGGTCGGCCGTCGCGGTGTGCTGGGCCGTCGCGTCCGGGATCGCCTCGGGGGCGGCCCGCCGACCGTGTTCCGGCAGGGGCCCGGTGGCTTCGGGTCGCTGAACGCGGGCCCGAGCCTCGGCCGGCTCCCGCGGCGCCGCGCCGATCTCGGTGGCGGACGGGGGCGCTGTCGGACCCTCGCACGAGGGCAGCCCTTGGTCGTCACCGACGGCCGACCGGGCGGGAACGACCGTCCCCGACAACCGGGCCAGGCCGGTCGACGCCCCCGGAGGCAGCCGCGCCGCCAGCCACAACACGTCGAGAAGCTCCTCCTGAGCGAGGTCGACGCCCCCTTGGGCGAACACCGTCAGCGCCCGGCGCAGCTGCTCGGAGCGGTCATGTCCGGCGGACTCCCCGCGCGTCTCGTCGACCGGGGGTGCGGGATGTTCGTCCCGCACGCCTACACCACCCCGCCGAGCCGGTGCAGCACCGCGTCGAGCAGGGCACCCGGCGGCAGGTCGAGGCCGCCCCGCCGCAGGAACACGGCGTTCAGCAGTTGGTCGGTGGCCAGTTCGCCCGGGGCGCGGCGGCCCAGAAAGCTCTGCAGCAGGTCGTCGACTCCGTCGAGGGCTGCGGCACCGAGGTGGGCCTCGACGATGTCGCGCAACCGTTGTTCGTCCGGCTCCGCCAGGTCAAGGCGCACGCAGCGGCGCAGGAACGCGGGCGGGAACTCACGCTCGCCGTTGCTGGTGATGACCACGACAGGAAACTCGGAGCAGCGCACCCTGCCACGCGTCACCGGAGCCCGTACCTGCGGGTCCGCGGTGAGGACGTCGACCTGCGCCTGGTCGTCGGGCAGCCGGGCCAGTTCGGGGATCTCGAATTCACCCTCCTCGAAGACCGTCAGGAGGTCGTTCGGCAGGTCGATGTCCCCCTTGTCCAGCTCGTCGACGAGCAGCACGCGCGGGCGCCCGCTCGGGATCAGCGCGGTGCCGAGCGGCCCCAGGCGGACGTACGAACCGATGTCGGGGCCCTCGCCCGCACCGTCGGATCCCGTGGTCTCGCGGCGGAGGTTGGACTCGCGCAGCCGACCGATCGCGTCGTAGCCGTAGAGCGCGTCCCGCAGCGTCGAGCGGCTGTTGACCGGCCACGTCAGTACGCGCCCCAAGGTCAGTTCGTGCGCGATCGCGTGGGCCAGGGAGGACTTTCCCGTCCCGGGGTGCCCGGTGACCAGGAGCGGACGGCGCAGCAGCAGTGCGGCGTTGACCACCTCCGACTCGTCGGGTCCGATCAGGTAGGGGCGGGGTCTGCGGGTGCCGTCCGCCGGGCCGAAGCGGCGCCACGGAGGTGCCTCGGGGAATTCCACCTGCCGGGCGTCGCCGTCCCCGCGGAACAGTCGCCAGTCGCCCTTTCCGGTGGGCCGGGATGCCTCAGGTACCTGGGGTGCCGTCATGAACTGCGTGCTCCTTCGTCGGAGAGTGGGCGCGTCGCATCGGGATCCGTCAGCCTCGGTTCGTGGCCGCCCTCCGGCCGGTCCTGCCACGCGAGGTCCTCCCACACGAGGGAGGGGCGCACGGGGAAACCGGCGGGGTCGGGCAGGGCCGTCGCTCTGAACCGGTGCACCCTGAACGGCAGTTCCTGCAGCCGGCCGGTGGGCGCCAGAGGGTCGAGGCGGTGAGCGTGGTCGTGGTCCTCGGCCGCGCGGTCCCAGAGCACCACCGGCACGCCGAGGGCCAGGCAGAGGTCGAGCAGCTGTGCGCGCAGCGAGGGCGGGCCGTGCAGGACGACGTGATTGGCGTCTCGGTGAGTGGAGTTGAGCAGCGCGGCGACCTGTCGGCCGTCGGCGCAGCTCGGGTCGATGACCAGCACCCTGCCGTGTCCGTCGCCCCAGCGGCGCCGGTGCTCCACCTCCCGGCGTGGCACCCGGCGGCTCATCTCCGGACAGCGCAGCGTGAGCGGGAAGGACGCGCCGAGGGGGAGACTCGGCACGAATTCGTTGGGGCTGCCCGCGTCCCATTCGTCGACGGGCAGGTGGAGCCCCGCGCGGTCGACCTCGATGTCCACGGCGGGCAGCCCGTCGCCGGAGCGCTCGGCGCCTTCGCGGATCAGCGCACCGACCTGCTCCGGTGACAACGGGGCGTCTCCCGCCCCCGTCTCCAGCCGGCGCACCGAGCCGTCCGCGTGCTGTTGCCAGAGCCTGCACCGGTAGCGCTCGGCCCGTTCCGCCCCTTCGCCCTCCGGCTCGCTCCTGGTGAGCCGGGCGAGCAGGCGGGTGACCGGGGGCGTCCGCGCGTCCGCCCAGTGCGCGGCGTCGGCCCTGCGCTGGTCACGTGCCGCAGGGTGGACGCCGAGTCGGGCGCAGACCCGCTCGCTCCAGCGGCTCAGCCGCTCGCCGAGGAGGCCGCCGACAGCGGCGGCGATGAACTCCACCAGATGGACGAGTGCGGGCACGCGTGGTGTTCCCGCCGGCACGCTTCCACCGTCCTGGTACTGCTCCAGGTCCGAGATGACCTGGGCCAGTGCCCCCGGCGGCAGCCGCGCGGTGCACAGGGCCGGTGGGAGCGGGGTGTAGCGCAGTGCCTCCTGGGCCGCGCGGGCGGGCAGGGTCGGGTCGGTCAGGACGACGAGTTCCAGCTGTCCTTCCAGGAAGGCGTGCTCGCCGCGGGACAGCAGGCCGGCCGCGTCGACGGCGCGTCCGGTGCCCAGCAGTGCGGTGAGCCGGTCGGGGCGCTCACCGCCGGGCCCTGCGGTGAGCAGGGATTCGCTGAGGGTGGGCAGCGCGCGGTGCCGGGTCAGCAGTACGGCGGTCAGCTCCTCGACGCTCGGTGCCGAACCGTCCACCGGTGCGGTGAGGCCGAGTTCGGTGGCGAGCCGTCGTGCGTGCTCGGCTCGCGCCGCCCCGCCGGGCAGCAACGACCGCAGCAGGTCGGACAGCTCGGCGGCCACCGGATCGTCCTGCGGGGCGGTCCGGGTGGTGCGGCAGTCGGCCACGACGTCGCCCGCCCCGACGGCGTACAACTGCTCGCGTACGGCCTGCCAGGACAGCGCCCAGGTGCGCCGCAGGGTCTGGCCGGGGTGGGTGGGGGCTTCCGGTTGGCCCAGCTGTCCGACGACGAGTCCGGCCGCGCTGTCACCCGTGTCGGTCCACAGCGGTCCGCCGCTGAACCCGGGGCCGATCGCTGCGCCCGACAGAGGCCCGTCCAGGTAACCGACCTGACCGTCGAGGAGCTTGAGGACCGTGTCGGCGAAGGTGATCGGATCCCCGCAGCCGTGCCAGGCCCGCAGCGACTGCCCCGCCGTCATCTCGGTCCAGACGACGGGGGCGGCGCCGGTGGGCGCGGGCTCGGCGAGGCGGAGCACGCACAGGTCGCCCTGCCAGGCCGCGGTGGTGTGCCGCGGCGGCACCCACACCTCGATCTGTGCCTTGATCCGGACCGTGCGCCGCGCGAATCCCACCTGGAGCACTTCGTCCGCGGGCCTCGTGCCGCTCAACAAGGGCTGTCCCAACGCCTGGTTGACGACATGCGCGCAGGTCAGTACCCGGCCTGGGGAGAGCAGCGCGGCCGCGCCGACGGCCGTGTCGCAGTTTTGCCCGAGGACGGCGACGGCCTGTGGCGTCCGGGTCTCCCTGAACCAGCCCACGGCTACGTACCGGTGGTGCCGCCGGGCGTTCCATCGGCTCCGGTGCCTGGCTCCTGCGTACGACGCCACGTCGCCGAGACGGTCATGGTGGCTGTCCCCTTGACCCCCACGAGGCCGAGCTTGAGATCCTTGCCCACCTCGATGCCGAAGTCGACGGTGAACTCCTCAGGAGGGTGCTCGGCGCGCGACACCGACGCGTGCACCTCGTCCAGGAGCGGGCCGAGCGGCTTCAGCGTGGCCCGCAGCGCGTCGGCGGCCAGGGTCGTGACCCGTCCTCCGGTGGAGACGGCCCCTGGTACGCCGAACTCCGCCGGGAGGGCGCCGGCTTCGCTGACTTGTCCCACATCGGCGAGTTCGACGCGCAGCGCGGCCCCGGCCAGGTCGAGTTCCAGGTACTCAGGCATGGAGTCATTGTGCGGCCAACGCCACCGTACGGGACGCCAGTTCGCTGATCCGTGTTCCGTCGAAGCCATCTGTCGGGTCTACCGAATCCGGGGCGGTTCCGCGCGGCCGGGTTCCCGTCCGGGCGGGGCGCGGGAGGAGGGGCGGTGCAGTGGGGCGGTGGGGTGGGCTCCGTCGCACCGGGCGCGCCCCGCCGCCCCGCCCGGACGCGGCCCCACCGCCCCACCCGGACGCCGCAGTCGAAGAGGGTCCGTCAGTCGCCGTCCTGGCTGCGGGACTTGGCGATCCGGCGCAGCCGGTGGTGGCGGTCCGGGGTCTGCTCGGTGATCGCCTCGCCGACCATCGTGCGCACCGCGTCCCGCAGTCCGTGCAGCGCGTGGCCGCGCGCTGGGCCCGCGCCCGGGTCCTCGCGCAGCTCCTTCAGGAGCGCCCAGCACAGCGCCAGCATCACCACGACGAACGGCAGTGCCACCAGGATCGTCGCGCTCTGCAGCGAGTCGAGGCCGCCGGCGACCAGGAGCACCGCGGCCACCGCCGCCATCAGGACGCCCCACGTGACGACCAGCCAGGTCGGCGGGTGCAGCGAGCCGCGGCTGCTGAGCGAACCCATCACCAGGGACGCGGAGTCGGCGCTGGTGACGAAGTACGTCATGACGAGGAGCATCGCGACCCAGGACGTGACCGTGCCGAGCGGCAGCGCGTCCAGCATCGCGAAGAGCGAGGCCTCCGCGCCCTCCTTGACCTTCTCCGCCATGTCGACCCTGCCGGTCGCGTCGAGCCGGATGCCGGTGCCGCCCATCACGCAGAACCAGATGATCGTCGCGCCGCTCGGCACCAGCAGCACGCCGATCAGGAACTCGCGGATCGTGCGGCCGTGCGAGATGCGGGCGATGAACGTGCCGACGAAGGGGGCCCAGGACAGCCACCACGCCCAGTAGAAGATCGTCCAGGCGCCCAGCCAGCTGCTGTCGGTGAACGCGCCCGTGCGCGAGGCCATCGGGAGCAGTTGGTGGAGGTAGCCGCCGACGCTCGCCGGGATCGCGTCCAGGACGTAGACGGTCGGGCCGAGGACGAACACGAACAGCATCAGGCAGGCGGCCAGCATGATGTTGAGGGTGCTGAGCCACTTGACGCCCTTGTGCACCCCGGAGAACGCGGAGAGCACGAAGGCGGCCCCGAGCGACACGATGATGATGAGCTGGAGCGTGGTCGAACTCTCCACGCCGGTGGTGAGGTTGAGCCCGGTGGCGACCTGCAGCGCGCCGACGCCCAGGCTGGTCGCCGTGCCGAAGACGGTGGCGAAGACCGCGAGCAGGTCGATGACCCTGCCCTGCCAGCCGGCCGCCCGCCGGGCGCCGAGCAGCGGCACGAAGACCGAGCTGAGCCGGTTGCCGCGGCCCTTGCGGAAGCCCGCGTAGGCCAGCGCGAGGCCCGCGATGCCGTAGATCGCCCAGGGGGTCAGCGTCCAGTGGAAGAAGGAGTACTCCAGGGCCGTGCGGGCCGCGCCGCCGGTGCGGGGTTCCACGCCCGAGGACGGCGGCGGGTTCAGGTAGTGGGTCAGTGGCTCCCCGACGCCGTAGAACATCAGGCCGATGCCCATGCCCGCGCTGAACATCATCGCGATCCACGCGAGGTTGGTGAACTCCGGCCGCGCGTCGTCCGTGCCGAGCCGGATCCGGCCGAAGCGGCTGAGCGCGAGGACCACGCACAGCACGAGGAAGACGTCCGCGGCGATGACGAAGAGCCAGGCGAAGTTGTCCAGGACCCAGCCGAGCGCGGTGTCCGACGCGCGGTCGAAGGACTTCTTGCCGAGCGCGGCCCAGGCGACCACCCCCAGCACGGCGGCCACGCCGACGCCGACGACCACGAAGTCCGGGGAGCCGTCCGGGGGCGCGCCGCCCGTGGACTCGCCGCCGGGCGGGGGAGGGCCCGGCGGGCCGTCGCCGGGGTGGGGCTGATCGATCATTTCCGTGCTCATGGCGCACCACTATGGGCTGATATCGGGGGATTTTTCGCCGGGACGCGCCGTCTCGCGCCCCGGTCGGCCATGGGCAGGGGGCCCTGTCTGCGGTTATGGTCGCAGCGGCGCGACTGCCTTGACGCGAGCAAGGCCCGGAAAGCAAGGGGAAACCAAGGTGGCGGACGCTGCAGGGACGGCGGGACACGGCCAGCAGGCGCAGGCTCGGGACGAGCGTGCGCGGCGCGTGCTCATCGCCGCGGACAAGTTCAAGGGCTCGCTGACGGCCGTGCAGGTCGCCGAGCGGGTGACGGCCGGGCTCCACCGGATCGCCCCCGACGTCGCCGTCGAGGCGCTGCCGGTGGCCGACGGCGGCGACGGCACGGTGGCCGCGGCCGTCGCGGGCGGCTTCGAGCGCCGCGAGGTGCGCGTCACGGGCCCGCTGGGCACCGAGGTGACGGCGGCGTACGCGCTGAAGGACGGCACCGCCGTGGTGGAGATGGCCGAGGCCTCGGGCCTCCAGCTGCTCCCCGACGGCGTCTTCGCGCCGCTCACGTCCACGACGTACGGCTCCGGTGAGCTGCTGCGCGCGGCGCTCGACGCGGGCGCCCGCACCATCGTCTTCGGCGTCGGCGGCAGCGCCACGACCGACGGCGGGGCCGGCATGCTGGCCGCGCTCGGCGCGCGTTTCCTGGACGCGGACGGCGACCCCGTCGCGCCCGGCGGCGGCCCGCTCAAGGACCTCGCCACGGCCGACCTGTCGGGCCTCGACCCGCGCCTGAAGGACGTCGAGATCGTCCTGGCCAGCGACGTCGACAACCCGCTGACCGGGCCGAAGGGCGCGCCCGCGGTGTACGGGCCGCAGAAGGGCGCGGAGCCCGCGGACGTCGCCGCGCTGGACGCCGCGCTCGCCCACTTCGCCACGGTCCTGGAGAAGGCCATCGGCCCCAAGGCCGCCGAGTACGCGCAGTCGCCGGGCGCGGGTGCGGCGGGCGGCATCGGGTACGGCGCGCTGGTCGGGCTCGGGGCGGGCTTCCGGCCCGGGATCGAGGTCATGCTCGACGTGCTGGGCTTCGCGCCCGCGCTGGAGCGGGCCACCCTCGTCATCACCGGCGAGGGCTCGCTCGACGAGCAGACGCTGCACGGCAAGGCCCCCGCGGGGGTGGCCGCCGCCGCGCGCGCCGCGGGCGTCGAGGTCGTCGCGGTCTGCGGCCGCCTCGCCCTGGCCCCGGAGGTCCTCGGCAAGGCGGGCATCCGCCGCGCGTACGCCCTGACCGACGTCGAGCTGGACGTGCAGCGCTGCATCGCGGAGGCGGGCCCGATCCTGGAGACCGTCGCGGAAGGCATCGCGCGGGACTTCCTGGCCTGACCCGCCCCCTCAGCGCCTCCGGGGCGCCCGGCCCCGCCCCGGGCCGGGCGCCCCGCCGCGTGGGCGACGCGCTCCGCCCCGTCGCCGGTTCCGGGGGCTGCCCCATCGGCGGTTCCGCAGGGCGGCTGCCGTAGTGGCTGTCCCACCCGAGTCGCGCCCCTTCGCCCCATTTGCCCCCGCTCACTCATACGCCCCACGCCCCCACCCGTGTCGTACCGGGCACGTGATCGTTTCTTCAGGGCGTGATGAGGAGTCGATCTTGACCGGCTGGGTGCGGCTCGGCGGTCTCGGCGTCGTCGCGACGCTGTGTCCGGTGGGTGGCCTGACCGTCGACGCGCACGTCGAGGCGCTCGGTGTCGCCCTGTCGGAGCGGCTGGAGATCTGCCGCGAGGACCTGCCGGGCGGTGCCGGGGCGACGGAGCCCGACGCGGCGCCGCGGACCGCGCCCCGCCCCGCCGTCGACGCGCGCGCGGGTTCCCCGCCGACGCGGCCGACGCACCCCGGCCCGCACCGCCCGGAGCCGCCCGAGCCGCACCCCGGCCCGCCGGCGGCGCCCCCCGCGCCCGCCGCGCACCCCGCGCCCCCGGAGCGCCCGGCCCCGCCCCGCGTGCGCGAGCTCCTCGTCCCCGTACGCCTGGAGTCCCGGGCGCGGCCCGCACGGCCCGCGCCCGCCCCGCCGCCCCGGCCGTCCTTCGGGGCGCCGGGGTACCGCGCCGCCGAGGCGGCGGAACGCGTGGGCGGCCGGTCCATGGTCACCACCACCATGGTCGTCACCACCCCCGCGGTCCTCGCCGCCGCACTGCTGCGCCCGCGGTCCCGCTCCGCCGCGTCCGGTGCCCGCTCCCGCCCCAACCCGCCCTCCGGAGGCCCCTCGTGACCGAATGGTTCGTATCGTGACGGAATGGTTCGTACTCGGCCTTGCCATGGTGCTGGCCTGCGCGGTCGTGCTGACCGTCACCGTGCTCCGGCACCGCCGCGTGCCCGAGGACGACGACCCCAGCCAGACCCCCGACGTGCTCGAGTACATGGTGATGATGGTCGGCGTCGTCTACGCGATCGTCCTCGGCCTCGCCATCGCCGGCGTCTGGGAGGCCCGCGGCGCCGCCGAGGACGGCACCCGCCAGGAGGCGCAGGCGCTGCACGAGATCAACAGCCGCGCCCAGGTCTACCCGGCGCAGGAGCGCGAGCGCATCGAGCAGGACGTGCGGCGCTACAGCGAGCACGTCACCTCCGTCGAGTGGCCGCGCATGATCGAGGAGCACGAGCTCACCGACCGGGGCGGCGAGCTCCTGGACACCCTGCGCAGGGACATCGCCGCGCGCCCGCCCGCCAGCGAGCTGGAGGCACAGACCTACCAGCCGCTCCTGGACCAGGTCGCCGCCGCCGACGAGGCCCGCAGGGCCCGCGCGGACAACGCGGAGGAGACCCTGCCCGGCGTGGTCTGGTTCGGCCTGGTCGCCGGGGCGCTCGTCACCGTCGGCCTGATCTTCATGCTGCAGATCAGACGCTCGTCCAGAGAGCTGCTGCTCGCCGGGACGTTCAGCGCCCTGATCGCCTTCCTGCTCTTCCTCGTCTGGAACTTCGACGCACCCTTCGGCAGGTCGGCGGCCGAGACGACCACCGCCTTCCAGGACCTGATCAGCGCCTGACCGGCACCGCGCACAGGGGCCCGTCCGGTTCACGCCGGGCGGGCCCCCTGCGCGAGCCGGTGCGCCTCCACCGCGAGCGCCACCTCCACCAGGTCCCGCGGCCGGGTCAGCGACCGCGCGGTCAACTGCTCCAGGCGGCGCAGGCGGTTGAACACCGTGTTGCGGTGGCAGTAGAGCCGCCCCGCGGCCCGCCCCGCCGACCCCTCGCAGGCCAGCCACGCGTCCAGCGTCTCCAACAGCACCGCCCGGTCGGCGGGTTCGAGCGTCAGGACCTCGCCGAGCACGTCCGTCACCAGCCGCCCCGCCAGCTCCGGCTGGCTGACCACCAGCGCCGTCGGCATCCGCCGGTCGAGCCGTACGATCCCGGTCGCGTCCGGCGGACAGGTGCGCAGCGCCAGCTCCGCGAGCCGCCGCGCATGCCCCAGCTCCGCCAGGCCGCCGACCACGGGACTGATCCCGCCGGGCCCCGGGCACCGCCCGTCGAGCAGCCGGGCCAGCCCGTCCAGGCCGCCCGCCTCGCCCTGCTCCGCCGCCCCCAGCGCGACCACGCCGACCTCGCAGTCCGTCCGCATGCGCCAGATGAAGCGGAACCCGGCCCGCTGGATCTGCCGGTGGAACGTCTCGCGCCCGTCGCGCCGCTCCACGCGCAGCACCACCACGGCGTACGGGCCCTGCTCGGGCAGGTCGAGCGCGGCAGCCGCCCGCGCCGCGAGGCCGGGCGCCGAACGGCCCTCCAGGAGCGCGTCGAGCAGCGCCTGCGACTGCTCGTCCGTGCGCCGGCGCAGTTCGAGCTCCGTGGCGCGGTACGCGTCGGACGCCGCAGCTGCCTGCGCGTCCACCGCCGACCACACCATCGTCGCCGAGCGCATCAGGACCGCCAGCTTCTCGGGCTCCTTGCCCGCCGTGCCCTCCAGGAGCGAGTCCCACACCAGATAGCCCGCGGAGCGGTACGCGTGCACCAACAGGTCCAGCGGCAGCCCCTGGTGGGCCCGGCGCCGGCCCGCCTCCTCCGCGTACTCCAGATCGCGGCGCGGCGAGGCCCGCGGCGCCGAGATCGTCTCGATGCCGATCCGCATGGCCTCCTCGGCCTCCCGCCACTGCAGGTCGTACGGCAGGACACGGCCGTACACCGTGGAGTGCTCGACGAGTTGGCGCAGGTGCTCGTCGACCAGCTCGGGCAGGCGGGGCAGGAGAGCCGTGCACGCCTCCTTGAGGAGCTTCCAGTCGTGCCCGGTCCGAGGCCTGCGCCCGTTCGTGGGCCCGGTCATCGTTCCCCTCCCGCCGCCGCGCGCTCCAGGTCGCCGTCGGGACGGCGTTGCTGCGGAGGATGCCACCGGCCGGCGCCGCCCGCAGGCCCCTGACACGCGGTGTTGTGCGCGTGCACAACCGGGGGGCGTCCCCGCTGGTCTCCCGCAGCGTTTCCCCGGCTGCCCGTGGACGGGCCGGTCCCGCGGTGCTGGGGTGAGCGCCACGCGACGGCGGACGGGCCGTGCGGGACGAGGGGACGGCACGTGGGTTGGTCCGATGTGGGAGGCACAGGCAAGGCCGGTCCCGGTGGGCGCGGGACGGGACTCGTCGTGCGGGACGTGTCCGTCGGCTACGGCCCCGTGCGGGCGCTGCGCCGGGTCTCGCTCGACCTGCCCGAAGGGGCCGTCGTCGCCGTGCTCGGCGGCAACGGCGCGGGCAAGTCCACGCTGCTGCGCGCCGTTTCGCGCACCCTCTCCTTCCAGGGCGGGACGCTCACCTCGGGCAGCATCCACTTCGACGGGCGGCGCGTCGACGGCCTCGCGCCGGACCGGGTGGTGGCCGCCGGGATCTCCCAGGTGCCCGAGGGCAGGCGGGTGTTCGCCCGGATGACGGTGACCGACAACCTGCGCGCGGGAGCGCTCGGCTCCACCGGGTCCCGCGCCGCCAAGGCGGACGCCCTGCGGCGCGTGCACGACCTCTTCCCCGTCCTCGCCGACCGCGGCGCCCAGCGCGCCGGACTGCTCTCCGGCGGCGAGCAGCAGATGCTCGCGGTCGGCAGGGCCCTCATGGCCTCCCCGCGGCTGCTCCTCCTGGACGAACCGTCCCTGGGACTGGCGCCGTTGATGGCCGCCCGCATCGCCGACACCATCCGGGAGATCAACGCCCAGGGCACCGGGGTCCTCCTGGTCGAGCAGAACGCCGCCCTCGCGCTGCGCCTCGCCTCCACCGCGTACGTCCTCGACGTCGGCGAGGTCGCCCTGGCCGGGCCCGCCGACGACCTCGCCGCCTCCGACGAGGTGCGCCGCCGCTACCTGGGCGTGGTCGACGAGGACGCCGCCGACGACGCCTCACGGGGCCTGGGCGCCCTGCCCGCCCTGCCCCGCTGGGAGGCCACCTCATGAGCGGGTACGACCCTGTCACGGCGCCGGACGCCAGCACGTCCGTGCCACCCCTGGAAGTCACCGGCCTGACCGTCCGCTTCGCCGGGCTCACCGCCCTGGACGCCGTCGGCTTCACGGTCGACCCCGGCACCGTGCACGCCGTCATCGGGCCCAACGGGGCGGGCAAGTCGACCTGCTTCAACGTCCTGTCCGGCGTCTACCGCGCCACCGGCGGCAGCGTCCGCTTCGGCGGCCACGAACTCACCGGGATGCGACCGCACCGCATCGCGGGCCTCGGCGTCGCCCGGATCTTCCAGAACCTCGCCCTGCCGCCGCGCGCCACCGTCGCCGACAGCCTGCTGCTCGGCCGCCACCGGCTGACCCGCACCGGCTTCGTCGCCGCGGGCCTGCGGCTCCCCTCGGCCGCCCGCGAGGAGCGCCGCCACCGCGAACGCGTCCGCGAGATCGCCGCGTTCGTCGGCCTGGAACGCCAACTCGGCCAGCCCGCGGGCGCCCTGCCCTACGGCCAGCAGAAACTCGCCGAGCTCGCCCGCGCCCTGTGCATGGAGCCGCGCCTGCTGCTCCTCGACGAGCCCGTCGCCGGCATGACCGCCGACGAGCGGCGGCGCACCGCGGCCGTCATCGCGGGCGTCCGCGACAGCCTCGGCATCTCGATCGTCCTGGTGGAACACGACATGGGGGTGGTGATGCGGCTCGCGGACGCGGTGACCGTACTCGACTTCGGACGCCGGATCGCCTCCGGCGCACCCGCGGACGTCCAGCGCGACCCGGCGGTCGTCCGCGCCTACCTGGGCGAGGACGGCGGACCGGACGGCCCGCGGGACACCGGACCCCGGACCGGCCGGCCGGGCGAAGGGGAGGCCCGGGGATGACCACCTTCACCGAACTCCTGCTCAACGGCGTCTCGCTGGGATCCGTCTACGCCCTCATCGCCCTCGGCTTCGTCGTCATCTTCCGCGCCACCGAGGTGGTGAACTTCGCGCACGCCTCGCTGCTCCTGGCCGGCGGCTACCTCACCGCCTCGCTCCACGACGACCTCGGCTTCTGGCCCGCCCTCCTGGTCGGCATCGCGGGGGCGGCGGTGGTCGGCGCGGCCGTCGAGTTCCTCGTCATGCGCCGCTACCGCGGCACCGACCACAGCGTGCTCGCCATCGTCACCATCGGCGTCGACATCCTGCTCACCACCGAGCTCACCCGGCGCCTGGGCACCGACGTCCTGCCGCTCGGCGACCCCTGGGGCGACGACGTCCTGACCGTCGGCCCGATCTCGCTCGCGCACACCCGCATCGCGGCGTTCGTCGCGGCCGCGCTGCTCATCACCGTCTTCCTCCTCGCCTTCCGGTACACCTCGTGGGGCGTGGCGATGCGGGCCGCCGCCGAGAGCCCGGAGACCGCCGCGCTGATGGGCGTCAGGCTCGGCAGGGTCTCGCTCGGGGCCTGGGCGGTGGCCGGCGCGCTCGCCGCCGTGGCCGCCCTCTTCCTCACCGTCTTCCCGACCCCGGGGCTCGAACGGGCCACGTCCCTCGCGGCGCTGAAGGCGTTCCCCGCCGCGATCCTCGGCGGCCTCGACTCCACGACCGGCGCCCTGGTCGGCGGCCTGGTGGTCGGCATCACCGAGTCCCTCGCCACCGGCTACCAGAGCGAACTCAGCTTCCTGGGCCGGGGACTCGGCGACCTCGCGCCCTACCTCGTCATGACCGCCATCCTGCTGATGCGGCCCGCCGGTCTCTTCGGCACGAAGGAGCTCGCCCGTGTCTGACGTCACCGAAGCCGCCGCACCCGCCACCACGGCCCGCCGGACCCCCTTCGGCCGCCCCCGCACCTACCTGTGGGCCGTCTGCGCCGTCGTCCTGCTCGCCGTGCCGTTCTACCTGGACCGCTTCTGGCTCCAGGCGGGCCTGTTCGCAATGGCCGCCGCCATCGGCGCGATCGGCATCAACCTCCTCACCGGCGCCACCGGCCAGCTGTCCATGGGACACGCCTTCTTCCTCGCCGTCGGGGCGTACGGGTACTGCGTCCTGGCCGGGGACGGCGGCGACGGACTGACCGGGCTCGGCCTGCCGACCTGGCTCGCCGCGACCCTCGCGGTGGCGATCGCGGGACTCGCGGGCGGCCTCTTCAGCCCCATCGCGGGCCGCCTCAGCGGCGCCTACCTCGGCATCGCGACGCTCGCGCTGATCTTCATCGGGCAGCACGTGCTCTTCAACGCGCACGACCTGACGGGCGGCTCCAACGGACGTGACGTACCGCCCCTGAACCTCTTCGGCGTCACCTTCGACGAGAGCGAGACCCTCGTCGCCGCCGTCCCGTTCGGCGCCGCGGAGAAGCTCTGGTACGCGGGTCTCGTGCTGCTCCTCGGCTGCGGACTGTTCGCCCGGGGCGTGCTGCGCGGCCGTCCGGGCCGCGCCATGAACGCCATCCGCGACCACCGCGTCGCCGCGGGCGTCATCGGCGTGCCGGTGGCCCGCTACCGCGCCGGGGTCTTCGTCCTGTCGTCCATGTACGCGGGCCTCGCCGGCGTCCTGCTCGCCCTGGTCTTCCAGCGCACCGTGCCCGACTACTTCGGCATGACGCTCTCCCTGGAGTACCTCGCGATGATCGTCATCGGCGGGCTCGGCTCGGTGGCCGGAGCGGTGGCGGGCGCCGCCCTCGTCTCCCTGCTGCCCCAGCTGCTCAGCAGGTACAGCGACGCCCTGCCGCTCGTCTCGGCGCCCGGCACCGGCGGGATCTCGCCGGGCGAGGCGTCCCGCTATCTGTACGGCGCCGCCGTCGTGGCGGTGGTGCTCTTCCTGCCCGGCGGCCTGGTGCGCATCGCCGACCGGCGCAGCAAGGCAACTCCAGGCACTCCAGGGGAGGAAGCATGAACACACGGACCACCAGGTCGACCGGGACCCGCACCACGGCGGCCGTCACGGTCCTCGCGGCGCTTCTCGCGCTCGGCGCGTGCAGCTCCAAGGCGAAGGACGACGACGGCCCAGGCGGCGGTGCGGGCGGGGTCAAGACCGGTGACGGCGTCACGGGCCGGACCATCGACCTCGGCGTGCTCACCGACATGACCGGCGTCTACGCGACCCTCGGCAAGAGCGTCACCCAGGCCCAGCAGCTCTACGTCGAGCAGACCAACGCGGACGGCGGCATCTGCGGCCGCAAGCTGAAGCTCACCGTCCGCGACCACGGCTACGACCCGCAGAAGGCCGTCGCGGCCTACACCGAGCTGGAGCCCAAGGTCCTCGGCTTCGCCCAGTTCATCGGCTCCCCGTTCGTGGCCGCCGTCAAGCAGCGCGTCGACGGCAACAAGGGCCTCGTCCTGCCGCAGGCCTGGTCGTCGAACCTGCTGGGCAGCCCGTACGTGCGCGTGGTCGGTTCGACGTACGACCTGGAGACGATCAACGCGATCGACTTCCTGATGAAGGAGAAGGGGCTCAAGAAGGGCGACAAGCTCGGCCACGTCTACTTCGAGGGCGACTACGGAGAGAGCGCCCTCAAGGGCTCGCAGCACATGGCGAAGGCGGCCGGGCTGACCGTCGTCGAACAGAAGATCAAGCCGACGGACAACGACATGACCGCACAGGTCTCCGCCCTGAAGAAGGCGGGCGTCAAGGCCGTCGTGATCAGCGCGGGCCCCCGCCAGGCCGCGTCCCTGGTCGGCGTCGCGGCGGCCGGACGCTTCGACGTCCCGGTCATCGGCAACAACTCGGCGTTCGCCCCGCAGCTCCTCGCCACCCAGTCGGGACCCGCCCTGTCGAAGAACTACTACGTCGCCTCGCCGACGCTGCCCATCGGCGCGGACACGGCCGCCGCGAAGAAGCTCGTCGCCGACTACCGGAAGGCCCACCCCAAGGACTCCCTGGACAACGGCGTCGTGGCGGGCTGGACCGCGGCGTCCCTGTTCGGCGAGGCCCTGAAGAAGGCCTGCACCGCCAAGGACCTCACGCGCGAGGGCGTCGACAAGGCCCTCCTGACGATCGACGACTTCGACGCGGGCTTCGGGGTCGCCCAGGACTTCACCGACCCCAAGGCGCCCTCCTCCAAGGAGAGCGTGATCCTGCAGCCGGACAAGAAGGCGGTCGGCGGCATGAAGGTCGTGCGCGAGCCCGGCGCGGCCGACGCGGCCCAGGGGTACACGGCGGGGGAGTGACTCACCCGCGCGGGTCCCGCGCGAGCCGCCGCCAGTGGCGGTCGGCGGGGCCCCGCAGCGCACGCCAGGTGTCGACGAAGAGCTTCGTCGACACCAGCCCCGGCCACCCCGGCGGCAGGAGCGCCGCCGGCAGGCGCGGGTCCCGTGCGAACGTGCCGCGCCACGCGTGCACCAGCCGCGTGCGCAGCACGAACGCCTCCTCGTCCGTGCCGGCGCGCACTCCGGCGAAGCGTCCGACGAACGCCTCGTGCGCGGCCCGCACCGCCGCCAGGTCCCAGGCCCGGCCGACCAGCTCCCCGTCGTCGTCGGCGCGCGAGACCAGCCAGGTCGCGTGCGCCGCGACGCCCTGCTCCCGCAACAGCGCATCGAGGGCGGCCACGCCCCCCGCGTCCGCCGCGATCCACACCCCGGGACCCAGCCGCCCGAACCCCTCGAACGCCAGCTGCTCCTCGACCAGCGCCCGGCCCTGCGCGGGCCCGTGCAGCACCAGCTGCTGCCACGCGCCCTGCCACGGCGTCTCCCCGGTCGCGCGCTCCAGGCGCCGCGTCCACGCCGTGAGCAGCGCGACCAGGCGCGGCTCCAGGACGAGGACCGTCCAGCGGCCCGCCCGCTCCGTGCCCAACCAGCCCTCGGCCACGAGCCGGGCCAGCGCCCGCCGCGTCGCCGCCTCGCCGGTCCCGCAGGCCGCCAGCGCGTCGACGACGGCACGCGACCAGACCCGCGCCTCGCCCGCATGGCGCACGTACTCGCCGAGGACCGTCAGCAGCAGGGTGCGCGCGCTGGGCGAGCCGTCCGTGCGCCGACGGGTGCGCGGAGTCTCCAACGCAGCTCCCCCTCACGCCTGTTGACCTCTTCGACGCCCCGGTATAGGACGTAAGAATTCGAGTGCTCGATGTTACGTCCGGTGTCATCGTCCACGGAAGGCGTCCGCATGGATCACCAGGGCCCCACCCGCTTCGGCACCTTCATCGCCCCGTACCACGGCCTCGACGGCAGCCCCGCGCTGCATCTGCGCCGCGACCTCGACCTCGTGCGCCACCTCGACGGGCTCGGCTTCGACGAGGCGTGGATCGGCGAGCACCACTCCGCGGGCTACGAGACCGTCGCGTCGCCGGAGGTCTTCATCGCCGCCGCGGCCGAGCACACCCGCCGCATCCGGCTCGGCACCGGCGTGAACTCCCTGCCGTACCACCACCCGCTCATCCTCGCGGACCGCATCCGCCAGCTCGACCACCAGACGCGGGGCCGCGTGATGTTCGGCGCGGGCCCCGGCCAGCTCGCCTCGGACGCGTTCATGATGGGCATCGACCCGATGCGGCAGCGGGCGATGATGGCCGAGGCGCTGGACGCGGTCGTCCGGCTGCTGCGCGGGGAGACGGTCACGCGGCGCACGGACTGGTTCGAGCTGGCCGAGGCCAGGCTCCAGCTGCGCTCCTTCGCGCCTGGGGGCGTGGAGATGGCGGTGGCGTCCACGGTCTCGCCGTCCGGCTCCGTGCAGGCGGGCCGGCACGGCATCGGCCTGCTCTCCCTGGCAGCCGCCGACCCCGCCGGGTTCGCCGCGCTGAACGGCAACTGGGCCGCGTACGAGAAGTCCTGCGCCGAGCACGGCCACACCCCCGACCGCGCGGCCTGGCGGCTCGTCGTGCCGATGCACCTGGCCGAGAGCGCGGCCGACGCGCGCGCCCAGGCCGCGTACGGCGTGCTGCACATGGTCCGCTACCTGGAGGGGCTCTCCGGTACGACGCTGCCCTGGGGGCACCGGGCGGCGGACGCGGTCGACCGCTGGACCCACGAGGGGTTCCCCATCTTCGGCGTCGCGACCGTCGGCACCCCGGCGGACGCGATCGCCCGTATCGAGGCACTGGCCGGGGCGTCCGGCGGCTTCGGCACGCTGCTCCTGCTCGACCTGCCGATGAGCACGCCGGAGGCGAAGCGGCGCAGCTACGAGCTGTTCGCCGAGTACGTGGTGCCGCACTTCACCGGCGCGAACCGGGACCGGCGGGCGTCCATGGAGTGGGCCCGCGCACACAGCGAGCGCTTCATGCGGGTGACGCACCAGGCGATCGAGGCGGCCGTCCGCGACCCCGCGGGGGCCGGGCGGGCGCACACGGGCCCCGGGGCCGGGACGGGGCCGGGAGCGGCCGGGGACGCGCCATGAGGGCGGCGGTCCTGCGCGCGGGGCGCTTCGTCGAGGACGACGTCCCCGAGCCGCCCGCGCCGGGGCCGGGGCAGGTGCGCGCCGAGACCCTGGCCACCGGCATCTGCGGCTCGGACCTCTCGGCGGCCCGCCACACGGACGACTTCCTGGCCGCCTCCCGCGACTCGGACACCGCGGCCTTCCTCTTCGACCCGGACGCGGACCTGGTCATGGGCCACGAGTTCTGCGCGCGCGTGCTGAGCCCGGGGCCGTGGCAGGACAAGGTCGTCGTCGGTCTGCCCTGGGCCCTGGACGCCTCGGGGACCCTGCGCACGATCGGCTACTCCACGACCTTCCCCGGCGGCTTCGGGGAGCGCATGACGCTGCAGGAGGCCGCGCTCGTGGCGGTCCCCGACCACGTCCCGCCGCACGTCGCCGCCCTCACCGAGCCGCTCGCCGTCGGCTTCGGCAACGTGGCGCGGGCGGACCCCGCCCCGGGCTCGGGCGCCGTGGTCCTGGGCGCGGGCCCCATCGGCCTGGGCGCCACCGCGGCGCTCGTCGAGCGGGGCGTGGCCCCGGTCGTCGTCTCGGAGCCCACCGCGCGCCGACGGGAACTGGCCGGGCGCTTCGGAGCGCACACGGTGGTGGATCCGGCCACGCGCGACCCCTTCGACGTCTGGCGGCAGGAGAGCGCCCCCGGGCAGTCACTGTCCGTGTACGAGTGCTCGGGCCGGCCCGGCATGCTCGACACGATCCTGCACCGCGCCCCGCGCACCACCCGGGTCCTGCTGATCGGCGCATGCATGACGGAGGACGTCTTCCGTCCCGTGGTCGGCATCTACAAGGACATCACGGTCACCATGTGCATGACCTATCCGCCGCGGGAGTTCGCCCGCACCCTGGACCGCATCGCGGCCGGCGGCGTGGACGCGGCGGCGCTGATCACGGGGACGGTGGGCCGCGCCGGTGTCGGCGCGGCGATGGAGACGCTCACACATCCGGCGGACCACGTGAAGGTCCTGGTCAGCCCGGGAACGTCCGGGCCGTCCGGCGTTTGAGGGCGGGCCCGGAGGGTGACTGGGGGTACGCGAAGGGGCCCGGACCAATGGTCCGGGCCCCTGAATCCGCTCGGGCGCCGCTCGGGCCCCGCGCCGTTACGGCAACTGGGCCGCGCGCGCCTCACGCCGGTTGTCCCGGAAGTTGTTCACCCTCCGGGCCGTGGCGAAGAGGGGGATCACCGCGCCGAGGACGACCTGCAGGGCGCAGCCGGTCTGTAGCAGCACCTGGCCGCCCGGGGCGTCGAACGCCCAGGCCGCGAGCAGCCCCATGGCGGCGACGATCCACGACAGCATGGCCACCGCGAGGGGGCCCCGCGGCTTCGGGTACTCGACGCGGCTGACCATGAGCCAGGCCGTGCCGATGATCGCCAGGAGCGTCGCCACGAAGGGCAGCTCCAGGAGCACGATCGAGACGACCGTCAGCGCGCCGAACGGCGACGGCATGCCCTGGAAGGTGCCGTCCTTCACGGTCACGCAGCTGAACCGCGCAAGCCGCAGCACCACCGCCAGCAGCACGACGATCGCGCCGACCGCCGCCACCCGCTGGTGGGCGTCGTCGGCGACCATGCCGTAGACGAGGACGAAGTACGCCGGCGCCAGACCGAAGCTGATCAGGTCCGACAGGTTGTCGAGCTCCGCGCCCATCGGCGAGGACCGCAGCTTGCGGGCGACGAGTCCGTCGAAGAGGTCGAAGACGGCCGCGCAGAGCATCAGGATCACGGCGGTCGCGGCGGAGTGCCGCGCCATGCCGCTCTCGTTGCTGCCCTGGAGGTGCGGGATGAGGATGCCCGTGGTAGTGAAGTACACCGCCATGAACCCGCACGTGGCGTTACCGAGCGTGAGGGTGTCCGCTATCGAGAGGCGGAGTGAGAGAGGCATCTCCTCGTCGGCCTCGTCCTCCGCGGCCTCGGGCACCCAGCCCGCCTGTGTCTCTGGATCAACCACGGTCAATGCGAGTCACCCCAGCCACGGTCTTCTGACCGACCTCGACGTCCACCTCGACACCCTCGGGGAGGTAGATGTCGACGCGCGAGCCGAAACGGATCAGGCCGATCCGCTCGCCCTGCTCCACCTTCGTGCCCTGCGGCACGTACGGCACGATGCGCCGCGCGACCGCGCCCGCGATCTGGATCATCTCGATGTCGCCGAGCTCGGTGTCGAAGTGCCAGACAACGCGCTCGTTGTTCTCGCTCTCCTTGTTGAACGCCGGGACGAACCCGCCGGGGATGTGCTCCACGGACGTCACCGTGCCGGCGAGGGGCGCGCGGTTGACGTGGACGTTCAGCGGGCTCATGAAGATGGCGACGCGGGTACGCCCGTCCTTCCACGGCATGATGCTCTGCACCACACCGTCGGCGGGGGAGATGACCCGGCCCTGAGCGATCTCGCGCTCGGGGTCGCGGAAGAACCACAGCATGCCCGCCGCCAGTGCGGTGGCGGGTACGGCGACGGCCGCGGCGCCCTTGGAGCGACGCGCACGGGCGAGACTGAGTGCCGCGGTGGCGACGGTCGGCAGGAGCCACGGCGATGCTCCGCGAGCAAGGCGTCCCTGAAGAATGCCGTCGCGTGGTGCAGAGGTTTGGCTGTGGGGCATGGATGACCTTCGTAGCGGATGATGCCGCGCAGTGAACGGGGGACGGCGGCTTTTTCCGGATGCTATCGGTTGCGAGCCACAACTGGGCAAGCCAGGAAGCCGAGTCGGCGGCCGAAGAGTGTTGACAGGGTGTGATCTTCTTCTCGGCGAAAGCGGCCCAAACCGGGCATCTAGCCCTGGAATCGATACTCTTCGAGTAGTCGTCGGCCAATGATCATTTTCTGGATCTCGGCGGTACCTTCACCGATCAGCAGCATCGGTGCCTCCCGGTAGAGACGCTCGATCTCGTACTCCTTCGAGAAGCCGTAGCCACCATGAATCCGGAACGCGTCCTCCACGACTTCCTTGCAGTACTCGGAGGCGAGGTACTTCGCCATCCCTGCTTCGAGGTCGTTTCGCTCCCCGGAGTCCTTTTTGCGCGCTGCATTCACCATCATCGCATGGGCGGCCTCGACCTTGGTAGCCATCTCGGCCAGCTTGAACTGGATCGCCTGGTGCTGGGCGATCGCCTTGCCGAAAGTGTGGCGTTGCTGGGCATACGAGACGCCCAGCTCAAAGGCACGCTGAGCGACGCCGCAGCCACGTGCCGCGACATTGACGCGCCCGACCTCGACGCCGTCCATCATTTGGTAAAAACCTCGTCCGGTCGTGCCGCCGAGCACGCGATTGGCCGGAATTCGTAGCCCGTCCATGATGAGTTCGGTCGTGTCGACGCCCTTGTAACCCATCTTGTCGATCTTGCCGGGGATGGTGAGGCCGGGGCGGACCTCGCCGAAACCGGGCTCCTTCTCCACGAGGAAGGTCGTCATCGACTTGTGCGGGGCGGTGCCTTCGGGGTGTCCTTCGTCACTTCGGCACAGAACGGCCACCAGGGTCGACGTGCCGCCGTTGGTCAGCCACATCTTCTGACCGTTGAGGACGTACTCGTCGCCGTCCTTGACGCCCTTGGAGGTGATCGCCGACACATCGGAGCCGAGGCCGGGCTCCGACATGGAGAACGCGCCGCGCACCTCGCCGGCCGCCATCCGCGGCAGGAACGTCTCCTTCTGCTCCTGCGTGCCGTGCTGCTTGAGCATGTAGGCGACGATGAAGTGGGTGTTGATGATGCCGGAGACCGACATCCAGCCACGCGCTATCTCCTCGACGCACAGCGCGTACGTGAGCAGCGACTCGCCCAGACCGCCGTACTCCTCCGGGATCATGAGCCCGAACAGGCCCAACTCCTTGAGGCCGTCGACGATCTGCTGCGGGTACTCGTCACGGTGCTCCAGGTCGGTCGCGACCGGGATGATCTCCTTGTCGACGAAGTCCCTGACCGTGGACAGGATCTCCTGCTGGATGTCGGTGAGACCGGCGGTCTGCGCGAGTCGGCTCATGGCTGCTTCTCCGTGCTCTTCGAAGGGGCGTTCAGCTCCGGGCGGCCCGGCTGCTCGCCGCCGCGCTCCTTGATGTACGTCTCGGTGGGCACCATCACCTTGCGGCGGAAGACGCAGACCAAGGTGCCGTCCTGCTTGTAACCCTTGGTCTCCACGTACACGATCCCGCGGTCCGACTTGGACTTCGACGGGGTCTTGTCGAGGACGGTCGTCTCGCCGTAGATCGTGTCGCCGTGGAAGGTCGGCGCCACGTGCTTGAGCGACTCGACCTCCAGGTTGGCGATGGCCTTGCCGGAGACGTCCGGGACGGACATGCCCAGGAGCAGCGAGTAGATGTAGTTGCCCACGACGACGTTCTTCTTGAAGTCCGTCGTCCGCTCGGCGTAGTTGCTGTCCAGGTGGAGCGGGTGGTGGTTCATGGTCAGCAGGCAGAAGAGGTGGTCGTCGTACTCGGTGACCGTCTTTCCGGGCCAGTGCTTGTACACGGCGCCGACTTCGAACTCTTCGTAGGTGCGGCCGAACTGCATGTGTCTTACGCCTCCGGGGCCTCGAACTTGGACGTGCGGGTCATCCCGGCCGCACGGCCCTTCCCGGAGATGACGAGCGCCATCTTCCGGCTCGCCTCGTCGATCATCTCGTCGCCGAGCATCGCCGAGCCCTTCTTGCCGCCGGCCTCGGACGTGCAGTACTCGTACGCGTCCAGGATCAGCTCGGCGTGGTCGAAGTCCTCCTGCGAGGGGGAGAAGACCTCGTTGGCGGCCTCGACCTGGCCGGGGTGCAGCACCCACTTGCCGTCGAAGCCGAGCGCGGCGGCGCGGCCCGCGACCTCGCGGTAGCCGTCCACGTTCTTGATCTGCAGGTAGGGGCCGTCGATGGCCTGGAGGTCGTTGGCGCGGGCGGCCATGAGGATTTTCATCAGGATGAAGTGGTAGGCGTCCGCCGGGTAGCCGGGCGGCTGCTCGCCGACGACCAGGGACTTCATGTTGATGGACGCCATGAAGTCGGCCGGGCCGAAGATGATGGTCTCCACGCGCGGGGAGGCCTCGGCGATCGCGTCGACGTTGTTGAGGCCGCGCGCGTTCTCGATCTGCGCCTCGATGCCGATCTTGCCGACCTCGAAGCCCATCGTCTTCTCGATCTGGGTCAGCAGCAGGTCGAGGGCGACGACCTGGTCGGCCGTCTGGACCTTCGGCAGCATGATGCAGTCGAGGTTCTGGCCGGCGCCCTCGACGACCGTGACGACGTCGCGGTACGTCCACTCGGTGGTCCAGTCGTTGACCCGCACGACCCGGGTCTTGCCCGTCCAGTCGCCCTCGTTGAGGAACTTCACGATGGTGTGCCGCGCCTCGGGCTTGGCGAGCGGCGCGCAGGCGTCCTCCAGGTCGAGGAAGACCTGGTCGGCGGGCAGGCCCTGGGCCTTCTCCAAAAAGCGCGGGTTCGATCCCGGTACCGCCAGACACGAGCGGCGCGGACGGAGACGGTTGATGGGCGCGGTCATGCGGGGACCTCCAGGGGGTCGAGGTGGTTCGCTTTCCGGATCTCGTCGACGATACGGCCGATGATCTCGGTGATGCCGAAGTCCTTGGGGGTGAAGACGGCGGCCACACCCGCCGCCTTCAGGGTCTCGGCGTCCTTGTTGGGGATGATGCCCCCGGCGATGACGGGGATGTCGGGCGCGCCGGCCTCGCGCAGCCGCACGAGCACGTCCGGCACGAGCTCCGCGTGCGAGCCCGACAGGATGGACAGGCCGACCGCGTGCACGTCCTCGGCGAGGGCCGCGTCGACGATCTGCTCGGGGGTGAGGCGGATGCCCTGGTAGACGACTTCGAAGCCGGCGTCGCGGGCGCGCACCGCGATCTGCTCGGCGCCGTTGGAGTGCCCGTCGAGGCCGGGCTTGCCGACCAGGAAGCGCAGCCGGCCGCCGCCGAGGTCCTCGGCGGTGCGCGCGACCTTCTCGCGCACCAGGGCGAGCGGCGAGCCCTCCTCCGCCACGACCGCCACCGGGGCGCTGGAGACGCCCGTGGGCGCCCGGAACTCCCCGAAGACCTCCCGCAGGGCCCCGGCCCACTCACCGGTCGTCACACCGGCGCGTGCGCACTCCAGGGTGGCCTCCATGAGGTTGCCCGTGCCGGCCGCCACCTCCTTGAGGCGCTCCAGGGCCTTGCAGGGGCGCGGGTGGTTGAACGGCGGCTGGTAGCGGGTGTCGCGCCACTGTCCCAGCTCCCGCACCAGACGCGCCTCGACCGTGGGGTCGACCGTCATGATCGCCGCGTCCAGGTCCGCGGTGAGCGGGCTCGGCTCGGTCGACTCGTAGGAGTTCACACCGACGATCTTCTCCTCGCCGGACTCGATGCGCGCCCGGCGCTCGGCGTGCGAGGAGACGAGCTGCGACTTGAGGTAGCCGGACTCGACGGCGGCCATCGCGCCGCCCATCTTCTCGATGCGCTCCATCTCGGTGAGCGCCTCCTCGACGAGGGCGCCGACCTTGGCCTCGACGACGTGCGAGCCCGCGAAGATGTCCTCGTACTCCAGGAGGTCGCTCTCGTGCGCGAGGACCTGCTGGATGCGCAGCGACCACTGCTGGTCCCAGGGCCGGGGCAGCCCCAGCGCCTCGTTCCAGGCGGGCAGCTGCACGGCACGCGCGCGTGCGTCCTTGGAGAGGGTGACGGCCAGCATCTCCAGGACGATGCGCTGGACGTTGTTCTCCGGCTGGGCCTCGGTCAGGCCCAGCGAGTTGACCTGCACGCCGTAGCGGAACCGGCGCTGTTTCGGGTTCTCGATGCCGTACCGCTCGAGCGTGATCTGTTCCCAGATCCGCCCGAACGCCCGCATCTTGCACATCTCCTCGATGAACCGCACACCGGCGTTCACGAAGAAGGAGATGCGGGCCACGACGTCCCCGAACTTCTCCTCGGGGACCTGCCCTGAGTCGCGTACGGCATCGAGAACCGCGATGGCGGTGGACATCGCGTACGCGATCTCCTGGACCGGTGTGGCCCCCGCCTCCTGGAGGTGGTAGCTGCAGATGTTGATCGGGTTCCACTTGGGGATGTGCGCCACCGTGTACGTGATCATGTCGGTGGTCAGGCGCAGCGAGGGAACCGGCGGGAAGACGTGCGTCCCGCGCGAGAGGTACTCCTTGACGATGTCGTTCTGCGTCGTGCCCTGGAGCTCGGCGATGTCCGCGCCCTGCTCCTCCGCGACCACCTGATAGAGCGCCAGAAGCCACATGGCGGTGGCGTTGATCGTCATCGAGGTGTTCATCTGCTCCAGGGGGATGTCCTGGAACAGCCGCCGCATGTCACCGAGGTGCGAGACGGGCACACCGACCCGGCCTACCTCGCCGCGGGCGAGGATGTGGTCGGGGTCGTAGCCGGTCTGCGTGGGCAGGTCGAACGCGACCGAAAGGCCCGTCTGCCCCTTGGCGAGGTTGCGCCGGTACAACTCGTTGGACGCCTCTGCCGTGGAATGACCGGCGTACGTCCGCATGAGCCACGGCCGGTCCTTCTGGCGCTCTGTCATGTTCCGCTGCTCCTCAGTGCGTTCAGACGTTGCGGAAACGGTTGATCGCGTCGATGTGCCGGGCCCGCAGCTCCGGGTCGCGCACGCCGAGGCCTTCCTCGGGTGCGAGGGCGAGGACGCCGACCTTGCCCTGGTGGAGGTTGCGGTGGACGTCGTAGGCGGCCTGGCCGGTGTCCTGAAGGTGGTACACCTTCGAGAGCGTCGGGTGGATCTTGCCCTTGGCGATCAGGCGGTTGGCCTCCCACGCCTCGCGGTAGTTGGCGAAGTGGGAGCCGATGATGCGCTTGAGGGACATCCACAGGTAGCGGTTGTCGTACTCGTGCATGTAGCCCGAGGTGGACGCGCAGGTGGTGATGGTGCCGCCCTTGCGGGTCACGTAGACGCTGGCGCCGAAGGTCTCCCGGCCGGGGTGCTCGAAGACGATGTCGATGTCCTCGCCGCCGGTGAACTCGCGGATGCGCTTGCCGAAGCGCTTCCACTCCTTGGGGTCCTGGGTGCGCTCGTCCTTCCAGAACTTGTAGCCCTCGGCGTTGCGGTCGATGATCGCCTCGGCGCCCATGGCGCGGCAGATCTCCGCCTTCTGGGGGCTGCTGACCACACAGACCGGGTTGGCGCCGCCGGCCAGCGCGAACTGCGTCGCGTACGAGCCGAGGCCGCCGCTCGCGCCCCAGATCAGGACGTTGTCGCCCTGCTTCATGCCGGCGCCGTTGCGGGAGACGAGCTGGCGGTACGCGGTGGAGTTCACCAGGCCGGGGGAGGCGGCCTCCTCCCAGCTGAGGTGGCCCGGCTTGGGCATCAGCTGGTTGGACTTCACCAGGGCGATCTCGGCGAGCCCGCCGAAGTTGGTCTCGAAGCCCCAGATGCGCTGCTCGGGGTCGAGCATCGTGTCGTTGTGGCCGTCGGAGGACTCCAGCTCGACGCTGAGGCAGTGCGCGACGACCTCGTCGCCCGGGTTCCAGGCGTTCACGCCCGGGCCGGTGCGCAGCACGACGCCCGCCAGGTCGGACCCGATGACGTGGTACGGCAGGTCGTGGCGCTTGGTGAGCTCGCTGAGCCGGCCGTAGCGCTCCAGGAAGTTGAAGGTCGACAGCGGCTCGAAGATCGAGGTCCACACGGAGTTGTAGTTGACCGAGGAGGCCATGACGGCCACCAGGGCCTCGCCCGGGCCGAGTTCCGGGATCGGCACGTCGTCCAGGTGGAGGGACTTGCGGGGGTCCTTGTCGCGGGTCTCGAGGCCCGCGAACATCTCCGCGTCGTCCTTGTGCACGGTGATCGCGCGGTACGACTCGGGCAGGGGGAGAGCGGCGAAGTCGGCGGACGTGACGGCGGCGGTGCCGCTCTCGGTCACGGTCTGGGCCTGAATCGCGTCCAGGATTTCCTTCACGGTTTTGCCTCCGGCGAAGAAGCGTCTGAGGGGAACGCTCTTGAGGGTTGCGTCGGGTGCTGAAGTTGCGGTGGAGGGTGTGCCGTCGGTTCGGCGAGGTGTGGTGCTCGGCGACGCCTTGGTGGGGCGTGAGAGGTGCCTGTGACGCAGGCGTCCGGGCGCTCAAGCCGTGGCTTGTGGGGACAGCCGACGTACGCAAGATCCCTGTACGCCGGCCGCCCGGACAACATCAACGTATGGCACCGCGTGCCAACGGGCAAGACACTGGGTGCCATTATTTTTTGACCGATGATCGATCAGTGCAGGTCAGAGGGGGTGGCGGGCATGCGGAAGGGGGCGCTACCGGTCGGTAGCGCCCCCTGAAAAGGCACGGGCAAAACGGGTCAAACGGGTGACTACTGGCGCTCGCGCAACGCCTTCTCGATGGTCCGCATGACCTCGTCCAGCGGGGCGTCCGTCCGGGCCACCGTGACGAGCACCTCGCCCTGCGTGGACGCCGTCGCCGCGGCCGTGGCGGGCAGCGTGTCGCGGCCCGCGCCGATGCCGCTGCCGAAGGTGCGGCGCACGATCGCGAACGCGTGGTCCAGCTGGTTCTCCACGTCGCCCTGGCCGCCGGCCCGCAGCCAGCGCCGCAGGACGTGGTTGTGGGCGGTGACGACCGCGGAGGCGGCGACCTCGGCCAGCAGCGGATCGTCGTTGCCGTCGTGGTGCGCCTGCTCGTCGAAGTGGCCGAGCAGATAGCGGGTGAAGAGCCGTTCGTAGCGGGCCACCGAGGCGATCTCGCGCTCGCGGAGCGTGGGCACCTCACGGGTGAGGCGGTAGCGCTCCACGGAGACCGCGGGCGAGGCCGCGTACATCTTCATGACTTCCTTGATGCCCCGGCACACCGTGTCCAGCGGGTGCTCGTGCGGCGGTGCCGCGTTCAGCACCGCCTCCGCGCGGATCAGGGTGTCGTCGTGGTCCGGGAAGATCGCCTCTTCCTTGGAGCGGAAGTGGCGGAAGAAGGTGCGCCGGGCCACGCCCGCCGCGGCGGCGATCTCGTCGACCGTCGTCGCCTCGTAGCCCTTGGACGCGAAGAGCTCCATGGCCGCGGCCGCCAGCTCCCGGCGCATCTTGAGGCGTTGGGCGGCGGCACGGCTGCCCGCGGCGCTCTCCGGAGCGTCGGGGGTCGCGTTGCGTGAGGACTTGACGGCCTTGGACATGCCACGAACGTACTGCATGTGCGCGGCGAGGTGCTCCTGAGGGACGGGGCTGCCCGAGGGTTCGAGCAGCCCGCCCCAGTCCGTCCGTTCGCCCCTGCGCCCCTCGGCCGCCTCAGCGCCGGGCATATTCGCGGAAGCCACGGCCCGTCTTGCGGCCGAGGCAGCCCGCGGCCACCAGGTGCTCGAGCAGCGGCGCCGGGGCCAGGCCCGGGTCGCGGAACTCGCGGTGCAGGACCTTCTCGATCGCCAGCGAGACGTCCAGGCCGACCACGTCCAGGAGCTCGAAGGGGCCCATGGGGTAGCCGCCGCCGAGCTTCATCGCGGCGTCGATGTCGTCCAGCGTGGCGTAGTGCTCCTGCACCATCTTGATCGCGTTGTTGAGGTACGGGAACAGCAGCGCGTTCACGATGAAGCCCGCCCGGTCGCCGCAGTCCACCGGGTGCTTGCGGATCCTCGTGCAGACCTCGCGGACCGTGGCGTGCACGTCGTCGTCGGTCACGACGGTGCGGACCACCTCGACCAGCTTCATCGCCGGGGCCGGGTTGAAGAAGTGCATGCCGATCACGTCGCGCGGCCGCGTGGTGGCCCGGGCGCAGGCCACGACCGGCAGCGAGGACGTCGTGGTGGCGAGGATCGCGCCCGGCCTGCAGACCTTGTCGAGCGTCGCGAACAGCTCCTGCTTGATCTCCAGGTCCTCGGCGACGGCCTCCAGGGCCAGGTCGACGTCGGCGAACGCCTCGTACGACCCGGCGGGCGTGATCCGCTCCAGTGCCTGCGCCGCGGCCTCGGCCGTCATCCTTCCCTTGTCGACCGAGCGCGCCAGGGACGTGCCGATACGGGCCTTGGCCCGCTCGGCCTTCTCCTCGCTGCGCGCGGCGAGCACCACGTCGAAGCCCGCCTTGGCGAAGACCTCCGCGATGCCCGACGCCATCGTCCCGGAGCCCGCGACACCGACCGAGCGGACCTCGCGGCCCGGCCGCCGCGCCTCGCCCTCCAGCGGGGTCAGCGCGTCGTGCACCACCTCGGAGCCGCCCGGCGCGGCGTACGTGTAGAAGCCGCGGCCCGACTTGCGGCCGGTCAGCCCCGCCTCGCTGAGCTGCTTGAGGATCGGCGCGGGCGCGTGCAGCCGGTCCTGCGACTCGGCGTACATGGCGTCGAGGACCGTGCGGGCGGTGTCCACGCCGATCAGGTCGAGCAGCGCGAGCGGGCCCATCGGCAGGCCGCAGCCGAGCTTCATCGCCGCGTCGATGTCCTCGCGGGAGGCGTACTTCGCCTCGTACATCGCCGCCGCCTGGTTGAGGTAGCCGAACAGCAGCCCGTCGGCGACGAAGCCGGGCCGGTCGCCGACCGCCACCGGCTCCTTGCCCAGGGCGTACGCCAGGTCGGTCACCGCGGCGACGGCGGCGGGCGCGGTCAGCACGGACGAGACGACCTCGACGAGCTTCATCGCCGGCGCCGGGTTGAAGAAGTGCAGGCCCAACACCCGCTCGGGGCGCTGCGATTCGGCGGCGAGCCGGGTCACGGACAGCGCGTTGGTGCCGGTCGCGATGATCGTGCCGGGGCGCACGATGCCGTCCAGCTCGCGCACGACCCGCTGCTTGATCTCGTACGACTCCGGGACGACCTCGATGACCAGGTCGGCATCGGCCGCCGCCCGCAGGTCGGTGAAGGTGCGGACGCGGGCGAGGATGCCGCGGCGCTCCTCCTCGGTGAGCCGCTCGCGGCGCACCGCGCGGGCGGTCGAGGCCTCCAGGGACTCGACGGCCTGGGTCGCGGCGGTCCGGCAGATGTCGATGCCGATGACCTCGCGGCCCGCGCGGGCCAGGACCTCGGTGATGCCGGTGCCCATCGTGCCCAGACCGATGACGGCGACGGTGTTCAAGGGAGTGTCCATGCGTGGACTCCAGGAAGAGAGTGACGACTGAGGGGCGCGCGCGGGTGCGGCTGCTGCCGCACGGCGGGCGGGAGGTGATGCCTGTCGCGTCCGGGCGGCGCGAGGGGAACGCCCGGTGAGAAGCCGACCGGCCCTGTCCCGGGGCCACGTCGTACTGAGGTACATGAAGTACCGAACCGACCACAGCGCTCGCGGCGGCTGCGTCACCAGGCCACCGCGAGAAAGAACTGCTACGGGGAGTGTGCCCCGCTCACATGAGACTAACCGGCGGGTAACGAGCGCGCCAGTCCCGGAAGTTTCCCGATGTCTGTGATCTACATCGCGACCGCTGGGTAAGGCTTAGGCTCGCGGCCATGGATGAGGAGTTGCGGACGGTGACGGAACGCTTACGCGCCGAGGCGGGTGGATCGAAGGAGTACGAGAGGCTGGTCGCCACCGGTGACCTCGACGAGCTGGCCGAGGTGCTCGTCTCGCCCGGGCGGCCCTTGTGGGCACGGGAGTTGGCGGCGTTCAGGCTGGGCGTCGCCGGGGACCGCAGGGCCTTCGAGTCGCTCGTCCTCCTCCTCAACCACCGGGACCCGCCCCGGTGCGCCGCCGCGGCCCACGCGCTGGCCCGGCTCGGCGATCCGCGCACGGCGCGGGCGGCGGCGGCCCTCGCGACCAACGAACTGCGCGTCGCCTACGCGCTGTACCCGGTGCGCCTGCTCACCGAGCTGCGTGCCCCGGAGTCGGCCCCCGCCCTGATCACCACCCTGCAGCGGAGGCTGGCCCCGCACGACCCCTACGGCAAGATCGCGCTCGCGTGCGTGGAGGGGCTGGGAGCCCTCGGGGACGCGAGGGCCAGGCCGGTCCTGACGGCCGCGCGCGGCCACCCGCGCCTGGCGGCGGCGGCATCGGCGGCGCTGGCCAGGCTCCCGGAGTGAGCCGGGGCGGGCGAGCGGCGCGCGCCCGCCCCGGCTGCGGGGCTGCGGGGCTGTGCGGAACGCCTACGGCGCTCCGCGGCCGGCGACCGGCAGCGCCCTGCGGGGGATGTCGTCGGCGGCGCGGGTGGCGTTGCGGGGCTCGGGGTCCGGCTGGGCCTTGCACACCGCGTCGACCTCGCCGCCGCTGTCCGGCAGCTTGCCCGACGTCAGGTACGCGGCCAGGTGCCGGTCCAGACAGCCGTTCCCGCTCAGGGTGACGCCGTGGTTGCCGCCGCCCCGCTCGACCACCAGGCGCGAGCCGCGCAGCTTGCGGTGCAGGGCGATGGCGCCGTCGTACGGCGTCGCCGGGTCGTCGGTCGCCTGGAACAGCAGGACGGGCGGCAGCGCGGAGGTGGCGACGTCCGGCGGGACCAGGGAGCGCGTCGGCCAGAACGCGCACGGCGCGTTGTACCAGGCGTTGTTCCAGGTGGAGAACGGGGCCTTCGCGTGCACCCGGTCGTTGTCCTCGCGCCAGGTGCGTCCGTCACGGGGCCAGTGGGCGTCCCGGCACTGCACGGCGGTGTAGACGCTGTAGCCGTTCTCGCCCGCGGTGTCGACCGCGGCGAGGTTCTCGTACGCGGTGACCAGCGGGACGGCGTCCTTGTCGTTCACGTACGCCGCGAACACCTTGGCCAGGTAGGGCCAGTAGCCGTTGTAGTAGCCGCCCGGCAGGAAGGTGTCCTCCAGCTCGGCGGCGCCCACCTTCTTGCCCGCGGGCTTCTCGGCGAGCGTCGTGCGCAGCGCGTTCCAGCGGGCCTCGACCTTCGCGGGGTCCTTGCCGAGGTGGTACGTCGCGTGGTGCCGGGCGATCCAGGCCATCAGCGCCTTGTGGCGGTCGTCGAAGGCGTAGTCCTGGCGGAGGTTGTCGTGGTACCAGACGCCCGTCGGGTCGACGAGGGAGTCGAGCGCCATGCGGCGCACCCGGTGCGGGTAGAGCTTGCCGTAGAGCGCGCCCAGGTAGGTGCCGTACGAGTAGCCCAAGTAGTTGATGCGTTCGGCGCCGAGGGCGGCACGGACGGCGTCCAGGTCCCGGGCCGCGCTGACGCTGTCGATGAAGGGCAGGACGTCGCCGTACTTCTTGCCGCAGGCCCGGGCGAAGGCCCGCGCCCGGTGCACGTTCGCCTGCTCCACGGCCGCCGACGTCGGCACGGAGGCGGGACGGGTGGGCGTGAAGTGCCCGGGGCGGCAGTTCAGCGCGGGCTTGCTCCTGCCGACGCCCCGCGGGTCGAAGCCGATGACGTCGTACTGCGCGGCGACCTTCTTCGGCAGCGACTTGGCGACGGAGCCGGCCATGGTCAGCCCGCTGCCGCCGGGGCCGCCGGGGTTCACCAGGAGCGGCCCCTGGAAGGCCTTCCCGGAGTGCGCGACGCGGGACAGGGCCAGGGTGATCTTCCGGCCGTGCGGATCGCGGTGGTCGAGCGGGACCTTCAGGGACGCGCACTGGAGCTTCGGGTACTCCTCGGTGGCGCACTTCTTCCAGCCGAGGGGGCCGGGCCCGGTGCGCACGGCGTACGGGCCGCCGGGGGCCGCCGGTGTGCCCGATGCGGTCGGCACCGCCGTGACCATGGCGGCTGTCGCGGCGGCGACTGAGCAGAGTGCGACGGCGCGTTTCTTCATCCGGCCTCCCAGAGCGGCGGGTTCGGGGCCCCGCAGGCCGTGGCCCTTGGCGCATGTTCCCGAAATCACCACCTGCCGGAAGCCGCCGGTGGGGTAAATGACCCGAAAGGGGCACGCCGCTCACGGCCAAGCCGCCCAGCCGCCCGGCCGGGCAGCCGCTCAGCCGCTCAGAGCAGGGTCAGCTGGGTGGGCCCCTCGGCGGGCGCGGTGTGCGCGGCCCCGGGGCCGTCCGGCTCGGGCGGCCGGATCCGTCGCGCGGCCGCCGCCCGCGTGGGCCCGATGCCGAACTCCTCGGCCAGCTCGTGCACGTGACGGGTGATCCGGCGCTGGTACCACTTCGGGGCGTAGGCCCCTTCGGCGTAGAGCCGCTCGTACCGCCGCACCAGATGCGGGTGGTGCCGCGCGACCCACGTCATGAACCACTCGCGCGCGCCGGGCCGCAGATGCAGCACCAGCGGGGTCACCGAGGTCGCGCCGGACGCCGCGACGGCCCGCACCGTGGCCCGCAGCTGGTCGGGGTGGTCGCCCAGGAAGGGGATGACGGGGGCCATCAGGACCCCGCAGCCGATGCCGTGGCCGGTCAGCGTGCGGACGACGTCCAGGCGCCGCTCCGGCGCGGGCGTGCCCGGCTCGACGGTGCGCCACAGCTCCTGGTCGGTGAAGCCCACGGAGACGGATATGCCGACGTCCGTCACTGCGGCGGCCTGGCGCAGCAGGTCGAGGTCGCGCAGGATCAGCGTGCCCTTCGTCAGGATCGAGAAGGGGTTCGCGCGCTCGCGCAGCGCCTCGATGATGCCCGGCATCAGGCGGTAGCGGCCCTCCGCGCGCTGGTAGCAGTCCACGTTCGTGCCCATGGCGATGTGGTCGCCGTGCCAGCGCGGCGAGGCGAGCTGGCGGCGCAGCAGTTCGGCGGCGTTGACCTTGACGACGATCTGGCTGTCGAAGCCGAGGCCGGTGTCCAGGTCCAGATAGCTGTGCGTCTTGCGCGCGAAGCAGTAGACGCACGCGTGCGTGCAGCCCCGGTAGGGGTTCACGGTCCATTCGAACGGCATGCGGGACGCGCCCGGCACCCGGTTCACGATCGACCTGGCCCGCACCTCGTGAAAGGTGATCCCGGCGAATTCCGGGGTGTCGAAGGTTCGCGTGGTGACCGCGTCCGCGCCGAACAGCGCGGCGTCCGCGGTGCCCCGGCGCGGTCCGTCGGAGAGGTTCTCCCAGCGCATGACGCCTCCTCGGTAGCACTGACCACAGAATAGAACATACGTTCCCTTGATCGTGCGAACCCGTTTCGCACCCGGACGGCGGCGGCCAGGGCCGGGACCCCGTTCGGCCCCGGCCGCCGCGGGATGGATGATCGGAACATGCTCGTCGAGTCCCTCTCCGTCGCCGCCCTGGGTGTGGTGCTGGTCTGTGCCGTCATCCGCCCCTTCCGCTGGCCCGAGGCCGCCTTCGCCGTGCCGGCCGCCGGCGTGGTGATCCTGGCCGGGGCGATCCCGCTCGACGACGTACGGGACGAGGCGGAGCGGCTCGGACCCGTGATCGGCTTCCTGGCCGCCGTCCTCGTGCTCGCCAAGCTCTGCGCCGACGAGGGCCTCTTCCGTGCCTGCGGCAGCTGGATGGCGCGCCGGGCCGCGGGCCGCCCCCGGCGGCTGCTCGGCGCCGTCTTCGGCCTCGCCTCGGTGATCACCGCGGCGCTCAGCCTGGACGCCACCGTGGTCCTGCTGACCCCGGTCGTCTTCGCCACCGCCGCCCGCATGGGCGCCCGGCCCGCGCCGCACGTCTACGCCAGCGCCCACCTGTCCAACACCGCGTCCCTCCTGCTGCCCGTCTCGAACCTCACGAACCTGCTGGCCTTCACCGCGGCCGGGCTGAGCTTCACGCGCTTCGCGCTGCTCATGACGCTGCCCTGGCTGGTGGCCATCGCCGTCGAGTACGTGGTCTTCCGGCGCTTCTTCGCCGCCGATCTCGACGCGCCCGCCGAGGGGAGCGAGGCCGCCGAGGCGCCGCGGATGCCGCTGTTCGCCCTCGTCACCGTCGCCGCCACGCTCGCCGGCTTCGCCGTGGCCTCCACCCTCGGCATCGATCCGGCCTGGGCGGCCGCGGCCGGGGCGGGCGTCCTCGCCGTACGGGACCTGCTGCGCCGCCGGACGACCCCGGTGGCCATCCTGCGCTCGGCCCAGCTGCCCTTCCTCGCCTTCGTCCTCGCGCTCGGCATCGTCGTCAGGGCCGTCGTCGACAACGGCCTCGGCGACGCCCTCGGCCGGGTCCTGCCGGACGGCACGAGCCTGCCCGCGCTGCTCGGCACCGCCGCCGTCGCCGCGCTGCTCGCCAACCTGATCAACAACCTGCCCGCCGTGCTCGCCCTGGTCCCGCTGGCCGCCCCGGCCGGTCCCGGGGCCGTCCTCGCCGTGCTGATCGGCGTGAACATCGGACCGAACCTCACCTACGCGGGATCCCTCGCGACCCTGCTGTGGCGGCGCATCGCCCACCAGCACGAACACGAGGTGGACCTAGGCCGGTTCACCCGGCTCGGGCTGCTCACCACCCCCGCCGCCCTGGTCCTCTCCACCCTCGCCCTGTGGGTCTCGCTGCGGCTCCTGCCCGGCTGACCACCGCCCCGTGCGGGGACCCGATTTGGGGGCCCGGTGTGCCGGGTGGTTGGCTTTCCGTGAAGCCCCCGAGAAACAAGTGCTGGAGGAAGTGCAATGGCGCAGGTCGAGGCGACCGCGGAGCGGATCATCACGGCACAGCCGGACGACGTCTTCGACGCGCTGGCCGACTACAACGGCACGCGAGAGAAGCTCCTTTCGGAGCACTTCAGCGAATACGAGGTGCGCGAGGGCGGCGACGGCGAGGGCACCCTCGTCCACTGGAAGCTGCAGGCCACCAGCAAGCGGATCCGCGACTGCCTCCTCGAGGTCAGCGAGCCCACGGACGGCGAGCTGGTCGAGAAGGACCGCAACTCCTCCATGGTCACGACCTGGCGGGTGACCCCGGCGGGCGAGGGCGCCTCCCGGGTCGTCGTCACCACCGTGTGGAACGGCGCGGGCGGCATCGGCGGCTTCTTCGAGAAGACCTTCGCGCCCAAGGGCCTCGGCCGCATCTACGACAGCGTGCTCGGCAACCTCGCCGCCGAGGTCGAGAAGAAGTAGTCCCGCGGTACCGGGCGGGGGGGGGGGGGGGGGCGGGCCCCCCCCCCCCCCCCCCCCCCCCCCCCCCCCCCCCCCCCCCCCCCCCCCCCCCCCCGCGGCGGGGGGGGGGGGGGCCGGGGGGGGGGGCCCGGGGGGGGGGGGGCGCCCCCCCCCCCCCGCCCGCCCAACTCCCTTGTAGCCCATCAGGGTTGTTCCCACGCTCACCGTTTCGAGTGGTTTTCCGTCCGGCTCCGTTGTACGCCGTAGGGCTCCGACCGGCGCTTACGCCCGTGAGGCCCCGTGCGGGGCCGACTCGTCGCGCTTGCTCGTAGTTGTCGCGTAATGCGAGAAATGGGCGGCGCAGGCGCGACGACGGGAGCAGTACGTGGGCGGGACGACGCTGGTGAAGGTCGCCGGGCAGGACGAGCAGAGCGAGCGGGACGGACGGCCGGCCACGGTCGCCGACGCCCCGCCGGCGCCGGGAGGCCGCGGGCCGGGCGGGGCGCCGCCCCCGCCGCCCGACCCCGCCGCGCACGGGCTCAGCCCCAGCCGGGTGCGGATGGTCTTCGTCGGGCTCATGCTCGCGCTGCTGCTCGCCGCCCTGGAGCAGATGATCGTCGCCACCGCGCTCCCGAAGATCGTCGGAGAGCTGCACGGCCTCGACAAGATGTCCTGGGCGATCACCGCGTACCTGCTGACCTCCACCATCGGGCTGCCCATCTACGGCAAGCTCGGCGACCTCTTCGGCCGCAAGGGCGTCTTCCAGTTCGCCATCGTCATCTTCATCATCGGCTCGGCGCTCGCCGGCTGGTCACGGACGATGGACCAGCTCATCGCCTTCCGCGCCATCCAGGGAGTCGGCGCGGGCGGCCTGATGATCGGCGTACAGGCCATCATCGCGGACATCGTGCCGCCCCGGCAGCGCGGCCGCTACATGGGCCTGATCGGCGCCGCGTTCGGCCTCGCCTCGGTCGCCGGACCGCTGCTCGGCGGCTTCTTCACCGACCACGCCTCCTGGCGCTGGTGCTTCTACTTCAACGTGCCCTTCGGCCTGGTCACCCTCGTCGTCGTCTCACTCGTCCTGAAGCTGCCCAGGCCCACCGCCAAGGCCCGCATCGACGTGCTCGGCGCGCTGCTGCTCGCCGCGGCCTCCACCTGCCTGGTCCTGCTGACCAGTTGGGGCGGCACCGAGTACGCGTGGGGCGACCGGGTCATCATCGGACTCGGTGCCGGGGCCGTCGTGGCCGGCGTCCTCTTCCTGGTCGCCGAGAAGTACGCGGCAGAACCGATCATCCCGCTGCGGCTCTTCCGCGACCCGGTCTTCAACATCACCAGCCTGATCGGCATGGTCGTCGGCGTCGCCCTCTTCGGAGCGGCCAGTTACCTGCCGACCTTCCTGCAGATGGTCGACGGCGCCAGCGCCACCGAGTCCGGCCTGCTCATGCTGCCGATGATGGGCGGCATCGTCGGCGCCTCGATCATCTCCGGCCAGCTCATCAGCCACACCGGCCGCTACAAGATCTACCCGATCGTCGGCGGGGTGCTCTCCGTCGTCGGCATGTGGCTGCTGTCCCGGCTCGAGGTCGACACCTCCCGGCTGGAGTACAGCGTCTGGATGGCCGTGCTCGGCGCGGGCATCGGCCTGGTCATGCCGGTCCTCGTGCTCGCCGTGCAGAACGCGGTGCGCCCCGCCGACCTCGGCACCGCCACCAGCGCGAACAACTACTTCCGGCAGATCGGCGGCAGCGTCGGCGCCGCGATCTTCGGCACGCTCTTCGCCGACCGGCTCGCCGACGCGCTCACGGACCGGCTGCCCACCGGGCCGGGCCCCGGCCTGCCCGACGCCGAGTCCATCACCCCGCAGCTGGTCCACGCGCTGCCCGCGCCGCTGCGCGAGGGCTACATCCAGGCCTACGCCGACGCGATGCCGCGGATCTTCCTCTATCTGGTGCCGGTGCTCGTCCTCGGCATGCTGCTCGCCTTCTTCCTCAAGGAGACCCCCCTGTTGTCCAGTGCCGCTTCCCAGAACACCGCCGTCCCCGCCCCCGCGCCCGCCGCCGACCCCGTGACCGTCCCCCAGGCCCGTACGACGGCGTACGCCGCCGGGGTCCCCGTCTGCGGCACCGTGCAGCACCCCGACGGCACCGTCGTGCCCCGCGCGGCCCTCACCCTCATCGACGTCGCCGGGCAGCAGATCGGGCGCGGCGCGAGCGGCGACGACGGACGGTACGCCCTGGCCACCCCCGGCACCGGCTCGTTCGTGCTGATCGCGGCGGCGGGCGGGCACCAGCCGCAGGCCGTCACCGTCACCGTCGGCGAGCGGCCCGTCGAGCTCGACGTGGTCCTCGGCGGGGCGGGCCGCCTCGCCGGCACGGTCGTCACCGCCGACGGCATGCCCGTCAGGGACGCCGCCGTCACCCTCACCGACGTCCGGGGCGAGGTCGTCGCCACCACCCGCAGCGGGCGCGAGGGCAGTTACGTCATCACGGAGCTCGTGGCCGGCGAGTACACCCTCGCGGCGAGCGCCCCCGCGTTCCGCCCCGCCGCGCTGCCGGTCAGCGTCCAGGCCTCCCGCGAGACCCGCCAGGACGTGGAGCTCGCGGGCGGCGCCGTGCTGCGGGGGACCGTGCGGGCCAGCGGCGGGCGGACCGTGGAGGACGCACGCGTGACGCTGCTGGACGCCGCGGGCAACGTCGTGGACACCCTCACCACCGGCGCCGACGGCACGTTCCGCTTCGTCGACCTGTCCTCCGGCGAGTACACCGTGATCGCCGCCGGCTACCCGCCGGTCGCCACCGTGCTCCAGGTCGCGGGCGGCGGCCGCACCGAGCGGGACCTCCAGCTCGGCCACGAGGACTGACCGCCGCGGACGGAGGGGGGCGTGCGCCGGTGGCCCGGCGCCCGGGCCAATTCCCGCATTGCCCCGCACGGCAACCTGCCACGGCCGTACGGTGGTTGGTGGCGGCTCAGATCTTGCGCCGCCGCGGGAAGGAGCATGAGCCATGGAACGAGGCACTCCGGGCGAGCCGGTGACGCAGAGTGCCGCGTCCGGCCGCATTCCCCTGGCCGTGGTCGTCGTGGACGGCGCCGGCCTCGTCTCGCACTGGAGCGTCGGCGCGCGCCGCCTCTTCGGGTGCGCCAAGGAGGAGGCCGTCGGCCGCCCCGTCGGCGACCTGCTCCCGGTGCACGGCGCGATACCCGAGGACCGCGAACCCTACGGGGCGTACGGGACCTACGGGGCCGTCGACGGTCTGGGCCCCGACCTGGAGACCTCCCTCGACGGACGCATCTCCTACCCGGCCACCGGCCGGGCCCGGCTGACCGAGCCGGGCGCGGGCCCCGACGGCGGCCGCACCCGGCTCGACGTGCTCTGGTGGGCCTATCCGCTCGTCGGGCCCGGACCCGAGCGGCTCCTCGTGCTCGCCGCCGACGCCGGGCGGCTGGCCGCGGCCGACGAGGCGCGCAGCGAGCCGGGCGAACCGGGCGGGCGTGCGGCGCAGGTCGAGCGGATCGCGCCCGGCTTCGCCCTGCACACCGACTTCCCGGGCGCGGACGAGCTCGCCGCCCGGCTCCCCGAGATCCTGCCGAGCATGAGCGTCGGCGAGAGCGCCCGCATCGTCGCCCAGATCCTCGAACTGGGCTATCCCGTCCTGGAGTTCAGCCACCAGGACCGGGTGCCCGTCACGCCGGACTGGGGCGTGGCCCGCCGCGTCGAGCGCAAGGAGCGCAAGCAGCGCGCCGCCCGCGCCGCGGCCCACGGGCTGCCCGCGCCGGAGGCCCTGCACGGAGAGGGCGACGAGGGCGAGGACATCGAGTACACCGCGGTGCGCGAGCGCCTGGAGTTCCTCAACGAGGTCAGCGGGCGCATCGGCTCCTCGCTCGACCTGTCGCGGACGATCCTGGAGGTGAGCCGCGCGGTCGTGCCCCGCTTCACCGATGTGGCCGGCACCTATCTGCGCGAACAGGTCGTCGCGGGCGAGGGCTTCCCCGAGGGCCCGCCGGACGAGACCACCCTGTGGCACCGGGTCGCCGTGGAGCACACCGACGAGCCGGGCCGCTGGGACGACGTCGTGCCGGTCGGCGAGTCCATGCCCTTCCCCGCCCACACGCCGTTCTTCCAGTGCATGACGTCCGGCGATCCGGTCCTCGTGCCCCGCATCACCGAGGAGATGGGCAACGCCATCGCCTCCCAGTTCGAGAAGCGGGACATCCGCCCGCTGATCAACCACCGTTCGATGCTCGTCGTCCCGCTGAAGGCGCGCAATGTGGTGCTCGGCTTCATGATCCTGCTCCGCCACCGGGAGCGGCCGGTCTTCAACGACATGGACCGCGTCACCGGCGCCGAACTGGCCGCCCGCGCCGGGCTCGTGCTCGACAACGCCCGCATGTACACGTACCAGGAGAGCGTCGCCGACACCCTCCAGGACAGCATGCTGCCGCACATCCAGCCCCGGATGTCCGGCTGCGACATCGCCACCCGCTATCTGCCCGGCACCCTCCTCGGCCGGGTCGGCGGCGACTGGTTCGACTCGGTGAAGCTGCCCGGGTCGCGGACCGCGCTCGTCGTCGGGGACGTCATGGGCCACGGCCTGAACTCGGCGGCGATGATGGGCCAGTTGCGCACGGCCGTGCAGACCATGGCCGCCCTCGACCTGCCGCCCGAACAGCTCCTGCGCAACCTCGACGACCTCGCGCAGCGACTCGGCGAGCACTACCTGGCGACCTGCCTGTACGCGGTCTACGACCCGATCGCGGGCGTCCTGCACCTCGCCAACGCCGGTCATATCCCGCCCGTCCTGGTCCGCGCCGACGACGGCCGCAGCGAACTCCTCGACCTGCCCACCGGGGCGCCCATCGGCGTCGGCGGCGTGCCCTTCGAGTCGGTCCTGATCCCGGTGGCGCCCGGCGACCGGCTGCTGATGTGCACCGACGGCCTCGTCGAGGTCCGCGGCGAGGACATAGGCGTCGGTCTCGCCACCCTGACCGAGTCCGCCGCGCACCCCGCCGCCTCCATGGACGACGCCTGCGACACGATCATCAGGGCGCTCAACACGCGGGGCGGCCGCAAGGACGACGTGGCGCTCCTGATGGCCCGCCTCAACGGCATCGCCCCCGAGGACGTCGCCCTCTGGCGGCTCGCCGTCGACCCCAGCGAGGTGAGCCGGGCCCGCGAGCTGGTGGCCGCCCGGCTGCGGTCCTGGTCCCTCGAACCCCTGGTGGACGCCGCCGAGTTGCTCGTCAGTGAGCTCGTGACGAATGTCGTGCGGCACTCCCGCAGCAGCCGGATCGACCTGCGCCTGGTCCGCTCCGGGGTGCTGGCGTGCGAGGTCGAGGACGACGACCAGACGCTGCCGACGCTGCTGAGCGCGGGCCCCGCCGACGAGTTCGGGCGCGGTCTGCGGGTGGTGAGCGCGCTGGCGAAGGAGTGGGGCACGAGCCGGACGCGTACGGGCAAGACCGTCTGGTTCGAACTACCCCTGCCCCGGCGATAGTTCACCGGACGGATCGCCGGACAGGCCTGCGACGACGGCCGCGGCGCCCGGCCTCGTGGTGCGCGCCCGGCGGGCGGGGGCACAAGGGGCCGTGCGGGATCGGGCGCGCGCCTTGTCTGCGGGCGCCGGGCGCGATACACCGATCTTGCCGCCGGCTTCGGCGGCTCTCGTCGCACCCCGGGGAGCACGGACATGAGCGTCACGAGTCGGTACAGGGAGGCATGGGAGGGGTTCTGGCGGGCCGCCCCGGAGGAGCAGGGGGCCGTCTTCTGGGACGCCGAGCCCGCCCGTACGGCGGCCCGCCACCTCGCCCTCTTCGAACCGCACCTGGCCGCGGTCGGCCTGCCCGTCGTCGACCTCGGCTGCGGCAACGGCACGCAGACACGGTTCCTCGCCGACCGCTTCCCGCGGGTCCTCGGCGTCGACCTGTCGGCGGCCGCCGTCGAGCACGCCCGGCGCGCGGACCCGGCGGGGCAGGCCGACTTCCGGCAGTTCGACGCGGTCGAGGGCGGCGAGGCGCGGCAACTGCACGCGGAACTGGGCGACATGAACGTCTACATGCGGGGCGTCCTGCACCAGTGCGAGCCCGCCGACCGGCAGCCGCTGCTCGACACCGTCGCCACCCTGCTCGGCGACCGCGGCCGCGCCTTCGTCGTGGAGCTCTCCGAGGCGGCGCACCCCGTCCTGATGGGCCTGGTGCAGGGGCCGGCGGGCCCGCCGCCGAAGCTGGCCCCGGTCTTCGCGCACGGCCTCACGCCCGCCGGGGTCGACGACGACGCGGTGCCGGGCTACGTGGGCGCGGCCGGACTCGCGGTCGTCGCGCAGGGCGAACTCCCCCTGGCCACCACCGAACACACCCCGGACGGCACGCCCATCGAGTTGCCCTCCCACTGGATGGTGCTGGGGCGCGGCGACTGACGGAGGCCGACCGAGGCCCCGGCGGGTGGCCGGGGCCTCACGGCGTCCGGTGGAAGGGCGGGCAACGGGTTGACAGCGCGGCAGCCGCCTCCTAGCTTCCCTGTTTGAAACGATTCACGGACTCTCTCGTGACGTTTCGCCCGCACCTCCCGGTTCACGCACCTGTGCACGCCGCTTGCCGTCCTTGCCGTCCTTGCTGTCCCTGCCGTTCCTCGACGCCCGCGTCGCCGCCGACCTCAGGAGCTCCGTTGACCGACCGCGAACCGACGTACGACGCACCGGCCTTCGCGGCCGTCGACCTCGGCGCGTCCAGCGGGCGCGTGATGGTCGGGCGGGCGGGCCCCGGGGGTCTCTCGCTCCAGGAGGTGCACCGGTTCCCGAACCGCCCGGTGCGGGTCGGGGCCACGTTGTACTGGGACGTGCTCGCCCTGTACCGGGGCGTGCTGGACGGCTTGCGGGCCGCCGGTGCCGCCACGGGCGGGCGCATCACCTCGGTGGGCGTGGACAGTTGGGCCGTCGACTACGGCCTCCTGGACGCCGACGGCGACCTGCTCGGCAATCCCGTGCACTACCGGGACGCCCGTACGCAGGGGGTGGGGGAGCGGGTCGGCAAGGTGCTGTCCGCCCAGGAGCTGTACGGGTACACCGGGATCCAGGCCCTGCCGTTCAACACCGTCAACCAACTCGTCGTCGCCCGGGGCGGGTCCCGGCTCGCCGCGGCCCGCACGCTCCTGATGATTCCCGACCTGGTCGTCCACTGGCTGACCGGCGGGGCGGCGCGCGGCACCGAGCTGACCAACGCCTCCACCACCCAGCTCGTCGACCCGCGCACCCGCGACTGGTCCCGGCCCGTCGCCGACGCGCTCGGCATCGACCTCGGGCTGTTCCCGCCGCTGCGGCAGCCCGGCGACCATCTCGGCGAACTGGCCCCCGAAGTGCTGGCCGAGACCGGCCTCGCCGGCCCCGTGCGGGTCACCGCGGTCGCCTCGCACGACACGGCGTCCGCGGTGGTCGCCGTCCCGGCCGCCGACCCCGTCGTGGCGTACGTGGCGACCGGCACGTGGTCGCTGGCCGGTCTCGAACTGGACGCGCCGGTCCTGACCGAGGAGAGCAGGCGGGCCGACTTCAGCAACGAACTGGGTGTCGACGGGACGGTCCGCTATCTGCGCAACACCATGGGCCTCTGGCTGCTGCAGGAGTGCCTGCGGGAGTGGGGGTACGGGCCGGGGGGCGGCGGCGCGGGGCCCGGGGCGCTCGACGACCTGCTGCGGGAGGCCGCGCTCGTCGCCCCGCTGCGGGCCGTCGTCGACGCCGGTTCCGCGGAGTTCCTCGCGCCCGGCCGGATGCCGGAGCGGATCGCGGCGGCCTGCCGGCGGGCCGGGCGGCCGGAGCCGCGCGGGCGCGCGGAGACCGTCCGGTGCGTCCTCGACTCGCTGGCGCTCGCGCACCGTGTCGCGCTCGGCGACGCGCAGCGCCTGTCCGGGCGCACCGCCGCCACCGTGCACGTCGTCGGCGGTGGCTCCCGCAATGAACTGCTCTGCCGACTGACGGCCGACGCCTGCGGCCTGCCGGTGGAGGCGGGCCCTGCCGAGGCCGCCGCGCTCGGCAACGTCCTCGTGCAGGCGCGCGCGGCGGGCGTACTCGCCGGAGGCCTGCCGGAGCTGCGTGCGCAGGTGCGCGCGAGCGAGCGGATCCGGCGGTACGAACCCACCGGGGATACGGGGCGTACGGGGGACTGGGCGGCGGCGGAAGCGGTCGTGGGGAGGCGTCCCGTGTCAGCGCCGTGCATCGCGCCGTGAATCGATTCATGCGCATCGATGCCGACCGCCCGGCGGCTCCGGGCGGATCACTTCGCGCGTATCAATGACGGAGGGTACCGCCGCGCCCTCCGCACTTCGAGTTAGGCTGCCCTAACTCGCGTGGTGGCCCGGTCGCCGCCGCGCACCGCTTGGAGCGGAAGGGGAACGACTGTGACGAACGGTGGAACCGCGGGAGCGCAGGGCGCGGCGGACGCCCCGGACCCCCGGCGGCTGGTGCAGCTGGTGTTCGGCAGCATGGCGGCCCAGACCCTGCGCGCGGCCACGCGGCTGAGGGTGGTCGAGCTGATCGGGGACAAGGAACGGTCGGCCGTCGACGTCGCCGCCGAGGCCGGGGCGCACCCGGAGGCGATGAACCGGCTGCTGCGCGCACTGGCGAGCCTGCGGCTGCTGGAGGAGCGCGCGCCGGGGACCTTCGCGGTGACGCCCACCGGCGCGCTGCTCGACCCGGGGCGCCCCCAGTCCGTGGCGTCGCTGGTGAACGCGCTCACCGACCCGACGATGCTGCGCGCCTGGGACCACCTCGACGACGCCGTGCGGACCGGCACCACCACCTTCGACGCGGTGTTCGGCACGGACTTCTTCGGCCACCTGAAGGAACACCCGGCGCTGTCGGCGCAGTTCAACGCGGCGATGAGCCAGAGCACCCGCTCCACCGCCGAAGTCCTGCCGGGCGCCTACGACTTCGGCCGGTTCAGCACGGTCGCCGATATCGGCGGCGGAGACGGCACCCTGCTCTCCGGCATCCTCCGCCGGCACCGGGGCCTGACCGGCATCATCTACGACACGGAGGAGGGCCTCGCCCAGGCACCGGCGACGCTGGAACAGCACGGGCTCACGGACCGCTGCTCGCTGGTGACCGGCGACTTCTTCCGCGCGGCACCCCAGGGCGCCGACCTGTACCTGTTGAAGAGCATCGTGCACGACTGGTCGGACGAGCGGGCGGTGACCCTCCTGAGCCACATCCGCGCGGTGCTCCCCGCCGACGGGCGGGTGCTGATCCTGGAGCACGTGCTGCCTGAGACGGTCGACGCGGGCGACGCGGGATCGGCGTACCTCAGCGACCTGAACATGCTGGTGAACCTGGGCGGGAAGGAGCGCACCCGGGCGGACTTCGACGAGGTCTGCGGCCGGGCCGGTCTCGCCGTCCTCGCCGTGACCCCGGTGGGGGCGCCCAGCCCGTTCAGCGTCATCGAGGCCGGGGCCGTCTGACGCCCGCGCGGGCGGGACTTCCGACACAAGCCCTAGGGGGCGTCTCTCCGATCTTCGTGGGTCCGCGACGCCTGGCACGGCACCTCGCCGCACGGCCGGGCCGCCCTCGTACCACCAGTACGAGGGCGGCC
>NZ_JBIARE010000017.1:0-128411 GCF_042889645.1 Streptomyces sp. NPDC002564 | reverse complement strand
CCCTCGGCCACGGCCTGGGCCAGGGCGTGCACGTTGCCGGTCGCGCTGTAATAGATGATTGCAACGTTCACAGGTTCCACAACTGAATCCATTTCTTAGCGTGCGCTATCGGGTGGTGCGGCGGATGCGGACGGCCGCGCGAGGACGGCCCCACACCCGGGGCGGGCAATTCGGTAAAGGGATACAAAAAAATGCGCGGCGGTGCCGGCGGGCGCGGCCGCACGGCCCGGCCGGCCGGGGGTGCCGCCGGGCCGAAGGCGGCACGTCGGCACCCCGCGGGCCAGGGCCCGCACGGCCGTCACCGGCCGCGCACACCCGGGGGAAGAGACCGGTCCGGTTGCACCGACGGGCCGGTCGACAAGGCCGGGCGCGGCCCGCGGGCTGGTGATCCGCGGATAGTGGTGGGGTTCACGGAATTCTCCTGGCAGTGCTGAGCGACTTCGGGTTCGAAGCCGGGACGGAGAGCGGGGAATCCCTTCCGGACGACCGGGGGATGGAGCCCGGCGGGAATTCGATCTCCAGCAGTACGACGACGCAGCCCGTTGTAATGTGAGGTGACGCGCGCCACCTTCAGTGCGATGCCTCATCGAACTGGTGAAGCCACGGCGCAGCCAAGGGAGTTGGCGACACCATGAGCATGCATCCGGAGCCGGAGGACAGCCGGCTCGAACCGGGCCTGAGCGCCGTTCTCAGCGAGCGGCGCCAGCTGATCAACCTCGCGTACCGCTTCCTGGGCTCCCTGGCCGACGCCGAGGACGTCGTGCAGGAGACCTACACCCGCTGGTACGCCATGACCGAACAGCAGCGGGACGCCGTCGCGGCCCCCGGCGGCTGGCTGACCACCGTCGCCAGCCGCATCTGCCTGGACCTGCTGGGCTCGGCCCGCGCCCGGCGCGAGCGCTACGTGGGGGAGTGGATCCCCGAGCCGCTGCCCGACCGCATGGAGTGGCTCAGCGGGCGCACCGGCGCCGCGGGCCCCGACCCGGCCGACCGCATCACCCTGGACGAGTCGGTCAACATGGCCTTCCTGGTCGTCCTGGACTCCATGACCCCGGCCGAACGCGTCGCGTTCATCCTCCACGACGTCTTCCACTACTCCTTCGCCGAGGTCGCCGACATCGTGGGCCGCAGCCCCGCCGCCTGCCGCCAGCTGGCCTCCTCCGCCCGGCGCCGCATCGCCACCGCGCAGCCCCCGGCCACCGCCACCGCCCAGCGCGCCGACATCGTGCGGGGCTTCAAGCAAGCCTGGGCCGCCCAGGACATCGAGGCACTGGTGGGCCTGCTGGACCCCGACGCCACCACCATCGCCGACGGCGGCGGCCTGGTCAGTGCCGAACTGCGCCCGGTCACCGGCGGCCAGGACATCGCCCGCGTCTTCGCGGGCGTCGCCGGACGGGCCCCGGACCTGACGATCCTGGAACGCACCGTCAACGGCCAGCCCGGCCTGGTCGCCCAGCAGGACGGCGTGACCGTCTCGGTGCTGGCCTTCGACGTGAGCGGCGACCGGATCAAGACCATCTGGGCGGTCCGCAACCCCGAGAAACTCCGCCCCTGGACCGCCGGCTGACACCGCATCAGCATGGGAACGGCCCCGACTGCCCGTACGGACAGGGCAGTCGGGGCCGTGGCATGCCGGGCACGCGGCCGGATATCAACCCTGCGGCGGACCGCCGAGGCTGACCTTGTAGCTCTCCAGGTGGCTGATCGCGTCCCCGACGAAGGTGAACACGTCGCAGAAGAGGAACTCCGCCGTGGCGCCGGTGGGCAGGGTCAGCGCGGCGCGGCCGGTGGCGACCACGGTGTCGCCCTCCTCGATCAGCCGGTCGACAGTGATCTTCGGGCGCTGCACGACGTCCTTCTCGACGACACCGTCCTTGTTGCCGACGATGCCCCGCAGGGCCTCCTTGCCCTGCACCCGCACCTGGCCCAGGCTCTCCCACACGACGTCGTCGGTCACCAGGGACAGCACCTGCTCGTGGTCACCGCTGAGGACCCCGTCGCGGTACCGCTCAACGATGGCTTTGTGTTTGCTCATGTCACATGACTAGGGGCCGGGCCTAGGGGAGCGCTGGAATACCGCCAGAAAGTCCGCTCCCGCCCCGGTCACCGGCCACGACACCACTGAGGGTGACCTCACATTCCCGGGTGCTGTCTCGTCGTAGAGATGACGGCATTTTCGGCCAAAGGAGCAAGCGAGACGATGAGGACGCAGACCGAGCCAGTAGACGAGCAGCTCGAGGCGGGCCTGAGCACGGTCCTGAGCGAGCGGCGTCAGCTCATCAACCTCGCGTACCGCTTCCTGGGCTCCCTGGCCGACGCCGAGGACGTCGTGCAGGAGGCCTACGCCCGCTGGTACGCCATGACCCGCGCCCAGCGCGACGCGGTGGCCTCACCCGGCGGCTGGCTGACCACCGTCGCCAGCCGCATCTGCCTGGACCTGCTGGGCTCGGCCCGCGCCCGGCGCGAGCGCTACGTGGGGGAGTGGATCCCCGAGCCGCTGCCCGACCACTCCGAGTGGGTCGGCGGCCGCTCGGGCGGCACCGTGGACCCGGCCGACCGCATCACCCTGGACGAGTCGGTCAACATGGCCTTCCTGGTCGTCCTGGACTCCATGACCCCGGCCGAACGCGTCGCGTTCATCCTCCACGACGTCTTCCGCTACTCCTTCGCCGAGGTCGCCGAGAGCGTGGGCCGCAGCCCCGCCGCCTGCCGCCAGCTGGCCTCCTCCGCCCGGCGCCGCATCCGCAGCGCCCAGCAGGCCCCGGCCACCGCCACCGCCCAGCGCGCCGACATCGTGCGCAACTTCAAGCAGGCCTGGGAGGCCAAGGACATCGGCGCCCTGATCACCCTCCTGGACCCCGACGCCACCGGCCTGGCCGACGGCGGCGGCCTGGTCAACGCCGCGCCGCCCACCGGCGGCAGCGAGCAGATCGCCCGCTACCTGGTCACCATCACCGGCAAGGTGCCCGCCCTGACGATCCTGGAGCGCACCGTCAACGGCGAGCCCGGCCTGGTCGTCCAGGAGGGCGGCGTCACCGTCTCGGTGCTGGCCTTCGACTTCGCCGGCGACCGCATCAAGCACCTGTGGGCGGTGCGCAACCCCGAGAAGCTGCGCCCCTGGACCAGCGCGGCCTGAGCCGCCCCCGCGCGCCCCGCCGCGGCCCGGCCCCTCCCGCGGGCCGGGCCGCGGCACCGCCCCGTGCGCCCCGCACCGAAGCGGACAACGCAGGCCAGATGGGGTGCTGTCACATCTTGCCGGGCCATTTCGTCGGAGCTGTGTACACACCAGCACGGCGAAGGAGCCCGACATGGACGCTCGCTTGAACCTCTCCGACAACCCGGTCTCGGCCAAGTTCCTCAAGCACCTGGCCTCAGCGGGGAAGGCGGCCACGGAGGCGGACATCCCGGCGGCCACCCTGGAACTGGTCCGGCTCCGCGCCAGCCAGATCAACGGCTGCGGCTTCTGCATCGACATCCACACCAAGGAGGCCGAGCACGCCGGGGAGAGCGCGGTGCGCCTCCACCTGGTCGCCGCCTGGCGCGAGGCCACCGTCTTCACCGACGCCGAACGCGCGGCGCTGGAACTGACCGAGCAGGGCACCCGCATCGCCGACGCGGCCGGCGGCGTCAGCGACGCGGTCTGGCACAACGCCGCCCGCCACTACGACCAGGACCAGCTGGCCGCCCTGGTCGCGCAGATCGCCCTCATCAACGCCTTCAACCGCGTCAACGTCCTCATCCACAAGCCCGCCGGCGACTACCGCGTCGGCCAGTTCGCCTGACCCGGCCCCCGCCCGCGGCCGCAGGAGCGGCCGCGGGCGGCGGCACCCGGTCAGCTGATCTTCATCGTGGCCATCATGCCCATGGCCGAGTGGTCGAGCATGTGGCAGTGGTACAGGTAGGAACCCCGGTAGCTGTCGAAGGTCGCCTGGAGCTTGACCGTCTCGCCCGCAAGGACCATCACGGTGTCCTTGAGGCCCGACTCCCCGGGCGCCGGCGGCTTCCCGCCCCGCTCCAGCACCCGGAACTGCACCAGGTGCATGTGGAAGTTGTGCGGCACCTGGGAGTTGGCGTTGGTGACCGACCAGATCTCACTGGCGCCGAAGCGGATGCTGGAGTCCACGCGCGCCGGGTCGTAGGACTTGCCGTCCATGTACCCCTTGGCGTGCGCGCCGCCGCCCTCGTCCATGCGCATCTGGATGGCACGCTGGTTGGTGGGCTTGGGCAGCGCCGGCAGGGTCCGCAGCACCGGGGGCACGGAGCTGGGGTCCTCGGCGGTACGCACCACGTCGAAGCGCATCACCTTGCCGACCTGCTCCGGGGTGCCGTTGAAGATGACGTTGTTCTCCAGGACGACCTGGTCGCCCACCGCGTAACGGGAGAAGTCCACGACCACGTCGATGCGCTCGCCCGGGGTGAGCACGATCGACTTGGTGGTGTGCGGCCGCGGCAGCAGACCGCCGTCCGAAGCGATCTGGACGAGGTCACTGCCGTCCGACAACTGCAGCCCGAGGAAACGCTGGTTGGCGTTGTTGACGAACCGCAGCCGGTACTTGCGGGCGGCGACCTGGAAGTAGGGGTAGGGCACCCCGTTGGTCAGCAGCGTGGTGCGCTGCAGGTCGTCCATCACGTACACGAGCTGGCCCGCCGAGTCGAAGTTCGCGTCGCGGATGCCTATCTCCACGTCGTACTGCCCCTTGGGCAGCGGCAGGTTGTCCTCGATGCCGTCGGTGAGCAGGTAACTGCCGTGCAGGCCGCGGTAGACGTTCTCCGACTCCACGTGGTGGGCGTGGTCGTGGTACCAGAGCGAGGCGTGCGGCTGCTTGTTGGGATAGGTGTAAAGACGCTCGCCGCCCGGGGCGAGCGTGTCCATCGGGTCGCCGTCGTTGGCCTGGGTCACCGAAGCGCCGTGCAGGTGCACGGAGGTGGCCACGTTCAGCTCGTTGCGCTGGCGCACCACCACGGTGCGCCCGCTGCGCGCCTTGATGGTCGCGCCGGGGAAGTTCCCGTTGTAGGTCAGCAGGTCGGTCTGGACGCCCGGCAGGATCTCCTTGCGCACCGGGCGCATGGTGACGTCGTAATGGTCGGCCGTGGCGGTGCGGAAAGTAGGTCTGAGCACCGGCATCTTGGGCATGGGTGTGGCGAACAGCTCGGGCGTCGCCGCAGGCTGGCTGGCCTTGGCGGGGTCCACGGCGAGCAGGGGAGTGAATGACGCCCCGGTGAGCCCTACGCCCGCGGCGGCGAGTCCGGTGCCGAGCAGACGGCGTCGGGTGACCATGGTGCCCTCCTAAAAGTGCTGGAAAGAATTCGGGGCATCCGCAGGGCGGCGGCGCCCGGTCAGGAGGAGCGCGGCTGGTCAAGCCATGCGGTGCCAGGCGCAGTTCATCAGCGTCAACTAGAGCCACACTCGTATCTGCGGCCACAGCCGCCCTGGCCGACGGGCCGGGCGCGAACGGTGCGGACGCCCGGCCGGCGAGCGCGAGGACCGCGACTGCGCCCGCTGCGGGAACCCGCTGCCCGCACCCGGCTGACACCACCCCCGACGCCCCCTTCTCATCTGCGCCACCGGCCCCCACAATCACCCGGACGCCCACCCGCGGGCGCCGTGTCCGGTGGAGGAGAGACCCATGCCGATGGTGAAGACCGCCCGCGCCCTGGCGCGGGTGCTGGCCTGCCTGTGCGTGCTGGCCGCGGCCGTGCTCGCGGCACCCGCCGCCACCGCCGCGGCCCCGGCCGCCGCACCCCGCCCGGTGGTGTTCGTGCACGGCTACAACGCCGACCCCGGCGTCTGGGGCGCGATGCGCGAGGACTTCACGAACGCCGGCTACGGCCAGGACGACCTCTTCTCCTTCGGCTACGACACCAGCCGCTCGGTCAACGAGGACCTGGCCGGCCAACTCGCCGCCTACGTCGACCAGGTGCGCGCCCGCACCGGCGCCGACCGCGTCGACCTGGTCGCCCACTCCTTCGGCAGCCTGGTCACCCGCTGGTACGTCAAGTACGGCGGCGGCGCACCCGCCGTCGCCCACTGGGTCTCCCTGGCCGGCCCCAACCACGGCACCGCCACCGCCTGGGCCTGCGCCCTGTGGTCCCAGGCCTGCCGGGACATGACGCCCGGCTCCTACGTCACCGACCGGCTCGCCGCCGGCGACGAGACCCCGGGCACCGTCGCCTACGCCACGTGGTGGTCGCGCTGCGACGAGGTCATCAACCCCGACAGCAGCGTCCCGCTGCAGGGCGCCGCCAACCACCCGGCCGGCTGCCTGGCCCACAACGACCTGCTCGGCGACGACGGCGTCTCCCAGGGCGTACGCGCCTTCCTGGCCGGCCCCTGAACCGCCCCCCCCGGCACCCCCGCCGTGCCACGCCCCCTCAGACGGGGCTGGTGCGGTACGGCTTGAACACCAGCATGAAGAACCGGGCGCCCGGCGCGCCCAGCGGCATCGCCACGCACATCGTCACGTCACCGGCCCACGAGGGCACATGCCGCGCACAGCACCGCCCGGTGGCCGCCTCCCGCTCCGGCGGCCAGGGCGAACGCACGTAACAGGGCTGCCCGGTCACCCCGCGCACCGCCTCCTGCCAGGCCGGGTGGATGCTCTGCCCGGCCAGCGGGTCCCGGGGGCGGGGCGGCTCGTGCCCCAGGGCGTACACGTACACCGCCGTGCGCTCGCCCTCGGCCAGCCGCAGCACACCGCACACCCGGTCCAGGAAGTCGGCGGCGGGGGAGGGCATGTCCCCCCGCTCCAGTTGGGCGTAGGTGCGCTCGGACACGAACAGCAGCTGGGCGACCTGCGCCTGGGACAGGCCAGGAGCCCGCCGGCCGCGCCCGGTGGCGGGGCGCAGCCCCAGCTCCACCGGATCCAACTGGCCCCGCTTCCACCGCAACAGCTGCCGCAGCGCCGCCTTGTTGTCCATCGCCGCCCCCCTCGCGCACCGGGCGGACCGCACCGGCCCGCATACCGGAAACGGTATTTCCTGAATATCGCCGACAGGAAGAAGATGATCCTGGTGCCGGAGTCCGGGCGACCCCGACAATGACGGACCGGATCCGGCCGCGGCACGAGCCCGCGGCCCTCAACGGCCGTCAGGGGGTGGGCACGTTGACGCGCAGTGCTTCCCGCACACCCGTGATGCCGCACACCAGGACCGCGGTGGGCCGCACGCTGGCCGCGCTGCGGGCGGTACGCCGCAGGGGCCCCGCCGCCCACCCGCTGGGCGCGATCGCCGCACAGGCGGCCCTGCCGCTGCCCGCCGGCCGCCGCCCCGCACCGTCCGGCCCGCACGAGGCGGCCCGCCGGACACCGCACGGTCCCCTCGAGTCCGCCCGGGCACCGCATCTCTTCTCCGCATTCCCCCGGGGCCCGCAGGCGCCGGCCTGCCTGGGGGCCGCCGCCGTCCGCGCCGCGCTGATCGGCCTGCAGGCCCGCACCGGGCACATCGCACTGGCCTACGTCCCCCTGCTCGAGGGCGTGCCGCTGCGGGTGCACGCCGAACAGGCCCTGGGCCCCCACCAGGACAGCCTGCTGGCCGCCCCGCGAGCCGCACTGGAGGCACTGTGGCGGGCGCCGCTGGCCACGGACGCCTCCGGCTGGGTCATCCAGGCCGCACTGGCCGGCCCCGCGCCGGCCGACGCGCACCTGGCCCGCCTGCACGCCCAGGGCTACGCCATCAGCGCCACCCCGGTGCGCGGCCACGACGTCGTCGCCGCCCCCGTGTGGCGGGGCGCGGCCGTGGCCGGGGCGGTGAGCCTGCTGGTGCGCCACGCCGAACTGGGCGGCCGGCCCACCCGGCACCGCCTGGCCGCCGAGGTGATGGACACCGCGGCCGCGGTCGGGCGCCGGCTGGCCTGCGCGGGAGCGCACCGCCCCCCGGGCTGACCCGCACCACCCCCGCCGGCCCCCCATCACCCCTCACCGCCCTCATCCGTCCTTTCCTGCCGACCCGTGCCGACGTGCGGGGCCGGCCCGCACCCGCACCCGCCCCGCACCCGTTCACGTCACCGGCAGAGAGGCCCTTCACCCGTGCCCCGTTCCGTTCTCATCACCGGCGGCAGCCGCGGCATCGGTTTGGCCACCGCCCGCGCCCTGCAGGCGGCCGGCGACCGCGTCGCCGTCACCTACCGCAGCGCCGAGCCCCCCGAGGGACTGCTCGCCCTGCGCTGCGACGTCACCGACACCGCCCAGGTCCACGACGCCTTCACCGCCGCCGAACAGGCCCACGGGCCCGTCGAGGTGCTGGTCTGCTGCGCCGGCATCACCCGCGACCGGCTCCTGATGCGGATGAGCGAGGACGACTTCACCGCCGTCCTGGACACCAACCTCACCGGCACCTTCCGGGCCGTCAAACGCGCCACCCGCGCCATGCTGCGCGCCCGCTCGGGCCGGGTGGTCCTGGTCTCCTCCGCGGTGGGCCTGCGCGGCGAGAGCGGCCAGGCCAACTACGCCGCCTCCAAGGCCGCGCTGGTCGGATTCGCCCGCTCCATGGCCCGCGAACTGGGCTCGCGCAACATCACCTTCAACGTCGTCACCCCCGGCCTGACCGACACCGACATGATCGGCACCCTCAGCGAGGAGCAGCGCACGGAGATGGTCGGCCAGATCCCGCTGGGCCGCCTGGCCGACCCCGCCGAGACGGCCGCCGCCATCGCCTTCCTCGCCTCGCCCGAGGCCGGCTACATCACCGGCGCCGTCCTGCCGGTGGACGGCGGCGCGGCCATGGGCCACTGACCGCCGCCCGCACACCCCCGTGGTACGAAAAGCGACGCAGACGGATGAAACGAGACGAAATGCAATAAATGGGTACGGTCAAGTGCGGCGGCCCGCCGGACGGGCCGCCGCACCGTGCCGCCCAGCGAGGAAGAGAGCAGCCGCCATGGCCGAGTTCCTGACCGACATCAAGACCATCCGCGAACGGGCCCGCCGGCAGATCGAGAAGGGCCCGGTCACCGACGCCTACGGAGCGGACCTGGAACGCGTCCTGGTCGTGCTCAACGAGGCCCTGGCCACGGAGATCGTCTGCACGCTGCGCTACAAGCGGCACTACTACACCGCCTCCGGGCTCTACTCCGAGCCGGTGGCCGCGGAGTTCCTCGAACACGCCCAGGAGGAGCAGCAGCACGCCGACAAGCTGGCGCAGCGCATCGTCCAGCTCGGCGGCGACCCCGACTTCGACCCCGACACCCTCACCTCCCGGGCCCACGCGGAGTACGACGCCAGCACCGACCTGATCGACATGATCAAGGAGGACCTGGTCGCCGAACGCGTCGCCGTCGCCGCCTACACCGAGATCGCCCAGTGGCTGGGGGAGGGCGACCCCACCACCCGCCGCGTCTTCGAGGAACTCCTGGCGCAGGAGGAGGAGCACGCCGACGACCTGCGCGGCCTGCTCGAACGCATCCCGGGCGACCGCCGGGCCTGAGACCGGCCCGGCCCGTCAGCCGGAGGGCTCGCCCGGCACCGGCTCGTCGGAGGGCGCCTCCCCCTCGGGGGCCTCGCCGCGCCGCCCGGTACCGGCCTCGTCGGTGTCGGGAACGTCGTCCGAAGCGCCGTCCCGCGCGTCCTTCTCCGCGTCGTCCCCGCTCTTGGTGCCCTCCAGGTCCCAGCGGTCCGCACTGCCGTCGGCCTGCTGGTCGGGAGGGTCCCTGGGCACGGGCTTGCTGCCGTCCACGCCGGGGGACGCCGGTACCTGCTCGCTCACGATGTCTCCTTTCGAGCGCCGGTCCGCACGGTGCGGGCCCGCCTCGCCGGCCCCACGTGCGGGGCTGGGAGGCGGGTACCCGCACCGGGCCGGACAACGCGTACTGATCACCGTGGACCACCCGCACCGGATCGGCGACACGGGCCCTGCCCGCGGCCGGGCGGGGCGGACGGGGCGGTGTGAGACTGCTCGTGCCGCCCAGCCGCCCAGCCGCCCAGCCGTCCAGCCGTCCGGGGGAAGGAGAACCGCGTGCCCGCGCCGCAGCCGCCCGGCGGGCTCGAGGACTTCCTCGCCGACCCCGCCAACGCCGTACTGGACCTGTCCACCGCGGTCGCCCGGTGCGCCCGCGCCCTGGACGTGCCCCGGGCCCAGGTCTACCTCGCCGACCTCCAGCAGAACCGGCTCGTCCCGCTCGACGACGGCACCCCCGCCATCGCCGTGGACGGCACGGTGGCCGGCTGGGCCTACCGCACCCTGGCCCTGCGCGTGGCCGAGTCCGCCCGCGACGGCATCACCGCCTGGCTGCCCCTGCTGGACGGCGCCGAACGCCTGGGCGTCCTGGCCGTGCACGCCCCCTTCCTGGACGCCCCGCTGCTGCGCCGCGCCCGCGCCCTGGCCGCCCTCCTCGCGATGATGATCACCTCCAAGCGCGCCTACAAGGACACCGTCGTCCAGCGCACCCGCGCCGAACCCATGCGGCTGCCCGCGGAGATGCTGCGCGCCTTCCTGCCGCCGCGCACCATCGGCAACACCCGCGTGGTCTCCACCGCCGTGCTGGAGCCGGCCTACGAGATCGGCGGGGACGCCTTCGACCACTGCCTCACCCGGACGGACCTGCACGCCACGATCGTCGACGCGATGGGCCACAACCTGCTCTCCGGCCTGACCACCGCGGTCGCCCTGGCCGCCTGCCGCAACGGCCGGCGCACCGGATGGGACCTGCCCGACCTCATCGGGACCGTCGACTCGGCCCTGGAACAGTGGCTGCCCGACCAGTTCTGCACGGGCGTGCTCACCCGCCTCGACCTCGCCCAGGGGATCCTGCGCTGGAGCAACTGCGGCCACCCGCCGCCGCTGCTCATCCGCGGCAACCGGCTCGTCGAGGGCGCCCTGGAACGCGAACCCGACCCGCCCATGGGCTTGTCCGCCGCCTTCCGCACCGCCCCGCGCCAGGTGCACGAGACGGCCCTGGAACCCGGCGACCGCGTCCTGCTCTACACCGACGGCCTGACCGAGGCGCGGCTGGCGGACGGCAGCGAGTTCGGCCTCGAACGCTTCGCCGACTCCGTCATCCGCGCCACCAGCGCGGGCGAGGTGGCGCCGGAGACCCTGCGCCGCCTCATCCGCCTGGTCCTTGAGGGCCAGAGCGACCGGCTGCGCGACGACGCCACCATCCTCCTGCTCGAATGGCGCCCGCCCGGCCGCGGCCACTAGGCCGGGCGGTTCGGCGGCCGGCGCCGCCTCAGGAGAACGGCTCCTCGCGCAGCGTGGCCACCGCCTTCTCGATGCGCCGCTGACGCGTCTCGGGCTTCTTGGCGCTCTCGATGGTGTGCACGTGCGCCCGCTTGCGGCTGGGCGACAGCCCGTCGTAGACCTTGCGGGCGATCGGGTCGGCGTCCAGGGCCGCGACGAAGTCGTCCGGCTCGACCAGGACCCGCGGCTCGGTGTCCAGGGCGAGTTCCACCTCGACCTCCTCGCCGGTCTCCACCCCGGCGGCCGCCCGGTTGGCCTTGCTGAAGCCGATCAGGTGGCGCCCCCGCATGATGGCGAGCCTGCTGTTCCAGGAGTGCCCGTTGATCGTGATGGTCACGGCCGGTCGCTTGCCTGCGTCGAGTTCCTCCACGACCTCCGGAGGAACTTCCAGCCCCCGCATGGGCTCCGGAGGCTCGACGTGGGTTCGGAACTTCATCCTCTGCTCCTGTCAACGTGGGTCGGCCCGCGGCGCGACGCCCGCATCCCTGCGTCGCCGGCCGCGCTGCGTCACATCCTTGCGGGACCGGGCGCCCCAGGGGCGGGGATCGGGCCATCCGTGTGGCCGGGCACGGCGCCCGCCCGCCTCAGTCGAACACCGGCTTGCGGTCGCGGGTGCGCTTGAGCTCGAAGAATCCGTCGGTCGCGGTGACCAGCAGCACCCCGTCCCAGAGTTTCGCCGCCGCCTCGCCGCGCGGCACCGGCGTCACCACCGGGCCGAAGAACGCGTTGCCGTCCACGGCGATCACGGGGGTCCCGACGTCGTAGCCGACCTGGTCCATCCCGGCGCGGTGCGAGGCGCGCAGCGCCGTGTCGTACTCCTCGCTCTCCATCGCCGCGGCCAGGTCCGGATCCAGGCCGGCCGCGGTCAGCGCGGCCTTGAGGGTGGCCCGGTCCTTGGGCGCCTTCTCGTGGTGGTAGCGGTTGCCCAGCTCGGTGTAGAGCCGCTCCAGGACCTCGGGCCCGTACTTCTGCCCGGCGGCCACGCACACCCGCACCGGGCCCAGGCCCAGCCCCTCGCGGTAGCGGCGCGGCACGTCCCGCCCCTCGTTGAGGACCGCCAGGCTCATCACGTGCCAGCGCACGGTCAGGGCCCGCTGCTCCTTCACCTCGTGGATCCACCGTGAGGCGATCCACGCCCACGGGCACTGCGGGTCGAACCAGAAGTCGACGGCTGTCACATCGGCCTGAGACACGTCAGTCCCCTCTGCAGAGTTCCTGTCCTGGCGGTGCTGGGCGATCGGGTCATGCCGAGGCGGCGGGAGCCTGCGTGCGCAGCCCGCCCAGCACCTCCTCGGCCGCCTTGAGCGCACTGGCCACGCACTGGCCCACCCCGACACCGTCGTAGGCCCCGCCGCACACCGCGAGCCCGGCCTGCTCGGCGACCCCGGCCCGGATGCGCCGCACCCGCTCCAGATGCCCGACCGTGTACTGCGGCACCGCCCCGCCCCACCGGCTGACCCGGGTGGCCAGCGGCGCGGCACGCACCCCGGTCACCTCGGCGACCTCGGCGGCGGCCAGCGCGACGAGGTCGGCGTCGTCGCGCTCCAGCAGGTCCTCGCCGCCGCTGCCGCCGGCCTGGCAGCGCACGATGTCCACCTCGCCCGCCAGGTGCGGCCACTTCATGGTCGAGAACGTGACGACCTTCAGGGCCCGCCCGTCCACCGCCGGCACCCGGTAGCCGCTGAAGCCCAGGGCGCGCAGCCCCTCCAGCGCCCGGCGGGGGAAGGCCAGCGTGATGATCACCGATCCGGCGTAGGGGATCTCGGCGAGCGCCGTGGTGGCCCCGGCGGTGCCGGACAGCCGGCCCAGGAGCCGGCCGGCCGGGGCGGCGGGCACGGCCAGGATCACGGCGTCCGCCTCCAGGTGCTCGGGCCCGGCGGCGCCGTCCACGCTCACCCGCCAGCCGTCCCCGCGCCGTTCCAGGCGGCTGACCGTGGCGCCGGTGCGCACCGCGGAGCCGGGCGAGGCGGCCAGCAGGCCGTCCGCGAGCACCTGGGGCAGCGAACCGATGCCCCCCACCAGGGTGGAGATACCGGTGGTGGGCGCCTGGCCCGGCGGCGGCGGGTCCGGCAGCAGCGCCCCGGCCGCCTCGGCGAGCGAGGCGCGCCGGCGCGAGGCGCCCACCAGCGGGGTGAGGGTGGCCTCGAAGGACAGCTCGTCGGCGCGGCCGAAGTAGGCATCGGACAGGAACGGGTCCACCAGGCGGTCCACGACCTCTTGGCCCAGCCGCCCCGCCACCAGCTCCGCCACGGAGACGTCGCCCTCCCGCCCGGCCTGCTCCAGCGTCAGGTCCTGGCGTGCGCGGGCCACCCCGGCCTCGGAGAGGACACCGGACTTGGCGAGCTCGTCCATGTCGCAGGGCACGCCCATGAACTGGCGGTCCAGCGGCGGCCGCAGCTGCCCCCCGCTCCACAGCGCCATCGACTTGGTGCCCGCCGCCACGACCCGGTCCTCCAGACCGGCCGCCTTGAGCAGCCGGGCGGTCTTGGGCCGCCGGGCATAGGTCGACTCCGCGCCCTCGTCGATGACGACACCCGCCAGCTCCGACACGGACAGCTGCCCGCCCAGCCGCGCGGCGCTCTCCAGGACGGTCACCCGCACCGGCTCGTCGCGCAGGAAGAACGCCGCCGCCAGACCCGCCACGCCGCCCCCGACGACGACCACATGCGGGGCCGCGCCCGCCTGGGCCATTCCGTTGTCCGCCATTGACCTGCTCCTTCGTGGATACGGTGTCGCATCAATTCTGGAAGGGCGCCGATAGTCTCGGTCGAGTGAGAGTGGACCGCCAAACCGCCCTGGGACAGGGGGAGTTGACGGCGTCACCGCATCCGTGCGCAGGGCTTCCGGTGCCTTGTCGCGCGGGGCCGCGCAGAGGGGCGCGCGGTGCTCGTGCGGCGCGTTCCGCACCCGATTCATCCTCGACCCGCTGTCGACCGGACCGCTGGACATTACCGCTGCCGAACACACACCCACCGAGCATGAGGAGAGTGGTGGCATGCGGAAGGTCGTTTCCCAGGACGGCACGACGATCGCCTGTCGCAGCACCGGCGAGGGCCCGCCGATCGTGCTGATGAACGGCGCGTTCCGCGATCACACCATCTTCGACGCACTGGTCCCGGAGCTGGCGCCGCACTGCACCGCCCACGTCTACGACCGCCGGGGCAGAGGGCAGAGCGGGGACGCACCCCAGTACGCCGTCGAGCGCGAGATCGAGGACCTCGCCGCGGTCATCGACGAGGCCGGCGGGCAGGCCGTCGTCTTCGCCGGCTCCACCGGCGCGAACCTGGCGCTCGAAGCGGCCCTGGCCGGCGTCCCGATCACCAAACTCGCCCTGCACGAGCCCTACTACCGCCCCGCCCCGCACCCCAAGCCCCCGGCCGACTGCATGGACACCCTGCGCTCCCTGCTGGCCCAGGACCGGCGCGGCGACACCGCCGAGTACTGGCTGCGCGAACTGCTGGGCCTGAGCCCCCAGACCATCGCGGAGTGGCGCAAGGCCCCGCTGTGGGCGACCAACGAGGCCAACGCCCACACCCTGCTCTACGACACGATCATCCTCGGCGACTTCGAGGTGCCCGCCGAGCGCCTGGCCGCCCTGCGCACCCCGACGCTGGTCCTCAACAGCGACGCGACCGGCGACTGGCTCAAGGACGCCGCCCGCGCCACCGCCCGGGCCCTGCCCAACGGCTGGGGGATGCAGCTGCCCGGCTCCTGGCACCGCATCGACACCGACATCCTGGGCCGGGCCCTGGCCGGGTTCGCCACCACCTGAACACCCCGCCCCGCACCGCGACCGGACCCGGCACCACCGGATCCGGTCGCACCCGCGCGCCCCGTCGCCGCCGGGAAGACGCGGCGACCGCCGCGGGCCCGCGGGGGTCGCCACGGCCCCTAGGCCGCCGCGGGGACGGTCCAGTGCTCGCGCAGCCAGCCCTCCAGGCCCACCAGCTCGGGCCGGCCGCGGCGCAGTTGCTCCAGATCGGCGCTGTAGCCCTCGCTGTCCAGCCAGTCGAACATGGCGGCCAGATCCGGGCGGTTGGCCCGCAGCGGCTCGAAGGAACGCTGCTCGTAGCGGGCCGGCACGCCCGCCACCCGCCCGAACGCCTCGGCGATCTGCGGCCCGGTCAGCTCCGCACTGGCGATCTCCACCTGCCGGCCCAGCCAGGCCTGCGGGTCCCCGAAGGCGTCCGCGGCGAACGCGCCGATGTCATCGGTCGCGATGACCTGCACCGGCACCTGCGGGCGCAGCCACAGCCCCAGCACCAGCTCGCCGTCCACCAGCCGCGGCCCCAGGTCCAGGAGGATGTCGTAGAACATGGTCGGCCGCAGCACCGTCGCGGGCAGGCCCAGCTTGTGGAGGTGCTGCTCGATGTTCCACTTGCTCCTGAAGTGCGGGATGACCTCGCAGCGCTCGGCGCCGCCCACCGAGCTGTACACGAAGTGGGCCACGCCCGCCTCGGCCGCGGCGTCGGCCACCGCCTTGCCCTGGCGCTCCTCGGCGACGACCCCGCCGGGCCCGCGGAACGTCTGGACGCTGAACACGCCCTGCACACCCCGCATCGCCGCGCCCAGCGACGCCCGGTCCTCCATGTCACCGCGCACGAGCACCGCGCCCGCCCGGGCCAGGGCGAGCGCCGCGGGCGCCTGCGGGTCACGTACCAGGGCGTGCACGACCCGCCCCCGGCGCAGCAGCTCGCGGGCCGTCGCGCCTCCCTGCCGGCCGGTTCCGCCCAGCACCAGGACTGCTCCGTCTACCGCCACCGTATTCCTCCGAAGTCCGTTGCCTCACCGATGTGTCGGCCCGGCCGGCCGGGCCGTGCGCAAAGCCGTACGTAAACCCGTACGTAAACCCGTACGTAAACCCGTACGTAAACCCCTGCGTAAATCCGTTGCGTAAATCCGTTGCGTAAAAAGGGCGGGCCCCTGTCCGCGGCCGCGAAGCCGCCCGGATGCAGCGGCCGCGACGGCACAGGAGCCCCGCCCGTTCGTCTTTTCGGGATCAGGAAGCGGAACCCTCGGTGACACGGTGGTCGAGAATGCGGGAGAACGCGTTCGCCAGGATGTCCGCCGGGTTGTCGACCGCGCCCGTGCTGCGCCAGGCCACGTGGTTGTCGGGGCGCACCAGGACGGCGCCGTCCCCGGCGACCTCGCGCACGCGCTCCCAGCCGCCCTCGGCGTCGGCGTACTCGGCGCCCTCGCCGATACGGACCGCGTGGATGGTCACCGAGAGCTTCTCCGCCACCTGCTGGGCCGCCTCGGCCCAGGCGGTGTCCTGCGCGCCGGTGATCAGCACGAATCCGGCCGGGGAGCCGGTCAGGTCGTGGGTCGACAGGCGCCGGCCCTCCCGCTCGAGCCAGGCGTGCGGCAGCCGGTGCCCGGGCCGGGTCGTGGGCTGGTACACGTCGCGCATCGGCACGCGCGCCGGGGGCGGGCTGCCGTCGGGGACGACCGCGCCCTGCTCGTAGTTGAAGCCGATCTCGAAGTCGTGCGCCTGGCAGCCGGCGCGGTGGGTGTCCAGGATCTCCGCGGTCCGCGCCCGCACCACCTCGCCGATGGGGGTCTGCGCGAAGTACGAGGCGAACATCTGCCGCCGCCGCCGCTCGGGGGCGTGGGGGCCAAGGCCCACGGTGCTCAGGGCCGCCTGGTGGTGGGAGGCCGCCGACACCGCCCAGTCGACGTTGAGCTGGCACACCGGGCGGCGCTCCGCCTCGTAGGTGTCCAGGAGGCCGTCGTCGGCCAGCCCGCCGAGCACCGCGGCCAGCTTCCACGCCAGGTTGTGGGCGTCCTGGATGCCGGAGTTCAGGCCCAGGCCCACGGTGGGCGGCTGGCGGTGCGCGGAGTCCCCGGCCAGCAGCACCCGGCCCTTGCGGTAGCGCTCGGCGACCAGCGCCTGCACGGTCCAGTTGGTCACGTGGTGCAGGGTCAGCTCCAGATCGGGCAGGCCCAGCAGCTCGCGCACCCGGGCGGTGACCGAGGCCTCGTCCATCCGGTCGGGGTCCATCGGCTCGAAGTGCAGCACCCACTCCTCGCAGGCCTTGCCCCAGCTGGGCCCCATCTCGATGAGGTTGCTGCACAGGTCGGGATCGTAGGCGTTCAGGAGGTGGGTCAGCAGCGTGCCCTCGCGCCACCACGGCGACAGGTCGGCGGTGAAGTAGGCGGTCGACACGTCGAGCAGGCCGTGCACGCCCTGCATCTCGATGCCCAGCGCCTCACCCACCGTGCGCCCGCCGTCCGCGCCCAGCAGGTACTGCGCGGTGACCGTGGTGATCTCCCCGGTGGCCCGCTCGCGGACCTCGGCGACCACCCGGTCGCCCTCGTCGCTGAAGCCGGTCATCTCGTGGCCGAACAGGACGCGCCCGGGGTTGCGTTCCTGCGCGGTGCGGCGCAGCAGCGGCTCCAGGCGCACCTGCGGCAGCTTGACCGGCATGACGGGCCCGGCCGCCGCATACCGCTCGCGCAGCGAGCCGCCCCCGAACGCGTCGATCTCGTGGATCATCTGCCCGTCCATCGGCTGGTCGCCGGCCAGCGAGGTCAGCCAGCGCAGCTTCCCGAACAGCTCCAGGGGCGCGCCCTGTTCGACCATCGGCCCGTCCAGGCCGTGCTGACGGAAGATCTCCATCGTGCGCTGGTTGAGGTAGTGCGCCTTCGGCACGTGCGCGGTGTCCGCGTGCCGTTCGACGAGCAGATGGTCCACACCGTGGTCGGACAGGAAGTTGGAGGCGGCCAGACCGCATCCGCCACCGCCCACGATAAGAACCGGAACCTCGACTGCTCCCATTTTTGTCCTTCCGGAAGGTGACAGTCTCACGCTCATGGGGACTGCCGAATGTGCCGGGAATGAAAGGGACTCAGAATGTGCCGTGCTCGGTCGTGCAGCGTGCGGTGGAGCTTTTTTCGAAGCGTGACCAGCAACTCTTTAGTCCCGGTCGATGACGGGTGGATCCCGCCGGGTGGGTCAAAGGCGCCGTGCGGCGTCGGCGAGCGCCCGGTGCAGGCGGTCGTCCTCGGTCTGGCCGGCCTCCCACTGCACGCCGACGGCGAAGGGGTGCCCGGCCGCCTCGACGACCTCGACGACGCCGTCCGGTGTGCGGGCGGTCACGGTCAGGCCGGTGCCGACCTGGTCGACGGCCTGGTGGTGGTGGCAGGCCGTCTTGGGGGTGTCGTCGCCGAAGATCCGGGCGATGTGACTGCCCTCGTGCAGCTCCAGGGCGTGCCGGCCGAACTCGAAGGTGTCGCCCTGCGGGCGGTGGCCGTCGCTGCCGGTGACCTCCGGCAGATGCTGGTGCAGGGTGCCCCCGCACTGCACGTTGAGCAGCTGCATGCCGCGGCAGATGGCCAGCAGCGGCAGACCGCCCGCCAACGCCGCCCCGATCAGGGCGAGTTCGGCGCGGTCCATGCCCGGACTGCCGCCGTGCGTGGTGGGGTGGCGGTGCTGCCCGTACAGCTCCGGGTCGATGTCCGGGCCGCCCGGTACGAGCAGGCCCTGCAGGCTGCCGAGGATCTCCTCGTTGCCCGGCCGCAGCGGGATCACCACCGGGATGCAGCCCGCGGCGGCCAGGAAGTCCACGTGCGACTGGAGCGAGAGGCTCACCACCATCTGGGCGCCCTGGATGGTGACCGGGACCGTGCGTGCGGTGATCCCGATCACCGGCGGCCGGGCAGGACCTCCGCCCGCCGGCCTGGCTGACTGCGCTGACTTCATGACCACCTGTCCCTAGTCGTTGGGGTCCGGCGACACATGGACGAAGCCGTCCTCGACCTTCACCCGGTAGGTGGCGATCGGCCGGGTCGCCGGCGGATTGACGGGCCGGCCGGTGCGCAGGTCGAAGCACGACCCGTGCAGCCAGCACTCGATCGTGGTGCCGTAGACCTCCCCCTCGGCGAGGGAGACCTCGGCGTGCGAACACAGGTCGCTGACCGCGTACACCGTGTCGTCCCTGCGCACCAGGGCGACCGGCGCGTCGCCGACCTCCACCGCGATCGCGCCCTCGGCCGGGATCTTGTCCACCGGACACACCTTGATGAAGCTCATGGCTGCCGCTCTCCTCCCGCATCGGGTCCGGAATCTCCCGGACCTCACGCGCCGGGAGTCACGCTCTGGCCCGGCTCTTGAGGATGGGCCGAGCACAGGACGAGGTTCATCGGAGCGCCCGCAGCAGGGCGCCCGCCGCCCGCCGCCGGGGCGGGCGGACGTGCCGGGCCGCTACCAGGGCACCGGGCCGTCCTCCGACAGCGAGGCCCCCGAGGGGCCCGCCGCGTCCAGCAGGGCGAGCCGGACCGCGATCACGGCGCCCTGGGCGGGCGTGCGCTGCCCCCGGTGGCCGTTGATGTCCGTGGCCACCACCCCCGGATGGGCCGCGTTCACCTTGATCGGCGTCTCCCGCAGCTCCTTGGCGTAGGCGAGCGTGAGCGCATTGAGCGCGGTCTTGGAGGACTGGTACGCGAGCATGTTGACGTGGGCCATGGGGGAGGCCGGATCGGCGTTGAGGGCCAGCGAGGCCAGATGGCTGGACATGTTGACGACCCGTCCGGCCGCGGAGCGGCGCAGCAGGGGCAGCATCGCGTTGGTCACCGTCACCACGCCGAAGACGTTGGTCTCGTACACCTCCCGCAGGTCGCCCGCGGCCGCCTGGCTGGGCGCCCCGGTGAAACTCCCGGCGATGCCCGCGTTGTTGACCAGGATGTCCAGCCGGCCGTAGCGCTGCTCGATCCAGGCGGCGGCCTCGGCCACGCAGGCCGCGTCCCGCACGTCCAGGCGCAGCGCCACCGCGCTGATGCCGGCCTCCGCCAGCAGGTCGGCGGCCTGCTTGCCGCGCCCCTCGTCGCGGGCGCCGACCAGGACGAGCACCCCCCGCTCGCCCAACTGCCGTGCTGTCTCCTGCCCGATGCCCTTGTTGGCGCCCGTGATGAGCGCGATCTTCTCGACCGGCACGTTGGTCGTCCCTTCTGTCGTCAGGGGGAGGGTGGCTCACGCGTGTCGCAACGCATCGAAGACTCACACAGTTCGCGCGCCGGGCCGGGCGCGGCCGTGAACGGGGTGTTCAACTGCGGGAACTGCGCGGTCGAACACCCGCGCCGGGCCGCGCCGTTCGCCGACCCCTTGCAGGACGGACGGCACGGCGGCAGCCTGGTGCACCGGCACTCGCCGGCCGCCCGCCCCGCTCTGTCCCGCGCCCCGCGCTCCGCGCCGGGCGCCGCAGCCGCGACGGCGCGGGCCCGACTCACAGGAGGCGCTCCGATGCCACCCCGGATGAACAACCCCTCGCTGGTCGTCCCCGACGCCCTGCAGCCGCTGCTCGACCTGACCCAGGTCATCGGCAAGGTCGGCGTCCCCCAACGGACGCTCGACCTCATCCGGCTGCGGGTGAGCCAGATCAACGGCCGCATCTACACGATCCCCGACGACCTGGGGCAGGCGGCCGCCGACGAGCGCCTGCCGCAGGTGGCCGACTGGCGCGAGGCCGGCGTCTTCAGTCCCGCCGAGCGCGCCGCACTGGCGCTGGCCGAGGACGTCACCGAACTCAGCGGCCGCGAGGACGCGGTGCCCGACGAGGTCTGGCAGGAGGCGGCCGGGCACTACACCGAGGAGGAACTGGCCTCCCTGGTCATCCACATCGGCCTGGTCAACCTCTGGAACCGCATCAACGTCTCCACCCGCCAGGTGCCCGCCGCCTGGCGCTGAAGCGCCCCGTCCCCGTCGGGCCCGGCCCGTGCCGTGACGAGCGCCTGTCACATCTGCACGCCGCCGGGCGTCATAGCAGTGACGACCGGGACCACCACCTCGCCCCGGACGGGACGCGGCAGCCGCAGGCCTCGCGGGACGCCGCGCCCGTGCGCACCCCCATGCACCCACCTGACCACCCAGCCGGAGGGAAGGAACCTCACCGTGTTGAAGCTCATCAACGCCGGTTTAGGCAGGACCGGGACCACGTCACTGCAGGTGGCGCTGGAACAGCTCGGCTACGGCCCCTGCTACCACATGTTCGACATCGTCGGTGATGAGAAGCGTCTTCAGCAGTGGGAGGACATCATCTGCGAGGGCCGACAGCCCGACTGGCACGCGGTGTTCGACGGATACACCTCCGCGGTGGACGGCCCGCCCTCCTTCTACTACGACCAGATCCTCACGACCTTCCCCGAGGCCAAGGTCGTCCTGACGGTCCGCGACGCCGACGGCTGGTACGAGAGCACGTACAACACGCTCTACCAGTTCGTCCTGAAGAACAAGGAGACCCCTCCCGAGCAGGGCACCCGCCAGGCCCGGGTCTTCCGCATGACCAACGTCATGACATGGGAGGGGCTGTTCAAGGGCCGCTTCTCCGACAAGGACCACGCCATCGAGGTCTACCACCGGCGCAACCAGCAGATCATCGACGCGGTGCCCGCGGACAACCTCCTGGTCTACGACGTCAAGGACGGCTGGGAGCCGCTGTGCGCGTTCCTGGGCACCGACGCCCCGACCCAGGCATTCCCGCACGCCAACACCACCGCGAACATGCGCGAGCGGATGCAGCAGATGGCCGCCGGCGGCCCGCCCGGCGCAGGCCGCTGACACCCCCCTCCTCCTTTTCTTCCCCACCCCGCGGAGAGCCGAATTCCCGGCTGCTCCGCGGGGTTTTCCGCGTTTACCGCACCGGCCCGGCACCGGAATTCCACCCCCGCTCGAGGGGCAGCCATTGTTCAACCGTAGTTGTTTTCACGCCACTTCCCGCACCCGATAGTCTCTCGCCGCCCCCTGGACCTGCCCGTGAATATCGGCTTCGCCGTCCTGCCCGTGAATCGGCCCGGCGAGCAGACCTGCCTCAAGAAGGGGATTACGTGAGGAAGTTCCTAGCAATTACGGCGGCGGCCGTCACCGCCCTGGCCGGAACGGTCGCCGCGGCACCGGCGAAGCCCGGGCCCGACCGGCCCGACCGGCCCGCGGCCACCATCGCCTGGTCGCCCTGCCCGGACAGCGACCCCGTCCTCGGAGCCCTCCTCAAAGGCCTGGAGTGCGGCTCCCTCGACGTCCCGCTGGACCACACCCGCCCCCAGGGCCGGACGATAAAACTGGCGCTGACCCGCGCCCGGCACACCGCACCCGACGAGCAGTACCAGGGCATCGCGCTGCTCAACCGCGGCCAGTGGCCCGGCCAGTTCGGCCGCGACCTGCCCACCCGCTTCGCCAAGGGCACCTCCGGACTCTCCCCGGCCGTCGGCGCCACCTACGACTGGATCGGCTTCGACCCGCGCGGCACCGGCGCCAGCGAACCGGCCCTGACGTGCGACCCCAGCTACGTCTGGCCCGGCAAGGCGCGCGCCGACCTGGTCCCGGCCACCGCCGCCGAGGAGAAGGCCTGGCGCACCAGGGCCCGCGACTTCGCCGCCAGCTGCGGCCGCGCCCACGGCGACGTCCTGGACTTTCTGAGCACCAAGGACGCCGCCCGCGACCTGGACCTGATCCGCCGGGCGCTGGACCAGGACCGGCTCACCTACTTCGGCTGGGACTACGGCACCTACCTCGGCTCGGTCTACGCCTCCCTGTACCCCCAGCGGGTGCGCCGCATGGTCCTGGACACCGTCGTGCAGCCCGCCGACGGCTGGTACAAGGACGTCCTCGAACAGAACGTGACCTACCAGAAGAGCGCCGAGAACTACTTCTCCTGGATCGCCGACAACGACGCGACCTACCACCTGGGCACCACCGGGGCCGCGGTCGAGGCGAAGTACTACGAGGGCATGGCCAAGCTCCGCAAGGCACCCGTCGACGGCCGCATCGGCCCGGCCGAGTACACCGAGGTGTTCCTGGTCAACCTCTACCGCCGCTCTTCCTGGACCGGCCACACCAAGGCCCTGGCCGACTGGGTGCTGCGGGGCGACCCCGCCGGCCTGAAGGCCAACTTCAACGACCCCGGCTTCCCCACCCAGAACAAGCAGGCCATGTACAACGCGGTGCAGTGCACCGACTCGCCCTGGCCCCGCGACTGGCAGCGCTGGCACAAGGACTACACCCGCCAGCACCGCACCGGCACCACCTTCCTGACCTGGTACAACGCCTGGTACAACGCGCCGTGCGCGTACTGGCCGGCCGCCGCGGGCACCCCGCAGAAGATCGGCGCCAAGAACGTCGACGTCCTGGTGGTCGAGGGCGAGCACGTCGCCGGATCCCCGCTGGCCGGCGCCTACGACATCCACCGCCGCTTCCCCAACTCCCGCCTGCTGCTGGAGCGGGGCGGCTACGAGCACGAGACGTCCCTGTCCCGCAACGCCAACACCTGCATCAACGCCCTGGTCGGCGCCTACCTCAAGGACGGCACCCGCCCGGCGCCCGGCAAGGGCGCCGACGCCACCTGCCAGGCCAACCCGGCACCGGTGCCCACCCCCTGAGGGCCGCCCACCCCGAAACAGCCGCCCGCGTTCAGCCGCGCGAAATCCGCGGTTGAACGCCCAAACAACCGGCCCGGCTTATGAATTCACCACCGTCATTGCAGCCGAACAGGGCGATGTGTAGTTTTGCATCGACGATTCCTCAGCCGCCCCGCGTGGAAGGTCAACAATGGAAACTGGCGTAATAATTGTCGGTGCCGGGCCGGTCGGATTGATGCTGGCCGGAGAACTCCACTTGGCCGGTGTGAATGTCACCGTCTTCGACAAGCTCCCCGCCCCCTCCGGCGAATCCCGCGCACTCGGCTTCAACCGGCGGGCAGCCGAATCATTCGATCAGCGCGGACTGCTGCCCCGGCTCGGCACCTTCCGGTGGGGCCCGATGGGGCACTTCGGCGGCGTCCGCTTCGACCTCGGCATGCTGGAGGAGGACCACAGCGGCGTCCTTGGCCTGTCCCAGGCCCGCACCGAGGACATGCTGGGCGGCTGGCTGGCCGACCTCGGGGTACCGGTCCGCTGCGGATACGAGGTCACCGGCCTGAGCGAGCGCCCCGACGGCGTGGACATCACCTTCGAAGGACCCGAGGGCCCCGGCCGGGACAGCGCCCGCTACGTGGTGGGCTGCGACGGCCCGCACAGCACGATCCGCACCGCCGCCGGCATCCCCGCCCGCCGGTGGGAGGCCAGCCGCGGCATGTACACCGCCGAGATCACCGGCATCACCCTGCGCCCGCGCCCCATCGGCGAACGCCTGCCCGGCGGCCACATGGTGGTGTGCACCCCGCTGGGCGAGGGCCGCTACCGCATCGTCGTCCACGACAGGACCCTCACCCCGCACCAGGACCCCGACACCCTGACGTTCCCTCAGATTGCGGACGCCTGGCAGCGGTTGACCGGCGAATCCGTGCACCAGGCCCGGGCGCACTGGATGTGGTCCTGCAACAACGCGGCCCTGCTGGCCCAGGACTACCGGCGCGGGCGCATCCTGCTGGCCGGGGACGCCGCGCACGCGATCCCGCCGCTGGCCGCCTGGGGACTGAGCGCCGGCCTGCAGGACGCGGCCAACCTCGGCTGGAAACTGGCGGCCGTCCTGGCCGGCCGCGCCCCCGAGGCACTCCTGGACACCTACCACGCCGAACGCCACCCGGTCGGCGAGCACCTGATCCGCAACGCCCAGGCCGCCTCCCTGCTCTACCTCGGCGACGCCGACATCGACCCGCTGCGCGGCGTGCTGGGCGAACTGATGACGCACAAGGACGCCGCAGGACAGCTCGCCGGCATCGTCAGCGGCCTGGGCATCACCTACGACATGGGCCCGGGGGAGCACCCCCTGCTGGGCCGGCGCATGCCGCTCGACCGCGAACTGCTGCGCGCCGACGGCACCCGTATCCGCATCGCCGAGCTCCTGCACACCGCGCACGGCGTGCTGATCGACACCGGCGGCGCGGGCGGCGCGGGCAAGGCCGCCCACCTGGCCGAGGACTGGGCCGAACGCATCGACCTCGTCACCGGCAGCTGGCCGCAGGGACCCGACCCGGCCCTGGAGGCGGTCCTCATCCGCCCCGACGGCTACGTCGCCTGGACCTCCCCGGGCAGCGACAGCGACCTGCGCGACGTCCTGGACCACTGGTTCGGCACCCCCCGCACCCCCCGGCCGACAGGAGCACGAGGATGACCAGGGACGTGATAGTCGTCGGCGCGGGCCCGGTCGGGCTCATGATGGCCGGCGAACTGCGCCTGGCCGGCGTCGACGTCGTCGTCTACGAGAAGCTGCCCGCCCCGGCCCGCGAATCGCGCGGCGCCAGCCTCACCCGGCGCGCGGTCGAGAGCTTCGACCAGCGCGGACTGCTCGACCGGCTCGGCGCGACCGAGCCCGCCGACAGCCACTTCGGGGGCGTACCCATCGACCTCACCCTCCTGGAGGAGGACCACTCCGGCGCCCGCGGCGTCTCCCAGTTCCGCACCGAGCGGATGCTGGAGGACTGGGCGGGCGACCTCGGCGTCCCGGTCCGCCGCGGGTACGAGGTCACCGGGCTGAGCGAACGGCCCGACGCCCTCCACGTCACCTTCCAGGGACCCCAGGGCCCCGGCCACGACAGCGCCCGCTACCTCATCGGCTGCGACGGCGGCCGCAGCACCGTACGCCGCCTGGCCGGCATCGACTTCACCGGCCCCGAACCCACCCGCGGCTTCTACACCGCCGACGTCACCGGCATCGAGACCCGCCGCCGCCGCATCGGCGAGAACCTCCCCGACGGCAGCATGATCATGGCGATGGACCTGGAGAACGGCGTCACCCGCGTCGTCGCCTACGAACGCGGCGCACGCCCCAAGGACCGCGACGCGCTCTCCTACACTGAACTCGCCGACGCCTGGCAGCGGTTGACCGGCGAGTCCATCCACCACGGCCAGTGCCGGTGGATCAGCTGCTTCACCGACGCCTCCCGGGTGGCCGCCCACTACCGGCGCGGCCGCGTGTTCCTGGCCGGCGACGCCACCCACGTCCAGCCCCCGGCCATGGCCCAGGGGCTGAGCGTGGGCGTGCAGGACGCGGTCAACCTCGGCTGGAAGCTGGCGGCCGTCCTGGCCGGCCGCGCCCCCGAGGCGCTCCTGGACACCTACCACGTCGAACGCCACCCGATCGGCGCGCAGTTGGCCCGCAACGCCCGCGCCGCCATCGAACTGCGCCTGACCGGACAGGAGATGGCCCCGCTGCGCGACATGCTGGGCGAACTCATGCGGGACAAGGACGCCGCCACCCACCTGGCCGGCCTCCTCAGCGGCCTGGGCATCACCTACGACATGGGCCCGGGCGAGCACCCCCTGCTGGGCCGGCGCATGCCGCCCGACCTCGAACTGCTGCGCGCCGACGGCACCCGCACCCGCATCGCCGAGCTCCTGCACACCGCGCACGGCGTGCTGATCGACACCGGCGGCGCGGGCGGCGCGGGCAAGGCCGCCCGCCTCGCCGAGGAGCGGGCCGAGCACATCGACCTCGTCACCGGCACCTGGGCCAAAGACCCCGGCCCGGCCCTGGAGGCGGTCCTCATCCGCCCCGACGGCTACGTCGCCTGGACCTCCCCGGGCAGCGACAGCGACCTGCGCGACGTCCTGGACCACTGGTTCGGCGCCCCCCGCACCACCACGGCCGCCGCCCGCCCGGCCTGACAGCCCCCCCGCGCCGCGCGCACGACCACCCCCCGACCCCCAGGAGAGACGTGATGAGCGGAGTCACCGTCTGGCTCACCGGACTGCCGAGCGCCGGCAAGACCACCATCGCCTACGAGCTGGCCGCCCGGCTGCGCGCGGACGGCCACCGCGTGGAGGTCCTGGACGGCGACGAGATCCGCGAGGCCCTCTCGGCCGGCCTCGGCTTCTCCCGCGCCGACCGCGACACCAACGTGCAGCGCATCGGCTTCGTCGCCGAACTCCTGGCCCGCAACGGCGTGGTGGCCCTGGCCCCGGTCATCGCGCCCTACACCGACAGCCGCGAGGCCGTCCGCAAGCGCCACGACAGCAACGCCACCCCCTACATCGAGGTGCACGTCGCCACCCCCCTCGAGGTGTGCAGCGCCCGCGACGTCAAGGGCCTGTACGCCAAACAGGCCGCCGGCCGGCTCACCGGCCTGACCGGGGTGGACGACCCCTACCAGGAGCCCACCGCACCGGACCTGCGCATCGCATCGCAGCATCAGACCGTCCAGGAGTCCGCCGCCGCGGTGTACGCCGTGCTCACCGAAAGGGGACTGTTATGACACCGACCCTCGACCCGGTGACGGGAGGCCACGGGGGCAGGGAGACCCCCTGCGCCCTCTCCCACCCGGACGCGCTGGAGTCGGAGGCGGTGCACATCCTGCGCGAGGTGGCGGGCGAGTTCGAGAAGCCGGTGATCCTCTTCTCCGGCGGCAAGGACTCCATCGTCATGCTGCACCTGGCGCTGAAGGCGTTCACCCCCGCACCGGTGCCCTTCGCGCTGCTGCACGTGGACACCGGGCACAACTTCCCCGAAGTCCTGGCCTTCCGCGACCGCACGGTGGCCCGGCACGGGCTGCGCCTGCACGTGGCCTCCGTGCAGGACTACATCGACGGCGGCGTGCTCAAGGAGCGCCCCGACGGCACCCGCAACCCGCTGCAGACCCGCCCGCTGACCGACACCATCCAACAGCAGGGCTTCGACGCCGTGTTCGGCGGCGGCCGCCGCGACGAGGAGAAGGCCCGCGCCAAGGAACGGGTGTTCTCGCTGCGCGACGAGTTCTCCCAGTGGGACCCGCGCCGCCAGCGCCCCGAACTGTGGAACCTGTACAACGGCCGGCACCTGCCCCGCGAGCACGTCCGCGTCTTCCCGCTCTCCAACTGGACCGAGCTGGACGTGTGGCAGTACATCGCCCGCGAGGGCATCGAACTGCCCGACATCTACTTCGCCCACGAACGCGAGGTCTTCGCGCGCAACCACATGTGGCTGACCGCGGGCGACTGGGGCGGCCCCAGGGACGGCGAACGCACCGAGAAGCGCCGGGTGCGCTACCGCACGGTCGGCGACATGTCCTGCACCGGCGCCGTCGACTCCGACGCCGACACCATCGAGAAGGTCATCACGGAGATCGCCGCATCCCGGCTGACCGAGCGCGGCGCGACCCGGGCCGACGACAAACTCTCCGAGGCCGCCATGGAAGACCGCAAGCGCGAGGGGTACTTCTGATGACCGTACTGAGCGACACCACCGCCGACACACTGCGCTTCGCCACCGCCGGCTCCGTGGACGACGGCAAGTCCACCCTGGTGGGCCGCCTGCTCCACGACTCCAAGTCGGTCCTGGCCGACCAACTGGAAGCCGTCGCCCACGCCTCCCGCAACCGCGGCCAGGACACCCCCGACCTCGCGCTGCTCACCGACGGCCTGCGCGCCGAACGCGAACAGGGCATCACCATCGACGTCGCCTACCGCTACTTCGCCACCCCGCGCCGCCGGTTCATCCTCGCCGACACCCCCGGACACGTGCAGTACACCCGCAACATGGTCACCGGCGCCTCCACCGCCGAGCTCACCGTCATCCTGGTCGACGCCCGCAACGGCGTGGTCGAACAGACCCGCCGCCACACCGCCATCGCCGCCCTGCTGCGCGTCCCGCACGTCGTCCTGGCCGTCAACAAGATGGACCTCGTCGCCTACCAGGAGAGCGTCTTCGCGGAGATCGCCGAGGAGTACACCGCCTACGTCAAGGAGCTGGGCGGACCGGAGGTCACCGTCATCCCCATCTCCGCACTGGCCGGCGACAACGTCGTGGAGCCCTCCACGCACATGGACTGGTACGGCGGCCCCACCGTCCTGGAACACCTGGAGACCGTGCCCGTCAGCCACCACCTGGCACCCTGCCCGGCCCGCCTGCCCGTGCAGTACGTGATCCGCCCGCAGACCCGAGAGCACCCCGACTACCGCGGCTACGCCGGCCGGATCGCCGAGGGCACCTTCCGCGTCGGGCAACAGGTGAGCGTGCTGCCCGGCGGCCGCACCACCCGCATCGCCGGCATCGACCTGCTGGGCACCCCCGTCGAGTCGGCGGGCACCCTGCAGTCGGTGACCGTCCTGCTCGCCGACGACCTCGACGTCTCACGCGGCGACCTGATCGTGCCCGCCAAGGACGCACCGGCCACCACCCGCGAGGTGGAGGCCACCGTGTGCCACGTCGCCGACCAGCCGCTCACCCCCGGCCACCGGGTCCTGCTCAAACACGGCACCCGCACCGTCAAGGCGATCGTCAAGGACATCCCCTCCCGCCTCACCCTGGACGACCTGTCCCTGTACCCGCACCCCGGACAGCTCCTGGCCAACGACATCGGCCGGGTCACCCTGCGCACCGCGGAACCGCTGCCGGTCGACTCCTACGCCGCCTCCCGGCGCACCGGCTCGTTCATCCTGATCGATCCGCACGACGGCACCACGCTCACCGCCGGCATGGTCGGCGAGTCCTTCGCCTCCCCCGACCCGGCCAACACCGACGACGACGGGTGGGACTTCTGAGCCCGCCCCCCATCGCCCGGCCCGCCCCAGGGTGAACGTCCCGGCGGCGGCGCTCGCGGCAGCCGGGGACCCAGCCCACGAGAGGAACCTCCCCATGCCCGACCACCGCTCCACCCTGCCGCGCCGCGCCGCGCCTGCCCTGGCCGTGCTGTGCCTGCTCACCGCCGCCGCCTGCAGCTACGGCTCCCAGGCCAAGGACGAGGACACCGTCAAGGTCGCCGCCGGCGCCAAGAAGACCGACGGCCTGGACTCCGTGCGCATCGGCTACTTCCCCAACCTGACCCATGCGACCGCGCTGGTGGGCCACCAGAAGGGCTTCTTCCAAAAGGCGCTGGGCGCCACGAAGGCCAAGTACGCCACCTTCAACGCCGGACCCTCCGAGATCGAGGCACTGAACTCCGGCTCCATCGACATCGGCTGGATCGGCCCGTCCCCGGCGATCAACGGGTTCACCAAGTCCAGGGGCAAGAACCTGCGGATCATCGGCGGTTCGGCGTCCGGCGGCGTGAAGCTGGTCGTCGACCCCAAGAAGATCACCTCACTCAAGGACGTCGAGGGCAAGAAGATCGCCACCCCGCAGCTCGGCAACACCCAGGACGTGGCCTTCCTCAACTGGGCCGCCGAGCAGGGCTGGAAGGTCGACCCGCAGAGCGGCAAGGGCGACGTGACCGTGGTGCGCAGCGACAACAAGGTCACCCCCGACGCCTACAAGGCCGGTTCCATCGACGGCGCGTGGGTGCCCGAGCCGACCGCCTCCAAGCTCGTCGCCCAGGGCGGCAAGGTCCTGCTGGACGAGAAGACGCTGTGGCCCGGCGGCAAGTTCGTCATCACCAACATCATCGTGTCGCAGAAGTTCCTGGCCGAGCACCCCAAGGTCGTCGAAGCGGTCCTGAAGGTGTCGGTGGACACCAACAAGTGGATCAACGACCACCCCGACCTGGCCAAGGCCGCGGCCAACAAGCAGCTGGCGGCCGACGCCGGCAAGGCGCTGCCCGAGGACGTCCTGGACCCGGCATGGAAGTCCATCGACTTCACCGACGACCCGCTGGCCGCCACCCTCGGCACCGAGGCGGAGCACGCCGTCAAGGCCGGCCTGCTGGAGAAGCCCGACCTGAGCGGCATCTACGACCTCAGCGTCCTGAACAAGGTCCTCAAGGCCGCAGGAAACAGCCCCGTCCACGACGCCGGACTGGGCGTCAGGTAGCCGACGATGAGCCCCCAGGAGGTGACGACCATGGCCACCACCCTCGCCGAGGCCGGTGACCACACCGCGCCGGCCCACCACGCCGCCCGCATCGAGCACGTCTCGAAGTCGTTCCCGGGCCCCGCCGGGCAGCAGCTCGTCCTGGACGACATCAGCCTCGATGTCGCCCCCGGCGAGTTCGTCACCCTCCTGGGGGCCTCGGGCTGCGGCAAGTCGACCCTGCTCAACCTCGTCGCGGGCCTGGACCGGCCCACCGCCGGCGAGATCACCACCGACGGCCGGCCCGCGCTGCTGTTCCAGGAACACGCCCTCTTCCCCTGGCTGACCGCGGGCAAGAACATCGAACTCGCCCTCAGACTGCGCGGCGTGCCCCGCCCGGCCCGCCGCGAACGCGCCGAGGAACTCCTGGCGCTCGTCCGCCTCAAGGACGCCCACGGCAAGCGGGTGCACGAGCTGTCCGGAGGCATGCGCCAGCGGGTCGCCCTGGCCCGCGCCCTGGCCCAGGAGAGCCGCCTGCTGCTGATGGACGAACCCTTCGCCGCCCTGGACGCCATCACCCGCGACGTGCTGCACGACGAGCTCACCCGCATCTGGAGCCAGACCCAGCTGTCGGTCCTGTTCGTCACCCACAACGTGCGCGAGGCCGTCCGGCTGGCCCAGCGCGTGATCCTGCTGTCCTCCCGCCCCGGGCGCATCGCCCGCGAGTGGACCGTGGACATCCCCCAGCCGCGCCGCATCGAGGACGCCGACGTCGCCGAACTGTCCATCGAGATCACCGAACAACTGCGGGGGGAGATCCGCCGACATGGCCAGTACTGAGACGACCACCGTCCGCGAGGGCCACGACCTGGCGGGCCTGGACGCCCTGGAGACCCCGCAGCAGATCCGCAAGCCCCTCACGCTCACCCTGCGCGAGAAGGTCCTGCCGCCGCTGAGCGCCGTCACCCTCGTCCTGGCCGTGTGGCAGGCGCTGACCTCCTTCCACGTCGTCGACGACCCCAGCCGGCTGCCCGCGCCCGGCGCGGTGTGGGACGTGGTGTGGCAGGCGTGGCTGGAGGGCGAACTCCTCGGCTACATCTGGACCAGCGTCTCGCGCGGCCTGCTCGGCTTTGGCCTGGCCCTGCTCATCGGCACCCCGCTGGGCCTGCTGGTGGCCCGGCTGAAGTTCCTGCGCGCCGCGCTCGGCCCGATCCTCTCCGGCCTGCAGTCCCTGCCCTCGGTGGCCTGGGTGCCGCCCGCGGTGATCTGGCTGGGCCTGAACAACTCCATGATGTACGCGGTGATCCTGCTCGGCGCGGTCCCCTCCATCGCCAACGGCCTGGTCTCCGGCGTCGACCAGGTCTCACCGCTGTTCCTGCGGGCCGGGCGCACCATGGGCGCCACCGGCCTGAGCGGCACCTGGCACGTCCTGCTGCCGGCCGCACTGCCCGGCTACGTCGCCGGACTCAAACAGGGCTGGGCGTTCTCCTGGCGCTCGCTCATGGCCGCCGAGATCATCGCCTCCTACCCCGACCTCGGGCTCGGCCTCGGCCAGCTCCTGGAGAACGGCCGCAACGCCAGCGACATGGCCATGGTCTTCGAGGCCATCGGGCTGATCCTGCTGGTCGGCGTCGCCATCGACCTGCTCCTGTTCAGCCCCCTGGAGCGGTGGGTGCTGCGCAGCCGCGGCCTGCTGGTCAGGGACTGAAACCACCCGCCCGCGCCCGCCCCGCCACGGTCCGACGAACGTCAACTCACCCTCGACCGGGGCTAGAGAATCCGCTGCGACGCTCACCCGGAATGCAGCACAAAACGGCACACCGGACGGCTTTCAACGACGGGCGGGCTACGGTGATCGCAGACGGCTTGAGTTCCACCAGATTAAGGTGCGAAGAATCGGTGGCCGACCACGGAATCGGCCCCGAAAACATGGAGAAAACCCCGGAACAGGAACTCCCGGTCCACGCGTTGTCGCCCGGACTGCGCCTGCGCCAGGGCGGAATCAACACCGCATATCTCCAACTGCTCGTCGACGCGTCGGGCCGTTGCGAATTACCGCCCGTCCTCGTCCAGAAAGACGGCTGGCGAATCATCGACGGGCTGCACAGGCTGGAGGCCGCAAAGCTCCGCGGCGACCACAGCATAAAAGCCCGCCTCGTCGACTGCACGGACGCCGAAGCGCTCGTCCTGGCCATGAAGGCCAACAGCGCGCACGGACTTCCCCTGTCGAGGGCCGACCGCGTCTCCGGCGCCGAACGCGTCCTCATGGCCCACCCCGAATGGTCCGACCGCGCCATCGCGAGCGTCACCGGACTGAGCGCCAAGACGATCGCCGCCCTGCGCGACCGCTCCGCCTGCGCCACCCCGCCCGGCGGCCAGCGCCTGGGCCTGGACGGCAAACTGCGCTCGGTCACCGCCGGTGAGGGACGGCGCCGCGCCGCCGCCTACATCACCGCCCACCCCGAGGCCACGCTCAGGGAAGTCGCCCGCGAGACCGAGGTGTCCCTGGGCACCGTCCACGACGTCAGCGCCCGGCTGCGCCGCGGCGTCAGCCCCGAGTGCAACGGCCTGCGCGGGCCCGGCCCGCGGCTGACCCTGCACCCCGCCGACCAGGCCCCGGACGCCCCGCCCGCCGCCCCCGCCCGGGAACCGGACCCCGAGGGCACGCCGCTGCGGGCCGCCCACCCCGGCGACGAGCCGCCCGCCTGGGAGGCGGTGGCGGCCAAGGTCGCCGGCGACCCCTGCCTGCGCTACACCGAGGGCGGCAAGAAGTTCCTGCAGTGGATGGCGCTGCACGCGGGCGACCCGGACGGCTGGCAGGAACTGGTCAACACCGTCCCGGCGCACTGGCTGGGCGTCATCGCCCCCATCGCGGAGAGCCTCAGCAAGGAATGGGGCCTGTTCGCCGAGCGGCTGCGCAGCCGGCAGGAAGCGGTCTGAGGCCCCGCCGGCAGCCGGCGGGGCCGGGGGAGTGCCGGACCCTCAGGACCCGGCCTTCAGCTGCCGGTTCAGTGCCTGCTCCACCGGGGACAGGGCGATCTCGGGGCACAGCCGCTCCGGATGCGCCCGGGGCGGGCCCTGCAGCCGCACCGGGACCCGGCCGGGGGGCTCCTGGCCCGCCGCGGGCCGCCGTGCGGGCGCGGCGTCCGCGGGATGCCAGGGCCCCGACACGTAGAGGGAGCCGTAGGCCTGCAGGGCCGTGTACATCTCGCGCCACAAACGCCTGATCAAGCTGGCCATGAGAGATCCCTCCGAGGGACGTGGCCGCGGTGGGCGCGGCGGCTGCGGTACGCCGGGAGCCGTCACTGTGCGGGCCGTTGGTCGAACCGGATTCGAAGCTGACTCAAGCGCCGCGGCGCTCCCCGGACCCGGCGCGGGCCCGGCCGACCGGCAGGTCGACGCGGTGTCGAGGCGGACTCGAGCCGCCCCTCCGCCCGGCCTCAAGAGGGCCTTGCCAACGTGGGCGGGTGGAGCAATCGGGCTCCGCGGCCCGCAGGGCACGGCCCCGGGCGCGCGGTCGCGGGAGGAGAAGTCCATGGACGAGGCCGAACGTGAACGGCAGGTACGCGGCGCCGAAGGGCGCGCGCCGGTGCTGCGGCTGGCCGGGGTGGACGACGACGAGGACGACCCCGGGGAGTTGAACGTGATCCGCGGGATCGACTGACCGACCCCCTTCCCGGCACGGTCCGCGAGCCGCGACGGTGGTGTGCCAGGGCGCGTTGCGCCGGTGACGGAACGAGGAGTCCACAAACGATGACGCTCTCCCCGCAGCGCGGCCGCACGACGGCGATGTCCCCCTCGGCGGCCGCGTTCCTGGCGGCCCCGCACACCGCCGTGCTGACCACGCTGCGCCCCGACGGTTCGCCGCACCTGACACCCGTGCGGTTCACCTGGGACCCCCGCGCCGGCCTGGTCCGCGTGCTGACCGTGAACACCACACGCAAGGTCAAGAACGTGCTGGCCACCCCGGACGCACGCGTGGCGCTCTGCCAGGTGGACGGCTTCGCCTGGGTCGCCCTGGAGGGCACCGCCCGGGTGTCCGACGACCCCCGGCGCGTCGCCGAGGGCGTGCGCCGCTACAGCGAGCGCTACTTCTCCGGGCCGCCGAACCCGCCGGGACGCGTGGTCGTGGAGATCGGCATCGACCGGGTGCTCAGCCTCAACTGCTGACCCCTTCGTGCCGGCCGCGCCGGCGGCGGGCCCGCGGGCCATCAGCCGCGCGCGCCGGGCGGCACGCCGTCCACCCAGATCAGCCCGAACGCGAGCCGCGTCAGCCGCCAGCCCCGCGGGGTGCGGCGGGCCGCGCCGCTCACCGAGGTGCCGGTGGTGAACAACTCCGGCCCCTCGCCGCCGGGATGGTGCACGTGCGTGGAGACGAGGTTGGCGCGCAGCGTCGCCTCGTCGCCGGCGCAGTCCACCACCGCGGGCGAGTTCAGGTGCTGGGTACGGGCGAAATGGGCCAGCGCGCTGCGGTGCCATTCCGCGAGGCCCTCCCTTCCCTCGTGCTGGCTCAGCGGGAACGCCACCACCGCGTCCGCGGTGAACAGCGTGTGCGCCCACGCGTCGTCCAGCTTTTCGGTGTCCAACGCCAGCAGATAGCGGTCCAGTAGCCCGCGCACGGTAAAGGCGTCCACCATGGCCGTGTCCGGAGTGATGGATTCAGCTTCAGTCGAGGTCATGCTTGAGAATGGGCCCCAAAAGGCGCCCCACCAACCCCGCCTGTAGAAGATCTGACATTCTCCGCACGTTTCTGTACCGGGCTGTAGAAGCCCTGTACCGATGTCCCTTTACCGCCCGCTCCGCTGCTGTCCATACTCATGGCACATCAACCAGAAGAGGGCGGATGGGCGACGATGGAAAACTATGACGCGGACGTGATCATCGTAGGTTCGGGCCCCACGGGACTCATGCTGGCGGGCGAGTTCGGACTGCAGGGAATTTCCGTTCTTGTGCTCGACAGGCTCGCCGAGCCGATGCAGCAGTCACGCGCCCTGGGATTCTCCGCGCGCACCATCGAGGAATTCGGTCAGCGCGGACTGCTGGCCCGCCTGGGCGACGTCGACGTCATCCCGGGCGGCCACTTCGGCGGGGTGCCGCTCGACTACCGGGTGCTCAGCGGCGGTTCGTACGGCGCACGCGGCATACCCCAGTCCCGCACCGAGGCGATGCTGGCCGGCTGGGCCACCGAACAGGGCGCCCGCATCCGCCGGTCCGTCGAGGTCACCGGCCTGACCCAGGACGACGACGGGGTGAGCCTGCAGATCTCGGGCGACGACAGCACCCCCCTGCGCGCCCGCTACGTCATCGGCTGCGACGGCGCCCGCAGCGCGGTCCGCACGGCCGCCGGGATCGACTTTCCCGGCACCGAGCCGGCCATCGAGCTGCGCTTCGCCGATGTCGCCGGAGTACGGCTGCGGCCGCGCTTCGCCGGGGAGCGGGTGCCCGACGGCATGATCATGGTGCTGCCGCTGGGCCCGGACCGCAGCCGCATCATCTACTACGACCGCAGCGAACCGCTGCGCCAGAGCGCGGACCCGATCACCTTCGAGGAGGTCGCCGACACCTTCCAGAAGCTGTCGGGCGAGGACATCCACGCGGCCACCCCGCTGTGGGTGTCCTCGACCACCGACGTGAGCCGGCAGGCCGCCCAGTACCGGCGCGGCCGGGTGTTCCTGGCGGGCGACGCCGCCCACATCCACCTGCCCATCGGCGCCCAGGGCATGAGCGCCGGCGTGCAGGACGCGGTCAACCTCGGCTGGAAGCTCGCCCTGGTCCTCAAGGGCCTGGCCCCCCAGGACCTGCTGGACACCTACCACAGCGAGCGCCACCCGGTCGGCGCCCGCATCCTCACCAACACCCTGGCGCAGCGCATCCTCTACCTGGGCGGCGAGGAGATCACCCCGCTGCTCGACGTCTTCACCGAGCTCACGCAGTTCGATTCGGTGCAGCGCCACCTCGTGGGCATGGTCACCGGACTCGACATCCGCCACGAGGTGGGCGCGGGCGGGCACCCGCTGCTCGGCCGGCGCCTGGAGGACGGCTCGCTGACCCGCGACGGGCAGCGCACCACCCTCTACCCCCTGCTGCACGGCGGCCGCGGGGTCCTGCTCGACCTCGGCGGCGAACGGCCGCTGCTGGACACCGCCAAGCCCTGGTCGGACCGCGTCGACATCGTCGAGGCCGAGCGCGGCGAGGACCTCCCCGACGCCGAGGGCATCCTGCTGCGCCCCGACGGCTACATCGCCTGGATCTCGCCCGACCAGGACGCGAGCTCCCTGCCCCAGGCCCTGGAGCGCTGGTTCGGCCCCGCCGCCTGATCCCCGCGGCGCCGCCCGCGCCCCCCCCGCACCACCCCACGACCCCACTCCTGAGTCCACCCCTGACAGGAAGTGACACCCCGCCATGCCGTACATCTCCACGCAGGACAAGCACCTGACCGTCCTCAACCTGTTCACCACCGACCAGCCCGACAAGCAGGACAAGCTCCTGCAGGAGATGCGCAAGATCGTCGACACCGCGGCCTTCGAGGGCTGGATCTCCTCCACCGTGCACGCCGGCCAGGACAGCCCCGGCACCGCCAACTTCATCCAGTGGCGCAGCGGCGAGGACCTGGAGAAGCGGTACGCGGGCGAGGAGTTCAAGCACCGCACGCTGCCCGTCTTCCAGGACATCACGACCTCGATCCGGCTGCTGCAGAGCGAGATCGTGCACACCCAGCGCCACCCCTCCCAGGGCGGACGCACCGAGGTCTCGCCCGACCGCGACGACCACACCGTCATCGAGATCTTCAAGGTCGCCGAGGGCAACCAGGACGAGCTGATCGCGGAACTGGGCGAGGGCCAGTCCTGGCTCCTGGACGTGCCCGGCTACCGCTCGCACAGCGTCTTCAAGGGGCTGCGCGCCCGCTTCCTGGACGGCCCCTTCGTCGTCGTCTACTCGCAGTGGGCCGACAAGGAGCAGTACGACGCCCACCGCCACCAGGCCGCCGCCCAGCAGTCCGAGACCCGCCAGAAGTCCGAGGCGCGCATCAACGCCCTGAAGACCGAGAGCGACTGGAACTCCTACCGGGTGGTCCACAGCCGCGCCGCCGGCGCCTGAGACCACCCGCCCCGGCCGTGCGGGCAGGCCCGCGAGCACACCCGGCGCCCGGCGCCGGGCCCCGCTCGACGCCGGCCCGCCGGCCCCGCCCCCCTGTCGTGCCCAGCGCCCGGCGCCCACCGCAAGGAGCGAGGTATGCACAGCACGCTGATCGTGGCCCGGATGGCGATCGACTCCAGCCGCAGCGTCGCCGACCTGTTCACCGACTTCGACGCCACGGACATGCCCCACCGGATGGGGACCCGGCGCCGCCAACTCTTCGCCTACCGCGGCCTCTACTTCCACCTCCAGGACTTCGACAGCGACGACGGAGGCGAGCGGATCGAGCTGGCCAAGGACGACCCGCGCTTCGTCAGGATCAGCGACGACCTCAAGCCGCACATCGAGGCCTACGACCCGGCGACCTGGCGCTCCCCGGCCGACGCCATGGCCCGGCGCTTCTACACCTGGGAGGCCGGCGCATGACACAGCGCCGCGTCGTCATCACCGGCCTGGAGGTCCTGGCCCCCGGCGGCCTGGGCCGCAAGGAGTTCTGGCAGCTCATCAGCGAGGGGCGCACCGCGACCCGCGGCATCACCTTCTTCGACCCCGCGCCGTTCCGCTCCCGGGTGGCGGCCGAGGCCGACTTCTGCGGCCTCGAACACGGCCTGACCCCCCAGGAAGTGCGCCGCATGGACCGCGCCGCACAGTTCGCCGTGGTCACCGCCCGCAGCGCGGTCCAGGACAGCGGCGCCGAACTGGCCGCACACGAACGCCACCGCATCGGCGTCGTGGTGGGCAGCGCGGTCGGCGCCACCATGGGCCTGGACACCGAATACCGCGTCGTCAGCGACGGCGGCCGCCTGGACCTGGTCGACCACCGCTACGCCGTGCCGCACCTGTACAACTACCTGGTGCCCAGCTCCTTCGCGGCGGAGGTGGCCTGGGCGGTCGGCGCCGAGGGACCCTCCACCGTCGTCTCCACCGGCTGCACCTCCGGCATCGACGCGGTCGGCTACGCCGTCGAGCTGGTGCGCGAGGGCAGCGTCGACCTCATGGTCGCCGGTGCCTCGGACGCACCCATCTCACCCATCACCATGGCCTGCTTCGACGCGATCAAGGCCACCACGCCCCGCCACGACGCACCCGAGCGGGCCTCGCGCCCCTTCGACAGCACCCGCAACGGCTTCGTGCTCGGCGAGGGCGCCGCCTTCTTCGTCCTGGAGGAACTGGAGAGCGCCAGGGCCCGGGGCGCGCACATCTACGCCGAGATCGCCGGCTACGCCACCCGCTCCAACGCCTACCACATGACCGGACTGCGCACGGACGGCGCGGAGATGGCCGAGGCCATCCGCCTGGCCCTGGACGAGGCCCGGATGAACCCCACGGCCATCGACTACATCAACGCCCACGGCTCGGGCACCAAGCAGAACGACCGGCACGAGACCGCCGCGTTCAAAAGGGCCCTGGGCGAGCACGCCTACCGCACGCCGGTCAGCTCGATCAAGTCGATGGTGGGCCACTCGCTGGGCGCCATCGGCTCCATCGAGATCGCCGCCTCCGCCCTGGCGATGGAGTACGACGTCGTGCCGCCCACCGCCAACCTCCACACGCCGGACCCCGAATGCGACCTGGACTACGTCCCGTTGACGGCCCGCGACCAGCGGGTCGACTCCGTGCTGACGGTCGGCAGCGGCTTCGGCGGATTCCAGAGCGCCATGGTGCTCACCTCCGCGCAAAGGAGCACCGTATGACTGCGGTCGCGGTCACCGGCATGGGCATCGCCGCCCCCAACGGCCTGGGCGCCGCCGACTACTGGGCCTCCACGCTGGGCGCCAAGAGCGGCATCGGCCGCATCACCCGCTTCGACCCCTCCGGCTACCCCGCCCAACTGGCCGGGGAGATACCGGGCTTCGAGGCCGCCGAGCACCTGCCCGGCCGCCTCCTCGCCCAGACCGACCGGGTCACCCGGCTCTCGCTGGCCGCGGCGGACTGGGCACTGGCCGACGCGGGCGTGGCCCCGGACTCCTTCGACGCGCTGGACATGGGCGTCGTCACCGCCAGCCACGCCGGAGGCTTCGAGTTCGGCCAGGACGAGCTGCAGAAACTGTGGTCCAAGGGCAGCCAGTTCGTCTCCGCCTACCAGTCCTTCGCCTGGTTCTACGCGGTCAACAGCGGCCAGATCTCCATCCGGCACGGCATGAAGGGCCCCAGCGGCGTCGTCGTCAGCGACCAGGCCGGCGGCCTGGACGCGCTGGCCCAGGCCCGGCGGCTGGTGCGCAAGGGCACCCCACTGATGGTGTGCGGCGCCGTCGACGCCTCGGTCTGCCCCTGGGGCTGGGTGGCCCAGCTCGCGGGCGGCCACCTCAGCGACAGCGACGAACCCACCCGCGCCTACCTGCCCTTCGACCGCGACGCCCGCGGCTACGTGCCCGGCGAGGGCGGGGCGATCTTCATCATGGAATCCGCCGCCTCGGCCCGCGACCGCGGCGCGCAGGTGTACGGCGAGATCTCCGGCTACGGGGCGACCTTCGACCCGCCGCCCGGCAGCGGCCGCCCCTCCAGCCTGCGCACCGCCATCCGCATCGCCCTGGACGACGCGGACGCCGCCCCCCAGGACATCGACGTGGTCTTCGCCGACGGCGCGGGCGTACCCGAACTGGACCGGGCCGAGGCCGAGGCGATCAGCGAGGTCTTCGGCTCCGGCCGGGTCCCGGTCACCGTGCCCAAGACGATGACCGGCCGCCTGCACTCCGGCGCCGCACCCCTGGACGTGGCCTGCGCGCTCCTCGCGATGCGGGCCGGCGTCATCCCGCCCACCGTCCACATCGACCCCTGCCCCGAGTACGACCTGGACCTGGTGCTCTACCAGGTGCGCCCGGCCACGCTGCGCACCGCGCTGGTGCTGGCCCGCGGCCACGGCGGATTCAACTCCGCGATGGTCGTGCGCGGCGGGCAGTGAACCGGGCGCCACCCACCCGAGAGCACCCCACCCGCGGCCGCACCCACGGCGCAGCACCGCCGCGCCGACCGAGCCCGAGACGAAGGAAGCAGACCGACATGACGGACCCCCGCTTCACCCTCGACGACCTCAAGCGCATCCTCCTGGAGGCCGCGGGCGCCGACGAGGCAGGCAACCCCGACCAGGACGTCCTGGACACCACGTTCGGGCAGCTGGGCTACGAGTCGCTCGCCCTGCTGGAGACCGGCGGCTGTATCGAGCGCGAGTACGACATCTGCCTGGACGACGACGCGCTGACCGACGCCGTCACGCCCCGGGAACTGATCCACACCGTCAACGAGCGGCTGGCCGCCGCCCGCGTGGCCTGAAAGGACACCCGACATGACCCAGACCACCCCCCGCGTCGCGCTCGTCACGGGCGCCACCAGCGGCATCGGCCTGGCCGCGGCCCGGCTCCTGGCCGGCCAGGGACACCAGGTGTTCCTCGGCGCCCGCACCGCGGAGAACGTCGCCTCGACCGTCAAGGCCCTGCGCGAGGAGGGCCTTGACGTCGACGGCGCCGCCCTCGACGTACGCGACGGCGCCTCCGTCACGTCCTTCGTGCGGGCCGCCGTCGAGCGCTACGGCCCCGTCGACGTCCTGGTCAACAACGCCGGCCGCTCCGGCGGCGGGGTCACCGCCGACATCGCCGACGAGCTGTGGGACGACGTCATCGCCACCAACCTCAACAGCGTCTTCCGCATGACCCGCGAGGTCCTCACCACCGGCGGCATGCGCGACCAGGGCCGCGGCCGCATCATCAACGTCGCCTCCACCGCCGGCAAACAGGGCGTCGTACTCGGCGCCCCCTACTCCGCCTCCAAGCACGGCGTCGTCGGCTTCACCAAGGCACTGGGCAACGAGCTCGCCCCCACCGGCATCACCGTCAACGCCGTCTGCCCCGGCTACGTGGAGACGCCGATGGCCCAGCGGGTGCGCCAGGGCTACGCCGCCGCCTACGAGACCACCGAGGACGCCATCCTCACCAAGTTCCAGGCCAAGATCCCGCTCGGCCGCTACAGCACCCCCGAGGAGGTCGCCGGCCTGATCGGCTACCTCGCCTCGGACACCGCCGCCTCCATCACCTCCCAGGCGCTCAACGTCTGCGGCGGACTCGGCAACTTCTGACCGCCCCCGACAAGGAGCAGCACTCATGACGACGCGTCAGGTCGAGCACGAGATCACCATCGGCGCGCCCGCGGCCACGATCTACCGCCTGCTGGCGGACGTGAGCCACTGGCCGCAGATCTTCCCGCCCACCATCCACGTCGAACGCCAGGAGACGGGCGAGAACCAGGAGCGCATCCACATCTGGGCCACCGCCAACGGCGAGGCCAAGAACTGGACCTCGCGCCGCACCCTGGACCCCCAGGGCCTGCGCATCGACTTCCGCCAGGAGATCACCACCGCCCCGGTCGCCGCGATGGGCGGCACCTGGATCGTCGAGCCGCTGGGCCCCGACCGCTCCCGGGTCCGGCTGCTGCACGACTACCGGGCCATCGACGACGACCCGCAGGACCTGCAGTGGATCGACAAGGCCGTGGACACCAACAGCACCTCGGAGCTGGCCGCCCTGGAGGAGAACGTCAAGCGCGCCCACGCCGCCGAGACCGAGGACCTGGTCTTCTCCTTCACCGACACCGTGGAGGTCCACGGCGCGGCCCAGGACCTCTTCGACTTCGTCAACGAGGCCGGCCGCTGGCCCGAACGGCTGCCGCACGTGGCCACCGTACGCTTCGAGGAGCCCACCCCGGGCCTGCAGACCCTGGAGATGGACACCCGCGCCAAGGACGGCTCGGTGCACACCACCAAGTCCTACCGGGTCGCCCTCGACTCCCGGAAGATCGCCTACAAGCAGGTCACGCTGCCCGCCCTGATGACCCTGCACACCGGGGTGTGGACGTTCACCGAGACCGGCCGGGGCACCACCGAGGCGAGCTCGCAGCACACCGTCTCCCTCAACACCGCCAGCATCGCCAAGGTGCTCGGCGACCAGGCCACGGTCGCCGACGCCCGCGCGTACGTGCACAGCGCGCTGAGCACCAACAGCCGCGCCACGCTGGGGCATGCCAAGGACTACGCGGAGCGGAAGCACTGACATGGCCGCGCAGGACGCGCAGCACACCCGCCGGGCCGGCCCGGGCCGCACCGGCGACGTCCTGGAGACCCAGGTCATCGTCGTCGGGGCCGGCCCCGTGGGACTGCTGCTCACCGCCGAACTGTGCCTGCACGGCATCCAGGTGGCCGTCGTCGAGCAGCGCCACCGCCCCACCAAGGAGTCCCGGGCCTCCACCCTGCACGCCCGCACCATGGAGCTCTTCGACAGCCGCGGCCTGCTGACCGACCTGGGCAGGGCGCCCACCGAACCCCGCGGACACTTCGGCGGCCTGCCCCTGGACCTCACCCTGCCCGGCGCCTACCCCGGCCAGCACAAGGTGCCCCAGACCAAGACGGAGTCGGTGCTGGAGGAGTGGGCGCTCTCGCTGGGCGCGGACATCCACTGCGGCCACCGGCTGCAACTGCTCGACCTGGTCCAGGACGGCGAGGCCGTCGAGGCCGAGGCGGTGGGCCGCGACGGGCGGCCGGTGCGGCTGCGCGGCCGCTACCTGGTGGCCTGCGACGGCCAGGACTCCACGGTGCGCCGGCTGACCGGGGCCGACTTCCCCGGCCAGCGCGCCGCCCGCGAACTGCTGCGCGCCGACGTCGAGGGCATCGACATCCGGGACCGCCGCTTCGAGCGGCTGCCCGGCGGCCTGGCCATCGCCGCCCGCCGCCCGGACGGCGTGACCCGGGTGATGGTCCACGAATTCGGCGCGGCCGTACGCCGGCGCACCCAGCCCCCGCAGTTCGCGGAGATGTCCGCCGCCTGGCAGCGGGTGACCGGCGAGGACATCAGCGCCGGCACCCCGCTGTGGGTGAACCACTTCGACGACGCCAACCGCCAGCTCACCCACTACCGGCACGGCCGCGTGCTCTACGCGGGCGACGCCGCGCACCGCCAGATGCCCATCGGCGGGCAGGCCCTGAACCTGGGCCTGCAGGACGCCTTCAACCTCGGCTGGAAACTCGCCGCCGTCCTGGCCGGCCACGCCCCCAAGGACCTGCTGGACACCTACCACGACGAACGCCACGCGGTGGGCAGCGCCGTGCTCGCCAACATCCGCGCCCAGGCGATGCTGCTGCTGGGCAGCGCCGAGGTGGAACCGCTGCGCGCGGTCCTCGCCGAGCTGATGTCCCAGGAGCAGACCCGCACCCGCCTGGCCTCGATGATCAGCGGCCTGGACATCCGCTACGGCACCTGCGGGACGGGCCACCCACTGGTCGGACTGCGCCTGCCGCACGCCCGGGTCCGGGTGGGCAGCGCCACCTGCACCACCCTCGAACTGCTCAGGTCCGGGCGCGGGTTGCTGCTGGGCCTGGACGGCCGGGTGCCGGCGGTGGGGGAGCGGTGGGCCGACCGCATCGACCTGGTGGTGGCCCGCCCCGAGCCCGACAGCGACCCCGGCGAGCTGGACAAGGTGAGCGCCGTGGCGGTGCGCCCGGACGGCTACGTCGTCTGGGCGGGGGCGAGCCAGGACCCCGGCGGCACCGGGCAACTGGCCGCCGTCCTGGAGCGCTGGTTCGGCGCTCCCCGCTGACCCGCGGCCCCCTCCTGACCCGCCGCCACCGCCCTGCCGCACGAGCACCGCCGAACCAGCAGATCCCATCCGAGCAAGGAGAGGCAGGACATCATGGCAGCAACAGCGGTGGACACCGACGTCATCGTGGTCGGCGCCGGACCGGCGGGGCTGATGCTCGCGGGCGAACTGCGCCTGGGCGGGGCCCGGGTCACCGTCCTGGAGCGGCTCGCCGAGCCGACCGGGCAGTCCCGGGGCCTGGGCTTCACCGCCCGGGCCATGGAGGTCTTCGACCAGCGCGGACTGCTGCCGCGGTTCGGGCAGGGCGAGACCCTGGCGGTCAGCCCCATGGGCCACTTCGGCGGCGTGCAGTTCGACTACACCGCCCTGGAGGACGCGCACTTCGGGGCCCGCGGCATCCCGCAGAACGAGACCGAGACCGTCCTGGAGGAGTGGGCGCTGGAACTCGGCGCGGACATCCGGCGCGGCTGGGAGGTACAGGAGCTGCACCAGGGCTTCCTGGACGGCGACCACGTCGAGGTGAGCGTCGCCACCCCGCACGGCACCCGGCGGCTGCGCGCCGCCTACCTGGTGGGCTGCGACGGCGGGCAGAGCGCCGTCCGCAGGGCGGCCGGCTTCGGCTTCCCCGGCCTGCCCGCCAGCCGCACGATGTTCCTGGCCGACGTGGTGGGCTGCGGGCTCGAACCCCGCTTCCTGGGCGAACGCCTGCCGGGCGGCATGGTGATGGCGGCCCCCCTGGCGCCCGGCGTGGACCGCATCATCGTCTGCCCGCACGGCACCCCGGCCCGCGACCGCGACGACGACATCACCTTCGCCGAGGTCGCCGCCGCCTGGCAGCACATCACCGGCGAGGACATCAGCGCCGGCAGCGCCGCATGGGTCAGCTCCTTCAGCGACGCCACCCGCCAGGTCGACACCTACCGGCGCGGCCGGGTCCTGCTGGCGGGCGACGCGGCCCACATCCACCTGCCGGCCGGCGGCCAGGGACTGAGCACCGGCGTGCAGGACGCGGTCAACCTCGGCTGGAAGCTGGCCGCCACGGTGCGCGGCACCGCGCCCCAGGGCCTGCTGGACACCTACCACGGCGAACGCCACCCGGTCGGACAGCGGCTGATGATGAACACCCGCGCCCAGGGCATCGTCTTCCTGGGCGGCGAGCAGTCCGACCCGCTGCGCGCCCTGTTCGCCGAACTCATCGAGCACGACGAGGTCAAGAAGCACCTCGCCGGAATCGTCAGCCACCTCGACATCCGCTACGACCTCGACACCCCCGCCGCCCCCGCCCACCCCCTGCTCGGCCGCCGCCTGGCCAAGCGCCCGCTGAGCGGCGCCGACGGCGAGAGCGACACCGCACGCCTGCTGCACCCGGCCCGCGGCGTCCTGCTGGATCTGGCCGACGACGCGCGGGTGCGCACCGCCGGCGCCCGCTGGGCCGGCCGCGTCGACACGGTGACCGCCGCCGCCAAACCGGTCGAGGGCGCCACCGACGTCCTGGCCGGCCTGGACGCGGTCCTGGTACGGCCCGACGGCCACGTGGCGTGGACGGGCACGGGCTCCGCGCACGGCCTGGATGCCGCGCTGGAGCGGTGGTTCGGCCCGGAACGAGCGGCGTAGTGGCGACGGCCTCCCGCCCGGCCACGGCCGTCGCCCCGCGCCGGAACAGCCCGGGCCAAGAGGGCGCGGGCCACGAGGGCGCTGCCCAGAACGGCGCGGGCCAACCGGGCGAGGACGGTGCGGGCCAACCGGGCGAGGACGGTGCGGGCCAGGTCCGTGAGATCGTCCTGGACACGGGCGGCCCGGCCCTGTCCGCCCTGCTGTGCGAACCCGCCGCCGCCCCGCGCGCGTTGATCGTGGCGGTGCACGGCGGCGGCATGCGCGCCGGGTACTTCCACGGGCAGGCCCGCCCGGACCTGTCCCTGCTGCGCCTCGGGGCCCGCCTGGGATACAGCGTCCTTGCGGTGGACCGGCCCGGCTACGGCAGGTCCGCCGCCGCGCTGCCGGGCGGCCTGCGGGTGGCGGAACAGACCCCGCTGCTGCGCGCCGCCCTCGCCGGCTTCGCCCGCCGCCACCCGGTGGGCGCGGGCGTCCTGCTCCTTGCGCACTCCTTCGGCGGCAAGCTGGCCCTGTCGCTGGCCGCGCAGGCCGAGGGCGGCGACCGGCTGCTCGGTGTGGACGTCTCGGGCTGCGGGCGCCGCTACGCGCCGGACGCCGAGGACGACGTGCGCCACGGCCGCCCCGGCGGCCGGCGCCGGCACTGGGGGCCGCTGCGGCTGTACCCGCCGGGCACCTTCCGCGACGGCGCGGGCATGATGACGCCCATGCCCGCGCAGGAGATGGCCGACCTGGCGTCCTGGCCGGGGCTGTTCGCCGCGATCGCCCCCCGGGTGCGGGTACCGGTCCGGGTCACCTTCGCCGAGCACGAGCTGTGGTGGCGGCACGAGGACAGCGAACTGGCCGCCCTGGCCGCCGCCTTCACCGCCTGTCCCCGGGTCCTGCTGGAACGCCAGGAGGGCGCGGGCCACAACATCAGCCTGGGCTGGGCGGCCCGCGCCTACCACCTGCGGGCCCTGGCCTTCCTGGAGGAGTGCCTGCCCCCGGGCGCCGCCGCGCACGGCGGCGCCGGGAGCTGAGCGCGCCGGCGCCGCTCAGGCGTCCAGCACCACGATGTCCAGCTCCCGCAGCCGCTCGGGCCCGGCCACCAGGTCGATCGCGGCGATCCTCCCGTCCTCGATGGTGAAGTTGAAGACCACGATCGGACGCTTCTTGGACTGCCAGACGGCTCCCACCGACCCGTCGATGAGCGCGATGCGGGCGGCCTCGGCGCCGCCGGAGAAGATGCTGGCCACACCCCGGGCGCCCTCGGTCAGCGGCGCCGCGCCGATGCGGACCGCCGTGTCGTCGGCGTGCATGGTGGCGTCCGGGGCCAGCAGGGTCAGCAGCCGCTCGAACTCGCCGCTGCGGGCGGCGGTGAGGAAGGCGTCCACGAGCTTGTGCTGACGCTGCAGGTCGGGCAGGGGAGAGGCGCCGTGCACGCGCCGGCGGGCCCGGCTGGCCAGCTGGCGGGTGGCCGCGGGACTGCGCCCGATGATCGCGGCGATGTCGGCGAACGGCACGGCGAACGTGTCGTGCAGCACGAAGGCGAGCCGCTCGTCCGGGTCGAGGGTGTCCAGGACCACCAGCATCGCCAGGCCCACGGAGTCGGCCAGCACGGCCGCCTGCTCGGGGTCGGAGGTCTCCTCGGTGCGGGGCTCGCCCGAGGGTTCGGCGTGTTCGGCCAGGAACTCCTCGCGGCGGCTGCGGGCACGCAGCATGTCCAGGCAGACCCGGCCCACCACGGTGGTCAGCCAGCCGTCGAGGTTCTCCACGCTGTCGGTCTCACTGCGGTGCAGCCGGATCCAGGCCTCCTGGACGGCGTCCTCGGCCTCGTCGGTCGACCCGAGCATGCGGTGGGCCACGGCTTGCAGCCGCGGACGCTTCTCCTCGAACGCGCGAGCCAGTCGTTCGTTTTCCTGCATGACCACCGTCGTCCCCTTCGATCCCGGTCGGTGTGTGACAAACGCCTGTCACATCTTCGCGCTGCCGGGCGTCATAGCAGTGACGAACGGGACCACCCGCGTGTGACGGGATGCGGCAGCCGACGGTTTGCGCAGGGCGCCGCGCCCTGGTCGCGCTCTCTCCCGGACACAGACCGGAGCTGTCGAGAGCAGGCTCCCTGACCCTTTGCGAGCATCCATGACAACGCTACGACGTCGACCAGACACCCACAGTGACAGTCCAGGCGCCGGAGCCGGGTTCTTGACCCGCTATGCCCGAATGGTCAGCGGCCGCCGCTCCAAGTGGGCCGTACTCGTGATCTGGCTGGTGCTGATCTCGGCCGGCGGATCCCTTGCGGCCAAGCTGGGAGACGTACAGGACAACGACCCCGAGACGTGGCTGCCCTCCAGCGCCCAGTCCACCCAGGCGGTCAAGCTGGCCGAGGAGCACTTCGCCGACAAGGACAGCAGCACCGCCATCATCATCTACGCCCGCGGCGGCGGACTCACCGACGCCGACCGGACCAAGATCGCGGCGGACCGCACCACCCTCCAGGACGACGTCGCCGTCGGCGACGTCGCCAAGGCCCGGATCTCCGAGGACGGCAAGGCCGCCTTCCTCAGCTACCCGCTGCGCACCAGCCCCAGCGACAACGGCGTGCTCACCGACGCCGTGAGCGACTCCGAGGACATCGTCAAGAAGGGCGCACCCGACGGCCTCGAGATCCGCATCGCCGGCGAGGCCGGCAGCGTCCGCGACTTCGCCGACGTCTACAGCGGCATGGACGGAGCGCTCCTCGGCGCCGCCCTCGGCGTCGTCGCGCTGCTGCTCCTGCTCACCTACCGCAGCCCCGTCCTGTGGCTGATCCCGCTGCTGACCGTCTTTTTGGCCAGCCAGGTCGCCAGCGGCGTCGTCTACCTCCTGGCCAAACACGCCGGCCTGCTCGTCAACGGCCTCAGCGCGTACATCCTGATGATCCTGTGCGTGGGCGTCGGCACCGACTACGCCCTGCTGCTCATCGCCCGCTACCGCGAGGAACTGCACCGCCACGAGGACCGGCACGAGGCGATGCAGATCGCCGTGGGCCGCTCCCTGCCGGCACTGGCCGCCTCCGCGGCCACCGTGGGCGTGGCCACGCTCTGCCTCGTCTTCGGCAGCATGAACTCCACCCAGGGCCTGGGCCCGGTCGTGGCCATCGGCATCGCGGTGGTCTTCCTGGCGATGACCTCGCTGCTGCCCGCCCTGCTCGTCATCCTGGGCCGCTGGACGTTCTGGCCCTTCGTGCCGCGCCACACCCCCGGCTACGACGCCAGCGCCGAGAAGGAGCACGGCGCCTGGGCCCGCGTGGCACAGGCCGTGGGCCGCAGGCCCCGCGTGATCTGGGCCGCCTCCCTGGCCGTCCTGGCCCTGCTGGCGCTGGGCACCACCACCGTGGAGACCGGCCAGACCCAGGCCGAACAGTTCACCAAGAGCGTCGACTCCGTCGAGGGCCAGCAACTGCTCACCAAGCACTTCCCCGCGGGCTCGGCGGCACCCGCCGACATCTACGTGCCCGCCGCCGGCGCCGACACCGCACTGCGCACCGTCCAGGACGTGCCCGGCGTGGAGTCCGCCGACACCGGACGCACCGCGGACGGCTGGACCCACCTGACCGCCGTGTTCCAGGACGCCCCCGACACCGCGGCGGCCAAGGACACCGTCGACCGGATGCGCACGGCCCTGGACAAGAGCGAAGGGGACAGCGCCCGGGCCGTCGTGGGCGGCCAGACCGCGATCGTCCTGGACACCTCCGACGCCCAGAAGGACGAGGAGATGCTGCTGATCCCGCTGATCCTCGCCGTCGTCTTCCTCATGCTGGTCCTGGTGCTGCGCGCGGTGGTCGCCCCGCTGGTCCTGCTCGCCTCGGTGGTGGTCTCCTACGCCTCCGCGGTCGGCGCGGCCTCACTGCTCTTCCACGCCATCGACCACCCGCGCATCGACCGGGGGCTGCTGCTGATCGGCTTCCTGTTCCTGGTCGCCCTCGGCGTGGACTACACCATCTTCCTGATGGCCCGGGTCCGCGAAGAGGTCAAGCTGCGCGGCCACCGCCAGGGCACCCTGACCGGCCTGACCGTCACCGGCGGGGTCATCACGTCCGCGGGCGTCGTGCTGGCGGCCACCTTCTGCGTCCTGGCCGCGATCCCCACCGTGTCCTCGCTGCAGCAGGGCCTGCTCATCGCGATCGGCATCCTCCTGGACACCTTCCTGGTGCGCAGCCTGCTCATCCCCGCCCTCTCGCTCAGCATCGGCCCGCGCATCTGGCGCCCGGGCCATCCCGAGGACGAGGCGCCGCAGCCCAGCGAGCGCCCGTCACAGACCGCCCGCGTCGACGTCGGCACCTGACCGACGCGCCGGACGGAAGGGGCGCCGCGTCGAATCCCCCGCGACGCGGCGCCCACACCCCCGGCCCCCAGGCCCCCGCAGACCCGCGGGCCTGCCGCTGTCACACATGCCCGATCCCGTTCGTCATAGAAGTGACGCTGCCCCACAGCGGCGTCAGAAGTTGATCGAAGAGAGGAAGAACCATGGAAGCGCGCCTGCAGAACCCGGCGATGATCCTTGACGCCACCCAGTCTGTGCAGGACCTGTACAAGGCGATCTACTCCGGTGGTGTCCCAAAGACGACCCTGGACCTGGTCCACCTGCGCGCGAGCCAGATCAACGGCTGCAGCCCCTGTGTGGACTCCGGGGCCCGTGGTGCCCGCAAGGGCGGCGAGACCGAGGAGCGCCTGTTCGCCGTCGCCGCCTGGCGCGAGACGACCTACTTCACCGACGCCGAGCGCGCCGCACTGGAGCTGTCCGAGACCGCCACCCGGCTGTCCGACCGCTCCGACCCGGTGCCGGACGACGTGTGGGAGCGGGTCTCCGCCCACTACGACGAGAAGGGTCTGGCGGCACTGACCCTGATGATCGCCCTGACCAACTTCTTCAACCGCCTCAACGTCACCACCAAGGCAGTGGCCGGCGCCTGGGGCTGACCGACCCGGACACGGCTGAGGCCGGCCCCCTCCCCGGCGGGCCGGCCTCAGCCGTTTCTGCGTACCGCTCACCGCCTGCGGGCACCCCTGGCCGGCACGAGATTGATGCGCCACGACACCCCGAACCGGTCGGTCAGCCACGCGAACCGGGCACTGAATTCGTACCCGCCCGCCGGCATGATGACCTCTCCCTTCTCGGAAAGCGCCGTGTAGAAACGATCGAATTCACTTTCCGATTCGCACTGCACGTATATCGCGGTCGCGGGGGAGAAGTCGTACGAATCCCACGGGGCAAGATCATATCCAACGGCCCCGGGCGGAGGCATGTTCGTGCACATGAACATTTGCCCGTCGAGTGTAAAGACGGCGTGCTGCAGCGTCCCTTCCTCCCACCCCGCCTCCCCGGCCCGCGCCCGGATCATCCGGTGCACCTCGGAGTTGTCGAAGAGCGAGACGTAGAACTGCAGAGCCTCCTCGGCCTCCCTCCTGAAGGTCAGGAACGTCATCAGTTTCGGCGCCGGTGTCGCAGGCATCGTGGCTGCTCCTGTCGTGGTCGGGGGCCCAGAATATTTCCCGGAGCACCGGTATCGGCCGATCATCACCGTTCAACTGAGCATTTCTCCGGTTGAACAAACCAGTCGAGCAAGCCACCACCGAAGCTCATGGAGAGGTCGAGACCCCGTCGTAACGATGTGGGCGTCTCGAACCGACCCGAAGGGTGAGTGTTCCGTGAGCGAGAACGCATTGCCGGCGGCGAAATCCGCCCGTTCCGAGCGGATCGCCGCGCGAACTCGCGGCGAGAACTGGAAGAAGCCACCGCGCCGCATAGAGACCTCGGAGTGCATCACCTGCGACAGCTGTCTGCGCGGCTGCCCCGAGGAGTTCGGCGCCATATTCGACCGCGGTCTCGACGTCATCATCATTCCCGAACTGTGCTCGGGCTGCCCCGCCTGCGTGCTGGAGTGCCCCGTCGACTGCATCTACGTCGACGAGGACTGGGACCCCACCGACCCCGGCCTGTGGAGCCACATCGACCTGTCCGCGGGCACCTCATGAGCGGGCCGGCCGAGCGCGAGAACCGCCGCGCCGCCAACGCGCGCAAGCGGATCAGCCGCCGCCCCAGCCGCCTGGGCACCCCCGCGGGCACCGCGCCGGGACCCGACCGCACCCGCGAGGCGGGCGCCGGGTTCCCCGCACTCCTCGAACGGGTCTGGGAACGGGCCAGGACCGCCGCCGACCCGCGCTCCTGCGTACAGATCCTGCTCAGCCTCGACGGACACGTGCCCCCCGACGTACAGCTGCGGGCCCTGAGCACCTCCGACGAAGCCGCCCTGCGCGCGCTGTGGGCCCTGACCTGGCGCGAGGACGCCACCGATGTGCCCGACACCGCCCTTGAGAGCGCCGTCGACCACATCGAGGCGGCCGCCGAGGAACCCGTGTTCACCGGCGAACTGGCCCTGGCCACCAGCGGCCGCATCGTCCTGCGCGGACCCGCCCAGGGCCCCCTGGACCGGCGCGACCTGGTCGGCGGAGTCGTGCGCGTGCCCTGGTCCCTGCAGGCCGCCCGCGCCTACCACGCCACGATGGGCCGGGCCGCCGACCGCACCGCCCGCACCGTCGCCGACTGCCGCGCCTGGCTGGAGCGCCAGGGCGAGAAGGGCCGCGACGAACTCCTGGAACAGGCCAAGGAAGCGGCCCTGCGCACCGCCCCGTTCGTGCTCTACCAGGAACACCGGCAGTACACCAACTTCCGCGAGCAGAACAGCCTCACCGGCAAGACCCTGTGGCCCGGCCACCCCGACTGCGTTCTGAGCAGCCTGCAGCAACTGCCCCTGGAACTCTGGTCCGACCACGACGTCCAGCTGGTGGCAGGCCTGACCCTGCTCATCCGCTCGGCCGGCTTCGGCCGCATCGAGGAGGCCAACGGTACGCAGTTGAGCATCGAGCACGTCGCGGCCATGCTGGAACGCATCCGCCGCTCCTACAACAGCGTGCCCGGCGAACCGGTCGCGCCCGCCGCCACGCACGGCATGGAAGACCTCAAGACCCTCGCCGAGGCCCTGGGCACCCGCCGCCGGCAGGTGATCCGCCAGGTCCCGCTCTACCGCGAGATCCACGGCACCCTGATGCACAAGGTGGAACGCATCGCCGCCGACACCCAAGGGGCCCGCCGCCGCGACGAGGAGGTCAGCCGCCGGCTGGCCCAGCGCCTCCCGCTGAGCGGCACCACCCTGGACGAACTGGGCCACAGCGCCGCCGCCCGCCCCCAGTGGCTCGCCCAGCCGCACGGCCCCTACGGCACCGGCCTGGAAGCCCTCGTCCACGAGAGCGTGGCCGCCGTCGCCGACGTCTTCACCACCGACTTCGCCATGAGCCGCGGCATGCGCGACCTGCCCGCCCTGATCGACGCCCTGCGCACGGAGAGCTGGGCGGAGATCTGCGGCTGGGACATCACCCACTACTTCTGCTGCGTGGTGCCCCGCCCGCAGGCGGCCGCCCACTTCGGCGGCTCCCGCCAGGCGATGGCGGACGCGGCCTGGGCGATGTCCTCGCGCATGCAGTACAACTCCTGGCACTTCGTGCCCGGCAACCTGCCCCGCCACCCCGCCGTCGTGGCCCGCGACCACTTCGTCCCGCCGACCATCCCCGACATCGCGTTCTTCTCCGACCAGCACCACCACGGCCACGTCTCCAACAAGGTGCGCTTCTCCATCCGCTCCCCGCAGGCCGTCGAGGTGGCCGGACGCACCTTCAACGGCTTCGTCGACCTGCGCCTGCTGCGCTGCGCGGGCACCCCCTTCGAGGAGGCCGACCTGCTCGCCGCCCACCGGGTGTCGCGCTTCGTGGCCCGCGCCACCGGCCTGGCCGCCGAACTGGCCCTGGCCGGCGCCCCCCTGAAGGTCACCGCGTTCGACGCCGCCTGGCACTGGCACACCGCGGCCGGCCCCGACGCCACCCGCCCCGACCCCCTGGGCACCCCACGATGACCGCCCCGGGAATCGGCGACCTCACCCAACGGCTGCGCCAGGGACAGACCACCGCCACCGAACACGTCCAGTCCGTCCTGCACGCCGTACGCACCAAGGACACACTGGGCGCCTTCGTCACCGCGGCCGGCGACGAGGCCCTGCGGGCCGCCGAACAGGTCGACCGGCGCATCCGCGAACGCGGCCCCGACGCCTGGCGCGGCGCCCCGCTGCTGGGCGTCACCGTCTCCGTCAAGGACCTGCTGCAGACCCGCGACCTGCCCACCACCCGCGGCTCCCGGCTGACGAACCGGCGCCCGCGCCAGGACGCCCCGGCCGTCGCCCGGCTGCGCGCGGCCGGCGCCGTCGTCATCGGCAAGACGACCACCTCCGAATACGGCTGGAGCGCCTCCACCCTGGGCCAGGTCACCCCGCCCACCGCCAACCCCTACGCCCCCCACCTCACCGCGGGCGGATCCAGCGGCGGGGCCGCCGCCGCGGTCGCCACCGGCCTGGGCGAAGGAGCCCTGGCCACCGACGGCGCCGGCTCCATCCGCATCCCCGCCGCGTTCTGCGCGGTCGTCGGCTACAAACCCTCCTACGGGCGGGTGCCCTACGTGCCCAACGGCGTCGAACGCCTCGCCCACCAGGGCACCCTGGCCCGCACCGTCGCCGACGCCGCCGCCCTGGCCGACGTCATCGCCGGACCCCACCCCGGCGACCCCGACTCCGGCCTCGGCTCCATCGACCGGCCCCCGGACAGCCACGACAGCCGCGCCCGGCCCATCGGATGGATCGAGTACGAGGGCACCAGCGACGAGATCCGCAAGGTGACCGAACAGGCGATGGCCGCCCTCAGGGACCAGGGACACCAGGTCGAACGCACCCAGGTGCGCTGCCAGGACCTCTACCCCGCCCTCGTCGACATCCTCGCCGCCGCCGAAGCGGCCGGCACCCCGCCCCAGGACGAGGAACGCTGCGACCCCGGCCGCCTGGACATCGTCCGCTACGGCCGCACCCTGAGCGCCGCCGCCCTCCTGCGCGCCGAAGGCGTCCGCCAGCAACTGCGCACCCGCCTGCGCTCGGTGATGCGCCGCTACAGCCTGCTGGCCATGGCCACCGTGCCCATCGAACCCTTCGACCTCGGCGCCATCGGCCCGCCCTGGGCGGCCGACCCCCGCGACCTGCTCTGGCTGGCCTGGTCGCCCGCCTCCTACCCCTTCAACATGACCGGCCAGCCCGCCGTGACCCTCCCGGCCGGCCTGACCGGCTCAGGACTGCCCGCCGGGATCCAGCTCGTGGGCCCCGTCGGGGCCGACGACCTGGTCCTGACGGTGGCCCACCGGCTGGAGACGGAGCTGGGACCGCCGCCCCCGCCCCGCCCGCAGCACGCGCTCGTCCCCGCCACCGAAAGGACCCCCTGAACCCATGTACACCCGGTCATGGCGCGCCGTCTCCGCCCAGGACGCCGTCGGCACCCCCTCCTTCGTCTCCGACCACGGACTGTGGAGCCAGGAGCAGTTCGCCGCCGCCGAACAGATCGAGGCCGACCTCGAACACATCGACTTCGTCCGCCTGGTCTTCCCCGACCCGCACGGCCTGGCCCGCTCCAAGACGCTGACCGCCGACACCTTCCGCTCGGTGCTGCGCAACGGCATGAACTTCAGCCCGGGCCCCTTCCTCTTCGACACCGGACACGCCATCGCCGTCGACTTCCTGGGCGACCCCGGCCTGGGCGTGGAAGAACTCGCCGGCGCGGGCAACTTCATCCTGGTGCCCGACCCGCTGACCTTCCAGCTCCTGCCCGGCACCCAGCCGCGCACCGCCTGGGTCATCGGCGACGAATACCTGCGCGAAGGCACCGCCCACCCGCTGTCCTCCCGCGCCGTACTGCGCCGCCTGGACGCCGCCTACACCGCCCAGGGCTACTCCCCGGTCATCGGCCTGGAAGTCGAGTGGTACCTCACCCGCCTGCTCGAGGACGAACCCGGCAACGAGGGCAACGGCTTCGGACTGCAGGGCAGCGCCCCCAAGGTGGCCCCCCTCAACGCCGGCTACCAGTTCAACCTCGACGCCCGCTACGACTCCGTGGCCCACATCACCGACCCCCTCGCCCAGCACCTGAGCGCACTGGGCCTGCCCCTGCGCTCGATGGAACACGAATCGGGCCCCGGCCAGGTCGAATCCACCTTCAGCCCGATGTCCGCCCTGGACACCGCCGACGCCATGCTGCTGTTCCGCACCACCACCAAACGCTGGTGCGCCCAGCGCGGCCACCACGCCTCCTTCATGTCCCAGCCGCGCCTGGCCGCCTTCGACCCCAGCGGCTGGCACCTGCACCAGTCCGTGCGGGACAACGCCACCGGACGCAACCTCTTCGCCGCCGAAGGCCCCTCCAACGGCCCCTCCGCCCACGCCAAGGCCTACGCCGACGGCCTGCTGGCCTGGAGCCGGGAACTGTTCCTGCTCTCGGTGCCCACCGTCAACGGCTACCGCAGGCTCAACTCCCGCCACGCCCTGGCCCCCACCCGCATGGACTGGAGCGTGGAGGACCGCAGCGTCATGCTCCGCATGGTCGGCGGCGGCACCGGCGCCCACATCGAGAACCGCAGCGCCGAACCCTGCGCCAACCCCTACCTGGCCATCGCCGCCCAGCTGTTCGCCGGCCTGGAAGGCCTGGGCGGCACCACCGCCCCGGACAACGGCGCACCCCCCGACGCCGCCACCCAGCACGTGCCGCAGTCCCTGGCCCACTCCCTGGACGCCTTCCGCACCGGCCGCGCCGAACAGCTCCTGGGCCGCCCGCTCACCGCCTGCCTGACCAAGCTCAAGGAGAGCGAACTGCGGCGCTACGAGACCTGGCGCGCCACCACCGGAGCCGACGACGGACAGGTCACCGAATGGGAGCAGCGCGAGTACTTCGAGGCGTACTGACCACCGCACAGGCGTACTGACCACCGCAGAACAGAGGACGTTGCATGATTCCCCGATACACCCTGCCCGAGATGGCCGACCTCTTCTCCGACCAGTCGCGCTACGCCACCTGGGTCCGCGTCGAGATCCTCGCCACCGAGGCACAGGTACGCCTGGGCCACGTCCCCGAGGACGCCCTGCACGACATGCGCCGCGCCCCCGTGCCGCTCGCCCCCCGCGTCGCGGAGATCGAGAAGGAACGCGACCACGAAGTCCTCTCCTTCCTCGCCGCCTACTGCGAGGACATCCCCGAGTCCTCCGCCCGCTGGGTCCACCTCGGCATGACCAGCTACGACCTGGTCGACACCGCCCTGGGCCACACCCTGGCCCGGGCCTGCGACCTGCTGACGGCCGCCGGCCGGCGCCTGCGCCGCACCCTGGTCGCCCGGGCCCTGGAGCACTTCGACACCCTCATGGTCGGCCGCACCCACGGCGTGCACGCCGAACCCACCACCTTCGGGCACAAACTCGCCGGCTACGCCTTCGCCGTCGACCGCTCCCTGGAACGCCTGGCCGCGGCCCGCCGGGCCGTCGCCGTGGGCACCATCTCCGGCTCGGTGGGCACCTACGCGCTCATCGACCCGGCCGTGGAACAGCACGTGTGCCAGGCCCTGGGCCTGGGCATCGAACCGGCCCCCAGCCAGGTCGTCGCCCGCGACCGGCACGCCCAACTGGTCCAGGCCGTCGCCGCCATGGGCGCCTGCGTCGAACAGATCGCCCTGGAACTGCGCCTGCTGCAGCGCACCGAGGTCGCCGAGGTCGAGGAACAGCGCGCCAGCGCCTACCAGGGCTCCAGCGCCATGCCCCACAAACGCAACCCCACCACCAGCGAGCGCCTGTGCGGCCTGGCCCGCCTGCTGCGCGGCTACGCCACCACCGCCCTGGAAGACGTCGCCCTGTGGCACGAACGGGACCTGGCCCACCAGTCGGTGGAACGGGTCATCCTGCCCGACAGCCTCAGCGTCGCCCACTTCCAGGCCACCAAGGCCGAAGAGCTCATCTCCTGCCTGCGTGTTCACCCCGACCGGATGCGCACCGCCCTCGACCGCACCCACGGCCTCATCTACAGTTCGGCGGTCCTGGTGGAACTGCTGGGCGACGGCACCGAACGCGAGCACGCCTACCGCTCGGCGCAGGCCGCCGCGAACCGCACCGCGGCCACCGGCACCCCGTTCGTGGACACCCTGGCAGACGAGGGCGTCACCCTGCGCGAGGAACCGCGCCCCGAGCGCTTCCTCCTCCACCACGACGTCATCCGGCAGCGATTGGAGAAGCTCGATGAGCTGGAAGACTGAACGCGTCCACGGCGCCGACCTCGACCTGGACGAGGTCCTGGCCGTCTACCACGCCTCGGGCCTGGGCGAACGCCGCCCCGTCGAGGACCGCGACCGGATGGCCGCGATGATCCGCGAGGCCAACCTCCTGGTCGTCGCCCGCGACACGGACCACACCCTCATCGGCATCGCCCGCAGCATCTCCGACTTCTCCTACGTCACCTACCTCAGCGACATCGCCGTGATCGCCGCCCACCAGCGCTCGGGCGTGGGCACCGCCCTCATGGAAGCCACCCGCCGTGAGGCCCCCGACGCCAAGATCGTGCTCCTGTCGGCCCCCGCCGCCACCGGCTACTACCCGCGCCTGGGCTTCACCCGGCACGAATCGGCCTGGGTCCTTGGCCCCGGCCTGCCGCTGCAGGGACCGCCCCAGGACACCTGAGCGGACCCCACCCACGCGTCACCGGGACACCGGCCCGCACCCGCGGGCCGGCGCCCCCACCGGGCACAGCACACTCCACGGGGGAGGCATGAGCCACATACCGTCACCGGCACTGCTGGAGCCCGTCCCGCTGCTGCCCGAGGCCGCCCGGCCCGCCGAACCGGGCACACCCGCGCCCGCCCGGGCACCCACCGGCCAGCGCATCCTGGTCGTCGACGGCGACGCCGCCCTGACCGGATCCCTCACCGCCCAACTGCGCCGCCACGGCCACGACCCGGTCGGCGTCCGGCACGGCAGCGCCGCCCTCAAGGCCTACGAGGACGTCGAGATGGTCCTGCTCGACCTCGACCTGCCCGACCTCGACGGCCTGGAAGTGTGCCGCGCGATCCGCGAGGTCAGCAGGATCCCCATCATCATCGTCACCGCCCGCCGGTCCGAACTCGACTGCGTGCTCGCCCTGCACGCCGGCGCCGACGACTACGTCACCAAACCGTACGGACTGCGCGAACTCGTCGCCCGTATCGAGGCGGTGATGCGCCGCACCCGCTGGCAGCCCGCCGCCGCCCGCGAACTGGACCACGGCCGGCTGCGCATCGACGTCGACTCCCGCCAGGTCACCGTGGACGGCCGGCCCGTCGCCCTGACCCGCAAGGAGTTCGACCTGCTGTACCTGCTGGCCTCCCAGCCCGACACGGTCGTCCCGCGCAAACAGCTCCTGCAGCAGGTCTGGGGCGACTCCTGGTCCCGCCGCACCATCGACACGCACGTCAGCAGCCTGCGCGGCAAGCTCGGCGCCAGCGGATGGGTCGTCACCGTGCGCGGAGTGGGATTCAAGCTGGGCACCGGCTGAGCGGCCGGCGCCCGCACCCGGCACCCCCGACGCACGCACCGCACCCGAGCCCTGGAGAACCGATGATCACCCGACGCAGTGCCCTGAGCGCCACCCTCGCCACCGGCGGAGTGGCCCTGACCGGCGCCGGCCTGACCCCGCTGGTCGCCGCACACGTACGCGCCAGACCCCGCGGCGCGGCCGCCCCCGCGCCGGCCGGGACACCGGAGAAGTTCCGCCGCCCGATGCCGCTGCTGCCCGTGAAGAAACCCGTGGCCCGCACCGGCAAGTCCGACGTGTACGTGATGACCATGAAGCCCGCCCGCGTGGAGATCCTGCCCGGCCTGCCCAGCGACGTCCTCACCTACGACGGGCACTTCCCCGGCCCCCTCATCCGGGCCCGCACCGGCCACCCCGTGATCATCCAGCAGCGCAACCGCCTCACCGTGCCCACCTCCGTGCACCTGCACGGCGCCGCGGTACGCCCCGCCAGCGACGGCGACCCGATGCACGTCATCGAACCCGGCACGGACCGCGTCTACCACTACCCCAACCGGCAGCCGCACGCCCCGCTGTGGTTCCACGACCACACCCACCACCTCGAGGCGGAGAACACCTACCGCGGCCTGTCCGGCTCCTACCTGCTCACCGACGACACCGAACGCTCCCTGCCGCTGCCCGCCGGACGCTACGAGGTCGTCATCGCCCTGCGCGACGCCCGCCTGGACGAACAGGGCCAGCTCGCCTACGCGATGGGCGACCGCGAACGCAACACCCTGCTGGCCAACGGCGTCCCCTACCCCTACTTCCAGGTCGCCGCCCGCAAGTACCGGCTGCGCCTGCTCAACTCCTCCAACCAGCGCCGCTTCGAACTGCGCCTGGGCCAGGACGACCCGCTCGTCCAGATCGGCTCCGACGGCGGCCTGCTCACCGCCCCCCACACCACCGACCGCGTCATGCTCAGCGCCGGCGAACGCGCCGACCTCGTCGTCGACTTCTCCCGCTACCCCGTCGGCAGCAGCGTGGTGCTGCGCAACACCGCGGGCACCGGACCCGCCGAGGCGATCGGCGAGGTGATGCGCTTCGACGTGGTACGCACCGCACCGGACCCCAGCGAGATACCCGCCCGGCTGCGCACCCTGCCGCCGCTGCCCCGCCCCGACGTGCGACGCGAGGTGGTGCTGCGCATGGACGAGGGCGGCGAACACCCCGGCGCCTACATCGACGAGAAGGTCTTCGACCCCGAACGCATCGACGCCCACGTCAAGTTCGGCACCAGCGAGGTCTGGACGGTCACCAACGCCAACGCGCGGGCCGAACACAACTTCCACCTGCACCTGGTGCAGTTCCGGATCCTGGAACGCGGCGGACGGCCCCCCGGGCCGGGCGAGAGCGGCCTGAAGGACACCGTCTTCCTCGCCCCGGGCGAAACCGTCCAACTCCAGGCCGTCTTCGACCGCTACCGCGGCGACTACCTCTACCACTGCCACATGTTCGAGCACGGCGTGCGGGGCATGATGGCCACGATGCGCATCAGATGACGCGCCCCGGCCACAAGGAGGAGCCCGTGGACGCGCCGACGGGCGAAGCCGAGGGGACCAGGAGCGGCCCCCGCCGGCGCAGCGTGCGCCTCGCGCTGATACCCCTGCTCCTCGCGATGCTGCCCTCCTCGCTGGGCACCACGATCGTCGCGACCTCGATGCCGACGATCGCCGGTGAACTGGGCGGCGTCACCTACCTGTCCTGGGCGGTCACCTCCTACACGCTGGCCGCCGCGGCCTCCATCCCCATCTGGGGAAAGCTCGGCGACATGTACGGGCGCAAGCGGTGGCTCGTCGTGGCGATGGCGGTCTTCCTGGCCGGCTCCCTGCTGTGCGGACTGACCCAGGACATGGGCGAGCTGATCGGCGCCCGCACGGTCCAGGGCCTGGGCGGGGGAGGGCTCGCGGTCGGCGTCATGTCGGTCATCGGCGAGCTGATCCCGCCCCGCGAACGCGGCCGCTACCAAGGCATGATCACCAGCGTCATGGTGTTCTCCATGATCGTGGGACCGCTGATCGGCGGCGGCATCACCGACTTCGTCGGCTGGCGCTGGGCCTTCCTGGTCAACCTGCCGGTCGGCGCCCTCGCCCTGATCCTGATCGCCCGCCTGGTGCGAGTGCCCGACCGGCCCAAGAAGGCCCACATCGACTACGTCGGGGCGCTGCTCCTGGTCGTGTGCATCGTGTCCTTCGTCCTGGTCGTCACCTGGGGCGGCGTCCGCTACGCCTGGGGCTCGGGCACGATCGTGGCCCTGGCCGTCCTGTCCGCCGCGGCCCTGGCCGGCTTCGTGCACGCCCAGTCCCGGGCCGCCGAACCGGTCCTGCCCCCGCACCTGTTCCGCAGCCGCAACTTCTCGCTGATGGCCGTGCTCAGCTTCACCAACGGCTTCGTGATGTTCGGCGCGGTCCTCTACCTGCCGCTGTACCAGCAGGCCGTGCACGGCGTCTCGGCGACCGGCTCCGGCCTGCTGCTGATGCCGATGCTCGGCGCCCTGGTGCTGGCCTCCCAGCTGTCGGGGCGCATCGTGGCCGGCACCGGCCGCTACAAGGCGCTCCAGGCCGGCGGCGCGGCCGCCATGTTCGCGGGCACGCTGCTGCTGTCCGGTCTGGACACCGGCACCTCACGGCCGGCCGCCGCGCTCTTCATGGCCCTGCTGGGGGCCGGCATGGGCTTCCTCGGGCAGAACGTGATGACCGTCGCGCAGAACAGCGTCGGCGCCCAGGAAGTGGGCGTGGCCTCCGCCGCGATGACGCTCTTTCGCACGCTGGGCCAGTCGGTCGGCGTCGCCGTCATGGGCACCTTCTTCAACCACCGGGTGCGCGAGGTGATGAGCGAGCGGACCCACGGCTCCACCGTCCTGTCCGACACCCGCCTGGACGCCGAGGGCATGGGCCGGATGGCGGCCGGTGTGCGCAGCGTGTACCGCGGCGCCGTCGCCCAGGGCGTCCAGGGCGCCTTCCTGCTGGCCTCGGTGGCCGCGGGCCTGTCGCTGGCGGCCGCGCTCCTGGTCCGCGAGGTCCCCCTGCGGGCCGCCCGCAGGCAGCACAAGCAGGACAAGCAGCAGCCCTGAAAAGCAGCAGCCCTGAAATGCGGCCGGCGCCGCGGCCCGGGAAGGGCCGCGGCGCCGGCGGGCGCACGGGGTGTCCTCAGCGCGGGCTCGCCTCGACGATCGAGATCGCCGCCGGGGTCTGCACCACGCGCTCCAGCTGGAAGCCCGCCTTGGCCAGCAGCTCGGCGTACTGGTCGCGGGTGCGCTCCTTGCCGCCCACCAGCAGCATCAGCCACAGGTCGACCAGCTTGCCCGAGTGCGGGCCGTTGATCTTGTCGGGGATGACCATCTCCATCACCAGCAGCCGGCCGCCGGGGTTCATCGCCTTGCGGACGTTGCGCAGGATCTCCAGGGCCTGCGGCTCGGGCCAGTCGTGGAGGATGTGCTTGAGGAGGTAGGCGTCGCCGCCCTCGGGCACCGCGTCGAACAGCCCGCCGTCCGCGATCGTGCACCGCCCGGACACGCCCTGCTCCGCCAGGAAGGCACCGGCGCCGTTGGTGCCCACCCGGGGGTCGGAGAGGATGCCGCGCGCCGAGGGCGTCTTGTTCAGGATCCCGGCCAGCAGGTCGCCCCGGCCGCCGCAGAAGTCCACCACGGTGGCGTAGCGCGCGAAGTCGTAGGCGGCCAGCAGCGGTTCGGTCTCCGTGCTCGACATCGAGCCCATGCCGCCGATGAAGATCTCCCCGTACTCCGCGTTGGCCTCCAGGTACTCGAAGGCACCCATGCCGCGCAGCTTGGGCAGGCTCGGCTCGCCGGTGCGCACCGCGTCGACCAGGTGGCCCCAGTCCTCCCAGTGGATGGGGTGGCCCATCAGGTGGGCGATGCCGTGCATGGACATCGGGTGGTCCTTGAGCAGCGCCCGGGCCATCGGGGTCAGCTTGAACCGCCCGTCCTTCTGCTCGGCGAAGATGCCGTAGGTGGCCAGCAGCCGCACCAGGCGGTGCAGCGCGTCGGGGTCGGCGCCGACCTTCTCGGCGATCTGCCCGGGCTTGAGCGGGCCGTCCACGAGGCTCTCCGCGACGCGCAGTTCGGCGGCCACGTAGATGGCCTGGCTGACCATGGCCCCCTGGACGAGTTCGAGCAGGGCGAACGGCGGCGGCGCAAGGGCGCGGGTCAGCTTCTGCAGAGCGGTGCGCACGCTCTCGACGGCGCGGACGACACGGGCGGGCGGCAGTGGCGGCATGACATTCCTCCGGCTGGGCGATGGCTGGGCGACGGCTTGGCGGTTGCGAACGGGCGGGCCTGGACGGTGTCTCGATGGGCGACGGGTGTTCACCTGCCTCGAAGAAGGGACGGGAAGAAGGGAAGAGAGGAAGAAGGGGCGGCGGGGGACAGAGGGACCGAAGGGCAGGAGGGAGAAGGGAGAGGGGCGTCACCCGCGCAGCGCACGGTCCACCAGGAGCCCCGCCGCACCGGTGTACTGCCGCGGATCGAGCAGCCCCGCCAGCTCCGCGCCGCCCAGCACGCCCTTGAGCGCGGGCAGTTCGCCCAGCACCTCGCCCAGCGGACGGCCGCGCAGCCGCGCCTGTTCCGAGGCCTGGGCGAGCAGCTCCTTGGCCGCGGTCCTGCCGAGCCGGGGCGCCAGATACGCCGAGAGGCGCTCGGAGACCACCTGGCCCCCCGTCAGATCGAGGTTGGCGCGCATCCGTTCGGGGTGCACGCGCAGCCCCGCCGCCAGCTCGGCCGCCGCACGGGCGGCACCCCCGGTCAGCCGCAGGCACTCGCGCAGCGGCTGCCACTCGGCGTGCCACAGCCCCGCCGAGCGCTCGTCCTCCGTGGGCAGGCACTGCGCCAGGACGGAGCTCAGCGCGGGCACCTGGACGGCCGCCGAGCGGATCAGGGTCGCAAGGACCGGGTTCTGCTTGTGGGGCATCGCCGAGGAGGCGCCCTGGCCGGGACCGGCGGGCTCGGCCACCTCACCGATCTCGGTACGGGCCATCACCTGCACGTCCGCCGCCATCTTGCCCAGGGCACCGGCGGTGTGGGCCAGGGCGGCGCCCAGGTCGGTGACCGGGGTGCGCAGGGCGTGCCAGGGCAGCACCGGCCGGCCCAGGCCCGTCTCGGCGGCGAACGCCGCGGTCAGCTCGTCCACCACCTCCCGCGCACCGCGCCCCGCGGCGCCCGCCGGGGCCTGCGCGGCGTACTGGAGGTAGCCGGCCAGGGTGCCGGCCGCGCCGCCCAGCGACACCACGAGCTCCTGGTCGGCGACCCGCTGCAGCCGCGCGGCCGACTCCAGCACCAGGTGGCGCCAGCCGGCCGCCCGGAGCCCGAACGTGGTGGGCACGGCGTGCAGGCCCAGGGTGCGTGCGGCCGTCACCGTGTCGCGGTGGGCGGCGGCCAGCGACGCCAGGGAGGCGGCCGTGGCCCGCAGATCGGCCAGGATCAGGCGCAGGGCACGCGCGGCCACCAGCATCGCGCCGGTGTCGAAGACGTCCTGGCTGGTGGAGCCGCGGTGCACGTACTCGGCGGCCTGGGGCGCCTGCCGGCCGACCAGCCGGGTCAGCGCGGCCACCAGGCCGACCACCGGGTTCGCCGTCCGGCGGGCGGCCAGGGCCAGTTCCCGTACGTCGAAGTGCTCGGCCCGGGCGGCCGCGGTGATCGCCTCGGCGGCCTCGGCGGGCACCGTGCCACAGCGTGCCTGGGCCCGCGCCAGGGCCGCCTCCGCGTCCAGCAGGGCCTGCAGCCAGGCGGTGTCGCCGACCGCGGCCTCCACGTCCGTGCCCACCCGGACCGGCGAGAGCAGCCCGGCATCCGGCTGCGCGGGACCCGGCCCGGCCGGGTTGCCGCGCAGCGTGCTCACGGCTGCACCTCCCCGGGGCCGGGAGCCAGCGCCAGACCGGCCGCCGCCCCGCCCGCCGCCTCCGCCGCCCCTGCCGTGCGGGCGGGCGGCTCCGCGAGGGGAGCCGGCTCCGCGAGGGCGGCGGGGGAGGAGGGCAGCGCCGGCGCGGGCAGCGCCAGCACCGCCCCCGCGATGGCGTCGGAGTCCTCCAGCGTCACCGACCCCACCCCGGGCCGGATCCCCGCCGCGGTCACCCAGTGCACCGACTCGGTGGGCACCCCGTACGCGAAGCGCCGCGGATGCGTGACTCCGGACGCGTCGAGCAGGTGGAACGACCGTGCCACCGCCAGCCCGCCCGTCTCGTGGCCGCCGATGCGATAGGGGCGGCACTGCCCCGTCTCCAGCAGCCGGCGCATCAGCGGGTCGCCGGTGCGGCGCAGGTCGATCTCGGGCAGCCGGGCCTCGATCAGCGCGGTGGCCCGCACCCGCACGCCCGGTATCCGCGCCGACGTGCCCACGAAGCCCGCCCCCTGCTCACCGTCGCCGCCGGTGGTGGTGGTCACGCGGATGCCGGGACAGGACACGTCCAGCACCCCGGCCTCCATGAGCGCGAGCATCTCCTCCACGCGCCCCGCGGGCGGGCCGATGGACAAGTAGGCGTTGAGCGGCGTGTACCACCGCTCCAGCTCGTCGCGGTGCGAGGCGGCGTCGAGCCCGCCGTGGTCGACGGCCAGCCGGATCTCGTTGCGCAGGTCGCGCAGGACGTCCAGCGCGGCCTTGAGCGGCCCGCGCACGTTCCCCCGGCGCGCCTCCACGACGTCACGGGCCAAGTGGTCGCGCAGCCAGGAGCGGAACTGGGCCAGGTCGCCGAAGTCCCGGGAGGCACACGGGTCGGCGACGGCGTCCCAGTCCCAGTGCTCCCGCGGAGCGATCCCGGCCGCCGCAAGGACCTCCTCCTCGCCGGCCCCCGGCGCGGCGGACAGGAAACGCGTGACGAACCCGGCCACGGCGCCGGCGTCCTCGCCCCGCGCGGCCAGCAGCGCCTCGTAGTAGACGCCGCGCACCTCCTTGGAGATCAGCGGCCACAGGTCGGTGCCGAACCGCAGCGGCCCGCGGCCCGCCGCCCGCAGCCCCGCCACGTACTCGACGGTCAGCAGCCGCGGCCGGTGCCGGCCGTGGGCACCCTTCTCGTTGTCGCCGCGGGAGTGATAGGGCACCCCGCGCCGCGAACCGGCGTGCATCCGCGGCTCCTGCCCCGAGGGCCGGTAGACGAGCCGGCCCCCCACCCGCTCGAACCTGCCGCCCCGGGCATGGGTGAACAGCGACATGTAATCGAAGAAGTTCAGGCCGAGCCCGCGCAGCAACACGTCCTGGCCCGGGGCGATGTGCGACAGGTCCACATCGGCGGGGTTGGCCGGGGGAACGTAGACGAGGCCGTGCCGGGCGGCGAACTCGGCAAGACCGCGCTCCTCGCGTCCCGGCCGGGCGGGCACGTGCCCCTGCGCCAGGACCACCGCGGACAGCCCCGTCAGCCGCGTGCCGTCCTCGAGCACCACCACCTGCGCCCCGGCACCGCGCGGCGCCCCGGCACCGGCCCTCTCCTCCTCCAGCGCCACGGCCCGCCCCCGGTGCGCACGGATCACCACATGCTCCGGCGCGTTCGCGAGGACCTGCTGGAACGCCCAGGTCAGATACCGCCCGTACAGGGCGCGGGTGGGATAGGTGTCCGGCCCCAGCGCCCGCGCCTCGGCCAGCACGTCCTCCTCGCGCGGAGTGGCGGGACCGGGCGGCAGCGAGCCACGGCCCAGCGACCTGGCCCACTCGTACAGGCTCGGCCCCTCCTCCAGCGGGCCGCGGATGTCGACGCTGCCGTCGGTGTACACCGTGACCTGCGAGGCGACGGTGTTCATCAGCAGGTGGGGTGACTGCGAGAGCCGCCACACGCGGCCCGCGCCGGGCGGCTCGGGATCGACGACGTGCACGCCCACGCGGTCCCACAGCGGGGACTTGCGCTCCTGCGCGCAGAGCCGTTCGAGCAGGGAGAACCCGCGCGGTCCTGCCCCGATCAGGCACACCTCAATACGTCGGGCGCTCACCAAGGCGCGCCACCGGGCGCAACGTCGTGAACTAGGGGTCCTGTGGGCATGGTCGCGTTCTCCTTGTCGGGGAGGGCACACCGGCCTGAGAGCAACCGCCGGGCGGTGCGCCCCCACAGTCCCGACGGGGTCAGGAGCCCTGCTCAACCAGGACTCGCGTCCGACCTGAGGCCGGAGTGAGCCGCGGTGACGAACAAGCCAGCCGCCGGCCCCGGCGGGAGCGGCACGCGGGGCGCGCGCGGAAGGGGACCCGAAACAGGGGATGACCCGGCAGGTGAAGAGGGGGAGGGGCCGCATTTCGCGGCACGGTCCGGGCCGCTCTCACGCCGATATCGAAACGCCGCCCGCGGGTGTGCGGGGGCGGCGGAACGCGTGAATGAGGGCATGGCGCCACGACGGCGCTGCTCCGTCCGGCACGGCGGACAGATCACAATCCCGCAGACCTTATTACACGCGCGAGCGGGAGGGGAGACCCTCTGCGCGGAAGGCAGGCGGAGGTATTTACTCCGCTTCAACCGAACCGGACCCGCTCGTTCGCCAGGGAAGCACTTGCCGCATCCGCCAATGACTCGCCACAATCCTGCTGGCCCACGAGTTACCGGTGGACAACGGCAAAAGTGACATCAGAGGGATACCTGAAAAGCGGTGGTTTTTTCTGCGGATCCGGGCTGCCCGTCAGCGGCCGGCACACGTGACGGATCTTTCAGCAGAGAGAGGCTGCGGAGTCTGCCATGAGACACGCGCTGCAGATCAGATTCGGTGCCGGCTCGCAAACGCGCAGCCGCCGGATTCTAGGAGGAATCTGTGAGGGTAAAGGTCCTCGGCCCGCTTGGTGCCGATGTTAACGGTGTGAATGTTGTGCCAACCGCAAGCAAGCCCCGGCAGATCCTGGCCCTTTTGGCCCTCTATCCCAGGAGGGTCGTGCCGATCTCGACGCTCATGGAGGAAATCTGGGGGGTCGATCTGCCCGTGAGCGCCATGACCACCCTGCAGACGTACATCCTCCAGCTGCGGCGGCGCCTGGGCACGGCGATGGGGCCGGAGGCCGCGGGCAGCGCCAAGGACGTCCTGGTCACCCGGTACGGCGGATACCTCCTCCAGATCCCTCCCGAGCAGGTGGACGTCCACGAGTACGAGCGGCTCGTGGTCGCGGGCCAGCGCGCGTTCGGCAGCGGCGACGACCTGGCGGCGGCCACCCTCTACCGGCGGGCGCTTGACCTGTGGGACGGATCGGCCCTGGTCGACGTGCGCATGGGCGGCGTGCTGGAGATCGAGGCGACCCGCCTGGAGGAGAGCCGGCTGGTCACCCTGGAGCGGCGGATCGACGCCGAGCTGCGCCTGGGCCGCCACTGCGAGTTCATCGCCGAGCTCACCGACCTGATCGCGCGCCATCCCCGGCACGAGGGGCTGCACGCGCAGGCCATGGTGGCGCTGTACCGCTCGGGCCGGCAGGCCTCGGCGCTGGACGTCTACCAGCGCCTGCGGGCCCGGCTGATCGAGGATCTGGGAGTGGAGCCGCAACCGCAGTTACAGCGGCTGCACGAGGCGATCCTCGCGGTCGACCCGCGCCTGGACGTGATCGCAGGCCCCCGGCCCTCGTCCACGTTCGACCGCTACGCGAGCTGAGCGGGCACCACGCGGTGTCGTCGGCGGCATCTGCAGATCCCCGAGGAGCGCGATGCCTCCCGGAGGATGCCGCCCACGTCGTCAGGACGGAACAGCACGGCCCCTCGGGACAGGCAGGACGCAGGACAGACAGGACAGGCAGGACGCAGGACAGGCAGGACACAGGGCAGACAGGACCGGTGAGGCCGGCGGGACCGGCAGGTCCGTGCCCGCGGTCGGCCCGGCACGGCGCGGCCCGGCGGCCGCGCCAGATGCGGTCGACTGCGGAATTTCCTCAGTTGGACGCCGGCGAGCACTCGTCGCAGACGAGTTCCATGCGCGTAGCTATGCAGTTCCACTGCGCCGCGCACGCGCGGGCCAGGGCGGCTATCTTCCTCGCCTGATGGGCGGGCGCCTGCAGTACCAGGCCGGGGTCGGTCCTGCGGATGATGCGGGCCTCGAGCCAGCGGATCATCTCCCGGCCGTCGTTGCTGTACTTCATGGCGGGGTCCCGCTTCAGCGACTCGAGCTGGGTCAGAAGGTCGACGAGCGAGCCCATCGCCTCCATGCCCGGCTGCGCGGCCTGGGCCTTGGCGGCCCCTGCGGGCGGGGGTCCCTCGTCCATGCCCAATCGTTTCTGCATGTCCCGGGCGCCCGGCCCGGGCGTTCCGGCCGCCCCCGCGGTCTCCCGCGCGAGAATGTCCGGCCCTTCGGAGGGAATTCCGGAGTTCTTCTGCCGTTCTTTGTGGGAATTCAGTGGCCTGACCCGGCCGTCGCGCCCGACCCGTAGGGGGGCCTGGGCGATCTTTCCCGCGAATTTGCGGCGTAACACTCCGACGGTCTTGCCGGAAAGGCCGGTGTTCATGGCGACGGCCCGGTCCGACCACTCGGGAAAAATTTCCAGAATTTTCATCGCCGACTTCTTGCGGTCGGAGAGCGTCAGTGCCAGGCCATTTTTCATGTTTAACTCGACGGCCAAGAGGAATGATTCCCGGTCCGATCCTTCGAAGTAGCGGACCTCTAAGGCTTCCTGCCCGTTCAGACGGGCCGCCTGCAGCCGGTGCATTCCGTCGATGACCTTCATGGTCGAGCGGTGCACGATGATCGGCGGGAGTTTATCCGTACACGCGGCCAAGGCGCGTACATGATTCTGATCAATGGCCAGCCGGGGGGAATCGGCGTCACGGAGTGCGTTGATCGGTAAGAGAGTGATTGAAGCAGAGACTTCAGTCGATCGGTCAGGCCCGACGGGTCGACATAAATGATCTCTCGGGAGTTCCCCCCCAGGGGCGGCCTCCCCTGGCATTCCGATCACGCTGCTTCTCCTCCCCCGGAACGAAGCGCATAATGTGACGAGAGTATCACGAGATTACGCCATGAACAGAGACCTCTCCAGATTTCGTGCAATTGCGTTATGCCCGTTTTTTCCGGAGAGCGCTTGCCGTCGCGGAGGCCGTCGACGATCACCCCTCCGGGGCGGCGGGAGGCGCCCCGCGTGCCCCCTGGCTCACCCGCCCCCGGGAGTCCCGGCGCTGCCCGGGAAGTGCCCCGACCTGCGGGAACCGTGGCCGTGCCCGGCGGTGTGCCGTGCCGTGCGCGCCCTCGGGCCGGGCCTCGCCGGCCCGCCTTCGCCTGCCCGGGCCGGGGCCGCGGCGGCCGGTGCCCGGCGCGCCGCCGCATTCAGCCACCGGCGCCGCGTCCGGCCCGCTCCGGGGGCGGGCGCCGGAAGGATGTGCCCGGGCGCGGGTTTAGCCGTGCGCTCAGGCGCGGGTGAGGTCCGCGAGCTCGGCCGCGTAGAACTGTTCGGCGTCGAAGCCCATGCCGGTGAAGTGGCCCGCGAGTTCCAGGGACAGCAGGCCGTGCAGCCGCGTCCAGAAGGACAGGGCCCGGTGCAGGGCTGCGGGCGGGGCGTCGTGGCCCTGTGCCCACTGCCGGTGCGTGTCCAGGTGGGCGGCGAACGGTGTGGCCTCCGCGCCGGGCGGTACGGCGGCGGCGCAGGCGTCGAGCAGGACCGCCATGATCTCCTGCGAGATGGCGGTGGTGTCGCCGGGCGCGTGATAGCCGGGGACGGGGGTGCCGTACAGGAGGAAGTAGCGCTGGGGGTCGGCGAGCGCCCAGGTGCGCAGCGCGTGCGCCAGGGCGGCCGGGTCGGGGCCGGGGGCGGCCGCGGCGGCGAAGGTGTCGGCCAGACTGCGGTAGGCGTCCCGGATGAGCTCGGTGATCAGCTCGTCGCGCCCGGCGTAGTAGCGGTAGAGCGCGGGGCCGCTCAGGCCCATCTGCTTGGCGATGGCGTTCAGGGAGAGCGCGGAGGCCCCGGCCGCGGCGATCTGCCCCCAGGCGCGCTCCTTGATCTCGGTGCGCACCTGGGCGCGGTAGCGCTCGCGCGGAGTCCTCGTACCCGTGTCCGCCATGGGCTGCCGCCTCTCTCCGCACCTGCATCGCTACATAATCAAGGATTAGTTAGACGCTATCACGCACGTTCTTGACGGCGCCCGCCCCTGTGGTTACAACTTATAACGAACGGCAGAGGCTCTGCCGAACGGTATTCGACGAAGGGAACCGCCATGTCCCGCACCCGCCGCACCGGCGTCCGCACCGCCCTGCTCGCCCTCCCGCTCGTCGTCGCGGGCGTCCTGGGCACCGCCGCCGTGCCCGCCGGGGCCGCCCCGCACCCCGGCGGGTCCCTCACCTGCCGCGGCCAGGGCGTCGACCCCGACGCCCGGGTCCGCTACCGCACCCAGACCCTGATCCGCGCCTCGCCGGACACCGTGTGGAAGCTGCAGGCCGACGTGGAGCGCTGGCCGTCCTGGCAGGCCCACGTCCAGGACGTCGAGCGCCTGGGGCACGGTCCGCTACGGGCGGGCTCGGCATTCCGGTGGGCGACCCCGGTGCCGCCCAACCCCGCGAGCCCCGCCACCCGGCTGGACATCACCTCCACCGTCCGCCAGCTCGTGCACGGCTCCTGCATCCGCTGGACCGGCCCGGCGGTGGGGGAGGGGCTGCGCATCGACGGCGTCCACGTCTGGAACTTCACCCGGGTCAAGGGCGGTGTCCTGGTGCGCACCGAGGAGACCCACACCGGCCCGCAGGTCGACGCGCACGTGCCCGCCGCCACCGAGCTCCTCGGCCAGGGCCTGGAGGGCTGGCTGGCGGACCTGAAGAAGGCGGCCGAGTCCCGCACCGGCCACCGGCCGCACTGAGCCCCGCCCCGTACGAGGGGCGGGCGGCCCGGCGGTCACCCGGCGTCGGGCAGCGGCAGCTCGGGATGGCGGCGCAGCGCGTCCAGCACGGCGCGCACCGCGGCGCGCGGCGGTGAGCCGCGGCGGATCGCCGCCGTGATCGTGCGCGTCACTGCGGCCGGCAGCTCCCGGGTGGCGACGCGGTAGCGCCGGTCCACCGCGAGTCCCGGCAGCAGCGCGATCGACAGGCCGGCCTCCACGTGCTGCAGGGTCATCATGTAGTTGCCGAACCGGCCCACCACCCGCGGTTCGAACCCGGCCTGGCGGCACAGCCGCAGCGCGAGGTTGGCCATGTAGGTCTGCGGCATGTCGAACGTCCACGGCTCGTCGGCCAGCGCCGCGAGGTCCACGGCGCCGCGCCCGGCGGCGGGGTGTCCGGGCGGGAGCACCAGCAGGACCGGGTCGGTGGCCAGCGGCACGAGGTCGAGGTCGGGGCCCAGCGGCAGGGCGTCGAAGTCGGTGGTGGTGATGATGATGTCCACGTCGCCGACGCGCAGGGCCGGCATGCTCTCGTGCGGCTCCAGCTGCAGCAGCTCGATGTCCAGGTGCGGGTGCGCGCGGGCCAGCCGGCTCACCGCCGGCACCGCCATGGTGTGGATCGCGCTCTGGAAGCATCCCAGGCGCACCAGCCCGGCCGGTTCCTCGCCGAACCCGCGCAGCTCCGCCTCCACGCCCTCCATCTGGTCCAGGATCGCCCGCGCCCGCCGCGCCAGGATCAGCCCGGCCGAGGTGAGCCGCACCCGCCGCCCGGTCCGCTCCAGGAGCTGGGTGCGGGTCTCGGCCTCCAGGGCCGCCAGCTGCTGGGAGACGCTGGACGGGCTCAGGTTGGCGGCCTGGGCGACCGCGCGGACGGTGCCCAGCGTGTCCAGCTGGCTCAGCAGGCGCAGCCTCCAGGGGTTCATCACGCCCTCATTGTTGTACGGCCGAGCCGAACAGCACAGCCACAAATGTGCGATGGACGTGTCGCTCGGGAGCGAAATACCGTCGACGGCATGGCTGCTTCGACCACCCCCGCGCCGTCCACCCCCACCCCGTCCGCCTCCGGGCAGGCCGCTCCCACCCCGCCCGCCGACGCCCCGTCCGCCTCCGGGCAGGCCGCTCCCGCCCCGTCCGCCGGTGCGTCGTCCGGTGATGCCTTCTGGGCCGACGCCGAGCGCCATCTGGTGCGCTACGGCGGCGAGTTCACCCCCGAGATCATCGAACGGGCCGCCGGGAGCTTCGTCTTCACCGCCGGGGGCCGCCGCATCCTCGACTTCACCTCCGGCCAGATGAGCGCGATCCTGGGCCACTCCCACCCGCGGATCGTGGAGACCGTCCAGCGCCAGATCGCGGGCCTGGACCACCTCTACAGCGGCATGCTCAGCCGCCCGGTGGTCGACCTCGCCCGCCGCCTGGCCGGCACGCTGCCCGCGCCGCTGGACAAGACGCTGCTCCTGACGACCGGTGCCGAGTCGAACGAGGCCGCCCTGCGGATGGCCAAGCTCGTCACCGGCGGGCACGAGGTCGTCTCCTTCGCCCGCTCCTGGCACGGCATGACGCAGGCCGCCGCGTCCGCCACCTACAGCGCGGGCCGCAAGGGCTACGGCCCGGCCGTGCCCGGCAACTTCGCGATCCCCGTGCCCCACGCCTACCGGCCCGACTTCACCACGCCCGACGGCGCGCTGGACTGGCGCCGCCAGCTGGACTTCGCCTTCGACCTGATCGACGCCCAGTCCACCGGCAGCCTGGCCGCCTGCCTGGTCGAGCCGATCCTCAGCTCGGGCGGCATCATCGAGCCGCCGCCCGGCTACTTCGCCGCGCTGCAGGCCAAGTGCCGTGAGCGCGGCATGCTGCTGATCCTGGACGAGGCGCAGACCGGGCTGTGCCGCACCGGCACCTGGTACGCCTTCGAGCGCGACGGGGTCGTGCCCGACATCCTGACCCTGTCCAAGACGCTGGGGGCGGGGCTGCCGCTGGCGGCCGTGGTCACCAGCGCGGAGATCGAGGCGGAGGCGCACGCGCGCGGATTCCTGTTCTTCACCACCCATGTCGCCGACCCGCTGGTGGCCGCGGTCGGCAACACCGTCCTGGACGTCCTGGCCGAGGAGCGGCTGGATGCCCGCGCGCAGAGCCTGGGCGCCTTCCTGCGCGAGGGGCTGGAGGAGATCGCCGGCCGGCACGCGGTCGTCGGCGACATCCGCGGCCGGGGCCTGCTGGCCGGCCTCGAACTGGTCACCGACCGCGCCACCAAGCAGACCTCGGACGCGCTGGGCGCCCAGGTCACCCGGCGCTGCCTGGAACTGGGCCTGCACATGAACATCGTCCAACTGCCCGGCATGGGCGGGGTCTTCCGTATCGCCCCGCCGCTGACCGCGACCCGTGAGGAGCTCTCCCTGGGCCTGGCCGTCCTGGACCAGGCGATCGGCGAGGCCGCCGCCGGGCTGTGAGCGGTGGGGCAGGGGCGCGCGGTCAGGAGTCCTGCGGGTACCAGCGCAGCTCCACGGTGTTGCCGTCGGGGTCCTGCACGTAGAGGGAGAGCGCGGTGCCCCGGGCCCCGAAGCGCTTGCCGGGACCCTCCAGCACGGTGAAGTCGCCGGAGTCGATGACCTGCTGCCAGTCCAGCGGCTCGACCACCAGGCAGATGTGGTCGACGTTGGACCCCTTGGGCGCGTCGGCGCCGGGCACCACGAGGTCGATGATCGTGGTGGGGCTCACCCGCACCGAGGGGAAGGGCACCTGCCCGTCCCGCCACTCCCGCACCCGCACCGGCTCCAGTCCCAGCGGGCCGGTGTAGAAGGCCAGGGAACGCTCGATGTCGGCGACGTTCAGGACGAGGTGGTCGAAGGCGATCACGCGCACGGAGGTCTCCAGAGGATCGGGGGCGCGGTCGTTGTCCGCCGTACCGCGCCGTCGGACCCAGCATCTCCGAGCGGCGATCGATCGGTCCAACACATGCTTGTCATCGCCGTCGATCGCACTTCACGATGGATCCATGGATCTCCAGCAGATGCGCTACGTCATCACGGTGGCGGAGACGATGAGCTTCACCCGCGCCGCCGAGCGGTGCCACGTCGTCCAGTCCGCGCTCAGCCACCAGGTGGCCCGCCTGGAGAAGGAGCTGGGCGCCCGCCTGTTCGAGCGGACCAGCCGCCGGGTGCGGCTGACCCCGGCGGGCGAGGCGTTCCTGCCCGCCGCCCGCCAGGCGCTGGAGGCCGCCGAGCGGGCCCGCGCCGAAGTGGCCGCGGCCACCGGCGAGATACGCGGCAGGCTGACCCTCGGGGCGATCCCCACCGTGACGGCCGTGGACCTGCCCGCGCTGCTGCGCGACTACCGGCTGCGCTGCCCGCAGGTGCGGATCAGCCTGCGCGCCGGATCCAGCGAACGCCTGGTCGGGCAGGTCCGCGAGGGCCTGCTGGATGCGGCGTTCCTGGGCGTGCAGCCGGGGTTTCGCACCCACGGCGTGCACGAGCGGGACCTCGCCCGGGGCCGGCACGTCGCCGTCCTGGCCCCCGACCACCCGCTGGCCGCCGCGCCCGCCCTGGACCTGGCCCGCCTGGCCGGGCAGGCGTTCGTCGACTTCGCCGACGGCAGCGCCGCCCGCGCCCAGTCCGACCAGGCCTTCGCGGCGGCCGGGGTGCGGCGCGAGGTCGCCTTCGAGGTGTCCGGCGTCGAGCTGATGGCCCGGATGGTCCGCCACGGCCTGGGCATCGCCCTGCTGCCCGCGGCCTTCGCCGCCGCGCTGCCGGGCCTGTGCACCGTGCCGGTCACCGACGGCCCGCTGCGGGTGGAGCGCCTGATCTGGAGCCGCGCCACCCCCTCCCCGGCGGCCGCCGCCCTCCTCCAGCTGCTGGACGTGGCCGGGCCGCCGGAGAGCGCGGCCGCGGGAGCACCCCGCCCGCACCCGCACGAGGCCGCCCCCGGCGGAACGATCCGGTAGAAAAAGGGCATGTGCCACTACTGCGGTTGCCGTGACATCCCGCTGATCAAGGAGTTCGTCGCCGAGCACGAACGGGTCACCGACGCCGGCGGGGACGCCGTGCGCGCCCTGGACCGGGGCGAGACCGCGCGGGCCCGCGAACTCGTCGACGTCATGGCCCGCGAACTGGCCGCGCACTGGCGGGGCGAGGAGGACGGGCTGTTCGCGGTGATGCGCCAGGACGAGGAGTACGCCGCCTACATCGATGCCCTGGTCCAGGAGCACCGCGAACTCGCCGCCCTGCTGCCCGCCCTGGACCTGACCCGCGAGGCGGACGCGGGCCGGCTGCGCGCGGCCGTCGACGAACTGCACCGCCACATCGCCAAGGAGGAGGACGGCCTCTTCCCCGCGTCCCTGACGGCCCTGACGGGCGAGGAGTGGAACCGCTCGATGGCGGCCTGGCGCGCGGCGCACCCCTGAGCCGGGCGGCGCCCTCACGCCGCCCGGACGGGCACCAGCCGGTGGCCGCCCGCGTGGGCGACGACCCGGCCCGCGGTGGGCGGCGGGAAGTGCGTGCCCAGGACGAGGGTCCCGGCCGCGGCGAGCCGGGGCAGCAGGCGGCGCCGGGTGGCCTCGGCCAGCGCGGGGTCGGTGTCCACGCAGGAGCCGATGCCCGGGTCGGCGAACTGCACGGGGTGGTGGACGCAGTCGCCGGTGATCAGCGCGTCCCCGCCCCGGTCGCCCAGGTGGACGGCCAGGTGGCCGGGGGTGTGACCGGGCGTGGGCAGCAGGCGCAGCCCCGGGGCGACCTCCAGGCCCTCGGCGGGCACGTCCAGGGGGTGCAGCAGCCCGGCCCGCTCCACCGGCAGCACCGAGTCCTCGAACATCTGCCGGCGCGCCGCGTCCAGGGGCCGGCCCGCCCAGAACTCCCGCTCGGCGCGTGAGGTGAGGTACCGGGCGCGGGGGAAGGTGGGCACCCATGTGCCGCCCGCCTCGCGGGTGTTCCAGCCGACGTGGTCGGTGTGCAGGTGGGTCAGGATCACCAGGTCGACGGAGTCCGGGGGGAATCCGGCGGCCGTCAGGCGCTCCAGGTAGCCGGTCTCCAGGCGGTGCCAGGCCGGGTTGGCCCGCGTCTTGCCGTTGCCGATCCCGGTGTCGACCAGCACCCGCAGGCCCGCGGTCTCGAAGGCGAAGCTGTGGCTGTGCAGGCGCAGCGTCCCGTCCGGATCCGCGAAGTCGGGGCGCAGCCAGGCCTGGTGGTCCACCACCTCCCGGGTGGCGCCGGGCAGCAGCCAGGGCCCGGTCCGCGCCGGCAGCGCCGTCTCGTCGATGCGGTGGACGGTCACGTCCCCCACGGTCCACGAGGCTGCGGGCGGGGGAGTGGCAGGTGCGTCCGGGGCGGTGTGTGCGGTCATCGGATCCTCGTCGGTCGCTTGGTCGCTTGGTCGCTTGGTCGCTTGGTCGCTTGGTCGCTTGGTCGCTCGGTCGGGAGGCGGCCCGCCCGCCGCTAAAAGCTATGGATTTGCTTTAGGTGACCGTAGGCCCTAGCGTCCACTAACGCAAACAATTGGCTTTTACGGGGTGTGCGGTGATCCCGGACGCGCCACCGCGCACCACCGCCGCCCCGGCCCTACCGGAGGAACCCACCCCCCCCATGACCGACCTCACCCCTCAGGAAGCGGCCCGCCTGGCCGCCCGCGCCGGACTCCCGCTCGACCGGGCCCGGCACGCCGGGGCCGCCGCCACGGCCAACCACATCCACCGCGTCGTATCCGCCCTGCGGGACCTGGACTTCGCCGACACCCCGCCGGCTGCCGCCTACCGGGCCCAGGACCCCCTCACCCCGGCGAACCCCCGCACCCCCCGGAAGGACCGCACCGATGCAACCGGCTGACCTGACCCTCACCCAGGCCGCGACGGCGATCGGCGCGCGCACCCTCTCCCCGGTCGAACTCCTCGACGCGGTCCTGGAACGCATCGAGCGGACCGAACCGCACCTGAACGCCTACGCAGCCGTCCACGGCGAACAGGCGCGCCGCGCCGCCCGCACCGCCGCGGACGAACTGGCCGCCGGGCGCCACCGCGGCCCGCTGCACGGCATCCCGATGGGACTCAAGGACCTCATCGACGTCGCGGGCACCGCGACCGGCGCCGGCTCCCGCCTGCGCGAGGGACACCGCGCCGACGCCGACAGCACCGTCGCCGCCCGCCTCGCGGCCGCCGGCGCCGTCCTGCTCGGCAAGACCCACACCCACGAGTTCGCCTACGGCCTGACGACCCCCCAGACCCACAACGCCCGGGACCCGCACCGCGTGGCGGGCGGCTCCAGCGGCGGCTCGGCGGTGGCCGTGGCGGCCGGCTCCGCCACCTTCGCGCTGGGCACCGACACCGGCGGATCCATCCGCGTGCCCGCCGCACTCAACGGCGTCGTCGGCCTCAAACCCACCTACGGCCTGGTCTCCCGGCACGGCGTCACCGCGCTCTCCTGGTCCCTGGACCACGTCGGCCCGATCACCCGCACCGTCCAGGACGCCGCCCTGGTCCTGACCGAACTGGCCGGCCACGACCCCCGCGACCCGGCCTCCGCAGCCGCTCCCCGCACCCCCTACCCGCCCGGCCCGGACAGCGACCTGGGCGGGCTGCGCGTCGGCGTGCCCCGCACCTACTACTTCGACCGCCTCGCCCCCGACGTCGAGCACGCCGTCCGCACCGCCATCGACCACCTGGCCGGACTCGGCGCCCGCCTCGTCGAGGTCGACATCCCCCTGGCCCGCCACGTCCAGGCCGTCCAGTGGGGCCTGATGGTGCCCGAGGCCACCGCCTACCACGAGCCCGGCCTGCGCACCGCACCCGACCGCTACACCCCCGAAGTCCGCGCCCTGCTGGAAGCCGGCACCCTCCTGTCCGCCGGGGACTACCTGCGCGCCCAGCGCGCCCGCACCCTGATGCGCCGGGCCTGGGCACAGCTGTTCACCGACATCGACGTGCTCGCCGCCCCCACCGTCCCCGCCACCGCGGTCCCCGCCGGACAGGAGACGCTCACCTGGGCCGACGGCACCACCGAGAGCGTCGCGGACGCCTACGTACGCCTGTGCGCACCCGCCGACATCACCGGCGTACCGGCCCTGACCCTGCCCACGGCAGGGGACACAGGGGGCCCGGCGGTGGGCCTGCAACTGCTCGCCCGCCCCTTCCACGAGGCGCTCCTGCTGCGCGTGGGACACGCCTACGAACAGACCCGCCCGGCACCCGCCCCCGCACCGGCGGCCTGACGCAAAGGCTTCGCTTTAAGGTGGTGCCATGCAACGCAAACCGATGGCACGCCCGGGCGGACGCAGCGCCCGGGTCCAGGAGTCGGTTCACCGGGCCGTGCGCGACCTGCTGGCGCAGTCCGGCCGCGACAAGCTGACCGTGCCCTTGGTCGCGGCCCGCGCCGGGGTCACCCCCTCCACGGTCTACCGCCGCTGGGGCGACCTCCAGGAACTCCTGTCCGACGTGGCGGTGGAGCGCCTGCGTCCCGAGGCGCCACCCGAGGACCACGGCACGCTCGCCGCCGACCTGGCCGCCTGGGCCGAGCAGTTCCTGGACGAGATGGCCGCGCCCGCCGGCCGCGCCTACCTGCGCGACGCCCTGCTGGGCGACCCGGACGGCAGCAACGCCGGCCGCTGTTCGGCCTATGCGGCCGAACAGGTCGACGCCATCACCTCCCGCGCCACCGCCCGCGGCGAGGACGCCCCCGCCACCGAGGCCGTCATGGACGCGGTCGTGGCCCCGCTGATCTACCGCATCCTCTTCCGCCCCGACGGCCTGGACGCCCCTTACGCGCGCGGCCTGGTGGCCCGCCTCCTGGGCCCCCGCCGGTGAACCCCCGCCGGCTCAGCCGGCGGCGGGCCGCAGCCGTACGGGCAGCGACTGGTGGCCGTTGCTGATCAGCGAGCCCAGCGGCAGCAACTGGTCGGCGGGCACGGCCAGTTCGAGCTGCGGGAAGCGGTCGAAGAGCAGGCGCAGCGCGGTGGCGACCTCCAGCCGGGCCAGCGGGGCGCCCAGGCAGAAGTGCACGCCGTGGCCGAAGGCCAGGTGCTCCTTGACGGTGCGGGTGATGTCGAAGGCGTCCGCGCTCTCGCCGTGCCAGTCGGGGTGGCGGTTGGCGGCCGCGTAGGAGGCCAGGATCGCCTCGCCGCGGGCGATGGTCTGCCCGTCGGGCAGCGTGATGTCGCCGACCGCGAACCGCAGCGGCAGGTGGCGCACGGCCGGTTCCAGGCGCAGGGTCTCCTCGACCGCCTCGTTCCAGTCGATCTGCCCGGAGCGCAGCAGCGCGAGCTGGTCGGGGTGGGCGAGCAGCTGGGTGATGGCCTGGTCGATGACGTTGACGGTCGTCTCGTACCCGGCGCTGATCATCAGCAGCAGGGTGTCGCGCAGTTCGTCCTCGGACAGGCCGCCCTCCTCGTCCTCGTCGCGCGAGGTGATCAGCAGGGAGGTCATGTCGTCGCCGGGCGCGGTCCGCTTGGTGTCGATGAGCTGCTGCAGGGCCTGGTAGAGGGCCTTGGTGTTGGCCTCGGACTCCGCGGCGGTCAGCGTGGTGTCGAAGACGCCGTCCACGACCTGGCGGAAGGCGTCCTGCTGCGTGTCGGGGACGCCCATCAGGCGGCTGATGACCGCGATGGGCAGCGGGTAGGCCAGGTGCTCGCGCAGGTCGACGCTCTCGCCGGGCGCCACCGTGTCCAGGTGGTCGAGGATGCCGGTGACGACGGTGTCTATGTTCTCGCGCAGCGCGGCGATGCGGCGGGCGCTGAAGGCGGGGGCGACCATGCGGCGCAGGCGCCGGTGGTCGGATCCGTAGGCGGTGAACATGTTCTCCACCGCCACCCACAGGGCCAGCGGCCAGCGCGCGACGCTCTCGCCGAACTCGGGCCAGTGGGTGCGGGCGTCCTTGGAGACGCTCGGGCTGGTCAGCAGTTCCTTGAGCAGCGCGGGGTCGGCGACGGACCAGGCGCGCACGCCGAGGATGTCGACGCGGACCGCGCTGCCGTGCTCCCGCAGCCGGCGGTGCTCCTCGTGCGCGCGGGCCCCGGTGGGGTCCAGGATGATCGGCTCCGTGGACAAGGCCATGGTGGTGTCCCTTCAGGCGGATGCGGCGGTGGGGAACAGGACGGGCAGGGCGGCCAGCGCCCGGTGGAAGGGGCCGGGGCGCCAGACAAGGTCCGCGGGGGCGGTGGCGAGGTCCATCTCGGGCAGTGCGTCCAGCAGGTGGGTGATGGCCGTCTCGGCGATCAGGTAGGCGTGGCTGCGGGCGGGGCAGGCGTGCGGTCCCGTGCTCCAGGACAGGTGCGCGCGGTTGCTGGCGATGCGCTGGTCGCCCAGGGCGGGGTCGTTGTTGCAGGCGGCCATCGAGATGAGGACCGGCTGGTGCGCGGGCAGCAGGAACCCGTCGACGTCGACCGGGTGCGGCGGATAGCTGATGCAGTAGTTCGCCAGCGGCGGGTCGGTGTAGAGCACCGTGTCCAGCGCCTCGCGGACCGAGGAGCCGCCCGCGTGCAGGTCCCCGGAGAACTGGTCGTCGGTCAGGATCCGCAGGACGGTGTTGGCGATGAGGTTGGTCAGCGGCTCGATGCCCGCGCCGTAGAGGGTGACCAGCTGATGGGCCATCTCGACGTCGTCCAGGGCCGCGGCGTGCGCAAGCAGGCGCGAGGTGACGTCGTCGCCCGGCAGGCGCTTGCGCAGCGCCACCAGGTCGGCGACGGCCTCGGACAGGATCTGGTTGCCGCTGGCCGCGTCGACCCCCTCGAAGATCTTGGCCATGCCGTCGGCGATGCGCCGCCCCGTCTCGTCCGGGCAGCCCAGCAGGGCGCTGAGCACCCGGAAGGCGATCGGCCAGGCGTACTGGCTCAGCAGGTCGGCGCCCTCGCCGTCGCGGAACTCCGCGATCGTGGCGTCGGCGACCCGCTCGACCACGGTGCGCAGCTCGTGCTGGTCGACGGCGTTGATCGCGGCGCTGTTCGCCGACCGGTAGCGGGTGTGCTCCTCACCGGCCGAGCGCAGCGCGTTGGGCCGGTGCTCCATCATCGGGCGCACCGGGCACTGGGCGGGCACGGACTGCTCCCACACCCGCGGGTCGGCGGGAAAGCGCAGCGGGTCGTTCAGGACCCGCCGGGCCTGGGCGTAGCCGATGACCAGGGTGGCGGGGACGCCGGGAATGAGGTCGACGGGCACGAACGGCCCGAACTCCTTGCGCATCTGCGCGTAGGCGGCGTGCGGGTCGGCCGCGAACTCGGCCTCGTGCAGGGCGATCCGGCGCTCCGGGGCCTGATCGGTCGGGGTCGGGCTGGTCACGGGCGCGGCTCCAAAACGGGTGCGTGCATCTCGGACAGGTACTCGCAGAGGGTGATCAGGGCCAGCACACTGGAGGTGCCCTCGCGCGCGTCGCACGTCGTCAGCGGCGTGTGCGCGTCCAGGTCCAGGGCCTGGCGTATCTCGTCCAGGTCGTAGCGCGGCGCGCCGTCGAACAGGTTGACCGCCACGGCGTAGGGCGTGCCCTGCTCCTCGTGCAGCGCGAGGATCTCGAAGGATGCCTCCAGGTTGCGGGTGTCGACCAGGACCAGCGCGCCCAGCGCCCCCTCGGTCAGCCCCGCCCACATGGGGCGGAAGCGGTCCTGGCCGGGGGTGCCGAACAGGTACAGCACCAGTGCGTCGCTCAGGTGCAGGCGCCCGAAGTCCAGGCCGACGGTCGTGGTCGTCTTGCGCGGGGTGCGCGCCAGGTCGTCCACCCCGGCGCTGGCCTGGGTGATCCGCTCCTCCATGCGCAGCGGCGGGATCTGGGAGGCGCTGCCCACGAACGTCGTCTTGCCGACGCCGAAGCTTCCCGAGATCACGATCTTCGCGGACCGGGTCACGCCGGGTGGCACATAGATGAGGCCGTCAGACGAGGGCGCGGAGACCACGCAGTACCTCCTGGAGCAGATCGGTTTGGGGTTGGTCCTCCTCGGCGGCGACCGGGCGGGTCAGCAGGCCGTCGTCGATGAGGGAGGAGACGAGGATGCGGACCGTGGAGGGAGGGAACTCCAGGGCGGCCGCGATGTCGGCGACCGCCAGACCGCCGCCGCCGGCATGGGTGAACAGGCCCATCACCCGCCGGGCGTCCGCCCCCAGGCCCTCACGGGGGCCGCTCGCGGCGAGCACCACGGTCTCCAGGCGCACCTCGGGGTCGGCGCGCACCCGCCCGTCGGTACGGACGTAGGGCCTGACCAGGTCCGGGTCTCGCCGCGGACCGCTCACGTCGTCGGCAGGCCGAGGTCGGAAGGCTGCCGCGGGGCCACCTTCATCTCGTGGCCCACCCGCTGCGCCAGCTCCAGCATGTGATGGGTGATCAGGCCGATGTCGGCGTCCGGTCCGCTGGTCTGCACCGACAGCATGGTGTTGCCCCCGGCCTGGGTGATCAGGCCCACGTGGTTGGTCAGCTCGATCAGGGCCTGCCGGGTGCCCCCGCCGCCGGTCTCCTCGTCGTAGGCCAGCGCCGCGGCCCGCACCGCCGCGGTGATCGCGGCGAACTTCTCCGCGTCGTCCTGCCCGATGCCGCAGGTACGCGAGTGCAGCAGACCGTCGGAGCTCATCAGCACCGCGTGCCGGACACCTTCGAGGGACCCCAGTGATCGGTCCAGCAGCCAGCCAAGTTCGTTGCCGGTGGTCACGGTCAGGCTCCTTCGTGCGTGGTGGTGGGGTCTTCGGTACGTGCGCTGCGCGTCCCCTTGGCCCAGGCGGCGGCGATGGCCGGGCGGCCCGGCGAGGCCGGGGTGTCGGACGGCGCCGGGGCGCCCGCGGCCGGCCGGGCGGCGGGAGTGCCCCGGCGCGAACGGACCGTCAGGCCGCTGGCGGTGGTGCGCCGGGCCGGCGCGGGCTCGGCGGGCGCCGCCGCGCCACCAACCGGCGCGGGCGCGGGCGCGGGGGCGGGTGCGGGGGCCGCGGGGGCGGGCACGGCCGCGACGGACGTGGTCAGCAGGCTCTTGGGGATGAACATGTACACCCGGGTGCCGCCGAACGGGTTCGGCGCCTCCAGGTCGATGCGGAACCCGTAGTCACCGGCCAGCGCCGCGGCCGCCCGCAGACCGGTCTGCGGGTGCGCGCCGAGCTGGTTGATGTCGTCGCGCCGCGCACCGGTCAGGATCTGCCGGGCCCACGTCAACTGCTCCTCGTTCATGCGCAGACCGGCGTCGTCCACGATGACCGAGACCCCGTGGTGGCCCTCCTGGAAGGCCACGTGCACCCGGGCCGAGGAGGGCGAGTAGCGCACAGCGTTGTCCAGGAGCACCGCCAGCGCGTGCACGATGGGCCCGACCGCCCGGCTGGTCACCGTGACGTTGAGCTCCTGGTGCTCGACCCGCTCGTACTCCTCGATGCTGCCCATGGCCGCCCGCACCACGTCGGTCATCGGGGTGGCCGGCCAGCGCCGGGAGAGCTTGCCGCCGGAGAGCACCACGTAGTTCTGGGCGACCAGCAGCATCTGCTGAGTGGGGTGGTCGATGCCCACCAGCGTCTCGTAGGCCTCGTCGCCCTCGTGGCGCCGCACGCCCTGGCTGACCCGCTGGCTGAGCTTGGAGGCCATGCCCACCATCGCGGAGGAGACGGCGCGCACCGCGGCCCGGCTGGAGTCCTCGGCGGACTGCCGGGCGCGGGCGGCCTCGTCGCGCCCGTGCTGGCGGGCCTCGGCGATCTGGTCGCCGGTGCTGGTCTGGGCGTCGTACTGCACCTTGCGCACGGTGTGGGCCGCGGAGTTGGCCAGCTCCGTCAGCCGCTGCGCGAGCGCGGTGTTCACCAGGGTCTCGGGCAGTTCGATGTCGACCCCGTGGCCGGTGCCAAGACGCTCCGCCTCGGCCCCGAGCCCCGGGATCACGCCGCCGGCCAGCTGGGCCAGCACGCCCTCGACGGCGCGCTGGCGGCTCGCGCTCTCCTCGGCCTCGCGGCGCAGACGGTCACCGGCGGCGCGTTCACCGCGGTACTGGTACCGGAACCGCCAGGCGGCGCTGCCGGCGGCCAGGGCCAGCACTGAGGGCACCACGGTGGTGGCCTGTATCAGGTCTGTCATCACGTCCTCTACAGGTGTCAAAGGGGGGTGGGACGGCCAGGGGCCGTCCAGGGGACGGGGGGTGACGGCGGCGGGGACGGACAGGGCCGCCCCGGCCCGCGGTGCGTGCGGTGCGCGGGATGCGTGCGGTGCCGGCCCACGGGCCCGCCCGCCGCGGCCGCGGCGGATGCGGCGGACGGCGGCGGTTGGGGGTGCGGGCCGGTCACGGATGTCCTTGGGCTGTCGGGGCCCGGCACGGGCCGGGGAACGGCTCGGGCCGGCGGGTCGCCGGGCGGGGGAGGGTGCGCCGGCTAGGGCAGAAGCCGCACGGGCCGGGGGCCGGTGACGGCGGCGGGCCGTGCGGCGGACGTCGCGGGAGAGCCGAGCCAGTGGGCGCACCGGGGCCGCCGTGAGGGCCCGCCCTGTCTCACTGCACTCATCAGCACTTCTGGCTTCCCTCGGTCGCGGCAGGCTTCCCATGGCACACTTTTCGGCCAACTGGTAGCTGAAAAGAGCCAGTTGGCCGTGCTCGTAAACGATATCTTGTCGTGTCCACCCTGCGCGGCCCGGATGACCTGGGGATCTTGTGGAGGACGGGGCCGATATGGGCCCAACCCGGCCGGTAAGCACCACGGCCGTACGACGGCTCGGGGCGCGGCGGGCGGCAGAAGACCCCGGCTGGACGGGGGAGACCAGCCGGGGCCGTAGGTGGTGGCACGCGGAGGGCGGTCGCCTCTCGGCGAAAGGCTCCATGGGGCTTCAGCCGAACGATCGTCCCCATGGGCAATAGGTGGGCCCGGGGACACTGTCCCCTCCGCAGCCACGTACACAAGAACGCGCGGGTGGGGCGGATTGTTCCCGGCCTCAGCCGCCCAGTGCCACCGCGGCCGCGACCGCCGGGCCGAAGGCGCCGCCGAGCTGGTAGCAGAGGCTGAACAGGCCGAGCGCGGCCGGGCGCTGGGCGGCCGGCGCGGCCGCGGTCGCATGCACCGCCAGCGTCGCCTGGCCGGTGCTGGTGGCCAGCACCGCCAGTGCCGCGGCGAGCAGCAGCAGCGGCGCCCAGGGGGCCGCCGCGGCGGTGAGCGGGGCGAGCGCGCCCAGCGTGATCAGGACGGCCAGGACCCGGGGGCGGCTCATGCGGCCCGCGGCCGCGGCCAGCACCATCGACAGCGCCGAGCCGGCCAGCAGGGCCGCCAGCTGGCCGGCGCCGACGGTGGCCGAGGTCCAGCCGGTGCGCTCGCGCAGCAGCTGCGGGACGGTGAACAGCAGGGCGAAGTAGGAGGTCGCCAGCGCGCAGGCGAGCACGGCCGAGATCACGAAGGCCGGGGCGCGCAGCAGGGCGGCCGGCACGAAACCGGCGGGCCGGGAGCGGACGTGCAGGGCCAGCAGCACGGCTGCGGCCGCCGCCGCGCCGGCCGCGGGCAGCGGGTGCCGCGGCACGAGCACCAGAGCCGTCGCCGCCACGGCCAGCAGGGCCGCGCCCCGGCCGTCGAAGGGCGCGCCGGCCGGCGGCGCGGACAGGTCGGCGCGGCGCAGGACCGCGGGCAGCGCCGACAGGGCGAGCACGCCCACGGCCAGCGACAGCCGCCAGGAGACGGTGTGCGTGAGGGTGGCGCCGAGCAGCGGGCCGACCGCTCCCATCGTCCCGAACCCCGCGCTGATCACGCCCATCCGGCGCACCGAGCCTGCCAGGCTCATCGCCGCGGTGACCAGGCCCGCGCCGCCCGCGGCCTGTGCCGCCCGGCCCGCCACCGCCAGCGGCAGCCAGGGCGCCGCGGCCAGGGCGGCGGTACCGGCGATGAGCAGGACGGTGCTCAGCCGGAGCGTGGGGCCCAAGCCGCGCCGCCGCAGCAGGCCCGCCATCAGCGGGGTGCCGACCGCCATGGCCCAGGCGTGGACGGTGACCAGCCAGGCCGCCGAGGCCACCGGCACGCCCAGGGAGCCGGCCATGTCGGGCAGGACCAGGACGGGCGCGTTGGCGCTCGCGGCCACCGGGGCGGCCAGCAGCGCCAGCCACAGGGCCGGGACCCGGCGCGCGGCACCGGCCGCGGCGGACAGGGCGGAAGGGCCGGAAGGGGAGGAAGGGCCGGAAGGGCCGGGAGGGCCGGGAGGGGAGGGCGGGGCGGTGCGGGTGCGCACGGACATGGGCATGGCGGCGGCTCCGGAGGGGCGGGCAGGACGGCAGGGCGGGTCGCGAAGCCGGGCCGAGGAGGGACGGGAGACCCTGCGGTCTCAACCATCTCGACACTGAGATGGAAGCATCTGGTTATCCCAGGGTCAAGTATCTCGAATCTAAGAGAACCAGTACTGATAGAGTTCCTGCCGAGACAAGCCGAGACAATCCGCACGGGACTCGCACCGGGGACACCCGGGGCAGACCGGGGGACACCCGGGACTCCGGACCGGCGGAATCCGTACCGAGAGGATGTGGCGGCGATGAGCGACGCCGTGGACGCGATCATCGGCCAGTGGGCCGCCGAGCGCCCCGACGTGACCGGCGACCTCTGGCCCGTCGAGCTCTTCGGACGCATCCAGCGCCTGGGCGTCGTCGTGGAGAAGTCGGTCAAGGCCACCGCCGCCCGGCACGGCCTGGACGCCGGCGAGTTCGACGTCCTGACCACCCTGCAGCGCTCCGGCCCGCCCTACGCCCTGACCGCCGGCACCTTCCTCAAGGCGTCCATGGTCTCCTCCGGCACGATCACCAACCGGGTCGACAAGATGGAGGCCAAGGGCCTGGTGGAACGGGTGCGCGACGGCGAGGACCGCCGCACCGTCAAGATCCGCCTCACCGACCGCGGACACGAGGTCACCCGGGCCCTGTTCACCGACCACCTGGCCAACTACGCCCGCCTGCTGGCGGACGTGGACCGCGACCTGGTCGAACAGGCCGGCACGGGACTGCGCCAGGTCCTGGAGGCCCTGGGCGACACCACCATCACGTGAGCGGACACCGGGGCGCCTCCACGAGAGCCCCGGCCCGCATACGCCTGCGCGTCGGCCCGGCGACCACGCCGGGCGGCCACCGGAACCCGCCCCCGCACCCCCACCCCCGCTGCGACCCGCCCGGTTCCGGCCACCTCAAGGCTGGACGTGGCCTGCACAAATGGCCGATCCTGGCCGGATGTTGCTCAGCGCGCACGAGGCCGACCCGTTCGAGAACGCCCGGGGCCGGCTGGAGGCGATCGCCTACCGGCTCCTCGGCTCGGCCGGCGACGCCGAGGACGCGGTGCAGGACACCTACCTGCGCTGGCACGCCGCCGACCGCGCACGCATCGAGACCCCCGAGGCATGGCTGACCAAGGTCCTCACCAACCTCTGCCTCAACCAGCTCACTTCGGCCCGGGCCCGCCGGGAGACCTACGTGGGCCAGTGGCTGCCCGAACCGGTCCTGGCCGGCGACCGCATGCTCGGCCCGGCCGACACCGCCGAGCAGCGCGAGTCGGTGTCCCTGGCGGTACTCACCCTCATGGAACGCCTCTCGCCCAACGAACGCGTGGTCTACGTCCTGCGCGAGGCCTTCGGCCACACGCACCGCGAGATCGCCCGGATCCTCGGCCTGACCGAGGCCAACTGCCAGCAGATCTACCGGCGGGCCCGACAGCACGTCACCACCGGCCGCCCGCGCGCCCGGGCGGACGCGGCCACCGCCCGCAAGATCGTCGAGGAATTCCTGGCCGCGGCCCTCAGCGGCGACACCGAACCCCTGGTCAAACTGCTCGCCCACGACGCGGTCAGCGTGGCCGACGGCGGCAGCAAGATCTCCGCCCGCAGGACCCCGCTGATCGGCGCGCTGCGCATCGCCCGCTACCTGCGGCGCCTGTTCCGCGCCGACGCGGCCAAACGGGCCCGGTTCGGCGACAGCGTCACCCTGCACGCCGCCGTCGTCAACGACGACCCCGCCGTCCTGGTCGGGGCCGGCGAGGAGATCATCGGCGTCATCGGCCTCGACGCGGACCCCGAGGGCACCGTCCGGGCCCTCCACCTCCAGGTCAACCCCGACAAGCTGACCCGCATCACGCGCCAGTGGCGGGCCGGCGGCCCCCACCGCCCCCTGGCGAAGGTGTGGTGACCCACATCACGCCCGCTCCCTGTCAGGGATCGCGGCCCTGTCCGGTTCAGGAGGTGAATCAGCCAGACGGGAGCCCACCATGAAGCACCGCATCGTCGTCCTGGGAGCCGGCTACGCCGGAGCCATCACCGCCGGCCGCCTCGCCCGCCGCCTGCACCGCGACGACGTCGAGATCACCCTGGTCAACGCCGACCCCGACTTCGTCGAACGCGTACGCCTGCACCAGCTCGCCGCCGGCCAGGACCTGCCGCGCCGCCCGCTGCGCGAGATCTACGCGGGCACCGGCGTACACCTGCGCACCGCCCGCGTCACCGCCCTCGACACGCAGGCCAAGAACGTCACCCTCACCGACGAGCACGGCACCCGCGCCCTGGCCTACGACACCCTCGTCTACGCGCTGGGCAGCACCGCCGCCGACCAGGGCGTCCCCGGCGCCGCCGAGCACGCCCACCACATCGCGGGCAGGCAGGCGGCACTGCGACTGCGGGCCCGCCTGGCCGAGTTGGCGCCGGGCGCCCGCGTCCTGGTCGCGGGAGGCGGACTGACCGCCATCGAGGCGGCCACCGAGATCGCCGAATCCCACCCGCACCTCCAGGTCGCCGTCGCCGCCCGCGCCGGCATCGGCGACTGGCTCAGCGACAAGGCACGCCGCCACCTGGACGCCGCCTTCGCCCGCCTGGGCATCACGCGCCACGAACACACCGACATCACCGAGGTCCGCGCCGGGAGTGTGCTCACCGCGGCGGGGCCGATCCCGGCCGATGCGACCGTGTGGACCACCGGGTTCACCGTCCACCCGATCGCGGCCGCCACCACCCTGGAGGTCTCCGCCACCGGGCAGATCCTCGTCGACGCCACCCTGCGCTCGCTCTCGCACCCCGACGTGTACGCCGTCGGCGACGCCGCACTGGCCCCGGGCGCGGGCGGCGGCCCGCTGCGGATGGGCTGCGCCACCGCCACCCCGATGGCGTGGCACGCCGCCGACGTGCTCGCGGCCCGCCTGGCCGGCCGCAAGGTCCCCCGGACCACGATCGGTTACGCCGCCCAGTGCGTCAGCCTCGGCCGCCGCGACGCCATCGTGCAGCGCGTCACCCAAGAGGACGAGGTCACCCCCACCGTCCTGACGGGCCGCGCCGGCGCCCGCGTCAAGGAACTCATCTGCGCCTCCACCTTCTGGAGCGTCACCCACCCGACCATGCTCCTGCCCGCCCGCCGCCACCGCCTGACCCCGGCCGCCACGGACCGGCCCACCCCGGCCACCGTGTGACCCCCCGCCGGCCGGCGCGGGTTCCCTCCCGGAGGCAACCCGCCCGCCGGACCGGTCCCACGGCAGGCGAAGACGAGACCGGCACAAGAACGCGGAAGAAGACCCCCAAGGAGAAGCCCCCAAGGAGAAGATCCCCAAGGCAAGAATCCCAAGGGCGAGAATCCCAAGGAGAAGAACCGGACAGCGTGATATTTTTGAAGGGTTCGTACGGCTATGGATCGAGGATGAAAGGGAGGCGGGGCTGATGACCGCGCTCAAGGCCACTGCACCGCGCAGCGCCCGGATCACCCTCACGTCCCGGGCGACGGTCTGACCCAGCCGCCCGGTCCCGCTGGAGCGTGAGCTCGCGGGACACCCCCCTGACGAACCTCACCATGAAACGGATCCTCACCCCGTCATGCGTACCCACGACACCTGGCTCACCCGCGCCGAGACCGGCGCCGACATCCCCGCCGTCCGCGCCATCAACCTGGCGGCCTTCGACACCCCGCAGGAGGCCGACCTCGTCGACGCCCTGCGCGCCGACTCCTCCTGGATCGAGGGCCTGTCCCTGGTCGCCGCCGACCAGGACGGCACACTCGTCGGCCACGCCCTGCTGACCCGCTGCCACATCGGCGACAGCCCGGCCCTGTGCCTGGCCCCCGTCGCCGTACGGCCCGACCAGCAGAAGACCGGCGCCGGTTCGGCCGTCATCCGCGCGGCACTGGCCGCCGCCAAGGAACGGGGGGAGTACCACGTGACCGTCCTCGGCCACCCCGCGTACTACCCCAGGTTCGGCTTCGGCCGCGCCTCCCTGCATGGCATCGGCCTGAGCATCGAGGTCCCGGACGAGGCCATGATGGCCCTCACCCTGGACGAGAGCCGCCCGCTGCCCTCCGGCACCGTCCGCTACGCGGCCCCCTTCGGGATCTGACCCCCGGCCCGCCGGGCGAAGGAGCCACCCTCCCTCGCCCGGCGGGCCCACCCGCACCCGCCCGCCCCCTCCCTGCGGCGACCCGGGGCCCCGGCGACCCGGCGCCTCTGCGGTACGACTGATCCATCCGAGCGGGTGACACACACCCCCTTCACCCCCAACTGCCCCACGCCGCCCGCTATCACCGTCACATGACCACCACCAAGCCGATGCTGCACGGCCTGACCGCCGCCGCCCTCCTGGCCCTGCCCGCCCTCACCCTCACCCCGGCATCCGCCGCGCCCCAGGCCCCCGCACCGCAGCGGATGAGCCTGGCCGACGCCGTCAAGGCCCTGCCGCAGGCGCCCGAATCCCGCCAGAACCACGAACGCACCGGCGCCACCGACCGCCCGGACGACCAGGGCTGCACGACCCGCGCCAAGGTCCTGATCGCCGAGTCCCGCACCGCACCCGTCATCGAGGGCCCCTGCACCGTGACCTCCGGCACCTGGTACTCCTACTACGACGGACGCACCGTCACCGACCCCCGCGCCCTGGCCGTCAGCCACACCGTCCCGCTCGCCGAGGCCCAGGACTCCGGCGCCTGGCGGTGGAGCGCGCAGCGCCGCCACGCCTACGCCCACGACCTCGACGCCGAGGCCGGCCTGCTGGCCGTCACCCAGGAGAGCAGCCGCTCCAAGGCCGACCAGGACCCCGCCCAGTGGCTGCCGCCGCTGGCCGACGCCCGCTGCACCTACGCCGCCGAGTGGACCGGGACCAAGCTCCGCTGGGGGCTGAGCGCCGACCGGGCCGAGGTCACCGCGCTGGCCGCGCTCGCCGAGGGCTGCGGACGCCAGGAAGTCACCTACGTACAGGCTCCCGAGACCCCCCGCACCTGACCCCGGCCGCCGTGCGGCCAACCCCTAGCCGACATCGAGGTCGGCGTGCTGCAGGTCGTGGTCGGAGAAGTCGCTCGGGTGCACGCCGTGCCCGCGCGCGGTGATGCCGCGCAGGAAGATGTAGTCGAACTTGCTGAACCAGTCGGTGGTCGGCCGGCATCCGGCGGTCGAGGGAGGACGGCAGGCGGGGTCCGCGTCCCGGGCGACGGCCCAGATCCGGGTCAGCTCGGGCGCCTCGGGCACGGCGTTGAAGTCGCCGAGCACGACGGCGCGTTCGTGCCGCGCCACGGCCGCGGCGAGCACGGGCGTCTGCGCCGCCCGCACGTCCTCCTGGCGCCGCTGGGCGAGGTGGGTGTTAAAGACCCGCACGGAACGGCCGCCCACCGTCGTGGTGACGGCCAGATACCCGCGGTCCTCCGATCCGCCGTCGGGGTACTCCACGTTCTCGCGGTCCGTCATCGGGGCCGCCGAGAGGATCGCCTGACCAAAGCCCCCCGGGCTCCACGGCCAGCCCCCGCAGCGGCTGCGGCTGCGCAGCACCGAGCCGTACTCCACGTGGTAGACGAGCCCGTAGACGTGCTCCAGGTGCTCCCGGATCATCTCGACGTCCCGCACGCACGCCTCCTGCATCCCGATGACCTGCGGCGCGTAGGTGGCGATGTCCGCGGCCCGCCCCAGGTTCTGCCCGCTGGCGTTGCACGGATTGCAGATGTTCCACGTCATGACCCGGTCCGCCACGACCTCGCGGGGCGCACCGGCGGGCAGCGGCCGGGCGATGAGCGCGCCGTTGGGCGCACTGGGCCCCAGCAGCGCCACACAGGCCACGATCACCACCGCCGCGACCACCCGCGCGCCCACTCTGCCCACCGCCGCCTCCTCAAGGTGCCCCCACATGCCATCACATGACACCGCCGCGCACCCAGAGGATCACCCCGATCGCAGCGCCCGGATCCGCACCGGACGCCACCGGAGGGGGGGCCGCCGCCGTCAGCTTCGCTCCGCGACACCCCGCAAACGGGCGAATATGTCCGGCAGTTGAGGCCGCAGCCGGTGTACTGGCCCCTTCTGGCAGTGACCTTCCGTACTGGAGTGACATGAGCACGCGCAACATCCCCCTGGCCCTCGGTCTCGCCGCCGTCGCCCTGGCCGGCGGCGCCGGCACCGCGGCCGCGATCGGCGACGACGCGGGCACGACCAGCGCCAGCGGCAACGGCGCCGGACAGGCGTTCGGCAACAGCGCCACCCAGGGGAACCTGAGCCCGCAGGCCACCCTGGTCGACGGCTCGCTGAACAAGCTCTGCGCCGGCATCCCGGCCAAGGCCAACGTGGGCTCCCTGGTGGGCATCCTCGTCCCCGTCGCGGTCCAGGACATCCCCGTCCTGTCCGCGCCGCAGAACCAGCAGTGCGCCGAGAACTCCACCCAGGCCAAGGGCGACGAGCCCATCTCGCACGTCCTGGAGGACATCCCGGCCCTGTCGGGCAACGGCATCAACAACCACTGAGCCGCCCACGCGTGCTGCGGGCCGGACCCCCAGGGGCCCGGCCCGCAGTGCTGCGCGAGGAGCCACCGAAAGCCTTCCACCGCCACCGCACTGCCCGCGAAACTGGGGCATGGACTGGATTTCCCCCCTCACCGGCCTCCTCGGCGTCCTCGTCGGCGGTCTGATCACCTGGCGCACCTCCACGACCGCCCTGGACCGCCAGCTCCAAGAGGCCAAGGAAGCACGCGGGGAGAGCGAGCGGATCACCGTCGCGACCGGCCTGTCCGCCGCCCTGGCCGCACTGGAGACCCAGGCCGCCAAGACCCCGCCCGACACCCGCCGCTACGCCGACCCCGACCTCACCCGCGAGGCGATCCGGCGGGAGCACCACGCCGAACAGGAGTGGGAGGCCCGCTGGGAGACACTGCTGCGCGCGGTGCGGATGGCCGCCCTGGAGGTCCGCGACGCACCCCTGCGCCAACGCCTCCTGGACGCCACCACCTACCTGCAGAGCCTGCGCATGATGGAGTACGCCTTCCCCCACGCCAACCGGGCCTGGTTCCTGCGCACCGCGGTGGACCACCTGATCGAGTGCGTCTACGCCTGGCGCCGCGGCGACACCCCACCACCGGCCCACAAAGCCCTCGACGACCTCAAGCACTCCTACGAGCTGCGCGTGGAGGAGTACGAGAGCGACGCCCGGCACGAGCGCGAGGAACGCGAAGGACGCCAGCGTGAACGCGCTGCGGCCCGCCGCCTCCTTCCCCCGGGAGAGGACCGGGCCTGACACCCCGGACCGGACAGGCCGGGGCGTACGCCGAAGCACCGGGGCGGCACTTCATCCGCAGGGGAAGTGCCTCGTCCGCAGGGGAAGTGCCTCGCCCGCAGGGGAAGTACAAGCCTCAGGGGAAGTACAAGGACGCCTTCTCCAGCACATGGCGGGTGAACATCCCGCCCCACGCGACCCCGCCCCGGTACATGGTGACCCGCGAGACCCCGGCGCCCGTCTCCACGGTCAGGGGGCGGCCGATCACGGACGTGCCCAGGATCCGGGCGTCCTGGGCGGCCCAGTCCCGCGCGGACGCCTCGACCCGACCGCTGACCAGGGCGGGCAGCACCATCATCGCGTTGCGCGCGCCGGGCAGGCCGCTGCGCAGGCTCTGCGCGTAGGACATCGCCCACTTGGTGAACTCCGCCATCGCCGCACCATCGACACCGGGCACGGCGGCGGCCAGCACGACCAGCTCCACCTTGGTGCCGAACCACCGGGTCTTACGGTCCGCACGGTCACCGACGGCCACCCGGCAGGCGCCCCACGCGGACGAGGTCACCCCGCACCCGTCGGCCGACAGCCGCTCGCGGAGCGCCGTCAGGTAGGTGTGGGCCGCATCGGCGGGCGGCGCTCCATCGGTTCGCTGCTCAGTCATGCGTGGATCCTGCACCACCGGCGGGGCGGGGGGAAGACACCTCCACCCCCCGCCTCCCTCCCCGCAAAAACCGCCAACTGCCGCCCCGCACAGGGGAGATGACCACAGGAAGGCGCACCGGCACACCGGCGGGATGCAGCTAGCCCACTGGGGCTGCCGGGGCCGCCAGGCGGAAGCCCACACCGATGGCCGCCAGATCCCTCTCGTACGCGCCGTGCCGGCGGGCGCACCGGGCCAGGTCCCGGTCGTGGCGGAACGCGCCGCCCCGGGTGACGTGCCGGTCGTGCGCCCAGTCCTCGGTGACCGGGACCTCCTCGGGGGCGCCCGGGTAGGGGGCGTACAGGGTGGAGGTCCACTCGTCGGCGTTGCCCGCCATGTCCAGGACCCCGAAGGGGCTGGCCCCTTGAGGGAAGGAGCCGACCGGCGTCGTGGTGCCGATGCCGAGGTCGGTCAGATTGGCCAGGCCGGTGCGGTACTCCCGGCCCCAGGGGAACTCCCGGCCGTCCGCCCCCCGCGCGGCCCGCTCCCACTCGTCCTCCGTGGGCAGCCGCACGGCGCAGCCCAGCCGCGCGCCGATCCACCGGCAGTATGCCGCCGCCTCCTCCCAGGCGACCCCGATGACCGGATGGTCCGCCACACCCCGCGGGGCCGGCCTGCCGGTGGCCGCCGCGAACGGGGCCCACTGGCCGACCGTGACCGGGGTGCGGGCGATCCGGAACGCCGGGACATGAACCTCCGCGCGCGGGGCCTCCTTCAGATACCACTCCCGCGGCACCCCGGTGTCCGCGTAACGCCGGGCCACCGCCGCCACCTCCTCGGCCGGCGTCCCGCGCAGCAGCAGCCCGCCCGGCACCTCCACCCAGTCCACCGCCTCGTCCTGCTTCCCCTGCCCCACCCGCATGCCCCCTCCTTGGTCTCCTTGGTCCGGTCGCACGAACAACCCTCATGCTCACCACAGGAGTCGGGGCAGGCATCGGCCCAAGGTCCCCTCATGGCAGCGACCTTGGGACCAGAACCCACCCCCTGAAACCGGATCACGGCACGCCCGCCGCCAGCTACGTCCCGGAATTCGGGGTAAGCGGGCCACGCAGCCGGTCGCAGCGTCCGCCGGCTGCCGGACACCAGGAGTGGGCGGCCGCGGTGCGCCCTCATCGAGACAGGTCACCCACCACGTGACCGAACGGGAGGACCGATGATCGTCGTACTGCTCTGCCTCTTCGCCCTCATGGGGCTGGTCCAGGTCATCAAGCCCCAGCTGCTGTGGAGGATGAACAGACCCCTCCAGCGCCCCTTCGTACGGGACTACGACGCCACCGAACCGACCAAGGCGGGCTACACCATGACCAGGGTGGTGGGCGTCGTCTTCCTGGTCGCGGTCGCCTGGATGCTCATCACCCACCTCACCTGACCACCGCACCGCAGGTGGCACGCGCCCGCGACCAGGCCTGACCGTTCGGGCAGCCGACCCTGCCCCCGGCCACCGCCCCGCACCTCTTCACCCGCCCCGCCCGCACCCCCACACTGATCGGATGCGTACGCAGGCACCGGCTCGGCACGAGGGCCACCGCACACCCCCGACACGTCCGGCGCGCCTCCAGCCGGACACCGGCTACCTGCCCGTGAGCGTCCCGCCGCACCTGGCGGCCCTCCAGCGCGGCGCGGGAAACCAGGCGTTCAACGCCGCCCTCCAGCGTGCCGAGACCACCGACGCCACCGAGACACCGGCCACGCAGGCGGCCAAGCCCTGGACGGTCTTCGGCGTGGACGGCAAGAACCAGCCGCAGCTGCGGTCCGCCGTGGAGGCCGGCTACCGCCGCTTCGACTGCGCCGAGAGCTACGGCAACAGCACCGCGCTGCTGGCGGACGAACTGGCCGCACTGCCCCGCAACGCCTACGAGGTCATCTACAAGTTCGACGTACGGGCGGGGGAGCGGCCCGAGGAACTGCGCGCACGCCTGGCCGCGGTGGCCCAGCTCTTCGCGGGCCGCATCGACGGGCTGGTCATCCACAACATCGGCGAGGACGACCAGGCGGCCCGCACCGCCTGGCACGTGCTGACCGAACTGAAGGACCAGAAGGTGGCCGCGGGGATCGGCGTGGGCAACGTCGGCGTCACCCACGCCGCCCTGCTGGGCGAACTGGGCGATGCCGCGCCCATCGACATCGTGGAGAACTCCCTGGAGTCGATCCTCACCGACCCGGCCCTGAAGGACCTGGTCAAGGACACCGGGGCCGCGCTCTACTACTACGGTGCCCAGCGCGTGGCCCAGCAGGTCGCGGGGGAGAGCGGAACCGATGTGACCGAGGCCCTCAAGGCGGCGGCCGAGACGGTCAACGGCCTGCACGGCGCGGGACGCGAGGGCAGCACCTCGATGATCACCAGCAGCGGCGACCCGGACCGCCAGCGGGAAAACCTCCGTCAGCTCACCCTCAGCCCGGACTCGCTCGACTTCGACGTGGACTACGGGGCGCTGGACGCGGTGGACCAGTGGCGCAAGAACAACAACTCCTGCACGGACAACGACACCGCCTTCGAACTTCCCGCCCCGGTACGCGCTTTCCTCCAAGAGGCCCTCCGCAACCAGGACGCGCTGCGCGCCGCGCTGGCCCAGCAGAACGCGACCCCGGACCGCCAGGCGGTCACCGACTGGGTCCACGGCCGCTGGGGCATCGACCCGGCCGTCCTGGACGGTGTGACGGTGCCCAGCCGCAAGGGGCTGAAGAAGCAGTTCCTGCGGATGCCGGTGAGCGCCGTCCTGGCCGCCCTGTTCGGGGCGAGGAACTGCGACCACAAGTGGTCGATCGAGCTGGTGCAGCTGCTGCTGGCCGACGTGGGGTCGTGGGACGAGTTGTCCCCGTACCTCAGGGAAATCACCGACTGACCGGCCCCCTGCGTGCCTCCCGGCCCTGCCCGGCCCTGCCCGGCGGGGGCCGGGGCGGGCCGGGAAGTGCTCCCCGGCCCGCACCTGCGGTGGTCCGTCCCGGTCAGCAGGAGACGCCGCTCTTGCCTCGCCGGTAGGCGATCCTGCGCCGGGCGCCGGCGACGAGGCAGGCGATGGCGACGCCGGTCAGTCCTCCGAACAGGAGGCCGCCGACGGGGTCGTTGTCGTCGGCCCACGAGATGGCGACGACGACGGCGCACCATGCCGCGCCGGCGGCCAGGGCGATGCGGTCACCGTCGAGGGTTCGCCATGCGGAGCGGCGGTGGGACCGTCGGGTCAGCCAGACCTCGACGAGGACGAAGACGGCGATGAGCGCGAGCCAGAGGGTCGTCATCGAAGGGCACCTTTCTGCGTCGGCATGTCAGCGGCAGTATCCGTCGCCCTGCTTGCCCGAGTATTCACCGGGTTTCCCGTAGCTCTTGATCTTCAGGCACTTCTTGTGGGACTGGGCGATGTTGGCCATCGTGGTGATCGCGGCCACGGTGATGCCGGCGGCGGTGGTGAATCCGGCGGGTATGGACGCGATGATGGTGGCGGCGAGCCCGCCTCCCAGCGCGATCTTCCGTGTTTCGCTCTTGTTGAAGTAGACCGTGCCGCTGACGATGCCCCAGGTGTAGTGGGGGTCCGCGACCACCGGGTAGGCCGTGGCGTCGTTGGTGTGGATGCTCTGCACCAGCGTGTCGCCCTCGAGCTTGTAGCTGGTGGCGATGTCCTTGCCGTCGGCATCCTTGGCCCACGGTGCCGAGATGGTGCCCTTGAGGGTGGTGAAGCCCTGCCCGGAGTCCTGGAAGATGTCGTAGCCGCCGCTGTCGTTGGCGGCCAGGTGGGCTCCGGCCGGTATCCGCAGTCCGAAGCGCTGCTCGGTGGGGGCGTCTTCGTCCTTGAGGGAGACCAGCGTGCGGACGCCGCCCTCGGCGGTGGGCTGGACGGCGAGGTCGGTGGAGTCGGCGGCGTCGGCGTAGACGATGGTCCCGGCCCCCGCTCTCACGCCCTGCACGCTCTTGTCCCGTGTGCTCTTGTCCTGCGGCAGGGCGAGCCCGAACGTGGAGCCGTCGGGGGCGGTCGTCTGCACACGTCCGGCGGTGTCCTCGGGCACGCGGACGGTCACCGTCCCGGCGTCGGTCGACGTCAGGCTCCGTGCGGCTAAGCCCCGGGCGGTCGAGGAGGCTGCCAGGTCCTGCGTGCCCGTGACCCGCTCGATGCTCGCGGCCGACTTCTGGTGGCGCCGGTCCAGTGCGTCGGCCGAGGCCGACGGGGCGATCGCCAGGACGAGTGAGGTGGCGGTCACGGCGGCGACCAGGCCTGTTGCGCTGCGCTGACGGTTGTTCATGAAACCCTCTCGTGCGTGTTCGACAGCACCTCGGTGGGGGAGCCGGGCGCCGGCTCCCCCACCGAAATGATCTTGAAAGACAGTGCCATATGCCGCAGCGTGTGCGAAAGGGCTCCATAAGGCCCAGGTGAGAATCGGGACTTTGGTCCCGACGGTGCGACGTCGGAACGGCGCACTGGCGCGGCGGCGCGATGGTCTCGACCGTGAGGTCCTGGTTCCGAGGTCGCCCGCCGCGGGGCTGGCCCCAACCCTCGCGTCCCATGAGTGATCAGCAGGCGATCGGATGGGCGATTCGGTGCGCGATCGGGCGCATGATCGTAGGTACGCTGCCTCTCGGAGGTGAGCCCTGTGGCCACGGATGATCAGTTGTTCGGTGCGGTGGACGCACTGCTGGAGCAAGTCGCCGACCTGCCCGAACCGGTCGAGCGCAGGCGGCTGCGGGAGGCCGCCGGGCTGAGCCAGACGCAGGTCGCGACCGCGTTGAACACCCGCAGGGAGACGGTCGCGAGCTGGGAGGCGACCCAGCCGGGACGCCGCCGTGAACCGCGCCCGCCGCAACGGGCCGCCTACGCCCGCCTGCTGGAGAAGCTGTCCGAACGCTTCCCCGCCCCCGCCGCCGACCAGGCCACTGCTCCCGCCCCGGGCCCCGGCTCCGCCGCCCCTGTCGCCGAGCCGTCCCCCGTCCCCGTACCGCAGCCGCACCTCCAGCCCCGTCCCCCGGCCGCACCCGTGCCCGCGCCGGCGCCCGAACCCCCCGGTGCGGCGGCAGCCCCCGCGGCCCCGGCCGCCGCCAAGTCCCGCCGGGCGCCCGCCGCCGGACCGGCCCCGACGGGGCGCCGCCCGGCGAAGAAGAGCGCCCCTGCCGCAGCCGACCCGCGCTTCGCGAACGGCCCGCTGGCCGTCGTCGACGCGGATGCCGACGGGCAGGTGTCGGCGTACTGCGTCGGCGGCCTGGTCCTGGACGTGCCCGCCAAGTCGCTGCCCGCGCTGGTGGAGTGGACGCTGTCCGAGGCCCGGCTCGGGCAGGCCCGGCTGCACCGCAACGGCCGCGACGCCGACCCGGTCCTGGTCCTGACCCGGGCCGCACTGGAGCGCTACGGCCTGCCCGCCGCCCTGTCCGAGGAAGAGCGGCGCACCGGCCGGCTGCCCGACGACCACACGGTCGTCCGGCAGATCCAGCGTGCCGGTCTGCAGCTCACCCGCCGCGGCCTGGGCCCCTGGGCCCGCATCTACCGCGAGCCCGAGGGCTCCCGGCGCCGCTGCGTCCAGCTGTGCATCCTGGCGTGGAACGCGCTGGACGCCAGGGAGTGGGACAAGAGGGACGACCCGCAGCTGCCGACGATGCACCCCGCCGACCTCGCCCGCTACCTCGGCCTGTACGCACAGCGGGTGATGACACCGCGCGGCACCACCGCCGTCACCGGCCTGGAGCTGATGGTCGCGCTGCGCCCGCCGACCCGCGCGGAGAAGGACACCGCGAGCGGCGAGTTCAAGCGGGCGTTCAACGACGACGCGCTCACCGCCGTCCACGACGTCGTGGAGTGCGAGGTCCCCGACGAACACCCCGTCCTCAAGGGGAAGTTCGCCCGCCACCACCTGCGCACCCCCGCCGAGATGCTGATGGAGGAGCCCTACGACTGGTGCCGGCCGCTGACCGACCAGGAGTGCATGAACCCCTTCCTGGTCGCGGTCGACATCAACATGTCGTTCGCCGCGGCCGCGAACGGCCTCACCGTCGGCCTGAACGGCCCCACCCACCTGACCGACGGCCCGGCCTTCGACGCCGCGCTGCCCGGCTCGTGGCTGGTCGACCTGAGCCATGTCGACCTGTCCCGGGTGGAACTGGGCGGCCGCACCGTCGACGGCGACCGGCTCCCGTCACCGTTCACACCCAAGGGCGACCGCCCCACCGGACCTGCCTGGTATGCCACGCCCACCGTCGCCTACGCGGTCGAGCTCGGCTTCGACGTCGCGCCGATCGAGGCCTATGTACGTACGGTCTCGGGCCGCTACCTGGATGGCTGGTACAAGCGGCTGCGCGACGCCTACGTGGCGACCATGGCCGACCTCGGCGTGAGCACCGATCTGGGCGGCAGCGCGTTCCTGGACGCGATGGCCCGCGCCGGGACCGCCGATCCCACCATGGCGCTGCTGGCCACCGCCATCAAGGCCACGGCCAAGGGCGGCATCGGCAAGCTGCGCCAGCGCAGCCGGGGCCAAGTGCCCTACTACGAGCCCTATCCGGCGCTCGAACGCGAGACGTGGCGCCCCGACATCCGGGCGGCGGTCCTGGCCGGCCAGCGCGTCGGTCTGCACCGCAAGCTGATGAAGACGGCGGCGGCCGCCGACCTGTATCCGGTGGCGGTCGGCACCGACGCGATCGTCTACCCCTCGTCCGGCCCGTCCCCGCTGGACGTCCTGCCGCACACCGAGGAGGGCAAGCCGGTGCCCGGCGGCTTCCGGCTGGGCGTCTCGCCGGGGATGGTCAAGCACCAGGGCACCCGGAGCGTGCTGTGGGCCGAGGAGCAGTTCGAGGCGGCGGGCGGCGTGTTCAACATCGCCAACCTCATCAAGAGCGACCCGAGCGCCGGAGCGGGGGAGTAGCGGGCCATGACGGACTTGCTCGCGGACAGCCTGGACCGTGCCCTGGAGTCGGCGTTCACCCGCCGTATCCCGCAGAGCGCGCAGGCGCAGATGAGATACCTGGTCAAGCAGCTCAAGGGCACCCGTGCCGCGGCTCAGGCGCTGGGGGTGTCCCAGCGCACCGTGGAGCGGTACGTGGCGGGCCGGCTCAAGCGGCCCCGCAAGGACCTGCGGGCCCGCCTGGAGGGCGAGGTCAAGAAGCGGTGGCAGCCGCAGGTCAGGGCGAAGGCCCGCAGGAGAGCGGCCTCCTCCGACGGCCTGGTCGTCTCCACCCGCGCCCGCTTCGGCTTCACCGCGGCCCCCGGGACCACCGACGACGCCCGGGTCCGCGACATCACCCAGGCCCTGCCGCCCCAGTGGGCCGAGCGCCTGTTCACCGCCCGCGAGCAGGGCGCCGACGAACGGCAGCTCCAGCAGATCGCGGCCGACGGCCTGGCCCAGATGTACTTCCGCGCCAACGACTCCCGCGCGCGGGGGCTGGGGGTGGAGTTCACCGACGTGGAACACATCCGGATCGACCTGTAGAAGCATGCCCGCCCACTGGCTGCGGACTGCCGTCCCCAGCCGGGGCGGACAGCGGGCCAGCTCCACCGCTCCGCACTGAAGCGTGCGGACCCGGGCGGCGCGCACGTGAGGCGACATGCCGCAGGGGCTGGTGACGTGGCGTCACCAGCCCCTGCCGGGTGGGGTGTCAGCGTCTGCGGGTCCGGGTCCGGCTGCTGCCGATGCCCGCCACCTGCAGGGCCAGAGCGATCAGCCCGAGCAGCATCACGTTGGTCGAGGAGAACACATCGTTGGTGCTGATGTCGGCCGCGTTGATCAGGAAAGCGACGAAGAACAGCACTGCTGCGACTATGCCGGCCATGGCAGGAGCCTCTCTGGTAGGGAGTGAACCCCGTATGCCCAACTGCGGCCCATGCAGGCGTGGCAGGGCGCCGTATATCCGCTGATGCCGACGAACCGCCTCGTCCGGTCGTCGGAGAGCGCGGATCATCCCTCGACAACCTGTACTGACTTTCGAGTAACATCGGCCCCCGGCAGGACGGCCGCGCCCTCGCCCGCGCTCTGACTGGAGGCCTCATGCCCCGCCCCGACCGCTCCTCACTGCTGCTCGCCGGGCTGCTGGCCGGTGCCGGTGTGCTGCATTTCGCCACGCCGAGGCCGTTCGACGCGATGGTGCCGCGCGTCCTGCCCGGGTCGCCGCGCACCTGGACCCGGGCGAGCGGAGTCGTCGAGTTCGCCCTGGCCGCGGGTGTCGCGCTGCCCCGCACCCGCCGCCCGGCCGCGCGCGCGGCGGCCGTCTACTTCGTGGGCATCCTCCCGGGCAACGCGCAGATGGCCCTCGACTGGCGCGACCGCCCCGCCCCCTTGCGGGCCGCCGCCCTGGCCCGGCTCCCGCTCCAGGTGCCGCTGGTGCTGTGGGCACGCGCGGTGGCGGACCGGGCGGCAAAGGACTGACCCCCGGCGCCGGAGCTCGACCCCCTCCCGCACGTCCGCCCCCGAACCAGACCGGCCGCGACGACCAACCACCCCCCCCGCCCCGGCAACACCGGGGGAGCGGAAGGCGGTTCACGGCATCTGCGGCACCCGGAACCTGCGCCGGTACTCGCTCGGCGTGGTGTTCAGACGGCGCCGGAACGCCCGTACCAGCGTGTCCACCGTGCCGAAACCGCAGGCGGACGCGATCCGTTCGAGCGTGGCGTCCGAGGACTCCAGGTCGTGGCGTGCCTTCTCCACGCGCACCGACTCGATGTACGCGTGCGGGGTCACGCCCAGTTCGGTCTTGAAGAGCCGCGTCAGGTGCCGGTCGCTGACATGCGCGTACGCGGCAAGATCGGCGACGGACAGCGGTTCGCCGATGCGGCGCAGGATGTGGTGGCGCAGGTCCTCGATGCGCCGCGTCGTGGAGACCTGGGCCAGCGGAACACTGAACTGGCTCTGCCCGCTGGGGCGTTTGAGGTACATCACCAGCTGGCGGGCCACCCGCAGCGCGACCGCCTCGCCCAGATCGTCGGCGATCAGGGCCAGGGACAGGTCCAGGCAGGCGCTGATGCCCGCCCCGGTCCACACGTTGTCCTCGCGGATGAAGATGGGGTCGGCGTCGACCTCCACGGCCGGGTGGTCGGCGGCCAGTTGCTGCGCGGTCGACCAGTGCGTGGTCGCCCGCTTGCCGTCCAGCAGCCCCGCCGCGGCCAGCAGGTGCGCGCCCACGCACACGGAGGTGATCCGGTGCGAGCGTCCGGCGAGCACCTTCACCCAGGCGACGAGGCCGGGGTCGACGAGCGGGTGCACGCGGCGCTCCTCGTCCACCTCCACGGCGCCGGGCACCAGGAGCGTGTCGATGCTGCGCCGGGCCGCCTCCTCGAAGGTGAGGTCGGGCAGGATGCGCACGCCCGCGCCGGTGACGACCGGGTCCATGGTCGCGGCGGCCAGCACGACCTGGTAGCCCGCCGCCTCGTCGGTCTCGCGCAGCGCGAGGGAGAACACCTCGGGGGGCCCGGTGACGTCGAGCAGGTCGACGCCCCCGAAGAGCACGATGACGATGAGCCGTCTGGCGGCGGTGTCCGGCACGGATCCCTCCCGGTCGAGCGGGCCGGCCGCGGGCGGCCGGACAGCGGGCATGTCTGGATCTGCAGGCTACATGTCATTGCCGACGTCCCGGCCCGGTCCTAGCGTTAGCAGCGCAGCTCGGCGGACCACCGCGAACTGCACCTTTCCCACGCATCTCCGAAGGCGGTACACCCATGTCCAGAACCACGCTGCGCGAGCTCAACGGCTTCGACCAGACGCCCGCGAAGCTGGCCGGCTCGACACTGATCCTGATCGACTTCCAGAACACCTACACCCAGGGCGTCATGGAACTCGACGGCTGGGAGAAGTCCCTCGAGGCCGCCGCGCAGCTGCTGGCACGGGCCCGCGAGGCCGGCACCAAGATCGTGCACGTCATCAACGACGGCGGCGAGGGCACCCCGTACGACATCCGCGCCGAGATCGGCAGCATCCACCCCAGGGTCGCCCCCCTGGAGGGCGAGCCGGTCGTCGTCAAGCAGGCCCCGAACGCCTTCGTCGGCACCGACCTGGCCACCCACCTCACCGAGGGCCAGGACGTCGTCATCGCGGGCTGGATGACCCACATGTGCGTGGCGTTCACCGCGCAGGGCGCCTTCCTCAACGGCCACCGCCCCACCGTCGTCGCCGAGGCCACCGCGACCCGCTCGCTCCCGGTCACCGGCACCGACCTGGACGCCTGCCAGGTCCACTACAGCGCGCTGGCCACCATCGCCGACCTGTACGGAGTCGTGGTCCCCACCCACAAGGAGATCGTCTGATGAAGACCAACCTGCTCCGTACCGCCGCGGCCCTGGGCGCCGCCGCCGTGCTCGCCACCACCCTGTCCGCCTGCGGCGGCAGCTCCCAGGCCGCCACCCGCACCGACAGCCGCGACCAGCGCCACGAGAAGAACTACGCCAAGGACACCACCACGCTGCGCCAGCTGATGAAGCTGGACGAGACGCCCGCGAAGCTGTCGAACGCGACGCTGGTCCTGGTCGACTACCAGAACGTCTACACCGGCGGCACCATGGAGCTCACCGGCTGGCGCGAGGCGGTCAAGAACACCAAGACCCTCCTGGAGCGGGCCCGCAAGGCGCACACACCCGTCATCCACATCGTGGAGAAGGGCTACGACCTCAAGTCGAAGGCCGGGCAGATCATCCCCGACCTCAAGCCGGTCAAGGGGGAGAGCGTCGTGGAGAAGGCCGTCCCCAACGGCTTCCACGACACCCACCTGGCCGCCGAGCTCAAGAAGACCGGCCGCAAGAACGTCATCATCTCCGGCTTCATGACGCACATGTGCACCCTGTTCACCACCGAGGGCGCCGTCTACAACGGCTACAACCCCACCGTGATCGGCGACGCCTCGGCGACCCGCCCGCTCCCGGTCAACGGCAACCCCCGCGGCATCCCCGCCCGCCAGGTGCACGAGGCCGCCCTCGCCACGATCCAGGACCGCTTCGGCGTCGTGGTCCCCAAGCAGCGCGACCTCAAGTAGCGCCCACGCGCCGCACGCGGCACCCCACGAGCCCCGCCCGACGTCCGCGGGCCGCACGCCGCACCCGCGCAGCACCCCACCCGGGGTCCGCGCACGCACCCCACCCGACGTCCGCGCACTTCGGCAGGGAAGCAGCCCCGGCGCTTCCCTGCCGAAGCGCGCGCCCAGATCTCACCCCCACCCCATCCCCCCAACAGGGAGATTCCCCCCAATGAATGCAATTCCCCCCCAGCGCCACAGACCGATTTCAACAGCCCCATGGAGAAAACGAAGATGGCCACGCGCAGAAGCTTCATAGGCAGCGCCACCGGCGTCAGCACCGCCGCCCTGCTCGGCTACACGGCGACCCCGAGCGCCGCCGACACCCTCCCGGCGGACAGTGCCGCCGCCGCGGTCACCCAGGAACAGGCTCGCGAGTCGATGTTCGCCGTCAACGCGGGCATGCGCGCCAACTACGCCACCCTCAAAGCCGAGTTGATCAAACACCTGGCCCCGGTGGTCGTCGTCCAGAACGACGCCAAGGGCGGCCGGTTCACCCTCGTCACCAGTAGCGGGCAGGAGTCCGTCAACCCCGTCTCCCCGACGTTCGAGTTGGCGAAGTCCATCGCCCACACCCCGCTCGGCATCTTCTCCGTGATCGCCTCGTACCTCTCGGACAAGATCCCGAACCTGCCGAACGCGGACCGCATCGACCCGCACGACCTGGTGATGGTCGCCTACAACGACGACACCTCCACCGCCTGGATCGAGCCCCTGAAGGCCTACGCGGCCAAGCTCTCCACGGCCCGCCAGAACCTGCCCGCCGCCGGCCTGCCCGCCGCGCTGCAGACCTCCTGCGCCACGATCCTCGACGGCGCCCTGGCGTTCATCAAGTCCTCCGTCGCCGCCAAGCACTTCGACATGGCGTCCTTCGAGAAGTTCTCCGGCAGCGTCTACCCGGCCATCCGCACCAACATGGAGCACGCCTCGCAGGCCCAGATCAAGGGCGTGCAGGACATCATGAAGACCTGGCGCGCCAAGGTCGGCGAGACGGCGTGGGCCGACCTGTACTGCGTGGTCATCTCGCAGTGGACCACCAGCGTGCTCAACCAGAACACCATCATCATCAAGGACTGCATGAACGCGGCGAAGGTCTCCACCCACCTGATCGACCTGCCCGGCCTCGAACCGCCGGCCGACCCGGTCTTCACCGCCCTGGACAACCTCGCGCGCATCGTGCAGGACAACATCGCCGCGGAGATGGTCTTCCCCAAGGCCACCGTGGTCGCCGACGCCCTCAAGGGCCAGCAGGACCTGCTCTCCGACGAGATCCTTCACCAGCTCGGCAGCACCACGGTCACCCCGCAGGCCGCACCCCAGTACAACACCGTCGCCGCCCCGGGAGTGTGCCCCGTCCGCAAGTAGCCGCACGGCAGCACGGCCCGCGCCCGGCCCGGCCGTGCGGTCCGCGGCCGGGCCGGGGGAGCGGCCACGGGCCCGCGCCGTGGCACCCCCGGCCCCTGTCGCCCTCCTAAGATCCAGTTCCTGTGAACGGAAATGGACATCAGCCACAGCAGGTTGAGAGCCGGGCGCCCGTGCCCGCGCCGGTACGGGGCGACGCGGGCGAGGGCGGCGGCAGGGGACCGGCCGCCAGACGCCGCCTCGCGGCACGGTGCCGCACGGTGAGCGAGGCACGCTGGTTCGCCCTCACCGCCTTCGCCCTCATCCTGGCCAACGCCGCCGTCCTGGGCATCGAGACCTACTCCGGCATCGCCGACCGGTGGGACGCTCAGCTCAGGATGGTCGAACACGGCTTCCTGGTGGCCTTCACCCTGGAAATAATCCTCCGCGCCTGCGCCCATGCCGACCGCCCCGCCGCCTTCTTCCGCGACCCCTGGAACCTCTTCGACCTCGCGGTCGTCCTGTGCGCCTGCGCGCCCGCGGTACGCGAGAACGCCACCGTCCTGCGCCTGCTGCGCCTGGCACGCGTGGTCAGGGCGGCCCGCTTCCTGCCCCAACTGCGCATCGTGCTGGTCGCGGTGGGCCGCAGCCTGCCCGGCACCGTCAGCTTCGTGCTCGTGGGCACCCTGCTGCTGTACGTGTACGCGATGGTGGGCTGGGTCTTCTTCGCCGACGCCGACCCCGGACACTTCGGCTCCATCGGCCGCGCGGCCCTGACCCTGTTCCTCCTGGTCACCCTGGACGGCCTGGGGGACAGCGTCCGGGCCGGCCTGGAGATCTCCCGCTGGAGCATCTTCTACTACGCCTCGTACGTCCTCATCGCCTCCTTCATCCTGGTCAACGTCCTGATCGGCGTGGTCATCACGTCCCTCGAAGAGGCCCGCACCCTGGAGGAGGAAGAGGCTGCCCGGGGCACGGCGGACGCCCGCGACGGACAGACGGCCGCCCGGGACCGGCAGGCGGACGGGGCGGGCGGCACCCCGCCCGCCCCGCCCGCCCCGCGCGCCGCGCAGGACGAGCTGCAGGCCCGCATCGCCACGGCCCGCCGTGCACTGGACGACCTGGAGGAGAGCCTGCGGCACCTGCCCGCGCCGCACCCCCGCGAAGAGCTGAGGAGTGCTCAGGCCGGGCGCGGGCACCCGTAAATCGACAAGCGTGTAGAGGAGAGAGGCGGGCGGGCATGGAGATCTCGGGCATCATCAGCGCGATACTCATCGGCATCGTGGTCGGCATCCTGGGGCGACTGGTCGTCCCGGGACGCCAGCGCATCGGAGTGCTCTGGACGATCCTCGTCGGCATCGCCGCGGCCTTGGTCGGCACGGGCATCGCCGCCGGATTCGACGTCGCCGACACCAAGGGCATCGACTGGATCGAACTCGCCATCCAGACGGGCCTGGCCGCTCTGGGCGTCGCGGCCCTGGACAGGTTCAAGTCCCGCTCCTGACCGGGCCGCAGGCCGCACCGGGGTCCCGGACCGCACCGCGCGCCACCGGCGCCCCCGTCAGCCCCTGTATCAGCCCCTGTACACCGGAGGGACCTCCACCGGGCCCCGCCGGGGGAACGAAAGGCCGAGGCGGACACGGCCGGCGGGCCGAGGAACCCCGTCGGCCGGCCACCCGATCGAGGCCTCGGTCAGGACCCCACCGGCCCGGCCACGGACCCGCCCGCGGAACCGGCGGCGCGGGCCAGGGTGAAACCGGCGTAGCCGTTTCGGGCGGCGTCCTCGCAGCGCGCCCGGTAGTCGACCATCCCGCCGGTGTAGGCGAGGAACGTCCGTGCCTTGCCGGGCACGTTCGCGCCCGTGTACCAGGACTCGACGAAGGGGTAGAGCGTCTGCTCCGCCACCTGCGCGACGTGCGCGCACCACTCCCGCTCCGCCTGCGCGCTCGCGTCGATCTCGGTGAGCGCGTGCCGCCGCAGGTGGACGAGGCAGTCGGCGATCCATTCGACGTGCTGCTCCGCGGCCGTCACCGCGTTGCTGAGCACCGAGGGGCTGAGCGGGCCGAGGACGGTGAAGAGGTTCGGGAAGCCGGATGCGACCAGCCCCAGGTGGTTCGCCGCGCCCTCGGACCACTTCTGTCGCAGCGTGATGCCGCCGCGCCCGCGGATGTCCATGGCCGTCTGCGAGCCGGTCAGCGCGTCGAAGCCGGTGGCCAGCACCAGGGTGTCCACGGGGTAGTCCCGCTCGGTGGTGCGCACTCCGTGCGGGGTGATCTCCACCAGCGGTGTGCGGCGCAGGTCCACGAGGTCCACGTGCGGCTCGTTGAAGGCCGCGTAGTAACCGGACTCCAGGCAGGGGCGTTTGGTGCCGAAGGGGAAGGTGCGCGGGGACAGCGCGTCGGCCGCGCCGGGGTCGGTGACCGACTCCCGGATCTTGCCGCGCACGAACGCGGCGACGGTCTCGTTGGCCGCCGGGTCGGTGAGCAGGTCCGTGTACGTGCGCAGCAGGCCGCTCAGGACGCCCGACCGCCAGCCCTGCTCGTAGGCCGCGGTGCGTTCCGCCGCGTTGACCGACAGTGCCGGGCGGGTCGGCGGTGTGAAGAGCGTGCCGCCGCGGGACGCCCGCTGGGCCTGCCGGTAGCGGGGGTAGTGCGCCTTCGTCGCGGCGATCTCGGCGGCGTCGAGCGGCCGGTTGTGTGCGGGCAGCGCGTAGACCGGCGTGCGCTGGAGCACGGTGAGCGAGCCGGCCCGTGCCGCGAGCTCCGGCACGGCCTGGACGCCGGAGCACCCGGTGCCGAGCACCGCGACCCGCTGCCCGGTGAGGTCCGGCTCCTGGCGGGGCCAGTCGGCGGTGTGCAGGGTGCGGCCGGCGAACGTCTCCAGTCCCTGGACGTCGACCTTCTTCACGGCGGACGTGCAGCCGGTCGCCAGCACCACGAAGCGCGCGCTCACCGTGCCGCCGGTGGAGAGCGCCAGCGTCCACACGTGGCGGGCCTCGTCGTAGACGGCCTGATCCACGCGGGTGTTCAGCGTGATGTCCCGGCGCAGGCCGAAACGGTCGGCGACGTGCCGCAGGTAGCGCAGGATCTCCGGCTGCGCGGCGTAGCGCTCGCTCCACTCCCACTCCTGGTCCAGCTCCGGTGAGAAGGAGTAGGAGTACGCGGTGCTCTCGATGTCGCAACGGGCCCCGGGGTAGCGGTTGCGGTACCAGGTCCCCCCGACGTCGCCGCACGCCTCGAACAGGTGGGTGGAGAAGCCGAGTTCGCGCAGCAGGTGCAGTTGGTAGAGCCCGGCGAATCCGGCCCCCACCACCACCGCGTCCAGGTCCGGCACCTCTTCGCCGGTGCCGCAGGCCCCGCCCATGCCCATGTCCCCCCGGTGGCCGCTGTCCCCCGACGCAAAGGTAAAAGGAAGGTCATACCAAGTCAACGGGTAGTCAAGAGCGCGGGCGGGCCCATGAATCCGGACACGGCGCGGGGCCGGGCAGTGCCTGCCGTCGACGCCGGAGGGCTTCCGGGGGCGCCCGCGGGCCGGCGACGGGAGGGGATGGGGCGCCCCCGGCGCTGCCCGGCGGGAGCGCGTCTGCCCGGATCTATTGGGCCCAGGCGCGCTCCAGTTGGGTGCGGAAGGTGGCGGGCTCCCGCCCGATCAGCTGGGCCAGGGCCGGGGCGACGGCGGTGAACTCGCCGTGCCGTGCCGCGGCGAAGATGCTCAGCATCAGGTCGGCGACCGGGGCCGGGGCGCCGTGTGCCAGGACCTGCTCGCGGAAGGCGCCGTCGGGGACGGCGGTGCGGGTGAAGGGCCGGCCGGTGGTCTGGGACGCGATCTCGGCGATGGCGCCGAAGTCGTGCGCCGCCGAGGCGGTGAGCGGCGGAGTGGGCCCCTCGAAGCGGCCTTCCTCGGCGAGGATCGCCGCGGTGGCCTCGGCGAGGTCGTCGTGGCCGGTCCAGGCGACGGGGCCGTCGGCGGGGAGGGCGATGTCGCCGCTGTGGCGGGCGGACTCCAGGAACTGCAGGGCGCTGGAGGCGTAGAAGCCGTTGCGCAGCGCGGTCCAGGGCAGACCGCTGGCGCGCAGCAGGTCCTCGGTGCGGGCGTGGTCGCGGCATGCCTGGAAGCGGGAGCCGTGGGCGGCGCCCATCTGGCTGGTGTAGAGGATGCGGCCGGCGCCGGCCCGCGCGGCGGCGTCGATGGCGGTGCGGTGGCCGCTGACGCACTCCTGGCCCGTGCGGTCGAGGGAGACGAGGAGCACTTGCCCGGCGCCCTCGAAGGAGTGCGCGAGCGAGGCGGGGTCGTCGAAGCTGCCCCGCCGGACGCGAACGCCGCGGTCGGCCAGGTCCCGGGCCTTGCGGGGGTCGCGCACGCTGACGCCGACGCGGTCGGCGGGGACGCGCTCCAGGAGGTGCTCGACGGTGCGGCGGCCGAGCTTTCCGGTGGCTCCGGTCACGATGATCATGGGCTTCTCCCGCCCTTGTTTCCAGTGGAATCACTTAAACGGTAACACTGAAAATTCCGGTGGAATCAAATCTCCGCTACCATCGATTCATGGCTACGCGTGCCTCCACCGACACCCCCCGGCGCCGCATCATCGAGGCGGCCGTCGAGCTGCTGGAAAACGGCGGCCCCGACGCGGTGAGCACCCGTGCGGTCGCCGCCGCGGCCGGAATGCAGCCGCCCGCGATCTACCGCCTCTTCGGAGACAAGGACGGGCTCCTCGAAGCCGTCGCCGAGCACGGCTACGCCCAGTTCCTGGAGAGAAAGCACGCGCGACTCGACCCCGCCCCGCAGGACCCGGTGGAGGACCTGCGCCACGGCTGGGACACCGTGGTCGAGTTCGGAGTCACCCGCCCCGAACTGTTCGCGGTGATGAACCGGACCACCAGCCAGGAATCGGCCGCGGCACACCGCGCGGGCCTGGAGATCCTCCACGAACGGGTACGCCGGCTGGCGGCCGGGGGATGGCTGCGGGTCGACGAGGAACTGGCCGCCCAGATCATCCGGGCAACCGGCCAAGGCGCGGTCACCACCTGGCACTCCACCCCCGCCGACCGCCGCGATCCGGCACTGCTGACCGTCCTGCGCGAGTCCATGGTCGCGGCCGTCACCCGCGCCGAGCCGGCCATCCCCACAGCCGAGTCCGCTCCCGCCGCGGCGGCCCGCGCGCTGCGCGCCGCCCTGCCCGACGACACCGACGTGCTGAGCGAGGCCGAGCAGCGCCTGCTGCGTGAATGGCTCACGCGCCTGGCGGCGGACGACCGCGCGCAGGACGCCTGATCGCGTACCCGCAGCCGGCCCGGCACCGGCCGGTCCCGGGCCGGCGGGGAAGAGCGGCGCCCAAGCCGCCCACCGGCGAGCGGGGCCCGGCCGGAAAATCCCGGCACCGGCTCCGGCCGTGCTCATAGAGTGCTGTCCCGATGAAGAGACGAGTGCAGTTCACCGAGCAAGTCGCCCGATTCCGCGACTACATGCCGTCCGACGACCGCGAGACGTTCCTGCGCCTGGTCGAAAGGATCGCAGCCGACCCCGAGGGCGCCGGCAGCCACCTCGCCTACATGACCGACACGGTGACCCGCTCGGTCCGGGAGGACCACGTCGTGGTCGAGTACGTGGTGACGAGCTTCTTCGTGATCTTCATCGAACTCGACATCTACGACGCGTCGCGGGGCTTCAACGAGGTGTAGGCCCCCCTTCCAGTGGCCCGCGCCCGACCTGGCCCCGGACGGGGCAGTCCCGGTCGGCCGCGTAGATCGCACCGCCCGCCATGTCACGGAGGTGGAAGCAGTTGCCGTTGGCCCACACCGTGACCGAATCCCGCCGGTGCTCGACCTGGAACGGCTCGTCCCCACGCGTCGTTCCGGGCCAGGAACCGTCCTGGGCCGGCGAGTGAGTGACCACGACGCACGTCTGCCCCGGCAGGAGCCGATGGACATCTGCCCACGGCTCCACGGACAGCTCCAGCGGTGCGTCACCGTCGTTGCCCACCAGCAGCCGCGCGGTTCCCCCGGCGAACATCTCCAGCCCCTCCATCCCGGACCCCGGGGTGATCGTCCCCCGGGTGCCACTCCGTGACAACCAGCCTAAAATTTACGGGTGAGCGGTATTCACGCGGCGCAGGGCGCAGCCGCTGAACCGGCGCCCAGGGCCCCGAACCAGAAGCTGGCCCTGGCGGCCATGCTCTTCGCGGTGTCGATGACGTTCATCGACCAGACGATCGTCTCCATCGCGGCTCCTGACATCGTGAACGAACTGGGCCTGTCGGCCTCGGGCATGCAGTGGGTGGTGAACGCCTACCTGGTGTCGCTGGCCGCGTTCTTCGCCCTCGGCGGCCGCCTGGCGGACCTCTACGGGCCACGCCGGATCGTCATCATCGGCACCCTCGTCTTCGTCGTCTCCTCGGTGCTCTGCGGCTGCGTCCCCCGGGGGGACTTCGCCCAGAGCTGGCTGATCATCTTCCGGGCGACGCAGGGTCTGGGAGCGGCGCTCCTGTTCCCCGCGGCCCTGGCCGTGGTGGTGGCCGTCTTCCCCCTGGACCGGCGCGGCCGCGCCCTGGCGCTGTTCTTCGGCCTGTCCGGAGCGCTGACGGCCCTCGGCCCGCTGCTGGGCGGCTGGCTCACGTCCTGGACCTGGCGGGCGATCTTCTGGGTGAACGTGCCCGTCGCCGTCGTGGCCCTGGTGCTGACGATGATCGCGCGCATCGCGGACCGCAGGCGCCGGGAGTCGCTGGACACCGTCGGCGCCGCCCTGATCGCGGTCGGCATGGGAGTGAGCGTGCTCGGCTTCCAGCAGGCCGCGACCTGGGGCTGGGACAGCGCGGCGACCTGGGCCTGTATCGCCGGCGGTCTGGCCGTGCTCGTGCTGTTCTGGCGCTACGAACACGGCAGGCGGCACCCGCTGGTGAACCTCGCCGTCTTCCGCGACAAGGCGTTCACCGTGGACACGCTGGTGCTGTTCTTCGCCATGCTGGCCTTCGTCCCGGTATTCTTCTTCGCCTCCGTCTACGCACAGGTCTCGCTGAGCGCCTCTCCCAGCCAGGCGGCCCTGTACCTGCTGTACTTCTTCGCCGGCTTCGCGATCGCCTCCCAGTGGGGCGGCCGCATGCTGGACAAACAGGGGGCCCGGGCGCCGATGAAGATCGGCACCATCGTGGGCGCCGTCGGATTCGCCCTGTGGGCAGGCAAGTTGACCGACCTGTCGATGCACGACCAGTGGCCCTACGTGGCGCTCGCCGGCGCGGGCATCGGCTTCATCCTGGCGCCCGCCTCCACCGACGCCGTCAACCGGGCCATCGGGGCCTCCTACGGGGAGGTCACCGGCATCACGCAGACCGTGCGCAACTACGCGGCGAGCGTGGGCCTGGCCGTCCTGGGAACGATCCTCACCCACCGGACGACGGAGAACGTCGTCTCGACGCTGACCTCGCGAGGAGTGCCCCCGGACACGGCGAACGGGGTGGCGAAGGACATCGCGGAAGCGATGACGGGCAACGGCGACACCCACCGGCCCACCGGCAGCGGCACCGCGGCCACCGCCACCCGTGACGCGATGTCCAGTGTGCGGATGGACTTCGCCCAGGCCAACCAATGGGTGTTCTACGCCATGGCGATCGCGCTGGGCATCGCGTTCCTCTTCGCCCTACGCCACCCCGGCGGCGCGGGGACACCGGCCACCGCCGAGGGCGAGCGGCAGACGGCCCCGCCGAGCCCCGCTGCCCCGGCACCCCCGCCCCCAGAGGAGCACCGGTCGGACGAGCACCGGTCAAGGGCCTGACCTCCGCCGGCACCCCGCGATGGGCCCACCGGGCGGACACACGGCACATAAGCCCCACCCGCCTATCCTGTCCCTCATGAACCGTTGGGAAGAACTGACCGGTGGGGCGTCCGGCGAGGACTACGCCGCCCGGTTCGCCGCCCTGGCCGACAGCGGCAAGGACATGCACGGCGAGGCACGCCTGTGCGCCGCGCTCGCGCCCGCCGGGGCACGGGTACTGGACGCGGGATGCGGCACCGGCCGGGTCATGATCCGCCTCGCGGAGCTCGGCTACGACTGCGTCGGAATCGACGTCGACCCCTCCATGCTGGCCGTGGCACGCAGGACGGCCCCGGACCTGCCGTGGCTCCAGGCCGACCTGGCCACCCTGGACGCGGCCGCGCTCCCCGGCGCCGCACCCTTCGACCTCGTCGTCGCCGCCGGCAACATCTTCCAGCTCCTCGCCCCGGGCACCGAGCCCGAGGTGGCCGCCCGCCTGGCCGCGACCCTGCGCCCCGGCGGCCTCCTGGTGGCCGGCTTCGGCCTGGACAACGCACACCTGCCGGTACACCCCGCCCTCACCCTGGCCGACTACGACGCGTACTGCACCGCGGCCGGCCTCACCCTCACCGACCGCTTCGCGACGTGGGACGCCCACCCCTACGAGGGCGGCGGCTACGCGATCAGTGTGCACCGGGCACCTCTCGGCTGAGGACGCGGCGGCCGGGCAGCCGCGCCGGGGCACCCCCTGACGGCGATCCTCCTCCGCGCCGTCGACGCCTGGACCTGAGGTGAGGGCCGGCCGTGCAGGTGATCCGGCACTCCCGATCGGCTGACGGGCACGCCCCCTGCTCCGGATCGCCTTCTCGTGCTCCGGGCCGATCCGCTACGCATACAGGGAAGAGGCTCACCCCGCCGTCGCACGGCGTGCCAGCAGGACCGAGTCCTCGGCTTCGACCGGCCCGCTGTCCCGCTTGAGCACGCGAGGAACCTGCCGTACGACGACGGGTTCGAAGTCGTCCGACAGACCCGGCAGGAGTTCCTCGGCCAGGAACATCGCCTTGCGGTGGCTCTCGGACAGCTGGGTGAACTCGTGGGAGGGCGCGTGGCCGACGACCAGGAGCAGACCGCCGGGCGCGACGGCGGTGCTGAGGCGGCGGGTCACCTCGACCATGCCGCCGTCGGGGGCGTGCAGATAGTGGCTGGTGACCAGGTCGTACGAGCGGCCACCGGCCTCGAAGGTCCGGGCATCGACCTGCCACCAGTCGACGCGGTCGGCCACACCGGCCTCCTCGGCGTGGTGGGCGGCGCGGGCGAGACCCTCGGCCGAGAAATCGGCACCCGTCACGCGCCAGCCACGCCCGGCCAGCCAGACGACGTCGCCCCCCTCCCCGCAGCCGACGTCGAGCGCGGCCCCTGCGGCGAGTTCACCGGCGGCGGCGACAAGCTGCGGGTTGGCCTCGCCGCTCCAGAACCGCTCCTGTCCGGCGTACCGCTCGTCCCACCCCGTCGGCTCGAACATCGCGGCAGCCGCCTGCTCGTCGTGCGCACCGCCTTGGCCGTGCGCGTGATCTCCTGCCACCAGCTGCCTCCTGTCGCTCGCGGCGCCGAACCGCACCGCTGGTCACCTGACCTGCCCCCGAACGCTTGCGGGGAACGCGTTCGATGGTGCCCGGGCCTCCGTCGAACGACATAACAACTTGCCGGAACGGCAAATGGGCGGCGGCCAGATTGCACCGCGCGCCGTCAGGCACGGGCCGCCTGCGAGTACGACGAACGTGGAGGTATGGCCGGACGAATGCTCAGGTGACATCCCGGCAGGGACACCAAGGCGACGCTGCTCATCAGAGGACGTCGCAGTTGCCTCGCCCTCAGGAGATGGCGCGGTGCCGTCGCACCCGTCAGCGCGCGAGCACCCCGAACTCGGATCCGGTGCTGACCTGAGCGTCGAGCGGCGGCTTCACGACGCGGGTGGGTGAGGAACCGGCGACCTTGCCGCTCTTGGTGCCGACCGACCAGACCTCGGGGGTGGTCGCCCGGACCGGGACGGTGATCTCGGGCTGCTTGTCGTTGTTCAGGTCGGTGGTCTTGAGCTGGGTGGGGATGCGGTAGGTGCCGGCGGGGCGGGGGAGACCGGACGCGTTGTAGGCGTAGAACGCGGCGCCGGTGCCGATGACGCCCCTCTTGGAGCCCTTGAGCACGTAGATGCCGCCGCCGCTGATGTCGCAGTTCTCGCAGGTGGGTTTGCGCTCACCGGGGGCGCCGGTGATCAGCTCGGGATAGCCGTCCCGGTCGAGGTCGGCGGCGGCAACGGACGAGCCGAAGTGGTCGTTGCGCTGCACGCCGCCCGGGATGCCGGGGGTGTCCTCGGTGAACATGCGCATGCCGCGGTTCTCGTCCACGCCGTTGGACGCGCCGTAGTTGACCCGGACCACGCCCGCGCCCGTTTCGGTGTCGAGCTGGGATGCCGAGTCACCGACCGCGATGTCGCCGTAGCCGTCTTGGTCGAAGTCGGCGATGACGACGCTGTTGCCGCCCCGGACGGTGACGGGGGTGAAGCGCAGGCCGGAGGCCCCGCCGAGCAGGACCCGGCCCCGCATGCGGTCCTCGCCGAGGAGGACGAGGTCATCGATGGATCCCTTGTTGATGCGGCCCACGGCGAACCGGTCCTGCGCCCCGACGTAGACCGGGTAGGTGCGGCCGGTGTCGATGTTCCTTGTCGACACCGGCGAGCCGTCCGGCGTGAAGGGGCCCTTGAACAGACGCAGCGAGGTGGAGTAGCCGACGACCAGGTCGGTCTTGCCGTCGCCGGTGAAGTCGCCGGCCTTCAGCACCGACCCGTAACCGTGGCGGTCCATGGGGTCGGCCATCAGGGTGCCGCCCTTGAGTCCGGTGCGGCTGCCCCAGAGCAGGCTGACCTTCTCGTCGCGGGTGGCCACGGCGAGATCCGCGTAACCGTCGGCGTTGAAGTCGCCACTGGTGAGGACCTGCCCGAACCGGGCGCCCGGGGCCGCATCGCCCGGTATACCGGGGCTGTTCGGGGTGATGGCCTTCAGGCCGGTCTTCTGGGCGCCGTACTTGCCACCGTACGAGACGGTGACGTAGCCCGCGCCGCCCAGCGTCGAGGCGACTTCGTCCGCGCCCGTGACCTTCACGTCGGCGTCCGGGGAGCCGAGCGCCAGATCGTGGTAGCCGTCGCCGTTGAAATCGTCGGAGTACCGGCTGGCCGCGGGGCCCGCGGCGGCATCGGCTGGCGGGCTGCTGGAGACCAGCATGCCTGCGGTGAGTGTGCCGGCCACCGCGGCGACCGCGACGGCGTGACGGATGTGACCTTGCACGTCCGTGCCCCCTAGGAACTTGATCGAAAAAGACGTCTTCAAGACCTCCGGAGCAGGGGAACGGTTGCACGGCTTTCTGCCAGGGCTCACCCGGCCCGGGCGGGGCCCGCGGATCCCGCGCACCTGGCCGACATCGCCCACTACGTCTACCTTGGCCTGCCCGCGTGCACGATGGTGGAATTCCCCAGGAGCTGGCTCGCCTGAAGTGCCCAGCAGGTACTTCTTGAGGCCACCGGCGGGCGACCGACGAGCCGCCTCGACCGGCGGTGGCCAGTTCGGCTCGCCTGCCGCATCGCCCGCGCTCGGCGAGCGGGGTTACCGGATCACGCTCGTCGTGCCCCATGACGACGCTGGCTGCGGTCCCGGCTCCTCCGTCTTGGCCGAAGCAGCCGGGACGCTCACCATGGCACGATCGCCATGGCCTCCACTTCGAGGAGCAGATCGGGCCTGACCAGTGCCGCGACCTGCATCGCGGAACTCGCCGGCGGGTGCTTCGTGTCGATGAACGCGTCCCGCGCGGTCCGTATCTGCGGCAGGATCGCGATGTCTGTGACGAAGTACGTCAGCTTCGCGACATCCGCAAAGGAGGCGCCCGCCGCAGCCAGACAGCGCCTCAGATTCTCGAATACCTGCCGAGCCTGGGCGCCCGCGTCCCCCGGTCCGACGAGCTCGCCCCTGTCGTTCAGAGCGATCTGCCCGGAGATCATCACGATCCTGCCCTCGCCGACCACCACGTGGCTGTACCCATTGCCGGGAACGATCCCGTCGACGGGCGGCATCTCGAGCATCCGGCCCTCGTCCGTGTCGTCTTCCACGGGAACCCCCTCCAAAGATCGCGGAGGGAACACCTTAAAGGACCCGCTCACCTCTTCGGTCGTTGCGGTGATGGAGGGTCAGGCCGTGCGTCACGGGCCCTGCGGGTCAGGTCACCCAGGGCCAGTCAGCGCGCGAGCACGCCGAACTCGGGGCCCGGTGCAGGCCTGAGCGTCGACCGGAGGCTTCATGGCGCGGGTGGTGGGCGAGGAGCCGCGGCCGGTCTGCCGTGCCCAGGTGTCCGCCTCCTGCTACCGCCACGACCCGATGCCGTCGTTGCCGACGGTGGCACCCGGCGCGGTGCACGGCGGGTGCCCGCCGGTGCCGGCCTACTCGGACTCGGCCATGGCCAGCACGTCACGGACCAGCCGTCGCGCGTACTCGCCATCGGCGGGCAGCGCGAAGACGACGTGGTGGTACAGGGGCGCGATGACGTGGTCGAGGATCTGCTGGATGCCCGGTGTCCTCTCACCGCGTTCGCGGGCCCGGCCCACCACCTCTGACGCCTGCTCGCGGCGTCTTTCCGTGACCGGGCAACGCGCGACGACCTCCGTGCGGGCCGAGACCATCGCGCGCAGGTACCGGGCCCGGTGGGGACGTGTGATGTCGTCGGCGATGATCTGCGCCCACTGGGTCAGATCCTGCTGGAGGGATCCGGTGTCGGGCACCGACTCGCCGTCCCGGGTCAGCGCGGCGACAGCGACCTCTTCGAGAAGGGCGTGGACGCCGTCCCAGCGCCGGTAGAGCGTCGTCGGGTTGACCCCGGCCCGATCGGCGACCACCGGGAAGGTGATTCTGTCGGCGCCCTCGCCCACGAGCTCGCCGACCGCGGTGTAGATCGCGGTCAGTACCCGGCTGCTGCGCCCTCCGGGGCGGCTGGCGGCTGCATGGTGAGACACACCACCAGCATACGCAAAGATCTTTGCTTCTACTATGATGGACCTGGTAAAGCAAAGATCTTGGCTTTCAGGTGGAGGTCACATGCCCAACCGCTCAGCCTCGTTCTTCCTGGCCGGAACCGTGGGCGCAGCCACGCTCACCGCCGCGTCAGCACCCTCACCCCTCTACCCCACCTACCAACGCCTGTGGAACCTCTCCACATTCACCCTGACGGTCATCTTCGCCGTCTACGTCCTCGCCCTGCTCGCCGCCCTGCTGACCCTCGGATCCCTCTCCGACCGCACAGGCCGCCGCCCCGTCGCCTGCGCAGCCCTGACCCTCCTCGCGACAGGCATGCTGCTGTTCGCCACCGCCGAAGGCGCCGGAGACCTGATGACCGCACGCATCGTGCAAGGGCTCGCCGTGGGAACAGCCGCCGGCACCACCACCGCCCTGATCATGGACACCGCGCCGAACCCCCGGCTCGGCTCGACCATCAGCAGCGCGGTCCCACCCCTCGGCATAGCGATCGGCGCTGCCCTCGCCGGCACACTGGTGCAATTCGCCCCGCTCCCACGCCAACTCGTCTTCTGGACCCTCGCCGCCCTCTACCTCGCACTCGCCGCCCTCATATGGCTCATTCCCGAGCACCCCCGACCCCCGTCCCCAACCAGCCGAACACTGTGGCGCTCCCTGCTCCCCAGCGCCCAACTCCCGCCGCAGACACGGCCGATCTTCATCACCCTGCTCCCGTCGATCAGCGCCACATGGGCCCTGGGCGGCTTGTACCTCTCGCTCGGATCGTCGATCCTCACCACCGTCCTGGACGTGCACAGCCACTTCGCCACCGGCCTCATCCTCAGCCTGTTCTTCGCCGCAGGAACGGCAGGCACCATCACGTCCGCCCTCGCCGCACCCCCACTTCGCGCATGGCTCGGCCTCGGGCCCCTCGCCACCGGCGTCCTGATCACCATCGCCGCCATGCTGACGGCCACGCTGCCGCTCTACGTGACCGGGTCACTGATCGCGGGATTCGGTTTCGGAGCGACCTTCCGCTCCGCCGTCCACGCCCTGGGCCAGGCGGCCCCGCCCGCCCGGCGAGGCCAGGTGTTCGCGACGATGTACATCGTCAGCTACCTCGCCTTCAGCGTGCCCGCCCTCGCCGCCGGACTCGCCGCCGAACGCTACGGCCTCAAACCCACAGCCGTCGCCTTCGCAAGCCTGGACATCGCCCTGGTCCTGCTCGCGCTCCTCACCGGAACCACCCGCACGCACCCACAGAACAGCAAGAACCAGCACCGGCGCCACACCGCACCACCACTGCTCTCGCGCACCTTCGCCACGCCCCGCCACACCACGCACTACCTCGAGTGCGGGCCGACCGACGGACCGCTGATGTTCTTCCTCCACGGATGGCCGGGCATCGCCCTGCTGTGGCGGGCCCAGATGGAGGCGTTCGCCGCCGACGGATGGCACTGCATCGCGCCCGACCTGCGCGGATACGGCAAATCCTCCGCCCCACCCCAGTTCGACGCCTACACCGTCGAGGAAGCCGTGAAGGACCTGACGGAGCTCCACGACCACCTCGGCGCACGGACCGCGGTCTGGATCGGCCACGACTGGGGCAGCACCGTGGCGGGTGCGATGGCCGCACACGAACCACATCGCTGCCGCGGCCTCGTACTGACCTCCTGGGCCTACTTCCCCACCGCCAACAGCCTGACCACCCTCGTCCCCCTGGTCGACCGCCAGCTCTACCCGGCCGACCGGTACCCGGACGGACAGTGGGACTACTACCGCTACTACACGACCCACTTCCACGCCGCGGTCGCCGACCTCGACGCCGACCCGGCGGCAACGCTGGCCTCGATCTACCAGCCGGGCAACCCCGCCTCGACCAGCACGATCCCACCGGCCGCCACGGTCACCCGCGACGGCGGACGCTTCGGCGCCGCGCACCGCGCACCACCCACCGCAGCCGACCCCGCGCTGTGGCCACCGGCGGACTTCGACGCCCTGGTGCAGGCCTTCAAAGCCCACGGCTTCAGCCCTCCCTGCGCGTGGTACACCAACGACGACGCCAACACCGCCTACGCGCTCACCGCACCACACGGCGGCCGCCTGGCCCAGCCCGTGCTGTTCATCAACGGAGAATGGGACGCGATCTGCACCATCTCGGGAAACCGCCAGGGCGACCCGATGCGCGCGGCCTGCGCAGACCTCACCATCACCCGCATACCCGCCGGACACTGGCTGCCCCTGGAAACCAAGGCCCACCACATCGAAGCCATCCGCACCTGGCTGCACGACAGAAACCTTCGATGAGCAACGACGGGGCATCCCACGCCCGGCACCCACCAACAAGCCAGGCAGACCACCCCGTGCACACGGACAGCACGGACGCCCGAACGAACGAAGGACGACCCCGCAGCCCCACCCGCACAATTCCAACGCACCCGCGGGGGACACAACGACACGCACCCGCGGGGGACACAACGACAAACTCATCGGCGAACACAATGACCGCAACAGCCGCAGCATAGCCATCCGTTCACCCCCTCCTTAGCCTCCTGTGCGCAACGCGACAAGCGTCGTGCACAGACAAGGAGCCGCACCTTGAACAACCCGAGAACCTCTGCCTCCCCTCCCCGGCGACCCACACCCCGGACCAAGCGCCGCATCGCAGCAGCGGCCTGCGCCACCGGCGCACTGCTCGGCACCCTCACCAGCACACCGACCGCACACGCCGCCCCGGACCGCCCCGCACCGACCACCTGCCCGGCAGACCTGACACACACCGCCACCTGCTACAGCGGACAAGACACCAACGGCGCGCACTACACCATCGCCCTTCCCCACACCTGGAACGGCTCACTCGTCGTCCACGCCCACGGCGGCCCCGACCTCAACGCCACCCCCGACCCCCAACGCAGCGCCGACGACCTGAACCGCTGGTCGGTGATGGTGAAGGAAGGCTATGCCTGGGCCGGCTCGTCCTACCGCCGCGGCGGATTCGGGACCCGCATGGCAGCCCAGGACACCGAGAACGTACGCCGCCTGTTCGTGAAAAAATTCGCCCAGCCGAAACGGACCTACGTGCACGGCCAGTCCTGGGGCGGAAACGTCGCCGCAAAAGTGGTCGAAAAATACGCCCCCACCCAAGGCCCCTACGACGGCGCACTCCTGACCAACGGCGTCCTGGCCGGCGCCTCACGCGGCTACGACTACCGCGTCGATCTGCGCACGGTGTACCAGTACTACTGCAACAACCACCCCCGCCCGAACGAACCCCAATACCCTGTGTGGCAAGGCCTGCGCGCCGACTCGACCATGACCACCACCGGCCTGCGCACCCGACTCCAGGAATGCACCGGCTACGCATCACCCCCGCAGAACCGGACACCCCTGCAGCAGCGCAACCTCGACGACATCCTGGCCGTCACCAAAATCCCCGAACGCACCCTTGAATCACACCTGAGCTTCGCCACCTTCACATTCCGCGACATCGTCCACCACCGCCTGGGCGGCCGAAACCCCTTCACCAACAAAGGCGTCACATACTCCGGATCCCACGACGACAAGGCCCTCAACGCCGGCATCCAGCGCTTCACGGCAGACCCGACCGCCAAACGCGACCTGTCCTACGACAGCGACCTGACCGGCAAGATCGCCATCCCCGTCCTGACGATGCACGCGATCGACGACCCGACCGCCTTCGTGCAACACGAGACGGCCTACCGCGCCACCCTCAAGGGCGCCCACCGAAGCCGCCACCTCGTGCAGACGTTCACCAGGGAAAGCGACCACAGCGAACTGAGCGACGCCGAATACGCCACCTCGATCACAGCACTCGACACGTGGACACGCACCGGCAAGAAGCCGACCCCCCGCACCATCGCCCACTCATGCACCGCATTCGACCGCATCTACAGCACCGGCTGCTTCTACGCCCCCCACTACCACCCCAGCACCTTCGCATCCCGCATCAACCCCCGCCCCGGCGGCTTGCGATGGCCCGCCATGACAGCCACCCAGGAGAAAACCTGGAGCCACATCAACGACATCGGAATCACCCCCTGACCACCCACTCCGGGCACGTCACCGCACGGCATGGCTGCGGTCGGGATACGGACATCCCCCTTGCCGCCGCTCTGCCCATCCCCCCCGGGCCGAAGCGAAGAAGGAACGCGCCGCAACGAACGCGCGACCCCGGCCGGGGAGCGCAGCCCACACAGCCGCTTGCGCGGCGGCCGAGCCCACCGCGCCGACTCATGGGGGCCCAGTAAGGAGCGGGAGAGCGGTCAGTCGTCGTCGCGCTCACAGGGCGGCCCGTACTGATCGATGAGATCGCAGACGCACGTACCACCGCCGTAGCGCGCCCTGCCGCACCCCTCCAAGTGCTCGCGCACCCCCCGCGGCTTCAGAGCGGCCGGCGGCGCGGACGGCCCCGAAGCGACCTCGGCGACCGGAGCCGGACCCGCCCACTCCATACCAAGTGCGGCGAGGGCAGCGCGCTGCTCCGCGCTGAGTCTGCCCCGCCGCGCTTTGGTATTCGAGAGCCATACACCCAGTCGTACGGCCACCGGCTCTGCCTCGCCGTCGACCGCGATCTCCACAGCCGCGCCGCGCGGGACGGGCCGCCACCCCTCCGTCTCCACCCACTGCGCCAAGGCGACCAAGCCCCGTCGAAACGCCTGCTCAGACTTGCTCCCGGGCTTCTTCGAGCCCTTCAGGGCGGCAACCGGCGCCGAACCGAGCCCCGCCGCGTCTGCAGCAGCCGCAGGGAAGACGTCGCCGCGCATACCCAGGGCGGTCAGCCGTTCACGCTGCTCGGGCAGAAGCTGCGCCCAGGTACCGGCTTCCTGCTGCCGCCACCTCCAGGTGCCGATGTCGTCGCCGTCGAACTGCACGCCGGGTGCGATGTCGGGCAGCGTCCCGCCCGGTTCGTCCTGGGCGAGGTTGTCGAGGACCCGGTAGTGCCGCTGCCAGCGCAGCGGCCAGGGACAGTTCCAGTCCGGGTCGATCGCTGCCAGCTGCGCCGCGCGTACGGCGGCACGCTTCGGATCCTTGCCGAGGCCGCCTTCGCGGCGAAGATTGGCCATGTGCTGCCCGATGGGCACCATCGCCTCGCCCTCGCCCCACACCGCATCCTGACGCGGTGCGAGGTGCCCGGTGGCCCGCCGGAACGAGCGGAGCGCGGCGAGCTTGGCCTCCCACGCCTCCTGCCCCGGCTCCCACACCATCCCGGCCTCCGGCAAGTCGAGCAAGATCTTGCGCCGCTCCTCCAACTCCCCGGCCCGCAGCGCCTTGCGCTGTTGGTGCACCCACCGGCCGAGGGGGAAGCCCTTGGTGACGCCGACCTCGGCCTCGGTGTCGTAGGGGACGGCATGGACACCGGTGATCTGATTCCCCTTCCGCCAGCGGAGCAGGGCTTGGTAGCCCTCCAGCCACACCAGCGACTCGGGACGGTAGACCCGGGTGCGCAGGAACGCCGCGATGGTCGCGGCATCGCGTGGGCCGGAGAAGTGGAGCAGCGCGGACTCGGCCGCTGCGTCGGTGCGCTCCTGGCCCTCGCCCTCGCCCGTGCCGACGGCCGCGACGATCCGTCCCTCCTCGTCGCGTTGGATGTGGACTGTGCGTCTGCCGCTGGCGAGGGCGCGGGAGGCGAGCTGTTCGACCAAGCGCTCGTCGTGCGAGCGCAAGCCTTGGAGGACGGCTACGAGCGGCTTGAAGCTGGCAGAGGCCACCATGTCCCTCGGATCCTCGCCGGGCTCCAGGAAGACGGGCACGATGATCCTGGCCACCTTCGTGCTGCCGTCACGGTTGAGCCGGAGCGCCCGACCGATGTTCTGGACGATCTCGACCTGGGAGCCGCGGGTATCGGCGAAGCAGATGGAGTCGACACCTCGCTCGCCGGTGATATCGACCCCCTCTCCCAGGACGCGGCAGCTGGCGAGGAAGGCGCGGTGCACCCGGCGTCCGGTCGCATCAATGCCGTCTGCGAACTGGCGCAGCACTTCCCGGCGTTCGGCCACGAGGTGGTCTCCGCACAGCCAGGCCGACCACAGCCGGTCCGGTGGGACGTGGCGGCCGGCCTCCAGCCCGTAGAAGACGGCGTCGATCGACGACTTCGGCAGCTTCTCGGCGGCAGCCAGGTCCTGCTCGGTGGCGTCGTTGGCGTACAGCGCGGCTGCGGTCACGGGGAGCTTGTCTGCGAACGCGGCGGCCTCTTCGACCTTCTGGTGGAACGTCATGACCGTGCGCAGGTTGTACGCCGCGGCATGCTCCAAGAGCGCGGTCTGCAAAAGCGCCAGGCGCCGACCCCGCCGGGCCTCGTCGGTCTCGCCGAGGGCAGGGGAGGGGTCGCGGATCTCCAGGACATCGATCTCGAATCCGGCGAGGATCCCGCGCTCGATCGCCTCGCTCAGACCGAGCTCGGCGAGCCAGGCACCATACGTGCCGTCCGGGTCGTCAGACATCGAGGCGATCTCCGCCTCCTGGCCGTGCGCGCCCCGCTGAGGCCGGGCCGCGGCGAGGAGGCGCGGGGTAGCGGTCATGTAGAGGCGGAAATCGGCGGGGATGCGAGCATTGTCGTGGATCGCCGCCCAGGGACGCCCCAGTTCACCGGCGGTGCCGTGGGCCTCGTCCACGATGACGAGGTCGAAGCCCTCCATGCGCTGCCCGTAGAGCCGCTCCCCGCCCGCCAGGGCAGCCTCCAGCGGCCCACGAACCTTCCCCTGGCCCTCAGGTGCGCCGATGTCCTCGCGATCCACGAGCGAGGCGTACGTGGCGAACACGACGACGGGCCCGGACCTGGCCCACAAAGCGAGCTGGATCGGGTTCGTGGTGGTGCGCACCCCCAGCGAGTCGAGGACCGCGTCGTTCTCCAGCGAGCACACCGCGACCATCGGCGCCCGGTGGCCCACGGCCCGCCACGCCTGGGCGGTCTGGGCGAGCAGGTCCAGGGTCGGCACGGTGACGAGGATCCGGCCGCCCGCGAACGACTCCAGCGCGCACGCAGCGGCCGTGATCGTTTTACCCGAGCCGGTCGCGGACACGATCGTGCCTCTGGCACCCTGCGGGGGCACGGATGACCTCGCAGGAAATCCCACCCACCGACGAAAAGCCGACTTCTGATCAACCTGGTGCTCACGGAGTTGAACGACTGCCATAGTGTCCATTTCTGGGGCGCGGGTCCACACGGACGTGCGGGGGACGGTAGCTCTGACAGCCCTCGACCGCCCTACGCCCTCCGGGTGATCCGTCCTACCTCAGGGCCTCCAACGTGGAAGCACCTTCTCGCTGGCTAATTTCAGTACAGCTCCACCATGCCCCATGTTTTCCCCAAAAATACATGCTGCATCAAACTGATGCACGCAGTACACCAAACCCCAGCCGCGTGAGCACATGGCGTATCCCACCACGACAAGGGCAGAGGAGACGGATGCGAAACAAACAGGCACACTGGTTCCTCGGCAGAGGCAAGACCAGCGGACAGCTGAAGAAGTACTGCTGGTTCTTCGCAGTGTTCAGCACACTTGAACTAGGCGTCTTCATATGGACATTGACGGAACGACACCCCAGCTCCTGGACTTTGATCCTTACGGGAGCCGGCTCGGTCATCTTCCCGACAATGCTCCTCCTGAGCCTGTACTACCTACGCCGGATGACGACCCCCGGCAGCCTCCGCCCTCTCCCGTAGCCAGCTGGCCCGCGTCAGCGGGCCCAAAGGCCCTGAAGGCGCAGCCGGAAGGGCCCCAGGCGGGGGAGCGCAGCGGACCCGCCAGTCAGGCTGGAGCGCAGCGCAAGCCTGGCGCGGGACGAAGTCCCGCCGGTCCGAGAGCGCAGCGAACGGACCTTCACCAGCCTGGCGAAGCCAGGCTGGTGTGCTGGGGCACGCAGTGCCCCAGCTTCCGTTCCCGCGGAGCGGGAACGGAAGCACCGCGCGCAGCGCGGTGCTTCGCTTACTTCGGGCGCAGCCCGAAGGGACCCGCTCCGCGGGAGATCGGA
>NZ_JBIARE010000016.1:0-144197 GCF_042889645.1 Streptomyces sp. NPDC002564 | reverse complement strand
CTTCTTCGGGGGGGGGGGGGGGGGGCGGGGCCCGGCTCCGGCCCTTCAAAACCTCCCCACCCCCAACCCCCGGGGGCGCCGGCGCGGCTCCCGCCGGGCGCGGCCTCCGCGTTCAAGCCCGTCCGGGCCCCCTCCAGCCCGTCCGGCGTTTGAGGACGAACCCGGCGAAGCCGGTGACAGACCGAGCCCCGTACACCGTCACGCCCCCGGCGAGCCCGACGCCTTCTCCAGCTGGAACGCCTCGTTCCCCAGCCCGATGCGGGCATGCGCCTCCGGGTTCCTGGAGCGCAGGAACGCCCCGTACAGCACGCCGACCGCCGCCGCCGCGAAGATGACGCCGGGCAGCACCCAGCTGAGCGTGGAGCCCTCGCCCGCGCCGACCAGCACGTCGAAGTCCTTGACGGTGTAGCCCGCGATCACGAGCAGGCCGACCGCGGCGAGCCCCGACGCGGCGATCCGCCAGGCCTGGGCGCGCGCGGCGCCGCGCCGGGCGAAGAAGACGATGACCGCGACGGAGGCCGTGGCCATCAGGAGGATCACGCCGAGCGCACCGATGTTGCCGCCCCAGGTGAACAGGTGCAGGACCGGCGCGGTCGGGTCGCCCGCCTTCCCGTCGTCGGCGACGGCGAAGCCCATGACGACCACGACCGAGATCACGGTCTGCAGCAGCGAGCCGGTGCCCGGGGCGCCGGTGGAGGTGTTGGTGCGGCCGAACGCGGCGGGCAGCAGCCGCTCCCGGCCCATCGCGAAGGCGTACCGCGCGACGACGTTGTGGAAGCTGAGGATCGCCGCGAACATGCCGGTCACGAAGAGCACGTGCAGGACGTCCGTGAAGGTCCCCCCGAGCCGGTCCTCGGTGAGGCCGAACAGAAGCCCGGCGCTCTGCTCCCGGGCCGCGGGGACGATGCCGGACGGCCCGGCCGCCACCGTGAGCGCCCACGAGCTGAGCGCGAAGAACACGGCCACGAAGCCCACCGCGAAGAACATGACGCGCGCGACGACGACCTGCGGCCTGCTGGTCTCCTCGGCGTACACCGGGGCCTGTTCGAAGCCGGTGAAGGCGGCGATGCAGAAGCACAGCGAGGTGGCCACGCCCGCGCCGGTGAGCGTGTCCGGGTTGAAGGCGTGCAGCGACAGGCCCTCCTTGGCCGGGTCGACGACCGCGGCGATGTCGAAGATGACGACCAGCGCGACCTCGATGAGCAGCAGCACGCCGAGCACGCGCGCGTTGAGGTCGATCTTCAGCCAGGCGAGGACCGCGACGACGGCGACGGCCACCAAGGCCGGGATCCACCAGGCGACCTCGACCTCGAAGTAGGTCTGCAGGAGCCCGGACACCTCGAAGCCGAGCAGCCCGTACAGGCCCGCCTGCAGGGCGCTGTAGGCGACGAGCGCGACCAGCGCGGCGCCCGCGCCCGCGGTGCCGCCGAGGCCGCGGGATATGTACGCGTAGAAGGCGCCGGCGTTGTGCACGTGCCGGCTCATCTCCGCGTATCCCAGGCTGAAGAGCGCGAGGACGACACCGAGGATGAGGAAGAGCAGCGGCTGGCCGACGATGCCCATCACGCCGAAGGTGGTGGGCATGACACCGGCGACGACCATGAGGGGGCCGGTCGCGGCGAGCACGGAGAGCAGCAGCCCCGCGGTGCCGAGCCGGCCGGCGCGCAGGGCGCGCTCCTGCCCCTTGTACGTGCTGATCCCGGTGTCACCCGTCGGCGCGCCGGAGGACCTGGTGCCGCTCGGTGTCGAACTTCCCGTCGCCATGGCGCGGTTGTCCTTTCGGAGGTACGGATCGGGGACGAAGTGTGAAGCGGTGAAGCGGTGAAGCGGGTGGATCTGAGGGGGGAGGGTGAGAGGGGGGAGAGGGGGGAGAAGGGGGAGGGCTCAGGCCGAGCCGAACGCGAGGGCCCGGGCCGCGGCGAACGCCTCGTACGGGTCCCGGTCCGGGTACGACCAGGGGGCCGGGGTGGCGTGCCGTCCGATGCGGTGGAAGAGCGCGGCGGCCTCGGCCGCCCGGCCCTCGCAGGACTTCGCGTGGGCCAGGAAGTTGAGGTCGACGTGGCAGCGCGGGTGGCCCGCCTCGCCGGGCGTCTCCCACTCCAGCCACCAGTCGAAGGCCGCCTTCATGACGCCGCGGGCCCGCCGTCCGACCCAGTGCAGGGAGGCCGCGGGGTCGACCGCCTCCAGGCCCGCGGCGGCGAGCACCCGGTAGCGCTCGGCGTGCGCGACGACCGGGAGCACGGCCAACGGTGAGTCGGCGGGCGCCTGTTCGGCGGCCCAGGACGCGAAGTCGTACACCTCGTGCATCGGGTCCTGCCCTGCGCCGGGGCGCCGTTCGGCGAGCCGGGCCACCATCAGGTGGTGGGCGTGGTGGTGTTCGGGGTGGCGGTGGCGGATCTCGTCGAAGAGGCGGACGACGTCCTCCTCGCGGCCCAGCGAACGCTCCAGGAGGAGCAGCGCGAGCCACGGGGTCGGGTCGGCGGGCACCCGCGCCGCCGCGTCCCGGCATCTCGCGCGCACCCGGTCCGAACGCTCCTTGCCGCGCAGCGCCTTGTGCACGGCGGCGAAGGCGAGCAGCACCTCCGCGTCGTGGCTCTCGGGCTCGGCGAGCCGCCAGTCGCGCGCCCACGCGGTCGTGGTGGGCTCCCGTCCGAGCACGTCGAAGCGGTGCCCCCTGCGGTCCCAGTCGTCGCCGGTGGCCGCGAGCAGCGCGCGGACCTCGGTCCAGCGGCCCTGCGCCAGGGCGGCTCGGGCGGTGACGAGTGCGGCGTCGTCGAGGGCGGCGTCGAAGGCGTGTCCCGCGGACTTCTTGCGGGAGCGGCCCAGTGGGGGCGGGGGTGGTGACACCGCGGGACGTCCTCCCCGGCGCGGCTTGCGTACGGATGATCACGCACAGCAAAGCGGTAGGCACCGCTCCACGTCAAGGCCGCGCGGTGTCCCGCTCTTCACCAACTCGTCGCACAATCTGCCGACTTCGCCCCTCACCTGGGATGACACCGCGTCACGGAGGCGGCGGTCAGCTCACGTCGCGGGCGGCGGCGCGGCCCGCGGCGCGCCCCGAGAAGAGGCAGCCGCCGAGGAAGGTGCCTTCGAGCGAGCGGTAGCCGTGCACTCCCCCGCCGCCGAATCCGGCGGCCTCCCCGGCCGCGTACACGCCCGGCAGCGGCGCGCCGCCCTCGGTCAGGACCCGGGAGGAGAGGTCGGTCTCCAGGCCGCCGAGGGTCTTGCGGGTCAGGATGTTGAGGCGCACGGCGATCAGCGGGCCGGCCTTCGGGTCGAGGACGCGGTGCGGGGCGGCGGCCCGGATGAGCCGGTCGCCGAGGAACTTGCGGGCCCCGCGGATGGCCGTGACCTGGAGGTCCTTGGTGAAGGGGTTGGCGATCTCCCGGTCGCGCGCGGCGAGGGTGCGGGCGAGCGCGGCCTCCTCGATGAGCGGCTTCTCGGTGAGCGCGTTCATGCCGCGCACGAGGGCGCCCAGGTCCTTCTCGACCACGAAGTCGACGCCGTGGTCCATGAACGCCTTGACCGGGCCCGGCACGTCGGCCCGCGCCCGGTCGATGACGCCGCGCACGGACTTGCCGGTCAGGTCGGGGTTCTGCTCGGACCCGCTGAGGGTGAACTCCTTGCCGATGATCCGCTGGTTGAGGACGAACCAGGTGTGGTCGTGACCGGTCTTCATGATGTGGTCGAGGGTGCCGAGGGTGTCGAAGCCGGGGAAGAGCGGCACGGGCAGCCGGTTGCCGCGTGCGTCGAGCCACAACGAGGAGGGGCCCGGCAGGATGCGGATGCCGTGCCGGTCCCAGATGGGGTTCCAGTTCTCGATGCCCTCGGTGTAGTGCCACATGCGGTCGCGGTTGATCAGGCGCGCCCCGGCGTCCTCGGCGATGCCGAGCATCTTGCCGTCCACGTGCGCGGGCACCCCGGAGATCATCTTCCGCGGCGGGGTGCCGAGCCGCTCGGGCCAGTTGGCGCGGACCAGGTCGTGGTTGCCGCCGATGCCGCCGGAGGTGACGATCACCGCCTGGGCACGCAGCTCGAAGGTCCCGGTCACCTCGCGGCTGCTGGCCCCGCCGCGCTCGACGGAGGACGCCTGGAGGACCTCGCCGGTGACCGTGTCGACGCTGCCCGCGCTGCGCGCGAGGCCCGTGACGCGGTGCCGGAAGCGCAGCTCGACCAGGCCGCGGGCCACCCCGGCGCGCACCCGGCGCACGAACGGCGCGAGCAGACCGGGGCCCGTCCCCCAGGTGATGTGGAAGCGCGGCACGGAGTTGCCGTGGCCCTGCGCGTCGTACCCGCCGCGCTCGGCCCAGCCGACCACGGGGAAGAACCGCACGCCCTGGCCGTGCAGCCAGGACCGCTTCTCACCGGCCGCGAAGTCCACGTACGCCTCGGCCCACTGGCGCGGCCAGTGGTCCTCCGGCCGGTCGAAGGCGGCCGTGCCCAGCCAGTCCTGGAGGGCGAGGGCGTGCGAGTCCTTGATCCGCAGCCGGCGCTGCTCCGGCGAGTCCACGAAGAAGAGCCCGCCGAAGGACCAGTGCGCCTGCCCGCCGATGGACTGCTCGGGCTCCTGGTCGACGAGGACGACCCGGCGGCCCGCGTCCACCAGCTCCGCGGTCGCCGCGAGTCCGGCCAGCCCCGCCCCGATCACGATCACATCTGCGTCGTACGCCATTGAGGTCGTCCTCCTCGACAAGGTCCCGCAAGGTTACCGGCGGGTCAGAACCCGGACAGGTCAGATCCTGGACAGCCGAGTGACGCACGTCAACCGGCAGCGGGGAGCAACCCCGTCGAGAGCGAGTGCGCGGGTGCGCGGGGGGACGGATGGCCGCTATCGTCGGCAAAGTCTCCTTTCTCCTCCGCCGGGGCCCGGCCCCGCACCCCCGCCCCCCCGTCTCCAGGTATGTGACGTGTCGGTTCTGGTCCTCGCCCTCGCCGTCGGTGCCGCCTGCTGCCTCGGCCTCGGCTTCGTCCTGCAGCAGAACGCGGCGCGGCAGGCCCCGCTGGGCGACTTCCTCTCGCCGCGGCTGCTGCTCGACCTGGTGCGGGTGCCGCGCTGGCTGGCCGGGATCGGCCTGATGGTGTGCGGGATGGCGCTCGGCGCGGTCGCCCTGGGCCGGGGCGAGGTCTCGCTCGTCGAACCGCTCCTCGCCACCAACCTCCTGTTCGCCCTGGCCCTGTCCCGTCACCAGACGAAGCAGCCGCTGGGTCGCCAGGGCTGGGCCGGGCTCGCGCTGCTCGCGGGCGGCGTCACGGCGTTCATCGTGGCGGGCGAGCCGCGCGGCGGCGACGCCGTGACCGACCCGGTCCGGCACTGGCTGATCATCGGCGTGATGGCGGGCACCGCGCTGCTCCTCGCGGCGTACGCGAAACGCTCCCCGCTCGGCTCCGGACCGGTGCTGCTCGCCCTCGCGGCCGGGCTGCTGTACGGCGTGCAGGACGCGCTGACGCGGGTGAGCGGACAGCGGTTCTCCGCGGGCGGCCTCGCCGAACTCCTCACGGGCTGGCAGCCGTACGGGGTGCTGGCGCTCGGCGTCGTCGGGCTGGTCCTGGTGCAGAGCGCCTTCGAGACGGCGCCCCTGCGGATGTCGCTGCCCGCCCTGACCGCCGCGCAGCCGCTGGCCGGGATCGCGTGCGGCGTCGGCTTCCTCGGCGACCGGCTGCGGACCGACACGGCGGCGCTCGCGTGGGAGGCGTCGGGGCTCGCGGCGATCGTGGCGGGGGTGGTGCTGCTCGGGCTGCACCCCGCGATGCCGGGCGCCGGGCACGGGCCGGGGCGGGAGCGGCTTCCGCTGCCGGGGTGACCCGGCGCCGGTCGCCGGCCTCATTGGCCTCACCGGCCTCACCGACGCCCCCTCCCACTCCCACTCCCCCCCCACACGCACGAGCTCGCTGAGCGCTCGCTTTTTAATAATGGTCGGCATTAGAATGAAGCCATGGCCAGAACATCGGGTCCCGAGACCCGGGAGAAGCTCATCCGGGCCGGCGAGGAGGTCTTCGCCGCCCAGGGCGTGGACGGCGCCCAGCTCAGGGACATCGTCCGGCTCGCGGGCCAGAGCAATCCGTCCGCCGTCCAGTACCACTTCGGCTCCCGCGGCGGCCTGCTCGACGCCGTGATGGCCGAGCGCCAGCGCCGCACCGAGCAGGTCCTCACCGCCGAGCTGGAGCGCGCCGGGGGCACCGCGGCCGACCTGCGCGGGCTGCTCACCGCCCTGATGAACGCCGAGGCCAGCGAGTTGCGCACCGAGCGCGGGCGACGCTGTCTGCGGATCTCCGCGCAGCTCAGCCACGAGAGCGGCGTGCGCACCCGCACCCCGCACCCCACCCTCGACGGCACCGTCTACTGGACGCTGATCGGGCGCGTGGAGGACCGCGTGGCCCGGCTGGCGCCCGGACTCCCCGAGCCGGTCCGCCTGGAGCGCCTCGACCTCGCGCTGACCATGGTCGGCGCCGCCCTGGGCGACCGCGCCCGCCAGTACCTGACCGGCGCCACCCCCCTGACCGGCGAGGACGTCTTCCTCGCGGATCTCGTCGAGACCACCGCAGCCCTGCTGCGGGCCCCGCAACCCACCCTTGGAGACCCCTCATGACCCAGCACGACCTCACCGGACGGACCGTCATCATCACCGGCGCCGCGCGCGGCCTCGGCGCGGAGGCCGCGCGCCAGGCGATCGCCGCGGGCGCCCACGTCGTCCTCACCGACGTCCTGGACGAGGAGGGCAGGGCCACCGCCGCCGAGCTCGGCGAGCGCGCCCGCTTCGCGCACCACGACGTGACGTCCGAGGAGGACTGGCAGCGCGTCACCGATCTCGCGGTCGCCGAGTTCGGGGCGGTCCACGGCCTGGTGAACAACGCCGGGATATCCACCGGCCAGTTCCTGGAGTCGGAGTCCGTCGAGCACTTCCGCAAGGTCCTCGACATCAACCTGACCGGCGTGTTCATCGGCATGAAGACCGTCGTGCCCGCCATGAAGGAGGCCGGCGGCGGCTCGATCGTCAACATCTCGTCCGCCGCGGGCCTGATGGGCCTCGCGCTCACCGCCGGGTACGGCGCCTCCAAGTGGGGCGTGCGCGGCCTGACCAAGATCGGCGCGGTGGAGCTCGGCACCGCCCGCATCCGGGTCAACTCCGTGCACCCCGGCATGACGTACACCCCGATGACCGCCCAGGTCGGCATCGAGAAGGGCGAGGGCAACTACCCCAACACCCCGATGGGCCGGGTGGGCGAGCCGCACGAGATCGCGGGCGCCATGGTCTTCCTGCTCTCGGACGCCGCGTCCTACGTGACCGGCGCGGAGCTCGCCGTCGACGGCGGCTGGACCGCGGGTCCCACGGTCAAGTACGTCATGGGGCAGTGACGGCGCCCCGCGCCGGGGTCGCGTGCGGCCGTGGGGTTGGATGGTCGCCATGAGCGATCCCGCGGCCGGACCGGCCGACCCCCGCGACGAGATCCTGGCCGTCGTCGACGAGCACGACCGGGTCGTCGGCGAGGCGCCGCGCGGCGAGGTCTACGCGCGGGGCCTGCGCCACCGCTGCGTGTTCATCGAGGTGCGGGACGCCCGGGGCCGGGTGTTCGTGCACCGCCGCACCCCGGTCAAGCTGGTCTTCCCCTCGCTGTACGACATGTTCGTGGGCGGTGTGGTCGGGGCGGGCGAGTCGTGCGACGACGCGGCCCTGCGCGAGGCGCAGGAGGAGCTGGGCGTCGAGGGACTGCCGCGCCCCACACCGCTGTTCACGTTCCTCTACGACGACGGCGCCGGGCACTCCTGGTGGTCCCACGTCTACGAGGTGCGCTGCGACCTGCCGGTGGACCCGCAGGCCGAGGAGGTCGCCTGGCACGCCTTCGTCACCGACGAGGAGCTCGCGCGGCGGCTCGACACGTGGGAGTGGGTGCCGGACGGGCTCGCCGCCCACCACCGGCTGAGGGCGTTCCGCGCGGGCTGATCACCACGGCTTATGGTGCGGACGTGAGCAACTTCGTACAGAGCCTGCGGCTGTGGTTCGCCCCCGGGCGCGTCCGCGAGGAGGGCGACACCCCCGACTACCGCTTCTCCCTCGCCAACGAGCGGACCTTCCTGGCCTGGCTGCGCACCGCCCTCGCGCTCATCGGGGGCGGCTTCGCCGTCGACCAGTTCCTGCCGGACCTGCGCTGGGGATGGCGGATCGGACTCGCGCTCGCGCTGCTCGGCGCGGGCGTGCTGAGCTCGCTGCGCGCGGTCAACCACTGGGTGCGCTGCGAACGCGCGATGCGGCGCGGCGACGACCTGCCGGCCAGCCGCTTCCCCGCGGTGCTGAGCCTCGCGGTCGCGGTGGTGGCGCTCGCCATGGTCGTGGTCGTGCTCTTCGGGTGGGAGGGATGACGCGGGCCGGGGAGGGGGTCCGCGACCCGGGGCTCCAGCCGGAGCGGACCCGGCTCGCGTGGCGGCGTACGACGCTCTCCTGCACGGTCGCCGCGGTCCTCGCGGCGCGCGCCGTGCTGCACGGCGGGGCGAGCACGACCGGGCTGCTCGCCGGCGCCCTGTGCCTGCTGCTCTGGCTCGGCTTCCTCGCGGTCGCGCACCGCAGGATGGTCGCCCTGACCGCGGCCAGGCCCCGGCCGCTGACGGTGCGGGGCGCGCGGACGGCGGCGCTGTGCACGCTGGCGCTCGCGGTGTGCGCCGCGGCGATGGTGTTCTGAGCGGCGCCCGGGTCAGTCCGCCCAGAGGGTGTGCTGAGCCGCGCCCGGGTCAGTCCGCCCAGTCGACGGTCACGACGATCTTGCCCCGGGTGCGGCCCTCCGCGCTCAGCCGGTGCGCGTCGTCCGCCCGCTCCAGCGGGAACGTCGCGTCGACGTGGACGGTCACGACGTCCTGCTCGGCGAGCTCGGCCAGGCGCCGCAGGTCGGTCGCGTCGGGGCGTACGAAGCAGTAGTGGCCGCCCAGGCCGATCACCCCGCCGTCCGCGATGGACGCGAGACGGCCGCCCGGCGCGAGGAGTTCGACGGAAGCCTTCAGCGCGTCGCCGCCGACCGTGTCGAAGGCGGCGTCGACCCCCTCGGGGGCGAGCGCGCGGACCCGGTCCACGAGCCCGTCCCCGTAGGTGACCGGCTCGGCGCCGAGCTCCCGGAGGAAGGCGTGGTTGCGCTCGCTCGCGGTGCCGATGACGCGGGCGCCCGCGTGCCGGGCGAGCTGCACCGCGATCGAGCCGACACCGCCGGCCGCCGCGTGCACGAGGACGACGTCGCCCTCGGTCACCGCCAGCGCCTGCGTGACGACCTGGTAGGCGGTGAGCCCGGCGAGCGGCAGCCCCGCGGCCTCCTCGAAGCCGAGGTTGCGCGGCTTGCGGGCCAGGGTGCGCACCGGCGCCGCCACGTACTCGGCGAAGGTGCCGCGCGAGAGGAAGTCCTCGCGGACGTACCCGATGACCTCGTCCCCGACGGCGAACTCCGGGACGGCGGCGCCCGGCTGGACCACCACACCGGCCACGTCCCAGCCCGGGATCACCGGGAAGACCGGGTCGAGCGCGCCGTCGAGGTATCCCTCGCGGCACTTCCAGTCGACGGGGTTCACGGCGGCGGCCCGCACCTTCACCAGGACGGAGTCGGGCCCGACCTTGGGGTCGCGCACCTCCCCGTACTCGAGGACTTCGGGTCCGCCGTAACTGCGGTAGCTGATCGCCTTCATCACGGTCGCCTTCGCGGAGGTCGGGGCATCGACGACAAGGGTCCCATAACGCCGATAACGGGGCATCGGGGGCTAGCCTGAGAGGGTCAGCCCCCACGTCACGGAAGGTGTGCGTCATGACCGCGCTCCACCACGAACACCCGGTGCACGACCACGTCCACGGCCCGGCCTGCGGCCACCCCGAGGTGCCGCACGGCGACCACGTCGACTACGCGCACGACGGACACCTGCACCGTCTGCACACCGACCACTACGACGAGTGCGAGCCCAGCGGCCACACCACGCACCAGGGCCACGACCACCGGCACGGCGACGGCTGCGGGCACGACGCCGTCACGCACGGCGACCACGTGGACTACCTGCACGACGGGCACCGGCACGCGGAGCACGACGGCCACTGGGACGACCACTGAGCACCGGGCACGGCAGCCTCTGGACGGCATACCGACTGGTCGGCATCATGGGGTGACACGTCACCACCACGCCGATCAGGAGCGACCGATGAGCTCAGTCCACCCACCGGGCCTCGACCTCGACCAGGTGCGCGGCCACCTCGACCGCGAGCGGCCCGGCCTGGTCGGCGGGCCGCTGTCGGCCCGGCTCATCGAGGGCGGCCGGTCCAACCTCACCTACGCGGTCACCGACGGCGTCTCGCGGTGGGTGGTCCGGCGGCCCCCGCTGGGCCATGTGCTGGCCACCGCGCACGACATGAAGCGCGAGCACCGGGTCATCGAGGCCCTGCACCGCACCGACGTCCCGGTGCCCGCGCCCGTCCTGCTCTGCGAGGACGAGGCCGTGCTCGGCGCGCCGTTCTACGTGATGGAGTTCGTCGACGGGACGCCGTACCGCACCGCGCAGGAGCTCGCCCCGCTCGGCCCCGAGCGCACCCGCGCCGCGGTGCTCGGGCTCGTCGACACCCTGGTCGACCTGCACGCCGTCGACCCCGTCGCGGCAGGGCTCGGCGACTTCGGACGCCCCGAGGGCTTCCTCGACCGGCAGCTGCGCCGCTGGGGCAAGCAGCTGGACGCGTCCCGCAACCGCGAGCTCCCCGGCATCGACGAGCTGCACGCCGCCCTCGGGCGGGCGCTGCCCGCCTCCCCCGCCGCCACCGTCGTGCACGGCGACTACCGCCTGGACAACGTCCTGATCGGCGACGACGACCGGATCAAGGCCATTCTCGACTGGGAGATGTCCACGCTCGGCGATCCCCTCACCGACCTGGGCCTGCTCGTGATGTACAGCGCGAAGCTGGAGGTGCCCGACTCCCCCGTCAGCACCACCGCGGGCGCGCCGGGCCACCCCGACCCGGCCGAGCTGATCGAGCGGTACGCGGCCCGCTCAGGGCGCGACGTGTCGGCCGTCTCCTGGTACACGGCGTTCGCCTGGTTCAAGCTCGCCGTGATCCTGGAGGGCATCCACTACCGCTACACGCTCGGGCAGACCGTCGGCGCGGGATTCGACCGGATCGGCGAGCTGGTGCCCGTCTTCATCGAGCACGGCCGCCGCACGCTCCAGGCACGGCAGGAAGGCTGACCCGGCGTCATGGACTTCGCATTCGACGCGCGCACCGAAGAGCTGCGCGAGAAGCTGCTCGCCTTCATGGACACGCACGTGTACCCGGCCGAGGCGGTCGCCGACGAGCAGCGCGCCGCACTCGCCTCGCCGTGGGACACCCCGGCCGTGGTCGAGGAGCTGAAGGCCGAGGCCCGCAGGCAGGGCCTGTGGAACCTGTTCTTCGTGGACCACCACGGCGGGCCGGGCACCGGGCCCGGCGCGGGGCTCACCAACCTCCAGTACGCGCCGCTCGCCGAGATCACCGGCCGCTCCCCGCAGCTCGCGCCCACCGCTCTGAACTGCGCGGCGCCCGACACCGGCAACATGGAGCTGCTCGCGCAGTTCGGCACCGACGAGCAGCGCAAGCGGTGGCTGGAGCCGCTGCTCGCCGGTGAGATCCGCTCGGCCTTCGCGATGACCGAGCCGGAGGTGGCCTCCTCGGACGCCACGAACATCACCACGCGCATCGAGCGGGAGGGCGACGAGTACGTCGTCTCCGGCCGCAAGTGGTACATCTCCGGGGCGATGAACCCGGACTGCGCCGTCTTCATCGTGATGGGCAAGACCGATCCGGACGGCGCCGACATCCGCCGCCAGCAGTCCATGGTGCTGGTCCCCCGCGACACCCCCGGGGTCGAGGTCCGGCGCGCCATGCGGGTGTACGGGTACGAGGACCACTACCACGGCGGGCACGCCGAGGTGGTCCTCGACCGGGTCCGGGTCCCCGTCGCGAACCTCGTCGGCGAGGAGGGCGGCGGCTTCGCCATCGCCCAGGCGCGGCTGGGCCCCGGCCGCATCCACCACTGCATGCGGCTGATCGGCATGGCCGAGCGGGCCATCGAGCTGATGTGCCGGCGCGCGGTCGCGCGTACCGCGTTCGGCAAGCCGCTGGCGCGGCAGGGCGTCGTGCAGGAGTGGATCGCGGACGCCCGGGTCGCCGTGGAGCAGCTGCGGCTGCTCGTCCTCAAGACGGCCTGGCTGATGGACACGGTCGGCAACAAGGGGGCGCACACGGAGATCCAGTCGATCAAGATCGCGACTCCGCGCGCGGTGGTCGACATCCTCGACAAGGCGGTGCAGCTGCACGGCGCGGGCGGGGTGAGCCAGGACTTCCCGCTGGCGGAGCTGTGGGCGGCGGCGCGCACGCTGAGACTGGCCGACGGGCCCGACGAAGTGCATCAGCGGTCCCTGGCCCGGCGGGAGCTGAAGAGGTACCTGTAGCCGCGGGTGTGCCGTGGCTCGGTGGGCCGTCCCCCGCGCCCCCGGCTCAGGGTCTGAGCGCCCGCAGCAGCAGGTCCGCGAGGTGGTCGGCCAGTTGCCGGGGGGTCAGGGGGCCGTCGGGGCGGTACCAGGTGGACAGGTGGTGGACCGAGCCGAAGTGGTAGTCGACCACCAGGTCCGCCGGGGTCGCCGTGGAGAAGACGCCGGACTCCTGGCCCTCCTCGATCAGCGCCCGGAAGCGCTCGTGGTAGCGGCGGCGCTCGGCGCGGACCTGCTTGTTCTTCTCCGGCCCCAGGTGGTGCATGGAGCGGAAGAAGATCGACGCGTCGTCGAGGTTGTCGATGATGGTGACCACGACGTCCGCGGCCGCGTCGCGGACCCGGTCGGCGACCGGCGCGTCGGCGTCCGCGATGGCGTCAAGACGCTCCTGCTGGACGCGCAGCAGCCGGGCGTAGACCTCGTGCAGGAGGTCGTCCTTGGAGCCGAAGTAGTGGTACAGGGCGCCCTTGGTGACCCCGGCGGCCTCCACGATCTCCTGCACCGACGTCCGGTCGTAGCCCTGGTCGGCGAAGAGCCGGGTGGCGGCGGCCAGCAGCCGCTGCGGGACGGGCGTGCCGTCACCGTCCGTCGTTCGGGCCACTGCCGCCACCTGCCTTTCGCGTCACTTGCTGTCACGGGTGCGGGAACGCAGTTCCCGCCGGAGGATCTTCCCACTTGTCGTCTTCGGCAACTCCGCGAGGACCTCGACGTCGCGCGGGTACTTGTACGCGGCGAGCCGCTCCTTGCAGTACGCGGTCAGCTCGTCGGGCCCGGTGTCGCTGCCGGGACGCAGGCTGACGTAGGCCTTGACGGTCTCCCCGCGGTAGCTGTCGGGGATGCCGACGACGGCCGCCTCGCGCACGGCGGGGTGGGTGTAGAGGACGTCCTCGACCTCGCGCGGCCACACCTTGAAGCCGGACGCGTTGATCATGTCCTTCTTGCGGTCGACGACATAGAGCCAGCCGGCCGTGTCCATGAACCCGATGTCGCCGGTGCGCAGTTCGCCGCCGGGGAAGGTCTCGGCGGTGGCCTCGGGCCGCCGCCAGTAGCCGGGCACCACCTGCGGTCCGCCGACGACGATCTCGCCCTGCTCGCCGAACGGCACCTCCTCGCCCCGGTCGTCCAGGATGCGTACGACCGTCTCGGGACCCGGGACGCCGACGGCGAGGGTGCCCGAGACCGGGTCGACCGGTGCTTCCTGGCCCGGGGGCACGGAGGCACAGGGGGCGGTGCACTCGGTGAGGCCGTAGCCGTTGTGGAGGTAGGGGCCGAAGGACGCGCGGAACTGCTCCACGAGCGCCGGGGGCAGCGGCGCGCCGCCCGAGGAGATCATCACGAAGGAGTCGAAGTGCGCGCGGGTCACCGACGGGTGGGCGGCGAGCGCCATGAAGGCCGTGGAGGGGCCCACCGTGTAGGCGGGGCGGTGCTCGGCGAAGGCGTCGAGGACCACTCCGGCCTCGAAGCGGTAGGCGAGCGCGAGGGTGCCCGCGTTGGCGACGCACGCGGCGATCTGGGCGACCATGCCGGTGATGTGGAAGAGCGGCGCCATGGCGAAGTAGCAGGAGCCCTCGGGGATTCCGGAGCCAGTGCGCTGGCGTTCGGCGTTGTAGGTGATGTTGCCGTGGGTGTTCATGGCGCCCTTGGGGGTGCCGCTGGTGCCCGAGGTGTAGCTGATCAGCGCGATGTCGGACGGGCCCGGTTCGCGGTCGGCGGGGGCGGGCAGGCCCCGGCGGGCGACGGCCACCAGGTCGTCGGCGTCGTCGGCGGGGGCGGCGCGCCCGAAGTCGAGGACCCGGCGGTCGTCGCGGGACTGCAGGTCCAGCTGACAGGCGGTCAGGACGGTGCCGACGGGCGAGCCCGCCGCCGCGTCGCGCAGATAGGCCTCCCAGGCGCGGTCGGCGCAGATCAGGGCGCTCACCCCGGCGTCGGCGAGGACATGGCCGACCTCGGCCGCCTTGTACATCGGGTTGACGGGGACGACCGTCGCGCCCGCCTTCCACGCGCCGAGCAGCGCGAGCACGAAGTGCGGGGTGTTCTGCAGGAGGATCGCGACGCGGTCGCCGCGGGCGATGCCGCGGGCGGCCAGGTGCCCGGCGACGGAGTCGCTGAGCGCGTCGGTCTCGCGGTAGGTCAGGCGTCCGTCGAAGTAGGCGAGCGCGGTGTGTTCCGGGGCGCGGGCGACGGCGTCGCGGAAGGCGTGGACCACGGAGGGGGCGGGCCGCACGGGGGCGCGCTGGACGTCGCTGAGGCGGCCGAGCCAGGGCTTGGCGGCGTACCGGGACCCGGTGGGGAAGGGGGTGCTCACCGCTCGGTCTCCTCCCACTTCTGCTGGAGGTGGTTCATGCCCGTGAGCCACTTGTCGGGGGTGGCGGCGCGGGCCTGGTAGTACGCGGCGACCTCGGGGTGCGGCAGGATCAGGAAGTCGTCGCGCGCGATGCCGGTGAAGAGTGCTTCGGCCACGTCGTCCGGCTCGATCGCAGTGGGGGTGAGCACGAGGTCGCCCGCGGTGCCGGTGGCGGCGAGCATGTCGGTGCGCACGCCCTGCGGGCAGATCGCGTGGACCTTGATCCCGCGGTGCCGGTAGGTGAGCGAGAGCCACTCGGCGAAGGCGTACGCGCCGTGCTTGGTGACGCTGTAGGGCGCGGCGCCGATCATCGTGAGCAGGCCGGCCGCGGAGACGGTGGAGACGAAGCGGCCGCCGCCGCGCTCCAGCCAGTCGGGCAGCAGCGCGTGGGCCGCCCGCACGTGCGCCATCACGTTGACGTCCCAGGCCGCGGCCCAGACCTCCTCGGGCGCGGCCTCGCTGCCGCCGGAGCCGAGCCCCGCGTTGGCGCAGTACACGTCGACGGTGCCGCCGAGGGCCTCGCGGGCCTCGGGCACGATCACGGACGCGTCGCCCGGCACGGCGATGCCGCCCACCTCGTCGGCGACGGCCGCGGCCTTGGCGCCGTCCAGGTCGTTGACCACGACGCGCGCCCCTTCGGCGGCGAACCGGCGGGCGAGCGCGGCCCCGATCCCGCCTCCCGCGCCGGTGACGACGACTCCCTTGTCCTGCAGGGTCTCCACGAGTGTTCTCCTTCGGCCTGCGGCTCGGCTTCGCTGGCAGACTAACCAGTCGGTATGTCGTGGCGAAAGGGGGGCGTGCGGGCCGGGTTCGTTCGTGCGGCGGGCCGCGGGCGCTAGCGTGCGGGGCCATGAACCTCTCCAGGCGAGGGCTCCTCGCCGCGACCGCGGGCACCGCGATGGTCCCGCCCGGCACGGCGTCGGGCACCCCGCTCCCGGACGCGCCCGCGCCCGCCGCGCCCCGGCTGCGCACCGGCTTCGAGCGGCTGGCGGCCGACGGCTACGCGCCCCTGGCGGGACAGCGGATCGGCGTGATCACCAACCCCACCGGCGTGACCCGCGACGCCCGCCACATCGTGGACGTGCTGCACGCCGACCCGCGGGTGGACGTGGCCGCGGTCTTCGGCCCCGAGCACGGCTTCCGCGGCACCGCGCAGGCGGGCGGCTCCGAGGGGCGGCACGACGACCCGGCGACCGGACTGCCCGTGTACGACACGTACGGCAGGAGCGGCAAGGAGCTCGCGGACGTCTTCGCGGGGTCGGGCGCGGACACGCTGGTCTTCGACATCCAGGACGTGGGCGCCCGCTTCTACACGTACATCTGGACGCTGTACGACTGCATGGTGGCCGCGCGGCGCGCCGGGCAGCGGCTGGTGGTGCTCGACCGGCCGAATCCGGTGACCGGCCGGGAGGCCTACGGGCCGGTCCTGCGGCGGAAGTTCGCGAGCTTCGTGGGGCGCGAGCCGATCGCGCAGGCGCACGGGATGACGGTCGCGGAGCTGGCGCTGCTGTTCAACGGGGAGTTCCTGGAGCACCCCGTCGAGCTCGCGACGGTCCTGATGACGGGGTGGCGGCGCGGCGACTTCTTCGACGCGTCGGGGCTGCCGTGGGTGCCGCCGAGCCCGAACATGCCGACGCCCGACACCGCCCTGGTCTACCCGGGCACCTGCCTGTTCGAGGGCACGAACCTCTCCGAGGGGCGCGGCACCGCCCGCCCCTTCGAGCTGCTCGGCGCGGCGGGCGTCGACCGGCGGTGGGCCGCGGCCCTCGGCGAACTCGGTCTGCCCGGCGTGCACTTCAGGGAGGCGTACTTCTCCCCCACCTTCTCCAAGTTCTCCGGGAAGACCGTCGGCGGGGTGCAACTGCACGTGCACGACCGGGAGTCGTACGACCCGGTGCGCACCGGCGTCGCGCTGCTGGTCACGGCGAAGCAGGTGTGGAGCGGCTTCGCCTGGCGCCCCGACCACTGGATCGACAAGCTGACGGGCTCGCCCCTGGTGCGCACCTCGATCGACGCGGGCGCCGGGACGGACGAGGTGACGGCCGCCTGGCAGGACGACCTCGACCGCTTCCGCGGGGTTCGGCGCCGGTATCTGCGCTACGCATAGGCCACGGCCTAGGCCGTACTTCGTACGCTCGCGTGCAGGATGTGGGCCAGTTCGTGGGGCTGGGAGAACATCGGCCAGTGGCCGGTGTCCATCTCGACGAGGCGCCAGCGGTCGCTCTTGAGCAGTTCGGCGGCGTCGTCCGAGGGTTCGTCGCCGTCGAGCAGGCACTTGATGTACGTGGCGGGCAGTTCGCCGAGGGGGCGGGCGAGGACCGCGGGCCCGGTGAGGGTGGCGCCGGGGTGCGGGGTCGAGCCGCCGGCGATCCGGGCGATCTGCTCGCTGTCCAGCCCCTGCCCGTCGAAGTCGGCCGCGTTCAGCGACCAGTCGCCGCCGTCCTCGGCGAGCCGGGCCCGGAAGGCCGGTTCGCCCTGCCACCACAGGGAGGCGAAGGACTCGCCGTCCACCGGGACGGCGGCGTCCACGAACACGACGCGGGCGAGCCGGTCGCCGAGCCGCTCGGCCGCCTGGCCCACGGGGATGCCCGCGTAGCTGTGCCCGACGAGGACGACGTCGCGCAGGCCCAGGCGCTCGACCTCGTCCACGACGTCCCGGACGTGGGTCTCCTGGTCGGCCGGGAGGTGCTGTTTGTCGGCGAGGCCGGAGAGGGTCAGCGGGTGGGCGCCGTGCCCGGCGGCCCGCAGTTCGGCGGCCACGTCCTCCCATACCCAGGAGCCGAGCCACGCGCCTGCCACCAGTATGAATTCCGCCATGCCGCAGAACCTACACGCGCCGGCCGCGGTGGGGCAGCCCCCGCGGAAGGGGCCGCGGAGGGGCCACATCTCAGTGGTCGAGACGAGCCGTCCCGGGTATTGACTGCCCCCTACACGCACCAAGAGAGTGCCGGTCGTGCACAGCGACGCGACAGCAATCGAGAAGCGGCAGGTCCGGGACGTCCAGGGCGCCGACGGCAGCCCGGAGAGCCTGCGCCGGGTGGCGGTGGCCTCCTTCATCGGGACGGCCATCGAGTTCTACGACTTCTACATCTACGGCACGGCCGCCGCCCTGGTCCTGAACGAGGCGTTCTTCCCCACCCTCGACCCGGTCAACGCCACCCTCGCCTCGTTCTCCACCTACGCGGTGGCGTTCGCGGCCCGGCCCATCGGCTCGGTGGTCTTCGGGCACTTCGGCGACCGCGTGGGCCGCAAGTCCGTCCTGGTGGCCTCGCTGCTCCTGATGGGGCTCTCCACCGCCCTCGTCGGGCTGCTGCCCGGCTACGGCACGTGGGGCATCTGGGCGCCGGCGCTGCTCATCCTGCTGCGCTTCCTCCAGGGCATCGGGCTCGGCGGCGAGTGGGGCGGGGCCGCGCTGCTCGCGGTGGAGCACGCGCCGAGCAGGAAGCGCGGACTGTACGCGGCCTTCCCCCAACTCGGCCCGTCCGTCGGGTTCTTCGCGGCCACCGGCGTCTTCTGGCTGCTCTCGGCCGTCCTGAGCGACGACGCGTTCCGCTCGTGGGGCTGGCGCGTGCCGTTCCTGCTCTCCTTCCTGCTCGTCGCCGTCGGCCTGTTCGTCCGGCTCAGGATCAGCGAGACGCCGGTCTTCGCCGAGGTCATGGCGGCGCAGGAGGCCAGCAAGGTGCCCACGCTGGACGTGCTGCGCCGCCATCCCCGCGAACTGCTCCTCGGCGCGGGCGGCATGGTCGTCGCCTACGGCCTCTTCTACACGGCCACGACCTACTGCCTCTCCTACGCCACCGGCACCCTGCACATCTCCCGCGACACCATGCTCGGCCTGTCCCTGGTGGCCTGTCTCTTCCTCGCGGCCGGGACCTGGCTCGCCGCGACACGCTCCGACGCGGCGGGGCGGCGCAGGCTGGTGCTGGCCGGGGCGGGGCTCGCGGTCGTGTGGGGCCTCGTCCTCTTCCCGCTCCTGGACACCGAGCAGCCGGTGCTCGTCGCCCTCGCCATCGGCGGCGCGCTGTTCTGCATGGGCGTCGTCTACGGCCCGATGGGCGCGTATCTGCCCGAGCTGTTCGGCACGAGCGTGCGCTACTCGGGAGCCTCGCTCGCGTACAACCTGGGCGGTGTGCTCGGCGGTGCCGTCTCGCCGCTGGTGGCGACCCGGCTGCAGGCGGCCTTCGGGTCCTCGTCCGTCGGCTGGTACGTGAGTGCGATGGCGGTCGTCTCCCTGCTCTGCGTGCTCGCGCTGCCGGAGACCCGGGAGCGCGACCTCGTCTGAGGGGTGTGCGGGCCGGGTCGCGCGATCCGGGTGGTGCGCGACGTCTGGCCAGGTGGGCAGGACCGCAGGACCATACCGGCGTGGAGCCCTACTGGGAATTGACCTTCGACGCCGACGGCGACGTCGACACCACCCAGCGCGCGGAGCTGCTGGCCGGCGCGGAACACGAACGCGTCACCGATCTGCTCGTCTTCGCGCACGGCTGGAACAACGAGAAGAAGGACGCCAGGAAGCTGTACCGGCGGTTCTTCACCCCGTGCCGGGACCTCGCGGGGCCGGGCGTGCGCCTGGGCTACGTCGGGGTGCTGTGGCCCGCCATCCGCTTCCCCGACGAACCGATCCCCGACTTCGACCCGTCCGCCGCCCCCGTCCCCGCCACGCCGCCGGGCGAGCCCGCGCTCGACGCGGCGACCCGGCAGGCGCTCGACCGCGCCTTCCCCGACCACGCGGAGACCCTCGACCGGATCGCCGCGCTGCTCGCCGAGCGGTCCCGGGTGCCCTCGCAGGTCTACGAGTTCGGCCGGCAGGTGCGCGAGCTGGTCTCGCTGCGCGAGACGCACCCGGCGCGCCACTTCGGCCAGGACACCGGCGCGGGCGAGCCCGCCATGCTCACCGACGACGCGGTCCAGGTGTGCGAGCTCTTCGCCGCCGCCCGCGCGGACACCGGCGAGCCCGCCCTGCTGGGCGAGATCCGCGAGCGGCTGTGGGACGGCGCCCACGAGCTGCTGCGGCAGGGCACGTACTACGCGATGAAGCGGCGGGCGGGCGCGGTGGGCCAGCTGGGCCTCGGGCCCGCGATCGGGCTGCTGGCCGCCGACGTGCCGGCCATCAGGGTGCACCTCATCGGCCACAGTTTCGGCGCCCGCCTCGTCTCGTACGCGTTGCGCGGGATGCCCGCGGACGTGCGGGCGGTGAAGTCGGTGACGCTGCTCCAAGGAGCCTTCTCGCACTACACGTTCGCCGAGCGGCTGCCCCACGACACGTCGCGGGGCGGTGCCCTGCACGGCGTGCAGGACCGGGTCGACGGGCCGCTGGTCTCCTGCTACTCGCGCTTCGACGACGCGCTGGGCAAGCTCTACCCGCTGGCGTCGAAGCTGGCCGGTGACTCCTCCAGCTTCCTGAACCTGTGGGAGCGGTGGGGCGCCATCGGCTACAACGGCGTGCGGTCGGTGCCGCGCACCCGGCGCATCGAGCTGGGCCAGAAGATCCCGGCCAAGGGCTGTGTGAGCGTCGACGTGGCGTCGGTGGTGCGGCGGGGCGGTCCGCCGGCCGGCGCGCACAGCGACGTGTGCCACCAGGAGCTGGCGCGCGTGGTGTTCGCCGCGGGACGGATCGCGCTCGCCTGACGGAAGAGGGCGGGCGCGGACCGGCGGCGGCCCGGACCCCCGCACCGGGGATCCGGGCCGCCGCCACTCGCGGAATGACGGACTGACGGACCGAGGGACGAACTGACGGACCGGCAAACTGACGGACCGGCAGACCGGCAGACCGGCGGACCGGCGGACCGGCAGACCGACCGCCGTGCGCGGCTACGGGCGGTGCCGCGGGAACTCCACGACCTGCTGGTAGGTCGGGCGGTTCTGCCACTGGATCGGCTTGTGCGTGATGCCGCCGAGCGCCCGGTGGATGACCGCGTCGGCACACCACTGGTCGCCCGCCTTGCACGCGTCGTCACCGGGGTAGACCTCGGTGGCCGGCTTGGCGACGGCCTGCGCGAGCGTGCCGAGCAGGGCGTCGCGGCAGGCGTCCAGCTTGCCGCCGCCGCAGTAGGCGTCGCCCAGCCCGCCCCGCACGGGCTCGCCGAGGACCGTGCGCAGGTCCTTGTCGGCGTAGCCCCACCAGCCGTACTGGAAGGCCGATCCGGCGTGCGCCCCGGTGGGCCCGTGCCCGGCCGACGGCGACTCGTCGGTGGCGAGCTGCGCGGTGAGGGCCTCGTACAGGTCCTTGCCGAGGCCCGGCTTGAACTCGGCCTCGACGAGCAGCGGCCACCAGGCGTCCATGACACGCACGGCGTCGGGGTGGGCGTACGCCTTGGACCCCGCCGACGTCTGGTTGCGCTGGGCACCCGCCTTGCGCCAGGCCTCCAACTGCTGGACGGCCTTGGCCAGTTGCGGGTCGGTGATCGGCTTGCTGCGCAGCACCTTGAGGAGCTCGGGCAGCACCTGTTCGCCGCGCAGGTCGGTCACGGCGGCCTCGGACATGGCCCGGGTGAGCGAGGCGCGGGTGACGCCGCCCTCCTCGGTGAGCTTCTTGACCCGCCCGTCGAGCAGGTCGCCGCGGTGCACGGCGCTCAGGCCGAAGCCCGCCGTGCTGAAGTCCTTGGCCTGCTTGTTGTTCCAGGAGATGTAGTAGTCCTGGTTGACGGACTGCGGGTGCTCGGCGGGCGGTGTCTGCGCCGAGGTGTTGTCGGCCGGGTCGAAGTCCTGCCACTCGTAGTCGGGTCGGGCCTCGACGGGCAGCGCGGGGTCGACGCCGTCGGCGCGCTCGGGGTTGGCACCGCTGTTGTAGTACGCGGTGTCGCGGGAGTCGGCGTAGAACCAGTTGAAGGCGTAGCTGATGTTCTGCGCGGCCTTCTTGAACGTCGCGGCGTCCTTGACGTACGTCGGGTCGTTCAGCATCTGGAAGCCGATGATCGAGTCGGCCTCGTGGCGGTAGGTGGAGCGCAGCGAGACATAGGCGACGGGCTTTCCGTCGGCCTGCGCGCGGTGCGTGACGATGCCGTACTTGGTGCGGAAGACCTGCATGCGGTAGGAGCCCGCGGCGGTGGAGTCGGCGAGCGTGGGCTTCCAGGCGTTCTTGCGCTCCAGCTTCTCCATCGGCGTGCAGGTGCCGTGGTAGAGGTAGCCGGCCGACTGCTTGGTGGGCGTGCCGCCGCCCGGCTCGCAGAGCTCGACGGCGTAGGTGTCGGTGATGTCCTGCCCCGCGGAGGTCGCCGACCAGGCGTAGTCCTGGCCGCGGCCCAGCTGGATGTACATGCCGACGCCCGCGAAGGAGACGCCGCGTGCGCTGATGCCCGGGCCCTGGAGTTCCTGCTGCATGAGGAGCTGGGGCGCGAAGTAGCCGGTCTGCGGTCCGAAGACGGCGACGGGGTTGCCGCTCGCGGTGTGCTTGCCGGAGACGACCAGCGCGTTGGACATGCCCTTCTTGTGGCCGTCCTGGCGGAAGAGGTCGGAGGGCAGCACGCCCTTGTCGTACATGCCCTGCAGCGGCTTGAGCTTCTTGGGCGCCCGCACCGGGTCCTTGGCGCCGCTCTTCGCGCCGCCCTCGCGGTCGTAGACGAGTTGCTCGCGCTCGACGGAGCCGGGGTCGGGCAGTGCGGTGCCGCGCGCCTTGTCGGGTTTGCCCGCGTACGGGAAGCTCGTGCCGTCGTGGATGGTCTGGACGGCCTCGGGGTCGTTGCGGGCGCGGAAGGCCTCCCAGACCTCGGTGCCCTTCTCGACGCCGTACTTCTCCTGGGACTTCAGGAGCGAGAGGGCGGACTCGACCTCTCCGCCGCCGCCGTTGCCGAAGAGCCCGCCGACCACGGAGGCCAGCGCGATCATGTCAGTGATCTTGAACGGCTCTATCTCGCCGATGTTGGTGATCGCGTCGATCTTGCCGGTCAGGACGTACTCACCGGGGAAGTAGCGGCCGTTCTTGGACTTCACGCGGTACGCGTTGAGCCCGTCGATGTAGGCCTGCGCGTCCTCCATGGCCTGCTTGCCGCGCTCGCCCTGCGTGGACCTGATGTACTCGACCTGCTTCTCCAGGTCCTGCTCGGTGTACGGGGCCTGCGGCCAGAACTGCTGCTCCAGGCCCTGGTTGGCGAGTGCGCCGCCCGCGAACGAGGTCAGCTGGCCGCGCCCGATGTGCCGGAACAGGTCGATGAGCCAGAGCCGGTCCTGCCCGGCGGCGAAGCCCGCGCCGAACTCGGTGCCGTAGCGCGTGGTGCCCTTGATGTGCGGGACGCCGTACTTCTTGTCCCGGGTGATCGTCACGTCGTCCCGCGGCTTGGTCACGGAGTCGACCTGGTCGCCGGGCACCCCGAAGGAGGCGTCGTTGAAGAACTCGGTGAGCCGGTCGTCGGTGAGCGAGGGGTAGCCCGAGGAGAGGGCGTCGTAGGGGCCCAACTGGTCGTCGGCGTGCTTGGGTTGGGTGCCGAGCAGCCGGTGGGCGAGGATCTCGGCGAGCGTCGCGCCGCCGTTCGCGCCGGGCGGCAGGACGTCCGCGCACTGGCCCGCGCAGTAGTCGTCGGCCGCCGCGGACCGCTCCGCGGCGACGGGGTCCCGCGGGGCGGCGGCCACCCCTGGCAGGGGCGCGAGCAGGGAGGCGCCGAGCGCGAGCGCCGCCCCCGCGGTGAGTGTTCTGAGCCTGACGTTGCGTCGTCGCATGGGTGCTCCTCCGGGGGTCTGCGGAAGGCCGATGCGGCGGAGGCTACTGGCGGGTTGGCCAACTCGAAAGATGAACATGCGTCGCCTTTTCCGAATCACCACAACGCGCCCCCCTTGTGTCTGCATCACCCCAGATCAGTGGGGCAGGCGGAAAAAGGTCACGCGATGAGGGAGCCGAATCGCGTGTCGATACGTCTACTCGGCGACGTCGTCGCGCACGCGACGGACCACGACGGATCCGTCCGGGCCGCGGCGCCGGCGAAAAACGGAACACGGGTACCAGTACGGAAGTACGTGTGACGGAGGTGCAGGGCGATGGCCGGATTCCGGAGTCTCGCGAGACAGGTGCGTGATCCGCAGAGCGATCTGGCACTGCGGCGGTACTCGCTGCGCAAGTGCCTGGAGAGGTTCGCCCCCTACGGCCACCGGGCGACCTGGGACCACCTGTGCTCGCGGGCGGGTTTCGCGCCCGAGGACAGGTCTCCCGACCCGGCGCGGCTGGTGGCGGCGCTGAACGAACTGGAGGCGGCGCGGGCGGTCTGGCTCGCGTACGAGGCGGGCTTCGCGGAGCGCCGCCGCAAGGAGAAGCACGACGGGCTCAGGCGCCCGGGCAGCATCGACGACTGGCACCGCTGCACCTGGGGCGGCTGCGGGGTGGCCTGGTGCGACGACCCCGACGTGCATCCCGACGAACCCCTCGCCGAGGCGCTGCGCCGCCTCATCGCGGCGCTGGAGCGGGAGCCGGGCACGGCCTGCCCCGTCTGTGCGGACACCACCCTGGTGTGGAAGCACGGCCTGGCGCACGAGCCGTCGTCGGGAGCGGTCTGCACGGGCTGCGGCATCGTCGTGCCCGACCCCGTCCTCACCTCGGACGCGGTGGCCCAGGCGCAGGCGAGGCGGCTGAGGCCCCTGGTGTCCGCGTAACGGGCCGGGCCGTCAGGGGGTGAGCACACCCGTGTGGATGGCCAACTTGAACTGGGCGTGGATCAGCGGCGTGGTGAGCTTCACGTCTCCCGCGCCGCGTGCCGAGACCTTCACGCCCAGGGGCGTGCCCGGGTGCACGAACATCTGCCAGAGGTAGGTGCGGTACTGCCCGCCTCCGGTCGGCGCGGAGTCGTTCGTCGCCGTGGAGTCGTAACCGGTCGCCAGGTTCAGCGGATCGCGGACGTAGCGCGCGCGGACCTCCTTCGCGCGCGCGTCGGGCTCCCAGAAGACCATCGCCGAGAGCACGCCCCAGCCCTCGTGGCTGGGCCAGATCAGGCCCGAGCGGGCGTCGGGGAACTTCGAGGGCTTGGTGGCGCCCTTCCCCGGGTCGTGCATGTGCCACACGTCGTACGACTCGTCATCCGTGCCGTACGGGAAGCGCAGCAGGTGATAGCCGTCGCTGTCGTACTTGACGGACTGCTTTCCGTGCCGCGCCGCGTCCCACAGCAGTGAACAGATGGCGACAGACATCGGCCTCGCCCCCGATCGGAGTCCTCGCGCCGAGGCGTCCGCGCGTGCCGGACGCTTCCTTATGCAGAACACACGTTGGTACGTCTCGGGTGGTTGCGGCCAGACCCGGCACAGAGAAATTACCGCGGGCCGCCCCTCAGGCGCGGCGGGGCCCCCGGTCCACCAGGAGGCGGGACCCGCTGTGCCGCTCCCCGAAGACGTCGTCGGGGTTGGAGAGCACGCAGGTGTCCAGGGACAGGCAGCCGCAGCCGATGCAGTCGGTGAGGTGGTCGCGCAGCCGGCCGAGCTGCTTGATGCGCTTGTCCAGCTCGGAACGCCAGCCCTCCGAGAGGCGCGCCCAGTCCTCGCGGGTGGGCGTGCGCTCCTCGGGGAGCGAGTCGAGGGCCTCGCGGATCGTGGAGAGCGGGATGCCCACGCGCTGGGAGGCGCGGACGAAGGCGACGCGGCGCAGCGTGTCCCGGTGGTAGCGGCGCTGGTTGCCCGCGGTCCTGCGGCTGGTGATCAGGCCCTTGGACTCGTAGAAGTGCAGGGCGGACACGGCGACGCCGCTGCGGTCGGCCAGCTGGCCGACGGTGAGTTCGTGGACCTTCTCCGGAATCTGGGGCACGCCCCAAACCTACTGGCTGGTCCGTTGACACGCGTCGGCACACCCAGCATGCTGAGCAAGCGCTTAGTCCGCGTACGTGCCGCGGGGTGCCGTCCGGGCGCCGGGCACGTTTCTGCATACGTCTAGGAGGCCAGGGACATGGCGGAGCCGAGGATCTTCACGTCGCCCGAGGAACTGCGTGCCGGAGTCGGCGAGCAGCTCGGGTACAGCGACTGGCTGGAGATCGACCAGAAGCGGATCGACCTCTTCGCCGACGCCACGGGCGACCACCAGTGGATCCACGTGGACGCGGAGAAGGCCGCGCAGGGCCCCTTCGGCACGACCATCGCGCACGGCTATCTGACGCTGTCCCTGCTGCCGAGCCTGGTGCCCCAGACGATGCGCGTCGAGGGCATGAAGATGGGCATCAACTACGGCACGGACAAGGTCCGTTTCCCCTCCCCCGTGCCGGTCGGCTCGCGGCTGCGTGCGACCGCCGTGCTCACGGACGTCACGCCGACCAAGGACGGCGGGGTCCAGGTGACGGCCAAGGTCACCGTGGAGCGCGAGGGCGGCGACAAGCCGGCGTGCGTGGCGGAGTCGGTGTCCCGCTACTACTTCTGAGCACCGGCGGGCCGCGCGCCCACCATCCGCAGCACGAGGTCGGCGTAGAGCGCGCCGACCTCGTCGGGCGTCCGGTGCCCCGCGGCGTTGAACCAGCGGGCCACGTCGATGCAGAGCGAGAGCACGGCGAGCGTGGTGCCCGGCACGTCGGGGACGTCGAACTCCCCCGCCCGCACCCCGTCGTTGATGATGTCCCGCACGGCCGCGTCCGACTTGCGGCGCAGCGCGACGATCTCCGTGCGGTGCTCCTCGCCGAGCGCGTCCAGCTCGTACTGCACCACCCGCGCGGTCATGTGGTGGGCGGCGTGCCAGCCGACGAAGGAGCGCACCGCCGCCGCGAGCCGCTCGGCCGGGCCGCCCCCGCCGTCCGCCGCGGTCCGCAGGATCGTCAGGGCCTTGTCGTGGCCGATCCGGCTGATCCGGTGGAGCAGCTCTTCCTTGGTCTTGTAGTGGATGTAGAGCGCGGCGGGGCTCATGCCCGCGCGGCCCGCGATGTCGCGGGTCGTCGTCGCGTGATAGCCGCGCTCGGCGAAGGCCTCGACGGCGGCGACCAGCAGCCGCCTGGCCGCGTCGGGGCTGACCTCGCCCCACGGCTGCTCCTCGACGCCGGTCTCCTCCGCCGCACCCATGCCCACTCCTTCGTGCCTGCCCCGGTCTGCCGGGAGGGACACCATACCCCTGTCGGTGAGCAAGCGCTTAGGGCTGTCGGCCGGGGCGGCGGAGCGGGCGGTCAGGGCTTGGCGTAGGGGTCGTGCTGGGTGAGCAGCCGGTCCACGCGCGCCTGGTCGACCCTGCTGACGATCTGCTCGACGTCCTGCCGGTCCCTGATCACCTTGGCGAGGGTGAACGCGGAGGTCGTCAGGTAGAGCACCGAGATGGCCAGGAAGCCCCGCACCCAGGCGGAGGCGTCGAGATAGCCGATGCCCACGGTCACCGCGCCGAGGGCGACGGCGAACGAGGCGATGGCCTGGCCGTAGAAGGCGGCCGTGGTCTGCTGCTTGACGGGAGGCTCGGTCATGCAGGCAGCATCGGGCCACGGCGGCCCGGGACGCATCCGCTCGCGTACTCAGCCGCGTACTCAGGCCGCGCCGCCGCCCGCATCGCGGACCGCTGCCCCTCAGAAGGCCGAGACCCCGGTCAGCGCGCGGCCGATGACGAGCTTCTGGATCTGGCTGGTGCCTTCGTAGAGGGTCATCACCCGGGCGTCGCGCAGCAGTTTGCCCACCGGGTACTCGTCGATGTAGCCGTAGCCGCCGAAGACCTGGAGGGCGTTGTTGGCGGCGCGCACCGCGGCCTCCGAGGCGAACAGCTTGGCGGTGGAGGACTCGGTGGCGAAGGGCTTGCCGCGGTCGATGAGATCGGCGACCCGCCAGGTCAGCAGGCGCGCGGCGTCCACGTCGACCGCGATGTCGCTGAGCAGTTCCTGCACCAGCTGGTGGTGGGCGATGGTCTTCCCGAACTGCTCGCGCTCGGTCGCGTACGTCACCGCCGCGTCCAGGGCGGCCCGGGCGATGCCCACACACCCCGCGGCGACCGACATCCGGCCCTTGGCGAGGGCCGACATCGCGACGGAGAAGCCCTTGCCCTCGGGCGCCAGCATGGCCGACGCGGGCACCCGCACGTCCTCCAGGACGAGCTCGGCGGTGGCCTGGCCGCGCAGACCGAGCTTGCCGTGCAGGGTGCGGCGGGAGAGCCCGGGGGTGTCGGCCGGCACGAGGAAGGCCGACACGCCCTTGTGGCCGGGGGCGTCCCCGGTGCGCGCGAAGAGGAGGACGACGTCGGCCCAGGTGCCGTTCGTGATGAACATCTTGGTGCCGTTGACCACGTACGCGTCGCCGTCCCGCACCGCCCGGGTCGCGAGGCTGCCCGCGTCGGATCCGGTGCCCGGTTCGGTGAGGCCGAAGCAGCCGACGTACGCGCCGGAGGTGAGGCCCGGCAGCCACTGCCGCTTCTGCTCCTCGGTGCCCCAGGACGCGATGGTCTTGGCGACCAGGCCGAGCGAGACGGAGACGATGCCGCGCACGGACGAGTCGCCGCGGCCGAGCTCCTCGGTCACCAGGCAGTACGCGAGGTGGTCGCCGCCCGAGCCGCCGTACTCCTCGTCGATGGTCAGGCCCAGGAAGCCGACCTCGCCGAGCTTCTTCACGACGGCCCGGTCGACGCTCTCGGCGCGGTCCCAGGCGACGGCGTGCGGGGTGATCTCGCGGGCCACGAAGTCCTCGGCGAGGCGGCGGACGGCGACCTGCTCGTCGCTGAGCTCCAGGTTCATCGCGGGCACCTCTTCACGTCGGGACTTCACGTCGGGTCTTCACGGTCGGGCACGGTCGGGCACGGTCGGGTCGTGGTCGACGGCGGCGACCGGGTCGCGGCCGGGATTTAAATTAGCACTGCTAGTTTGTGGTGGCAGCCCTACTATGTGCCGCATGGCCCGACCGCGCAAGCCCCTCCTCAGCAGAGAACGCATCGTCGGCACGGCGCGCGCGCTCGTGGACTCCGAGGGACTCGCGGCCGTCTCCACCCGCCGCCTCGCCGCCGAGCTGGGCGTCAGCGGGCCGTCCCTCTACAACCACTTCCGCACCAAGGACGAGATCCTGGAGGCGGTCGCGGACTCGGTGAGCGCGCAGGTCGACCTGTCGATGTTCGACCCGGCCGACGGGCGCGACTGGCGCACGGCCCTGTACGACTGGGCCCTCTCCTACCGGGCCGCGCTCACCCTGCACCCGAACATCGTGCCGGTGCTGGCCGGTGGTCCCGGCCGCCGCCCGGCCGGACTGCGGCTCGCGGACGCGGTGTTCGGGGCCATGGTCGAGGCGGGCTGGCCGGCCGCGCAGGCCACCTCGATCGGCGCGCTGATGCGGTACTTCATCATGGGCTCCGCGCTCGGCTCGTTCGCCGGCGGCTTCGTGGACGACGAGGCGGCGTACGACCCGGCCGACTACCCGCACCTGGGCCAGGCCCACCTGCTCGCCGACCGCCAGGAGGTCATCGACGAGCGGGCCTTCGAGACGGGGCTGCGGGCCCTGCTGGACGGCCTGGTTCTGCAGTACGAACAGGTCGTGGCCCGCGCCTGACGGTTCGGCGTACGCCGAAGCGTCACAGGACCATCCTGGTGGCATGACATCCCGCCGCACGCAGAATCCCCTCGCCCCCGCCCTCGCCTCCCTCGCCGGGCTCTTCGCGGACGAGACCCGGGCGGTGTGCCTGCTCGCGCTGCTCGACGGGCGGGCCTGGACGGCCGGCGAGCTCGCCCGGCACGCGGGGGTCGCCCCGTCGACCGCCAGCGAGCACCTGGGCCGTCTCGTGGCGGGCGGGCTGCTCGCCGAGGAGCGGCAGGGTCGGCACCGCTATGTGCGGCTCGCCGACGCGCGGGTCGCCCAGCTCGTCGAGGACCTCGCCGCCCACGCGGCGCCCGGGGCGCGGGTGCGGCCCCGCACGCTGCGCGAGGCCGGCGCGGCGGGGGCGATGGCGCGGGGGCGCACCTGCTACGACCACCTGGCCGGGCGGCTCGGCATCGCGATCACCGGGGCGATGACGGACCGGGGCCTGCTGCGGCAGGACACCGGGTTCGCGCTGACCGACCGGGGAACGCGGTGGTTCGCCGCGTCGGGCATCGACCTGCCGCGCGGCGGGCGCAGGCCGCTGGCCCGGTCCTGCGTGGACTGGACGGAGCGCAAGCCGCACCTGGCCGGGGTCGCGGGGGCGGCGCTGTGCCGCCACGCGCTGGCCGCCGGCTGGTGCGAGCGGATCGGGACGGAGCGCGCGGTGCGGGTCACCCCGGCGGGGGCCCGGGCCTTCGCCGCGCATCTCGGCATCCAGGACCTCACGGTGTGACGAGCCGCTCCACCGCCGCGACCACGAGCGCGTCCCGCTCCTCCGCCGAGAGCACGTCCGGCAGGGTGAGCTGTTCGACGATGAGCCAATTGAAGGCCAGGTAGAGCAGCTTGACGGCCATCAGGTCGCCCGGCAGCCCGGACTCCTCGTGGTAGGCGAGATTGGCGTCGAGGTCGGCGCGGACGCGCTCGGTGAGGACGGCGCGCAGCTCCGGGCGCCGGGTCGCCTCCAGGCGCAGTTCGAGCAGGGCCAGATAGCCCGTACGGAAGCCGCTGACCCGCCCGACGACCTCGCGCATCAGCGCGAGGTAGCTCTCCTTGTCGGGCCGGGCGGCCCGCTGCCGCTCGATGACCTCCGGTTCGGGCGTGAGCCGTTCGTAGACCCGGGCGCCCGCCTGGGTCAGCAGGTCGTCGCGGTTGCCGAAGTAGTTGGACGCCGTGCCGCCCGGCACCCCGGCCGCCGCGTCCACCGCCCGGAAGGTCAGCCCGCGGGCCCCGTCCCGCGCGAGCACCTCGATGGCGCCGTCGACCAGGGCCGCGCGCCGACCGTCGTTCCTGCGCACCATTGACACCACTCCATCTGAAGTACTACGTTCCAACCACTACAGAGAGAGTACTACAGGGGGAGTTACCACTTGCGCAAGCTCGTGTACTACATCGGCGCCTCGATCGACGGTCGTATCGCGGGCCCCGGGGGCGAGTTCGACTTCTACCCCGTGGGCGACGAGGAGCAGGCCGCGGCCTACGCCGCGTGGGTCAACGCGCGCTATCCCGAGACGGTCCCCACCGCCCTGCGTCCGCACGTCGGCCTCGCGGACGCGGCCAACCAGCGGTTCGACACGGTCGTGATGGGCCACGGGACCTACCGCCAGGCGCTCGCCCACGGCACCCCGTCGCCGTACGCGCACCTGCGCCAGTACGTCCTGTCGCGCACGCCCGGCGCCGCCCCCGACCCGGCGGTGACCGTGACCGGCGGCGACCCGCTCGCGCTGGTCCGCGAGCTCAAGCGGCAGCCCGGGCAGGACATCTGGCTGTGCGGCGGCGGGCAGGTGGCGGCCGCGCTGCTGCCGGAGCTGGACGAGCTCGTCATCAAGAGCTACCCCGTGGTCGCGGGCGCCGGAATCCCGGTCTTCGACGGGACGTTCGACCCCACGCGCTTCCGCGTCACCGCGCGCGAGTCCTTTCCCAACGACGTGACGATGACGTGGTTCGAGGCGGTGCGGTGACCGACGACCGGGGCGACCACCGGGGCAGGGGCGGGCGATGATTCCGTGAGCGCCGGGGCCGGGGCGGCAATAATGCGGTGAGCGCCGAAGTGTTCGCGCTCTAGCCTCGGCGCATGTCCTCCTCTCACCCCGCCGCCCCGGCCACCGCCCCCGCGCCCCGAGGCGCCCGCCGCCCCGAGCTGCTCGCCGCGGCCGCCGCCACCTTCACCGTCGTCATGTGGGCCTCCGCCTTCGTGTCCATCCGCAGCGCGGGGGCCGCCTTCTCCCCCGGCGCGCTCGCCCTCGGACGGCTCCTCGCCGGGGCCCTGACGCTCGGGGCCATCTGCGCCGTCCGCAGAGAAGGGCTGCCGCCACGGGCCGCCTGGCCGGGGATCGCCGTGTCGGGACTGCTCTGGTTCGGGGTGTACATGGTCGTCCTCAACTGGGGCGAACAGCAGGTCGACGCGGGCACCGCCGCACTCCTGGTGAACATCGGACCGATCCTCGTGGCGCTGCTCGGCTCCCGGCTGCTCGGCGACCCGCTGCCGCCGCGCCTGGTGGCGGGCATGGCGGTGTCGTTCGCCGGTGCCGTCGCCGTCGGGTTCTCGATGTCCGGCGAGGGCCGCGCGTCCGTGCTCGGCGTGGCCCTCTGCCTGATCGCGGCCGTGGGGTACGCCGCCGGGGTCGTCGCCCAGAAGCCCGCGCTCGGCCACGCGAGCGCCCTGCAGGTGACGACGTTCGGCTGCCTGGTGGGCGCCGTCCTGTGCCTGCCGTTCGCGGGACAGCTGGTGGACGAGCTGGGCCACGCACCGGCCTCCGCGACGCTCAACATGGTCTACCTGGGCGTCTTTCCGACCGCGCTGGCCTTCACCACCTGGGCGTACGCGCTGGCCCGCACGACCGCGAGCCGCATGGGCGCGACGACCTACGCCGTGCCCGCGCTGGTCGTCGTGATGTCCTGGCTCGCGCTCGACGAAGTGCCGGGCGCGGTCACCCTGGGCGGCGGCGCGCTCTGCCTCGCGGGCGTCGCGGTGGCGCGTTCCCGCCCCCGCACCCGGCCCGCGGCCACCCCTGAGGCCACGATCCGGACAAAGTAGCTGTACTCTGCAGCCGTCCTGTCGGACGAAACAGGTTCGTAACACGGGGGGTGGCCGTGGGGTACGCGACGGATGCACGGGACGCCGGGGGGCCGGCCGGGAGTACGGGACGGGCCGTGGGGCCGCCCCGCGCCCGGCTGTTCGCCACGCAGGTACTGCGCGGGCAGGGGCAGGTGACCTTCCTGCCGAACGCCGCGACGGGCGCCCTCTTCTGCCTCGCGCTCTTCGCGGCCGGCTGGGAGTACGGGCTCTACGGGCTCGCGGGCACCGCCGTGGGCACGGCCACCGCGTGGCTCCTCGGCGCCGAGCGCGAGCGGCTGGCGACCGGCCTCGAAGGGTTCAACGCCTGCCTGACGGCGCTCAGTTGCGCGGTCCTGCTCGGTGCGGAGCACCTGTCGACGGCGCTGCTCGCGGGCGCGGGCTGCGTGGTCGTGACGGTGGTGACCGCCGCGGCCGTGCGGCTGTTCGGCTCCTGGGGCCTGCCGTCGCTCACCCTGCCGTTCTGCCTCACCGCCTCCGCGACGGCGCTCACGGCACCGGGCTTCCAGCGGATCTGGCACCGGGGCGACGGGCTCGCCGCGCTCACCCGGCCCGCGGCGGGGCCCACCGCGCTCGAACCCGCCGACCTGGCACGGGGGTTCTTCGCCGGCTTCGGCCAGATCTTCCTGATGCCCCAGTGGTACGTGGGCGCGCTGCTGCTCTGCGGGCTGCTCGTCGCCGGCCGCCGCGCGGCCGCCGTCGCCTGCCTCGGCAACCTGACGGGCATCGCCACCGCATGGGCCCTCGGCGCCCCCGCCGCGCGGATCGCCGACGGCACGATGGGATACAACTCCGTCCTGGTGGCCCTCGCGCTGTGCGGCGTCTTCCTGCCCGCGCGGGCCGCGACCCTCGCGTACGCGCTCGTGGGCGCCGCCGTCGCGACCGCGCTCGGCCCCGCGGTGTCCGCGCTCTTCGCGCCGTCCGGCGGACACGCCTTCACCTGGCCGTTCGTCGTGACGACGCTGGTGTTCCTGGGGGCGGCCAAGTCCTTTCCGCGGCTCACCGGGCCGATGCCCGCGGCCGGGACGTGAGGCCCCGGCCGCCGCATTCCGGTCAGAAGGCGACCAGCGCCCGTCCCCCCTTGCCCGCGATCATGTTCTCGAAGGCGGCGGGGATGTCGTCCAGGCCGATCCGGTCGGTCACCAGGGCGCCCAGGTCCAGGCGTCCGGCGCGCACGTGCGCGGCGAGCACGGGCAGGTCCGCCGCGGGGTCGGCGTTGCCGTACACGCAGCCCGCGAGGGTCCTGCCCCAGTGGAAGAGCTCCAGGGCGTTGAAGGTGACCTGCTGGTCCTTGCCGCCGATGCCGACCACGGTGGTGCGCCCGCCGCGCCGCGTCGACTCCCAGGCCGTACGGATCGTCACCGCGCGGCCCACGCACTCCACGGCCACGTCGACGCCCTGGCCGCCGGTGAGGCCGCGGATCTCGCGGGCGGTCGCCTCCGAGGCGACGACGTAGTCCGTGGCACCGGCCGAGCGGGCCAGCTCCTCCTTCTCGGCGGAGACGTCCACCGCGACGATCCGCGCCGCGCCCGCGATCCGGGCCGCCTGCAGCGTGGCGAGGCCGACCCCGCCGACCCCGAAGACGGCGACCGACTCGCCCGCGCGGACCCGCGCCGCGTGGTGCACGGCGCCGTACCCGGTCAGCACGGCGCAGCCGAGCAGCGCGGCGTCGGCGAGCGGGACGCCGTCGGGGACCGGCAGCACGCAGGCGCCCGCGACGACCGTCTCCTCGGCGAACGCGGCGACGTTCAGACCGGGGTGCAGGTCGGTGCCGTCGGCCCGGCGGGCGTAGACGTCGCCCGCGCCCGCGAGGGCGTTGGCGCACAGCCACACCTCGCCGAGCGAGCAGGCGTGACAGTTTCCGCAGGAGGGCGCCCAGTTCAGGACGACGCCGTCGCCGGGCGCGACGTGCGTGACGCCCGCCCCGACGGAGACGACGGTGCCCGCGCCCTCGTGGCCGAGGACGGCGGGCACCGGCACCCGCATCGTGCCGTTGGACAGGGACAGGTCGGAGTGGCAGACCCCGGCTGCGGCGAGGCGCACCCGGACCTGGCCGGGGCCGGGCTCGGGCAGCTCGATCTCGGCGATCTCCAGCGGGGAGCCGACGGCGGGGAGGATGGCGGCGCGGACCACGTTCACGTACTCCTTGGCGGGGGTGGGCGGGCGCGGGGCCCGGCGGGTCAGAACTGCAGGGACTTGGTCTGGAGGTACTCGGTCAGACCGTGCGCGCCCAGCTCGCGGCCGACGCCGGACTGCTTGTAGCCGCCGAAGGGGGCGAGCGGGTTGAAGCTGCCGCCGTTGATGTCGACCTGTCCGGTGTCCATGCGGCGGGCGAACGCCACCGCCTCCGCGTCGTCGGCCGCCCAGACGGCGCCCGCGAGCCCGTAGACGGTGCCGTTGGCGATGCGCAGGGCGTCGTCCTCGTCCGCGTACCGGATGATCGAGACGACCGGGCCGAAGATCTCCTCCTGCGCGACGGTCATCTCCGGGGTGACGTCGGCGAGGACGGTCGGGCGGACGAAGTAGCCCTTGTCCTGGGGCGCTTCGGGGCCGCCCGCCACGATCCGGGCGCCCTCCTCGACGCCCTTCTCGATGTAGCCGCGCACCCGCGCCTGCTGCTTGGCGTTGACGACGGGGCCGATGCGGGAGCCGTACTTGGCGGCGGCGGCCGCGGCGAGCTCGACCGCCTCGTCGTAGCGGTCGGTGTGCACGAGCATGCGGGTCCAGGCGCTGCACGTCTGGCCGGAGTTGGACATCACGTTGGCGACGCCCGCCTTGACGGCCCTGGCGAGGTCGGCGCCCGGCAGGATGACGTTGGCGGACTTGCCGCCGAGCTCCAGGGCCACGCGCTTGACGGCCGCGCCCGCGGCGGCGCCGATCCGCCGCCCGACCGCGGTGGAACCGGTGAAGGAGACCAGGTCGACGCCCTCGTGCTCGGCGAGGGCCTGGCCCGCGACCGGTCCGAGGCCGGTGACCAGGTTGAACACACCTGCGGGCACGCCCGCCTCGTGCACCGCCTCGGCGAAGAGCTGGGCGGTCAGCGGGGTGTCCTCGGCGGGCTTGAGCACGACCGTGCAGCCCGCGGCGAGCGCCGGGGCCACCTTGTTGACGATCTGGTGCAGGGGGTAGTTCCAGGGCGTGATCGCGCCGACGACGCCGACCGGCTCCAGGTAGACGGTGGAGTTGCCCACCTTCTCCTGGAAGGGATGGGTCGCGGCGAGCTCCGCGTACGAACCCGCCACCAGGATCGGCACGCCGGCGTGCACGGCCTCGGAGAACGGCAGCGGGGAGCCGAGCTCGGCGGTGACGGTCTCGGCGATCTCGTCCTTCCGGGCGACGAGCCGGTCGCGCAGGGCGCCGATCAGGGCGGCGCGTGCGGCGGGCGGGGTCGCGGCCCAGCCGGGCAGCGCGGCGCGGGCGGCGCGGACCGCCGTGTCGATGTCGGCCGCGGTGCCCGCGGGGACCCGGCCGACGGGCCGCTCGTCGGCCGGGTCGAGGACCGTGATGGTGTCGGTGCCCGCAGCCGGGCGCCAGGCACCGTCGATGTACATCCCGTCGTGGGCCTTCATCGCATTCCTCCAGAGAGTCGTCCGCGCTACAAACTAGCGCTGATAGTTTTCGGGCACCAGGGGGTGCCGGGGAGTGCCACGGGGTGCCGGGGGGCGCCATGGGGTGCCGGGGGGCGCCATGGGCGGACAGAGGACGCCATGGGGTGCCAGAGGACACCGGGACGCCTCGGCCGACCGGCGACCTCGGCGGGCCTTCCCCGGATACCCCCGACCGGCGACCTCGGCGACCCTTCCCCCGGGACACCCCGACCGGCGACCTCGGCGGGCCTCCCCGGGCACCCCCGGCCACCGGCCACCGGCCGCGGCGGGCCCCCGGACACCCCCGGCCGACACACTCCCGTCGCCGCCCCGGCCCGTTATCCGGACACACCCCCCGCATTCACCCGCACTCGATGTCAGCCTCATGACAGACGCATGACAAGGCCCCAACTCCCTTGATCCAGGCCCGCGTTGCGACCACGCTACTCATTGCGACGGGAGCGGCACGCACCGCTCCCATCTGTGTGTGCGAGCCCGCGCACACCCCCCACAGTCGCGTCGCCCGACCACGGGCACGCCGCCTATGAGGAGGACTCCCTCGTAATGGCCACGCTCCGCAGCAAGAAGACCGTGATCGCCGCCGCGATCTCGACCGCCACCGCCGCCGCCGTCATCGGTGCGGTCACCACCCTGCCCGCCCAGGCCGCCGCCCCCGCCGAGGGCCACATCATCGCGGCGGACTCCGCCGACGCGGTGCGGGGCAGCTACCTCGTCACGCTGAAGGACGGCTCCGGCCTCAAGGCCGCCACGGGCCAGGGCAAGGCACTCATAGCCGAGTACGGCGGCTCGGTGCAGAAGACCTTCAAGTCCGCGCTCAACGGCTACTCGGCGAAGCTGACCGAGGCGCAGGCCAAGCGCCTCGCGGCCGATCCCGCGGTCGCCTCGGTCGAGCAGAACCAGAGACTCCGGGCCGACGCGACGCAGTCCAACGCCCCCTGGGGCCTGGACCGCATCGACCAGCCGAAGCTGCCGCTGTCCGGCACCTACACCTACCCGGACAGCGCCGGTTCCGGTGTCACCGCGTACGTCATCGACACCGGCGTGCGCATCACGCACTCCGAGATCAGTGGCCGCGCGGTGAACGGCTACGACGCCGTGGACGGCGACAACACCGCCCAGGACGGCAACGGCCACGGCACGCACGTCGCCACGACCATCGCGGGCAAGACGTACGGCGTCGCCAAGAAGGCCAAGATCGTCGCGGTCCGCGTGCTCGACAACAACGGCTCCGGCACCACCGCCGGTGTCGTCGCGGGCATCGACTGGGTGACCAGCAACCACGCGGCGGGCGCCCCGGCCGTGGCCAACCTGTCGCTCGGCGGCGGTGCTTCCACCACGCTGGACAACGCGGTGAAGAAGTCCATCGCCGACGGCGTCACCTACGCGGTCGCGGCGGGCAACGCCAACACCAACGCGGGCAACACCTCGCCCGCACGGGTGCCCGCGGCCATCACGGTCGGCGCCACCAGCAACACCGACGCCCGCGCCAGCTTCTCCAACTACGGCTCGATCCTCGACCTGTTCGCGCCCGGCGTGAACATCACGGCGGGCTGGAACACCAGCGACACGGCGACCAACACCATCTCCGGCACGTCGATGGCGACCCCGCACGTCGCCGGCGCGGCGGCGGTCTACTTGGCGGGCCACACCTCGGCCACGCCCGCGCAGGTCTCCACGGCGCTGGTGAACGGTGCCACGCCGAACGTCGTGACCGGCCCCGGTTCGGGTTCGCCGAACAAGCTGCTCAGGATCGTCCCGTAACACCGCGCGGCTGACGGTCGGTTCGCCGGCCGGAGCCGTGTGCGGGTCCCCGGAGGCTGCCGGCGCCTCCGGGGACCTCGCGCGTGCCGCCCCGTACACCGAGCGCCGCCGCGACCAGCAGCAGCCCGCCCAGCATCACGAACGGCGCGGCCACCCCGGCGGCCCCGGCGACCAGACCGGCGGAGGCGGGCGCGGCGACCTGCCCGAGGCGGTTGCCGGTCAGCCGCAGCGCCAGCGCCGTCGAGCGGGCGCCGTCGGGCGCCGCTTGCACGACGGTCGTCATGGACAGCGGCTGGCCCACCCCCAGGCAGAAGCCCAGCGCGCCCAGCATCAGGGCGAGCCCCCACACCGGCACCGGCAGCGCCAGGCCCGCGCAGAGCAGCCCGCCGAGCAGACAGGTGGCGGCCAGCAGCGCGGCCCTGCCGAGCAGCCGGATCATCGGCGTCATCACCAGGCGGCAGGCGATGGTGGCCGCCGCCCGCAGCGAGAGCAGCAGCCCGACGGTGGCGGGCGCGATGCCCCGGTGCTCGCCGACCACCGGCAGGTACGCGGTGAGGATGTCCGTCGCGGAGAGCACGGCGAGGCTGATGAAGATGCCCGCGGGCACGCCCCGGGTGCGCAGGATGCCGAGGACCGGCACCCGTTCGGCGCGCCGCGGCGCGGCCGTCGGCCGCCGGTGCTCGATGCGCCACAGCGAGGCGAGGGAGACCGCCGCGACGGCCGCGGAGACGAGCAGCGCGAGGGCGCTGGTGCGGCCCGTGTCGGCGCCGATCAGCGCGCCCGCGGCGATCGGGCCGATGAGCTGGCCGAGCGAGGCGCCGATGGTGAAGTGGCCGAAGTTGCGGTCCTGTTCGGCGGGTGCGGACTGCCGGGCGACGATCGACTGCGCGCCGATCACGAAGCAGAGGTGGCCGAGCCCCATCAGCCCGCTCCAGGCGGCCAGGGAGCCCAGGCCGCCCGCCGTGCCGCTCAGCGCGCAGCCGCCGAGGATCAGGACGACGCCGAGGGGCAGCAGCGGGGCGCACCGCCCGTGGTCGGTCCTGCGCCCCAGCGGCACGGCGGCGAAGAGCGGGAGCAGGGCGTAGACGCCCGCGATGACGCCGATGGCCCGCTCGTCGGCGCCCAGCGAGAGGGCCCGGTAGGAGACGGCGGGCCGCGCCATCGACACCGCCCCCTGCGCGAAGCCGAAGGCGATGACGAGGCGCAGCAGCCAGCCCCGGCCACCGGGCCCTGATGACGCGTCGGGCATCAGATGATGCCGAAGAGGATTCCGGCGCCCAGCACCACGAGCGAGGTGAGCACGGCCCACTTGACGGTGAACCTGGTGTGGTCGCCGAACTCGACCTTGGCCATGCCGACCAGCACGTACACGGCGGGCACCAGCGGGCTCGACATGTGCAGGGCCTGGCCCGCGATGGAGGCGCGGGCGATCTCCAGGGTGCCCACGCCGTGCGCCTGGCCCGCCTCGGCGAGGACCGGCAGGACGCCGAAGTAGAAGCCGTCGTTGGACATGAAGTAGGTGAGCGGGATGGAGAGCAGGCCGGTCACCAGGCCCATGTGCGGGCCCATGCCGTCCGGGATGGCGTCGACGAGCCAGTCGGCCATGTGGTCGACCATGCCGGTGCCCTGCAGGACGCCGGTGAAGACGGCGGCGGCGAAGACCATGCCGGTGACGTTGAGGACGTTCTCCGCGTGCGCGCCGATCCGGGCCTTCTGGTCGGGCATGTGCGGGAAGTTGACGGTCAGGGCGAGCGCGGCGCCGAGGAGGAAGAGGACCGGGATCGGCAGCCACTCCATGATCATGGCGGTGAGCAGCAGGACGGTGAGGGCCGCGTTGAACCAGTAGAGCTTGGGGCGCAGCGTGGCGCGGTGCGGGTCGAGGCCCTGGAAGCCGTCGTCGTCCGCGTCCCCGTCCGCGTCGGCAGCGGTGCCGTCCGTGCCGGTCGTGTCGGCTGAACCGGTGCCCGCGCCCGGGCCGCCGGTGGTCCCGCCGGTGCTCTTCGTGAGCGAGGTGCGGCCGTCGCCGCCCGCGCCGACCAGGACCGTCTCCTCGGCCGTCTCCTTCTGCAGGACCTCGTCGAGGGAGAGGATGCCGAGCCGCTTGCGCTCGCGCAGGCCCAGGGCGTACGAGAGGAGGAACACGGCGACCAGGCCCATGGCGAGCGCCGGGATCATCGGGACGAAGATGTCGGCGGCGTCGACCTTCAGCGCGGTCGCGGCGCGGGCCGTCGGGCCGCCCCAGGGCAGCGTGTTCATGACGCCGTTGGCGGTGGCGGCGACGCCCGTCATCACGACCAGGCTCATCTTGAGGCGCTTGTAGAGCGGATACATCGCCGAGACGGTGATCATGAAGGTCGTGGAGCCGTCGCCGTCGAGGGAGACGATGGCGGCGAGCACGGCGGTGCCGATGACGATGCGCACCGGGTCCGCCTTGCAGAAGCGCAGGATGCCCCGGACGATCGGATCGAAGAGGCCGACGTCGATCATGACGCCGAAGTAGACGATGGCGAACATGAGCATGGCCGCCGTGGGCGCGAGATTGCCGATGCCGTCGAGGACGTAGTCCCCGAGATGGGCTCCCTTTCCTACGAACACGCAGAAGAGCGCGGGGATCAGCACCAGTGCCGCGATCGGCGACATCTTCTTCATCATGATCAGCACCAGGAAGGTGGCGATCATGACGAATCCGAGGATTGTCAGCATGGGGGCTACCTCACGTTCACCATCGAACTGCCACCAGGTCTGGCGGTCCGGATGACGTTAGGACTCGTGATCCGGCGTTAACAAGATGTTGACGCGCGAGCAATAAGCGCAAAACTCCTGGTCACAGGCAGGTGACGACTCCGGTGCGGCGCCGGCGGCACACCGGTGCCGTTCAGTCGAGGGACCGGGCGAAGTACGCGTGCAGAAGGGTGCGCGCCTCGTCGACGAGGGCCGCGTCGCCCGCCGGGTCGGCGCGGAACGCCAGCTGCAGGACGGCGTCGACCGCCTCCACGCCGACCAGGATCGTGCGGCGCAGGGCCGCGTCCAGCGGACGGCTGAGGTGTCCCGCGAGGACGGCGGCCACCCGCTCGGCCACCTGCGAGTTGGCGTCGGGCATCGCGTCGGGCGCCGAGGGGATGCCGAAGTCGACGAGGCCGAAGCCGGGGACGGTCCGCATCATCGCGAGGTACTCGTCGAAGGCGGCGTCGACGGCCCCGCGCCAGTCGCCGCTGCCGACGCCGGCGACCCGGGCGGCCACGCGCTCCGCGTAGAGGTCGAGGTTGCGGTGGGCGAGGGCGTCGGCGAGGGCGCGCTTGTTGCCGAAGAAGCGGTAGACCGAGCCGATCGGGACGCCCGCGCGCTGGGCCACGGCGCGGGTGGTGAGGCCCTCGTAGCCGACCTCGTCCAGGACGGCGGCGCAGGCGTCGAGGATCCGGGTCAGCCGCTCGGCGCTGCGCTCCTGTACGGGGACGCGGCGCAGGGAGGCCGGGGGCCGGGGGTCCCTGGACCGCTCGGGTCGGCCCGCGGGCCGGTCGGCGGGCTCGTCCGGGCGGTCCGCGGGGTCCTGGGGCGGGTTCGGGTGGCGCATCCCGGGAGAGTAGAGCACCGCTCACATTCCTGGCTTCCTCTTGCGGAAGGAAAACGTGAATCCTACGGTGTTCCATAGGAATCATGACGAGGGAGCGGTGATGAGCGGGGACCACGCAGGCAACGCGGGCCGGACGGACGCGAGCGACGCACGGAAGACCGCCGAGGGGCTGTCCTACCTCTCCGGCTTCGGCAACGAACACAGCTCCGAGGCGGTGCCCGGCGCCCTGCCGCACGGCCGCAACGCCCCCCAGCGCGCACCCCTCGGGCTGTACGCCGAGCAGCTGAGCGGCTCGGCCTTCACCGAGCCCCGCGCCCACAACCGCCGCTCCTGGCTCTACCGCATCCGCCCCTCGGCGGCGCACCCGCGGTTCACGCGCGTCGACAACGGCGCCCTGCGCACGGCCCCCTTCACCGAGTCGGTGCCGGACCCGAACCGGCTGCGCTGGAACCCGCTCCCCGAGCCGGCGCCCGGCACCGACTTCCTGGCGGGCCTGTGGACGCTGGGGGGCAACGGCGACGCGACCCAGCGCACCGGCATGGGCATTCACCTCTACCACGCCAACTCCTCGATGCGGGAACGGGTGTTCAGCGACGCCGACGGCGAACTGCTCGTCGTGCCCGAGCACGGCGGGCTGCTCCTGCGCACCGAGTTCGGCCTGCTGCACGCGGAGCCCGGCGAGGTCGCACTGATCCCGCGCGGTGTCCGCTTCCGCGTGGAGCTGCTCGACGCGAGCGCGCGCGGGTACGTGTGCGAGAACTACGGCGCGCCCTTCCAGCTCCCCGACCTCGGCCCGATCGGCGCCAACGGCCTGGCGAACGCACGGGACTTCAGGGCACCGGTCGCCGCGTACGAGGACGTCGAGGGCCCGGTGGAGGTGGTGAACAAGTTCTGCGGCAACCTGTGGCGCGCGACGTACGACCACTCCCCGCTCGACGTCGTCGCCTGGCACGGCAACCACGTCCCGTACGTGTACGACCTGCACCGCTTCAACGTGATCGGCTCGATCAGCTACGACCACCCGGATCCCTCGATCTTCACGGTGCTCACCTCGCCGTCCGACACCCCGGGCCTCGCGGGCGTCGACTTCGTGGTGTTCGCGCCGCGCTGGCTGGTGGGCGAGGACACCTTCCGGCCGCCGTACTTCCACCGGAACGTGATGAGCGAGTACATGGGCCTGATCGACGGCGCGTACGACGCCAAGGCGGAGGGCTTCGTGCCGGGCGGCGGCTCGCTGCACAACATGATGTCCGCGCACGGCCCCGACCGCGAGACGTTCGAGAAGGCCTCGGCCGCCGAGCTGAAGCCGCAGAAGATCGATGACGGACTCGCCTTCATGTTCGAGACGCGCTGGCCGGTGACGGCCACCGGGCAGGCGGCGACCGCGTCCCACCTGCAGCGCGGCTACGACGACGTGTGGCAGGGTCTGGAGCGCCACTTCCGTAACTGATGCGGAGAGACCGTGACCGCTTTCGCCCCGGACTCGATCGTCCTGAACCGGAAACTGCCGCTCTGGTATCAGGTGTCGCAGTCCCTGCGCGCCTCGATACTGGGGCGCGCGCCGGACGCCCCGCTCCGGCTGCCCACCGAGGAGCAGCTGGCGGGGCACTACGGCGTGAGCGTGCTCACCATGCGCCAGGCGCTCAAGGAGCTGGAGGACGAGGGCCTGATCACCCGCCACCGGCGGCGCGGCACCTTCATCGAGCCGAGCGCGCACCGCGGCTCCCCGGTGCGGCTGCTGGGCTCGGTCGACGCGATCGTGGCCCAGCAGTCGGGCATGACCACCGAGCTCCTCGACCACGGGGTGACGGCGCCGCCCGCCGAACTCGCCGCCCACTTCCCCGGCGCGGCCGAGGTGGCGACGTACCACCGGCTGCGCAGCGACGAGAAGACCGGCGAGCCGACCAACCACGCCCGCAACTTCGTGCGGCCCGAGCTCGCCGCCCGCATCGACCCGGACGACCTCGCGCGCTGGCCGATGACGAAGGTCCTGCGCGACGTGGTGGGGATGCGCATCAGCCGGATCACCGACACCGTCGAGGCCACCCTCGCCGACCCGGAGACGGCCCGGCTCCTCCAAGTGCCGCTGCTCAGCCCGATCCTGCACTACACCGGCGTCACCTACGACGAGGAGGGCCGCACGCTGGACGTGGCCCGCATCCACTACCGCGGGGACCGCTTCTCCTTCTCCGTCACGCTCGACGCGACGTGACGGCGGCGTGTCCGCCCGCCGCGGTCCCGTCGTACGATGCCGGGCGTGACGCACGACGAAGCGCCGCTGCTCGCGGACCTCATGCCGTGGTCCGTCGCACCGCTCCGGCCGGGCCGCGGGTGGCCGATGGGACCGGACGCCGCCTCGCTGAAGGCCCGTTGGGACGCGCTGGTGCGCGCCGAGGGACCGGCCCGCGAGGCGCTGTTCCGTCCCACCCGCACCCGCACCCTGCACACCGCCGTCGCCCAGCTCCCCGGACATCCGGGCCGCACGGGACGGCTGGCCAGGGAGAGCGGTCCCTGCCCCGAGCCGGTGCGGGTGCTGCACGGCCCCTTCGACGAGCAGTGGCTGATCCCCGACCACCGCCTCCTGGACGTCGCCCGCCCCGAGCTGTGGCGGGTCGCGGGCGAGGGCCAGGTCTTCGCCGTCGAGCAGGGGCACGTCCCCGGGGCGCGGGGCCCCGCCGTCCTGGCCTCGGGGGTGCTGCCGGACGGGCGGTCACCGGCCGGACGGCCGGGACGCGTCCGCCCGCTGTTCCGCCGCCCCGGCGGCCTGGAGCCCAATGTGGCACCGGGGCTGCTGGCCCATCTGTCGGGCGTGCTCGGGCAGCAGGTCACCGCGCGTGACCTGCTCGCCTGGGTGCTCGCCGCGGGCACCGGGTCGGCGGCGGGCTGCCGGGTGCCGCTGACCGCGGACGCCGGCGTCTGGGCGCGGGGCCTGGCACTGGGGCAGCGGCTGCTCTGGCTGCAGCTGCGCGGCGACGGCGAGCGCCCCAAGCTGCCCGGCGGCCGCAGGCCGTACGTCCGGGCCCCGCTGCCCGCCCGGCCCGCCGCCCTGGCCTACGACGCCGACGAGGAGGTCCTGCGGGTCGGCGAGGAGGGCGTCGTCTCGCCGGTGGCGCGGCAGGCCTGGGAGTACGAGGTGAGCGGCGTGCGCGTCGTCGAGCGCTGGTTCGCGCTGCGCACGGAGGCGGCCGAGGCGGGGACGCTGGAGGCGATCCGGCCCGGCGCGTGGACCCGGGCATGGACGTCCGAGCTGCTCGAACTGGTGACGGTGCTCGCGCTGCTCGCGGAACTGCGCCCGGAGCAGGCCGGGTTGACGGCGTCCCTCGACGCCGCCGCCCTCACCGCGGGGGACCTGCGCCGGGCGGGTGTCCTGCCGGTGCCGGACACGGCCCGGCGGCCCGCGTCGGTCCTCGACCATCACGAAGAGGGGCCGGACGGGCAGTTCGCCCTGCTGTAGCGACCCTGTGGTGACGGGGAGTGACCTGTGGGTGCGCGACGGCGTCTCAAGAGGGGCGCGGTGGTACGCACGCGGGGCGGGGGCTTTCGTGCGCCGTGGCGCGGCGATCCGCGCCGAGCCCGCACCGACCCGGGGAGTGAGGGCGCGAGGGCCCGGCGGTCGGTGCGGTCTGGCCGAATTCCTGCGGCGCTTTACGGCTGGTTCCAGCCCCTGGCCGTGTCAACGGGTGGGCGGGACAAGGGTGTTGCCGGGGGGTGGTGACGGGACGACGGAGGGAGCGGGGTGGCTGGGAAAGATCCGCCGCGGAGCGGCGGTTCCGTCCCGGGGGCCACCCGCGGTCAGCGTCCGCCGAACAGCGAGCGCCGCAGCCTGCGCAGCGGCGCGAAGAGCGAGACTCGCCTCACTCGGGCACCCCTGCTGCTGCGGGCGTGCGCGGCGTCACGCGAGGTCAGCTCACGCATCAGCAACGTCGCCTCGTGCGACTCGCGCTGCGGGACGGCGGGGCCGCCCAGCACCGAGAGATGGCGGTCGAGGCGCGAGCTGCTCGCGCTGCTGCCACACGTGATCGCAGGGACACGCGCCCTGCTGCGCACTGTTATCTGTTCCATGTCACTCCCCACCCGTACGAGGGCACCCGGCCCAGGGCAGGTTAACCCTATCGCCCCATGGTGACACTCGTGTATCCCGGTCACAGGATTCACCTACCCCGCAAGGAGGTTGACGATTACTCTCCGAATCCAACTGATTCCAGGGCGAGTTGGACATACCCCGACAGAGGCCCCTCTGGGCCCGCCGCCGGGCCCCACGGGGGCCGTGGACGCCCGTGGACGCCCGTGGAGCCGCCCCCGCCCCCTGACGGGCAGGTCACCGGCACCGGCGTGGGGTATCTCACGTGCGGATTCCGGCGCGCCCCCCGGGCGCCGCCCGCCCCGGATCGTGGATTGCTGCTCAAGGGGGCCGCAACAGCGCTCGGTTGAGCTACTTTTGGGAAGAATCGCACCGCTGCGGATGGGGGCGCCCGTGAGCCAGCCAGAGCGCGTGATCGCCGGGCGCTACCGCCTCCTTGCGCCGTTGGGCGAAGGCGGGATGGGCACCGTGTGGCGGGCCCGTGACGAGGTGCTCGGGCGCGAGGTCGCCGTCAAGGAGGTGCGCGCCCCCGCCGGACTGCCCGCGGGCGAGGTCGACCGGCTGTACGCCCGCCTGGAGCGCGAGGCCTGGGCCGCCGCCCGTATCCCGCACCGGAACGTGGTCACGGTCTACGACGTGGCGCACGAGGGCGGCCGGCCGTGGATCGTCATGGAGCTGGTGCGCGGCCTGTCGCTGTCCGACGTCCTGGAGGCCGAGGGGGCGCTGCCGCCGCAGCGGGCCGCCCACATCGGCGCCGAGGTGCTCGCCGCCCTGCGCGCCGCCCACGACGCCGGGGTCCTGCACCGCGACGTCAAGCCGGGCAACGTCCTGATCGCCAACGACGGCCGCGTCGTGCTGACCGACTTCGGCATCGCCGTCGTCGAGGGCAGCTCGGCGCTCACCATGACCGGCGAGGTCGTCGGGTCGCCCGAGTTCCTCGCCCCGGAGCGGGCGCTGGGGCACCCGGCCGGGCCCGCGTCCGACCTGTGGTCGCTCGGCGTCCTGCTGTACGCGGCGGTGGAGGGCAGCTCGCCGTTCCGCCAGGACACCCCGCTGAGCACCCTGCGGGCGGTCGTGGACGAGGCGCTGCCGCCCGCCCGCGGCGCCGGGCCGCTCGCCCCGGTCGTCGAGGGGCTGCTGCGCAAGGACCCGGCGGAGCGGATGTCCGCCGCCGACGCGGAGCGCGACCTGCGGACCGTCGCGGCGGGCGGCACCCCGCGCACCGGGACGCCCCTGCCCTCCATGCCGACGACCACGGCCCGGCGCCCCTCGCTCGGACCGACACCGCCCGCCCCCTTCCCCGTCCCCCCGCCACCGCAGGGGCAGCAGCACCAGCCCTACGGGACCACCACGGCCACCACGCCGGCCCGGCCGGAGCGCTCGCGCCGCGCGGCCTTCGTCCTGGTCGCCGGCCTCGTCGCGCTGGCGCTCGCCCTGGGCGGGATCACGTACGCCCTGGTCAACAGGGACGACGACGGGGGCAAGGGTGACGACGGCGGGAGTTCGCAGGGCGGGAGCCCCGCCGCGTCGGGCGGCTCGGAGGATTCCACGTCGGCCGACGCCACGGACGAGGGCGACGGCGGCTCGGCCGGCGAGAAGGGCGACGGGAGCGGCAAGGGAAGCGGGAAGGGCGACGGGAACAGCGGGAGCGGCGGGGGAAAGACCACCCGGCCCGCCCAGTCCGTGCGGGTGCACGTGTCCGCCGCCCACACGCAGTACGAGGGCGCCTGCCCGCCGGCGGCGGGTCAGGCGCCCTCGTTCACCGCGACGTTCACGGTGGGACGCGTCCCCGCCACCGTCGAGTACCGCTGGGTCACGCGGTCCGGTGAACCGGGCGAGCCGGGCTGGAAGACGCTGTCCTTCCCCGCCGGGGGTGCCGGGACGCGGCAGGTCAACCACGTCGAGACGGCGTACGACGAGGGGGGCGGGACGTACGAGAACTCGATCAGCGTCGAGGTGCGCGCTCCGGTGAAGGCCACCTCGAACGCGGTCGCGTACACGGTCACCTGCGAGCAGGAGACCCCGACGGGCGGGGCCTCCTCCTACGCGCCGAACTCGTAGCGGGGGCCGGGGCGGGGGTCAGGCCGCCGCGGTGAAGACCGGGAGGTAGCCGCCGGACTGCCCCGCGGCGGTGGGGTGGTAGGACTCGCCGATGTTGGTCCAGTTGACGCTGTGCAGCCAGGCGTTGCCCGAGCAGATCTCGTGCCCGGTGAACGCGGACGTGACGTCGCCGAACGTGAAGCCGTGGTCCGCGGCCCGCTTGGCGGTGGCCGTGTTCAGGTAGTCGGAGGCGGAGTTGATGGCGGACCGCTCGCGCTCGGAGAGGCCGGCCAGGCAGCTGCCGCCCAGCTTGTAGAAGCGGGGGTAGCCGAGCACGACGACGTGGGCCGAGGGGGCCCGGGCGCTGATCGCGTCGTACACCCGGTCGAGGTTGCCGGGGAGCGTGGAGTCGACGTAGGCGCGCGCCTGGTTGATGCGGGCCAGACAGTTGCTCTCGGACTGCAGGACACAGGTCGTCATGACGTCGGCGAAGCCCGCGTCGTTGCCGCCGATGGAGATCGAGACGAGACCGGTTCCGGAGCCGAGCGGGCCCAGCTGGTTCGCCAGGACATCACCCGTACGAGCACCCGAGCACGCGACGAAGTTGAAGCTTGAGGGTGAGTGGGCGGCTGCCCACAGGGCGGGGTAGGCGCGGGTGCTGCGCTTGCAGTTGCCGCTGCCGCCGTCGTAACTGCCCGCGCCGACACCCGAGGAGTAGGAGTCGCCGAGGGCCACATAGCCCGTTGCCGCGGCCCGCTGGTCGGCCGCCGGGGCCGCGTGCGCCGCCGCTGCCCCGGTGAGGGCGAGGACGAGGGCGAGGAGGAGCGAGGACATGTATGCCGTGATGCGGGACAATTTCATGGAACCTCCCTTAGCAGGATTGCTGCCTCGACCGTGGTAGCACGCACCCCGGGCCGCCGATAGTGTTCATGTCAATAAGTTCCTCAACAATCCCCTCTCCCGTAGAGGGAGTTCGCTCCTCCCTCCGGAGCCGCGGCGGGACAAAGGGGGCGCACTGCGGAAACCGGATGCACGACGGCGGGTACTGGCGGATCATGGCGGCATGTCTGCGAACCCACAGGACGCCCTGCCGATCCGGCTCAACGTCGACGACAGCGACTCCCCCGCGGATGTCGTGGACGCGCTCTTCCTCGGCCGCTTCGCCACCGGCGAGCAGCCCTTCTCGCACAGTGCGAACATCGAGCGGGTCAAGTCGGGTTCCACGCTGCTGCCGCCCGGGGCGACGGTGCTGCGCGCGGCGCGCGACGACGACCGCAGCGCGACGCTCGCCGAGGGCGACGGCTGGACGCTGCTGGTCTCCCGCTGGAACCGCGGCGCGGACGTCACGGTGACGGCCACCACCGCCGAGCTCGCCGAGAAGGTCCTGAAGCAGGCCACGGACGACGCGCAGGACGAGCCCGAGCCCCAGCCGGAGAACGTGACCATGGGCTTCTGGTACGTCTCCCCGCGCCGCGGCCCGCACCGCACCACCCGGCAGATCTCGGCCGGCACGTGGGACGAGGTGCGCCCCAACTACACGGGGCCGGTGGCCGACGCGATGGACTCGCTGATGAAGACCACGCCGGAGGACATCTCGGGACGGCTGCTCCTGCTGCACGGCCCGCCGGGCACGGGCAAGACGTCGGCGCTGCGGACGCTGGCGCGGTCGTGGCGGGACTGGTGCCAGGTGGACTGCGTGCTGGACCCGGAGCGGCTGTTCGGGGACGTCGGCTATCTGATGGACATCGCGATCGGCGAGGACGACGGGACGGCGAAGGGCCGCTGGCGGCTGCTGCTCCTGGAGGACTGCGACGAGCTGATCCGCGGCGAGGCCAAGCACACGGCGGGCCAGGCACTCTCACGGCTGCTCAACCTGACGGACGGCCTGCTGGGCCAGGGGCGCAACGTCCTGGTGGGCGTCACGACCAACGAGGACCTGGAGCGCCTGCACCCCGCGGTGGTCCGCCCCGGCCGCTGTCTGGCCCGTATCGAGGTCGGCCCGCTGACCCGCCCGGAGGCGGTGGAGTGGCTCGGCACGGAGGAGGGCGTGGGCCGCGAGGGCGCGACCCTGGCGGAGCTCTTCGCCCTCCGCCGCGGCACGAGCCCCACGTCGGTCCCGGACCAGCGGGAGGGCGCGGACGCGGGCCTGTATCTGTAGACGGCTCCCTGTTCGCCCCCCTGGACACCGAGGGGCGAACGGGAGCCTCACGACCAGCCACGCGACGCCGCGTCCGCGCCCGAACCCGCCCGGGCTGCCACCCGGCCGCTAGCGGGAACTCCCGTACACCGCCCGCAAGGCGTCCCGCGCCGCGGCAAGCGCCTCCTCCTGCGAGAGGCCGAGCCGCCGGGCCCGCTCGGCGAAGCCCCGCGCCTCCGCCGACACGGCCCGCGCCGCCGCGTCGCCCGCCGCGGCGACGAACGTCCCGTTGCGGCCCCGCGTCTCGATGACGCCGTCCCCCTCCAGGGCCCGGTACGCCTTGGCCACGGTGTTGGCCGCGAGGCCGAGCGACTCGGCGAGCCCCCGCACGGTGGGCAGCTTGTAGCCCGCCGGCAGCGCCCCCGACCGCGCCTGCTCGGCGATCTGCGCCCGCACCTGCTCGTACGGCGCGTCGCCCGCGCCCCCATCGATGTCGATCTTCAAGGTCACGGGGTGATTCTCCCGCACGACCCGCCCCGCCGCGCCCGGCCGCACGCATCGGGCGCACACCCCACGGAGCGGTGGGGCCGGTCCCGCGGGGCACCGCGGAAAATGGGAGGCGGCACGGCGCGGCCCGCGCGTAGCGTGCGGCCCCATGACAGTGATCGTCCGAGCCCTGCGCACCGACGGGCCGTCCGCCGCGGCGGACGACGCGGGCTTCGCCGCCGTACGCCGTGCCTGTGTCCCCGCCATGCTGGCCACCTCCGCATCGGTCGCCTTCGACCGCGCGCACGCCCATCCGGACTCCGGCTACCGGCAGTTGATCGCCGAGACCGACGGCGGCGAGATCATCGGCACGGCCCAGGTCGGCCTCGCCCACGACAGCCCGGAGCCGGGGCAGGGGTTCGCCAACGTCTACGTCCGTCCGGAGCGGCTCGGCCGGGGCGCGGGGACGCTGCTCCTGCGCACGGCGGAGGAGTACCTGGCGGACGCGGGCGTGCGGACCGTGTACACGTGGGTGCTCGACACGCCCGCCGACCTCGCCTTCGCGGCCCGGCACGGCTACGCGGCGCGGCGCAGCGCGCACTTCCTGCGCCTGGACCTGGCGCACGGCGCGCTGCCGCCCCGCCAGGCGCCGCCCGCCGGGGTGGAGCTGGTCAGCGGCGCGGTGTACGCGGACGACGCACGCCCGCTCTTCGCCCTCGACGCGGAGACGGTCGCGGACGAACCGAGCGACGTGGCGGCGGAGTTCACGGACTACGGGCACTGGCTCGCCGAGACCTGGCGGCATCCGCTGGTCAGCCAGGAGCTGACGACCGTGGCGCTGGTGGACGGCACCCCGGCGGCGTTCAGCCTGGCCCGCACGGACGGCGCGGGCCGCTACGCCTCCGGGATGACGGGCACCGCGCGCGCCCACCGCGGCCGCGGCCTGGCCAAGCTCGCCAAGAACGACTCCCTGCACCGGGCCCGCGCGGCCGGCTGCACGGACGCCTTCACGGGCAACGACGCCGGCAACGGACCGATGCTGGCCATCAACAAGTGGTTCGGCTACGAGATCTGTGGAACGGAGGTACGCCATGCCCGCACTCTCGACTGACCCGGCGGCATCGGCGGACACCCTGGACGTCGCCCTGGTGAAGGCGGGCCGCACCAAGATCCGCTACCCCGCCCGGCTGCTCCACGACGACGGCACCCGCGTCACCGTGCGGGCCCCCTGGGCGGCCCCGCACGTGCGCGACTTCGGTTTCGTCCGCTTCGAGCCGGGCGACGTCTTCACCGAGCACTACTGGCGCGACCGCTGGTACGCGATCAAGGAGGTGTACGCCGCGGACGGCACCCTCAAGGGCTGGTACTGCGACGTGACCCGCCCCGCGGTGCGCTCCGGCCCCCTCCTCACGGTGGAGGATCTGGACCTGGACCTGTGGTGCTCGGCGGACCGCGCGACGGTGCTGCGCCTGGACGAGGACGAGTTCGCGCGGAGCGGTCTGCCGACGGGCGACCCGGCCGCGGCGCGGGCGGCGGTGCGCGCCCTGGACGAGCTGGAGGCGATGGCCGAGGGCCCCGGTTTCGACCTGGCCTGAGCCCGCGGCGCACGTCCGGCATCCGGCCCTCGATCAGAAACCGCGCTCGAACAGGTCTACCCCGGGCCGGAATTGGACATCAGGAAGGCAGGGCGCCGGGAGTCAGGGAGGCCGTCATGCGGCGAGTGACCACACACAAGACCGTGAGCAAGTCGGTGAGTCGTCGGGTGCGGGAGCGGCAGGAGGCGGAGGTCGCGCCGCGGGAGAGGCCCGAGGTCCGCAAGGACGTCCAGCGGACGTGGTGGCCGGACGGGTGAGCGCGGCCCGGGCGGTCGGCCCGCGGGCGACGGCACGCCGTCAGCCGTTGCCCGGGTCCGCCAGCCGCTTGCGGTAGTGCACGCGGTCGTAGGGCCCGTCCACGCGCCGCTCGACGACCTCGTAGCCGAGGCGCGGATAGATCTTCTGGTTCTCCCGCATCAGGGCGTTGGTGTAGAGCTGGATCTCGATGAGTCCGAGTGCCCGCGCGTGGGTCTCCGCGAAGGCGAGCAGGCGGCGTCCCACCCCCTGCCCCGCCGCGTCGGGGTGGACGGCGACGGACTGCAGCAGGAGGCGGCCCTCGTAGGGGCGCGGCACGAGCACCAGGAGCCCCACCACGGGATCCCCGGTGACGAAGACGAACCCCGCCGCCACGTCGGCCGCGTGATCGGCCTCCATCGGGGCGGGGACGACGCCGATGCGGTCGATGTAGTGGCGGTACGCGGCGTCCGTGACCGCACGGACGGCGGGCACGTCGGCTGCGGTGGCGGGACGGACGGCGGCGGGGCCCTCGGGTGTGGTCATGCCTCTACGTCTACGCCACGTCGCCTCACCCGCACCACCGCCTTCCGCACCAGGGGCCACGCCACGATCAGGACGATGAGGCCGTAGACCGTCAGGGAGAACGGCGTGTCGACCAGGCCCCGGACGCTGCCGTCGCTGATCTGCAGGGCGCGCCGCAGCTGCTGTTCGGCGTTGGGGCCGAGGATGACGCCGATGACGGCGGGCAGCACGGGCAGTCCGTAGCGCCGCATGCCGAACCCGATCAGGCCGATGACGAGCAGGATCACGAGGTCGAGCGGTTCGCCGCCGACCGCGTAGGCGCCGACCGCGGCGAAGAAGAGGATGCCGGCGTACAGGTAGGGCCGCGGGATGCGCAGCAGCTTGGCCCAGAGCGGGGCGAGCGGCAGGTTCAGCGCGAGCAGGAGCACCATGCCGACGAACAGCGAGGCGATGAGGCCCCACACGAGGTCCGCCTCGCGCTCGAAGAGCAGGGGCCCGGGCTGGATGCCGTACTGCTGGAAGGCGGCGAGCATCACGGCGGCGACGGCGGTCGTGGGCAGGCCGAGCGTCAGCATGGAGACGAGGGTGCCCGCGGCGGAGGCGGACGAGGCCGACTCGGGGCCCGCCACCCCTTCGATGGCGCCCTTGCCCCACTCGTCCTTGTGCCGGGACAGGCGCTTCTCGGTGACGTAGGAGAGGAAGGTGGGGATCTCCGCGCCGCCCGCGGGGATCGCGCCGAAGGGGAAGCCGATGAGGGGGCCGCGCAGCCAGGACTTCCAGGTGCGCTTGAGGTCCTTCCTCTCCAGCCAGGGGCGGCCCACCGGGATCGCCTGTCCGCCGGTGCGGCGCAGGTGTGCGGCGACCCACAGGGCCTCGCCGATCGCGAAGAGGCCCACCGCGACGATCACCACGTCCACGCCGTCGGCGAGTTGGAGCGAGCCGAACGTGAGCCGCTGCTGGCCGGTCATCTGGTCCAGGCCGACCAGGCCGATGGTGAGGCCGATCAGCAGGGAGGCGAGGCCGCGGATGCGGGAGGAGCCGAGCACGGAGGTCACCGCGATGAACGCGAGGACCATGATGGCGAAGTAGTCGGGCGCGCCGATGTCGACGGCGAGGTCGGCGACGGTCGGCGCGAGCGCCACCAGGAGCAGCGTGCCGATCATGCCGCCCGCGAAGTGGCCGATGGCGGCGGCCGCGAGGGCCTGTGCGCCGCGCCCCGCCCTGGCCATCGGATGGCCTTCCATGGCGGCGACGACGGCGGCGCTCTCGCCCGGGGTGTTGAGCAGGATCGAGGTGGTCGAGCCGCCGAACATCGCGCCGTAGTAGATGCCCGCGAACATGATGAAGGCGCCGGTCGGTTCGAGTCCGTAGGTCACCGGGAGGAGCAGGGCGACGGCCATGGCGGGGCCGATGCCGGGCAGCACGCCGATCGCGGTGCCGAGCAGCACGCCGACGGCGGCCCACAGGAGGTTGACCGGGGTGAGGGCCGTGCCGAATCCGTCCATCAAGGAGTTGAAGGCGTTCATGTCACAGCACTCCCATCAGGGGGCCACCCGGCAGGGGCACGCCGAGCAGGTTGTTGAAGACTTCGTACGTGACGACGGAGAGCACGGCGGCGATGAGCGGATCGCGGTCGAGGTGGCGGCTGCCGAGGGCGTAGGCGGAGCCCCAGAAGAGCAGGGCGCCGGTGACCGGGAAGCCGAGCGGTTCGATGAGGACGGCGGTGGCGAGGAAGACGCCGGCGAGCAGCAGCACGGTGCGCCAGTCGGCGGGTTCGGACAGGTCGATGTCCTCGCCGCCCTCGGCCTCGCCGCGGCCGCCGCGCAGCACGTCGACGGCGAGCAGGACGGCGACGACGAGCAGCCCGATGCCGACGGCGACCGGTACGGTTTTGGGACCGATCGGGCCGCGCTGGGCGATCTCGACGTCCATGGTGAGCGCGTCGGTGAGGACGAGCGCGCCGAGGGCGAGGAGCAGGACGCACACGCCCAGTTCGGAGTGTTCGCGCAGCCAGGAGCGGCGCGCGGGCCCCTCCCGCTCCGGCAGTCCGGTGGCGGTCACAGTCCCAGCTCCTTCAGTACGGAGACGACGCGTCGGTCCTGGGCGGCCAGGAAGTCGCCGAACGCGTCGCCGGTGAGGAAGGCGTCGTCCCAGCCGTTGGTCCTGAGGGACTTCCGCCACTCGGGCGAGGCGTGCAGTTTCCTGATCAGGCCGGTGAGCTTGGTGCGCTCGGCGTCGCTGAGGCCGGGCGGGGCGACGATGCCGCGCCAGTTGGTGAAGTCCACGTCGTAGCCGGACTCCTTGAGGGTGGGCCCGGGAAGGCCCTTGACCCGCTTCGTCCCGGTGACGGCGAGCAGCCGCAGCTCGCCGGACTTGATCTGGTCGAGGTACTCGCCGACGCCGGAGACGCCGAAGGCGACCTTGCTGCCGAGGATCGAGGCGAGGAGTTCGCCGCCGCCGTCGAAGGGCACGTAGTTGACCTGCTCCGGTTCGATGCCCGCGGCGCGCGCCATCAGCATCGGGGCGAGGTGGTCGGGCCCGCCGGGCGAGGAGCCGCCGCCCACGGGCACCTTGCCGGGGTTCTCCTTCCAGGCGTCGACGAGCTGCCCGATGGTCTTGTACGGGGAGTTCTTGGCGACCACGACGACGTCCGGCTCCTCGGTGAGCCGGGCGATCGGGGTGGTGTCGGCCAGGGTCTTCGGGGAGTGGTTGGAGCGGGCGGCGCCGACGACGCCGAGGCCCATGGACATGGCGAGCTTGCCGTTGCCGTGCTCGCCGACGAGCCGGGTCAGGCCGACGGTGCCGCCCGCGCCGGGCAGGTTGAACACCTCGATGTTGTGGGTGAGTCCGGCGTCCTCGGCGTTCTTCGCGGCGGTGCGGGCGGTGATGTCGTAGCCGCCGCCGGGCGTGTTGGGCACCATGAGGCGCAGGCCGGGGATCTGGGTGCCGGTGTCGGCGCCGCTGCCCGCGGTGAGCAGCGGCGGCGCGACGAGCACGAGGAGGGCGGCCCCGAGCAGGGCGAGGGGGGTGCGCAGGCGCACGTGTGCCACCACCTGTCGGTTCGTGGTCGGGTGTGAGGTGGCCCACATGTTGCCTCCGCGCCGACGGCCTGTCTCTCTTCCGGAATCAACGGACGTTGTGGTCGTTGTGGTCGCGCCCATAGCCTGCGGCGATGACAAGGGTGCTGGTCGTGGACGACGACTTCATGGTCGCCAAGCTGCACAGTCGGTACGTGGCCGCGGTGGACGGCTTCAGCGTGGTCGGGGTCGCCCACAGCGGCGCCGACGCGGTCGGCGCGGTGGAGCGGCTGCGCCCCGATCTCGTCCTCCTGGACGTGTATCTGCCCGACATGGACGGAATCGCCGTGCTGCGCGAGCTGCGGGCGGCCGAGGAGCGCGACCCGGCGCGGGAGCCGGTGGACGCCCTGTTCATCACGGCCGCGCGGGACGCGGAGGTGGTGCGGGCGGCGCTGCGGGCGGGCGCCCTGCACTATCTGATCAAACCCTTCGACCAGGCCGCGCTGCACGAGCAGTTGCGGCACGTGGCGGCGCTGCGGGCCCGCCTCGACGGTCTGCGGGAGGCCCGCCAGGAGGACGTCGACCAGCTCTTCGGCACCCGCCCGCCCGGCTCGCGTGAGCTTCCCAAGGGCCTTGCGGCGCACACCGCGGAGCTGGTGGAGCAGACCCTGCGCGGCCACCCGGGCGGCCTGTCGGCCTCGGAGTGCGCGCGGGCGGGCGCGCTGTCCCGGGTGAGCGCACGCCGCTATCTGGAGTTCTTCGTGGACACCCGGCGGGCCGAGGTGACGCTGCGGTACGGCGGGACGGGGCGGCCGGAGCGTCGGTACCGCTGGGTGGGATGAGGGCAATCCGGGCACGACCTGAGCGGAGCCCGAAGGCTCCCTTAACCGCACCATAAGGATCTCCATTTACCGCGCTCAGCAGGGGATTTCGCGGATTTCAGGGGCTAGTTTTCTGGTCGCCGGGGCGATGACGAACCGTCGGTGCCGGCGCGATCGGGGGCCGTACCGCCCGTTCGCCGTCGCCCCGTGTCCCCCCTGAACCGCCGTTTGAGGAGAACCCCCATGACCGCACGTCGCAAGGTCGCCGCGCTCGCCGCCGTCGGCGTCGCCCCGCTCGCCCTGACCGCCCTGTCGGCCGCTCCGGCCGCCGCGCACGGGTCGATGACGGACCCGGTCAGCCGGGTGTCGGCCTGCTTCCAGGAGGGCCCGGAGTCGCCGAAGTCGGCCGCCTGCAAGGCCGCCGTCTCGGCCAGCGGTGTGCAGGCCTTCTACGACTGGAACGCCGTGAACATCGCCAACGCGGCGGGCAAGTCGAAGGAGATCATCCCCGACGGGAAGCTGTGCAGCGCGGGCAACGACAAGTACAAGGGCCTCGACCTGCCGCGCGCCGACTGGCCGTCGAGCAAGCTGTCCGCGGGCAACCACACCTTCCGCTACAAGGGCACCGCCCCGCACAAGGGCTCCTTCGAGCTGTACATCACGAAGGACTCGTACGACCCGTCGAAGCCCCTGAAGTGGTCGGACCTGGAGGAGAAGCCGTTCGTGAACGTGGCCGACCCGAAGATGGAGAACGGCGACTACGTCTTCGACGGCAAGATCCCCGCCCGCGAGGGCCGTCACCTGATCTACTCGGTGTGGCAGCGCTCGGACTCCCCCGAGGCGTTCTACACCTGCTCCGACGTGGTCTTCGGCCAGGACAGCGGCGGCTCCGGCGCGCCCGCCCCGGCCGCCTCCGCCCCGTCCGAGCAGGAGATCGCGGCGGGCGCCGACAAGTCCTCCGTCGAGCACCACGGGCACGGCGACGCCGACGCCCGCACCGGCGCCGAGGCCACCGGGGCCGCGCCCGCCGAGAAGCCGCAGGCCGGTGCGGAGCCGCAGACCGGCGACAACCGGCCCGAGGTGAACGGCGGCGCCGAGAAGCCGGTCACCACGGCGGACGACAACCTCGCCGAGACCGGTGGCGACAGCACCACTCCGTACATCGCGATCGGCGGCGCCGCCACCCTCGCGGTCGGTGCCGCGGCGATGTTCGCGACGACGCGCCGCCGTGCGGCGACGGGCCGCCACGGCCGCTGAAGCAGCCGGTAGTCAGCAGTCGGCGAAGGGCCGTGCTCCCCCGGCGGGGGGAGCACGGCCCTTCATGCCGTCGCGGCTACGACAGGCACGTGCTCGGGGTCGCGTGCGCCGGGTCGAGGGCGTTGGCCACCTCGTGGTGGGCGACGCGGTCCAGGATCCCGATGGCGACGTGCTCCGACAGGTCGACGGGGCACAGGTCCTGGACGGTCACGTTGCGCACGCCGGGGCCGTCGAGGAACTGGGTGCGGTACGGGGTGACCACCTCGTCGTACCGGGTGGCGATGACGGTGTAGCGCACGCCGGGCACGGTGTCGCCGCCCGCGTTGAGCTTGGTCAGGAAGGGCGATCCGGCGATCTGGTCGGCGAGGGCCGGGGTGTTGGTGGTCAGCAGGTCCTCGATGCCCGGGAAGTACGGCAGCAGCCTGGTGAGGCCCAGCAGGGTGGTGCCGTGGTTGTCGGGGGCGAGGCCGACCAGGGCGTTCACCTTGGCGGCGCCGCCGAGGAACTTGAGGTAGTAGCGGGGCATCATGCCGCCCTGCGAGTGGCCGACGAGGTCCGCCTTCTTCGCGCCCGTCGAGGCGAGCACCTTGTCGACGAAGGTGTCGAGCTGTTCGGCCGACTTGTCGATGGGGCCGAGTCCGTTGAAGAACGGCACGCCCGTCAACTGGCCGTAGTCCAGGGAGTAGACGCAGTAGCCGCGCTTGACGAGGTAGGGCGCGAGGACGAGCCAGTTGTCGACGGAGTTGCCGAACGTGCCGTGCACGAGGACGACCGGGCGGGGGTGCGCGGCGGACGGCTTGCAGCTGTAGTCGTTCCAGCCACTCGCCGTCGAGGCGGTCGAGGCGGTCGTCCCGTCGGCCGCGGCGGTGGCGGCGGGCGCGAGGGTGACGGCGCCCGTGACGAGCAGGGCGGCCGCGAGCGCACGCAGCGCTCGTCTCCAGGGCAGCATCGTGTGATCTCCTTGCGGCTCAAGGGAGGTGCGATGACGGAGCGCCCGTGATCCGGATCACCAGGATGTTGCGTACACGACAAGCTACGCGCGAGTAGTGGAAGAGTGAAGTTACGCGTCGGTAAAAGTTCCAGCGATCACTGGCACTGTCGCTGTCGCTGTCGCTGTCACGGTCACGGTCACGGTCACGGTCACGCCGCCAGCGTCCCCGGGACGATCGCGCCCGGCCCGAACTTCTCCCTGGCCCGGTCGGCGACCTCCTCGATGCGGCGCGCCCGCTCGTCCACCGGGTCGAACGTCAACTGGTGGGCGGCGCCTTCGGCGGGGCCGATGCCCTCGGCGCGCAGGGACACCGCGCGCACCCGGGCCCGCTGCAGACCCAGCGCCTCGTACATGCGGTAGGCGGCCTCGGTCAGCGCGGTGGAGTGGGCGGTCGGCTCGGGCAGGGTCCTGGTGCGGACGGTGGTGCTGCGGTCCGCGTACCGCACGGTGAGGGTCAGCGTGCGGCACACCTGGCCCTCGTCGCGCATCCTCGCGCCCAGTTCCCCGGCGCCGGAGAGCAGCGCGCGGCGGTGCCGGAAGGGGTCCAACTCGTCGCGGGAGAAGGGGCGTTCGACGGCGAGCGAGCGGGCGGCGGCGTTCGGGGTGACCCGGGCGCGGTCGATGCCCCGCGCCTTCTCGCCCAGCTCGCGGCCCGCCCGGGCCCCGACGAGCCGCTGCAGGGTGGACAGCGGTGCGGCGCCGACCTTGCCGAGGGAGTCGAGGCCGTACTCGCACAGGGTGCGGGCGGTGGCCCGGCCGATGCCGGGCAGCTCGCCGACCGACCGCTCGGCGAGGAACTCCCGTACGCCGTCCGGCCCTTCGGGCACCACGCGGGTGGTACCGGGCCGGGCGCCGCGCGCCGCCATCCGCGCCAGCATCGGCCCGGGTCCGGCGCCGATCGCGCACTCCACCCCGTACAGCGCGAGCGCCCGCACCCGGATCAGCGCGGCCAGTTCGGCGGCGCCGCGCCGGAAGTACCGCCGCGCGCCGCGGACGTCCACGAGCGCGGCGTCCGGCGGGAGCGCCTCGACCTGCGGGGTGAACGCGCCGAGCAGGTCGAGGAGCCGGGGCAGATCCGCCTCCCGCGCGGGCGTCAGCAGGAACCGCACGTAGAGCGTGTCCGCTCCCGCGCCGTCCGCCTCCGCTCCCGCGCTCATCCCGCACTCCCCTGGCTCTGGTGCCACAGCTTCCTGCCGCCCGCGCCCGCGGGCCCCTCGCCCGCCGGGCGGAGGTCCGCCCAGGGGTGCATCTCGTAGCCCGTGGCCATGCGGATGCGGCGGCCGCCCGCCGGGTCCCGTGCCGCCTCCGCCCCCTCGGCGGCGGGCCCGGGACCCGGCTCCGCCAGGCGCCGCGCCACCGCGTCGAGGCCACCCTCCTCGCGCACCTCCACCAGGTCCGCGAGGTTCCACGCCGCCTCGCCCACCACGCTGAGGCTGCGCGGTCCGCGGCGCTGCACCACGCCGCGCACGAGCAGCAGCCAGGAGTGGAAGACGGTGTGCGCGCACCGCTCGTGGGCGTCGTCGAAGAAGGCCAGGTCGACCAGGCCCGTGCCGTCGTCCAGGGTGGTGAAGATGACGCGCTTGCCGGAGCGGATCGGCGGGGTCTGCGTGGCCGCCTTGGCGCCCGCGACCAGGACGGTCGCGCCGTGCTCGGCCTCGCGCAGGCGCCGGGCGCCGAGCACGCCGAGCTCTTCGAGGAAGGCGCGGTGATCGCCCATGAGGTGGCGCGAGGAGTCCATGCCGAGGACGCCGAGTTCGGCGCTGAGCCGCTCCGCGTCGTCCAGGTCGGGCAGGCCCGCGGGGGCCGTCCTGCGCCCGCCGGCCAGCGGCAGTTGGGCACCGGCGGCGCCCCGCGCCCCGCGCCGCAGCTCGGCCAGGTGGAGCTGCAGGTCGCGGCGGTTGGCGCCGAACGCGTCGAGCGCGCCGACCTGGGCGAGCCGCTGGGCGACCGGTTTGGACGGCCTGGCCCGCTCCCAGAAGTCGACGAGCGAGGCGTAGGGTCGCCCGTCGGCGATCCGCGCGGCCTCGGCCTCGCTGATGCCGTGCACGTCGCGGAGCGCGAGCCGCAGCCCCCAGACCTCCCGGGCCGCGGACGGACGACCCCCCTCGTCGGACACCAGTTCGATGCAGTGGTCGACCGCGGACCGGTTCACGTCCAGCGGAAGGATGGGCACCCCGCGCCGCCGCGCGTCCGCGAGCAGCAGCCGCTTCGGGTACATGCCGGGGTCGTGCGTGAGCAACCCCGCGTAGAAGGCGGCCGGGTGATGGGCCTTCAGCCAGGCGGACTGGTACGTCGGCACGGCGAAGGCCACCGCGTGCGCCTTGCAGAAGCCGTACGAGCCGAAGGCCTCGACGATCTCCCAGGTGCGGCCGATCGTCTCCGCGTCGTACCCCCCGGCCGCCGCCTGCTGCGCGAACCAGAAGCGGATCCGGCCCTGCGCCTCGGGGTCGGAGAGCCCGCGCCGCACCCGGTCGGCCTCGTCGCGCCCGCAGCCGGTCATGATGTCCACGATCTCGATGATCTGCTCGTGGAAGACGACGACGCCGTAGGTGTCCTTCAGCGGCTCCGCGAGATCGGGGTGCGGGTAGCGGACGGGGGCGCGGCCGTGCCGGGCCTCGATGAAGGGCCGCACCATGTCGGCGGCGACCGGCCCCGGACGGAACAGCGAGATGTCGACCACCAGGTCGTGGAAGGTCTCGGGCTGCAGCCGCCCGACCAGGTCCCGCTGGCCGGGCGACTCGATCTGGAAGCAGCCCAGCGTCTCGGCGGACTTGATGAGCCGGTACGTCGCCGGGTCGCCGGGCGGCACCGCGTCGATGTCCACCGGGTCGCCCGTGGCCCGCTCGACCTCGGCCGCCGCGTGCGCCATCGCCGACTGCATCCGCACGCCGAGCACGTCCAGCTTGAGCAGGCCGAGGTCCTCGACGTCCTCCTTGTCGAACTGCGACATCGGGAAGCCCTCGCCGCTGGTCGGCACCACGGGCGTACGGGCGAGCAGCGAGGCGTCGGAGAGCAGCACCCCGCACGGGTGCATGGCGACGCCGCGGGGCAGCGCGTCGAGCGCCTCGACCAGCTCCCACAGCCGGCCGTGGTCGCCCGACTCGGCGGCGATCCCGCGCAGTTCCGGCAGTTCCGCCATCGCGGCGCGGGCGTCGCGGGCACGGATGTGCGGGAAGGCCTTGGCGATGCGGTCGATGTCGGCCGGGTCCATGGACAGGGCGGCGCCGACGTCGCGCACGGCGTGCCGCACCCGGTAGGTCTCGGGCATGGCCACCGTCGCGACCCGCTCGGTGCCGAAGCGGCCGATGATCGAGCGGTAGACCTCGAGGCGGCGGGCCGACTCGACGTCGATGTCGATGTCCGGCAGGACGTGCCGGCGCTTGGACAGGAACCGCTCCATGAGCAGCCCGTGCTCGACGGGGTCGGCGTGCGCGATGCCGATGAGGTGGTTGACCAGGGATCCGGCGCCGGAGCCGCGCGCCGCGACCCGGATGCCCATGTCCCGTACGTCGTCGACGACTTGGGCCACGGTCAGGAAGTAGGAGGCGTAGCCGTGGTGGTCGATGATGTCCAGCTCGTGGTGCATCCGCTCCCAGTACGCGCGCCGGGAGTCGTAGCCGCGGCGCACCATGCCGGCCGCCGCCCGGGAGGCGAGCACGCGCTGTGCGGTGCGGCGCCCGGCGCCGACCAGGTGCGGCTCGGGGAAGCGCACGGACCCGATGCCGATGTCGTCCTCGGCGTCGACGAGGCACGCGTCGGCGACCGCCCGGGTCTGTTCGAGCAGGTGGTGGGCGGTGTCGCGGCGGAAGCCCGCGGCCTCGACGACGCGCTCGGCCACCCGGAACATGCCGTCCGCGCCCTTGAGCCACCGTTCGCCGCCGTCGAGCTCCTTGGTCGGGTCGACGGGGACGAGGCGGCGGGCGGCGTCCAGGACGTCGGCGACGGGGCCCTGCCCGGGGTCGGCGTAGCGCACGGCGTTGCTCAGGACGGGGCGGACGCCCTGTTCGGCGGCGAAGCCGACGGTGCGGGCGGCCAGGCGCAGCGAGCCCGGCCCGGTGCCCTCGCGGCCGTGCCAGACGGACTCCAGGCGCAGCGCGTCGCCGTACCGCTCGCGCCAGGGGACGAGCAGGCGGGCGGCGCGGTCGGGGCGTCCGGCGGCGAGCGCGCGGCCCACGTCGGAGGCGGGGCCGAGCAACACGGTCAGGCCGTCGCCGTGGTTCTCCGGCCAGGGCAGCACGGGCTGCCCCTCGCCGGCGCGGTGGGCGGCGGTGACCAGCCGGCACAGGGCGGCCCAGCCGGTGGCGCCGTCCCGGGCGAGGAAGGTCGCGCGCGGGGTCGACTCGTCGATGAAGGCACCGCCGCGCACCGGGGCCCGCCGCCGCTCCCCCGCGGCCGGGGCGGGCGCGCCCACCGCGAGCTCGGTCCCGAACAGCGGCCGCACCCCGGCCCCGGCGCAGGCCTTGGCGAACCGGACGGCGCCCGCGAGGGTGTCGCGGTCGGTGAGGGCGAGGGCGTCCATGCCCCGCTCGGCGGCGCGTTCGGCGAGCCGCTCGGGGTGCGAGGCGCCGTAGCGCAGGGAGAACCCGGAGACGGTGTGCAGATGCGTGAAACCCGGCACACGCACCTCCTGAAATCCTGAACCGATCCGGCCTCATGTCCCCTCTCCTTCCACCATAGACCAAGTTTCGAACGCGTGTACGAAACCCGTTCGGGGGCGGTCCCCCGTCGTCCGTTCGGCCCATCCCACCTGCGCAAACGCCCCCGGACCCGGAGCGTTGGGGGCATGAGGTTCGCCGACGAATTGAAGAGCGCCGTCACCCCGCGAGCAGCCCTGCTCGTCATCGGCGTACTCGCCCTGCAGCTGCTGTTCATCGCCTCCTACGTGGGCGCGCTGCACAACCCGAAACCGACGGACGTGCCCTTCGGGGTGGTCGCCCCCGGCCCCGCGGCCGAGCAGACCAGGGACCAGCTGAAGAAGCTCCCCGGCGAACCGCTCGACCCCCGCGTGGTCGAGAGCGAGGGCCTCGCCCGGCACCAGATCCTGAACCGCGACATCGACGGCGCCCTGATCGTCGACCCGCGCGGCACCACCGACACCCTGCTGGTCGCCTCCGGCGGCGGCACCGCCCTCTCCCGGACGCTCACCGAGCTGGCCACCGAGGTCGACGCGGAGCAGAAGCGCACGGTCAAGACCGTCGACGTGGCGGCCGCCTCGAACCAGGACTTCAACGGCCTGTCGTCGTTCTACCTGGTCGTCGGCTGGTGCGTCGGCGGCTACCTGTGCGCCTCGATCCTCGCCATCAGCGCGGGCTCCCGCGCCGCGAACGTGCCCCGCGCGGTCATCAGGCTCGGCACCATGGCGCTCTACTCGATCGTCGGCGGACTCGGCGGCGCCCTCATCATCGGGCCGATCCTCGGCGCCCTGCCCGGCAGCATCATGGGCCTGTGGGGCCTCGGCGCCCTGGTGATCTTCGGGGTCGGCGCGATCACCCTCGCCCTGCAGTCGCTCACCGGCATCGTGGGCATCGGCCTGGCCGTCCTCCTGGTCGTCATCGCGGGCAACCCGAGCGCGGGCGGCGCCTTCCCGCTGCCGATGCTGCCGCCCTTCTGGGAGGCGATCGGTCCCTGGCTGCCGCCGGGCGCCGGCACCTGGGTGGCCCGCTCCATCGCGTACTTCGAGGGCAACGCGGTCACCAAGCCGCTGCTGATCCTGTCCGGCTGGGCGGTCCTCGGCGTCGTCGTCACGCTCGCCCTGTCCGCCCGCCGCAGGACGCCGCACAACGGCGCGATCGACCTCAGCGGCACCAGCTACGGCAGCAGCAGGAGCGTCGGGTGAACTTCCCGCACCGTTCGGGCCCCGCCGCCCAGGCGGTCTCCGTCAAGCGGATGGAGCCCACCGCACAGGCCCAGCTGGGACCGCTCGGGCTCACCGGCTTCATCGTCGTCACCATGATCGCCACCGGCATCGACGCGGGCATCTTCCCCGAGAAGCTGCTGCACTCGGTCGTGCCGCTGGTCGGCTTCTTCATCGGCGGACTCGCCCAGCTCCTGGCCGGGCTCTTCCAGGCGCAGCGCGGCGACACCTGGCACGCCACGGTCTTCGGCGGCTTCGGGCTCTTCTGGATGGCGAAGTCCCTGATGCTGCTCTGGGTGCTGCCCGGCCTCGACCCGTCGCTGCGCGGCGACACCATGGGGCTGTTCACCCTGCCGTGGGTGTTCGTGGTCTTCGTCCTGTGGCTCGCCAGCTTCCGCATCCATCTGGCGCTGCTGCTCACCTTCACCTGCGTGCTGGTCGTCTTCATCGCGATGACCTGCAACGGCTTCACCGGGGCCGTCGGCTGGAACCGGGTCGCGGGCTGGTCCGGGCTCGGCGCGAGCGCCGGGGCGCTGTACCTGCTCGCGGGCCAGGTGATGGCGTCCACCTGGGGGCGCCCGGTGCTGCCGATGGGCCGCTTCCTCGCCCCGGACGCCCCGGACGTCCGCCCGGAGACGTGAGAGCCCCGCCGCCGGGACCGCATTGTCGGACCCGGATGCGAGGCTCGACCGCATGATCCGCACACTCGCCGTCGAGAACTACCGCTCCCTGCGCACCCTGACCGTCCCGCTGGACCGGCTGAACGTGGTGACGGGGGCGAACGGCACCGGCAAGTCCAGCCTGTACCGCGCCCTGCGCCTGCTCGCCGACTCCGCCACGGGCGGCGCGGTCGCGGCCCTGGCCCGCGAGGGCGGGCTGCCCTCCGCGCTCTGGGCGGGCGAGCGCAGGGCGGAGCCCGCCGGCCTGAGGCTGGGCTTCGCCGGCGACGAATTCGGGTACGCGGTCGACTTCGGCCTCCCCCAGTCCAGCGGCGCGGGCCCGGGCGGCGCGCCCTCCCTGTTCGCGCTCGACCCCGAGATCAAGCGCGAGTCCACCTGGGCCGGTCCCGTCCTGAGGCCCGCCGCGCTGCTCTGCGACCGCGCGGGCCCGGCCGTGCGCACCCGCACCGCCGACGGCGGCTGGCACCGCTCCCAGGGCATCCGCCCGTACGACAGCATGCTCAGCGAGTTCGCCGACCCGCAGCTGGCGCCGGACCTGCTCAGGCTGCGCGAGCTGATCCGCTCCTGGCGGTTCTACGACCATGTGCGCACCGACGCGGACGCGCCCGCCCGTGCCGCCCGGATCGGCACCCGCACCCCCGTCCTCGCCCACGACGGCGCGGACCTCGCCGCCGCCCTGCAGACCATCCGCGAGATCGGTGACGACCTGGCGCTCGACGCGGCGGTGGACGACGCCTTCCCGGGCAGCCGGGTCCGTGTCGTCGCGAACGGCGGGCGGTTCGAGCTCCAGCTGCGCCAGCGCGGGCTGCTGCGCCCGCTGGGCCCCGCCGAGCTGTCCGACGGCACGCTGCGCTACCTGCTGTGGGCCGCGGCCCTGCTCACCCCGCGCCCGCCCGCGCTCCTGGTCCTGAACGAACCGGAGACGAGCCTGCACCCGGACCTGCTGCGCCCGCTGGCCGACCTGATCGTCGCCGCGACGAAGGACACCCAGATCGTCCTGGTGACCCACGCCCGCCCGCTCGCCGAGGCGGTCGCCGAGGGCGCGGCCCGGCACCGCGTCGACGTGAACTCGATAGAGCTGGTCAAGGAGTCGGGCCGCACGACGGTGGCGGGCCGCGAAAGCCTCCTGGACGAGCCCCTCTGGTACTGGCCCAGACGCTGAGACGCCCCTGGTGCGCCCCGTCGGGGGCGCACCAGGGGCGCGGGGAACCGCACGCTCGGCCGCACACGGCCGCGGCCGGGGCTCCGGGTCAGGCGGGCACGCCCGCACCGTCCCCGTAGTACGCCTGCCGCATCAGCGTCTCCATCTCGGAGAGCATCGGCATCCGCGGGTTGGCGGGCGCGCACTGGTCGGCGTACGCGTTCATCGCCTGCTGCGGCAGAGCCTCCAGGAAGGCCGCCTCGTCCACGCCCTCCTCCCGGAAGGACGCGGGGATCCCGCACTTGGCGCGCAGTTCCTCCACCGCACGGGCATAGGACTCCACTCCCTCCTCGGGCGTCGCGGCCGGCAGGCCCAGCATCCGGGCGATCTCCTGGAAGCGCTCCGGGGCCCGGTAGACCTCCGCCTTCGGCCAGGGCGTCGCCTTGCCGGAGACGGTGCCGTTGTGCCGGATGACGTGCGGCAGGAGGAGCGCGTTGGTGCGGCCGTGGGCGACGTGGAAGGTGTTGCCGAGGGTGTGCGCCATGGCGTGCACCAGGCCGAGGAAGGCGTTGGCGAAGGCCATGCCCGCGACCGTCGAGGCGTTGTGCATCCGCTCGCGCGCCTCGGGGTCGTTCGCCCCGTTCACCACGCACCGCTCCAGGTTCTCGAAGATGAGCTTGATGGCCTGGAGGCAGAGGCCGTCGGTGTAGTCGTTGGAGTAGGCGGAGACGTACGCCTCGGTGGCGTGGGTCAGCGCGTCGAAGCCGGAGTCGGCGGTGACGGTCGCCGGGAGCTTCATCGGCAGCACCGGGTCGACGATCGCGACGTTCGGGGTGAGCGCGTAGTCGGCGAGGGGGTACTTCTGGGCGGCCTTCGGGTCGGAGATGACCGCGAACGGAGTGACCTCCGAGCCGGTGCCCGAGGTGGTCGGGACGGCCACCATCTGGGCCTTCTTGCCGAGTCCGGGGAACTTGAAGGCGCGCTTGCGGATGTCGAAGAACTTCTCCTTGGTGTCCGCGAACTCGATCTCCGGGTGCTCGTACATCAGCCACATGATCTTGGCCGCGTCCATCGGCGAGCCGCCGCCGAGCGCGATGATCGTGTCCGGCTGGAACTCCCGCATCGTCGCGGCGCCGGCCTGCACCGTCGACAGCTCCGGGTTGGGCTCGACGTTGTCGATGACCTGGACGGTGACGGGCTCGGGGCGGGCCGCGAGGATGTCGGTCACACGGGCGACGAAGCCGAGCGTCGACATGGTCTTGTCCGTCACGATCGACACCCGCCGGATGCCGTCCATCTCACCGAGGTAGCGCAGCGCGTTGCGCTCGAAGTAGATCTTCGGCGGGACCTTGAACCACTGCATGTTGTTGTTGCGCCGTCCGATCCGCTTGACGTTGATCAGGTTGACCGCGGTGACGTTGTTGGACACCGAGTTGTGTCCGTACGAGCCGCAGCCGAGGGTGAGCGAGGGGAGGAAGGAGTTGTAGACGTCGCCGATGCCGCCGAAGGTGGAGGGCGCGTTGACGATGACGCGGATCGCCTTGACGCGCTTGCCGAACTCCTCGGCGAGCTCCTCGTCCTCGGTGTGGATGGCGGCGCTGTGCCCGAGGCCGTGGAACTCGACCATCTGGGCGGAGAGTTCGAGGCCGTGCTCGGTGGTGTCGGCCTTCAGGGCGGCCAGGATCGGGGAGAGCTTCTCGCGGGTGAGCGGCTCGCCCTCGCCGACCTCCGCGCACTCGGCGACGATGACCATCGTGCCCTCGGGCACGGAGAACCCGGCCTGTTCGGCGATCCACTGCGGGGACCTGCCGACGACGTCCGCGTTCAGCTTGGCGCCCGCGCAGTTGTTGGCGAAGGCGGTGGTGCCGAAGACGAACTCCTCCAGCTTGGTCTTCTCGGCCGCCGTGACGACGTACGCGCCGAGCCGCTCGAACTCCGCGAGGCCCTCGTCGTAGATCTCCTTGTCGAGGATCACGGCCTGCTCGGAGGCGCAGATCATGCCGTTGTCGAACGCCTTGGAGAGCACGATGTCGTGCACGGCCCGGCGCAGCTTGCCGCTGCGCGTGACGTACGCGGGTACGTTGCCCGCGCCCACGCCGAGCGCGGGCTTGCCGCACGAGTAGGCGGCCTTGACCATCGCGTTGCCGCCGGTGGCGAGGATCGTGGAGACGCCCTCGTGGTTCATGAGCAGGCCGGTGGCCTCCATGGAGGGCTCCTCGACCCACTGCACGCAGTCCGCGGGCGCGCCCGCCTCGATCGCCGCGTCCCGCACGACGCGGGCGGCCTCCACGGAGCAGCGCTGGGCGCTGGGGTGGAAGGCGAAGACGATCGGGTTGCGGGTCTTCAGGGCGATGAGGGCCTTGAAGACCGTGGTCGACGTCGGGTTGGTCACCGGGGTCATCGCGCAGACCACGCCGACGGGTTCGGCGATCTCGGTGACGCCGTTCAGCTCGTCGCGGGAGATGACGCCCGCGGTCTTCAGGCCGCGCATCGAGTTGACGACGTGCTCACAGGCGAAGAGGTTCTTGACGGCCTTGTCCTCGAAGAGGCCGCGGCCGGTCTCCTCGACCGCCTGCCGGGCCAGCTCCCCGTGCCGGCTCAGCGCGGCGAGGGAGGCCTTCTTGACGATGTGGTCGACCTGCTCCTGGTCGTACGACGCGAACCGGTCGAGCGCCGTGAGCGCCCGCTGGACCAGTCCGTCCACCATCTCCTTGGCCTGCATGGCAGGTACTCCTTCGTCGAGACCTTTTCTCTACTCCCTCAATTCGACACCTTTTCGCGTCGCTCGCAGGGCGGAAAAGGGCCTCACCCACCGGGCAGAAGGTCCCATGCACGCTCGCACGCCCTCCCGAACAGGCCACCTGACCTGCAATGACATCGCGGGACTTAGGACCCTTGAGCGCTTGTGAAAGTTTTCACAAGTTTTTCGGAAAAGCCGCGCCCCCGCTTTTGCGGGGGCGCGGGATAAAGCCGGGTGCGGACTCAGCCGATTTCCGCTCCGTAGGCCGACAGGGCCTCCGGCACCGGCTGGAAGAAGGTCTCGCCGCCCGAGGAGCAGTCACCGCTGCCGCCCGAGGTGAGACCCAGCGCCGTGTCGCCGGCGAAGAGCGCGCCGCCGCTGTCGCCGGGCTCGGCGCACACGGTGGTCTGGATCAGGCCGTCGACCTGGCCCTCCTGGTAGTTCACCGTGGCGTTGAGCGCGGTGACCTCACCGTCGTGCACCTGGGTGGTGCTGCCGCTGCGCGTCACCTTCTGGCCGACCGTGGCGTCCCCGGCCTTGCTGATCGCCTGGGTGCCGCCGTAGAGGTTGACCTCGCTGGGGTGCGGGGTGTCGGCCGTGTACTTGACCAGGGCGTAGTCGTTGCCCGGGAAGCTGGACTCCTCCGTGGCGCCGATCTCCTGGCCGCCCTGCGAGTCCGACCAGCTCTTGACCGCGTTGCCGCAGTGCCCGGCCGTCAGGAAGTAGGGCTGGCCGCCCTTGACGACGTTGAAGCCGAGCGAGCAGCGCGAGCCGCTCCCCCAGATCGCGTCGCCGCCCGCGATGAAGGCCTTGTACTCGCCCTTGCTCCGCTTGAGCTCGGCCTTGCCGTCCAGGCTCTTCACGATCGAGCCGACCTTGTCGAGCGCGGCGCCCTTGACCGTGCGGTCCGCGGTGACGACGACCGTGTTCGTGGCCGGGTCCATCGCCCACGAGGTGCCGGGCACGGCCGCCTTGTCGTCGAGCGTCGCGCGGGCGCTCTTCAGCTCGGCCAGTGAGTTCTCGACGATTCTCGCCTTGCCGCCGGCCGACTCGACCGCTTCGGCCGCGCTCTTGTCCAGCACGTTCACGACGAGGGCCTTGGCCTTCGCGTCGTAGTACGTGCCCGCCGCGTCCGCTCCCAGGTCCTTGGTCAGCGTCGAGGCGAGCTTTCCGGCCTTCGCGACCGAGAGGGTGTCCGGCGTGGGGGCCGGGGAGTTCTCACTGGCGTTCGCAGTCTGGAAGGTGATTCCCGCGGCGACCAGCGCGGCGATGCCCGCGCCCGCCACGGCGGCACGCCGCTTGGGTATGCGTCGGTGCTTCAAAACTCACGACCTCCTGTGGGGGGAACGACCCGTCCGGCGTGGGGGCCTGACGGGCCGCAAGGCTTGTGCGACACGGAGTTGCACGCTGAAGAAGCCGTGTCCATGCCATGTGGCCTCGCCCACTATCCCGACGCCCTCACGTCGCACACAAGGTCTACTTCCGGACGGGCGCCCGGCGACGGCCGGGTGGGCAGGCCGTGTCGGACGGCGCGTTTACCACCACGTCGGTTCCCGTTGCAAACACCGCGCGCGAGGGACGATCGTCAGCCTGTGAGGACTAGTCCTGTCCTGTTTTCGCCCCTGGGGCCGGAGCCGGTTCTCCGCCTTCCGCGTTCCCCGCTCCGGAATCCGGCGCCACCGCGGGCTGTTGCTGTTGCGGCAGCGCCTGCTGGGCGCGCTCCAGGAAGCGCAGGAGTTCGACGGGGAAGGGCAGCACGAGGGTGGAGTTCTTCTCGGCGGCGACGGCCACGACGGTCTGCAGCAGCCGGAGTTGGAGAGCGGCCGGTTCCTCCGCCATTTCGTGGGCGGCCTCGGCGAGCTTCTTGGAGGCCTGCAGTTCGGCGTCGGCGTTGATGACCCGGGCCCGCCGCTCGCGGTCGGCCTCGGCCTGGCGGGCCATCGAGCGCTTCATGGTCTCCGGCAGGGACACGTCCTTGATCTCGACCCGGTCGATCTGCACGCCCCAGCCGATCGCCGGGGAATCGATCATCAGCTCAAGGCCCTGGTTCAACTGCTCACGGTTGGACAGCAGATCGTCCAGGTCGCTCTTGCCGATGATGGACCGCAAGGACGTCTGCGCCATCTGCGACACCGCGAACCGGTAGTCCTCCACCTGGACGACGGCCTCCGCCGCGTCGACCACCTTGAAGTAGATGACCGCGTCCACCCGGACCGTGACATTGTCCCGCGTGATGCCGTCCTGCGCGGGCACCGGCATCGTCACGATCTGCATGTTGACCTTGCGGAGCCGGTCCACGAACGGCACGACCATCGTGAACCCCGGTCCCCGCACGCCGTGCTGAAGCTTTCCCAGGCGCAGGACCACGCCCCGCTCGTACTGCTTGATCACACGCGCCGCCGCCATCGCGTACACCACCGCGACCGACCCGACGGTCGCTCCCGCCGCCACCAGCTCCTCGACCATGCCGGCCCCCCAGGGTCCGAATTGGGCGTATCGGTCGTTCCCTTCGAAGGTAACGCCGCGCCGGACACAAAGGGAGAGCCGGGCACAACCCGGACACCGAGGAAAAGAGTGACGGGAGACAGGGGTGAGCCCCCGCCCGGTGTCCGGACGGGGGCTCGCCCACTGCTGGCCGCGGAATCAGAAGACGTTCACGTTGTACGCGCGCAGCGCCTCCGTGACCGGCTGGAAGAAGGTCGTGCCGCCGGACGAGCAGTTGCCGCTGCCGCCGGAGGTCAGACCCAGCGCCGTGGAACCCGCGTACAGCGGGCCGCCGCTGTCGCCGGGCTCGGCGCAGACCGTGGTCTTGATCATGCCGTAGACCACGTCGCCGCCACCGTAGTTGACGGTCTGGTTGAGCGCGGTGACCCGGCCGGTGTGCGTGCCGGTGGTGGAACCGCGCCGGGTGACGTTCTGCCCGACGGTCGGGTCGGCGGCGGTGGTGATGTCCTGGCTGCCCACCGTGCCGGACTTGGTGACCGAGTTGTTGGTGTAGCGCACGATGCCGTAGTCGTTGGTCGGGAAGCTCGAACCCGACGTGGTGCCGAGCACGGTGGTCTTCGCCGAGTTCGCCCACCAGGTCGTCGCGCCGTCGGTGCAGTGACCGGCGGTCAGGAAGTAGTAGGTGCCCGCGCTGTTGCGCACGTTGAAGCCCAGCGAACAGCGCCAGCTGGTCGCGTAGATCGCGTCGCCGCCGGATATGTACTTCTTGAACGTGCCCGGTGTGCGCTCGATCTTCAGGGCGCCGGCGTTGGACCCGGCCGCGTCCTTGAGCTTGGCTATCTCGGCCTTGGAGACGGTGCTGTCGGCGGTGACGACGACCTGCTTCGTCTTCGCGTCGACACCCCAGGCGGTGCCCGCGACGTCGGCGCCGAGCACGGCGTCACTGGCCTGTTCCAGCTGCGAGGCGCTGAAGGTCGACGCGCCGTCCTGCGCGCTGGCCGCGGGGACGGCGAGCGCTCCGGCCGCCACGAGTCCGGTGGCCACGGCCAGCAGACGGTGGTGTCTCGCCGTGCCACTGCGGGGGGTGGTGCGCTTGTTCCTCACGTAGTTCCTCCCGAGGGAAGTCAGTGGGTCCTTGTGGGTTGAGGACCCGTGAGGCGCAGCCAAAGAGCAAGCCCGGATTCCGGATAGCCGTGCTCCTGACAAGCGCTGCTCGGGAGTATTGAGGGGTGCGCACGAGCCGCACAAGGGCGCCTTTCGGCCGCCGACCGATACACGTCGACCGGCCCCGGTGGGTCCCGTACCTCTCGTACGCCACCGGGGCTCGGCCCGTCGGCGACCGCTTGGGGGCCGCCGCCGTACCGTCTCGGGCCGTCAGACGTCCGAGCGGTCGCGAAGGTTCCGCTCGCCCGCCGCGATCTCGCCGGCCAGGGTGTTCCCGGGCGGCGGGAAGGGGCACAGGAAGTGGTCGGCGAAGGCGCACGGGGGCAGCAGCGCGCGGTTGAAGTCGACGGTGACCCGGCCGTCGGCGTCGGGGGCGGCGGGCCGCAGGAAGCGGAAGCGGTAGCTGGACGTTCCGCTGGTGGCGTCCGCGAAGACGGCCCAGAGCGAGCCGTCGCCCTCCACGCTCACCTGGAGGGTGTGCTCGACTCCCCCGAGGCGGAAGGAGAGTTCCCCGCCGAGGCCGAGGCCGCGCTCCGTGCCGTCCGCGTTGCCGACGGTGACCGTGCGGTCCTCGGCGTAGGGCACGAAGCGGCCGGGCACGGACCACCGCTCGTCGTACGCGGTGGCGTCGATGCCACCGAAGGCGCGCCGGGCGGCGGCGTCCGGGTCGAAGTCGCGTACCGCCCAGAGGCCTTCGCGCCGCAGGACGACGAACCGCCGCCCGCCGCGGCCCACCCGGGCGGCCGCGACCGGGCCCGCGTCGGTGTCCAGGCGGACCTCGCCGGTCAGCGGCCCGCCGTCGAGGGTGAGGCCGTCCTCGGGGCCCGCGGTCAGCACGACCGCGTCCGGCGTCGCGGTCCAGCGCCCCGGGATTCCCGGCAGGCTCCCCTCCGGGTGGTCGGCGAGCCAGTGGGTGCCGGTGAGCGAGAGCGGCCCGTAGGGGGCCGACACCGTCTCCGTGCGCTGCTCGTGCCAGTGCTTCCAGTCCTGTGCCGCGTCCGTGGTCCCCGCGGCGGCGTGCTCGGTGCTCATGGTGGTTGATCCTTTCCTACGGGCCTACGGGCTCGCGCAGCCCGAGATGGGAGCGCAGCGTGGCCCCCTGGTATTCCGTGCGGTACGCGCCGCGCTCCTGGAGCAGCGGCACGACCTGGTCGACGAAGTCGTCGAGCCCGCCGGGCGTCAGGTGCGGCACGAGTATGAAGCCGTCGGCGGCGTCGGTGCGCACCGCCTCCGTCAGGTCGGCGGCGACCGAATCGGCGGTGCCGATGAACGACTGGCGGGCGGTGGTCTCGATGACGGTCTGGCGGATGGAGAGTCCCTTGGCCTCGGACAGGGCCCGCCACTTCGCGGCGACGGCGAAGGGGTCGGCGATCCGCACCCGGCCCTGGACCAGGCCGGAGTCCGGGACGGGGTCGATGTCGGGCAGCGGCCCGTCCGGGTCGTACGCGGAGAGGTCCACGCCCCACACCTGTTCGAGGGCGAGGATCGCGTTCTGCGGGGAGACCTGCGCGCGGCGGATCTCGGTGGCCTTCTCCTGCGCCTCGGCCGCGGTGTCGCCGAGGACGTAGGTGACCCCGGGCATGATCTTCAGGTCCTCGGGCCGCCGCCCGTACGCGGCGAGGCGGCCCTTCACGTCGGCGTAGAAGGCCCGTCCCGCCTCCGGGGTGCCGTGCCGCGTGAAGATCACGTCGGCGGCGGACGCGGCGAACTCGCGCCCCTCCGAGGAGTCGCCCGCCTGGATGACGACGGGGTGGCCCTGCGGCGAGCGCGGCACGGTGAACTCGCCCTCGACGGAGAAGTGCTGCCCGTGGTGGGCGAAGGGCCGCCGGCGTCCGTCGGGCGTCCAGGAGTCCCACAGCTCGCGCGCCGTCGCGAGGAACTCGGCGGCGCGGGTGTACCGGTACCGGTCGGCCCGGTCGAGGTAGCCGCCGCGCCGGAAGTTCTCGCCGGTGAAGGCGTCCGAGGTGGTGACCACGTTCCAGGCGGCGCGGCCCGCGCTGAGGTGGTCGAGGGAGGCGAACCTGCGGGCCAGTTCGTAGGGCTCGTTGAAGGTCGCGTTCACCGTGCCCGCGAGGCCCAGGCGCTCGGTGACGGCGGCGAGCGCGGTCAGGACGGTGAGCGACTCGGGCCGTCCGACCACGTCGAGGTCGTGGATGCGTCCGTTGTGCTCGCGCAGCCGCAGGCCCTCGGCGAGGAAGAAAAAGTCGAAGAGGCCGCGCTCGGCGGTGCGGGCGAGGGCCGCGAAGGACGAGAAGTCGATGTGCGAGCCGGACCGGGGGTCCGACCAGACGGTGGTGCTGTTGACGCCCGGGAAGTGGGCGGCCAGGTGCACCTGTTTGGGTCGCTGTGTCATGAGGGCTCCCCCGCGAGCGCGGCGTGACGGTTGACGGGCCGGGCGAGCCCCAGGTGCTCGCGGAGCGTGCTGCCCGGGTAGAAGGTGCGGAACAGGCCGCGGTGCTGGAGCAGCGCGACGGTGCCGTTGACGAGCCGCTCCAGGTCACGGCGCGGTTCGACGGGCGTGAGGTGGAAGCCGTCGACGGCGCCCGCGCGGTGCCAGTCGGCGATGAGCTCGGCGAGGTCGACGGGCCCGCCCCGGTAGGAGGGCCCCTCGGCGGTGGGCAGCGGCCCGCCCCCGTGCCCGGGTTCCGCCGCGTGCTCACCGCCGCCGAGGTCGACGACCAGAGCGGCGAACACGCGCAGCGTCCGCGGGTCGCGCCCGGACCGTGCGGCCAGGGCCCGCAGTTCGGCGCGTGCGGCGTCGGCGCGCTCGGCCGACGCGGCCCGGACGAGGGCGACGTCGGCGTGCCGGGCCGCGGTCCCGCGGGCCTCCGGCGCGGTGGCGTCGACGACGCGTACCGGGTGGCCCTGCGGCGGTCTCGGCACGATGGAGGGGCCGCGCACCGAGAAGCCGCGCCCGCGGAAGTCGACGTAGTGCAGCTTGTCCCGGTCGATGAAGCGGCCGGTCGCCACGTCCCGTATCTCCGCGTCGTCCTCCCAGCTGTCCCAGAGCCGGGCGGCGACGTCGGCGACCTCGCCGGCCTCGTCCCACAGCCGGTCCAGGGGCGCGGCGCCGCGCCGCCCGAAGAGGCGGGCCTCGGCCTCGGTCGCCGACACGTCGAGGGCCCAGCCGGCCCGGCCGTGGCTGACCCAGTCGAGGGTGGCCACGGAGGCCTGGACGTGGAACGGCTCGGTGTGCGTGGTCGTGACGGTCGGCACGAGCCCGACGCGTCCGGTGCGGGGCGCGATCGAGGCGGCCACCGCGAGCGCGTCGAGCCCGGGGCGCGCGAAGGAGTCCGTGAGGGTCACGAAGTCCAGCGAGCCGCGTTCGGCGAGCAGCGCGAGCTCGGCGTAGGAGTCGGCCGGGGAGCTCGCGGGGGGCGCGGTCTGGTCGATGGCCGCGGCGAGGTGGAGGGGTCCGCGGCCGATGGGTCCGGTCATCAGCAAACCTTTCCGGGGCCGCGCGCCGCCGGGACGGCGTGCGGCCCCAACGGTGGGGGTACGGCGCTACGGCTTCGGCAGGCCCGGCGGGTTGATCCGGGAGGTCTTGACGGCCTCGCTGGACAGTCCCCAGCGCTTCAGCACCTTGGCGTAACTGCCGTCCTTGATCACGTGGTTGAGCGCGGCGGCGTAGGCGTCGACGAGGCCGCTGTCCTTCTTCGTGGTGGCGGCGATCTCTCCCTGGAGCGCGTCGCCGGCGCCCGAGAGCCGGCCGACGATCTTCGTCTGGCCGGCCGAGGCGACGTGGTAGGCGGCCGACGGGTTGGGGCCGAGGTAGGCGTCGATGCGGCCGGACTGCAGCGCCAGGTAGTAGTCGGAGTCCTTCTGGAAGTACTTGATGTCGACCGGCTTGCGCCCGGCCTTCTCGTTCTGCTTGCTCCAGTCGACGAGGATCTTCTCCTGGTTGGTGCCGGAGGAGACCGCGATCGACTTGCCCGCCACGTCGGCGGGCCCGTCGACCTTCCAGTCGACGTCCTTCTTCGCCTCGAAGGCGATGTTGTCGAGGCGGTAGGTGGCGAAGTCGTACTTCTCCTTGCGCTCCTCGGTCACCGTGACGTTGCCGAAGACGCCGTCGAACTTCCCGCTGTCCAGGCCGACGAAGAGGTTCTCCCAGGAGACCTGCTCGAAGGCGGGCTTCAGGCCGAGGGTGTCGGCGACGAGGACCGCGAGGTCGACCTCGGAGCCGATGCGGGTCTTGTCGTCGGTGGCGTAGAAGCCGAGGGGCGCGGTCGAGTCGGCGCCGCCGCCGAGCCGCAGCGTGCCGCGGGCGCGCACCTTCGCGGGGACGAGCGCGGCGATGGAGCCGACCTTCTTGCCGCGTACCCGGTGCTGGTCGGGGCCGATGTTGATGCTGCCGACCTTCTTGGTGCCGGGCCTGCCGCCGCCGGTCGCGGCGTCGCTGTCCCCGCCGCAGGCGCTGAGCAGCGGCGCGGCGGTCAGCAGGGCGAGGGCGGCGGCGAGGGCGGTGCGTCGGGAGTGCATGCGGTGGCTCCTAGAGGACCTTGGAGAGGAAGGCGCGCGTGCGGTCGTGCCGCGGCCTGTCGAGTACGTCGGCGGGGGTGCCCTGCTCCACGACCCGGCCGTCGTCCATGAAGACGACGGTGTCGGCCACCTCACGGGCGAAGCCGATCTCGTGGGTGACGACGATCATCGTGGTGCCCTGCCGGGCCAGGTCCTTGATGACGTCGAGGACCTCGCCGACCAGTTCGGGGTCGAGGGCCGAGGTCGGCTCGTCGAAGAGGAGCAGCTTCGGCTCCAGGGCGAGGGCGCGGGCGATCGCGACGCGCTGCTGCTGGCCGCCGGAGAGCTGGCGGGGGTAGGCGCCCGCCTTGTCGTCGAGTCCGACCCGGGCGAGCAGCTCGCGGGCCGACGCCTCCGCCGCGGCGCGCGGCCGCTTGAGGGCGGAGACCGGCGCCTCGACGACGTTCTCCAGGACGGTGAGGTGGGGAAAGAGGTTGAAGTTCTGGAAGACGAAGCCGATCCGGGTGCGCTGCTTGAGCACCTCGCGCTCGCGCAGCTCGTACAGCTTGTCCCCGGAGCGCCGGTAGCCGACGAGCGCCCCGTCGACGCTGACCCAGCCCGCGTCCACCTTCTCCAGGTGGTTGATGGTGCGCAGCAGCGTCGACTTGCCGGACCCGGACGGGCCGAGGACGACGGTGACCTCGCCCTTGCCGACCTGGAGGTCGACGCCCTTGAGCACCTCCAGGGAGCCGAACGACTTGTGCACGGACCGCAGTTCGACCATGGGCGGGCCGGGTGTGCCGGGTGACGTGCTGGCGGACACGGCGTCCGCGGCCTGCGCGCTCATCGCGTGGCCCCTTTCGAGAAGTGACGTTCGACGTAGTGCTGGAGGACGGAGAGCGCGCTGGTCAGGAGGATGTACCAGACGGTGGCGACCATCAGGAGCGGCACGACTCGGCCGTTGCGGCCGTAGATGACCTGCACCTGGTAGAAGAGCTCGCCGATCGCCATCACGGAGACGATGGAGGTGCCCTTGAAGAGGGAGATGATCTCGTTGGCGGCGTTGGGCAGGATCGACCGCATCGCCTGGGGCAGGACGATCCTGCGCAGCTGCCGCAGCCGCGGGATGCCGAGCGCGGCCGCCGCCTCCAACTGGCCGCTGTCGACGGCGAGTACGCCCGCGCGCACGATCTCGGCCGCGTAGGCGGCCTGGTGCAGGGCGAGGCCGAGGACGGCGGCGCTCATCGCGCCGACGAGCCCCATGGTGTCGAAGGAGAAGAAGCCGGGCCCGAAGGGGATGCCGAACTGCAGCTCCTTGTAGAGGTAGGCGAGGTTGAACCAGAACAGCAGTTGCACGATGAGCGGGATCGAACGGAACGCCCAGATGTAGGCGAAGGCCACCGACTTCAGGAAGGGGCTCGCGGAGAGCCGCATGAAGGCGAGGACCACGCCGAGGGCGAAGCCGATCGCCGTGCCGTAGAAGGTCAGCTGGAGGGTGACCCAGACCGCCTTGAGGATGACGTCGGCGGTGAAGAACTCGGCGAACACCTCCCATTCCCAGGCGGAGTTGGTGACGAGGCCGTGCGCGAACTGCACGAGCAGGACGGCGGTCGCGGCGACGGCGGCCCACCGCCAGGGGTGGCGGACGGGCACGACCCTGAGCGCCGCGTAGTCGTCGTCGGGTGGCGCGGCGGCGGGGTCGCCCTTGCTCAGGGGTGGGTCACTGGTCAGGGAAGACATGGGTTCCTCGGGGCTCAGGCCGTGCGCAGGAAGTCGAGTACGGCGCGTGCGGTGGCGTCGTTCTGGCGGAAGGTGGGGCTGTTGGTGCGCGGCCGGGTGAAGGCGCCGGCGCCGCGCGCGTCGGTGTGCGGCCCGAGCGCGAAGCGGCGTGGGTGCGGGGTGCCGCCGCCGTCGAGGATCCGCCCGTCGGCGGGGTCGACGGCGAGCAGGCCCGCCGCGGTCGACGCGGCCCCTTCGGCGTGCAGGGCGCGCAGCAGCGGGTCGCGGGTGCGGGCGAGGGTGGGCTGGGGCAGCCGCGCCTCGACGAGGGCGCGGGCCTCGGTGACCTGGCCGGGCAGGGTGGGGCTGTGCGCGCGGAACACCCCGTCCTCGGCGCGCACCTGGACGTCGGCGCCGAGGAACCGCACGACGCCGGCGCGCGAGAGGGCGAGCAGCTGGCGCAGCCGGGGGCCGGGCGGGCCGGACGCGAGGTAGCTGAAGAAGCCGTGCCACCAGGTGCCGACGTCGCCGAGCCGCACCAATTGGCCGTAGACGGACAGGAGTCCGAGGAAGACGGCGAGGTCGGTGCTGTGGGCGGGGTCGTGCCGGCGGGCGAGGTCGTCGGCGATGTGGCCGCGCAGTCCGTCCTGCAGCGCCTCGTAGGAGGTGTGGCGCACTCCGGCCAGGGGGTGGTCGAGGGCGGTGAGGTCGATCCGGTCGGCGGGGTCGGGGACGGCGGAGGCGACGAGGGCGTCGAGCGCGGGGCTGCCGGGTTCGCAGGCCTCGTACTTCTCGTCGAAGTCGGTCCAGGCGATCCGGGTGCGTTCGGGGTGGGCGGTGAACAGGCGGTGGTAGTGGGCGAAGCCGAGTTCCTTCTCGACGAGCGGCCAGACGTCCCGGCGGAAGTCGGGGCCGCCGGGCAGCGCGAGGAGGGCGTCGATCTGGGCCGGGCCCAGGTGGCGGGGCAGCGGGGGCCGTTCGCCGGTCCAGTCGTAGCCGATCTTCGAGTGGTACGGGACGCCGCGCCGGGAGCCGACGTACAGGACGGGCTCGCGGCCCGAGGGCAGATAGGTGTCGCCCTCGTACCGGCCGCCGCGGCCCTCGGTGAGCAGCACCATGAGGTCGACGAAGGCGAGGCCGAAGCCGCGCACGAGCACGGGGGCGCCGGGCGCGAGCCGGGACAGGTCGCTGTCGGCGGTGAAGTCGGGCGGCAGGTGCACGAGCCCGTTCCGCTCGGCGTAGGCGGCCAACTCCGTCTGTTCCTCGTCGAGTTCGGCGTCCAGATGCCCCTGGGCGAGGATGACGAGGTCGGCGGTGAGGGGCGTGGCGGCGCCTTCGAGGACGACGCTCTGGAGGGTGTCGCGCCCACCGGTGACGCGCAGCGCCCGGCGCGCGTGGTGGTGGACGACGACGCCCTCGGGCAGGGCGGCGACGGCCTTCTCGTACACCCAGCGCATATAGGCGCTCTGCTCGCGGCGGCCGAGGAAGTCCCGGCCGTCGCGCCCGGACCACTCGTGCAGGGCGGGCCCCGGCAGCACCGGGCCCGTCACCTCCACGGTGTCGTCGGTGAACATCGTGACGTCCTGGGCCTGGGAGTTCATCCAGAGCAGCGGCGACTGGTCGTGCCGCCAGATGCGGCCGCCGCCCGGCGGGTAGGGGTCGACGAGGTGGATGTCGAGGCCGCGCACCGCGCCGTCCCGGGAACTCCCGTACAGGTCGGGTGCGTTGGCGGCGATGCGCTCCAGGATCCCGGTGGCGCGCGGTCCCGCGCCGACGATCACCAGGGACGGGCGGGGCGGTGCCCCGGCCGGGCTCATCGGGCACGCTCCGAGCCGCGCGCGTAGTGCCGCTCGACGTAGTACTGGCCGACGCTGAGCACCGAGGTGACCACGACGTACCAGAGGGTGGCGACCATGAGGAGCGGGATGACCTGGTAGGTGCGGTGGTAGACGAGCTGCACGGAGTAGAGCAGGTCCTGCACGGCGATGACGGAGACGATCGAGGTGCCCTTGAGGGTGCCGATCAGCATGTTCCCCGCGGGCGGCACGATGGACCGCATGGCCTGCGGCAGCACGATCCGGCGCAGCCTGCGCCACCGTCCGAGGCCGAGCGACTGGGCGGCCTCGACCTGCCCGCGGTCGACGGAGAGGATGCCGCCGCGCACCACTTCGGCGGCGTAGGCGGCCTCGTGCAGGGTCAGTCCGACGACGGCGATGGTGACGGGCCCGAGCAGGTTCACCGTCTTCACGCCGAACAGCTCGGGGTACAGGGCGCCGATGTTGAACCAGAAGAGCAGCTGGACCAGGATCGGCATCGACCGGAAGAACCAGACGTAGCCCCAGCCGACGGATCGCAGCACGGGGTTGGCGGAGAGCCTGGCCACGGCGAGCAGGGTGCCGAGCGCGAAGCCGAGCACCATGACGAGGGCGGTCAGCCAGAGCGTGAGCCAGAGGCCGCGCAGCACGGACGCCGTGGTGAAGTAGTCGGCGACCACGTCCCATTGGAACGCCTCATTGCGGACGACGGAGGTGGCGGCGAGCGCGAGCAGGACCAGGACGGCGACGGCCGCCGTCCACTGGCCCACGCGGGGCCGGGGCACGATGCGCGGCACGGCCTCGACGTCGACGGGATCCGGGGGCGTAGGGGTGCTCGCGATGTTCGCGAGGGTGTCGGAAGACATGCGGAAGGCTCCGTGGATACAGGAGATCGAACACGGGTGGCGCCTTCACATGGACCGAGCCCCTCAGCACGCTCCGTTCCCGACAGTACGGTGCGGCTCACGTGCGCTGTCAAGGCTGTCCAGGATGTGAGCCCTACGTCTCACGGCAGTTGACGCGGAAACGGATGCCTGTTCCACTTGGCCCATGCATCCGCAGCAGTGGCTGGTCACGCGCTCCCACATCGACTTCGGTCGAGTGTGGTCGGCGTCTTGTTGATGTCCTCCTGAGCCGACCCCCTGCGCCTTTCGCACTCCTGATCTCCTGAGCCCGCCCGGTGTCCGCCGGGTCGGCTCCCCGTGCCCGGGCCGGCTCCGTGCGTTCCTCGCGCCCTCCGCGCTCTTCCCGTACGACGGCCGTGCACCCGCACGCCGTTGCCCTCGCCTTCACACGCGCACTCCGCCGCCCCGTCCTTCGCGGGCGACGGCCCCTCCCCTCGTACTCCCCTCGTACGACCGCTTCGCCCTGCCCTGCCGAGCTGGAGACCGTCACGCCATGAGCACGCCCCTGCCCTCCCGCCGCCTGCCCGCGGCCTTCGCCCTGATCACCGTCGCCGCGCTCGCCCTGACCGCCTGCGGTTCCGGCGACGCCGCGGACACCGCGGGCGGCGCCGCCCCCGCGGGCAAGAACGCCGAGATCCCCACCACCGACGTGGTCGCGAAGGTCGGGAAGGACCCGGCGGCGGCCCGTCTGCTGCCCGCCGACGTGCGCGAGCGGGGCACCTTGTCCCTCGCCTCCGCGGTCGGCGGCACCCCGCCCGGCGCGCTCTACCTGGAGGACGGCAAGACCGTCGTCGGCCAGGACATCGACTTCGCGGACGCCGTGGCCAAGGTGCTCGGCCTCCGCCTCAAGCGCGAGGCCGCGAGCTTCGAGGCGATCCTGCCCGCCCTGGGCAGCGGGAAGTACGACCTGGGCACGGGCAACTTCGGCGTGACCGACGAGCGCCGCAGGACCATCGACTTCGTCACGTACATCAACGACGGGCAGGGCTTCGCCGTCCGCAAGGACAGCAAGCTGACGAAGGTCACCGACTTCGAGCAGCTGTGCGGCCTGAACGTGGCGACCGGCGCGGGCACCACCTTCGAGGTGACGCTCCAGGACAACAAGCACGTCTGCGCGGACGCGGGCAAGAAGCCCTACAGCGTGAAGACCTACGCGGAGCAGGGCGCGATCTGGGCCGCGCTGCAGCAGGGCCGCGCCGACGTGGTGATGTCCACGATCAACGGGCTGCGGTACGCCGTGAAGCAGCAGGAGGGCCTGAAGTTCCTCGGCGAGTACCACCGGCTCGACGTCGGCTTCGCCTTCAAGAAGCACACGAAGCTGGCGCCCGCGTTCCGGGCGGCGGTCGACCGCCTGATCAAGGACGGCACCTACGACCGCATCCTGAAGAAGTGGGGCACGCAGGGCTCGGCGATCGAGAAGTCACAGATCTCGCCCCCGGAGATCAAGGACTAGGGCCCCGGGCCCGGGCCTCCGGACGACGGCCCCTAGCCCCCGCAGTCGCAGCAGGAACAGCAGTCGCAGCAGTCACCGCATCCGCCGTCGCAGTTGCAGTCGTTGCAGCAGCCCTCGCGCCGCTTGCGCGACCAGGCGCCCTCGTAGTGGTCCGCGCAGCACACCTTGCAGGTGCAGCAGAGACCGACGGCGACGGCGCACCCGGCCCAGAAGCCGCGCCTGCCGGGCTTCGGGGGCGGCGGGTCGAAGGCGGGCCCGCCGCCGAAGCCGACCGGACCACCGGGCCCGCCCGGCCCGCCGGGCACACCGCCTCCGTACGGGTTGCCTCCCCCGTACGGATTCTGCGGGCCGTACGGACCACCGGAGGGGTGTCCGTACGGCCCGCCCTGCCGCGGCGCGCCGTGACCGGCCCCCTGCGGCGGCCCGAAGGCCCCGCCCTGATGCGCCGTCACCTGGTGCCGGTGGGCGCACCCGTCGGTCCCGAAGGCCCGGTCGATCGAGGTGCCCAGCTCGTGCGCGAGCAGCAGGTGGGCCAGCTTGCCGTCGGTGAACTCGGTGTCGCGCAGGGCGAGCCGGACGCCGTGCAGCGCGTCGTCGGCCAGGCGGCGGGCCTCGGCCAGGGAGGTGCCGGTGGCGGTGAGCGGGTTCCAGGCGCCCGACGCGGCGTCGGCGTGCCGGTCCTCCACGGCGTCGAGCAGGTGGGCGAGGCGGCCGAAGAGGCGGCCCGCCTCGGCGAGCGGGGCCACGTTGCCGGGCCGCCCGGCCAGCACCGCGGTGTGCGCGAAGGCCGCGGCGGTCGCCGTCTCGGTCGGCTCGGTGACCGCGAGCAGCGAGGTGCCGGGCCCGGCCAAGGACTCGACGCCGGCCTGCCGTTCGACGGCGTCCACCAGGACCGCCGTGTCGAAGCCCAGGTCGGCGCCGGTGCGTGCGCCCGCCCGGTCCCAGGTGCGGGCCACCCGGCGGGCGGCGGCGGCCACCGGCCTGCGCGCCAGGAGCCCGTCGCCGTCGACGACATGGTCACGGACCTTGGCGGAGGCGAGGACCAGCGAGACGGCCGCGGCGAGCCGTGCGCCCTCGCCCCGGGCCACGGAGGCGGTCCGCATGCCGCGCAGCGGACAGGGCCCCGCGGTGCGCCGCCACCCCGTGGACCGCTCGGCCTGAGCCTCCGTCAGAACCGAGACGATGAGCCCGTCGTAGTTGGTCACGACCCGGGCGAACTGGCCGTGGTCCCCGCGCAGCGCGAGGCAGAGCCCGCACAGGTGCGCCATCCACTGGGTCCTGAGCCCCTCACCCAGGCGATGACTGCAGGGCCTGACGATTCCGAACAAGACGACTCCCCCGAGAGGCCCGGATCCGATCAACTCCGGCATCGTAGCGAGCACCTCGTTCACCCGTACGCACCGCCCGTCACCCATACGCCGTGAAGAATCATATTTCACTCACTGTCAGCAGCCGTACACAGCACGACCCTTGGAGCACAACGCACATCGGCGTGTTGACTGTGCACCAGTACCGTCACGAAAACCCCGCGCGGCGACTATCCACTTGGCGCATCATCCGCATCATGGACGACGATAGGAATGCGGAACTCAGGGAAACCGCTGCGAGAGGAGGCGTCCATGGGATCGGTGCGCAAGGCGAGTGCCTGGCTTGGCCTCGTCGACGACAACAACGACGAGCGTTACTACGACGACGGCTACGACGACGACCGGACTGAGGGGCCCGACCAGTCGGAGGCCTGGGTCACCGACCCGCGGGTGCGGGTGGCGACCGAGTCCGCCGAGGAGGGGGGCCGCCGGATCGGGACCGTGACCCCGGACAGCTTCCGGGACGCACGCGGCATCGGTGAGCTCTTCCGGGACGGCGTCCCGGTCATCATGAACCTCACGTCCATGGAGCCCACCGACGCCAAGCGCGTGGTCGACTTCGCGGCGGGCCTCACCTTCGGCCTGCGCGGTTCGATCGAGCGGGTGGCGACGCGGGTCTTCCTGCTCACGCCCGCGAACACCCAGATCGTGAACGGCGAGCCCGGAAGCCGCCCGTCGGACGGCTTCTTCAACCAGAGCTAGGGCAGGGTCGCTCACCGGAGCCCTGGCCGGTCACCGGAGCACCGGCCACCGGAGCACCGGTCACCGGAAGGCGTCGAGACCGGTGAGCGCCTTGCCCAGCACCAGCTGATGCATCTCCACGGTGCCCTCGTAGGTGAGCACCGACTCCAAGTTCGTCGCGTGCCGCATGACGGGGTACTCCAGCGAGATCCCGTTCGCGCCCAGGATGGTCCTGGCGGTGCGGCAGATCTCGATCGCTTCGCGGGTGTTGTTGAGCTTGCCGAAGCTGATCTGCTCGGGACGGAGCCTGCCCGCGTCCAGGCGCCGGCCCAGATGGTGGGCGAGCAGGATGCCCTTGTGCAGCTCGACCGCCATGTCGGCGAGCTTGGCCTGCGTGAGCTGGAAGCCGCCGATGGGGCGGCCGAACTGCTCGCGCGTCTTCGCGTACCGCACGGCCGCCTCGAAGGAGGAGCGGGCCGCGCCCATGGCACCCCAGACGATGCCGTAGCGCGCGTGGGACAGACAGCTCAGCGGGCCCTTGAGGCCGACGACCTCGGGCAGCACGGCGTCGGCGGGCAGCCGCACCTCGTCGAGGACCAGCTCGCTGGTGACGCTCGCGCGCAGCGACCACTTGTGCCGGATCTCCGGCGCGGAGAAGCCGGGGGCGTCGGTCGGCACGACGAATCCCCTGACGCCCTCGTCGGTCTGCGCCCAGACGACGGCGACCCCGGCCACCGAGCCGTTGGTGATCCACATCTTGCGGCCGGTCAGCACCCAGTCCGTGCCGTCCTTCTTGGCGTGCGTCCGCATCGACCCCGGGTCGGAGCCGATGTCGGGCTCGGTCAGGCCGAAGCAGCCGATGGTCCCGCCCGCGGCCATGCCCGGCAGCCAGCGCTGCTTCTGCTCCTCGGAGCCGAAGCGGTGGATGGCGTACATGGCGAGGGAGCCCTGCACGGAGACGAGCGAGCGGATGCCGGAGTCGGCGGCCTCCAGCTCCAGACAGGCCAGGCCGTACTGGACGGCGGTGGCGCCCGCGCAGCCGTAGCCCTCCAGGGACATTCCGAGGGCCCCGATGGAGCCGAGCTCACGGGCCAGCTCCCGGATGCCGGGCAGCTCGCCCCGCTCGTACCAGTCGGCGATGTGCGGCATGACCCGGTCGGTCGCCCAGGTGCGGACGGTGTCCCGGATCGCGAGGTCCTCGGGGTCGAGGAGGTCGTCGACGCCGAGCGGGTCGGCGGGGTCGAAGGGCGGCAGCGGGCTGCGGTCACGTGCGGACATGCGGGCCTCCGGCACAGAAAACTAGCGCTGATAGTTACCAACAACTCGCGCCGACGTTACGACGAGCCCTCCCCCACGTCCAGCACGCCCGGCACGCGGTGCCCGGCCGGGCCGAGGAGCTCACGCGTCGACGGACGAGCCGGCCCGCATCCCCGCGGTGTCCCGGGGGCCGGGAACCCCCGCGGCCCCCCGCTCCGGCGAAGCAGGGGCAGACGCCGAGGCGGAGGCAGCGGTCCCACAGTCCATCCCCCGCGGCAGCTTCAGCGCCGCCACCGCCCCGACCAGCAAGAGCCCCGCGCTGACCAGCAGGGTCACATGCAGCCCGTGCACGAAGGAGTCCCGTGCCGCGGCCCGCAGGGCGGCCCCGGCCCCGCCGTCGAGCCGCGCGGCGACCTCGTACGCCTCCCCTAGCGAGTGCCCCGCCGCAGCGCTCTGCGCGGCGGACACCCCCGGTACGGAGGAGAGTCCCGGCGCGTACGCCGCGTTCATGACGCTGCCGAGCAGCGCGATGCCGATGCCCGCGCCGAGCTGGTAGGACGTCTCTCCGATCGCGGCCGCCCCGCCCGCCTGCGCCGGCGGCGCCTCGCTGAGCATCGACTCGTACGCCCCGAAGAGCGTCGTCTCCAGGCCGAAGCCGAGCAGGACGAAGCCGACCAGGAGCAGCACGTCGTTGGCGTGCGCGCCCATGCCGGTGAGCAGGACGACGGCCAGGGCGGTGAGGCAGAACCCGGCGCAGACCATGGTCCGCGGCCCGAGGCCGCCGAGCATCTTGGACCCGGCGAGCCCCGCGGCCATCGCCGCGACGGTCAGCGGCAGCAGCCGCAGTCCCGTCTCCAGCGGCGACAGGCCGAGCACCAGCTGCAGGTACTGCGCGGCGATGAGCTCCAGGCCGACGAGGGCGAGCATGGCCAGGACGATGCAGCCGACCGACGTGCTGAAGGCGGGCCTGGCGAACATCGACAGGTCGACCAGGGGGTGCTTGCGCCGCCGCTGTCTGCGGACGAAGCCGACGAGCAGGGCGCCGCCCAGGGCGACGGAGAGCAGGGTGGTCAGGCCGAAGGGGTCCTCGCCGCCGCCGAGCCGCTTCACCCCGAGCACGAGGCCGAAGAGCCCGGCCGCGGCCATCAGCGCGCCGACCACGTCCCACGGCCCGTTCCTGTCCCCGGTGGACTCGGGCAGCAGCCAGCGCCCGACGGGCAGGCTGACCAGCATCAGCGGGATGTTTATGAGGAAGACCGAGCCCCACCAGAAGTGCTCGAGGAGGAACCCGCCGAGCAGCGGTCCGACGGCCGCGCCGACGGCGGCCACCGCGCTCCACAGCCCGATGGCGACGGCCCGCTCGCGCCGGTCGGGGAAGACCTGGCGCAGGATCGACAGCGTCGCCGGCATGATCATCGCGCCGCCGACGCCGAGCAGCGCCCGGGCGGCGATCAGGACCTGCGCGTTGTCGGCGAGAGCCGCGACGGCGGAGGCGACGCCGAAGAGGGCGTAGCCGAGCAGCAGGACGCGTCTGCGGCCGACGCGGTCGCCGAGCGTGCCGAAGAGGATGAGGAGCGAGGCGCAGACCAGCGGGTAGATGTCGACGATCCACAGCAGCTCGATCGCGCCGGGCCTGAGGTCCTCGGTGACCGCGGGCACCGCGACGTGCAGCACGGTGGCGTCGACGGCGACGAGCAGCAGGCTGACGCAGAGGACGACGAGCACGACCCAGCGGTTGGCCCCGGCACCGGCCCCGGATCCCCGACGGCTCTGCGGTGCTGCGGCCGTGGTCGTCCCGGACATGTGCGTACCTCCCAGTGATCTCGCATCGGCGGCCTGCGGGAGGTGAACTCCCAGCTCCGGCGGCGCGGACAAGGCGAGTGAGCCGTCAGCGTACGCGAGTACGCGCCGGGGGCGCGTGGCGGACCTCTCATGGTTGTGCGGATGCGGTGTGGCATGCGCCACGCCCGCGCGGTCCGGCCCCGCCCCGCCGAGGCGTCCCGGCGCGCCGACGGCCGATAATCGAGCCCGTGACTGATCTTGATCAACGCCCTCCGCCGTCCCGGGCGGGCCACGCGCTGCGCCGTGCGGCGCCCGCGCTGCTGGTGTACGCCGGGGTGCGTGCGCTGGGCCTCGCCGTCCTCGCGGCGTGGGGCGCGGCGGCGGGCAAGAGCCCGCACACGCTGCTGACCGCCCGCTGGGACTCGCTCTGGTACACCCGCGTCGCCGAGCACGGGTACGGCTGGGAAGTGACGCTGCCGGACGGCAGTGTCCACTCGAACCTCGCGTTCTTCCCGCTGCTGCCCTGGCTGGAGCGGCTCGTCGCGACGACCGGCCTGTCGCACGCCGACGCGGGCCTGGTGGTGAGCTGGGTCGCGTCGCTGTGCGCCGCCGCGGGCATCTTCGCGATCGCCGACCACCTCTACGGGCGCCGGGCCGGGATCTGCGCGGCCGCGCTGTGGGCGGTGCTGCCGGTCGGCATCGTGCAGTCGATGGCGTACAGCGAGTCGCTGTTCACGGCGCTGGCCGCCTGGTCGCTGTACGCGGTGCTGCGGGGGCGCTGGGTGACGGCGGGGCTGCTCGCCTCCGGTGCCGGTCTGACCCGGCCGGTGGGCGCGGCGGTGGTCGCCGCGATCTGGGCGGCGGCGGCCCTCCAGGTCGTACGCGAGCGGCGGGCGGGCGCCGTCCGGGAGCGGCGGGCCGACGCGCGGATGCTGCTCGGGGTGGTCCTGGCGCCGCTCGGTGCCGCGGGCTACGTGCTGTGGGTCGGCCACCGCACGGGCGGCGGGCTCCTCGGGTATCTCGACGTGCAGGCGGGCTGGGGCAACGGCTTCGACTTCGGCTACGCCTTCGCGCGCTTCGTCGGGGAGAAGTTCACCTCCGTGCCGGGCGCCCTCGCGGGCGTGGGCCTGATCGTCGGGGTCGCCCTGGTGGTCTGGCTGTACGTCCTCGGCGTCCGTGCGCGCCAGCCGCTGCCGCTGCTGGTGTACTGCGGGATCGTCGTCGTGCTCGCGCTGTGCGCGGCCGGTTACTTCGGCTCGAAGCCACGGCTCCTGATGCCCGCCTTCCCGCTGCTGCTGCCGGTCGCGGTGGCGCTGGCCCGGCTGCGTACGTCCAGGTCGGCGCTGGTCCTGGGCGGTGTGGCGGTGGCGAGCGCGGCCTACGGGGCGTTCTGGCTGCACGGCTCGGGGCCGCCCTGATCCCGTCATGATCGTTTCCGGGGCGCCCCGATGATCGAACGGGAAATTCCACGCCAGGTCGCGGTGAACGAATTCATAAGCGCCATAAAACGCCCCCCGGAAATGATCAACGAATTCGGCAACCGACTCCCAAGTAACTCGCACGTAAAGGGAATCATCCGGGAATAAACTCCCTCCTGAGATCAATCCCACATCACATCGTCATCACAAAGCCACTGATTCGGCCTAGTCCCGCACTCACTCGCTGTAACGTCGATTGGGTGCGTACCGAACGAAACCTCACCCGTCTTGACCGGGTCTTCGCCCGGCTGGACCGTGAGCCGGAACGACCGGCCCACCTCGACGTGCCGAGGATGAGCCGGCACAGGATCGTGCTCTTCAGTGCGACCCTGGCGTTCTACCTGGCCATCGTCGTCGCCGTGCTGGTCACCTCGTGGCTGGTCCGGTTCGACTGGCAGGTCATGTTCTTCCGGCCCTACCAGCAGTGGCCCGAGATCCACGCCTTCCTCGACTACTGGGTCGTGCTCGGCCAGCGCGGGCCGACGGCGGTGATGGTCGCGGCCTGGCTGGGCTGGCGCTCCTGGCGCCAGCACACGCTCCGCCCGCTCCTGATGTTCGGCACCGCCCTGCTGCTGCTCAACGTCACGGTGGGCGCCGCCAAGATCGGCATGGGCCGGCTCGGCCCGCACTACGCCACCACCATCGGCTCGAACGAGATGGGTCTCGGCGGCGATATATTCCCCTCGGGCCACACCGCGAACGCGGTCGTGACCTGGGGCATCCTGGCCTACCTCGCCTCCACCCCGGTCACCCGCCGCTATCTGTCGGCCCTGTCCGCCGTGGTCTCGCTGAGCGTCGGCCTCACCACCGTCTACCTGGGCACGCACTGGCTGAGCGACGTCTTCCTCGGCTGGGCCGCGGGCCTGCTCATCCTGCTGGCGCTGCCCTGGTTCGAGCCGCTGATCACCCGGGCGGAGACCATGATCTTCGGGGTCCGGGCCGCCCTGCGGGAGCGCCGCGCCGGTGTCATCACCGTGCCCGACCAGGGCCCCGCGCCCGTCGGCGCCCCCGTGATGGTGCCGCAGCGCCCGGCCGCGGACGGCGACGCGCCCTCGCGCGAGCCGGTCGGCGCGGCCCGCGGCCCGCGCACCGGCTATCTCGCCCCCGGCCCGCACACGGCCCGCTCCGAGCGCACCCCGGTCACCCCCGCGGGCAGCCGCCGCCCGCCGCACACCGACCGCGTCACCCGCGGCACCACGTCGGCCCGCCCGGTGGCCGGCGGCTGACCCCACGAACGGCGGGGGCCGGTACGCACAGCCCATCCCCCGCACCCGGAAGGCCCCGGTTCCGCACGGAACCGGGGCCTTCGTCGTGGGTGGGCCCAGCCGTCGTGGGTGGGCGCCCCCGTCGTGGGTGGGCTCAGCCCTTCCAGCAGCGCTTCACGACGCCTGCCTCGACCTCGAAGTTGAGCCGCCCCGCGAGGTACTCCATGGTGATCATCGCGCCCGGGGGCAGCGACCTGACCGGGGACCAGCCCTGCTCGCGCGCCTGCCGCTCGGCTCCGTCGGCCGGCAGGCCCACGTAGCGGTCCGGGCTGTCCTGGGGCTCTGCGGGAGGGGTCGGAATAGGTGCCATGGCCGCCACGTTAGGCGGCGCGGCACCGGCGGGGAAGGCCGGGGGCCGACACCTTGCGTCACCGGTACCTCTCCGGTCACGCTTTTGTCACAGGATCACGACGTGCGTTTCGGTCGAACTCCGTCACACGTATGGGCGGTTCCGTACCCGTAACGAGGTAATTCACCGACTACTTCGACCGGTCGCGGAGCACTCTTCGCCATCCCCGGAAAAGGACGCGCCGAATAAGATCACGGGCCCTTTTCCCGGCCGCCGCAATTCTGATTCCCGGCCGCCGCACGGGAGCTGACGGCGCATGGGGGAATTCGCCATTCCGCCACGGCCGGGGCGTGTCCGGCAAGCGGAGTGCCGGTACGCCCCCTGTCGCAGCCGGGGCGACACGAGCATCATGGCTGTGCTTCGGGCAGGCCCAGGACGCAATGGCGAAGGGGCGAGCGATGGGGACCGGGACGGCGCGGGCGGCGGAACGACCGGTGCGGGAGCGACGCCCCGGCCGGGTGGCGGTGGACTGGCTGACGACCACGGACCACAAGAAGATCGGCCACCTCTACCTGATCACGTCGTTCGTCTTCTTCCTGGTCGCCGGTCTGCTGGCCCTGATGATGCGGGCCGAACTGGCCCGCCCCGGGCTGCAGCTGATGACCAACGAGGAGTTCAACCAGGCGTTCACCATGCACGGCACGATCATGCTGCTGCTCTTCGCGACGCCGACGTTCGCGGGCTTCGCCAACGAGATCATGCCGCTGCAGATCGGCTCCCCCGACGTCGCCTTCCCGCGGCTGAACATGCTCTCGTACTGGCTGTTCCTCTTCGGCGGCCTGATGGTGCTCGGCTCGCTGCTCGTGCCCAGCGGGCCCGCCGCGTTCGGGTGGTTCGCCTACGCGCCGCTCAACAGCATGGAGCGGTCGCCGGGCATCGGCGCCGACCTGTGGATCATGGGGCTCGCGCTCTCCGGCTTCGGCACGATCCTCGGCTCGGTCAACTTCCTGACCACGATCATCGGGATGCGCGCCCCCGGGATGACGATGTTCCGGATGCCCATCTTCACCTGGAACGTCCTGTTCACGTCGATCCTGGTGCTGATCGCGTTCCCGGTCCTCGCCGCCGCGCTGCTCGTCCTGGAGGCCGACCGGCGCCTCCACTCGCTCGTCTTCGCCCCGGAGAACGGGGGCGCGCTGCTGTGGCAGCACCTCTTCTGGTTCTTCGGGCATCCCGAGGTCTACATCATCGCGCTGCCGTTCTTCGGCATCATCACGGAGATCATCCCGGTCTTCAGCCGGAAGCCGATCTTCGGCTATCTGCCGCTGGTCGGCGCGACGACGGCCATCACCGGCCTGTCCCTGGTCGTCTGGGCGCACCACATGTTCGCCACCGGCGGGGTCCTGCTGCCCTTCTTCTCCTTCATGTCCTTCCTCATCGCGGTCCCGACGGGCGTGAAGTTCTTCAACTGGACGGGCACCATGCTCAAGGGCTCGCTCTCCTTCGAGACCCCGATGCTGTGGTCGGTCGGCTTCCTGGTGAGCTTCCTGTTCGGCGGCCTGACCGGGGTCCTGCTGGCCTCGCCGCCCATCGACTTCCACGTCACCGACACGTACTTCGTCGTCGCGCACTTCCACTACGTGGTCTTCGGCACCGTCGTCTTCGCGACCTTCGGCGGCTTCTACTTCTGGTGGCCGAAGCTGACCGGCAAGATGCTCGACGAGCGGCTCGGGAAGATCCACTTCTGGACGCTCTTCGTGGGCTTCCACACCACGTTCCTCGTCCAGCACTGGCTGGGCGCCGAGGGCATGCCCCGCCGGTACGCGGACTACCTGGCGGCGGACGGCTTCACGGTGCTCAACACCGTCTCCTCCATCGGGGCGTTCCTGCTCGGCCTGTCCACGCTGCCGTTCCTGTACAACGTCTGGCGGACCGCGAAGTACGGCACGAAGGTCGACGTCGACGACCCGTGGGGCTTCGGCCGCTCCCTGGAGTGGGCGACCTCCTGCCCGCCGCCGCGGCACAACTTCCTCACGCTGCCCCGGATCCGCTCGGAGTCCCCGGCGTTCGACCTGCACCATCCGCGGTACGCGGCGTTCGCGGCGCCGGACGGGAACCGGGTGCCCGAGGATCCGCAGACGGAGCACCCCGGTCCAGGGCCCGGCTCAGGAGGTCCCGGGCCGACCTGACCCGGTCGGCGAGCCCGGCGGGCTCGACCACCTCGAACTCCATGCCCATGAACAGCACGTGGAAGACCATCACGTCCAGGCTCGCGGCCCCGGTGCGCAGCAGGCAGGTGTGCTCGGTCTCGGCCTCCAGGGTGCCGTCCGCGGGGGAGAGCCGCTGGGCCGCCTCCGCCAGCGGGACCAGGAGCCGGACCACCGCCTGTGCGGCGTACGCGCGCGTGGACACGCCCCGGGCGACATAGGCGGCGAGGTCCTCGGCGGGCGGGGTGCGCGGCGCGCAGCGCGGCCCGTGCGGCGGCCGCGGCGCGATGCGGTCCGCGCGGAAGGTGCGCCAGTCCGCACGGTCCAGGTCCCAGGCCACCAGGTACCAGCGCCGCTCGGTGCACACCAGCCGGTGCGGCTCGACGGTCCTGCGGCTGGAACTGCCCGTGTGGTCGCGGTACTCGAAGCGCAGCCGCTCCGAGTCGCGGCACAGGTCGGCGAGTTCGGTGAGGACCGCCGGGTCGACGCCCTGTGCCTGCGGGGCGCGCAGCAGCGGGACGGTGAACGCGTTCAGCGCGCTCACCCGGCGCCGGAGCCGGCCGGGCAGCACCTGTTCGAGCTTGGACAGCGCGCGCACCGAGCTCTCGCCGATGCCCTCGACGCCCTGGCCCGCGGCGGTGCGCAGGCCGACGGCGACGGCGACCGCCTCGTCGTCGTCCAGGAGCAGCGGCGGCAGTTCGGCCCCCGCGCCCAGTTGGTAGCCGCCGCCGGTGCCGGGGCTCGCGTTGACCGGGTAGCCGAGCTCGCGCAGCCGGTCCACGTCGCGCCGGACCGTGCGCGCGGTGACGCCGAGCCGGTCGGCGAGGTCCGCGCCGGACCATTCGCGGTGCGCCTGCAGCAGGGACAGCAGGCGGAGCAGTCGTGCCGAGGTCTCCAACATGCAGGTGATTGTGCCGGTGATCGAGGACAGCCACGGTCCGCGATGCCCGCTCGTCCGGTACGCCGGTGTCCGCTCGCGTCCGGCAGGGACCGTCAGCTCCCGGTGCCGCCCGCCTCCGCCTTCCCGTCCGCCCCGGTGCCGGCCTGCGCCTCGCGGACGCGGACGGCCAGGTCGTTGTCGTTGGTGTAGTACGGGCCGGTCTCGACCGTGCCGTGCCCGGCGGTCGTCAGCCGCGCCACCGGGTAGGTGAAGATCGTCTTCTTGTCCGGCACGTCGTCCAGGAGCCGGGCCAGGCGCACCCGCGGGCCGCTGTCGCCCGCCGGGCGCAGCCACAGGTCCCAGGGCCCGGCCCCGGCGGCGGCGAGCGGGCCGTAGGGCAGGGCGAAGGTGAACTCGGGTCCCTCGGCGGTGAGGGCGGTCCGGTGGACGGTGTCCGGCTCGGCGCGGCGGACGGCCTCGACATGGGCGGTGTCGGTCAGCGGGGTGCCGTACACGCGGCCGTGCACGGTCATCGCGGCCTCGGCTATCTCGATCTCGCCGGTCTCGGCGTGCGGGGCGCGCAGCCAGCTGCGGACCGAGAGGTTGCCCTGCTTGGTGGCGTAGGGGATGCGCACGGCGACATGGCCGCGGCTGCCGCTCGGCGCGCGGTCGACCAGCGAGCGCAGGTCGTTCACGCCGGGCATGAGGCGGCGCGGCGGGCCGCCCGCGACCTGCGCGTACGCGTTCCAGCGGCCCTCGGCGAGCTCGACGCTGCTGGGCAGCGCGGCGCGCAGCCTGCCGTCCGCCGACGGGGAGAGCGGCAGCCGCACGTAGTCCTCGGCGGAGTCGGCGTCGCGACGGCGCAGCAGCAGGTGGGCGGCGTCCGTGGCGCCGGGCTCGCCGGGGTCGGTGACGTCGAAGGTGAGACCTCCGGCGGAGTCGGCGATGCAGTCGGCGCGGGGTGCGGCGGACGCCTCCTCGTCGTCCCCTGCGTGCGATGCCGCCTGCGAGGTGGCCAAGGCCGTCATGCGGTCGATCCCTTCGTCTGTACCCGGCCGAGATCCCGCACCGCGTACGCGCCCCCGAGCAGCGCGCCGCGCGAGCGGTGCAGGGAGCCGCGCATCCGGCCCCCCAGCGAGCTCCCGCGGGCGAGCATCCCGGAGAACATCGCGTCGTAGCGCTCGGCGATGCGTTCCGGGTCGAAGCGCTCGGAGTCCTGGAGCGCCGCGCCCGCCATCCGCTGCCGGAGCGAGTCGTTGTTGATCAGTTCGAGCAGTCCGCCGGCGATCGCGTCGGCGTTGCCCGCCTCGACGAGCCGCCCGTCGACACCGTTGTCGATGATTTCGCCGGGGCCGTGCGGGCAGTCGGTGGCCACCACGGGGAGCCCGCAGCGCATCGCCTCGACGATCGTCATGCCGAAGGACTCCAGGCTGGAGGTGACGGCGGCGATGGAGCCCTTGGCCCACTCGGGCTCGATGGGGTGGGCGGGGCCCATGAGGAAGACGTGGTTGTAGAGGCCGAGCTCGTCGATGAGCGCGCGCAGCTTGTCCTTCTGCTTGCCGCCGCCGTAGATCCGCAGCCGCCAGTCGGGGCGCTCGCGGCGGACCGTGTCGAAGGCTCTGATCAGCAGGTCGTACCGCTTGACGGGGGCGAGCCTGCCGGCCGCGACGACCCACTTGTGGGAGCCGTCGGCGGGCTCGATGCCGGGCGCGGGGACGGGGTTGGGCACGGCCTGGACGTGCACGCCGGGCAGGCGCATCTTGCGGGTGTACGCGCGGGCGTCGGCCTCGGTCGTCGTGGTCAGGACGTCGAGGCGCGGGTAGACGCTGCGCAGCTGGCGGCGCAGTTCCTTGGAGTGGCTGTCGAGCGTGAGGTGTTCCTGGCCCACCCGCAGCGGGCCGCGCGCGGTCTGGCGGGCGATGTGCACGTTGAGGCCGGGGCGGGTGCCGACGACGACGTCCGCGTCGAGCGCCGCGAGGTGGTCGGCCACGCGGCGGTCGGTCAGGGCGCTGTACTGGTCGTAGCGGCCCTCGGCACTGGGGAACGTCCGGGCGGGGCGCAGGTGCTCCGGGTCGTCGCCCTCGTAGCCCGCGGTGCCCTTGCGGAGGTCGACGAGATGGCTGAGGCGGACCCGCGGGTGGGGTGCGAAGACTGGTTCGTCGCGGTGCCGGAAGACGGAGACGACCTCGACGTCATGCTGCTGGGCCAGCGTGTTCGCCAGGTTGTACGTCGTCCGGATCGTCCCTCCGATTCCGTACGCGTTGTGAATCAGGAAAGAGATGTGCATGCGTCCCCGTATCCCGCGTTTCCATGCGGACCGTCCCCCTCGTCCGCCTACCGCAGGGTTAGACGGGGATTCCTGGCCAAGGGTTGGGTTTCATCATCATCCTGTTCCCGAACAGATGCGTGATCGGTAGCCACGGACGGGAACTATTCTGCGATCCCGGACATCAAGGCTGGTAGGCGAGCTGGGGCACCACGAAGCAGTTGTGGTCCATGTCGCCGCCCTGGGTGACCCAGCCCCGCCCGTCCCGCCAGCGGGCCACCGACACACACGTCCTGCGCGTCGCGGGCGGCTCGGCGCGGCGCTCGAAGCGCACGGGCACCAGCAGCCCCCGCGCGGAGTACGGCTCGTCGCGGCTCAGGTAGCGGTCCACGCACGCGCGCGTGACGTCACCGTCCCCCTTCAGGCAGGACCGCGCGGCGTCGGTGAACCACATCGCGGCGGCCCAGCCCTCCAGCGCCCACTGGGAGAGCGCCGTGCCCTTCATCGCCGCGCGGAACTCCCGTACCGCCGGGTGCCCGGCGTCCGCGAAGTTCCGGCTCGACCCGGTGGCCCACAGGGCGTTGCGGCAGCGCGGCGCGTCCTTGTAGTCCTCGGCCACGTCCGAGGTCCAGTTCTGCACATTGGTGACCTTGGCGGTGACCTGCACGCCGACGGCGTCCATCGCCTCGCACAGCTTCGCGTTGCCGTGCGTGTCCATCGCGTCGAAGACCAGGTCGGCGCCCTGCTCCTTCAGATCGGCCGCGGCGGCGCGGAAGTTGGGCAGCGCGAAGTCGACCTGCTCGGTGACCACCCGGTAGCCCTCGGCCTTCAGGCCCCGGGTGACGAGCCGGGCGTAGGCGGCGGAGGCGGCCTGGTTGTAGGAGACGACGGCGGCGGTCCGCGCGCCCTGCTCCCGCTTGAAGTAGCGGTAGACCTCGGTCCCGCCGTACAGCTCGCCGCCCCACCCCGGCGTGCCCTCGCGCGGGGCGAGGCTGCCGTAGATCCCGTACAGGTGCGGATACGTCTCGTACGCGGACCCGATGGGCTGGCCCCCGACGTCGGGCACGCGCGCGCGGGAGACCCGGGGCGCGCCCGCGTAGTCCAGGGCGGACGTGGCCACGAGCGCGACGACCTTCTCCTCCTCGACCAGCCGGTGCACGCAGTCGTTGTTGCCGACGCCGCTGCCGCCGTCGTCGCAGGTGCGGACGTCGACCGGGCGGCCGCCGATGCCGCCCCGCGCGTTCAGCCGGTCGAACCAGGCCCGGGCGCCGTCGCGCGGACCCGTGAACGCGGAGCCGCCGACCGGGCTGGTCGCGCTGGTGATGATGCCGACGCGGACCGGCGCTCCCCCGGCCGGGGCGGACGCCGTGCCGCGCCGCTCGAAGTCGCTCTCGGGCAGCCGGCTCCCGCAGGCCGTGCCGGCCACCAGGAGCGCGACGGCGAGCAGCGCCTCAGCAGCCCGGCCCCGGCGACGCATTCCCGCTCAGCTTCACCAGGGCGCAGAGCGTCTTGACGGAGACCTTCCAGGTGTCGTCCTCGTGCACGGCCGTCCCTGCGGCGTCGGGCAGCGCGGTGGCGCCCTTCAGGGTCAGCGCGTACGTCACGTCGGCCCCCGTCGCGGAGGTGAACTCGACCTTGCCGACGTCGGCGGCGACCTGCTTGCCCCGCTCGTCGCCGCTGAAGCTCTTCAGGACGGCGCGCATGTCGGGGCCGTTCTCCAGGACGGACTCCTTGTCCTGCATCGACACGTCGGGGTCGAAGAACTTCTCCCAGTTCTCCCTGACCTGCTTCTCCGCGGCCGCCGGGTCGGCGGGCGCGGACGCGGACGCGCTCGGCCCCGCGGAGGAGGTCGTCCGCCCGACGGACGGCTCGGGCGGCTCGGCGCCGTCCCCGCCCCCGCTGTCGTCACCGCAGGCGACGGCGGCCGGGCCGATCAGCAGGGCCGCGGCGGCCGCCAGTGCCGCACCCCGCGCCCTGCCCCGCCGGAGGTACGTCCCGCGCCTGGGGCTGCTCCCGAGAACCATCTGGCTCACCACCGGGTGTCGGTCCGGGCCCATCCGGGCCCGGCGCTTTCAGGGTCGGCTTCCAGAAGGCATAGTGCAATCCATCGGCTGACATGGACAGCCCAGCGACGTGACCGATGTGACCGACGACGTGTGCCAGGGGGCCTCGATGCGGGCGGCTCGGACAGCTCGGACGGCCGGTGCCCCCGGCGCCTCCCGGTCACGCGCCCCGCACCCGGTGCTGTGGGCGGCCCTCGCGGCCCTCGCCGTCGGCGCGGTGCTCTGCGTGATCGGCTGGTACGGGGTCTCCGGGGAGCGGTTCGCCGAGCGGCAGTTGCCCTATCTCGCGTCCTGCACGGTGCCGGGCGCCGCGCTGATCGTCGCGGGCGCGGTGCTGCTCGCCCACGCCAGGAGCGCCCTGGCGGCGGCGCGCGTCGAGGAGTTGTACGGACTTCTGGTGGCGACCGGACCCGCGGAGCCGGCCCCCGCCGCCCGGGCCGCGGCGGGCGGCGCGCTGCGCATGGTGCCCGGCGGCACCCTCTGGCACCGCGCGGACTGCGCGCTGGTCGCCGGGAAGCGGGAGGCCGTCCCCGCGGACGCCGGCATCCTGTCGGCGGGCGCCCTGGCCCCCTGCCCGATCTGCGAACCCGAGCGCCCCCAGGAGTCGGACGACCCGCCGAGCGCCCCCGGACCGGCCCCCGAACCGGCCCCGGAGCCCTGACCCGGTGGCCTCCCTGAGCTACGACCTCACGCTGGCCGGGCTCTCCGTCGGCAGCGCCGCCGCCCTGACCGGCATCGGACTCGTCGTCACCTACCGCGCCACCGGCGTCCTGAACTTCGCGCACGGCGCCGTCGCGATGGTCTGCGCGTACGTCCTGCGCCAGCTGACGGCCGAGTGGCACTGGCCGCTCCCGGCGGCCGCGGCGCTCACCCTGCTCGTGGTCGCCCCCGGCATCGGACTGCTCCTGGACCGCGCGGTCTTCCGGCCGCTCGCGGTGCTGGGGTGGGGGTCCCGGTCGTCCGGACCCGGCGGCGATCCGGCGCAGACCCTGGTCGCGTCGATCGGTGTCTTCGTCCTGCTCGTCGGCGGCGCGGCCCTCGTCTGGGGCCCCGGCGCCCGCGACGACGCGCCCGAACTCCTCCCCGCCGACCCGTGGGCGCAGCTGGGCACGGCCGTCGCCCTCGCCGCCGCGGTGGGGGCGGCGACCCGCTGGACGCGCTTCGGCGGCGAGCTGCGCGCGGTCGTCGACAACCGCGCCCTCGCCGTGCTCTCCGGCATCGACGCGGACCGGGTGGCCGCGGCGGGCTGGGCCTTCGGCTCCTTCACGGCGGGCCTGACCGGCGTGCTCCTCGCCCCGTTCGTCCGCCTGGACCCGTACGGCATGCCCCTGCTCGTCATGGAGGTGGTGGCCGTCGCGGTGGCGGCGGGCATGCGCAGCCTGCCGGTGGCCGTGGCGGTCGCGCTGGGCCTCGGCGTGGCCCAGAGCCAGCTGACGCGCCTGCACCCCGGCGGTCTGGCGGAGCAGTTGCTGCAGACCACAGGCGCGAACCTCTTCGTCGTCGCCCTGCTGGTCGCGGCTCTGGTCCTGCCGGGCATCGGCACCCGCGACGCGCTGCCGCGCACCGCGACGGCCCGGGTCCCGACGCCGCCGGGGGCCTGGCTCGTGGCGGCCGTGCTCTTCCTGCTGCCGCTGGGCTTCGCGGGCTCCGACCTGACGACCGCGGTGCAGGTCCCGGCGCTCGCGGTGATCCTGCTCTCGCTGGTCGTCGTCACCGGCAGGGGCGGCCAGATCTCGCTGGGGCAGGCGGCGTACGCGGGCCTGGGCGCCCTCTTCACGGCCCTCCTCGCGGCGGGCCGCTTCCCCGGCCTGCCCGAGCTGCCGCACCTGGCGGCCCTGCCGGTCGCGGTCCTCCTCGTGGCGCCGCTCGGCCTGCTCACCGGGTGGCCCGCCATCAGCCGGCACGGCCTGGCCCTCGCCCTCGCGACGTTCGCGGTCGGCGTGGGCGTCAGCCGCTTCGTGTTCACCCAGCCGTACGCGACGTCGGGCCTGGCGCTGGACCGCCCGGCGGGCCTGACCGGCGACCGCGCGTACTACGTCCTCGAACTCGCCCTGCTGACCGGCGCGCTGCTCCTGGTCGCGGCGCTGCGCCGGGGCCGCACGGGCCGGGCGCTCGCCGCGCTGCGGGACCACGAGGCGGGGGCGGCGGCGGCCGGGGTCGCGGTCCCGGCCCACAAGCTCGCCGCGTTCGTGGCCGGGGCGGCGCTGGCCGCGCTCGGCGGCGGCATGCTCGCCCTGGGTCAACGGGCGTTCGACGCCGGGGCGTACGACCCGGTGCGCGGCCTCCTCTGGTTCGCGGCGATCGTGGTCCTCGGCTCGGACAGCATGCTCGGGGCGCTCGCCGCGGCGGCGCTGCTCGTCGGCCTGGACGCGGGCACGCGCGGCGGGGTGGCGGCGGCCCTCGTCGGCCTGCTGGCCGTCCTGATCGGCCGCTTCCCCGGCGGCCCGTACGAGGCGCTGCGCGCGGTCACCCGCAGGTTCCGCGGGACCCCGCGCCTGACGCCCCTGGGCGAACACGTCCGCACGACCCTGACGCCACGGCCCGTCCCCCACCCGGCGCCGACGGCCGAGGACCCACGGGTGGAGCCGTCCCCCGATCCCCCGGAACCCGCCGCTCCCCCGCCTCCGTCCCACCCCACCCTCACCGCCCACCACCTCACCGTGGCCTACGGCGGCTTCAGGGCGCTGGACGACGTCACCCTCTCCGTTCCCCCGGGCCGCGTCACGGCCGTCGTGGGCCCCAACGGCGCGGGCAAGAGCACCCTCTTCCACTGCCTGGCCGGCACCCTGCGGCCCGCGTCCGGCCGGATCGTCCTCGGCGGCCGTGACATCACCGCGCTTCCCGCGCACGCCCGCACCCGCGCCGGGACGGCCCGCACCTTCCAACAGGTCGCGGTCTTCCCGTCCCTGACGATCGCCGAGAACGTCCGGGTGGGCGCGGAACAGTCGCCCCGCCGCACCGGCGCCGCCACCGCCCGGGCGCTGCGCCTCCTCGGCCTGACGCCGCTGGCGGCCCTCCCCGCGGCCGGGCTCCCCACCGGCACCCTGCGCCGCACGGAGCTGGCCCGCGCCCTCGCCGGGGCCCCGCACACCCTGCTCCTCGACGAGCCGGCCGCGGGCCTGGACGAGGCCGAGGTGAGCGCCCTGGCCACACTGCTGCGCGCCCTCGCCGCCGACGGCATGGCGCTGCTGGTCGTCGAGCACGACCTGGACCTGGTCGCGGGCCTCGCCGACACCGTGCACGTGCTGACGGCGGGCCGCATCGTCGCCTCGGGCCCGGCGGACCGGGTCCTCGCGGAGCCGCGCTGATGGACGGATTCGGCATCGGGCTGCGCGCGGCGCGCGTCCACTACGGCCCCCTGGAGGCCCTGCACGGCGTCACCCTGTCCGCCCCGGCCGCTGCCCTCACCGTGCTGCTCGGCCGCAACGGGGCCGGACGCACCACGGCCCTGCGCGCGCTGGCCGGCACGCTCGCCCTCTCCGCCGGCGCGGTGGTCCGCGACGGGCGGGACATCACCCGGCAGCCGGCCCACGAACGGGCCGCCCGGGGCCTGTGCTTCGTGCCCGACCGCCAGGCGGTGTTCGCCGCCCTCACCGTCGCGGAGAACCTCGCCCTGTCGCCCGCGCGGGACGCCGTCGCCCGGGCCCTGGACGCCTACCCCGAGCTGCGCCCGCTGCTGCCCCGGCGCGCGGGCACCCTCTCCGGCGGCGAGCAGCGGATGCTCGCGCTGTCCCGTGCGCTGCTCGCGGACGCCGGGGTGATCCTCGTGGACGAGCCGACGCAGGGCATGTCACCGGCCGTCGCGGCCCGTACGTACGCGCTGCTCGACGCCCTGGAGGCCTGTGTCGTGGTGGCCGAACAGCGGCTGCCGCCCGCCGTGCGCACGGGCGCGGGGCGGACGGCAGTGGTGCACGAACTGCGCCGTGGCGCGGTGGTCTTCAGCGGTGAGCCCGGCGAACTCAGCCCTTCCCGGTCGCGGTACGCCCCGGAATGACGAGCAGGGTGCCCACGGCCAGCCGGTCCGGGTGGCTGCCGAGCTTGTCGCGGTTGGCCTTGTGCAGGGCCTGCCAGCCTCCCTTCACGTGCTGGGTGCGCGCGATCGAGCTCAGCGTCTCGCCCGCCTTCACCCGGTGCAGGCGGCGGTCGAACCGCTCGATCCGCACCTCCTTGGAACAGACGGGCCAGGCCTTCCAGCCCTGGGTGCGCAACACCTTCTCGGCGACCTTGATCTGCTCCTCCTTGGTGGCGAGGTCGGCACGCGGCGCGTACGTGAGCCCGCCGTGCTCCTCCCAGGTCGGCTGCCAGAACTGCAGTCCGCCGTAGAAGCCGTTGCCCGTGTTGGTCTGCCATCGGCCGCTGCTCTCGCACTGGGCGAGGCAGTGCCACGGCCCCTTGGCCAGGGAGCAGTCGTACGTCTCGGACGGTGCGCCCGGCCGCGGCGGGGCCGCGGACGCGGCGGGCGCCGGGAGCGCCACCGCCGCGAGGATCGCGCCGACGACCAGGGACACGGACCGGACACGCTTGATCAACTTCGGGTGCATCGGGTCACGCTAGGCGGCTCCGCGACGGGCCCGTGGCGTGCCGCGCCGCCGCGGAGCCGACCCCCACCCGGTCGGACTATCAGGTCAGACGTTCAGTCGCTGACCCGGCACGATCACGTCCGGGTCGGAGCCGATGACCTGCCGGTTGGCCGCGTAGAGGTGCTGCCAGCCGGTGCCGTGCCGGGCCGCGATGCGGCTGAGGGTGTCGCCCTGGCGGACGGTGTAGGTGCCGGACGCGCCGCGCGCGGCGCCCCGGTCGGAGCGGGCGGGTGCCGTGCCGGGCCGCTGCCCGACGGCCTTGGGCGCGGGCTTGGCCGCCTTGGGGACCGGCGCCGCGGCGGACGGCGCGCTGCCGTACGCGCCCGCCCGGGCCGCACAGGTGGGCCACGCGCCCCACCCCTGTGCGCGCTGGACCTTGCCGGCGACAGCGATCTGCTGCGCCTTCGACGCGCGGTCGGCGGTCGGCGCGTAGGCCCCGCCGCCGTAGGCACGCCACGTACCGGCGGAGAACTGCAGCCCGCCGTAGTAGCCGTTGCCCGTGTTGATCTGCCAGTTGCCGCCGCTCTCGCACCGTGCGATGCGGTCCCACACTCCGCTGTCCGCCGCGCCGGCCTGGCCGGTCGCGGCAAGCAGGCCGAGGGGGGCCAGGAGTACGGCCCCTCCGATCACTGCCGTCATGCGCGTCCTGGGACGTGCTGACATGAATATCCCTCTCGAAGGCCCCGGGCTTCCCCCGGCCGTGCGGACCCCTTCGCGCATCCGGCGCCCCGGGGTCCGTTCGGCCCCGCCCGCCGGGGTCGGTCCTGGGTCGTGCTGGTGCGGTCGGCGGACGTACCCGAGCGGTGCTCGCTGCACACGGCGGTGGAATCTAGGAGGCCGCTCGCCCCGGCATCAACCACGCCCTTGTCGCGCCAGGCCAGTCGAGCGTTACCCCGGGTATCGGCGAGTTCAGGACACCCACTTCATCGGGCGATTTCCTGATTTGCGCACCGCGCAGGCCGCCGATCTGTGACTCGGCTCACCGCCCCAACTTCGGTGTCCCCGGCATGTGTTGGCGCGGAGTGACAGATTCCGCCGCCGGTCTCACCCTCCGCTGCGGATGGTTCGATTCCGTTCGCCTTCGCGCGTGACCTGCGCCACTGATCCGCCGTTGTCTTCCTATGAGCCGGACACGCTCCGGCCCGCCACACCCTCCCCATGCACCCCAGATGACGATCCCGAGGAGCCACCCGTGCCGCGCATGCTCGACGTCAGCGACGACGTACGCGCCGAGATCGGCGACGAAGAAGCCGACCGGCTGCTCGCCGGAGAGAACACCCCGGGCAGCTACGACTGCACGTCCTGCCGCACGCCGGGCGACGCCGAACAGGAGCGCACCAGCACCGTCCTGTTCGTCGGCGACGAGACGGCCGTGCTCGCCTTCGCCCACGCCACCTGCCTGCCCTCCCAGATCGTCACGGTCTCCGAGGAGCAGCTGCAGGGCGCCGTGCGGTCGATCACCGGCGAGGACGGCGAGGCCCCGGCCGAGGCCCCCTCGAACCAGGCCGTGCTCGGCGTCACCAGCGGCCTCGTCCTGATCGAGGGCGAGCTGCGCCCCGCGCTCGTCGTCGAGCCGACCGGGCCCATCGCCCGCCCCGGCGCCGCACCGGGCGGCGGCGACGACTTCCTGCCGCTCCTGATCGAGCAGGGCTTCATGCCGGTCGCCTCGCTCGACTCCGTGCCGCCCGCGCTGCCCGGCTGGTCGGTGCTGCTCGCCATGGGACAGCTGCACGCCGTCCTGCAGCCCGGCACCTCCGGCGGCTCCCCGGTCGCCTGGTGGCAGGCGCACCACCCGCTCCAGGTCACCGAGGACTGGCGGACCGCGGCCAACAAGACGCACACCGTGCTGCTCTTCGCCGCCCCCGTCGGCTCCATCGGCCGCCAGCCGCGCGAGGACCTGCTGCGGGACGCCCTGGACAAGGCGGCGACCCTCGGCCGCCTCGTCGCGTGCGCGATGCCGCTCGCCGGCACCTGATCGCCGGGCCCCGCGGGGGCCGCTCCGCTTCCCGAACGCGCCGGTCACACCGGTTTCGGACCGGGAAAGCGGCGCGGCCCCCGCATCCGTAGGGCGCCGCTTTCGTTGGCACAGACGTGCACCCATACGACCCCTCCCGCCACCGGCCGGCGTACCAGAACCCCATCCCGTCCATGCGTACGGCGCAGGACACGACGGGCGAGCACTCGGCCACACCCATCTACGACACGCTGTACTCGGAGTACCTGAGGGCCTTCAGGGCCCTGCCGGGCGACCGGACCGGCGAGGAGGAGCTGGGGTTCACCGCCTTCGGCACGGGGCCCTACGGCAGCCAGCACCGGCACGACTACCGCCACGACCAGCGGCACGGCTCCTACGGCCAGTTCCAGGTGGCCCGCTACGGCCAGCACGACCACTACATGGGCCACCACCCCACCGGCCACCACCAGTTCCCCGCGGCCCTGCCCCCCGGCCCGCGCCGCGAACACTGAGCCAGCCCTCGGACAGCCGAATGCCCGGCCCCCCACGAAGGGGGCCGGGCATTCCCGTCAGGGGCGGACGGGCGCGCGGGCGCCCGAACGGCTACTTCTTGCGGCCGCGCTTCTCGCGCACCCGCACCGAGATGTGGATCGGCGTGCCCTCGAAGCCGAACTCCTCGCGCAGCCGGCGCTCCAGGAAGCGGCGGTAGCCCGCCTCGATGAAGCCGGAGGCGAAGAAGACGAACCGCGGCGGCTTGGTGCCCGCCTGCGTGCCGAAGAGGATGCGGGGCTGCTTGCCGCCGCGGACCGGGTGCGGGTGGGAGGCGACGATCTCGCCGAGGAACGCGTTCAGCCGGCCGGTCGGCACGCGCGTCTCCCAGCCCGCGAGGGCCGTCTCGATCGCCGGGACGAGCTTCTCCATGTGGCGGCCGGTGCGCGCCGACACGTTCACCCGGGGCGCCCAGGCGACCTGGGCGAGCTCGGTCTCGATCTCCCGCTCCAGGTAGTAGCGGCGCTCCTCGTCGAGGGTGTCCCACTTGTTGTACGCGACCACGATCGCGCGGCCCGCCTCGACGGCCATCGTCATGATGCGCTGGTCCTGGACCGAGATGGTCTCGGAGGAGTCGATGAGGATCACCGCGACCTCCGCCTTCTCGACGGCGGCGGCGGTGCGCAGCGAGGCGTAGTAGTCGGCGCCCTGCTGGAGGTGGACCCGCTTGCGGATGCCCGCGGTGTCGACGAACTTCCAGGTCACGCCGCCCAGCTCGATGAGCTCGTCGACCGGGTCGCGGGTGGTGCCCGCCAGCTCGTTGACGACCACGCGGTCCTCGTTGGCCACCTTGTTGAGCAGGGAGGACTTGCCCACGTTCGGCCGGCCGATGAGGGCGATGCGGCGCGGGCCGCCGAGGGCCGCGCCGAAGGTCTGGGAGGGGGCCTCGGGCAGCGCCTCCAGGACGGCGTCCAGCATGTCGCCGGTGCCGCGGCCGTGCAGCGCGGAGACGGGGTGCGGCTCGCCGAGGCCGAGGGCCCACAGGGCGGTGGCGTCGGCCTCGCCGGACGGGCCGTCGACCTTGTTGGCGCACAGCACGACGGGCTTGCCGGCCTTGCGCAGCAGGCGCACGACGGCCTCGTCGGTGTCGGTGGCGCCGACCGTGGCGTCGACGACGAAGACCACGGCGTCCGCCGCCTCGATCGCGTACTCCGCCTGGGCGGCGACGGACGCGTCGATGCCGAGCACGTCCTGCTCCCAGCCGCCGGTGTCGACGAGCTTGAAGCGGCGGCCCGACCACTCGGCCTCGTAGGTGACGCGGTCGCGGGTCACGCCGGGGCGGTCCTCCACGACGGCCTCGCGGCGGCCGATGATGCGGTTCACCAGGGTCGACTTGCCGACATTGGGCCGGCCGATGACGGCGAGGACGGGCAGCGGGCCGTGGCCCGCCTCCTCGATGGCGCCCTCGACGTCCTCGACGTCGAAGCCCTCCTCGGCGGCGAGCTCCATGAACTGTGCGTACTCGGCGTCGCCGAGCGCCCCGTGGTCGTGCTCGGCGAAGCCGTCGCCCTCGGGCTGGGTCTGATCGTTCATGAAGTCCGTACCTCGTCGTTCATCGTGGTGATCGGTGCACCGGCCTCTCGTGTCGGCCGGGGCACTACTTGATAAGTCTCGCTCAGCGCCCGGTCAGGCGCCTGGCGTTTTCCAGGTGGGCGGTGAGCCGCTCCTGGATGCGCACGGTCGCCTCGTCGAGCGCCTTGCGCGTGCGGCGGCCGCTGCCGTCGCCCGCGTCGAAGGGGTCTCCGAAGACCACGTCGACCCGGCTGCGCAGCGGGGGCAGCTGCTTGATCAACCGTCCCGGGCGCTCGGTGCTTCCCAGCACCGCGACCGGCACGATCGGGGCACCGGCGCGCACCGCGAAGTACGCGAGCCCGGCCCGCAGCGAGGCGAAATCGCCCTCGCCCCGGGTGCCCTCCGGGAAGATCCCGAGGACGCCGCCCTGTTCCAGGACCGCGACGGCCCGGGTGATGGCCGTGCGGTCGGCGCCCGAGCGGTCCACCTTCAGCTGGCCGATCCCGTGCAGGAACGGGCCGAGCGGGCCGATGAACGCTTCCTTCTTGATCAGGAAGTGCGTCGGCCGGGGCGCGACGCCCATGACCATCGGGCCGTCCACGTTGTGCGCGTGGTTGACCGCCAGGATGACGGGGCCGCTCGCGGGCACCCGCCAGGCGCCCAGCACGCGCGGCTTCCACAGCCCGTACATGAGGCCGACGCCGATGCGGCGGCCGACCTCGGCGCCCCGCTCCGAGGCGCCCCGCTCCGAGGCCCCCCGGTCGGCGGCCCCCCGGTCGGAGGGAGCCCCGCTCACTTCCCGGCCCGCTTCTCCTCGACGAGGGTCACGACGCACTCGATGACCTGCTGGAGCGTGAGCTCGGTGGTGTCGACCTCGGCGGCGTCACCGGCCTTGGCCAGCGGGGACGTCTTGCGGCTGGAGTCGGCCGCGTCCCGCTTGATCAGGGCCTCCTGGGTCGCCTTGACGTCGGCGCCCTTGAGCTCGCCGGAGCGGCGGGCCGCGCGCGCCTCGGGCGAGGCGGTGAGGAAGATCTTCAGGTCGGCGTCGGGCAGCACGGTCGTACCGATGTCACGGCCCTCGACGACGATGCCCTTCTCGGCCGAGCGGGCGATGGCGCGCTGCAGCTCGGTGATGCGGGTGCGCACCTCGGGGACGGCGCTGACCGCGCTGACCTTGGAGGTCACCTCGGCGGTGCGGATGGGGCCCGCGACGTCCGTGCCGTCGACCGTGATGGTCGGGGCGAGCGGGTCGGTGCCGGAGACGATCTCGGGCTTGCCCGCGACGGCGGCGATGGCGCTCGGGTCGGTGAGGTCGATGCCGTTGTGCACCATCCACCAGGTGATCGCCCGGTACTGGGCACCGGTGTCCAGGTAGCTGAGGCCGAGCTGGGCGGCGACGGCCTTGGAGGTGCTCGACTTGCCCGTGCCGGAGGGACCGTCGATGGCGACGATCACGGCTGCCGGGGCGGCGGTTGCTGCGGAGTCCACGGGGTGCGGGCACCTTTCGCTGTACGCGGGCCAGGGAAGCGGGACGCGAACGCGCCCCGCACAAGGTTACTGGCTCCCGCACGCTGCCCCGACAGCCCCCGCGACGGCCGCCCTACTGCCGTATCGACCAGCCCCGCTCCCGCAGCGAGGCGCTCAGCACCGGCGCGGACGACGGCTCGACCATCAGCTGCACCAGACCGGCCTGCTGCCCGGTGGCGTGCTCGATGCGCACGTCCTCGATGTTCACGCCCGCCCGGTCCGCGTCGGCGAAGATGCGGGCCAGCTGGCCCGGCTGGTCGTCGATCAGCACCGCGACGACCTCGTAGGCCGCCGGGGCCGCGCCGTGCTTGCCGGGCACCCGGGTCTGGCCCGCGTTGCCGCGCCGCAGCACGCTCTCGACGCCCGCCACGCCCTCGGAGCGCTTGCCCTCGTCGGCGGACTGCAGCGCGCGCAGCGCCGCCACGGTGTCGTCCAGGTCGGTGGCGACCGCGGCGAGCAGGTCGGCGACCGGGCCGGGGTTGGCGGAGAGGATGTCGATCCACATCCGCGGGTCGGACGCGGCGATCCGCGTGACGTCACGGATGCCCTGGCCGCACAGCCGGACCGCGGTCTCCTCGGCGTGCTCCAGGCGGGCCGCGACCATGCTGGAGACCAGGTGCGGCATGTGCGAGACGAGGGCGACCGCGCGGTCGTGCGCGTCGGCCGCCATGACGACCGGCACGGCGCGGCAGAGCGCGACCAGCTCCAGGGCGAGGTTGAGCACCTCGGTGTCGGTGTCCGGGGTCGGGGTGAGCACCCAGGGGCGGCCCTCGAAGAGGTCGGCGGTGGCGGCCAGCGGGCCGCTGCGCTCGCGCCCCGACATCGGGTGCGTGCCGATGTACGGGGTGAGGTCGAGGCCGAGCGCCTCCACATCCCGGCGCGGGCCGCCCTTGACGCTCGCCACGTCGAGGTAGCCGCGCGCCGCCCCGCGCCGCATGACGTCGGCGAGCGTGGTCGCGACGTGCGCGGGCGGCACGGCGACCACGCACAGGTCGACGGGCCCCGCGGGCTCCTGGTCGGTGCCGGCGCCGAGCGCGGCGGCGGTGCGGGCCTGCGCCGGGTCGTGGTCGGCGAGGTGCACGGCGACACCGCGGGAGGCGAGGGCCAGGGCTGCGGAGGTACCGATCAGGCCGGTGCCGATGACGAGGGCGGTTCTCACTGGGCGATGTCCTTGCGGAGTGCGGCCGCGGCGCCGAGGTACACGTGCGTGACCTCGGAGCGGGGCCGGTCGGTGTCGATGTGCGCGAGGATGCGCACGACGCGGGGCATGGCACCGTGCACGTCCAGTTCCTGCGCGCAGATCAGCGGTACGTCGACGATGCCGAGACCGCGGGCGGCGGCCGCCGGGAAGTCGGCGTGCAGGTCGGGCGTGGCCGTGAACCAGATGCTGATCAGGTCGTCCGCCGTCAGGCCGTTGCGCTCCAGGACGGCGGTGAGCAGCGCGCCGACCTGCTCCCCCATGTGCCCGGCCTCGTCCCGTTCCAGTTGGACGGCGCCCCGGACCGCTCGTACCGCCACAGTGCTGCTCCTCGCTCGCGTACGTACGACTGCTGTACGACAAGCGTAGTCAGGGCCCGGCACGCGAGTGCGCGGCGCCCGTCTGCCGAGACGGGCGCCGCGCACGGTACCGAGGGGGGTCAGAGCTGCTGCTGCCGGATCAGGTCCTCGAGCGACCCGGAGGGCACCTGGCCCTCGGGGGTCAGCTTGTCGACGGCCTGCGGCAGCACCTGAGCGATCTCGTTCGCGGCCTGCTCAGGGGAGACTCCGGCCTCCTCGGCGGCTTGCCGGAGGGCGTCGTCGGGCAGGGCCTGCTGCACCTGCTCGCCGGTGACCTCCTTGTTCTCTCCGGTGCCGACCCAGGACTGGGCCTGGTCGACGAGCCCCGCCTTGTTCAGGCCCTCCAGCAGGCCGGACAGCGGGTTGCCGCCGCTCGCGCCGCCCTTGCTCATCAGGGCGCCGAGCAGCGCGGCCAGGATGTTCCCGCCGCCGCCGGCGCCGGATGAGCCGCCCTGCTGGCCGCCGCCCAGGAGACCGCCGAGAAGGCTGCCCAGATCGTTACCCGCCATGGTGGTGCCTTTCGCGTGAGGGGCCGGACCCGCGCGCCCCACCGGGCCGCGGACCTCGGACCCTGCCAATGTCACCCGGATCGGCACCTGTCGCCACTTGGGCCGAACGGGGGTCCGGCCGGGCCGCCGGGCGCGGGCGGATCCGGCCGCCGGAAATTCGGTCACCCCTGGGCCGGGCCCGGCCGTACGCTCCCCGCATGCACCCTCAGGACCTGGTACGCGACCACACGGTCTACTCCTGCGTGATGGGCTCGCGCGCCTTCGGCCTGGCCACGGAGTCCAGCGACACCGACCGCAGGGGCGTCTTCCTGGCCCCCACCCCGCTGTTCTGGCGGTTCGAGAAGCCCCCGACGCATGTGGACGGGCCCGCCGACGAGCAGTTCAGCTGGGAGCTGGAGCGTTTTTGCGGGTTGGCCCTGCGCGCCGACCCGAACGTCCTGGAGTGCCTGCACTCCCCGCTCGTGGAGCGGCTCACGGACACCGGCCGGGAACTGCTCGACCTGCGCGGCGCCTTCCTCTCCCGCCGGGCCCACGCGACCTTCGCCGGCTACGCGCTGGGCCAGCGCAAGAAGCTGGAGGCGGACGTGCGCACGCACGGCGCCCCGCGCTGGAAGCACGCGATGCACATGCTGCGGCTCCTGATGTCCTGCCGGGACCTGCTGCGCACCGGCGAGCTGACGACCGACGTCGGCGAGCGGCGCGATGAGTTGCTCGCGGTCAAGCGCGGCGAGGTCTCCTGGCCCCGGGTCGAGTCCTGGATGAACCGGCTGGCCGCCGAGGCCGACGAGGCGGCGCCGCACAGCCCGCTGCCCGCAGGACCCGACCTGCGGCGCGTCGAGGACTTCCTCCTCCGCACCCGGCGGGCGTCGGCCCTCGGCTCCCCGCGGCCGCACCCGGACGACGAGGTCGGGCAGGGCGTCGTGGGCGGTGTGCGCCCCGGGCAGCGCTGAGTCGGCCTGCGCCTCGTCGAGGACGGCGGGCACGCCACCTCGCCCACCAGCGTGGGCGGATCGGCGATCACCTGACCGCTGCGGGTGCGCGCCGCGCAGGTCCCTCCAGGTCGACGGCGAGGCCCGGGTCGGTGTTCACGGCTCAGGAATCCCAGAGCGCGCCGAACGCGAGCAGCTCGTCCCGGTGTTCGATCCGCTCCGTCCACGCGGCGGGCCAGGCGTCCGCCCCGAGGTGGGCGCCCGCGAAGGCGCCGGCGAGGCAGGCGATCGAGTCCGAGTCGCCGGACGTGCAGGCCGCCCTGCGCACCGCGGTGACCGGCTCGTCGACGAACATCAGGAAGCAGAGCAGCCCGGTGGCGAGGGCCTCCTCGGCGATCCAGCCCGCGCCGGTGGCCAGGCACGGGTCGGTCTCCGGGTTGGCGTGCTTCAGGGCGCCCTCGAGGCGCTCCAGGACGGCCAGGCACTCGTCCCAGCCGCGGCGGATGAAGGCCCGCGGTGTCGGCGACCCGTCCCGCGTCCACAGCTCGCCGAGCCAGCGCTCGTGGTACGTCTCGCGGTTCTCGTACGCGTACGAGCGGAGGAGTCCGACCAGGCCCGTCGGCTCGGCCCCCGCGGCGAGCAGCCGCACGGCGTGCGCGGTGAGGTCGGAGGCGGCCAGCGCCGTCGGGTGGCCGTGGGTGAGCCCGGACTGGAGCTGCGCGGCGCCCGCCCGCTGTTCGTCGCTCAGGCCGGGGGCGAGTCCGAGGGGCGCGACGCGCATGTTGGCGCCGCAGCCCTTGGAGTGCACCTGGCTCGCCTCCTCCCAGGGCCTGCCGTTCTTGAGGTGGTTGCAGGCCGTCAGGCAGGTGTTGCCGGGCGCGCGGTTGTTCTCCGGCGACTGGTACCAGTCCACGAACTCCTCGCGCAGCGGCCGCTCCAGGCGCTTGGGCCCGAGCGTCCCCCGGTCCATGGCGGTGCGCAGCGCGCGGGCCAGCGCGAGCGTCATCTGGGTGTCGTCCGTGATGAAGGCCCGGCCGGGCAGCTCCATCTCGCGCCAGGGCCCGCACTTGGAGAGGATCGACGGTACGTCGTTGAACTCGGTCGGGAACCCCAGGGCGTCCCCGAGGGCCAGCCCGACGAGGGATCCGGTGGCGGAGCCCGTCATGACGAGCTCCCTTCCGGGGCGGGGCGCAGCAGCGGCGGGTGCAGGGCGCTCGCGGTGCCGGCCCGGAAGAGGGCGGCGGGTTTGCCGCGCCCCCCGGTCAGCCGGGCCGCGCCCGGCACGGCCTCGACGAGTCCGGCGGTGCCGACGACCTTGCGGCGGAAGTTGGCGGGGTCGAGCTCGGCGCCCCACACCGCCTCGTAGACCTGGCGCAGCTCGCCGAGGGTGAACTCGGGGGCGCAGAAGGCGGTGGCGAGGCCGGTGTACTCCAGCTTGGCGCCGACCCGGTCGTGGGCGTCGGCGAGGATCCGGTCGTGGTCGAAGGCGAGCGGCCGGTAGGTCGCCGGGCTGTAGGGCAGCCAGGCCGCGCGGGCCGCGTCGCCGCCCCCGTGGACCTCCGGCGGGTCGGGCACGAGCGCGGCGAAGGCGACGGAGACGACCCGCATGCGCGGGTCGCGGTCCGGGTCGCTGTAGGTGCGCACCTGCTCCAGGTGCAGCCGCCGCACGTCGGAGATCCCGGTCTCCTCGGCCAGCTCCCGCCCCGCGGCCTGCTCGGCGGACTCCTCGGGGAGCACGAACCCGCCGGGCAGCGCCCAGCGGCCCGCGTACGGCTCCTGGCCGCGCTCGACGAGCAGCACGTGCAGCGCGCCGTCGCGGACGGTGAACACGGCGAGGTCCACGGTGACGGCAAAGGGCTCGAAGGCGTGCTTGTCATACCCCTGCATGCACAACCACCCCCCTCTCTTTATAGTCCTGTTGACTATAAAGAGAGGGGGGTGGGCCGCGCAAGGGATTCCCGGAGGCGGGCTCCGGAAGGGGCTCCTAGAGGTCGACCTCCTTCATCAGCATGCCGACCTCGGTGTTGGACAGGCGGCGCAGCCAGCCGGACTTCTGGTCGCCCAGGGTGATCGGCCCGAAGGCCACCCGCACCAGCTTGTCGACCGGGAACCCGGCCTCGGCGAGCATCCGCCGCACGATGTGCTTGCGGCCCTCGTGCAGGGTGACCTCGACCAGGTAGTTCTTGCCGGTCTGCTCGACGACGCGGAAGTGGTCCGCCTTCGCGTACCCGTCCTCCAGCTGGATGCCGTCCTTGAGCTGCTTGCCCAGGTCACGCGGGATCGGGCCCACGATGTGCGCGAGGTAGACCTTCTTCACGCCGTACTTGGGGTGGGTCAGGCGGTGCGCGAGCTCACCGTGGTTGGTGAGCAGGATGACGCCCTCGGTCTCGGTGTCGAGCCGCCCCACGTGGAACAGCCGCGTCTCGCGGTTGTTCGTGTAGTCCCCGAGGCACTGACGGCCCTCGTTGTCCTCCATCGTGGAGACGACACCGGCCGGCTTGTTCAGCGCGAAGAACTGGTACGACTGCGTGGCCACGGTCAGCCCGTCGACCTTGATCTCGTCCTTCTCGGTGTCGACCCGCAGCCCCTGCTCCAGGACGATCTCGCCGTTGACCTCGACGCGGGCCTGGTCGACCAGCTCCTCGCAGGCGCGCCGCGAGCCGTACCCGGCGCGGGCGAGCACCTTCTGCAGCCGCTCGCCCTCCTGCTCGGCGCCCGGGAAGGTCTTGGGGAGCTTCACGTCCTTCTTGCCCGCGTACCGGTCGCGGTTGCGCTCCTCGGCCCGCGTCTCGTACTCGCGCGAGCGCGACGGCTCGGTCCGGCCGCCGGACGGCTGGCCGCGCCGCGGGCCGCCCTTCGCGCCGCCGCGCGCCGAGGCGCCGCGGCCCGACTTCGGGCCGTCCTGGGTGCCGCCGGGGCCCACGTCGTAGCGACGCTCCTCGGGGCGCGGCTTGCTGGGGCGGCCGCTGCCCTGCTTGTCGTCGCGGCCGTTGCCCGCGCCTCGGTAGTTGCCGCGGCCGCCGGCGCTGCCGCTTCCCCGGCCGCCGCCGGTGCCACCGCGGCTCCCGCCGCCGTTGCCGCGGCCGCCGCTGTTGCCACCACGGCTCCCGCCGTTGTTTCCGCTGCTGTTCCTGCCGCTGCTGCTTCGCATCAAAAGTTCCGTCTAGTCGGCTGTGTCCTGGGGGTACTCGTACCCCGGCGCATCGGGTGCGTCCGGGTCGAACGACGGGACCCCCTCCTGCGTCTCGCCCTCGATCGCGTCCGCCTCGGGGAGGAAGGGCGCGAGCTCGGGGAGCTCGTCCAGGCCGCGCAGGCCCATCCGCTCCAGGAAGTAGTTCGTCGTCCTGTACAGGATCGCACCTGTTTCGGGTTCCGCGCCCGCCTCCTCCACCAGACCCCGCTGCAGGAGGGTGCGCATCACGCCGTCGCAGTTCACCCCGCGCACCGCGGAGACCCTGGAACGGCTGACGGGCTGGCGGTAGGCGACGACCGCGAGGGTCTCCAGAGCCGCCTGGGTGAGCCGGGCCTGCTGCCCGTCCAGGACGAAGCCCTCCACGGCGGGGGCGTACTCGGGCCGCGTGTAGAACCGCCACCCGCCCGCGACGAGCCGCAGCTCGAAGCCGCGCCGCTGCACGGTGTACTCGTCGGCCAGCTCCCGCAGCGCGTCGGCGACCTGGCGCCGGGGCCGCTGCAGGATCTTCGCGAGGTGCTCCTCGGTGGCCGGCTCGTCGACGACCATGAGGACCGCCTCCAGGGCGGGCCGCAGCTCCAGCTCGGCCACGGCACCGGCCGGCTCCCGCACGGGACTGTGCTCGCTCACGCCTTCTCCTCCATCGGCTCGGGGGCCCGGTCGAACTCGTCGGTCACGGTCGGCTCCGCGTCGCCGTCCCCGCCGGTCCAGCGGACCAGCAGCTCGCCCAGCGCGTCCTCCTGGTCCAGGGCGACGGCCTTCTCCCGGTAGAGCTCCAGGAGGGCCAGGAAGCGGGCGACGACCGTCAGGGTGTCCCCCGCGTCCTCCACGAGCACCTGGAAGCTGACCTCGCCCCGCTCGCGCAGCCGGGCGACGACCAGACCCGCCTGCTCCCGCACGGAGACCAGCGGGGCGTGGATGTGGTCGACGTACACCTGCGGCTTCGCGCGCGGCTGCATGGCCTTCACGGCGAGCTGGGCGAATCCGTCCGCGCCGATGCTGATGACCACCTCGGGCAGCAGCTCGGCGTGGTGCGGCTCCAGGCCCACGGTCCGGGGGTAGCGCCGCGCCTCCGCTTCCAGGCGTTCGCTGAAGATGTCCGCGATGCGCTTGTACGCGCGGTACTGCAGGAGCCGCGCGAACAGCAGGTCGCGGGCCTCCAGGAGCGCGAGGTCGGCCTCGTCCTCGACCTCGGCGGCGGGCAGCAGCCGGGCCGCCTTCAGGTCGAGCAGCGTGGCGGCGACGACCAGGAACTCGGTCGTCTGGTCCAGGTCCCAGTCGGCGCCCATGGCCCGGATGTGCGCCATGAACTCGTCGGTCACCTTGGACAGCGCGACCTCGGTGACGTCCAGCTTGTGCTTCGAGATCAGCTGCAGCAGCAGGTCGAAGGGGCCCTCGAAGTTCGCAAGGCGTACCTTGAAGCGCCCGTCACCGGGCTCGGCGGCGCCTTCCCGGCCGCCCGCGCTCTCCGGGCCGGTGGTGGCATGCTGCGGCTCCGCGGACGAGGACTCCGACCCGGCGGGCGACGGCCCGGGGTCGTCCTGCGAGGGCTCCGGTTCGGCCGGCACCGGCTCGGGTCCGGCGGGAGAAGCCCCCGGCCCGCGCCCCAGGATGCGGCGCCGGGCGGCGGGCGGTGTGGATTCACTGTTCGAGGCCATGAGGCCAGAAACGCTACCCCTACCGCCCGCGCAACCGTCGTACGAGAATGCTCGCGTCCCCGCGCGACTCCAGGTCGGCGAGGACGACGGCGACCGCCTCCCGGACGATCCGGCCGCGGTCGACCGCGAGTCCGTGCTCACCGCGCAGCACGAGCCGCGCGTGTTCGAGGTCCATCAGCTCCTCGGCGGAGACGTACACGGTGATCTTCTCGTCGTGCCGCTCACGCCCGCTGGGCCGCCGGTTGGCCGCCCGCGCCCGCCGCCGCGCCTGCGCGGTCGACGCGCCGCCGGACTTGCCGCCGCCCTGGCTGCCCGAACCTTCCTGCGCCGCCGGCCTGCGGCCCGAGCCCTTCTCGCCCTCCGCACCGGCCGCGCGGCTGCGCGACTCGGCGCCGGACTCCGCGTCCGACGCGGTGTGTTCGGCGGGCTCACCGCCCTCGCCCTGGGCCGCCGTGTCCTCGGCCGACGCCGCCGTCTCGTCGCTCTCGCCCGCCGGGGCGGGCACCCGCGCCTCGCCATTCGCCGGGCGCCGCGGAGACGACGACTGGAGCGCCATCCCACCGGTTGTACGGAACAGTTCGTCGGCCCCGGGCAGACTCACTCGGCGTGACACCGGGCGAGCACCTCCCTGGCGAGCTGGCGATAGGCGGCCGCGCCGACCGAGTTGGAGGCGTACGTCGTGATCGGCTCACCGGCGACCGTGGTCTCCGGGAAGCGGACCGTGCGCCCGATGACCGTGTGGTAGACGTGGTCGTCGAAGGCCTCGACCACGCGCGCGAGCACCTCACGGCTGTGCACCGTGCGGGAGTCGTACATCGTCGCGAGGATGCCGTCGAGCTCCAGGTCGGGGTTGAGCCGCTCCTGGACCTTCTCGATGGTCTCGGTCAGCAGGGCCACCCCGCGCAGCGCGAAGAACTCGCACTCGAGCGGCACGATCACCTTGTGGGCCGCCGTCAGGGCGTTCACGGTGAGCAGGCCGAGCGAGGGCTGACAGTCGATCACGATGTAGTCGTAGTCCTGCATCAGCGGCTTCAGGGCGCGCTGCAGCGTGGACTCGCGCGCGACCTCGCTCACCAGCTGGACCTCGGCGGCGGACAGGTCGATGTTGCTCGGCAGCAGGTCCATGTTGGGGACCGCCGTCTTCAGGAGCACCTCGTCCGCGGACATGCCGCGCTCCATGAGGAGGTTGTAGACCGTCAGGTCCAGCTCCATCGGGTTGACCCCGAGACCCACCGAGAGCGCGCCCTGCGGGTCGAAGTCGACCAGCAGGACCCGGCGTCCGTACTCCGCGAGGGCCGCACCCAGGTTGATGGTCGACGTCGTCTTGCCCACGCCGCCCTTCTGGTTGCACATCGCGATGATCTTCGCGGGACCGTGGTCGGTCAGGGGGCCCGGGATCGGGAAGTACGGCAGCGGGCGTCCCGTCGGGCCGATGCGTTCACGGCGCTGGCGGGCGGCGTCCGGCGCGAGCGTGGCCGCGTACTCCGGATCGGGCTCGTACTCGGCGTCGGGGTCGTAGAAGTGCCCCTGGGGCAGTTCCTCGTAGTCGGCGAGGTGGGTGTGGGTGTTATCGCCACTCCGGTCGCCGGCCATGGCGTTCACGTGATGGCCATCCATGCTCTGGGGTGCTGACTGTGTCGGCTGGGGACCCTGCCGGGCCTCGAAGGTGCGGACAGCGACCGAGCCGACGGCCTCGAGCCCCACGGGACCCTGGCCTCGCGCAGACGTTCCTGGTTGACCACCCCCGGGAGCAAATGTCGACTCATTCACAAGTCGTCTTACCTCCTTGGTGACCAGGAAATTTCTCGATAGGTCAGCGTGGCACCATGCCGACGGTTGGCGACTCTATGGCGTGTCACCGGTCGACAGCAACACAATCCGCCGGACCCGGCCCGATGTGTCGGCAACGGAACACCCTTGTGTCAAGGGTGTACGGCTCGCCATCACCACGTTTCGAGGGTGGGCGAATCGGTTAAAGGGTTACGTTCACGGCCAGTTGAGCGTGTCCCGACTGATACGCATACGGCCGGACCCCTCTCAAGGTCCGGCCGCGGGCGTGAGATTGACGACTTTCGTTGACGAAAGCGTCGTGTGACCGACCGGAGTCGGTCACCTGGGTCAGCCGAGGAGCGTCTCCAGCTCGACGTGGTCGAGCCCGTGGGCCTCGGCGACCTCCTTGTAAACGACCTTGCCGTCATGGGTGTTGAGGCCCAGGGCGAGCGCCGGGTCGCGGCGCAGGGCCTCGGCCCAGCCGCGGTTCGCCAGCTCGACGATGTACGGCATCGTCGCGTTGGTCAGCGCGTACGTGGAGGTGTTGGGCACCGCGCCGGGCATGTTGGCGACGCAGTAGAAGACCGAGTTGTGGACCGGGAAGGTCGGCTCGGCGTGCGTGGTGGCGTGCGAGTCCTCGAAGCAGCCGCCCTGGTCGATCGCGATGTCGACAAGGACACTTCCCGGCTTCATGCGCGAGACGAGCTCGTTGGTGACCAGCTTCGGGGCCTTGGCGCCCGGGATGAGCACCGCGCCGATGACGAGGTCGGCCTCCAGGCAGGCCTTCTCCAGCTCGAAGGCGTTGGAGACGACGGTCTGGATCTTCGTGCCGAAGATCTTGTCGGCTTCCTTGAGCTTGTTGATGTCCTTGTCGAGCAGGGTCACGTGGAAGCCCATGCCGATGGCGATCTGCGCGGCGTTCCAGCCGGAGACGCCACCGCCGATGACGACGGCCTTGCCCGCGGCCACACCCGGGACGCCGCCCGGCAGCACGCCGCGGCCGCCGTTGGCGGCCATCAGGTGGTAGGCGCCGACCTGCGGGGCGAGACGGCCCGCGACCTCGGACATCGGGGCGAGCAGCGGGAGCGCGCGGCCCGCGGTCTCCACCGTCTCGTAGGCGATGGCCGTGGTGCCCGACTCCAGGAGCGCGTCCGTGCACTCCTTGGAGGCGGCCAGGTGCAGGTAGGTGAAGAGGGTCTGGTCCTTGCGGAGGCGGTGGTACTCCTCCGCGATGGGCTCCTTGACCTTCAGGAGCAGGTCCGCGGTGGCCCAGACCTCGTCGGCGGTGTCCAGGATCCGGGCACCCGCCGAGACGTACTCGGCGTCCGTGATCGAGGAGCCGACGCCGGCGTTCCGCTCGATGACGACCTGGTGGCCGTGGCGCACCAGCTCGTGCACACCGGCGGGGGTGATGGCCACCCGGAACTCGTTGTTCTTGACCTCGCGGGGGATGCCGACCTTCATCGTCGATCACGGTCCTTGGCTCAGGGGATTTTTCGGGCAATGCGACACAGACCGGTGCACTCGGGGCGCACCGGGGGACACCGCGGAGGTACGCGGCGGAGCCAGTCTAATGAAGGATTTCCTGCTGTCTAGCCTTTCAATACTTCAATCTCCCGCAGATGCACTACGGATTTCGCAGGCGGAAGGCTCCGCTCCACCATTCGTTTCAAGCCTCGCGTCCTCCGGGAGCTCACTTCCCAGCATGCGCTCGGCCGCCCCCCTGTGCAGCCGGGCGGCCGCCGGGTCGCCGAGCCGCTCCAGGGTGTCGGCGAGCCGCAGCTGCAGCGCGGCCTGCAGGCGCACGTCCTCGGCGTGCCGCGCCCATTCGACGGCCTCCTGGCAGGTGCGCAGCGACTCCTCGGGCCGCCCCGCGTACTCCTGCACCCGCGCCATCTCGCTCAACGCGCGCGCCTGGGCGGCCACATCGCCGTTCTTGCGGTGTCCGGTGACCGCCGAGCTCCAGTTGCGCAGCGCCTCGCCGTAGCGCCCCGCGTAGGTGTGCACCGCGCCGATCCGGCCGTACAGCCGGGCGGCGTCCGCCCGCTCGCCGCGCGCCAGCCGGTGGGCGAGCGCCCGGCCGAACCAGTCGGAGGCCCGCGACCAGTCCCCGAGCTCCTGGTGGGCACCACCTACGGATTCCATCGCGCGACCGGTGGCGTACGGGTCGTTCGCCGCCCGGCCCGCGTCCAGCGCCGCCCGGTAGCGGGCCAGCGCGTCCTGGGTGCGCCCGGTCCGCGCGTCGAGATCGGCGAGGTTCAGCAGCGCCGCGGCCTGCTCGCGCGGCAGGTTCCGCCGCTCGGCCACGTCGAGGACGAGCTGGTGGACGCCGTAGAGCACGGGCGCCGCGTCCTCGGTGCCGCGGTGCGCGACCAGGGCCCGGGTCAGGGCCGCCATCAGGCGCCGGGCCAGGGTGTCGAGCTCCCCGTCGGCCACCGCGAGGCGGGCGGCGGCCAGCAGGGCGGGCTGGCGGATCCGCAGCCACTCGGCGGCGGCCCGCGGGCTCGGGAAGCGCAGGGCGCGCGGCATCCCGGCGAGCTTCCTGCGGGCCGCGGAGCCGTCCGGCTCGGTGATCGCCCGGCACGACTGCAGCAGCCGCACGGTCCGCTCCAGCATCCGGGCCCTGGCCAGCTGGACCTCGGCGGGCCGGTCCTGGCTCTCGGTGCGGGCCCGCAGCAGCGGCACCAGGCAGCCCGGCACCTCGTACTGCGGCAGCGGCGAGTCCACGGCCCGCACGAGCCCGAGGCCGACGAAGTCGTCGAGCGTGGTCCGCGCGGCCGACACCGAGCAGCCCGCGAGCGCGGACGCGGTGTGCGGGTCGACGTGACCGGCCGGGGCGAGGGAGAGGAAGCGCAGTATCCGCGCGGCGGGCGCGGGCAGGGCCGCGTAGGTGTGCGTGAAGACCCGGGCGAGGGCCGAGCCCTCGTCGGGCAGGTCGTGCACCTGCTTGGCGAGGTCGGCGACGGCGGCCTTGGGCCGCACCGCGAGCCAGCCCCCGGCGAGCACGAGCGCCGCCGGGTGGGCCGCGCACGCCTCGACCAGGGACTCCGCCGAGCGCGGGTCGACGGTGATGCGCACCGGCCCCGCGGCACGGGCCAGGAGCTCGACGGCGGCCGGCTTGTCCAGGCCGCCGAGCGTGCACGGCCGCACGTCGGGGATGCCGGTGAGGGGGCCCTCGGCGACCGCGACGACCAGGCAGTCGGGTGTGTCGGGGAGCAGCGGGTCGACCTGTTCGGCGTCCGCCGCGTCGTCCAGGAGCAGCAGCGCCCTGCGGGTGGCGAGCGTGTCCCGCAGGAGCTGGGTGAGGTCGTCGTCGGCGGCGCCCGGGGGCGCGGGCACGGCCAGCGCGTCCAGGAGCTCGCGGGCGGTCCGCCCGGTGGGCACCCGGCTGCCGTCGGGCTCCGTGAGGCGGGCGCGCAGCACCCCGTCGGGGTAGCCGTCGGCGAGCTGGCGGGCCAGCTCCTCGGCGAGCGCGGTGCGCCCCGAGCCGGGGCGGCCCGCGACGAGCAGCACGCGCGCGCGGGGGGCCTTGCGGCCCGCGAGGGTGTCGAGCCCCGCCCGGTCGATGTCGGCGCGGAGCTCCTTCAATTCGCGGCGTCTGCCCACGAACTGAGCCCTTGTCGACTCCAAGGAGGCACTCGCGGGGGGCGGCACCGCGCCGCCCGCCGCCGCACCGTCCGTGTCGACCGCCTGATCCGTCACGGGCCACGCTCCCGTCCGCCTGCGCACGAACCCGCCGGAACTCCGGGCGGGACGCTTTCAGAGCCTAGTTCAGGCCCCGCCGCCTGCCCGGACACACCGCACGCACAAGTCGCCCGATCGGATCAGTAGATCGTCACACCGGAGCGCGTACGGCCCCGCTCAGGCCTCGAAGGGGCGGGCCGGCCAGGGCGCCTCGGCCGGGCGCAGCGCGTCGAGACCGGCGCCGTGCCGGGCCGCCTGCAGCGAGAGGGCGCCGACGACGAGGCAGTTGTTGTGCAGCTCGCCGCCGAGCACGCCCTGGACGAGCTCCGCCAGGGGCACCCGGGCCAGCTCCATGTCGGACTCCTCCTCGGAGACCTCGAAGCGCTCGCCGTCGGCCTCGGAGAGGTCACGGGCGAGGAAGACGCGCACGGCCTCGTCGCAGCCGCCGGGGGTGGTGTAGACGTCGGTGAGGACGCGCCAGTCCTCGGCCTTGACGTGCGCCTCTTCGTAGAGCTCGCGCTGGGCGGCGTGCAGCGGGTTCTCGCCGGGGATGTCGAGCAGGCCCGCGGGGATCTCCCAGAGCTTGTGGCGGACGGGGTGCCGGTACTGGCGGATGACCAGGACGCGGTCCTCGTCGTCGAGCGCGAGGACGGCCACCGAGCCGGGGTGGACCTGGTAGTCGCGGCGGACGACGGACCCGTCGGGCATCACCACGTCGTCGGTGCGCACGGAGGTCTTGTTCCCGACGAACGGGGTCTCCGTCGCCGTGACCTGCCACTCCTCGGCGGTGTCCTTGATCGTCATGTCGCCCTGTCCTCCCACACGTGCAAACAGAAACCGGGGCACGCGCCCCAAAAGGCGCGCACCCCGGCAACCGTATCGCCCTGGTGTTACTTGCCGGACTTCGCGCCCGCCGTGCGTGCGGCCTGCTGGCGCTCGACGGCGGCCTTCACCAGACCCGCGAAGAGCGGGTGCGGGCGGGTCGGCCGGGACCGCAGCTCCGGGTGCGCCTGGGTGGCGACCAGGTAGGGGTGGACCTCGCGGGGGTACTCGACGTACTCGACGAGCTTGCCGTCCGGGGAGGTGCCGGAGAACTGGATCCCGGCCTTCTTCTCCAGGTCGGCGCGGTAGGCGTTGTTCACCTCGTAGCGGTGGCGGTGGCGCTCCTCGACGTACTCCTTGCCCTCGTACACCTCGCGGGCGATGGAGCCCTCGGCGAGCTTGGCCGGGTACATGCCCAGGCGCATCGTGCCGCCCATGTCGCCCTCGCCGGCGACGATGTCGAGCTGCTCGGCCATGGTGGAGATGACCGGGTGGGCGGTGGCGGCGTCGAACTCGGTGGAGTTGGCGTCGGGGATGTCCGCGAGGTTGCGGGCGGCCTCGATGACGATGCACTGCAGGCCCAGGCAGATGCCGAGCAGCGGCACCTTGTTCTCGCGGGCGTACTGGATCGCGCCGACCTTGCCGGAGACGCCGCGGTCGCCGAAGCCGCCGGGGATCAGGATCGCGTCGCAGTCGGCGAGCTGCTTCTTGGCGCCCGCCGGGGTCTTGCAGTCGTCCGAGGTGACCCACTTGACCTTGACGCGGGCCTTGTTGGCGAAGCCGCCGGCGCGCATCGCCTCGGTGATCGAGAGGTAGGCGTCGGGCAGGTCGATGTACTTGCCGACCAGGGCGACGGTGACCTCGTGCAGCGGGTTGTGCACGCGGTCCAGCAGGTCGTCCCACTGGGTCCAGTCGACGTCGCGGAACGGCAGGTCGAGCTTGCGCACGACGTAGGCGTCCAGGCCCTCGGTGTGCAGCACCTTGGGGATGTCGTAGATCGACTTGGCGTCGATGGCGGCGACCACGGCGGCCTCGTCGACGTCGCACATCAGCGAGATCTTGCGCTTGATGGCGGTCGGCACCTCGCGGTCGGCGCGCAGCACGATGGCGTCCGGCTGGATGCCGATGTTGCGCAGGGCGGCGACGGAGTGCTGGGTCGGCTTGGTCTTCAGCTCGCCGGAGGGGCCGATGTAGGGCAGCAGCGAGATGTGCACGACGAAGACGTTGTCCCGGCCGACCTCGTGGCGGACCTGGCGGACCGTCTCCAGGAACGGCAGCGACTCGATGTCGCCGACCGTGCCGCCGACCTCGGTGATGACGACGTCCACGTCGTCGGTCGCCATGCGGCGGATGCGGTGCTTGATCTCGTTGGTGATGTGCGGGATGACCTGGACGGTGTCGCCGAGGTACTCGCCGCGCCGCTCCTTGGCGATCACCTGGGAGTAGACCTGGCCGGTGGTCACGTTCGCCGAGCCGTCGAGGTCGACGTCCAGGAAGCGCTCGTAGTGGCCGATGTCCAGGTCGGTCTCGGCGCCGTCGTTGGTGACGAACACCTCGCCGTGCTGGAACGGGTTCATCGTGCCCGGGTCGACGTTCAGGTACGGGTCGAGCTTCTGCATGGTGACGCGCAGGCCGCGCGCCTTGAGGAGCGCACCCAGGCTGGAGGCAGTCAGACCCTTGCCGAGGGAAGAGGCGACACCCCCGGTGACGAAGATGTGCTTGGTCGTCGTGGATTTGGGCTGCATGGCCAAAGGGGGGCTCCCGTGGTCGCGGTCTGGAGGGTGCGTTCCGGCGCCCTCACCAGGGATTCGGGGAGGTGCCGTCGCTGCGGTTCGGGGGTTCTATGACCACCGGCTCACGGGCTACCAGGGTATCAGCGACGCGGCGAGGGTGCTTCCGGCCACGCTCCGCCATCAGGCGCACACACCTCGCTCACGAGACCCGCACGCCGTCACTTTTGTCTTCCGCACCCGCTCTCACCAGGCGTTCACCCGTTCGGCGGAGCCTCGTTGCCGGGAGGGGCGCGCAGATCACTATGGTGCGTCGTATCCTGCTCGGACACTCGCTGCCGAGCCCCCTCCGGCACACGGCACCATCCCGCCTTGCACCCGGAACAAGCGCTCGTCAACGATCACTTGACCGCTGACCAGTAAGCGCCCCGCGGGGCGAACGTGGCCGTTCGACTGGAGATGCACGTGGCCGGGCGCATCGAGGACTACGCACTCATCGGAGACATGCAGACCGCTGCCCTGGTCTGCCGGGACGGCACAGTCGACTGGCTGTGCCTGCCCCGCTTCGACTCCCATGCCGTTTTCGCCGCCCTGTTGGGCACCGACGAACACGGCTTCTGGCGACTGGGGCCCGCGCACAGCCCGGAGGCCCAGCCCCCGGCTGCCACCCGCCGCACGTACCGCGGCGACTCGCTGGTGCTCGAATCGGAGTGGGACACCCCGCGCGGCACGGTCCGCGTGATCGATTTCATGCCGCCGCGCGACACCGACGCGCCGCAGCTGGTGCGGATCGTCGAGGGCGTCAGCGGACGCGTGCCGATGCGCTCCGCGCTGCGGATGCGCTTCAGCTACGGCCGTGTCGTGCCCTGGGTGCACAAGGTCGACGGGCGCACGGTGGCCGTCGCCGGGCCCGACTCGGTGTGGCTCGACACGACCGCCGAGACCTTCGGCAAGGACCTCACGACGTACTCGGACTTCACCGTGGCGCCGGGCGAGCGGATCGCGTTCACCATCTCGTGGCAGCCCTCGCACAAGGACCAGCCCGCCTACCCGGAGCCCGAGAACGCCCTGGTGGCGACGGAGGACTTCTGGCGGGAGTGGGTGGAGCACTGTACGTACCACGGGCCCTACCGCGAGGCGGTGATCCGCTCGCTGATCACGCTCAAGGCGCTCACCTACGCGCCGACCGGCGGGATCGTCGCCGCGCCGACCACCTCGCTGCCCGAGGACATCGGCGGCTCGCGCAACTGGGACTACCGCTTCACCTGGCTGCGCGACGCGGCGATCACCCTGTCCTCGCTGCTGCGCACCGGCTACCGCGAGGAGGCCCGCGCCTGGCGCGAGTGGCTGCTGCGGGCGGTGGCGGGCGACCCGGAGAACCTGCAGATCATGTACGGCATCGCGGGCGAGCGCGAGCTCGGCGAGCAGGAGCTGGACTGGCTGCCCGGATACGAGGGCTCGCAGCCGGTCCGGGCCGGCAACGGCGCCGCGCACCAGCTGCAGCTCGACGTGTACGGCGAGGTCACCGAGGCGCTGCACCTGGCGCACATGACGGGCCTGGCCCGCAACGACTACGCCTCGCTCCTCCAGCTCAAGCTGATCCGCTACCTGGAGGACCACTGGGACGAGCCGGACGAGGGCATCTGGGAGGTGCGCGGCCCGCGCCGCCACTTCGTGCACTCCAAGGTGATGGCCTGGGTCGCGGTGGACCGCACGATCAAGCTCATCGAGTCCGGCGAGGCGGACGGACCGCTGGAGAAGTGGCGCGAGCTGCGCGACGACATCCACCGGGACGTCTGCGAGAAGGGCTACGACAAGGAGCGGAACACCTTCACGCAGTCGTACGGCTCCAAGGAGCTGGACGCCTCGCTGCTGCTGATTCCGCAGATGGGCTTCCTGCCGCCGGACGACAAGCGCGTCATCGGCACGATCGAGGCGATCCAGCGGGAGCTCTCCACCCCGGACGGCTTCATCCTGCGCTATCCCACGACCGGCGACGACGCGGGCGTGGACGGCCTGGAGGGCGACGAGGGCGCGTTCCTCGCCTGCTCCTTCTGGATGGCCGACGACCTCGCGATGATCGGCCGGGTCGACGAGGCCCGCAAGCTCTTCGAGAAGCTGCTCGCGCTCCGCAACGACCTCGGCCTGCTCGCCGAGGAGTGGGACTCGCGGCTGCAGCGCCAGGTCGGCAACTTCCCGCAGGCGTTCAGCCACGTCCCGCTGATCGACACGGCACTGCGCCTGACGGCCTCGGGGGCGTACGGGGGCTAGCGCCCCGGCCGCGTCACGGTGGCCGGCACCCGCCCGCCACCGTGACGTACACCACACCCCCCGGGCGCCCGTCCACGCAAGTGACGTGCGGGAACGACCAGTTGCCGGGGCACCGGTCATGGTGACGGCGCCGTGATCAGCCGGAGATGTTCCCGGTACGCGCGCCCCGGTAGCGTCCGCGCCATGGACAGTCAGGGCACTCAGGGCGGCATCACCGTGCAGCGCGCGCTGGAACTCCCGGGGTTGCGCGGTGGGCTCCCCGAGGTCGTCGCGGGCGCGGAGCGGCTGCAGCGGACCGTGCGGTGGGTGCACGCGGGCGAGGTGCCCAACATGGCCTCGCTCCTCAAGGGCGGCGAGCTGCTGCTCACCACCGGCCTCGGCCTCGGCGCCCGCCCGGCCGACCAGCGGGCCTTCGTGCGCAAGCTCGCCGAGCGCGGTATCGCGGCCCTCGTCGTCGAGCTGGGACCGCGCTTCACCCGGCTGCCCGCGGCGCTCGTGGAGACCGCGCGGGCCGCCGGACTCCCGCTGGTGCAGCTGCACCGCGAGGTGCCCTTCGTGACGGTCACCGAAGAGGTGCACACCGAGATCGTCAACGGCCACTACGCGCTGCTCCAGCAGGCCGAGGAGGTCCACCGGCGCTGCACGGAGGCGCTGCTCGGCGGGGGCGGCATCCCGCAGGTCCTGGCGATCCTCGCCGAGCTCAGCGGCAACCCGGTCTTCCTGGAGACGGCCGACGGGCAGCTCCTGTACGCCGCGGGGGCGGGCACGGAGTGCGCGGACCCGCTCCAGGTGTGGGAGGGACTGCGGGGCCGCACCGTGGACCGGGAGGGCCCGCCCGCGGGCGCGGTCATCGTCGACGTGCCCGGCGGCGGCCCCGGCGGGGGTTCGGTGCGGGCCCGGCTCGTCCTGCTCGCCGTGGAATCCGCGCCGCTCCCGGTGCACCGCATCGCGGCCGAGCGGGCGGCGGGCAGCCTCGCGGTGGTGCTGATGCAGGCCCGCCAGGAGGAGGAGCTCGCCGCGCGCGGCCGCGGCGACTTCCTCACCGATCTCGCGGAGGGCCGGATCGCCGCCGAGGACGCCCCCGCGCAGGCCCGCGTCCTCGGCTTCCGCCCGGCCCCGGCGGGCGGCCCGCTGCTCCCGGTGGTGATGCGGATCGCGGACGGTCTGCCGACCGGGGGCGGCTGGGCGGTGCTCGCCCGCGCGGTCGCGGAGGAGCTGGCGTCGGTGGGGGTGCCGGCGCTGCTCGGCGTACGCCCCGTGGAAGGCCGGGTGCCGCTGCTGCTCGGGCTGCGCACGGAGTCCGAGCGGACGGCGGTCGCCGACCGGGTCGCCGCGGCGCTGCGGGCGGGCGTCGAGCGGGCCGGGATGCGGCGGCCCGGCGCCCAGCCGCCCGTCGTGGTGGTCGGGGTCGCGGGCGGCTGGGCGGCGGCCTCGGCGGGCCTGCGGCACGCGGCGGAGACGGCGACGGCGGCGCAGGGCCTGTCCGACCGGCCCTGGTACGACGCGCGGCGCCTCGACATCGACCTGCTGCTGTGGCGGCTGCACCGGCACGACGAGGACGGGGTGCTCGCGGCGTTCGTGGACCGCGCGATCGGCCCGCTGCGCGATCACGACCAGCGTGCGAAGCCGCCGCTGCTGCCCACGCTGCAGACGTATCTGGCGCACGCGGGACGCAAGGCGGAGACGGCCCGCGAGCTGCATCTGAACCGGCAGACCCTCTACAACCGGCTGGCCCGGATCAGCGAGCTGCTCGGCACCGACCTGGACGACCCGCAGACGGTCCTCGCGCTGAGCCTGGCGCTGCGGGCGCGCCGGCACGTCGCGTAGGCGTCAGGCGTACGGCAGGGGCTGGGTCAACTCGTCGTAGACGCTGAGGACCTGGGTGACCGTCTCGTCCTCGGTCGGCCAGGTCGCGGCCTGCGCCTGCCCCTTGTCCTTCAGGTGGGCCCGGCGGACCGGGTCGGCGAGGAGGCGGACGACGGCGGTGGCGAGCGCCTCGGCGTCGCCGTACGGGACGAGTTCGGCCGCGTCGCCGACCAGTTCGGGCACGCCGCCGGCGGCGGTCGCCACGAGCGGCACACGCGCGTGCAGGGCTTCCTGCGCGAGCACCGAGCGGGACTCCCGGCTGCTGGGCAGCACGGCGACGTCGGTGGCCGCGAGCAGGTCGGGGATGTCGTCGCGCCGCCCCACCAGGCGGGCCGGCAGCTGCTCGTCCTCGATCCGGCGCTGCAGGGCGGCCCGTTCGGGCCCCTCCCCCGCGACGACGAGGAGCGGCAGCGGGTCCAGGTGCCGCCACGCGCGGGTGGCGTCCAGGAGTACGTCGTATCCGCGGTGGCGTTCGAGGGCGCCGACGGCGAGGATCAACGGCCGGTCGACGGCGCCGAGTTCGGCACGGGCCTTGTGCAGGAGGCTGTCGGGCTCCTCGACGGTCTCCGGGCGGCGCGGGGCGGGCAGCGCGATCGCGGCGAGGCGGGCGTCGCGGGCGCCCCTGCGGCGGGCCCGGTCGACGAGGTCGGAGGAGGCGCCGAGCACCACCGACGCGGCCCGGGCGACGCGCCGCTCCAACAGCCGCAGCACGCTCGCGCGGGCGCCCTCCGCGTGCGGGCGGGTGTGCCAGGTGACGACGAGCGGCGTGGTGCGCCCGGTCAGGGCGACGGCGGCGCGCAGCGCGGCGTGCAGTCCGTGCGCGTGGACGAGGTCGGCGTCGGCGCACGCGGCGCGCAGGGCGGCCACGGAGGCGGGGTCGCCGCTGCGGGCCACGTGGACGTGGCGGGCGCCGGTCCCGGCGAAGTCGTAGACCCGGGCGGCCTCGTCGGGGGCGCACACGGTGACCCGCACGCCCCGGGCGGCGAGTCCCGCCGCCAGCGACCTGACGTGCGCGCTGCTGCCCGCGCTGCCGCCGCCGAGGACTTGAACGGTGTGCAGCGGCGTCTGTCCGTGCGGCGAGTGGCTGCTCACGTGGGTCACGCGGCCGGGGCTCCTGGGTCTGCGTCGGTCGGTGCTCGGACTGGTCTTCGGGCAGATGCTGCGCCAAGGATGCCAGTCCGCACGGGCGTTCCGGCACTGCCGAAAGGTCACTTCCGCAATTGGCCGGGCAACTCCACGGACGCAATCACCCACACGGGTGAGGCTTGCGAACTTTGTACGCGCAACACCCCCCCCACCCGCGCCCCGCCCGGGGGGGGACTCACAGACCACCCCCACCGCCCCGCACCCACGACGGACGCCCCACCGCCCCGCACCCGCCGAACCGGCCGGAGGGGACGTGGGGGTATGTGCGCACGGAGCACCGAGCAAACAATGGCGCCTTTGTTCGTGCAGCGGGGCGCAGGGATAGCGAGTACGCACATACCCCCGCGGCCCCGCCCCACGACGAGACCCGGGGCGCAGACACCCACCCAAGCCGGAGGCCAAGGCACAAGACCCACCCAAGCCGGAGGCCAAGGCACAAGACCCGCCCAAGGCCCAGGGGCCAGCTACCCGTTGGACCGAGCCGCCGCCAACAACTCCTCCGCATGCGCCCGAGCCGTCTCCGAATCCTCCTGCCCCGCCAGCATCCGCGACAGCTCCCGCACCCGGTCCTCCCCCTCCAGCACCTGCACCCCGGACCGCGTCACCATCCCGTCGTTCGTCTTCTCGACCAGCAGCTGACGGTCCGCGAACGCCGCCACCTGCGGAAGGTGCGTGACGACCACGACCTGCGCCGACTTGGCGAGCCGCGCAAGCCGCCGCCCGATCTCGACCGCCGCCTTGCCGCCGACGCCCGCGTCGACCTCGTCGAAGAGATACGTCGGCACCGGGTCGGTCCCCGCGAAGACGACCTCGACCGCGAGCATCACCCGCGACAGCTCACCGCCGGAGGCCCCCTTGGCGATGGGCCGGGCGGGCGCCCCCGGATGCGGGGCGAGGAGCAGCTCGACCTCGTCGACGCCCGAGGGCCCGTACGCGACCGTGCGGCCCCCGACCTCCACCCCGTCGGCCCCCTCCGGAACCTCCGTACAGCTGATGGCGATCGACACGCGCGCGTGCGGCATCGCCAGCGAGGCCAGCTCCTCGGTGACGGCCGCCGCGAACCGCGAGGCCGCCTCCTGCCGCGCGTCGGTCAGCGCCTGCGCGAGCCCCGCGAGTTCCGCGCGCAGCGCGTCCCGCTCGGCGGTCAGTTCGCCCAGCCGGTCGTCGTCGCCCTCGAGTTCGGTCAGGCGTGCCGCGCCCTCCTCGGCCCAGGCGAGCACGGCGTCGATGTCCTCGCCGTACTTCCGGGTGAGCTGGGTCAGCGCGGCCCGCCGCTCCTCGACCGCGGCGAGCCGCAGCGGATCGGCGTCCAGGTCGTCGGCGTACCCGGCGAGTTCCCCCGCCACGTCGCCCAGCAGGATCCCGATCTCACCGAGCCGGTCCGCGAGGGCGGCCAGGACGGGGTCGTGGGACCGTACGGCCTCCAGGGCCCGCGAGGCACCCGCGACGAGCGCCGTGGCGTCGATGCCCTCGGGGTCCTCGGGGTTCCCGGCGAGCCCGGCGTGCGCGGACGTCGCGGCGGAGGCGAGTGCCTCCGCGTGACCGAGCCGCTCCGCCTCGGCGGCGAGCTCCGTGTCCTCGCCCGCGCGCGGCTCGACGCCCCCGATCTCCTCGAGGCCGAAGCGCAGCAGATCCGCTTCCTGGGCCCGCTCGCGCGCCCGGGTGGTGATCTCCTCGACCTCGGTGGTGACGGCCCGCAGCCGGCGGTAGGCGGCCGTGTACTTGTCGAGCGGCACGGCGACCGCGTCGCCCGCGTACCGGTCGAGGGCACCGCGCTGCCTGGCCGGCTTGAGCAGGCCCTGCTGGTCGGTCTGGCCGTGCACCGCGACGAGGTCGTCGGCGAGTTCGGACAGCAGGCCCACCGGGACGGAGCGCCCGCCGAGGTGCGCCCGGGAACGCCCTTCCGCCGAGACGGTACGGCTGATGAGCAGCGCCCCGTCGTCGAGTTCGGCCCCCGCCTCCTCCGCGCGCACGATCGCCGAGGCGCCGGCGGGCACGGCGATGCGGCCCTCCACCACCGCCGACTTCGCCCCGATCCGCACCAGGGCGGGATCGGCGCGCCCGCCGAGCAGCAGGCCAAGGCTGGTGACCACCATCGTCTTGCCCGCGCCGGTCTCACCCGTCACGGCGGTGAACCCTGGCGACAGCTCGACGACCGCGTCGTCGATGACTCCAAGCGACCGTATCCGCATCTCCTCCAACACGCACCTGACCATACGAGGTTTCCCCGGTGCACCGCGACGTCACCCCTGCGTCGGCCCGCGAAGACGCAGGTTGGCGACCGGACAGAGACCCGACTGTCACTCTCCGAGGGGACCCGCGCCCTGCCCCGCCCCGGCCCCGGCCCCCACCTCGGCCCGAGCAGCGAACTCCGACCCCAGGTAGGGATATCCCCCGCAAGACCCACCGGCCCACCGCATGGCACACCCCGCCACCGCCCGAGGACCATGATCCACATGGCGACAGGACTGGCACTGGCAGCACTCCGGGCGCACCGCCCGGCGTTCGTGGGCACGGCGGTGGCCGCGCTCTTCGCGGCGACCGTGGTGAGCGCGTCGACGATGATGCTCGGGACGACGAGCACGCACCGCGCCGACATCCCCGGCGGGCTCTCCGCGCCGGCCCGCAGGCAGCTCGCGGAGAACGGCGTGGGCGACATGGCCGTGGTCCTCCTGATCGGCTCGGTCTACATGTCGATCTTCGTGGTCGTCTCGACGATGGGCACGGCCGTCGTCCAGCAGCACCGCGAGCTGGCGATGCTGCGTTCCATCGGTGCCAGGCCCCGCCAGATCCGCCGCGCGGTGGCCGTCCAGGCCCTCGCCGCGTCGGTCCCCGCGGCCCTCGCCGGCTTCGTGCTCGGCGGCTTCGGCGCCCGCTGGTGGCACGCCGGCATGGTCGACCACGGCCTGCTCCCCGCCGAGGCCTCCTTCCGCTTCAGCTGGCTCGCCCTGCCGGTCTGCGTCGGCGTGGCCGCGCTGACGACGACGCTCGCCGCCCTGCTCTCGTCCCTGCGCTTCTCGCTGCTGCGCCCGGCGCGGGCCCTCTCCGAGGCGGCGACGGGCCGCCGCGGCCTGGGCGTGCCGCGGGCGCCCCTGGGCGTCGTCGCGGTCGCCGGCGCCTGCGTGGTCTCCGTACTCCTGTCGAGGCAGCCCGCGCAGGAGGCGGCCGAGGGCGCGTTCCTCGTCCTCATCCTCTTCTGCGCGGGCGCCGGACTGCTGGGCCCGCGGATCATCGGCCCGGCGGCCTGGCTGGTCTCGGCGCTGATCGGCCGGTTCGGCCCGAGCGCCCGCCTGGCGATGCTCAACGTCCGTTCGCAGCCCCGCCGCTTCTCCGCCGCGGTCGTCCCCCTCGTCCTGGTCGTGGGGTTCGGCCTCACCAAGATCGGCATGCACACGTCCGCGCGGCACCACACGGGTTCGGCGGGCGGCAGGGGCGAGGTCTGGCTCGACTACGTGGGCACGGGGCTGTACGCGGGCTTCGCCGCCATCGCGGCGGCGAACACCCTGGCCATGATCTCCTTCGAGCGCCGCCGCGACGTCGCGCTGCTGCGGGTCGTGGGCAGCGGGCGCGCGCAGGTCGGGGCGATGGCGGCCTGGGAGGCCCTGGTCGTGGCCGGTACGGCGCTGCTGCTCGGCACGGCGATCGCGCTCGGCACGCTGGCGCCGATCCTGAGCACGGCCTTCGGTTCCGCGCTGCCGTATCTGCCGTGGCCCGTGCCGACCGGTGTCGTGGCGGGCACGCTGCTGCTCACCCTGCTGGCCACCGGCATCCCCGTGCGGGCGGTCCTGCGCAGGCGGGCGATCACCGTCATCGCGGCGACGTGACCCGTGCGGGCCGACAAGTCGACCCGCGCGGGCACACCACCCGATCCCGCACCCGGCTCCTCCGGCTCCCCGGGCTCCCTCGGAACGCCTTAGTGCGGCGCCCCCCGCCACCCCGAGACCGGCAGCGCGAACTTGGCGACAAGTCGATCCGTGAACGACGCGTGGTGCAGCCGCGCGAGCCGCACCGGCACCTCGCCCCTGCGCACCTCGACCCGCGCCCCCGAGGGCAGCTCCACGGTCCGCCGCCCGTCGCACCACAGCACGCCGTTCGGCGTGTGCGGCTGGACCTCGACGGCGAGCACCGTGTCCGGCGAGGTCACCAGCGGCTTGGCGAACAGGGCGTGCGCGCTGATCGGCACCATCAGCAGCGCCTCCACCTCCGGCCACACCACGGGCCCGCCGGCCGAGAAGGCGTACGCCGTCGAGCCGGTGGGGGTGGCGCACACGATGCCGTCGCAGCCGAAGCCGGTGACGGGCCGCCCGTCGATCTCCAGGACGACCTCGAGCATCCGCTCGGGCGACACCTTCTGCACGGCGGCCTCGTTCAGCGCCCAGTCGCGGTGCACGACGTCGCCGTTGCGGTGCACGACGACGTCGATCGTCATGCGCTCCTCGACCTCGTACGCCTTGGTGACCACCCGGTCGACGACCTTGTCGAGGTCGTCCCGCTCCGCCTCCGCGAGGAAGCCCACGCGCCCGAGGTTCACGCCGAGCATCGGCACTCCGGAGGCCCGTGCGAACTCGGCGCCGCGCAGCAGCGTGCCGTCACCGCCGAGGACGACGATCAGCTCGCAGTCGTCGATGCACTCGGCGGTGGCCTCCTTGACCGTCTCGACCTCGGAGGGCAGCGGCAGGTCCGCCGCCTCGGCCTGCAGGACCCGCACGCCGAGGCCGCTGCGCAGCAGCCCCTGCACGACGAGTTCGGCGCTGCGGATGGCCGCGGGCCGTCCGGTGTGCGCGAGCAGGAAGACGGTTCGAGCTCGGGTCTGGGTCACTCGGGTCTGGGTCAACGGGGCCCCTCCGCCACAGCACGGTCAACGTCCGCCGGGTCCAGCTCATCGGCCCCGGCGCGCAGCCACAGAAAGTACTCGACATTTCCGGACGGTCCAGGCAGCGGGCTCGCGGTCACGCCGCGCACGCCGAGGCCGAGGCCCCACGCCTGCCGTGCCACGTCCCGCACGGTCTCGGCCCGGAGCTCGGCGCTGCGCACCACACCGCCGCTGCCGAGGCGTTCCTTGCCGACCTCGAACTGCGGCTTGACCATCAGGACGAGGTCCGCGTCGGGCGCCGCGCACCGCGCCAGGGCGGGCAGCACCAGGCCGAGCGGGATGAAGGAGAGGTCGCCGACGACCAGGTCGACGGGGATGCCGTCGAGGGCGTCCGGCGTCAATTCACGTACGTTCGTACGGTCCTTCACGGTGACCCGGTCGTCGCTCTGCAGCGACCACGCGAGCTGGCCGTAGCCGACGTCGACGGCGACGACGTGCGCGGCGCCCGCGCGCAGCAGCACGTCCGTGAAGCCGCCGGTGGACGCGCCCGCGTCCAGCGCGCGCCGCCCCTCGACGCGCAGGCCCTGCGGCACGAAGGCGGCGAAGGCACCGGCGAGCTTGTGCCCGCCGCGCGAGACGTAGTCGGGGTCGGCGTCGTCCTGCGAGACCACGATCGCGGCGGCCGTCTCCACCTGCGTCGCCGCCTTGGTCGCGACGGTCTTGCCGACCGCGACCCGGCCTGCGGCGATCAGCTGGCTCGCGTGCTCGCGCGAGCGCGCGAGCTTCCTGCGGACGAGCTCGGCGTCGAGGCGGCGTCGTGCCACTCCTGCCACGTTCGGTTCAGCTCCTGTAGTCGGAAGAGGATGAAGGCGTCCCCACCGGAGTGGGGGCCGGCGGGCCGGGGCGCGCGTCGAGCGCGGTCAGCGCGTCGCGCAGGCCCCGGTGTACATCCTCGTACACCTCGATGTGTCCGTCCGTGGCGAGGTGGTCCGCATCGCCGAGCCGGGCGAGCCGCTCGTCCACGTCGGCGTTGCCGGTGGGCGTGCGCTCGACGCCCAGGGGCGCGGGGGCGGCGGGATCGTACGACGGCTCGTCCGGAGCCTGAGGCTCCGGCTCCACCGGCTCCCCCTGGTGCGCTGCGGGGCCCGCGTATGAGTCGCTCATGGCACGACGCTACCGCGAAGGCCTGGGGTACGGTCGATCACGATGGCGACCATGGCGGAGTGCCGTACGGCACTCGACAGACTCTCGGACAATCTCGCGTCGGCCGACGGCGACGTGCGGGGCGCGGCTGCCCTGAACCGCTCGCTGAGCTGCCGCATCACCGATCTCGACGTCACCTTCACCGGTCGGCTGGAGAACGGCCGGATCACGGTGCTCGACAGCCACCCGGGCCCGCCGCGCGAGAAGGCGGAGATCCGCCTGGCGATGGCCGGCGACGACCTGGTCTCGATGGTGGCCGGCGAGCTCAACTTCGCGAAGGCCTGGGCCTCGGGCCGGGTGAAGCTGGAAGCCGGTTTCCGGGACCTGCTGCGCCTGAAGTCACTCCTCTAGCGCCCCGCGCGCGCCGCCGGGATCACCAGCGGCGTCCTCGACTCCGGGTCGTCGATGATCCGGCACTGGATCCCGAAGGTCTGTTCCACCAGCTCCGCCGTGACGATCTCGGCGGGCGGGCCCTGGGCGACCACCGCGCCGTCGCGCAGGGCGATCAGGTGGGTGGCGTAGCGGGCGGCGTGGTTGAGGTCGTGCAGGACGGCGACCAGCGTGCGGCCCTGTTCCTCGTGGAGCTCGGCGCACAGGTCGAGGACGTCGAGCTGGTGCTGGATGTCGAGGAAGGTCGTCGGCTCGTCCAGGAGCAGCAGCGGGGTCTGCTGGGCGAGCGCCATGGCGATCCACACGCGCTGGCGCTGGCCGCCGGAGAGCTCGTCGACGTAGCGCTCGGCGAGCTCGCGCACTCCGGTGGACGCCATGGACTCGTCCACGATCCGCTCGTCCTCCGCCGACCACTGCCGCAGCAGGCCCTGGTGGGGGTAGCGGCCGCGGGCGACGAGGTCGCCGACCGTGATGCCGTCGGGTGCGACGGAGGACTGCGGGAGCAGGCCGAGGGTCTTGGCGACCTTCTTCGCCGGCAGGGACTGGATGACGTTCCCGTCGAGCAGCACCCGCCCCGCGGACGGCTTGAGCATCCGGGACAGGGCGCGCAGCAGCGTGGACTTGCCGCACGCGTTGGGTCCCACGATCACCGTGAAGGAGTTGTCGGGGATCTCGACGGACAGCTTCTCGGCGATGACGCGCTGGTCGTAGCCGAGAGTGACGTCGTCGGCGATGAGCCGGTTCACAGCAGCACGCTCCTGGTGAGGGGGTGGTACGAGTTCGTGGCGGCGCGCGAGGGGCGCCGCGCCCGGCGCGTCCCGGGCCTCATATGCGTCCCGCCTTGCGCTGGGTGACCAGCAGCCACAGCAGATAGACGCCGCCGAGCACACCGGTGACGACCCCGACGGGCAGCTGGTCCGCGCCGAAGGCCCGCTGCGAGGCCCAGTCGGCGACGATCAGGAGCGTGGCGCCCATGAACATCGCGGGCATCAGGTTGGGTCCCGGCGAGCGGGTCAGGCGGCGGGCCAGCTGCGGCGCGGTGAGCGCGACGAAGCTGACCGGGCCCGCGGCGGCGGTCGCGGCCGCGGTGAGCAGCACGGAGGCGATGAGCAGGACGAAGCGGGTGCGTTCGACGCGGATGCCGAGCGCGTTGGCGACGTCGTCGCCCATCTCCAGCATCCGCAGCGGCCGTCCGTGGACGAGGACGGTCGGGACGAGGACGGCGCAGAGCACGAGGAGCGGCCAGACCTGTTCCCAGTCGCGGCCGTTGAGCGAGCCGGTCATCCAGACCACGGAGCGGGCGGCGTCGACGAAGTCGGCCTTGGTGAGCAGGTAGCCGTTGATGGCGGTGAGGAACGCGGAGACGCCGATGCCGACCAGGACGAGCCGGTAGCCGTGCACCCCGCGCTTCCAGGCGAGCAGGTAGATGGCGATGCCGGTGACGAGGCCGCCGACCAGCGCGCCGCCCGCGACCTGGACCGCGCTGCCCTGGAAGACGACGATCATGATGAGCGCGCCGGCGGTCGAGCCCTGGCCGAGGCCGAGCACGTCCGGGCTGCCCAGCGGGTTGCGGGCGATGGACTGGAAGAGCGCGCCGCCGAGCCCGAGAGCCGCGCCGACCAGGAGGCCGACCAGGACACGGGGCAGCCGCAGGTCGTTGACGATGAACTCCTGCCCGGCGTCGCCGTTGCCGAGCAGGGTGCGGATGACGTCGGCGGCGGGGATCTCGAAGTCGCCGGTGCCGATGAGGACGACGCTCGCGGTGATCGCGGCGAGCACGAGCACGGTGACGACCACGGCCGTGCGCGGGTCGATCCTGACGGAGAGGCCGCCCCGGGTGCGTATCGCCTTCACAGCTGGGCCAACTTCCGACGACGTACGAGAAAGACGAAGACGGGCGCGCCGATGACGGCGGTGACGATGCCCACCTGGAGTTCGGCGGGCCGTGCGACGAGCCGTCCGACGACGTCCGCGCCGAGCAGCAGGACGGGCGAGAGGACGGCCGCGTACGGCAGGATCCAGCGCAGGTCGGGTCCGGTGAAGGAGCGCACGATGTGCGGCACCATCAGGCCGACGAACACGATGGGTCCGCAGGCGGCGGTCGCGGCCCCGCACAGCAGGGTCGCCGCGGCCATGGACAGGGCCCGGGTGCGTGTCAGGTGGGCGCCGAGGGCGCGGGCGGTGTCGTCGCCCATGGCCATGGCGTTGAGCGGCCGGGCCAGGGTGAGGGCGAGGACCGTGCCGACCGCGAGGAAGGGCAGCACCTGCTGGATGGTGTCCATGCTGGCGGAGGCCAGCGAGCCGACGGTCCAGAAGCGCATCTTGTTGAGCGCGGCGTTGTCCATGATCATGACGGCCTGCAGATAGCCGTAGAGCGCCGCGCTGATCGCGGTGCCGGCGAGCGCGAGCCGTACGGGGGTCGCGCCGCGCGCGCCGCCGAGGATGTACAGCAGGACGCCGACGGCCATGGCGCCGACGAAGGCGAACCACACGTAGCCGCTCAGCGACGTGACGCCGAAGAAGCTGATCGCGGTGACGACGGCCGACGAGGCGCCGAGGTTGATGCCGAGCAGTCCGGGATCGGCCAGCGGATTGCGGGTGAGCGCCTGGAGGACGGCGCCGGAGAGGCCGAGGGCGACCCCGGCGAGGACCCCGAGCAGGCTGCGCGCCAGCCGCTCACCGACCACGACGTCCGTGTACGAGCCGGTGTCCTGAAACAGCCCGTGCCAGACCTGACCCATGGACATCGATTTCGCACCGACGGCGATGCTCACCAGGAAGACGAGCAGCAGGACGGCCAGCGAGACGAGCAACCCCATGCCGCGCAGCACGCGCCGTCTGGGGGGCCCGTGGGCTGCTTGCGCGCGGGCATCGGGGGGACTGTCGACCAACACCAGGTTAGGTTAGCCTACCCTCGCACTCGGTTTCGACGGGGGAAGCGGCCTCCGCGCAGGTGCCCCCGCGCCGCCTCTCGCCTGCCCGCATGACCACGGCGTACGCGTCACGGGCCGCACCGTCGACCTCGACGCGCCACCCGACCGGAAGCACAAGAGCATTTTCGGCCCACAACAGGCTCCCGATCAAATGACCGCCCCGTATGGGCGCCGGGGGACGACCACGGACCAGCTCATCGACAGCGGCGAGAGCGCCTGACCCCGCCCCACCGCCCCACCCGTCACGGCCTCACAGGTCGAGGCGGGACAGCGCCTTGTCCGCGTCCAGCTCGCACACGCCGTCCCCGGCGTCCGTCCAGGCCGCCGCGCACAGCGCCCGCAGCCCGTCCGTCGCGGCACCGTCACCGTCGAGCACCAGCGCACCGCCACGCACCGCGGCGGTCCACCCGCCGCAGCCGAACCCGCCGTCCACCGGGGTGACGTCAGGCTGCCCGGCGAGCATCCCGCGCAGGTCCGCGTCCACATACGTCGGCCGGTGCTCGGGCCGCGCGGCCAGCAACTGCGCGGCGTCCGTGACCCCGGTCAGCACGAGCAGCGAGTCCACCTCGCCGTTGAACGCGCCCTCGATGTCCGTGTCCAGCCGGTCGCCGACCACCAACGGGCGCTTCGCGCCGGTCCGCAGGATCGTCTCCCGGTGCATCGGCGGCAGCGGCTTGCCCGCCACCGTCGGCTCGGCGCCCGTCGCGATCCGGACGACCTCCACGGCCGCGCCGTTGCCCGGCGCGATGCCCCGCGCGCTCGGGATCGTCAGGTCGGTGTTCGACGCGAACCACGGCACCCCGCGCGCGATGGCGTAGCAGGCCTCGGCGAAGCGCCCCCACGCCATGTCCGGGCCGCCGTACCCCTGCACGACCGCCACCGGCTCGTCGTCGGCCGACTCCACCGGTTCGAGCCCCCGCTCGCGCAGCGCGACCCGCAGCCCCTCGCCGCCGATCACCAGGACCCGCGCCCCCTGCGGCACCTGCTCGCTCACCAGCCGCGCCGCGGCCTGCGCCGAGGTGATGACGTCCGAGCCCTCGGTCGCGATCCCCAGCTCCGTCAGGTGCTCCGCCACCGCGTCCGGCGTGCGCAGGGCGTTGTTCGTGACGTACGCGAGGTGCATGCCGCCCTCCCGCGCGGTCCCCAGCGACTCCACCGCGTGCGCGATGGCCCGGCCGCCCGCGTACACCACCCCGTCCAGGTCGAGCAGGGCGGTGTCGTAGACCTCACTCAGCGCCCGTCCACTGCCGTCCGGCCGCGTCCTGACGCTCCGGCCTGCACTGCCGCTCGCGGTCTGGCTCATTACGCATCGCTCCTCGCTCGATCCCACTCCCCCGATCATCGCTTATGCCACGGACACACATACGATGCCCTAATGAACACAGCGGGTCACAGCGACGACGGCGGCCTCGACCTGATCCCGTTCCGGGGCGTGCGCTACGTCCCCGAGCGGGTCGGCAGTCTGGCCGCGGTGACCTCTCCCCCGTACGACGTGGTCGTCCGGCCGGACGGCCTGCTGCACCTGGAGTCGGCGGACCCGCACAACATCGTCCGGCTGATCCTCCCGCAGGCCACCACCCCGGCCGCCCGCAACCAGCAGGCCGCGGACACCCTGCACAGCTGGCTCGCCGAGGGCATCCTCGCCCCCGACCACCAGGCCAGTCTGTACGTCTACGAGCAGCAGGACAGCGACATCCTGCAGCGCGGTGTCATCGGCGCGCTGCGCCTTTCGGAGGCGGCGGACGGGATCGTCCTGCCCCACGAGGGCGTCATGCCGCACGTCGTCGAGGACCGCGCGGCCCTCATGCGGGCGACGTCAGCCAACCTGGAGCCGCTGCTCCTGACCTACCGCAGCGACGACGACGGCGAGGACGCCCCGCAGGGCGCGATGGCCGTCATCGAACGTACCGCGCGGCGCGAGCCGCTCCTCTCGACGACCACGGAGGACGGCTTCCACCACCGGCTGTGGGCCGTCACGGACCCCGCGGAGATCGCCGAGATCCGCACGGACCTCGCCCACCACCAGGCCCTGATCGCCGACGGCCACCACCGCTGGGCGACCAATCTGCGCCTGCGCGCCGAGCATCCTTCGCCGAGCGCCTGGGACTACGGTCTGGTCCTCCTCGTGGACACCGCCCGCTATCCCCTGCGGGTACGCGCCATCCACCGTTACCTCCACCGGCTGCCGGTCGCCGACGCCCTCGCGGCCCTCGGCGACTCCTTCCGCATACGCACGGTCGAGGGCCCGCTCGACCACGCCCTGGAGGCGCTGGCGCAGGCCGCGTCGAAGGACAACGCGTTCATCCTGGCCGGTGACGGCGCCTTCCACCTCGTCGACCACCCGGCTGCGGAACTCCTGGCCCGTACGGTCCCGGCGGACCGCCCGGAGGCCTGGCGCACCCTCGACGCGACGGTCCTGCACGCCACGCTCCTCGACCACGTGTGGCAGATCCCCGACACCCCGGACCACATCGCGTACATCCACGACACCGAGGCGACGGTCGAGAAGGCGGAGCGGGACGGCGGCACGGCGGTCCTGATGCACCCGGTCCGGGAGGAAGTGGTCCGCGACCTGGCCCGTCAGGGCGTCACGATGCCCCGCAAGTCGACGTCCTTCGGCCCGAAGCCGGCCACCGGCCTGGTCCTGCGGGACCTCGCGGTCTGAGCCGGGGGCGCGATCCCCGCTGAACGACAAAAGGGCGGGTTCCCCAACTGGGGAACCCGCCCTTTTCGTACAGGAGATCAGTCCTTGTCGGGACCGCCCGCGTCGGGACGGCTCTCGTCGAGATCGTCGTCCTTCTCGGCGTCGGAGACGTCGGCGAGGTCGGCGTCGTCCTCGGCGGCCGGCTCCACAACGGCGTCCGCGGCCTCCGCCGGTCCGGCGCTCTCCCCGGCCTCGTCCTCGACCAGGGCGTCGACGAACTCGACGCCGTCCAGCTCGGCGAGCCGGTCCGAGGCGTCGGTGCTGCCGTCCTTGTCGGACTCGATCACCTTCGCGAACCACTCCCGCGCCTCGTCCTCGCGCCCGGCCGCCAGCAGCGCGTCGGCGTACGCGTAGCGCAGCCGCGCGGTCCAGGGCTGCACGGAGTTCGAGGCCAGCTCGGAGCTCTGCAGGGTGACGATGGCGGCGTCGATCTGGTCCATGTCGCGCCGGGCCCCGGCGGCGACGAGGCGCATCTCGACCTGCCCCGCCTTGTCGAGCTTCTGCACCTCGGGGGCGCCGGCCATCTCCAGGGCCTTCTCGGGCCGGCCGAGACCGCGCTCGCAGTCCGCCATGACGGGCCACAGCTCGACGCTGCCGGTCATCCGCCGGGCGGCACGGAACTCGGCGAGCGCCTCGCTGTACTTCTGGTTCGCGTACGCGGCGAAGCCGGCGGCCTCACGCACGGCGGCGACCCTGGAGGCCAGCCGCAGCGCGATCCGCGAGTACGCGTACGCCTGCTCGGGGTCCTCGTCGATGAGCTTGGCGACCATCACCAAGTTCCTGGCGACGTCCTCCGCGAGCCCCTTGGGAAGGCTCTGCAGCTCCTGCTGCACGTCCTTGTCGATCTCGTGGCCCGTGACGTCATCCGGGATCGGCAGCCGCTTGATCGGCTCGCGGTCGCGGTCGTCGCGCCGGTCGTCCCTGCGGTCGTCGCGCCCGCGGAAGCCACCGGGGCGCCCGCCGCGGTCGTCCCGGCGCGGCCCACCGCGGCCGCGGTCGTCCCGGCCCCGGTCGTCACGGCCGCGGTACCCGCCGCCGCCACGGTCGCCGTCACGGCGGTCGTCCCTGCGGTCGTCCCGCCGGAAGGCCGGGCGGTCGCCGTCACGACGGTCGTCCCTGCGGTCGTCGCGCCGGTCGTCACGTCCCTGGTAGCCACCACCGCGGTTGTCGTCGCGGCGGAAGCCGCCACGGTCACCACCGCGGTCGTCACGCCGGTCGTCACGACGGAAGGCGGGCCGGTCACCGTCACGGCGGAAGCCACCGCCGCCACGGTTGTCATCACGGCGGTCGTCCCTGCGGTCGTCACGACGGTCGTCCCGCCGGAAGGCCGGGCGGTCGCCGCCACCGCGGTTGTCGTCACGACGGAACCCGCCACGGTCGCCACCGCGGTCATCACGCCCACGGAAGCCGCCACCGCTGCCACCACGGTTGTCGTCACGGCGGAAGCCGCCACGGTCACCACCGCGATCGTCACGCCGGTCATCACGCCGATCGTCACGACGGAAGGGCGGACGATCACCGTCACGACGGTCGTCCCGCCGGAAGGCCGGGCGGTCGCCGCCACCGCGGTTGTCGTCGCGGCGGAACCCGCCACGGTCGCCACCGCGGTCATCACGCCCACGGAAGCCACCACCGCTGCCACCACGGTTGTCATCGCGGCGGAACCCGCCACGGTCACCACCGCGGTCGTCACGACGGTCATCACGCCGATCGTCACGACGGAAGGGCGGACGGTCACCGTCACGACGGTCATCCCGCCGGAAGGCCGGCCGGTCGCCGCCACCACGGTTGTCGTCACGACGGAACCCGCCACGGTCACCACCGCGATCGTCACGACGCGGGCCGCTGGGCCGGTCGTCACGACGGAACGGGGGACGCCCGCCGCGGTCCCGGTCGCCCTCGCGCCGGTCGTCCCGACGGTCGTCGCGACCCCGGTAGCCGCCGCCACCGCCGCTGCCACCGCGGTTGTCGTCGCGGCGGAAGCCGCCACGGTCACCGCGGTCGTTGCGGTCGCCACGGTCGTTGTCGCGTCGGGGAGCCCCGCGATATCCGCCCCGGTCACCACCGTCCCGGCGGCGCTGGTCGCGCTCCGGTCGCTCGTCGGGAGAGTTGGGGGACATCGGTGACTCCTAGTCTTCGGTACCGCAGTCATTCTCGCGCAGCCGGCAGAGCGGCGCGCTTCGACAAAAAACAAAAGGACCCTTGGTCCCAGCGTGGACGCTGGGACCAAGGGTCCTCCAAAAATTGTTCGGCGGCGTCCTACTCTCCCACAGGGTCCCCCCTGCAGTACCATCGGCGCTTTGAGGCTTAGCTTCCGGGTTCGGAATGTAACCGGGCGTTTCCCTCACGCTATGACCACCGAAACCCTATGAAATATCCGAACGAAATCGTCGGATCTCAAACAGGGCAGCGAACAAGCACACTCTTCAATTAAATAGTGACGCTGTTCAGCCGACACAACTGTTCGTTGTTTCAGAACCAACACAGTGGACGCGAGCAACTGAGGACAAGCCCTCGGCCTATTAGTACCAGTCACCTCCACCCGTTACCGGGCTTCCAGATCT
>NZ_JBIARE010000015.1:0-155529 GCF_042889645.1 Streptomyces sp. NPDC002564 | reverse complement strand
GGGTTACGTGTGGGGGGGCGCCCGGGCGTGCGCCCCCCCGGGGGCCGGCTGGTGGGCCGGCCCGCGGGCCGGCCCCCCGGGCCGGTGGGGGGGCGGCCCCCACACCACAGGGCCCGGTGCCGTCCCACCACCCCGGAAGCAGTACGAAAGAGCCATGACGGAAGTCTCCAGCGCCACGTCCGGCGCCACGACAGCGGCCGGCGCACCGGCCGGAACCCCCCGGGCCGCAGCGGCCCCCGGGGGCTCCGAGGTCGAGCTCGCCGTCGGCGGCATGACCTGCGCCTCCTGCTCGTCCCGCATCGAGAAGAAGCTGAACCGCATGGCGGGCGTGACCGCCACGGTCAACCTCGCCACCGAGAAGGCCAGGGTCAGCTACGCGGACGGCGTCGAGGTCGGCCAGCTCATCGCCCTGGTCGAGAAGCTGGGCTACACGGCCGAGGAGATCGTCCCGCCCGCCCCGGACCCCGGGGACGACGACACCGCCCCGGCGCCCACCACGGCCGACATCACCGAGCCCGACACCCTGCGTCAGCGCCTGATCGTCTCGGCCCTCCTCGCGCTGCCCGTCGTGCTGCTCGCGATGGTCCCCGCCCTGCAGTTCGACTACTGGCAGTGGCTCTCGCTGACACTGGCGGCGCCGGTCGTGGTCTGGGGCGGGCTGCCCTTCCACCGGGCGGCGTTCACCAATCTGCGGCACGGGGCCGCGACCATGGACACGCTCGTCTCCGTGGGCACGCTCGCCGCCTTCGGCTGGTCGCTGTGGGCGCTGTTCGTCGGGGACGCCGGGATGCCGGGCATGCGGCACGGCTTCGACCTCACCGCGTCGCCGGGCGAGGGAGCTTCCACGATCTACCTGGAAGTGGCCGCGGGCGTCATCACCTTCATCCTCCTCGGGCGCTGGCTGGAGGCCCGCTCCAAGCGGCGGGCCGGGGCGGCGCTGCGCGCGCTGCTGGCGCTGGGCGCGAAGGACGTGGCGGTGCTGCGGGACGGGGCCGAGGTGCGGGTGCCGGTCGGGCGCCTCGCCGTCGGGGACCGGTTCGTCGTCCGCCCCGGCGAGACCGTCGCGACCGACGGCACCGTCGTCGAGGGCGCCTCCGCGGTCGACGCCTCCATGCTGACCGGCGAGTCCGTGCCGGTCGACGTGGGCGCGGGCGACGCGGTGACCGGCGGCACCGTGAACACGGCGGGACGCCTGGTGGTGCGGGCGACCCGGATCGGCTCGGACACCTCGCTGGCCCGGATGGCACGGCTGGTCGAGGACGCGCAGACCGGCAAGGCGCAGGTGCAGCGGCTTGCCGACCGGATCGCCGGGGTCTTCGTGCCGGTGGTGCTGCTCATCGCGATCGGCACGCTCGGCGGCTGGCTGGGCGCCACCGGCGACGTGACCGCCGCCTTCACCGCGGCCGTCGCCGTCCTGATCATCGCCTGCCCCTGCGCGCTCGGCCTGGCCACGCCCACCGCCCTGATGGTCGGCACCGGACGCGGCGCGCAGCTCGGCATCCTCATCAAGGGCCCCGAGGTCCTGGAGTCCACCCGCCGCGTCGACACCGTCGTCCTGGACAAGACGGGGACGGTGACCACGGGCCGCATGGAGCTGACGGACGTCCATGTCACCGGGGTCACCGGGGTCACCGGGGTCACCGGGACGGCCGGGGACGCCCGGAGCACGGAGGCCGCCGAGAAGCTGCTGCTGCGGCTCGCGGGCGCCCTGGAGCACGCCTCCGAGCACCCGGTCGCCCGCGCCGTCGCGGCGGGCGCGGCCGAGCGCCTGGGCATCCGGGCCGGGGAGCTGCCGGTGCCGGAGCACTTCGAGAACGTCGCCGGGTCCGGGGTGCGCGGCACGGTGGACGGGCACGCGGTGCTCGTCGGCCGTGCGCGGCTCCTCGCGGACGCCGGGGTGACGGGCCTGGACGCCGTGGCCGGGCCCAGGGACGACGCGCAGGCGGCGGGACGCACCGCCGTCCTGGTCGCCTGGGACGGCGTCGCACGCGGCGTCCTGGCGGTCGCGGACGCCGTGAAGGAGACCAGCCCGCAGGCGGTGCGCGAGCTGCGCGCCCTCGGCCTGACGCCGGTCCTGCTGACCGGCGACAACCGGGCCGTGGCCGACACGGTCGCCCGTGCGGTGGGCATCGCCGGGGACGCCGTGTTCGCGGAGGTGCTGCCGCAGGACAAGGTGGAGGTCGTACGGCGGCTGCAGGGCGAGGGCAAGGTCGTGGCGATGGTCGGCGACGGCGTGAACGACGCGGCCGCGCTCGCCACCGCCGATCTGGGCCTCGCGATGGGCACCGGCACGGACGCGGCCATCGAGGCCGGCGACCTGACACTGGTGCGCGGGGACTTGCGGGTCGCGGCCGACGCCATCAGGCTCTCCCGCAAGACCCTGGCCACCATCAAGGGCAACCTCTTCTGGGCCTTCGGCTACAACGTCGCCGCGCTGCCGCTCGCCGCGGCCGGTCTGCTGAACCCGATGATCGCCGGGGCCGCGATGGCGTTCTCGTCGGTCTTCGTGGTCACGAACAGCCTCCGCCTGAGGTCATTCACATAGGCCCTTCACATGACCGTTTCAGCACCTTCACGCCCGTCACAACATCCCCATATGGCAGATCTTGCGCATGTACGCGACATATGCAAGAGACGCAGATCACACTGATTCGCACGTAACCATTGGGGGAAGTCGCGAGTCTAATGGGGCGATGCAGGAAGATGTCTTGGGGGACGTCTTCCGACATCAGGGGACATCTTGGGGGATGTTTCCTGGAAATTGCGTTGCCGGGGCACGTGCACCGGGGAGCTTTGAGCGGCCCTCCCGTACGTACGCGTCCCGGCAGACCGCAGGGCAACCAAAGACGCCCGGCCGGATCCCGTGGGGGGAATCCGCACCGGGAAAAAGGGAAGCGCCCCGACCGTCGACCCGTGGGGGGATCGGCGGCGGGGCGCTTTCCGCTGTACTGGGCTCAGCGACCCTCGACGGGGACGAAGTCCCGGAGCACCTCGCCCGTGTAGATCTGGCGCGGGCGGCCGATGCGGGAACCCGGCTCCTTGATCATCTCGTGCCACTGGGCGATCCAGCCCGGCAGCCGGCCGAGGGCGAACAGGACCGTGAACATCTCGGTCGGGAAGCCCATGGCCCGGTAGATCAGGCCGGTGTAGAAGTCGACGTTCGGGTAGAGCTTGCGCTCGACGAAGTAGTCGTCGGCCAGCGCGTGCTCCTCGAGCTTCAGCGCGATGTCGAGCAGCTCGTCGCTCTTGCCGAGCGCCGAGAGGACGTCGTGCGCCGCCGCCTTGATGATCTTCGCCCGCGGGTCGAAGTTCTTGTAGACGCGGTGCCCGAAGCCCATGAGCTTCACGCCGTCTTCCTTGTTCTTCACCTTGCGGATGAAGGTGTCGACGTCGCCGCCGGAGGCCTGGATGCCTTCCAGCATCTCCAGGACCGACTGGTTGGCGCCGCCGTGCAGCGGGCCCCACAGCGCCGAGATGCCGGCCGAGATCGAGGCGAACATGTTCGCCTGCGAGGAGCCGACCAGGCGCACGGTGGACGTCGAACAGTTCTGCTCGTGGTCCGCGTGCAGGATCAGGAGCTTGTCGAGCGCGGAGACCACGACCGGGTCGAGCTCGTACTCGGCGGCGGGCACCGAGAAGGTCATGCGCAGGAAGTTCTCGACGTAGCCGAGGTCGTTGCGCGGGTAGACGACCGGGTGGCCCTGCGACTTCTTGTACGCGTAGGCCGCGATCGTCGGCAGCTTGGCGAGAAGGCGGATCGTCGAGAGGTGACGCTGCTTCTCGTCGAACGGGTTGTGGCTGTCCTGGTAGAACGTCGACAGCGCGCTGACCACCGACGACAGCATGGCCATCGGGTGCGCGTCGCGCGGGAAGCCGTCGTAGAACCGCTTGACGTCCTCGTGCAGCAGGGTGTGCTGCGTGATCTCGTTCTTGAACGTGGCCAGCTCGTCGACCTTCGGCAGCTCGCCGTTGATCAGGAGGTACGCCACCTCGGTGAAGGTGGAGCGCTCGGCCAGCTGCTCGATCGGGTAGCCGCGGTACCGGAGGATGCCCTCTTCACCGTCGAGATAGGTGATGGCGGATTTATAGGCGGCGGTGTTGCCGTAGCCGCTGTCCAGGGTCACCAGACCGGTCTGGGCGCGGAGCTTCCCGATGTCGAAGCCCTTGTCGCCCACGGTCGAATCGATCACCGGGTAGGTGTACTCGTCATCGCCGTACCGCAGTACTACACCGTTGTTAGCGTTCTCGCTCACGTCATCCCTCACCGACGTTGTGCCTCTTCTTCGAGGTGCCCTGACTGTCTCTACCATCCCCCATTTGGCCCTGGAGAGTGCACTCGGGGTCGACCATTGGGCCTATTGGCGGCACTCAGTGCCGCCAACCTGCTCATCCTGCCCCCTTCGCCCCGGTTCCGAAAGTGCTGTGTGACGTTTCCGACTCGTTTGATCGATCAAAACGGCCGGGACCGGCTCCTCACCGCCCGGAAAGCCGGAAATCCAGGGCCGTACAGCGTCTGCCCGCGGAGACCGTGCGCACCGCCTGCCCCAGAGCCTTGCGCGAACCGACCAGGACGACCAGCCTCTTGGCGCGGGTCACCGCGGTGTAGAGCAGATTGCGCTGCAGCATCATCCACGCGCCGGTCGTGACCGGGATCACCACCGCCGGGTACTCGCTGCCCTGGGAGCGGTGGATCGTCACCGCGTACGCATGGGCGAGCTCGTCCAGTTCGTCGAAGTCGTAGGGGACTTCCTCGTCCTCGTCGGTGCGCACGGTCAGCCGCTGCTCGTCGGGATCGAGGGCGGTGACGACGCCCACCGTGCCGTTGAAGACGCCGTTCTGTCCCTTTTCGTAGTTGTTGCGGATCTGGGTGACCTTGTCGCCGACGCGGAACACCCGCCCGCCGAACCGCTTCTCGGGCAGGCCGGGCCGCGCGGGCGTGATGGCCTGCTGGAGGAGGCCGTTGAGGTTTCCCGCACCGGCCGGGCCGCGGTGCATGGGCGCCAGCACCTGGACGTCCCGGCGCGGGTCGAGGCCGAACTTCTTCGGGATGCGGTGCGCGGCGACGTCCACCGTCACCCGGCCCGCGTCCTCCGTCTCCTCCTCGACGAAGAGGAAGAAGTCCTTCATGCCCTGGGTGACGGGCGGGACACCGGAGTTGATGCGGTGCGCGTTGGTGACCACCCCCGACTCCTCGGCCTGGCGGAAGATCCGGGTGAGGCGGACGGCGGGGATCGGGCTCCGCGCGTCGAGCAGGTCGCGCAGCACCTCGCCCGCGCCGACGCTGGGCAGCTGGTCCACGTCGCCCACGAAGAGCAGATGGGCGCCCGGCGGCACGGCCTTGACCAGTTTGTTGGCGAGCAGCAGGTCGAGCATGGAGGCCTCGTCGACCACGACCAGATCGGCGTCGAGCGGCCGCTCCCTGTCGTACGCCGCGTCTCCCCCGGGCTTCAGTTCGAGCAGGCGGTGGACGGTGGAGGCGTCCGTGCCGGTGAGCTCGGCCAGGCGCTTGGCGGCACGGCCGGTGGGGGCGGCGAGGACGACCTTGGCCTTCTTCGCGCGGGCCAGCTCGACGACGGAGCGGACCGTGAAGGACTTGCCGCAGCCGGGGCCGCCGGTCAGGACGGCGACCTTCTGGGTCAGCGCGAGCCGCACCGCCTCCTCCTGCTCGGGCGCGAGCTCGGCGCCGGTGCGGGCCGCGAGCCAGGGCAGGGCCTTGTCCCAGGCGACGTCGTGGAAGGCGGGCATGCGGTCCTCGCCGGTGCGCAGCAGGCGCAACAGCTGCGCGGCGAGCGACAGTTCGGCGCGGTGGAAGGGGACGAGGTAGACCGCGGAGATGTCGTCGCCGCCGTCCGGGTCGGGCAGCGCCTCGCGGACGACGCCCTCCTCCTCGCCGGCCAGTTCGGCCAGGCAGTCGATGACCAGGCCCGTGTCGACCTGGAGGAGCTTGACCGCGTCGGCGATGAGGCGCTCCTCGGGGAGGTAGCAGTTGCCCTGGTCGGTGGACTGCGAAAGGGCGTACTGCAGACCGGCCTTGACGCGCTCGGGGCTGTCGTGCGGGATGCCGACGGACTGGGCGATGCGGTCGGCGGTGAGGAAGCCGATGCCCCAGACGTCGGCGGCGAGGCGGTAGGGCTCGTTCTTCACGACGGAGATCGAGGCGTCGCCGTACTTCTTGTAGATGCGCACGGCGATGGAGGTGGAGACGCCCACTCCCTGGAGGAAGACCATGACTTCCTTGATGGCCTTCTGCTCCTCCCAGGCGGCGGCGATCATCTTGGTCCGCTTGGGGCCGAGGCCCGGCACCTCCACCAGACGCCCGGGTTCGGTCTCGATGACGTCGAGGGTGTCCACGCCGAAGTGGGTGGTGATGCGGTCGGCCATCACCGGGCCGATGCCCTTGATCAGGCCGGAGCCGAGATAGCGGCGGATGCCCTGGATCGTGGCGGGCAGGACCGTCGTGTAGTTCTCCACGGTGAACTGCTTGCCGTACTGCGGGTGGGAGCCCCAGCGGCCGTGCATCCGCAGGGACTCGCCGACCTGTGCGCCGAGCAGCGCGCCGACGACGGTGAGCAGGTCACCGGCGCCGCGGCCGGTGTCGACGCGCGCGACCGTGTACCCGGTCTCCTCATGGGCGTACGTGATGCGTTCGAGGACCCCCTCGAGCACCGCCGCCGCTGCAGCTGGACTCGACATGATCCGACGCTACCGCCCGGCACCGACAGCGCGGGCGCCGGAGCGGTCGGGTGGGTAGGTAAGTAGGTAGACAGGCAGGGGGACGACGGCCGGGACATTTGAAGGGGCCCGGTCCGTGGACCGGGCCCCTTCGGGTTTCCCCTCCCCTGTCAGAACTCGTGATCCCCCCTTGGATCCCCCGGATCCCCCCAGATCCTGGTTTCCCCCCAGTGAAGCTCTGACTCCATGTACGACACGCCTGGTGCCCGAAGGGTTGCACGGTGTCGCCAGAATTTTTTTTCGCGGCCGCCGGACGGGAACAGACGCGGAGGATCGTTCCAGGTGCTGACAAAGCGGCTCAGACGTAGCGTTTGAGGCATGAGTGATGATTCGCGGTCCTTCGAGCAGGACGTGCTGGACGAGCTCGGTGACGACAGGCTCCAGGAGATCGCCGGCCTGCTCGGCACGGACGCCTCCGGCGCCCAGGACGTCGTGGGCACCACGGTGTCCGCGCTCTCCGGGGACCTCCAGGGAAGGGCGGCCGATCCGGCGGGCGCGGACGAGGTGCGGCAGGCGTTCGCCGAGGCCGAGGCCGTCCAGGAAGCCCCGCAGGCCGCCCCCGGCGACCAGCCCCTGCAGGGGGTGGCGGCCTTCGGCGGCCTCGGGGGCCTCGCGGCGGGCGGGATGATGTCCGGCATGCTCGCGAAGATGAGCCGGCCGGTGGCCAACGCGGTGGCCAAGAAGACCGGCATCCCCGCGGCGACGGTCACCCGCGTGATCGAGATGCTCATCCCCGTGGTCCTCGCGGTGCTCTCCCGGCGCGCGGCGGGCGCGAAGGCGGGCGGAGCGGCCCCGAAGGGTGCCGCGGCCCCCTCCGGCGGCCTCGGCGACCTGCTGGGCCAGATCCTGGGCGGCAAGAAGTAGCTACGCGTACGTGCGGAACCGCTCCGCCGTCTCGCGCAGCACCTCGCCGCCGTCCCGCGCCCACAGCGCCTCGTTGAAGATCTCGACCTCGATCGGGCCGTGGTGCCCCGCCGCCTCGACGAGCGCGCGGAAGGCGCGGAAGTCCACGCTGCCGTCGCCCAGCTGCCCGCGTCCGAGCAGCACACCGGCGGGCAACGGCGTGATCCAGTCGGCCAGTTGGAAGGCGTGCAGACGGCCGCCCGCGCCCGCCCGCGCGATCTGCGCGGGCGCCTGGTCGTCCCACCACAGGTGGTACGTGTCCACGACCACGCCCACCTGCCGTGCGGGGAAGCGCTCCGCGAGGTCGAGGGCCTGGCCGAGGGTGGAGACCACGCAGCGGTCGGCGGCGAACATCGGGTGCAGCGGCTCGACGGCCAGGCGCACGCCCCGCTCCTCGGCGTAGGGCCCGAGGACGGCGAGGGCGTCCGCGACGCGCTCGCGCGCGCCGGACAGGTCCTTGCTGCCGGGCGGCAGGCCCCCCGAGACGAGCACCAATGTGTCCGTGCCGAGCGCGGCGGCCTCGTCGACGGCCGCGCGGTTGTCGTCGAGGGCACGCGCGCGCGGGGCCGGGTCGGTGTCCGTGAAGAAGCCGCCCCGGCACAGGCTCGTCACCGCGAGTCCGGCGTCCCGCAGCAGGCGCGCGGTGCGCTCGACCCCGTACTCCCGGACCGGCGCGCGCCACAGGCCGACCGCGCCGATGCCCTCCTTGCGGCAGCCCTCGGCGAGCTCGGGCAGCGACCACTGCTTGACGGTCTCCTGGTTGATGCTCAGCCGGGAGAGCGGGACGGGGTCCGGCGTGACGCTCGGCGGGGTGGTCATTGGGGGACTCCGTGCACGGTGAGCAGGCAGCGCATGCGGGCGGCGGCGAGGTCGGGGTCGGGGAACAGGCCGAGGCCGTCGGCCAGTTCGTAGGCGTGGGCCAGGTGCGGCAGCGAGCGGGCCGACTGCAGGCCGCCGACCATGGTGAAGTGGCTCTGGTGCCCGGCGAGCCAGGCCAGCAGCACGACGCCGGTCTTGTAGTAGCGGGTCGGGGGCCGGAAGAGGTGGCGGGACAGCTCGACGGTGGGGTCGAGCAGGGCGCGGAAGCCCTTGGCGTCCCCGGTGTCCAGGACGCGCACCGCCTCGGCGGCGAGCGGGCCCAGCGGGTCGAAGATGCCGAGCAGGGCGTGGCTGAAGCCGTGCTCGTCGCCGGCGATCAGTTCCGGGTAGTTGAAGTCGTCCCCGGTGTAGCAGCGCACGCCCCGGGGCAGGCGGCGGCGCAGCGCGATCTCCCGGTCGGCGTCCAGGAGCGAGACCTTGATGCCGTCGACCTTGCCGGGGTGGGCGGCGATGACCTCCAGGAAGGTCTCGGTGGCCGCGTCCAGGTCGGCCGAGCCCCAGTAGCCCTCCAGGGCGGGGTCGAACATCGGGCCGAGCCAGTGCAGGACGACCGGTTCGGCGGCCTGGCGCAGGAGGTGGCCGTACGTCTCCAGGTAGTCGTCCGGCGACGTCGCGGCGGCGGCGAGGGCGCGGGAGGCCATCAGGACCGCCCGGGCGCCCGCCGACTCGACGAGGGCCAGCTGCTCCTCGTACGCGCCCCTGACGGCCGACAGGGGCGCGGGGAGGGCCAGTTGGTCGGTTCCGACGCCGCACGCGATGCGGCCGCCGACGGAGCGGGCCTCCGCGGCCGAGCGGCGGATCAGCTCGGCGGCGCCCGGCCAGTCGAGGCCCATGCCGCGCTGGGCGGTGTCCATGGCCTCGGCGACGCCCAGGCCGTGCGACCAGAGGTGGTGGCGGAAGGCGAGCGTGGCGTCCCAGTCGACGGCGGCGGGTCCTTCGGGGGTGCCGTCCGCGCGGGGGTCGGCGACCACGTGGGCGGCGGAGAAGACGGTGCGGGAGGTGAGCGGGGGGCCGCCGGGCGCCGTGCGCAGGGGCACGGCGCGGGGGGTGTACGCGCGCGTGCCGCCGTCCGCGGCCGGGAGCCGCACCAGGAGGGGCCCGCTCACAGGGTGATCTCCGGGACGTCGACGCGGCGGCCCTCGGCGGAGGAGCGCAGGCCCAGTTCGGCGAGCTGCACGCCGCGCGCGCCCGCGAGGAGGTCCCAGTGGTAGGGCGCGTCGGCGTAGACGTGCCGCAGGAAGAGCTCCCACTGGGCCTTGAAGCCGTTGTCGAAGCCGTCGCCGTGGTTGTCGGGGACCTCCTGCCACTGGTCGCGGAACGAGTGGGTGGCGGGCAGGTCGGGGTTCCAGACGGGCTTGGGGGTCGCGCTGCGGTGCTGCACGCGGCAGCCGCGCAGGCCCGCGACGGCGGAGCCCTCGGTGCCGTCGACCTGGAACTCGACGAGCTCGTCGCGGTTGACGCGCACCGTCCAGGAGGAGTTGATCTGCGCGACGGTGCCGCCGTCCAGTTCGAAGATGCCGTAGGCCGCGTCGTCGGCGGTCGCGTCGTAGGGCTTGCCGTTCTCGTCCCAGCGCTGCGGGATGTGCGTGGCGGTGAGCGCCTGGACGCTGCGCACCCGGCCGAACAGCTCGTGCAGGACGTACTCCCAGTGCGGGAACATGTCGACGACGATGCCGCCGCCGTCCTCGCCCCGGTAGTTCCAGGAGGGGCGCTGGGCGGGCTGCCAGTCGCCCTCGAAGACCCAGTAGCCGAACTCCCCGCGCACGGAGAGGATCCGGCCGAAGAAGCCGCCGTCGATGAGCCGCTTCAGCTTGAGCAGCCCCGGCAGAAAGAGCTTGTCCTGGACGACCCCGTGCTTGATGCCGGCCTCGGCGGCCAGGCGGGCGAGGCCGAGGGCGGCGTCCAGGCCGGTGGCGCTGGGCTTCTCGGTGTAGACGTGCTTGCCCGCGGCGATGGCCCGCTTGATGGCGTCCTCGCGGGCGGAGGTGACCTGCGCGTCGAAGTAGATGTCGACGTCCGGGTCGGCGAGGACCGCGTCGAGGTCGGTGGACCAGTGAGCCAGGCCGTGCTCGGCGGCCAGCGCGCGCAGCGCGTGCTCGCGGCGGCCGACCAGGATCGGCTCGGGCCACAGCACGGTGCCGTCGCCCAGGTCGAGGCCGCCCTGCGCGCGGAGGGCGAGGATCGAACGGACCAGGTGCTGGCGGTGGCCCATCCGTCCGGTGACGCCGTTCATGGCGATGCGCACCGTCTTGCGTGTCACGAAAGTCCCTCCGTAGCTGCGCAGCAAGCGCTTTCTATCCCAGGGCAAGCTAGCCTGCCGGACAAGGTGGGGACAAGGGCTTCGGTCGAGGGCGTGGCGGAAGTCGACGAGACGGGCGACCGGAGGACGACGAGATGACCGTGACCCTGGCGGACGTGGCGGCACGCGCGCAGGTCTCCCCCGCCACCGTCTCCCGCGTGCTGAACGGCAATTACCCCGTGGCGGCCGCCACCCGCGAGCGCGTGCTGCGTGCCGTGGACGACCTCGACTACGTCCTGAACGGCCCCGCGAGCGCGCTCGCCGCGGCCACGTCCGACCTGGTCGGCATCCTCGTCAACGACATCGCGGACCCCTTCTTCGGGATCATGGCGGGCGCGGTGCAGTCCGAGATCGGCGGGCCCGGCGGCCGGGCGGGCGGCGAGCGGATGGCCGTCGTCTGCAACACCGGCGGCTCCCCGGAGCGCGAACTGACCTACCTCACGCTCCTGCAGCGCCAACGCGCCGCCGCGGTGGTCCTCACCGGCAGCGCCGTCGAGGACGGCGAGTACGCCGACGCGATCGCCGGCAAGCTGCGGCGCCTCGCGGAGGCGGGCACGCGCGTGGTGCTGTGCGGCAGGCCGCCCTCGCCGGACACCGACGCGGTGGCGCTCACCTTCGACAACCGGGGCGGCGGCCAGCAGTTGACCGAGCACCTGCTCGCCCTCGGCCACCGCCGCGTCGGCTACATCGCGGGCCCCGAGGAGCGCACGACCACCCGGCACCGCCTGGAGGGCCACCGCGCCGCGCTCGCCGCCCGCGGCATCGGGGACGACCCGGCGCTGACGGTCCACGGCCCCTACGACCGCCGTTCCGGCTACGACGCCACGGCCGAACTCCTGCGCCGCTCCCCCGACCTGACGGCCGTCGTCGCCGCCAACGACACGGTGGCCCTGGGCGCCTGCGCGGCACTGCGCGACCAGGGCCTGCGCATCCCCGACGACGTGTCGGTCGCGGGCTTCGACGACCTGCCGTTCAGCATCGACGCGGCGCCCGCGCTGACGACGGTGCGCCTGCCGCTCTACGAGGCGGGGGCCAGGGCGGGCCGCATCGCGATGAGCAAGGAGAAGCCGCCGCCGGGCGGGGTCGCCACGGTGCACGGGGAGTTGATGGTGCGGGGCTCCACGGCGGGCCCGCGCGGAGCGCTCCGCGGGGCCTGAGGAGCGCGCCTCGGCGCGCCTTCGCAGGGGTCTGAGGTGTACGCCTGCGCGCCTTCGCGGGGCCTGAGGAGTGCGCCTCTGCGGGACTTGAGGGGTACGCCTCGACGTGGCCCCCGCTGCCGCTGCGCGAACGGCCCGCGTGAGAAGGCGGGGTTGACCCCACCGGCACGCCACCTACTGTCGGGACCATGAAATTCGCCTTCTCCACCCTCGGCGTGCCCGGCCTGCCCGTCCCCGACGTGCTGCGGCTCGCCACGACCCACGGCTACCACGGCGTCGAGCTGCGCGCGCACCCCGAGGAGCCGGTGCACCCCGGGCTCGGCCTGGTCGAGCGCGCCGACGTGGCGGCGGAGTTCAAGGCCGCCGGCGTCGAGATCCTCGGCATCGCCGGGTACGCGCGCGTGGCGGCCCCCGGCGACGACGGGCCGGTCCTCGACGAGATCCGCTCGCTGGTCGCCCTCGCCCGCGATCTCGGCGCCCCCTTCGTGCGCGTCTTCCCCGGCGGCGGCACCGGGCAGAGCGCGGAGGAGGCCGACGCGACGGCCGCGCGGCGGCTCGGCACGGCCGCCCGGTACGCGGCCGACGCGGGCGTCCGCATCCTCCTGGAGACCCACGACTCGCACCGCACGGGCGCCGACGTCACCCGCGTCCTCGGCACCGTGGGACACCGCCAGGTCGGGGCGCTGTGGGACGTGCTGCACACCTGGCTCGGCGGCGAGTCCGTCACCGACACCTTCGCCGCGCTCTCCCCCTACCTCGGCTACGTCCAGGTCAAGGACGTCGCCTCGGCCGACGACACGACGCCCCTGCCGCTCGGCGCCGGGACGCTGCCGCTCACGGAGTGCGTGGCGCACCTCGGCGAGGAGAGCTGGGAGGGGTGGCTGTGCTGGGAGTACGAGAAGCGCTGGTACGAGCAGGCGGCGCCGCTGCCCGAGCTGCTGGGTCCGGGCCGGGAGCTCCTGTCACGACTGCTGACCCGCTCCGGCTGACCCCGCCGCCCCTGCCGGACGAGGTCAGCGCCACCCCGCCCACCAGCAGCGCGGCGGCGCACCAGCGCAGCCCGCTCACCGACTCGCCCAGGACCAGGGCGGCCGAGGACATCCCGAAGACGGGGACGAGCAGCGAGAAGGGCGCGACGGTGGAGGCGGGGTGGCGGCGCAGCAGGTACCCCCAGGCGCCGAAGCCGAAGACGGTCGTGACCCAGGCGACGTAGACGACGATCCCCGCGCCCGACCAGTCCAGGGCGCGCAGGGCGGCGAGGTCCCGGGAGGGTCCCTCGACGAGCAGGGAGAGCCCGAGCAGCGGGAGCACCGGGACCGTGCTCACCCACACCATGAAGTTCAGCGGGTCCGACGGGGCCGCCTTGCGGGTGAGGACGTTGGAGACGCCCCAGCAGGCGGCGGCGCCGACGAGCAGCGCGAAGGCGGTGAGCGGCCCGGTCTCCCCCTCGTCGACGGCGGCGACGCCGATCCCCGCGAGGGCGACGACCATGCCCACGACCCGTGTCCGGCCGGGCCGTTCCCCGAGCGCCACGACGGCGAAGAGGGCGGTGAAGACGGCCTGGACCTGCAGCACGAGCGAGGAGAGCCCGGCGGGCATCCCGGCGTCCATGCCGATGAAGAGCAGCCCGAACTTGGCGACGCCCAGCACGAGCCCCACCCCGATCACCCACCGCCAGGCGACCTTGGGCCCGCCGACGAAGAAGACGGCGGGCAGCGCCGCGACGAGGAAGCGCAGGGCGGAGAAGAGCAGCGGGGGAAAGTGGCCGAGGCCGACCTCGATCACCACGAAGTTGACGCCCCATACGGCGGCGACGAGAACGGCCAGACAGACGTGTGCGGGTCGCATGGGTCGAGGATCACCCGCCCCGACCGTGTAGGACCAGCGCGGATCCCTGCATGGTTGGATGAAGCAACGCTTATGTATGGGGAGGCCTCCGTGCTCGATCTCGCCCGGCTCCGCGCGCTGCACGCGGTCTCCGTCCACGGCACGGTCGGCGCGGCGGCCACCGCGCTCGGCTACACGCCGTCCGCGGTCTCCCAGCAGATCGCCAAGCTCGAACGCGAGACCCGGACGACGCTCCTGGAGCGCCGCGGCCGGGGCGTCGCCCTCACCGAGGAGGCGCTGCGCCTCGCGGACACGGCACGCCGGTTGATGGCGATCGTGGAGCGCGCGGAGACGGAGCTCGAGGAGCGGCGCGGGGTGCCCGCGGGGCGCCTGACGATCGCCGCGTTCGCCTCGGCCGCGCGGGGGCTGCTGCCGTCCGTGCTCGCCGACCTGGCGCGGCGTCATCCGGCGCTGGACGCCCGGATGTCGGAGGTCGACCCGCATCTGTCCGTCGACCTGGTGGCCCAGGGGGCGGTCGACCTGGCCGTCGTCCACGACTGGGACATCGCGCCGCTTCCGACGCCGCCGGGCATCGAACAGGCCGTGATCGGCGACGACTTGTGCGACCTGGTCGTGCCGCACGACCACCGGCTCGCGGGGCGGGCGTCCGTGCGGCGCGAGGAGCTGGGAGCGGAGCGCTGGATCACGCAGCCGCCGGGGTTCATCTGCCACGCGTGGCTGGTCCGCACGCTCCGGGAGGCGGGCTGCGAACCCGACATCGCCCACCAGGCCGAGGAGAACCCCACGCTGGTCGCGCTGGTCGCGGCGGGCCTGGGCGTCGCGCTGATCCCCCGCCTGGGCCGGGGCCCGCTCCCCGAGGGCGCGGTCACGGTCTCCCTGGACCCGGTCCCGGTCCGCCGCCTCTACGCGCTGTGGCGCACGGGCGCCTCCCGCCGCCCGGCCATCGCGGAGACGGTGCGTGCCCTCCGCTCCCGCGGCGTGCCCGCCGGCTGACGGCCCCGTACCCGCGCCCGAGGTTGACCGGCAGAAATCTTCGGGATATCCGTAACTCCTGAAAGTTTCCTCCGGCCCGCAGGAGCCCCCGTGTCCCACCCCTCCGCCCGCGACGCCCGGCTCCGCGCCCTGATCGGCACGATGTCCCTGGAGGACAAGGTCGGCCAGCTCTTCGTGATGCACGTGTACGGGCACACCGCCACGGACCCCGACCCGGCCGACGCCGACACCAACCGCAGGGAACTCGGCGTCCGCGACGCCGCCGAGCTGATCGCCCGCTACCGCCTGGGCGGCGTCATCTACTTCGGCTGGGCCCACAACACCCGCTCCCCGCACCAGATCGCCGCCCTGTCCGAGGGCATCCGCAGGGCCGCGCACGGCACCACCCGTGTCCCCGTCCTGATCTCCGTCGACCAGGAGCACGGCGCCGTCGCCCGCGTCGGCGCCCCCGCCACGCTGCTGCCCGGCGCGATGGCCCTGGGCGCCTCGGGCTCGCCCGCGCACGCCCGCGAGGCCGCCCGCATCGCCGGGGCCGAGCTCCGGGCCCTCGGCATCCACCAGGACCACGCCCCGGACGCCGACGTGAACGTCGACCCCGCCAACCCCGTCATCGGGATCCGCTCCTTCGGCGCCGACCCGGAGGCGGTCGCCGGCTTCGTGACCGCGCAGATCGAGGGCTACCACGAGGGGGGCGTGGCCACCGCGGCCAAGCACTTCCCGGGGCACGGCGACACGACGGACGACAGCCACACCGAGCTGCCGCGCATCCACCACACCCGCGAGGAGTGGGAGCGCTGGGACGCGCCGCCGTTCCGCGCCGCCGTCGCCGCGGGCGTCGACTCGGTGATGACCGCGCACATCGTGGTGCCCGCCCTCGACCCCTCGGGCGATCCCGCCACGCTCTCGTACCCGATCCTGACCGGCGTGCTGCGCGAGGAGCTCGGGTTCGACGGCGTGATCTCCACGGACTCGCTGGCGATGCGCGGCGTGCGCACGAAGTACGGCGACGACCGCGTGGCCGTCCTCGCGCTCAAGGCGGGCGCCGACCAGCTGCTCAACCCGCCGCGGCCGGAGGTCGCGTGGCGGGCCGTGCTCGACGCGGTCGCGAGCGGCGAACTGACCGGGGCCAGGATCGACGAGTCGGTGCTGCGCGTCCTGCGCATGAAGGCCGACGTCGGCCTCCTGGACGACCACCTGGCCGACGGAACCGGACCGGGCGGCCAGGAGCGGGAACCGGAGCAGGGGCCGGACGGGCGCCGGGACGTCACCGCCCTCGTCGACGCCACCGTCGGCATCCCCGCCCACCTCGCCACCGCCGACCGCATCGCCGAGGCCACCACGACCCTGCTGAGCAACCCCGACGGCCTCCTGCCGCTGTCCCCCGCGTCCCGCCCCGAGCTCCTGGTCGTGGGCGCCGACCCGCGCTCGCCGTCCGGCACCACGGGCCCGCCGACCACCGTCCTCGCGGACGCCCTCACCGGCCTCGGGTTCCGGGCCACGGCCCTGTCCACCGGAACGGCCCCCGACGAGGCGGCGATCGAGAAGGCCGTGGCGGCCGCGCGGGGCAAGGACGCCGTGCTCGTGGCGACATACAACGTCACCACGCACACCACGACCGAGGACAACACCCAGGCGGCCAACACCGAGCTGGATGGCGGCCCGCACGCCCGGGCCCACCGGGCGGTCGACCCGGGCGGGTCAGCCGACGGCCAGACCGCCCTGGTCGGGGCGCTCAAGGCCACCGGTGTCCCGGTGGTCGCCCTCGCGATCCGCAACCCCTACGACGTGGCGCACCTGCCGCCGGTCGACGCCGCCCTCGCCTCGTACTGCTGGACGGACGTCGAACTCCGCGCCGCCGCACGGGTGATCGCGGGCCGGGCCGCGCCCCGGGGGCGGCTGCCGGTGCCGGTGCGGCGCGCGGACGACCCGGCGCGGGTGCTGTACCCGATCGGGCACGGCCTGGCGTACTGAACGAGAAGGGGCCGGGGCCGACGGCCCCGGCCCCGCCCGCACGGCCCTACGGCCGCAGCGTCATCTCCCTGCGCACGTCGCGCCGGTCCAGCTTCTTGTCGTAGGCGGCCAGCGGCTTCGCCGACGGCGTGGACACCCCGGCCCACGCCTGGATCCGCTGCGTCGCCTTCGCCTTCTCGTCGGCGACGAGCTGCGAGACGGTCGCGCCGTGGTTGGCGCCGGGCGCCGTGAAGACGTGGTTGTCGTGCTTGGCGCCCCGCGCGGGGCGGAACGGCTCGGCCCCCCACGGGTCGTTGGACCCGTAGACGTACAGCATCCGCCGCGCGTCGTGCCGCACCCAGCGGTCCACGTCACGCATCGCGTGCGGCTTGAACGTCATCGGGATCTCGCGCGGCACGAAGTTCCGCGGCGGCTGGTAGCCGTAGCGGCTCAGGCCGCCCAGCCAGGGCTGCTCGATGGTCGGCGCGCCGAGCTCGGTGCCCGCCTGGTAGTAGTACGGCGTGTACGCGCTCAGGCCCTGGTCGGCGTAGGAGGACCAGCCGCCCACGGCGTCGACGTAGTCGAAGAGCGCCTGGTCGGTCACGGTGGCCGCGTCCGGGACCTGCCCGCAGGCGGTGGCGGCGGGCTGGTACTGCCAGAAGCCCCACACGAGGTCCATGACGACGGCCTCGAAGGCCTTGTCCAGCGTGCCGACGGTCTTGAAGGTGTAGCCCTCGGCCTCGGCGTACGCGGCGAGCTTCGCCGACAGCGGCTCCCTGCGCACCAGCGCCTCGCGCTGCACCGCCTGGAGCTTCTCGCGGCACTCCTTGGGGCCGACGCCCGCGAGGAACCTGTCGTACGCCGAGTCCTCCTTGTCGACGACGTCGTTGGGCGCCACGTAGGCGACGACGCCCGCCATGTCGCGCGGGTAGAAGCGCTCGTAGTACGTCGCCGTCATGCCGCCCTTGGAACCGCCGGTGGCCAGCCACTTCTTGCCGTAGATCGGCTTGAGGGCCCGGTAGATGCGGTGCTGGTCGCTGGCCGCCTGCCAGATGTCGAGCTTCGTCCAGTCGGCGGGCTCGGGGCGCGAGGGCGTGAAGAAGCGGTACTCCATGGAGACCTGGTTGCCGTCGACGATCTGGGTCGGCTCGCGGCGGCTGGGCGTCGTGGAGACGTTGTAGCCGCTCGTGTAGAAGACCGCGGGACGGCTGGTGTCCTTGTGCAGGACCGTCAGGCGCTGCTTGAAGGTGCCCTTGGCGGGATGCCGGTGGTCCACCGGCTGGGTGTAGTCGAGCACGAAGAAGCGGTAGCCGGGGTACGGCTTCTCCTCGATCAGGCTCATGCCGGGTACGGCGAGCAGCCTGTCCTTGATGTCGGTGCTGCCGGTGTGGTCGGCACCGGTTCCGCTCCGCGTACTGGTACCGGTCTTCGCACCGGTGGTGCCCGGTTCCGCGGCGGTGGCCGCTCCGGACGCACCCACGGCGCCTATCAGCACCACGAGCGACAGCACCCATCTGAGCGCCTTGCGCATGCACCCTCCCCTGTCGACACAGCAATGCCCCGGAACCTAACGGAGCAACTGGGTCCGCACCAGGGTCAGTTGCCCGGGTGCGGCGGAGAAATGGCGCAGGAACGGCGGTACGGGACGGACGTCAGCAGAGAATCCAGCCCGAGCTGACCCCGCGTCCGGCGATCTTCGCCTTCACCCATACGCAGCGGTGGCCCGCGTGGACCGTGACCGGGCGCGCCCGGTGGGTGTAGCGGCCCCGGTCGCGGACGGGGCGGCTGCCGCGCGCCTTGACGCTGACGGACATGGCCTTGCGGGCGCCGGTGTTCTTGGCGAGGAGGAGGGCGCAGACGTACCCGCGGGACTTGAAGACGTCGACCCGTCCCGCGCTGAAGGGGAGCGTGCGCACCTTGCGGCCCGCGCACGGGCCCTGGACGGCCTCGGCCGACGCGGTCCCCGGGCCCGCGAGGGCGAGCAGCACGGCGGCGGCGAGCACGGCGGTGCCGAGCGTCAGCCGTCGTCGTATCCGGCCCCTGCCCGCGCCACTGCTCACGGTTGCCCCTCCCGCCACTCCGGCCTCAGCGTACTGATGTACGGACGCAGCCCACGGCCCGTGCGGTTGCGGGCTTCCCGCCCTTTTCCGTCGCGTCCTTCCCGCGCCTGCCCGGTCGGACCGGCTCAAACCCCCTCGTACCGCATCAGAGGACCTTCGCGGACTCCGCCGGTTCCCCCACGAAGGTCCGCCACAGGCGCGCGTACCGGCCGTCCAGCGCGAGGAGCTCCTCGTGCGTGCCGTCCTCCGCGACCCGGCCGTGGTCCATCACGACGACGCGGTCGGCGCGGGCGGCCGTGGTCAGGCGGTGGGCGACGACCAGGGTGGTGCGCCGGCCCGCGATGCGGTCGGTGGCCTGGTTGACCTGCGCCTCGGTGGCGAGGTCGAGCGCGGCCGTCGCCTCGTCGAGGAGCAGGACGTCGGGGTCGACCAGCTCGGCGCGGGCCAGCGCGATCAGCTGGCGCTGCCCCGCGGAGAGGTTGCGGCCGCGCTCGGTGACCTCGTGGAGATAGCCGCCGTCCAGGGTGGCGATCATGTCGTGCGCGCCGACCGCGCGGGCGGCGGCCTCCACCTGCGCGTCGGTGGCGTCGGGGCGGCCGTAGGCGATGGCGTCGCGGACCGTGCCCGCGAAGAGGTACGCCTCCTGCGGCACCACGCCCAGCCGGTGGCGGTACGAGGTCAGGTCGAGGGAGCGCAGGTCCGTGCCGTCGACGGTGACCCGGCCGCCGGTGGGGTCGTAGAACCGGGCGACGAGCTTGACCAGCGTCGACTTGCCCGCGCCGGTCTCGCCCACGAAGGCGACGGTCTGGCCCGCGGGGATGCGCAGGCGGACGTCGGTCAGCGCCTCCTCGGGCGCGCCCTCGCCGGTCGCCGCGTACGCGAAGCCGACGTCCTCGAAGGCGATCTCGCCGCGCAGCGAGAGCACCTCCATCGGCTCGTCGGCGGCCTTCGTGGAGGTCGGCTCCTGGAGCAGTTCCTGGATGCGGCCCAGCGAGACGGTGGCCTGCTGGTAGCCGTCGAAGACCTGGGAGAGCTGCTGCACGGGGGCGAAGAACAGGTCGATGTAGAGCAGGTAGGCGACGAGCGCGCCGGTGGTCAGCGTTCCCGCCTCGACGCGTCCCGCGCCCACCATCAGCACGGCGACGACGGCGACGGACGAGAGGAACTGCACGAACGGGAAGTACACCGAGATCAGCCACTGGCCGCGGATGCGGGCCTGGCGGTAGCTGTCGCTGTTGCGCGCGAACCGCTCGGCGCCCGCGCGCTCGCGCCGGAAGGCCTGCACGATGCGCAGCCCGGCGACGGACTCCTGGAGGTCGGCGTTGACCACGGAGACCCGCTCACGCGCCAGTTCGTACGCCTTCACGCTGGACTTGCGGAAGAAGTACGTGCCGACGATCAGCAGCGGCAGCGTCGCGAAGACGACGAGGGCGAGCTGCACGTCGATGACGAGCAGGGCGACCATGATGCCGAAGAAGGTGACCACGGAGACGAAGGCGGTGACCAGGCCGGTCTGCAGGAACGTGGAGAGCGCGTCCACGTCCGTGGTCATCCGGGTCATGATGCGCCCGGTCAGCTCCCGCTCGTAGTAGTCGAGCCCGAGCCGCTGGAGCTGCGAGAAGATCTTCAGCCGCAGCGAGTAGAGGACCCGCTCGCCGGTCCGTCCGGTCATCCGCGTCTCGCCGGTCTGGGCGGCCCACTGCACGACGACGGCGGCGAGCGCGAGCCCGGAGGCCGCCCAGACCGCGCCGAGCGCCAGCTGGTTGACGCCCTCGTCGATGCCGTGCCGGATCAGGACGGGCAGCAGCAGGCCCATGCCCGCGTCGATTGCGACGAGCAGCAGGCTGAACAGCAGCGGCACGCCGAACCCGCCGAGCAGCCTGCGCAGCCCGTAGGACTCCTCGGGCGTGACCGCCCGTGCCTCGTCGATGCCCGGGGTGTCGGTCGCCGGGGGCAGCGCGTCGACCTGGGCGAGCAGCTCCGGCGTGGAGGGCATCCCGGACAGCGCGGCGTCCTGGGGCTCGCGGTCCCCGGTCCACAGGGCGGGCGTGATGCCGCGCTCGGCGTCGAACTCGGCGTCGAGCTCCTCGCGTACGGAGGTGTCCTCGGGCAGGTCGGCGGGGAGCGCGTGGCCCGGCGACACGCCGCCGAGCTCGTCGGGGTCGGTGAGCAGCCTGCGGTAGAGCGCGGAGCGCTCCTCCAGCTCCGCGTGCGTGCCGAGGTCCGCGAGGCGGCCGTCGTCCAGGACGGCGATGCGGTCGGCGAGGCCGAGGGTGGAGCGGCGGTGGGCGATCAGGAGCGTGGTGCGGCCGTCCATCACGCCGCGCAGCGCCTCGTGGATCTCGTGCTCCACGCGCGCGTCCACCGCGGACGTCGCGTCGTCCAGGACGAGGAGGCGGGGGTCGGTGAGGATGGCGCGGGCGAGCGCGATGCGCTGGCGCTGGCCGCCGGAGAGGGTCAGGCCCTGTTCGCCGACCTTGGTGTCGTATCCCTCGGGCAGCTCGGATATGAAGCCGTGGGCCTGGGCGGCGCGGGCGGCGGTCTCGATCTGCTCGCGGGTCGCCTCCGGGTGGCCGTAGGCGATGTTCGCGCCGACGGTGTCGGAGAAGAGGAAGGAGTCCTCGGGCACGAGTCCAATGGCGGACCGCAGCGAGTCCAGGGTCAGCTCGCGCACGTCGTGGCCGCCGACGAGGACGGCGCCGTGCGTCACGTCGTAGAAGCGCGGGAGGAGCAGCGAGACGGTCGACTTGCCGCTGCCGGAGGAGCCGACGACGGCGAGGGTCTCGCCGGGCCGGATCTCGAAGGAGAGGCCGCCGAGGACGGGGCGGTCGTTCTGGTAGGCGAAGCCGACGTCGTCGAACTCGACGGTGGCGGGGGCGTCGGCGGGCAGCTCCTTGGTGCCGTCCGCCATGCTCGGCTCGGTGTCGATCAGTTCGAGCACGCGCTCGACGCCGGCCCGGGCCTGCTGGCCCACGGTCAGCACCATGGCGAGCATCCGCACCGGCCCGACGAGCTGCGCGAGGTAGGTGGAGAAGGCGACGAAGGTGCCGAGGGTGATCTCCCCGCGCACCGCGAGCCAGCCGCCGAGGGCGAGCATGGCGACCTGGCCGAGCATGGGGACGGCCTGCAGGGCCGGGGTGTAGCGGGAGTTGAGGCGGACGGTCCGCAGCCGTCCGGCGAAGAGCTTGCGGCCGACCTCGCGGAGCTTGCCGGTCTCCTGCTCCTCCTGCCCGAAGCCCTTGACCACGCGGACGCCGCTGACGGCGCCGTCGACGACCCCGGCCACGGCGGCGGCCTGGGCCTGCGCGTACCAGGTGGCGGGGTGCAGCCGGGAGCGGGAGCGGCGGGCGATGACCCACAGGGCGGGGGCGACGGCGAGGGCGACGAGGGTGAGCGGCAGGGACAGCCACGCCATGATCCCCAGGGAGATCACGAAGAGCAGGATGTTGCCGATGGTCATCGGCAGCATGAAGAGCAGGCCCTGGATGAGCTGGAGGTCGCTGGTGGCGCGGCCGACGACCTGTCCGGTGGACAGCTCGTCCTGGCGCCGCCCGTCGAGCCGGGTGATCGTCCCGTACATCTCGGTGCGCAGGTCGTGCTGGACGTCCAGGGCGAGCCGGCCGCCGTAGTAGCGGCGGATGTAGGTCATCACGTAGACGACGACGGCGGCGCCGATCAGCGCGGCGGCCCAGGGGCCCATGCTCCGGCCGCCGCCCCGGCCGTCCTGGCCGATCACGTCGTCGATGATCACCTTGGTGATCAGCGGTACGAGGGCCATGACGGCCATGCCGCCGAGCGAGGACCCGAGCGCGAGCACGACGTCCTTCGGATACCGCCACGCGTATCCGGTGAGCCGTCGCGCCCATCCCCGTTGCTCTGCCACTCGGTGCCTCCCGGTCGTCTGCTCTGCCGGAAGGCACCAACGTCGTGACGGGCGGATTTCATCCCGCCGCAACAAACGCGCTCCGCGGGGGCGCGCGGGGCTCAGCTGCCGGGCACCGCCACGAACGCCTCGCGCGGGGTGTCGGTCGGGGTGTACCTGCCGGCGGCGGACGCGCGGGGCGCGAGGTCCTTGTGCACCGCCTTGGCCACCCCCTGGATGGTGGCGACGCCGTAGTTCATGCTGCTGTTGCCGTGCGTGAGCACGGAGAGCGTGTAGTCGTGGCCGCCGCCCTTGAAGGCGCCGATGCTGTGCACCCGCCAGCCGAGGGTCGCGCGCTGCAGCCAGCCGTTCTTCACGTGGATCGCGGTGCCGGCGGGCGCGCCCGCGGGGGTGCCCCAGCGCTGCGCGGGCACGACCTTGTTCATCAGCTTGAGGAGGTAGGCGCGCGCGTTGTCGCTCAGGACGGCGTTCTTGGCGGTGATCAGCCCGAGGAGCTTCTGCTCGTCGGTGGCGTTGATCCGGGTCAGCCCCCAGTACCCGCCGGTCCCGGGCACCGTCCTGGTCATCCCGGCCTCCTTGAGGAACGCCTTGACCTTGCCGGTGCCGAGCTGGCGCCACAGGGTGCTGGTGGCCGCGTTGTCCGACTTGGTGATCATGGCGTACGCGAGGTCCGACTCGCGGTTCGTCAGGTACCGGCCGGTCTTCTTCGCGTCCCACAGCAGCGTCGCGAGGACGGTGACCTTGACGACGCTGGCCGAGTCGAACGAGGTGGTCGCGCGCAGCGTGCAGGTGGTCTTCGTGGTGCGGTCGTACAGGCCGACCGCGACGGTGCCCTTGCGGTTCTTCAGGGCCGCGGTGATGTCCTTGGTGAGCTTGGCGGCCAGGCCGGCCTGCGCGGAGGTGCAGGTGACCGCGGGCGCCGCGGCGGCGGCGGGCGTGGCGGCGACCGCGCCGAGCGGCACGAGGACCGCCCCGGCGGCGAGGCCCGCCGAGAGCACACGGGCACGCCTGGATATCCCGGATACCGGGTGAGTCATGGTTTCTTCCCATCCCCTGGGGTCCGTACGCGACCCTCGGGGTCCGTACAAGCGCGCCCCCCGACGCGCTCGACACCATGACTCACCGGCACCGGTGAAGGGTTGTACGAATTAGTACGACCATCTCGGGTCAGTCCAGATGCGTCGGCGCGAACATCTTCAGGAGCGCGGGGAGCACCACCACCGAAGGACCGGGCTCCGCCAGCGCCTTCGCCAGGTCGTCCCGGAGCGTCTCCGGCGACGTCCGCACGCCCGGCACCCCGAAGGACTCCGCGAGCGCGACGAAGTCGGGGCGGGCCAGCTCCGTGGCGCTCGCCTCGCCGAAGGCGTCGGACATGTACTCGCGCAGGATGCCGTAGCCGCCGTCGTCGACGATCAGCCAGGTCACCGGCAGGTCGTACTGCCGGGCGGTGGCCAGCTCCGCGATCGAGTACATCGCGCCGCCGTCGCCGGAGACCGCGAGGACCGGCTGCGAGGGGTCCGCGGCCGCCGCGCCGAGGGCCGCGGGGAAGCCGTAGCCGAGGCCGCCCGCGCCCTGCGCCGAGTGCATGGTGTTCGGCCGCCGGGCGTCGAACGCCGACCACGCCCAGTAGGCGAGGATCGTCATGTCCCAGAAGGACGGCGACGCGTCCGGCAGGGCCGCGCGGACGGCGGCCAGCACGTCCTGCTCCAGGGTGAGGTCCTGGGCGGCGATCCGCTCACGGACCCCGGCGAGGACCCGGGCGACCCGCTCGGGCGCCGTGGGGTCCTCGCGGGGCGCCCCGATGGTCTCCAGGAGCGCCGAGAGCGCGATGCGCGCGTCCGCGTGGATGCCGAGGCCGGGGTGGTTGGACTCCAGCTTCCCGGCGTCCGCCTCGATCTGGATCACCCGGCCGCGGGGCGTGAAGGTGTGGTAGTTCGAGGAGAGCTCGCCGAGTCCGGAGCCGACCACCAGGAGGACGTCCGCGTCCTCCAGGAAGTCCGTGGTGTGCCGGTCCTCCAGCCAGGACTGGAGCGAGAGCGGGTGCTCCCAGGGGAAGGCGCCCTTGCCGCCGAAGGTGGTGACCACCGGGGCGTTCACCAGCTCGGCGAGCGCGCGCAGCTTGCCGCTCGCGTCGGAGCGCACGACTCCGCCGCCCGCGATGATCGCCGGGCGCTCGGCGCGGGCGAGCAGGTCGGCGGCGACCGCGGTCAGCTCGGGGCGCGGCACGACCTCCTCGGGCGTCGCGTCCATCGCGGTGACGGCGGGCAGCGTCGTCGCGGCGAGGAGCACGTCCTGCGGGATCTCCACCCACACCGGGCCGTGCGGCGCGGTGAGCGCCGACTCCCAGGCCGCGGCGATCGCGGAGGGGATCTGCGAGGCGGTGCGGACCGTATGGACGGACTTCACGACGTCCCGGAAGGACGCCTGCTGGTCGCGCAGCTCGTGCAGATAGCCGTGGCGGCCGCCGCCGAGCCCGGCCACCGGGACCTGGCTGCCGATCGCGAGGACCGGCGAGGAGCCCGCGGCGGCCTCCTGCAGCGCGGCGAGCGAGGTGAGCGCGCCGGGCCCGGTGGAGAGCAGCAGCGGGGCGACCTCGCCGGTGATCCTGCCGTACGCGTCGGCCGCGAACCCGGTGTTGTTCTCGACGCGGAAGCCGACGTACGAGAGCGAGGAGCGGCGCAGCGCGTCGAACATGCCGAGCGCGTGCTGGCCGGGCAGGCCGAAGACCGTGGTGGCGCCGAGTCCCTGGAGGGTCTCGACGACGAGGTCGCCGCCGTTGCGCCCCGGGGGCGGGTTCAGGGCGGCCTCGGTCTGGGCGGCGGTGGGCTTGAGGACGACGTCGTGGTCGTGGGTCACTTCTCGCTCCCCGTGCCGCGGGCCTCCGCGATCTGGCGGGACATGATCGTCGTCAGCTCGTACGCGGTGTGGGAGGCGGCGACCGCGGTGATCTCGGCGTGGTCGTAGGCCGGGGCGACCTCGACGACGTCGGCCGAGACGAGGTTGCAGGAGGCCAGGCCGCGCAGGATCTCCAGGAGCTCGCGGGAGGTCATGCCGCCCGCCTCGGGGGTGCCGGTGCCGGGCGCGTGGGCCGGGTCGAGGCAGTCGATGTCGATGGAGATGTACAGCGGGCGGTCGCCGATGCGCTGGCGCAGCTGGTCGGCGACCTCGTCGGCGCCGCGGCGGTAGATGTCCGCCGAGGTGACGATGCCGAAGCCCATCTTCTCGTCGTCGGTGAGGTCCTTCTTGCCGTACAGCGGGCCGCGCGTGCCGACGTGCGAGAGCGCCTCGGTGTCGAGGATGCCCTCCTCCACGGCCCGGCGGAACGGCGTGCCGTGGGTGTACTCGGCGCCGAAGTAGGTGTCCCAGGTGTCCAGGTGGGCGTCGAAGTGCAGCAGCGCGACCGGGCCGTGCTTCTTGGCGACCGAGCGGAGCAGCGGCAGGGCGATGGTGTGGTCGCCGCCGAGGGTCATCATGCGGGCGCCGGAGCCGAGGAGGTCGTCGGCGGCGGCCTCGATGGTGTCCACCGCCTCGTTGATGTTGAAGGGGTTGGCCGCGATGTCCCCGGCGTCCGCGACCTGCGCGAGCGCGAACGGCGAGGCGTCCTGGGCGGGGTTGTAGGGGCGCAGCAGGCGCGAGGCCTCCCGGATGGCGTTGCCGCCGAAGCGGGCGCCGGGGCGGTACGAGACGCCGGTGTCGAAGGGCACGCCGACCACCGCGACGTCCGTCCTGCCGCCGACCTCGTCGAGGCGGGGCAGGCGGGCGTACGTCGCCGGGCCCGCGTACCTCGGGATGCGGGAGGAGTCGACGGGGCCGCGGGGGGTCGTCGGGGTCTCGGCGCTGCTCATGGTCGGTGTTCCTCCTGTTGGTGCGGGTGCTGCGGTTCAAGTGTCGCGCGGCCCGCCGGCAGACGGGCCGCGCGGAGGTCTAGACGGCGGCCGGGGCCTGCGGCTCCGGCTCCTCGGCGCCCCGCCCCGCCAGCCGCTCGCGCCAGGCGGCGAGCACGGCCGCGTCGGTGGGCCGGGTGGCCAGGGAGACGACGACGTACACGGCGAGCGAGGTCAGCAGGCCGTAGTAGACGGGCTCGTTGGCGAGGATGCCGTAGCCCCACATGAGGCCGACGACGGACAGGCCACCGGCGGCGACGGCCGCGAGCGCGCCGGCCGCGGTGCCGCGGCGCCACAGCAGGCCGCCGAGGATCGGCACGAGGAGCCCGGCGACGAGCAGGTTGTAGGCGACGGTGAGGGCCTCGACGACGTCGTTGAGCGCGATGGAGATGACGATCACGGCGGCGCCCATGGCGAGGATGAAGGCGCGGTTGCCCTTGACCTCGTCGTGCGGCCCGTCCTCGCCCGCCCCCGGTTTGACGGCCCCGCGCAGCCGCGCCCAGATGTCGTTGTTGGCCACGGTCGCGCAGGCGATGAGCGCGCCGGAGGACGTCGACATCACGGCGGCGAGCGCGGCGGCGAGGACCAGGCCGCGCACCCCCATCGGCAGCTCGTCCTTGACGATGGTCGCGAACGCCGCGTCGGCGCTCGGCAGCTTCGGGTACATGACCTTGGCGGCGGTGCCGATGACGGCGCCCGCGACCGCGTAGACCAGGCAGTACGTGCCGGCGACGGTGCCGCCGTAGCGGGCGACCTTGTCGCTGCGCGCGGTGAACACGCGCTGCCAGATGTCCTGCCCGATGAGCATGCCGAAGGTGTAGATCAGCACATACGTGAAGATCGTCTCGCCGCCGATGCCCAGCGGGTCGAAGTACTCGGTGGGCAGCTTGGCCTTCATCTCGCCGAAGCCGCCCGCCTTGACGACGGCGATGGGCAGCAGGAGCAGCAGCACGCCGATGGTCTTCACCACGAACTGCACCATGTCGGTGAGCGTGATGGACCACATGCCGCCGAGCGTGGAGTACGCGACGACGATCGAGCCGCCGATGACGATCGCCAGGGTGCGGTTCACGTCGAAGAGGACGTCGAAGATGGTGGCGTACGCGATGGTCGAGGTGACCGCGAGCATCAGCGTGTACGCCCACATGACGACGCCGGAGATGAGGCCCGCGCGCCCTCCGTAGCGCAGGTCGAGCATCTCGGAGACGGTGTACACCTTCAGGCGCGCGATGCGGGCCGAGAAGAAGACGCTCAGCGCGAGGATGCCCAGGCCGATGGTGAAGACCATCCAGGCGCCGGAGAGGCCGTACTGGTAGCCGAGGCCGACGCCGCCGATGGTGGAGGCGCCGCCGAGGACGATCGCGGCCATGGTCCCGGAGTACATCCACGGCCCGAGGCGGCGCCCGGCGACCAGGAACTCGGCCTTGGACTTGGCGCGGCGCATGCCCCACCAGCCCATGGCCAGCATCCCGGCGAGATAGACGACGATCACTGTGTAGTCGACGGCCATAAGGGGGGCCTCCTTCGCGCACCTCGGTGGCGTGTCGTGCAGATGGGGGGGGTGGGGTGGCGACCGGCCGCGGGGACATCCGCCCGTACCCGAGGCCTGCGGTCGGCACGACCTTAGGTGGCCGGAAAGCAGCGCTGAAGTGTACGTTTCCTCTACTTTCCACGACCGATACGGATGGAACGTCCACCGTGGCCGATCCGGCAGCCCCCACCACCCCACCGGCACTCCCGCCGACCCCGCCCGTCCCGCTCGCCGCGCTGCTCGCCCGCGAGGACCTGGGCCTGCGCCGGATCGCGGGACCGGACCCGCACGGCGGGGCGGCGGCCGCCGTGCAGTGGGTGCACACCTCGGAGATGACGGACCCCTACCCGTACCTGCTGGGCGGCGAGCTGCTGCTGACCGCGGGCGTGCACATCACCGACCCGACGGGCGCGGACGGCCACCTCGACGGCTATGTGGGCCGCATCGTCGCCGCGGGCGGCGCGGCCCTCGGCTTCGGCGTCGCCCCCGTGCACGACACCGTGCCGCGCGCCCTGGTGGAGGCCTGCGACCGGCACGGCCTGCCGCTGGTGGAGGTGCCGCCGCGCACCACCTTCAGCGGGGTCGCCCGCGCGGTGTGGCAGCTGATGGCGGAGGCCAGGCACGCGGAGCTGCGCCGGGTCACGGAGGCCCAGCAGGGCCTCGCCACGGCGGCCGCCCGGCCCGACCCGGTGCCCGCCGTGCTGCGCCAGCTGGCGGCCAGGCTCGGCGGGCTCGCCGCGCTGTACGGGCCGGACGGGGCGGAGCTGCAGACGGCGGGGCAGGCGCGGGACGCCGTGCGGCGGGCACTGCGGGAGCTGACCGGGGTGGTGCGCCGCCCGGCGCCGGCCGCCCCGGCGTCCGCCGCGGACACGGCGGGGCCCACCCATCTGGCCGCGTACGCGCTGGGCGGCGGGCGGGGCTTCGCGCTCGGGGTCGCCACGGACCGCCGCGAGCCGGGCGACCACACCATCGCGGGCGCCGCGGTGGTCCTGCTCTCCCTGCTCACCGGCGAGCACCAGGGCGCCTCCGAGGCGGACCGGTCGGCGGCCCTGGTGCGGCTGCTCCTGGGCGCGGACGCGGCCCAGACCGCGCCGCTCCTGGGCAGCGAGCGGTGGAGCGTGGTGCACGCGCGCGTGACGCACTCCGCGGGCGAGCGGCACGGCACCGGCGCACCGGCCGCCTCCGGACTCGCCGCGGCCCTGGGCAGCGTGCTGGTCGACCCGCACGGGCCCGACGGCGCGGTACGCCTCCTGGTCCCCGCCGACCGCGACGTCGGCGCGACGGACGGCTGGACGCTGGGCGTCTGCGCCGCCGCGCCGACCGGCGAGCTGGCCGCCGCCGACGCCCGGGCGGCCCGCGCGCTGCGCCGTGCGGAGGCCACCCGGCAGCCCCTGGTGCGGCACCACGAGAACGGCATCGCGGCCCTGGTCGCCCCCGAGGAGGCGGACGCCCACGCCCGCGCCCTGCTCGCCCCCCTCACCGCCCACGCGGCCCTGACGGGGACCCTGCGCACCTGGCTCTCCCTGCACGGCAGCTGGGACCGCACGGCGGTGGCCCTCTCCGTCCACCGCAACACGGTCCGCCAGCGCATCACCCGCTGCGCGTCCCTCCTGAACACGGACCTGAACGACCCGGACGTCCGCATGGAACTCTGGTTCGCCCTGACCCGATCCCCATGACCGCCCCCACGCCCCGAGGACCGACAGGCCCCCGGCCAGGAACGCGAGGAACTGCGCGCCCCGCGGCCGAACGAACAACGGGCCCCCACCAGGGGCGCGGGGAACTGCGCAAACACCCCCACCACCCCACAGCCGAACGAACCACAGGAGCCCGGTCAGGGGCGCGGGGAACTGCGCACCCAGCCACAAGAGACCCGCGGCCGAACGAACAACGGCCGCCCCCCAGGGGCGCGGGGAACTGCGCGCCCAGCCACACCGGACCCGCGGCCGAAAACGCCCCCCGGCGCGGGGCAACACACATCACAGGCCCGCCTACTGGGACGCCCCGGCCCCACGGCCCGAGTGACGGCAGAATGGGGTCCATGTCCATACCCAGCCGCGCCGCGCTCGTCGACCACCTCGTCCGCACCCGCATCGCGGGGGACGTCGCCACGCCCCGTGAGAACAACCTCAGCCACTACAGGAAGCTCGCGAACGGCGACCGTCACTACTGGCTCGGCCTGGAGCTCGGCGACCGCTGGACCGACGAGCAGGACGTCCTCGCGGTGATGGCCGAGCGCTGCGGTGTCGTCGACGACCCGCAGTACCGGCACGGCCAGGACACCATCGACCCGCAGCTGACCGTCGACGCCCTGGACCGCATGGCCGCCCGGCTGCGCAAGGCCGCCGCCGACAAGGACAGCGTGCTCTTCGCGACCGGCCACCCCGGCGGCCTGCTCGACGTGCACCGCGCGACGGCCGCCGCCCTGCGCGCGGCGGGCTGCGAGATCGTGGTGATCCCCGAGGGCCTGACCGCCGACGAGGGCATGGTCTTCCAGTTCGCCGACGTGGCCATGCTGGAGCGCGGCGCGACGCTGTGGCATACGCACTCCCCCGAGCCGATGAACGCGATCCTGGACGGCCTGGAGCGCGCGGGCCGCCCGCAGCCCGGCCTGGTCGTCGCCGACCACGGCTGGGCGGGCCGGGCGGGCCAGCGCGGCCTGGACTCCGTGGGGTACGCGGACTGCAACGACCCGGCGCTGTTCATCGGCGAGGCCGAGGGCACCGTGCAGGTGACCGTGCCGCTCGACGACCACGTGACGAGCCCGCGCCACTACGACCCGATGACGGCCTACCTGCTGGACGCGGCGGGGCTGACGCCCGGCTCCTGACCCGGCCCCGGCGTCGGGTCCAGATAGACCCGCCGGACGGCGGGGAAGCGCTCCTGGATGCGCTGCGCCATCCGGTCGCAGGCCCGCTCGATGTCCGCGGCGCTCGACAGGTCCCGGAAGTCGACCTTCGCGGCGACCAGGGCCTCCTTGGGGCCCTGGAGCAGGGTGGTGAGCTCGAGGACGTCCACGACGTGCGGGTCGGCGAGCAGCTCGGCGCGGACCGCGGCCCGCATCTCGACGGGCAGCGGGCGCCCGATGAGCAGCTCGGAGTTGGCGTGCCCGAGCACCCAGGCGACGTACACGAGCAGCACGCCGATGCAGAGCGAGGCGACGCCGTCCCACACGCCGGAGCCGGTGAGCTGCCCGCCGAGCAGTCCGGCCGCGGCCAGCACGAGACCCACCAGCGCCGCCGAGTCCTCCATCACGACGGCCTTGACCGCGGTGTCGGGGGTGTGCCGCAGGTAGCGCTTGAGGTGTACGCCGAACCGGTCGGCCTCGCCGCGCGCCTGCCGCAGGCCGGTGCGCAGCGAGTAGCCCTCCAGGAGGAAGGCGATGCCGAGCACGATGTACGAGATCAGCGGGTCGCCGGGGTCCTCGCCGTGCGTGAGGGTGTGGATGCCGTCGTACACGGCGAAGACGCCGCCGCCGACGAACGTGGCGACGGAGGCGAGCAGCGCCCAGATGTAGCGGGCGCCCCCGTAGCCGAGCGGGTGCTCCTCGTCGGCGGGCTTGTCACTGGCCTTCAGGGAGACGAGCAGCATCAGCTCGGTGACCGTGTCGGCGACGGAGTGCGCCGCTTCGGAGAGCATGGCGCTGGAGCCGCTGACGATGCCCGCGACGGCCTTGGCCAGCGCGATCCCGAGGTTGGCGACGGCGGCGACGACGACCGTGAAGGTGCTCTCGCCGCCGCCCGCCGGCGGTTGCTCACTCATGTGTCGGACGGTATGTCCGATCAGGGGGGAACGCGAACTCCGGTCGGGTCTCAGCGGGGTACCCGGATCACGCCTTCCTGGATGACGGTGACCGCCAGCCTGCCGTCCTGCGTCCAGATGCGGGCCTGGCCCAGGCCCCGGCCGCCGGAGGACGAGGGCGACTCCTGGTCGTAGAGGAGCCATTCGTCGGCGCGGAAGGGCCGGTGGAACCACATGGCGTGGTCGAGGGAGGCGCCGACGACGTCGCCGACGGCCCAGCCGCCGCGGCCGTGCGCGAGCAGCACGGAGTCGAGCAGCGTCATGTCGGAGACATAGGTGGCCAGGCAGACGTGCAGCAGGGGGTCGGACGCGTAGTCGGCGAGCTTGCCGTTGGCGCGGAACCAGACCTGGGAGCGCGGCTCGCGGGGCTGTCCGACGGTGGCCCACGGCGGCTCGTCGGCGTAGCGCAGGTCGACGGCGGCGCGGGTCTCCAGGAGCCGCTCGGCGACGTGCGCGGGCAGGTGGCGCGGGAGCGTCTCGGCGGCGGTGGGCAGCGTCTCCGGGTCGAGCGCGGGCGGCATCTGCTCCTGGTGCTCCAGGCCTTCCTCGTACGTCTGGAAGGACGCGGAGAGGTGGAAGATCGGCTGCCCGTGCTGGACGGCGACGACGCGGCGGGTGGTGAAGGAGCGGCCGTCGCGGATGCGGTCCACGGTGTAGACGATGGGCGCGCCCGGGTCGCCGGGGCGCAGGAAGTACGCGTGCAGGGAGTGGGCGGGCCGGTCGTCGGGGACGGTGCGTCCGGCGGCGACGAGGGCCTGGGCGGCGACCTGGCCGCCGAAGACGCGGGGCACGAGCGCCGAGCGGCTCACGCCCCGGAAGATGTCCTCCTCGATCCGCTCCAGGTCGAGCAGATCGAGGAGGGCTTCGAGTGCCTGGTTCATGGGAGGAGTTCTACAGGGCGTCTCGTCCGAGCGGCCCTACAGGCCCATGTTCTTCGCGATGATCATCTTCATGACCTCGCTGGTGCCGCCGTAGATGCGGTTGACGCGGTTGTCCGCGTACAGGCGGGCGATGGGGTACTCGTTCATGAAGCCGTAGCCGCCGTGCAGCTGGAGGCACTTGTCGATGACGCGGTGGGCGACCTCGGTGTTGAACAGCTTCGCGGAGGCGGCCTCGGCGGCGGTCAGCTCGCCCGCGTCCAGGGCCTCCAGGGCGCGGTCGGCGACGGCCTCGGCGGCGTCCACCTCGGCCTGGCAGGCGGCCAGCTCGAACTTGGTGTTCTGGAAGGAGGCGACCGTCTTGCCGAAGACCGTGCGGTCCTGGACGTACTCCTTGGCGAACCGGACGGCGGCCTTGGCCTGCGCGTACGCGCCGTAGGCGATGCCCCAGCGCTCGGAGGGCAGGTTGCTGCCGAGGTAGTAGAAGCCCTTGTTCTCCTCGCCGAGGAGGTCCTCGACGGGGACCTTCACGTCGACGAAGGCGAGCTCGGCGGTGTCGGAGGTCTTCAGGCCGAGCTTGTCGAGCTTGCGGCCGATGGAGTAGCCCTCGGACTTGGTGTCGACGGCGAAGAGGGAGATGCCGAAGCGGCGGTCCTCGGCGGTGGGCGCGGAGGTGCGCGCGCAGACGATCACGCGGTCGGCGTGCACGCCGCCGGTGATGAAGGTCTTGGAGCCGTTGAGGACGTAGTGGGTGCCGTCCTCGGAGAGCTTGGCGGTGCTCTTCATGCCCGCGAGGTCGGAGCCGGTGCCCGGCTCGGTCATCGCGAGCGCCCACATCTCCTCGGCGGAGACGAACTTCTCCAGGTAGCGCTTCTTCTGCTCGTCGGTGGCGAGCGCCTTGATGTAGGGCAGGGCGAGCAGCACGTGGACGCCGGAGCCGCCGAAGGTGACGCCCGCGCGGGCGGTCTCCTCGTACTGGATGGCCTCGAACTTGTGGGTGTCCAGGCCGGCACCGCCGAACTCCTCGGGCACGTTGATGCCGAAGAGGCCCAGCTCGGCGAGCTTGTAGTAGAACTCGCGCGGCACCTGACCGGCGGCGAACCACTCGTCGTGGACCGGGACGACCTCGGCCTCGATGAAGGCGCGCAGGGTCTCCCGGAACGCCTCGTGGTCCTCATTGAAAACGGTACGGCGCACGGAGAACTCCCTCTGCCTACGGCCTACGGCGACTAAGCGCTTGCTCAGAGGCAGGTTACCCGGGAGTCACCAGAGCGTCCAGAGACGCGTGTCACTCGGCCGCCCGGCGTCACCCGGCGGCCGGGGCGACCGCGGCGGCGAACGCCCCGCGCGCGAGCCGGTGCAGCAGGTCCGACATCGCCGTACGGCTCGGCAGCGCGTCGCGGCGGCTCAGGTGCGGGGTGGAGTTCAGCAGCCCGAAGACGGCGTGCACGGCGACCCGCGCCGCGTTCTCCGCGAGGTCCGGGTAGACCTTGCGCACGACGTCGACCCAGATCTCCACGTACTGCCGCTGGAGCTGGCGCACCAGCTTGCGGTCGCTGTCCCGCAGGCGGTCCAGCTCACGGTCGTGCAGGGTGATCAGGGAGCGGTCGTCCAGGGCGAAGTCGATGTGCCCCTGGATGAGCGCGTCCAGGACGCGCCCGGGCGAGCCGTCCACGTCGGCCACGCACCGCTTGCCGCCCGTCAGGAGCTGCCCGCTGATGCCCACCAGCAGCTCGGCGAGCATCGCGTCCTTGCCCGCGAAGTGCCGGTAGAGACCGGGGCCGCTGATGCCGACGGCCGCTCCTATCTCGTCGACTCCGACTCCGTGGAAGCCGCGCTCGGCGAAGAGCCGGGCGGCCTCCTTGAGGATCTGCTCGCGCCGGGTGGGGGCGTCGGTTCTCGTGGCCATGGAATTGATTCTAGACAGGCCGGTTAGCGATCGTTAACCTTGGGGAAACACGTTAACGGTCATTAACCGAACCGAAGGTCGACCGAGTGCACCGAAAGAACCGAGCAAGGGGGCTCGACTGATGCGGCAGGCACCAGTGCTGGCGAGCGCGGCGGATCCCGCGTCCGAGGCATGGCGGGCGAACGAGGCGGCACACACCGCCCTCGCCGAAGAGCTGCGGGCCAAGCTCGCGGCGGCCGCGCTCGGCGGCGGCGAGCGGTCGCGGGCCCGCCATGTGGCGCGCGGCAAGCTGCTGCCCCGCGACCGCGTGGACACCCTCCTGGACCCCGGCTCCCCCTTCCTGGAGCTGGCCCCCCTCGCGGCCGACGGGCTGTACGGCGGGGACGCCCCCGCGGCCGGCGTCATCGCCGGGATCGGCCGCGTCTCGGGCCGCGAGTGCGTGATCGTCGCCAATGACGCCACGGTCAAGGGCGGCACGTACTACCCCATGACCGTGAAGAAGCACCTGCGCGCCCAGGAGGTGGCCCTGGAGAACCACCTCCCGTGCCTCTACCTGGTCGACTCGGGCGGCGCCTTCCTGCCGATGCAGGACGACGTCTTCCCCGACCGCGAGCACTTCGGCCGGATCTTCTACAACCAGGCCCGGATGTCCGGCGCGGGCATCCCGCAGATCGCCGCCGTCCTCGGCTCCTGCACGGCCGGCGGGGCGTACGTGCCCGCGATGAGCGACGAGGCGGTGATCGTGCGCCATCAGGGCACGATCTTCCTCGGCGGCCCGCCCCTGGTGAAGGCCGCCACCGGCGAGGTCGTCACCGCCGAGGAGCTGGGCGGCGGCGAGGTCCACTCCCGCACCTCCGGAGTGACCGACCACCTCGCCGAGGACGACGCCCACGCCCTGCGCATCGTGCGCACCATCGTCTCCACGCTCCCCGAGCGCGGCCCGCTGCCGTGGTCGGTCCAGCCCGTGGAGGAGCCCAAGGTCGACCCCCTGGGGCTGTACGGCGCGGTGCCCACCGACTCCCGCACCCCCTACGACGTCCGCGAGGTCATCGCGCGCGTGGTCGACGGCTCGCGCTTCGCCGAGTTCAAGTCGGAGTACGGCACGACCCTGGTCACCGGCTTCGCCCACATCCACGGCCACCCGGTCGGGATCGTGGCGAACAACGGCATCCTGTTCTCCGAGTCCGCCCAGAAGGGCGCCCACTTCATCGAGCTCTGCGACCAGCGCGGCATCCCCCTGGTGTTCCTGCAGAACATCTCCGGCTTCATGGTCGGCAGGGACTACGAGGCGGGCGGCATCGCCAAGCACGGCGCGAAGATGGTGACGGCCGTGGCCTGCGCCCGGGTGCCCAAGCTGACCGTCGTCGTCGGCGGTTCGTACGGCGCGGGCAACTACTCGATGTGCGGCCGGGCCTACTCCCCCCGCTTCCTGTGGATGTGGCCGAACGCCAAGATCTCCGTGATGGGCGGCGAGCAGGCCGCCTCCGTCCTCGCCACGGTCAAGCGCGACCAGCTGGAGGCGCGCGGCGAGGAGTGGCCCGCCGCGGACGAGGAGGCCTTCAAGGACCCGATCCGCGCCCAGTACGACGCGCAGGGCAACGCCTACTACGCCACGGCCCGCCTCTGGGACGACGGGGTCATCGACCCGCTGGACACCCGCCAGGTGCTCGGCCTCGCCCTGACGGCGTGCGCGGGCGCCCCGCTCGGCGAGCCCCGCTTCGGCGTCTTCCGGATGTGAGGGGCCGACCATGAGCGACTTCCAGCAAGGGACCACCTCGGGGAGAGGGACCATGTTCGACACGGTGCTCGTCGCCAACCGCGGCGAGATCGCGGTCCGCGTCATCCGCACGCTGCGGGCTCTCGGCGTCCGCTCCGTCGCCGTCTTCAGCGACGCGGACGCCGACGCCCGGCACGTGCGCGAGGCCGACACGGCCGTCCGGCTCGGGCCCGCACCGGCCGCCGAGAGCTATCTGTCCGTGGAGCGCCTGCTGGCGGCCGCGGCGGCGTCCGGCGCCCAGGCCGTCCACCCGGGCTACGGCTTCCTCGCGGAGAACGCCGGCTTCGCGCAGGCCTGCGCCGACGCGGGGCTGACCTTCATCGGCCCGCCCGCCGGCGCCATCTCCCTGATGGGCGACAAGATCCGCGCCAAGGAGACGGTGAAGGCGGCCGGCGTCCCGGTCGTGCCCGGCTCCTCCGGCAGCGGCCTGACCGACGCCGAACTGGCCGCGGCGGCACGCGAGATCGGCACGCCGGTGCTGCTCAAGCCCAGCGCGGGCGGCGGCGGCAAGGGCATGCGCCTGGTGCGCGACGAGGCGCTCCTCGCCGACGAGATCGCGGCCGCCCGCCGCGAGGCCCGCGCCTCCTTCGGCGACGACACGCTGCTCGTGGAGCGCTGGGTCGACCGCCCCCGGCACATCGAGATCCAGGTCCTCGCCGACGCCCACGGCCACGTGGTGCACCTCGGCGAGCGCGAGTGCTCGCTGCAGCGCCGCCACCAGAAGATCATCGAGGAGGCGCCCAGCGTCCTCCTGGACGAGGCCACGCGCGCGGCGATGGGCGAGGCCGCGGCCCAGGCGGCCCGCTCCTGCGGGTACGCGGGCGCGGGCACCGTCGAGTTCATCGTGCCGGGCAACGACCCCTCCTCGTACTACTTCATGGAGATGAACACCCGCCTCCAGGTGGAGCACCCGGTCACCGAGCTGATCACCGGGCTCGACCTGGTCGAGTGGCAGCTGCGGGTGGCCGCCGGCGAGGAACTGCCCTTCGCCCAGGACGACATCACCCTGACCGGGCACGCCGTGGAGGCCCGCGTCTGCGCCGAGGACCCCGCCCGCGGCTTCCTGCCCTCGGGCGGCACCGTCCTGTCCCTGCACGAGCCGCAGGGCGAGGGCGTGCGCACCGACTCCGGCCTGAGCGAGGGCACCGAGGTCGGCAGCCTCTACGACCCGATGCTCTCCAAGGTCATCGCCTACGGCCCCGACCGCGCCACCGCCCTGCGCAAGCTGCGCGCGGCCCTCGCGGACACGGTCACCCTCGGCGTCCCGACCAACGCGGGCTTCCTGCGCAGGCTCCTCGCCCACCCGGCCGTGGTGGCGGGCGACCTGGACACCGGCCTGGTGGAGCGCGAGGCCGGGTCCCTGGTCCCGGACGGGGTGCCGGACGAGGTGTACGAGGCGGCGGCCGCCGTGCGCGAGGCCGCGCTGCAGCCCCCGGGCGACGGCTGGACCGACCCCTTCTCCGTGCCGAGCGGCTGGCGGCTCGGCGGCACCCCGGCACCCGTCACGCACTGGCTGCGCGTCGCGGGCCACGACCCCGTCGCGCACCGGCTGCGCGCCACCGGCCGCACCGTCACCGCCGACCGCGTCGCGGTCACCGTGGACGGCACCCTGCACACCTTCCGCCGCGCGGGCGACTGGCTCGGCAGCGGCGGCGACGCCTGGCACGTCCAGGACCACGACCCGGTCGCGGCCTCCCTGACCGGCGCCGCGCACGCCGGGGCGGACGCGCTCACCGCCCCCATGCCCGGCACCGTCACCGTCGTGAAGGTCTCCCCCGGCGACCGGGTGAGCGCCGGCCAGAGCCTGCTCGTGGTCGAGGCGATGAAGATGGAGCACGTCATCTCCGCCCCGCACGCCGGCACCGTCGCCGAGCTCGACGTCACCCCGGGCACGACCGTCGCCATGGACCAGGTCCTCGCCGTCGTCACCCCCGAGGAGGAGCAGGAATGACCACCGACCCCAGTGCGGCCCCGCCCGCCGCGGGCGGTTCCGCGGACACGCCGCTGGAGCTGGCCGAGGCGCCGCTGCCCATGGTCGTGCCGACCCGCGGCCTGCCCGCCCGCGTGCGCATCCACGAGGTCGGCGCCCGCGACGGCCTGCAGAACGAGAAGACGGTCGTCCCCACGGAGATCAAGGCGGAGTTCATCCACCGCCTGGCCGAGGCGGGCCTCGGCACCGTCGAGGCGACCAGCTTCGTGCACCCCAAATGGGTGCCCCAACTGGCCGACGCGGAGCAGCTGTTCCCGCTCCTCGGCGACCTCCCCGACGTCCACCTGCCGGTCCTCGTGCCGAACGAGCGCGGCCTGGACCGCGCGCTGGCGCTCGGCGCGCGCCGCGTCGGGGTCTTCGCCAGCGCCACCGAGTCCTTCGCCCGGGCCAACCTCAACCGCACGGTGGACGAGGCCCTCGCGATGTTCGCGCCGGTCGTCGCCCGCGCCCGCCAGGAGGGCGTGCACGTCCGCGGCTACCTCTCGATGTGCTTCGGCGACCCGTGGGAGGGCGCCGTGCCCATCTCCAAGGTCGTCCGGGTCAGCCGCGCCCTGATCGACATGGGCTGCGACGAGCTGAGCCTCGGCGACACGATCGGCGTGGCCACCCCGGGCCACGTCTCGGCGATGCTCGCCGCGCTCAACGCCGTCCAGGTGCCGACCGAGCGCATCGGCGTCCACTTCCACGACACGTACGGCCAGGCGCTCACCAACACCCTCGCCGCCCTGCAGCACGGCGTGACGACGGTGGACGCCTCCGCGGGCGGCCTCGGCGGCTGCCCGTACGCGAAGAGCGCCACCGGAAACCTGGCGACCGAAGACCTCGTCTGGATGCTGCACGGCCTCGGCATCGACACCGGGGTCGACCTCGTCCGTCTCAGCGCCACAAGCGCCTGGATGGCCGACCGGTTGGGCCGACCCAGCCCCTCCCGCACCGTCCGTGCCCTCACGGCCCGCTCACACGACGAGCAGACCGCCTCCCACCAGGAGCAGTGAACAACGATGGACCACCGCCTGAGCCCCGAGCACGAGGAACTGCGCCGCACGGTCGAGGCGTTCGCGCACGACGTCGTGGCCCCCAAGATCGGTGACTTCTACGAGCGCCACGAGTTCCCCTACGAGATCGTCCGCGAGATGGGCCGCATGGGCCTGTTCGGCCTGCCCTTTCCCGAGGAGTACGGCGGCATGGGCGGTGACTACTTCGCCCTGGGCATCGCCCTGGAGGAGCTCGCCCGCGTCGACTCCTCGGTGGCGATCACGCTGGAGGCGGGCGTCTCGCTGGGCGCGATGCCGCTGCACCTCTTCGGCACCGAGGAGCAGAAGCGCACGTGGCTGCCCCGGCTGTGCGCGGGCGAGGTGCTCGGCGCGTTCGGTCTGACCGAGCCAGACGGCGGCTCGGACGCGGGCGGCACCCGCACGACGGCGGTGCGCGACGGCGACGACTGGGTGATCAACGGCTCCAAGTGCTTCATCACCAACTCCGGCACGGACATCACGGGCCTGGTCACGGTCACCGCCGTCACCGGCCGCAAGGAGGACGGGCGCCCGCTGATCTCCTCGATCATCGTGCCGTCCGGGACGCCGGGCTTCACGGTGGCCGCGCCCTACTCGAAGGTCGGGTGGAACGCCTCGGACACCCGCGAGCTGTCCTTCTCCGACGTCCGCGTCCCCGCGGCGAATCTGCTGGGCCAGGAGGGCCGCGGGTACGCGCAGTTCCTGCACATCCTCGACGAGGGCCGCGTGGCGATCTCCGCGCTGGCCACCGGCCTCGCCCAGGGCTGCGTGGACGAGTCCGTGAAGTACGCCAGGGAGCGGCACGCCTTCGGGAAGCCGATCGGGGCGAACCAGGCGATCCAGTTCAAGCTCGCCGACATGGAGACGCGGGCGCACATGGCCCGCGTCGGGTGGCACGACGCCGCCTCGCGCCTGGTCGCGGGCGAGCCCTTCAAGAAGCAGGCGGCCATCGCCAAGCTCTACTCCTCGACGGTCGCCGTGGACAACGCCCGCGAGGCCACCCAGATCCACGGCGGCTACGGCTTCATGAACGAGTACCCGGTCGCCCGCATGTGGCGGGACTCCAAGATCCTGGAGATCGGCGAGGGCACGAGCGAGGTGCAGCGCATGCTGATCGCCCGGGAGCTGGGCTTCGCGGGCTGACGGGCGCGGGCCGGGGGGGAGCCGGGCGCGGGCCGGGCGCGGCAGGTACGGAACATCGGGCTCCGATTAACTTAGGTTAGCCTAAGCTTCTGTTCCGGCCGGCGGCTCCCGGTCCCCGGCCGCCGCACGTCACGAAAGCAGAGACGCCCATGCCCCAGGCCCGCCTCCCCCAGCCTTCCCGCCGCGGCCTCCTCGCCGCCGGTGGCGCTCTCGGCCTGACCGCCGTCCTGGCGGCCTGCGGCGACAAGAAGAAGGACGGATCCGCCGGCGGCGACACCGGCGCGGGCGGGTCGGGCCCGTGGAGCTTCGAGGACGACCGCGGCAAGACCGCCAGAAGCGACGCGACGCCCAGGTCGATCGTGGCGTTCACCGGTGTCGCGGCCGCCCTGTTCGACTACGGCATCGAGGTCAAGGGCGTCTTCGGCCCGACGACGACCAAGGGCGGCAAGGCCGACGTGCAGGCCGGCGACATGGACGTCAGCAAGCTGACGGTCCTCGGCAACACCTGGGGCGACTTCAGCATCGAGAAGTACGCGAGCCTCGCCCCGGACGTCCTGATCTCCACCATGTTCGACGCCAAGGGCACCCTCTGGTACGTCCCGGAGGAGAGCACGGACAAGATCCTGAAGCTCGCCCCGAGCGTCGGCATCAGCGTGTACGACCGCCGGCTCACCCAGCCGCTGCGGCGCATCGAGGCGCTCGCCGAGTCGCTCGGCGCGGACGTGCGGTCGGCGAAGGTCACCCGGGCGAAGAAGCGCTTCGAGGACGCCTCCGAGCGGCTGCGCAAGGTCGCCGGGGCCAACAAGGACATCAAGGTCCTCGTCGGCTCCGCGAGCCAGGACCTGTTCTACGTCTCCGGCTCGAACCTCTCGGTGGACCTGGAGTACTTCAAGGCGCTCGGCGTGAACCTCGTCGAGCCGCCGGAGAAGGCCAAGTCGGAGTCCGGCGGCTGGTTCGAGAACCTCAGCTGGGAGAACGTCGACCGCTACCCCGCGGACCTGATCATGATGGACAACCGCACCTCGGCCATCCAGCCCGCCGCCCTGGACAAGTCCGAGCCGACCTGGCGCAAGCTCCCCGCCGTCAGGGCCGGACAGGTCATCCCGCGCGTCACGGAGCCGATCTTCTCGTACGACAAGTGCGCGCCGATCCTGGAGGACCTCGCGGACGCGATCGAGAAGGCCAAGAAGCTCACCTAGCCGGCGGGCGCCCCGGAGACGGTCCTCCGGGGCGCCCGTCCCCTCTCACCCCGCGGGTCTCACCCCGCGGGCCAGGGCACCTGCGGCGACTTGTAGTAGCCGATGCCCAGCGCGTCCCAGCGCGGGGCCTGCCCGGCGAGCCGCACCTTGTACGCGTCCCAGTCGTGCGTGGCCGCGGGCGACCAGCCCAGCTCGGCGATGCCGGGCAGCCGCGGGAACGCCATGAAGTCGAGCTGCGCGGAGGTCGACAGCGTCTCCGACCACAGCGGCGCCTCGACCCCGATGACCGCCTTCGCGGGAGCGCCCTGCAGATACGTGCCCGGGTCCCAGTCGTAGGACCGCTGCACCTCGACGTAGCCCGCCCAGGAAAGACCGAGCGGGGTGTCCTTGGTGTACTTGTGGTCGAGGTAGGCGCGGTCGGCCGGCGAGAGGACCAGCCGGGTGCCGTTCTTCGCGGCGTTCACGACCTGCTCCCGCTCGGCGGCGCCGGTCCGGTCGTAGCCCCAGTACTGCGCGACGGCGCCCTCGGCGGGCGTGGCACCGGTCAGCTGGTGCCAGCCGAGCACCGTCTTGCCGTACTTGGCGACCATCGGCTGCACCTTGTCCATGAAGGCGACGAAGTCCTCGTGGCTGGTGGAGTGCGCCTCGTCGCCGCCGATGTGGAGGTACGTGCCCGGCGTCATGGCGGCGAGCTCACGGATCACGTCGTCCACGAAGTCGTACGTCACGCCCTTCGTCGCGCACAGCGAGCTGAAGCCGACCTCGGTGCCGGTGTAGAGCGGCGGGGCGACACCGTCGCAGTTCAGCTCGGCGTACGAGGCGAGCGCGGCATTGGTGTGCCCGGGCATGTCTATCTCCGGGACGACCTCCAGATAGCGCGAGGCCGCGTAGTCGATGATCTCCTTGTACTGCGCCTTGGTGTAGTAGCCGCCCCTGCCGCCGCCGACCTGCGTGGACCCGCCGTACGTCGTCAGGCGCGGCCAGGAGTCGACGGCGATGCGCCAGCCCTGGTCGTCGCTGAGGTGCAGGTGCAGCTTGTTCATCTTGTAGAGGGCCGCCTGGTCGATGTAGCGCTTGACCTGGTCGACGGTGAAGAAGTGCCGGGAGACGTCGAGCATCGTCGAGCGGTACGCGTAGCGCGGCCGGTCCGTGACGGTGCCGCCCGCGACGCGCCAGGGGCCGCGCTGCTCCGTCTTCTTCTCGACGGCTGCGGGCAGTTGCTGGCGCACCGTCTGGACGCCGTGGAAGAGCCCGGCGCCCGTCCGGGAGGTGATGGTGAGGGAGCCGCGCGCGGAGACGACCCGGTAGCCCTCGGCGCCCAGCGCCTTGTCCGCCGCCCCCGCGCCGATGCGCAGCCGGATGCCGTCCTCGCCCTTGCCGGTGGTGACGGGCAGCCGGTAACCGGTGGAAGGGCGCAGCACCGCGGCGAGGTACTCGGCGACCCGGCGCTCCCGCGCGCCCGCGCCGACCCGGATCCGCGTCTTGGCGGTGATCTCGTAACCGGCCCCGCCCTCCTCGGTCCTCAGCGGCGCGGGCACCACCCGGCCGAGCGGGGTGAGGGCGGGGAGCTCGGCGCCCGCCGCGGCCCTCGGGGGCGCCGCGGCGAAGGAGGAGACGCCCATCGCCCCGACGAGCAGCAGCGAGCCGAGGATCCGGCGCGTCCTGGTCCTGCCCGGCGTACCGCCCCGCGCTCCTCCGGGTTGTGCGCCGTACGGCGTGCCGGTCGTCCTGCTGTGCGATCTCACAAGCGGGTCCCTTCGACGGGCCTGCGCCGCGGTGGGGCACGAGTGCGGCGCGTCGGCGGCGCTACCGTGGTGCATCGCAATCGAACAGTTCTCCTTGGTAACCCGGGCCCCACCAGGGGTCAAGGGGTACGGACCGGCCGACCGTGCGCGCGATGCGAGAATCCCCGCATGGCGGAAATCATCCAGCGCGACGGGACCTGGACCTTCGACGGAGAGACGCTGCGCCTGGTGCCGGGCCGCGACAAGAACGTCTCCCTGTTGCGCAGGTCGCTCGGTGAACTGGCCGTCCCCCTGACGGCGTTGGCGGGCATCGCCTTCGAACAGGGCAAGAAGTCGGGCCGGTTGCGGCTGCGCCTGCGGGACGGCGCCGATCCGCTGCTCCAGGCGACCGGCGGAAAGCTGACGGACTCCGCGGACCCGTACCGGCTCACCGTCGAGCCGGACCGGTACGGCGTCGCGGAGTACCTGGTCGACGAGGTCCGCAACGCCCACCTGCTCGAACAGGTGCCGGCCGCGCCCTGCGACGCGTACCTCCTGACGGGCCCCCCGGTGCCGCTGTCCCACTCGGCCGGGGACGGCACGGCGAGCTTCGACGGGGAGACCGTCCGCCTGGAGTGGAACTGGAAGACGGAGGAGGCCAAGTCCGCGGCCGGCCCCCGTTCGCTCGCGCTCACCGAGGTCGCGGCGGTGGAGTGGCAGCCCGCGCTCGGCCTGGAGAACGGCTACCTGCGCTTCGCCGTGCGCAACGCGCCGACCAAGACCCCGCCGAAGTACGACCCGAACGCGGTCGAGCTGTGGGGCTTCAAGAAGGACCCGCTGATGGCGCTGGTGGCCGCGGCGGTCCAGGCCCGCCTGCCGCACCCCTCGGGCCCCGCCGCCCCCAAGACGCTCGCGCCGCCCGCCCCCGGGGCCGCCGCCCCGGCCGCGCAGCCCCCGGCCGACGACCACGACGCGCTGCTGCGCCGCCTGCGGGAGCTGGGCGAGCTGCACCGGGCCGGGATCCTCACGGACGAGGAGTTCTCGACGGCGAAGCAGGCGGTCCTGCGCCGCATGTGAGCGCGCCGGACGGGCACGCGGTGCGGTGCGCGCGTCCCGCGTGCGGACCCGGGCCCGCACGGAAGCGTCGTTTGCGCCACCCGGTGGCCCGTTCCGACACGACCCTGCCCGATTCCGGGCAGGATTCTTGCGAACGGTCATCCGATACCCCAGGATCGACGCATGCACGACGACCTGGTGGATCACCTCACCCGCAGCACCCCGCTCCAGCGGGGCGAAGCGCTGCGGGTCGTCCAGGACGTGCTCGCCTACTTCGACGAGACGACCGAGCAGTTCGTCCGTCGCCGCCACCGCGAACTGCAGGGTCAGGGCCTGCTGAACGCGGCGATCTTCCAACAGATCTCGGCGGACCTCGGGTACCGCGCGGTCGCCCCGCCGGAACTCACGCTGAGACAGCTGCGCCGCATCGTCTACGGCTGACCACGCCGGGACCGCGGCCCGCCAGGCCATCCCTCTACGACTAGGACACCCTCCATGTGCGGAATCGTCGGATATATCGGCAAGCGTGACGTCGCCCCGCTCCTCCTCGAAGGCCTCCAGCGCCTGGAGTACCGCGGCTACGACTCCGCGGGCATCGCCGTCACCTCCCCCAAGGCCACGGGCCTGAAGACGGTCAAGGCCAAGGGCCGCGTACGCGACCTGGAGGCCAAGGTGCCGGCCCGCTTCAAGGGCACGACGGGCATCGCCCACACCCGCTGGGCCACCCACGGCGCCCCCTCCGACGAGAACGCGCACCCCCACCTGTCCCAGGACGGCAAGGTCGCCGTCGTCCACAACGGCATCATCGACAACGCCTCCGAGCTGCGCGCCAAGCTCACCGCCGACGGCGTCGAGTTCCTCTCCGAGACGGACACCGAGGTCCTCACCCACCTCGTCGCCCGCGCCCAGGCCGACACCCTGGAGGAGAAGGTCCGCGAGGCGCTGCGGCACATCGAGGGCACGTACGGCATCGCCGTGCTGCACGCCGACTTCAACGACCGCATCGTGGTCGCCCGCAACGGCTCCCCCGTCGTCCTCGGCATCGGCGAGAAGGAGATGTTCGTCGCCTCGGACGTCGCCGCGCTCGTCTCGCACACCCGCCAGGTCGTCACCCTCGACGACGGCGAGATGGCCACGATCAAGGCCGACGACTACCGCACGTACACCACCGAGGGCTCCCGCACGACGGCATCGCCGACCACCGTGGAGTGGGAGGCCGAGTCGTACGACATGGGCGGCCACGACACGTACATGCACAAGGAGATCTTCGAGCAGCCCGACGCGGTCGACCGCGTGCTCCGCGGCCGCATCGACGACCGCTTCTCCACCGTGCACCTCGGTGGCCTGAACCTGGACGCGCACGACGCCCGCAAGGTGCGCCGCGTCAAGATCCTCGGCTGCGGCACCTCGTACCACGCGGGCATGATCGGCGCCCAGATGATCGAGGAGCTGGCCCGCATCCCCGCCGACGCGGAGCCCGCGAGCGAGTTCCGCTACCGCAACCCGGTGGTGGACCCCGACACCCTCTACATCGCCGTCTCGCAGTCCGGCGAGACCTACGACGTGCTCGCCGCCGTCCAGGAGCTCAAGCGCAAGGGCGCCCGCGTCCTCGGCGTGGTGAACGTGGTCGGCTCGGCGATCGCCCGCGAGGCGGACGCGGGCGTGTACGTCCACGCGGGCCCGGAGGTCTGCGTCGTCTCCACCAAGTGCTTCACCAACACCACCGTCGCCTTCGGCCTGCTCGCCCTGCACCTGGGCCGCATCCGCGACCTGTCGGTCTCCGACGGCAAGCGGATCATCGAGGGCCTGCGCAAGCTGCCCGGCCAGATCTCGGAGATCCTCAAGCAGGAGGACGAGATCAAGAAGATCGCCAAGCAGTACGCGGACGCCCGTTCGATGCTCTTCATCGGGCGCGTGCGCGGCTACCCCGTCGCCCGTGAGGCCTCCCTCAAGCTCAAGGAGGTCTCGTACATCCACGCCGAGGCCTACCCGGCCTCCGAGCTCAAGCACGGCCCGCTCGCGCTCATCGAGCCCGCGCTGCCGACGGTCGCGATCGTCCCGAACGACGACCTCCTGGAGAAGAACCGCGCCGCCCTGGAGGAGATCAAGGCCCGCAGCGGCAAGATCCTCGCGGTCGCGCACCAGGAGCAGGAGAAGGCCGACCAGACGATCGTCGTGCCGAAGAACGAGGACGAGCTGGACCCGATCCTCATGGGCATCCCGCTCCAACTCCTCGCGTACCACACGGCGCTGGCCCTGGGCCGGGACATCGACAAGCCGCGCAACCTCGCGAAGTCCGTCACCGTCGAGTAGCCGCCGCCCACCACGTGAACGACCCCCTGTGCGTGCCACCAGCACACAGGGGGTCGTTCCTGCAAGGGCCGGGGTCGCCCATTACCCCGGCCCGCGCCCGCTCCGGCCGGTGGCCGTCACCCCCCGGTCCGCGGGGCGCCCCGGGAGAGCCCTGAGCTCTGGGCCGGCGGCCGTCCGGATGACCCTTATGTACCCTTCACCAGGGCACATCGCACCTCTACGCGTGAGTAGATTTATCTGCCCGGAAGGGCAGCCCCGTACGGAAGTTGAGCATCCGTCACATGGGGAACCGTGCGCCTCGCCCGGAGCGGGCGGGTGTCGGGAAGAGCCGGGCGGGCGTCAGGGGATGACGATGACGGGCCGCTGCGCGCGCCGCGCGAGCCGTCCCGCGACGGAGCCGAAGATGCGGCCGACGATGCCGTGCGTGGAGCCGACGACGATCGCGTCCGCGCTGTACTCGCGGCCGACCTCCTCCAGCTCGTGGCAGATGTCGCCGCCGCGCTCGACGAGGATCCACGGCACCTCGGACAGATAGTCCGCGCAGGCCAGCTCCAGGCCGAGGACCTCGGTGCGGTGGTCCGGCACGTCCACGAAGACCGGCGGCTCGCAGCCCGCCCACACCGTGGTGGGCAGCCGGTTGGCGACGTGGACGATGATCAGGCCCGACCCGGAACGGTGGGCCAGGCCGATCGCGTAGGCGAGGGCCCGCTCACTGGACGTCGAGCCGTCGAAGCCGACGACGACGCCGTGCAGGAAGGCGGGATCGCAGGCGTGACGTGGTTCTTCCGCCGCTCGGGGGGTCGCTGTCGGATCGGCGACCTGCCGCTTGCGGTCCGCAGGTTCGGAGAATTCGTGACCGGCCATGGGTATCTCGGCGAAGGAGTCCTCTGTGGGAGGGTCGGCTTTTTCGGGTGATGCGAAGGTTCAGGACCTGGAAGGTCGTCCGGGAATCATCTTCCCAACCCCATACCCCCAAGGGTACGGCGACACTCCTCTCCTGCCCAGAGCCTGTGAAGGGCCCCGTACGGGGGCCGCGCCGGGCCCGTGTGCAGGGCCTCCCGGCGTTCACCGGAGCATGCACGAGCGTCGCCCGTATGGCAATGGTTGCTGCCTCCTACAGGCGGTTTGCCCACCCGTCCGGCGGCCATCCGGCCGCCTCCCCAGTGACCGGTGGCCGCACCACGCGTTGAACCCCCGTACGCCACCGCCACAGGGAGCACGCCGTGCCAGGACCTTCGACCGCGTCCCCACCCTCGACCCGCTTCCCGGCTTCACCCGAGCAAGCCCCGCCGGGCGCACACGCCCCGGCCCACCGCCGCAGGCGCCCGCACGAGGGGGCGCACGAGCGCCGCGCCGCCGGCGTTCCCGCGCCCCGCGCGCGGGAGCCGCAGACCGCGCCCCCGCAGGACTCCGCGAGCGACGTGGTCCGCTGGGCCGCGTTCAGCTGCGTGCTGGTCCCCGTCGTCCTCGTCGGATACGGGGGCTCGCTGGCCGGCGCCGCCGGTGCGGCGCTCGGCCTGGTGGCCGTCACCGGCGTCTGCCGGGTGCTCCTGCGGCAGTCCGAACGGGGCGCCGCGCGACTGCTTGCAGAACAGAACACGGAACAGCGCGCGGAGCGGCGCACCGAGCAGCACAACGGGCATCGCGGACGGCGCGGCAGGGCGGCTCAGGGGGCGCACAGGGGCACTCGTCAGAGTGCCGACAGCGCGCCGGTGGACTGACTGATTCACACACGCGCGCCCGTAGGTTTTCAGCCAACTTCCGGGGGGCCTGGATTCCTTGGCCGAACGCCCCCTCAACCCCCGTCCGACCAGGGCTGAAAGGTGCCCCTGGGCCGCCCGCACCCTACGGGGACCGGCCATGGAGCCAAGGCGCACTTCCCAGCAAGCCGCCCAAGTGCCACGCTTCGTGATCGAATGCTTCACGCCAAGTTGCCATGTCGACAATCTGCCGAGTGATGAACTGGTCACCCCGGCAGCACGGGACGCAGTAGATTCGATCTTGACTGTATTACGGCGGGGGACTGGTGGAGGACCGAGGGGAAACGTGCAGGAGCGACAAGCCAGGCAAGCGCGTCAAGCACGTCAGGCACGTCAGGAACAGGGAGCCGCGACGCCCGAGGGGGGTTTAGCACCATGAGCCACGACTCCACTGCCGCGCCGGAGGTTGCGGCTCGCAAACTCTCGGGGCGGCGCCGCCGGGAGATCGTAGCGGTGCTGCTCTTCAGCGGCGGTCCCATCTTCGAGAGTTCCATACCGCTCTCCGTGTTCGGCATTGACCGGCAGGACGCTGGAGTGCCCCGGTACCGGCTGCTCGTGTGCGCCGGCGAGGAGGGACCGCTGCGGACCACCGGCGGGCTCGAACTCACCGCGCCACAGGGGCTGGAGGCGATCGGCAGGGCCGGCACCGTCGTCGTCCCGGCCTGGCGTTCGATCACGTCGCCACCGCCGCCGGAAGCGCTCGACGCGCTGCGTCGCGCGCACGAGGAGGGCGCCCGCATCGTGGGGCTGTGCACCGGCGCGTTCGTGCTCGCCGCGGCCGGCCTGCTCGACGGCCGCCCGGCGACCACCCACTGGATGTACGCGCCGACGCTCGCGAAGCGCTATCCGTCCGTCCACGTGGATCCGCGCGAGCTGTTCGTCGACGACGGGGACGTCCTGACGAGCGCCGGCACCGCGGCCGGAATTGATCTCTGTCTGCACATCGTGCGCACGGACCACGGCAACGAGGCGGCGGGCGCGCTCGCCCGCAGGCTCGTGGTGCCGCCGCGCCGGGCCGGCGGCCAGGAGCGCTATCTCGACAGGTCTTTACCGGAGGAGATCGGCGCCGACCCGCTGGCCGAGGTCGTCGCCTGGGCGCTGGAGCACCTCCACGAGCAGTTCGACGTGGAGACGCTGGCCGCGCGCGCCTACATGAGCAGGCGGACCTTCGACCGCAGGTTCCGCTCGCTCACCGGCAGCGCGCCGCTGCAGTGGCTGATCACCCAGCGGGTGCTGCAGGCGCAGCGGCTCCTGGAGACCTCCGACTACTCCGTCGACGAGGTGGCGGGCCGTTGCGGCTTCCGCTCGCCGGTGGCGCTGCGGGGGCACTTCCGGCGGCAGCTCGGCTCCTCGCCCGCCGCCTACCGGGCCGCGTACCGCGCCCGCAGGCCGCAGGGCGAGCGGGCGCTGGAGTCGGTGTCGGCGACCGCGCAGGCCGTTCCCACGCTGGTGGAGGCCGGTCCGGTGCCGAGCCAGAGCCGGCGTACGGCGGCGGCGAGTGCGCTCGGCCCGTCGGCTTCGGTGCCCACAGAGGCCGGCAAACCGCACTCCGACGTCTACGCGCCAGGGCGTGCGCCCCTGCCCGGTCAGAGGAGCGCGCCGTAGGGTAAGACGCATGAACGATCGCATGGTGTGGATCGACTGCGAGATGACCGGGCTCTCGTTGACGGACGACGCACTTATCGAGGTGGCCGCACTGGTCACCGACTCGGAACTGAACGTGCTCGGCGAAGGGGTGGACATCGTGATCCGCCCGCCGGACGCGGCGCTGGAGACCATGCCCGAGGTGGTGCGCACCATGCACACCTCCTCGGGGCTCCTCGACGAGCTGGCCGGCGGCACCACGCTGGCCGACGCCGAGGAGCAGGTCCTGGCGTACGTACGTGAGCACGTCAAGGAGCCGCGGAAGGCTCCCCTGTGCGGAAACTCCGTCGGCACGGACCGCGGCTTCCTGCTGCGGGACATGCGGACGCTGGAGGAGTACCTCCACTACCGGATCGTCGACGTCTCCTCGATCAAGGAGCTCGCCCGGCGCTGGTACCCGAGGGCGTACTTCAACAGTCCGGACAAGAACGGCAACCACCGGGCGCTGGCCGACATCCGCGAATCCATCGCGGAGCTGCGCTACTACCGCGAGGCGATCTTCGTCCCGCAGCCCGGGCCGGACTCGGACACCGCGAAGTCGATCGCGGCCAAGCACGTCCTGCCTGCGGAGTAGCCCCGCGGAGCCCCTGTGTACGGGGTCCGGAAAACGTGTGCGCGAGCACCCCTTCGGACCCTGTACACTTTTTCTCGGCCGGTCGGAAGAACGACAAAAGACCGGACATGGTGGGTGTAGCTCAGTTGGTAGAGCACCTGGTTGTGGTCCAGGTGGCCGCGGGTTCAAGTCCCGTCACTCACCCTGAACGATCAGGGCCCGGTCTGCGAGAGCAGACCGGGCCTTTTTCGTGTCCCGCTCCGGAGACCTCCGGGTGCAGGCTCTGGCTCGCCAGCCGAGGCCTCGGGCCCGCCACCTACGCCGCAGGCCTCTTGACGTGCGCCATAGGCTGGCGAGACGGCAGCGCACCGCCTCTTGCGAGGGAGCAGGTATGGACAGCCACGACGAGCTCAGCCTCGGAGAACGCATCAGGGCCCTACGCGAGTCACGAGGCCTGTCCCGCCCCCAATTGGCGCAGTTGTGCGGCCGTGGCCCCGACTGGCTGAAGAAGATCGAGAGCGGGGAGCGCCCGCTTCGTGATCACACACTGCTTCTGCGCCTGGGTGCCGCTCTCCAGGTAGCCGACCTCGCTGTACTGACCGGCTCGGCGGACGGTCCGGCCCAGCCGATCCCGCTGGGCCGGCTCTCGCATCCGGGTATACCGGAGGTATGGGCAGCCGTGATGAACCGCGCCCTGGCACCCGTGCCGCCCTCGGCCACACAGCCGGACCCGGCCCTCCTGCAGGGCCGGGTAGACCAGTCGTGGGCGCTGTGGCACACGAGCGGCTACAACCGGAGCGAGGTTGGTGCTCTGCTGCCCGCACTGATCCGTGACGGCGAGGCCGCCGTCCGAGGTCTCGACGGCGAGCAGCGCCGCGTGGCCCTTGTCGCACTGTCCGACATCTACCGTCTGACGGGGCAGACCACCGCATACATCGCACCGGCCGAACTCGCCTGGGTCGTGGCCGACCGGGCGCTCGCCGCGGCGCAGGACGCGGATCAGCCTGCCGCGATCGCCGCTGCGGCATGGAACATGGGCAACATCCTTCGGGAAACGTCCTATCCGGATGAGGCGTTGCGAGTCGTGGACGAAGCCGCCGATCTGATTCGCCCACACCTCGACGAGGCTCCCGAAGACTGGCGTGGAATCTACGGCGCGCTACAGCTGCACGCTGCGGTGACTGTGGCACGTGAAGGGCGAGAAGGCGACGCGTGGCGGTACTGGGACAAGGGTGACGAGGTGGCGAAGTCGCTGCCCGCGTCGTATGTCCACTCCTCCACCGTGTTCGGCAGGGCCAATGTGGATTTCCACGCGGTGAGCGTGGCAACCGACCTGCGCAAGGCGCAGAAGGCGATCGGCCTGGCCGAAGACATTGACCCGGATGTCATGCCGTCCCGGGAACGTCGGGCCCGCTTGTGGGTGGAAGTCGCTCGTGGCCATCTGCAACGCGGCGACCGAACAGCCGCGTTGCACGTCATGAAAATGGCCCGGGAGATCGCCGCCGAGACGGTGTCGTACACACCGTCGGCGCGGCAGGCCGTGGCCGAGCTGTGGCGCAGCGCACCACGCGCGATGCGGAAGGAAGCGGGCGCGCTCGCTGCAGGGGTAGGCATCGTGACCAGCTGAACGAGGGGGACAGCCTGGGACAGGGGGACAATCTGTCCCTCTTCAGCACCGCTCGTGGCCCTACGGTTCTGGTTCCGCCGAACCGAGGGGGTTTCCCGTGAGGCTGCACGCATCCACGCACCGCAGTGAGCCACTGTCCATCGACGACGAGCTCCGCGGAAGAGTCCCTTACGGCGAAGGTCGAGCACAGACTGGTGGCGCGCTGTGAACGGCGTGGACACGGCGGCCGCCTTCGACTGGCTCGCGCACGCACAGGATGAACCACGACAGGCCCACCGGGAATGGGCGGAGGCGGGATTCGCGCTCCTGCCGCTCGGCAGCACGTTCAACTGCGTGCTCCTGCCCGGGCGGCTGGTCCGAGCCGCTGCGGGGACGAGTGACCCCGAGATCTTGATCGCGATGCTCGCCGAGCTCCTGGACGGGCCGGTGATCCACAACGCGGCGCAGCACGCCTACTACGCGCTCGTCGAGCCCACCGACCGGTGGTCGTACCGCGGCGTGGTGGCCATGCTCGGCGAGGGCTCCTACCTCAGCGTGCCCGCCGGCGACATGCGCGGTCCGACGGGCCTGCACTGGGCGGTACTGCCCCGGGCCGTCGGTGACCTGTGTGCGATCGAGGGCGTCGCGGCCCTGATCGAGTCAGCACGGACGGGGGAGCCCCGGTGACCATCGCCGAGGCGATCGATGCGGCGCGCCGCGCCCAGGACGTCTATGTACTCCATCTGCACCACATCGACGCCTGCGCCGCCTGTCAGGCACTGTCGGACTGCGCGCAGGGTGCCCGGATCCGGCGTGCTCTGCGGGCCGCCCGCGCGGCCGCCCGGCCGCAGGGGCACGGAAGCGGAGGCGCGACATGAGCGCGCTGAGGGCCGCGGCCCGCCACAGCAAGGGAGCGGGACGCGCGGCCGGGTACTGCTGGGCACGCGACCCCCGGGAGCCGGGACTCTGCACCTCGCCGCCCGGCCACAGGGCCGCTACGCGAAGGCCGAGCCCCGTGACCGAGCGACGTCGGCGGCCCGGGCGGCGGGCCGCCGGACGCCGTGCGGTCCGCCCGGTCCGCTCATTCCGTGCGACGACGCCGATAGCGGCGGGCCGCCCAGATACCGACCACCAACCCGGGCACCAGGCAGCTCAGGAGGTTCACGGTGCCGCCGCGCCCCTCCAGCGCCCAGATTCCCACCAAGAGCAGGAGGCCGGTACAGACGAGCGTGACCAGCACGCCGATCGCCATTTCGGTCCACCACTGACGAGAGGTGTATGCGGGGTGCACTGTCAGCCCTTACTTGGTGATGAAGTGGCACTGCACCGCTTTGCGGCTGCCGTTGATGAACAGCTGCGCGCAGGCCTTTCCGTACTTGGGCAGCGTATGCGCCCCGACCTTGTAGGTGGGGAACGTCCCCGTGTAGCACTTCGTCCGCAGCGGCCCCCGCTTGATCTTGTACGTCTTGCCCGCGGTGTCGGCGTAGTGGAATTCGAGGCGCGCGTTGCAGAACCGCGAACCGAGCGCGGCCGGGCCCACACAGTCCACACCGGCCAGCTGGCTGCTGACCTTCTTCCCCGAGCCCTTGACCGAGTGGGTCAGAAAGCAGCCGGAGGGCACCTTGATGGTCACTCCTCCGTGCGAGTACGTGAAGACGCCGAGGGCCGTCGAGCCGGTGGCCGACCGCAGCGCCCCGTCCGGCAGCTCGGAATAGTCGGGAGCCTTTACTTCCTCTTCCTCTTCCGGAGTCACTTCTTCACCGGGCACGTCTTCGATGACGACGTCGTCGGCAAGGACCTCGCCCGAATAGTCGGACGGAATGTCGTCTGACGCGTGAGCCGGCGAAGTGCCGACAGCGATCAGAGCGGCGGCGGAAACACCGGCCATGGCGACAGCAGAAAATGCGCGCACGGGAACCCCCCATAGGTCTGCGCGGAACAGGTCGGGGGAGAACCTAACGATCTTCTACAAGCGTGTCGAACTTCGACGGGCGGTCCACACCTTGAGACGTGGCGTCGACCAGGTGAGTGGGTCCGGCCCCGCGGAGGCCGGCGGCTGCCCAACGCTCAGAGCCCCAGACACATTTGGGCCACCTTCTCCTTGGTCTTGCCTTTGCCCGCCCTTTGCCCGTGCATGTGACGAGGGTCATGTTCGCCGCACCCCGGCACCGGAGCCCCGGCCCCGACGACACTCAGGACGACGCCCGCGTCACCAGTTCCGTGGGCAGCACGATCTGTGGGCGGTTCGGGCGGGCGTTCACCGGGACCGGGGGGTGCGGGCCCGCGGGGCGGGCGCCCGCCCGTTCCGCCGCCTCGGCGATCTCCGCGAGCAGGAGGTCCGTCATCGTGCGGCCCATCTCCGTGATCGGCTGGCGCACGCTGGTCAGGGGCGGGTCCATGTGACGGGCGATCGCCGAGTCGTCGAAGCCGACCAGGGCGACGTCCCGCGGTATCCGGCGACCCGCCGCGCGCAGCACCTGACGGGCGCCCGCCGCCATCACGTCCGAGCCCGCGAACACCGCGTCCAGGGCCGGGGCGCGCTCCAGGAGCTCCGTCATCGCGCGGCGTCCGCCCTCCTCGGTGAAGTCGCCCTGCACGATCAACGTCTCGTCGACCGGGTGACCGGCCTCCGTCAGGGCGTCGCGGTAGCCGTCCAGGCGGCGCTGGGCGCCGTAGACGTCGAGACGGCCGGTGATCGTGGCTATGGTGCGCCGGCCGCGGGCCAGGAGGTGGGCCACGGCCGCCCGCGCGCCCGCGAAGTTGTCCGAGTCCACCGAGGCCAGCGTCTCCCCCGCCGACCTGCGGCCGCTGATCACCGCGGGGATGTCGAGCTGCTCCAGAAGGTCGGGCAGCGGGTCGTCCGCGTGCACCGAGACCAGCAGGACACCGTCCACGCGGTGCGCCGCCAGGTACTGCGCCAGGCGCCTGCGCTCGCGGTCGCCGCCCGCGAAGGTCAGCAGCAGCTGCATGTCCGTATCGGCGAGCGCCTGGCCCACGCCGTGCAGGATGTCCGAGAAGTACGGCTCGGCGAAGAAGCGCGACTCCGGCTCGGGCACCACGACCGCGATCGAGTCCGTGCGGTTCGCCGCGAGCGCCCGGGCCGCCGTGTTCGGAACATAGCCGAGCTCGGCCACCGCCTCCTCGACCGCCGCACGGGTGCGCTCACTCACCCGCGGCGAGCCGTTGATCACCCGGGACACGGTGCCGCGCCCCACCCCGGCGCGGGCCGCCACCTCCTCGAGCGTGGGCCGCCCACCCCTGCGCCCCCTGGGCTGACCAGTCCCCATCTGTGCCTCCCATCGACGCGAATGTAACAGCCGGTCCCGGGTCGGCCACCCGCCCGTCCGGGCACCGGCCACCGCCCGCCGGACGCCTTCAACTCTTGGCGTCCGCCGCCTTGACACCCCCGCGGCGAGCCGCGACTCTTCAAGACATCACACATGGGAGCGCTCCCACCGTACCTGGCCCTTACACGACCCGCACGTCCCCCGCCCCCGTCCGACAGCCGCAACTCGCAGTCCCAGCACCACAGTTGACCGAGGGCGGTCGGCACGTCAGGGCACGAGGAGGACGCAATGCGCCACAGGACCCGTACGTACCGCAGGGTGACGGTCCTCGCGGCCGCCACCGCCCTCGCCGCCGGCCTGCTGGCCGGCTGCGCCGAGGACAAGGACGAGCCCGGCGGCTCGGCCGAGGGCGGTGGAGGCGGCGGCAAGGGCAAGACGACGCTCACGGTCGGCGTCTTCGGAGCCTTCGGCCTCCAGGAGGCCGGTCTGTACAAGGAGTACGAGAAGCTCAACCCCGACATCACCATCAAGCAGAACTCCGTGCAGCGCAACGAGAACTACTGGCCCGCGCTGCTCACCCACCTCAGCAGCGGCAGCGGCCTCTCCGACATCCAGGCCGTCGAGGTCGGCAACATCGCCGAGCTGACCACCACGCACTCCGCCAAGCTGATGGACCTCGGCAAGGTCTCCGGTGTCGACAAGAACGACTTCCTGGACTGGAAGTGGCAGCAGGGCACGAGCAAGGACGGCCGGACGATCGGGCTCGGCACGGACATCGGCCCGACCGGCATCTGTTACCGCAAGGACCTCTTCAAGAAGGCCGGCCTGCCCACCGACCGCGCCGAGGTCGGCAAGCTCTGGGCGGGCGACTGGGACAAGTACCTCGCCGCGGGCAAGCGTTACCAGGCCAAGGCGCCCGACGGCACCCACTTCGTGGACGGCGCGACCGGCGTGATGGCCGCCGTGCACGCCTCGGGCAAGGAGAAGTTCTACGACAAGGACGGGGAGCTGATCTACAAGGACAGCGCCACGGTGAAGGAGGGCTGGGACCTCGCCGCCCAGTTCGCCGAGGACGGCCTGACCGCCAAGCTCCAGCAGTTCCAGCCCAGTTGGGACCAGGCCATCTCCAACGGCTCGTTCGCCACGATCACCTGCCCGCCCTGGATGCTCGGCTACATCAAGGACAAGGCGGGCGACAAGGGCGAGGACAAGTGGGACGTGGCCCCCTCGCCCCGGCCCGGCAACTGGGGCGGCTCCTTCCTGACCGTGCCCGAGGCCGGCAAGAACAAGGAGGAGGCCGCCAAGCTGGCCGCCTGGCTGACCGAGCCCAAGCAGCTCGCCACCCTCTTCGACGAGCGCGCCAGCTTCCCGAGCGCCGACGCCGCCTACGACCTGCCCGAGGTCAAGGACGCCAAGAACCCCTACTTCGGCGACGCACCCGTCGGACAGATCTTCTCCCGGGCCGCCGAGGGCGTGCCGGTCCAGCCCATCGGCCCCAAGGACGGAATCATCTCCCAGTACCTGGCCGACACCGGGATGCTCGGCGTCGACCAGAAGGGAACCGCTCCCGACAAGGCCTGGGACAAGGCCGTGAAGACGATCGACAACGCTTTGGACCAGTGACCGGGATGACGAGCGACGCCAGCACCGCCGCGCCCTCCCAGGAGGAGGGCGCGGCCCCCCGCGACCGGGCCCCCGCGCGGTCCGCCGACGAGCGCCGCCGGGAGCGGCGCAGCCGCCGCTACCGCTGGGACGTGAAGTGGAGTCCCTACGCGCTGGTCGCCCCCTTCTTCCTCTTCTTCGTCGCCTTCGGGCTCTTCCCGCTGCTCTACACGGGGTGGGCCTCGCTGCACCGGGTGGAGCTGGGCACCCCCACCGACATGGAGTGGGTGGGGCTGCGCAACTTCTCCCGGCTCTGGGACGACGAGTTCTTCTGGAACGCGCTGCGCAACACCTTCACCATCGGGCTCCTGTCCACCGTGCCCCAGCTCCTGATGGCGCTGGGCCTGGCCCATCTGCTCAACTACCGGCTGCGCGGCTCGATGTTCTTCCGGGTCGCGATCCTCACGCCGTACGCCACGTCGGTGGCCGCGGCGACGCTGGTGTTCGTGCTCATGTTCAGCCGGACCGACCACGGGCTGATCAACTGGGGGCTCGGGCTCGTCGGCGTGGACGCGGTCGACTGGCAGAACGGCAACTGGACCGCGCGGTTCGCCGTGTCCTCCATCGTGATCTGGCGGTGGACGGGCTACAACGCGCTCATCTATCTGGCCGCGATGCAGGCCATCCCGCACGACCTGTACGAGTCGGCGGCCCTGGACGGCGCGAGCCGCTGGCAGCAGTTCCGGCACGTCACGATCCCTTCGCTGCGGCCGACGATCCTGTTCACCTGTGTCGTCTCGACGATCGGGGCCACCCAGCTGTTCGGTGAGCCGCTGCTGTTCAGCCAGGGCGCGAGCCCCACCGGGGGCTCCGACCATCAGTTCCAGACGCTGGGCCTCTATCTGTACGAGCAGGGCTGGTTCAACCAGCACCTGGGCCGGTCCTCGGCGATCGCCTGGACGATGTTCCTGATCCTCGTGCTGATCGGGCTCGTCAACTGGGCCGTCGGCCGCCGGATCCGCAAGAGCGCGTGAGGGGATGACGTGACGACCACTCTGTCCACCAGGCCGCGCAAGCGGGGCGCGGGACGCCAGCTGCACGGCGGCAAGGTGACGTACGCCGTGCTGATCCTCTTCACCGTCGGCTCGCTCTTCCCGCTGGTGTGGACCGCCATCGCGGCCTCGCGCAACAACACCCGGCTCGCCGAGACACCTCCGCCCTTCTGGTTCGGCGGCAACCTCTTCAAGAACCTGGAGATCGCCTGGACCGACGCCAACATGGGCACGGCCCTGCTCAACACGCTGGTGGTGGCGGGTTCCATCACCGTCGGCACCGTGCTCTTCTCGACTCTCGCGGGCTTCGCCTTCGCCAAGCTCCGCTTCCGCTTCCGCGGCTTCCTGCTGCTCCTGGTGATCGGCACGATGATGGTGCCGCCCCAGCTCAGCGTGGTCCCGCTGTTCATGGTGGTGGCCGACCTCGGCTGGACCGACCAGCTGCAGTCCGTCATCCTGCCGACCCTGGTCAGCGCCTTCGGGGTGTTCTTCATGCGGCAGTACCTCAAGGAGGCGCTGCCCACCGAGCTGATCGAGGCGGCCCGGATGGACGGGGCGAGCAGCTGGCGGGTGATCTGGCACGTGGTCTTCCCGGCCGCGCGCCCCGCGATGGCGGTCCTCGGCATGCTCACCTTCGTCATGGCGTGGAACGACTTCTTCTGGCCGATCATCGCCCTGACCCAGGAGGGCGAGCCGACCGTGCAGGTGGCGCTCGCCGGGCTGGGCCGCGGGGCCATCCCGGACCAGTCGGTGATCATGGCGGGCGCGCTGCTCGGCACGCTGCCGCTGCTGATCGCCTTCATGCTGTTCGGCAAACAGATCGTGGGCGGGATCATGCAGGGCGCGGTCAAGGGCTGAGCCCCTCCCCCGGCGCCCGACTCGTCAACTCCCCCTTTCCGTACGACCCATGGGAGCGCTCCTATGCCTTCGACCTCTGCGAGTCCCGCCTTTCCCGACGGCTTCCTGTGGGGTGCCGCGACCGCCGCGTACCAGATCGAGGGGGCGGCGCGGGAGGACGGCCGCACGCCTTCCATCTGGGACACCTTCAGCCACACGCCCGGCAAGGTGCTCGGCGGGGACACCGGTGACGTGGCCGTCGACCACTACCACCGATGGCGCGACGACGTACGCCTGATGGCGGATCTGGGCCTGTCCGCGTACCGCTTCTCGGTGTCCTGGTCGCGGGTGCAGCCCACCGGGCGCGGGCCCGCCGTGCAGCGCGGGCTCGACTTCTACCGGGCGCTCGTCGACGAGCTGCTCGCGCACGGCATCCGGCCGATGGTCACCCTCTACCACTGGGACCTGCCGCAGGAGCTGGAGGACGCCTTCCCCAGCGGCTCGGCGGCGGGCGGCGGGTGGCCGGAGCGGGACACCGCCCACCGCTTCGCGGAGTACGCCGGGATGGTGGGCGGGGCGCTCGGGGACCGCGTGGAGATGTGGTCGACGCTGAACGAGCCGTGGTGCAGCGCCTTCCTCGGCTACGGCTCGGGGGTGCACGCCCCGGGCCGCACCGACCCCGCGGCGGCCCTGCGGGCGGCTCACCATCTCAACCTCGCGCACGGCCTGGGCACGCAGGCGCTGCGCGGCGTCCTGCCGGGGCGGGCGCGGATCGGTGTCAGCCTCAATCCGAGCGCGGTGCGCCCGCTCACCCCCTCGGCCGCCGACCAGGACGCGCGGCGCCGGATCGACGCCCTGGCCAACCGGGTCTTCACCGGGCCGATGCTGCGCGGCACGTACGACGACGATCTGCTGGCGGACACCGCGCACGTCACGGACTGGTCCTTCGTGCGGGACGACGACCTGCGCGTGATCCGCCGGCCGCTGGATTTCCTCGGCATCAACTACTACGCCCCCTCTGTCGTGTCGGCCGCGGCCGACGACGGCTCCGGCCGGCCGCGCCCCGACGGGCACGGCGCGAGCAGCCACTCCCCCTGGCCGGGCGCCGACGAGCACGTCACCTTCCACCGGGCGCCCGGTGAACTCACCGCCATGGACTGGCCGGTGGATCCGACCGGCCTCAAGGACCTTCTCCTTGAGTACACCGCTCAGGCCCCCGGGGTTCCCCTTTATGTGACGGAGAACGGCGCGGCCTACGACGACAAGCCGAACGCCGCAGGTCAGGTGCACGATCCCGACCGGATCCGCTATCTGCACGGCCACCTCGCCGCCGTGCAGGAGGCGATCGCGGCGGGTGCCGACGTGCGCGGCTACTACCTCTGGTCACTGCTCGACAACTTCGAATGGGCGTACGGCTACAGCAAGCGGTTCGGTGCGGTCTACGTGGACTACGAGACGCAGGCCCGCATCCCGAAGTCCAGCGCCCACTGGTACGCCGGGGTCGCCGCCGCCGGCGAGCTGCCCCCGGAGAGCGCGCTGGACTGACCCGGGCGGCCCCGGGGTGCCGGGAGCCGAGTGGCAGACCCCCACTCGGCTCCTTAGTTTTCGGATATGCGAAATGTTGATTATTCGGGTCATTCCGCCGCAGAACCGGCGCGGTGAGCGCGCGTGGGCGTTCTCCGCGATCACCCTGAGCTCGCGCTGTTCCTCTGCCTGGCCCTCGGCTACCTGGTCGGCAAGCTGCGGGTCGGCCCGATCACCCTGGGCGGCATCTGCGGGACGCTGATCGTCTCGCTGCTGCTCGGCGCCTGGACCAAGGTCACCGTCTCCGACGACGTCAAGACGATCTTCTTCGCGCTCTTCATCTTCGCCCTCGGCTACATGGCGGGCCCGCAGTTCTTCGCCAACCTCAACCGCAAGAGCCTGCGCTTCTTCGCGCTCTGCGGGATCGAGCTGGTCTGCGTGCTGGCCATCGCGTTCGGCCTGGCCAAGGCCTTCGACCTGGACGTCGGCACCGCGTCGGGCATCCTCGCGGGCGCCGCCACCGAGTCCGCGGTGGTGGGCACGGCCACCGAGTCCATCGGCAAGCTGAGCGACCTCACCCAGGCGCAGATCACCGAGTACCAGGGGCACGTCGCCACCGCGTACACCGTCTGCTACCTCTTCGGCCTGATCACCATCGTGATCTACACCAGCCAGATCATGCCGATGATGCTGCGCATCAACCTCCGGGACGCCTCCCGCGAGCTGTGGGAGAAGATCCGCGGGGGCGGCGGCCTGGAGGCCGACGAGCGGGCGGCGCTGCCCGGCCTGGTCGGGCGCACCTATCTGGTGACGGCGGGCGACGGCAGGACCGTCGGCGACCTGGAGAGCGAGCTCGACGGCCGGATCACCGTGGAGGCCGTCAAGCGCGGCAGCAAGCTCCTCACCCCGGCCCCCGGCCTCGCCCTGACCCTCTCCGACCTGGTCCTCGTGGTCGGCCGGCGCGCCAACGCCATCGAGGCGGGCCGGCTCATCGGCCCCGAGACCCCCGGCATCCCCGGCGTGGACACCCCGCTGGCCACCAGCCAGGTCTCGGTCACCGCGAAGGAGACCGAGGGCCTCACCGTCGACCAGCTCCAGCAGGCGCATCCCGAGTTCGTCAAGGACGGCGTGTACGTCACCGACGTCCAGCGCGGCGACCAGCACCTGCCCGCCACCGGCGACACCGCGCTGCACCGCGGCGACGTGCTCACCCTGGTCGGCGCCCGCTCCGGCCTGAACAAGCTGGTCTCGCGGATCGGCGCGGTCGTCAAGAACGACGCCACCGACTTCATCTACGTGGGCCTCGGCATCGCGGCGGGCTCCCTGCTCGGCCAGGTCGTGGTGAAGTTCGGCGACGTCCCGATGTCGCTGGGCACCGGCGGCGGCTGCCTGATCTCCGGGCTGCTGTTCGGCTGGTTCCGCTCCCGCAAGCAGACCTTCGGCGCCTTCCCGCCGCAGGCCGCGGCGACCATCAAGGACATGGGCCTCGCGGTCTTCATCGCCTGCACCGGACTGGTGTCGGGCCCGCAGGCCTGGCCCCTGCTCAAGGAGTACGGGGCGCTGCTCCCGTTCGCCGGGATCGCCATGGTGCTGGTCCCCGCGACGCTCTCGCTGTTCATCGGGCGCAAATTCCTCAAGATCGAGAAGCCGCTGCTCATCGGAGCCATCGCGGGCCAGCAGTGCTCGACCCCCGCGATCACCTCGGTCACCCAGGTGGCCCAGAGCTCCGTGCCGATGCTCGGCTACACGATCACGTACGCGCTCTCCAACTTCCTGCTCCCTTTGACCGGGCCGATTCTCGTCGGCGTACTAGGAGCGTAGACACGTGATCGACTTCCTGAACCGGAACATCTTCCAGCCCCATCCGGAGCTGCTGGTCTTCATCACCGTGGCGCTCGGCTTCCTCATCGGGAAGCTGCGCTACCGGGCCATCGCCCTCGGCGCCGTCACCGGCTGCCTGGTCGCGGGGCTGCTGCTCGGCGCGCAGTTCAAGGTGACCATCGACGGGACGGTGAAGAACCTGTTCTTCACCATGTTCCTCTTCGCGCTCGGCTACAAGGTCGGCCCGCAGTTCTTCCGCGGCCTGAAGAAGGACGGCCTGCCGCAGGTCGTCAACGCCGTCGTGGTCTGCGTGACGGGCCTGCTGGTCTGCTGGGGCTTCGCGGCGATGCTCGGCTACGGTCCCGGCCTCTCGGCGGGCCTGCTCGGCGGGGCGCTCACCCAGTCCGCCGTCATCGGTGTCGCCCAGGACGCGATCGGCAACCTGCCGGGCCTGTCCCCCGGCGACGTCAAGGAGCAGGAGAACCTCGTCGCCATCGGGTACGCCGTCTGCTACCCGCTCGGCACCATCCTGTGCGCGATGCTGCTCGCCAACATCCTGCCCAAGCTGTACCGCAAGGACCTGGCGGCCGAATCCGCGGCGCTCGCCAAGGAGTTGGACGCTCCGGCGGACGACCCCGACCTCGGCGAGGGCTACTACGAGGTGGTCCTGCGCGCCTACCGGGTGGAGCGGCCCGACGTCGTGGGCCGCACCATCGACGACTTCGAGGAGCAGCAGAAGACGCTGGGCCGCCGGGTCTACATCACCGGGGTGCGGCGCGACGGCGAGATCCTGCCGCACGACCAGCGGACCGTGCTGCGCGCGGGCGACACCGTGGCGGTGAGCGCGATCCGCGGCGACCTCGTCAGCTACGACGCCCGCACTCACGTGGGCGGCGAGACCGACGACGTCGACCTGCTCGGCTACCAGACCGAGACGCTGCACGTCGTCGTCTCGGAGAAGGCGCAACTGGGCAAAACAATCGGCGAGTTGCGTGCGGAGCCGTTCATGGTCGGCGTGTACGTCGACAAGCTCTACCGCTCGGGGTCCGCCTTCCCCTACCGGCTCTCCACCACCCTGGAACGCGGCGACACCCTGATCCTCACCGGCCCCAAGCGCCTGGTGGACCCGGCCGGCAAGGAGATCGGCAAGCCGGTGCCGACGTCCTTCGCCACCGACATGGTCTGGGTGGGCCTCGGCATCTTCCTCGGCGGCTGCATCGGCATCCCCGCGCTGACCGCGGGCGGCGTGCCGATCTCGCTCTCCACGTCCGGCGGCGCGCTCATCATGGGCCTGGTCTTCGGCTGGATCCGCGGCAAGTACCCGACGTACGGCAATGTCCCGCCCGGCGCCCAGTGGTTCATGGACACGCTCGGGCTCTGCCTGTTCGTCGCGGTCGTCGGCATCAACGCCGGGCCGAGCTTCACCAGCGGCCTCTCGACGGCCGGGTGGGGGCTCCTGGTGTTCGGCGCGGTGGCCACCGTGATCCCGCTTCTCGTCGGGTTCCTGGTGGGCCACCACATCCAGAAGATCCGCTTCCCGATCCTGATGGGCGTCCTCGCGGGCGGCCAGACCACCACGGCGGCGATCGGCGCGATCAACGAACAGTCCAAGTCCCAGGTGCCGACGCTCGGTTACACGATCCCCTACGCCGTCTCCAACGTCCTGTTGACGATCTGGGGCGCGGTCATCGTCCTCCTCCACCACTGACGCGTACGTACGAGACGTAAGGAAGCACCGTGCCGAAGACCACGTTCACCCGCGAGGAAATCCAGTCCTTCGCCCAGCTCAGCCCCTTCGAGCTGAAGGACAAGTTCATCCAGATCGCGCAGGCGGTCCAGGAGGACAAGCCCGGCCAGAAGGAGAAGTCGAGCGCCCAGATGCTCAACGCGGGCCGGGGCAACCCGAACTGGACCGCGACCGGGCCGCGTGAGGCCTTCTACGCGCTCGGCTACTTCGCGCTGTCCGAGTCGCGCCGGGTGTGGACGGCCGACAACCTCGGCGGCATGCCGGAGAAGCCGGGCTCGGCGGAGCGCTTCGACACCTTCGTGCGCCGCCACCCCGACCTGCCCGGCATCGAGCTCCTGGAGAAGTGCGTCGCGCACGCCGTCGAGCGCTTCGGCTTCGACCGGGACGCGTTCATCCACGAGCTGACCGACAGCTCCATCGGCGACAACTACCCCGTACCCGACCGGATGCTGACGCACGCGGAGCAGATCGTGCGCGGCTACCTCGCCGACGAGATGTTCGCCAAGAACCCGCCCGAGGACACCATGTCGCTGTTCGCGACCGAGGGCGGCACGGCGGCGATGTGCTACATCTTCGACTCGCTGATGAAGAACGGCATCCTCAAGAAGGGCGACAAGATCGCCCTGATGGTGCCGGTGTTCACGCCGTACATCGAGATCCCCGAGCTCGACACCTACGAGTTCGAGGTCGTGCAGGTCTCGGCGAGCCTGTTCACCGAGACCGGCGTGCGCGAGTGGCGCTACCCCACCGAGGAGGTCGCCAAGCTCGCCGACCCCGCGGTCAAGCTGCTCTGCATCGTCAATCCGTCCAACCCGCCGTCCCTGGCGCTCAGTCAGCGCGTCGCGAACCAGATCAAGGACATCGTCGCGACCGACAACCCGAACCTGCTGATCGTCACCGACGACGTGTACGGCACGTTCGTCGAGGGCTTCCGCTCGATCGCCGCCGACCTGCCGCGCAACACGCTGCTCGTCTACTCGTACTCCAAGCACTACGGCTGCACGGGCTGGCGGCTCGGCGTGATCGGGCTGCACGACGACAACGTCATCGATCAGATGATCGCGGGGCTGCCGGACGCGGAGAAGGCGCGGCTCGCCAAGCGGTACGGGACGCTGTCGCTGGAACCCGAGAAGATCCGGTTCATCGACCGCCTGGTCGCCGACTCGCGGCAGGTCGCCCTGAACCACACGGCGGGCCTCTCGCTCCCCCAGCAGGTCATGCTCACCCTCTTCTCGCTCTTCGACATGCTGGACGAGGGCCAGGCCTACAAGGAGCGGATCCGCGCGATCGTGAAGCAGCGTCTGGACCTGCTCCTCGAAGGCGCCCAGATGAAGATCTCCGACGACCCGAAGCGGGCGGGCTACTACATCGAGCTCGATCTGCTCGCGGAGGCCGAGCGCGTGCACGGCAAGGACTTCGCGGACTTCCTGGAGAAGAACTACGAGCCGGTCGACCCGCTGTTCCGGCTCGCCGAGCAGACCCACGTGGTGCTGCTCAACGGCGGCGGCTTCGACGGCCCCGAGTGGTCGGTACGGGTCTCGCTCGCCAACCTCGACGACCTCGACTACCTGAAGATCGGCCACCACCTGCGGTCCATCTTCAACGACTACGCGCAGGAGTGGCGGGCGGCTACGGGGGCTTGAGGGGGGGAGGGATTGAGGGGGTGAGGGGTTGAGGGGGTGACGGGTGGAGATGCCCCGGCCGGGTGGGGGGGGTGACCGGCCGGGGCAGCTCTATCTCTGGGGGGGTGGTTAGGGGGTGATAGTTACGGGGTGGCGGTGGTTACTTGTAGGCGCCGAGCGCCTTCGTGAACGCCAGCGGCTCCTGCTCGATCGACGAGCAGGTGGGCTGCGCCGAGCCCGACGCGCCGCCCTCGCAGGCCTTGTCACGGGTCGAGGACCACATCGACAGCCAGCCGAGGCCCTTGTCCTCGGCGAACTTCACCAGCTGGCCGGCGTCCTCGGTCGTGAACACCTCGCCCGCGACGTCGTTGACGCCGATCATCGGGGTGACCGCGACGGCCTTCCACGCGGCCTCGTCCGACAGGTCGAGCGCGCCCTTGACCTGCTTCTGGGTGGCGGTGGCCGCGTCGACGGCGTACGTGCCCATGTCGCCGTCGTAGGACGGCCCGTAGTCCATGGCCATGATGTTCACCGCGTCGACCTGTACGCCGTTCTTCTTGGCGTCGGCGATCAGGTCCACGCCGGGCTGGGTCAGCCCCTCGGGCATCACGGGGAGGGTGAACGAGACGTCCAGGCCCGGGTGTTCCTTCTGCAGCGCGGCGATCGCCCCGGCGCGGCGGGTGTTCGCCGCGGTGTCCGGCAGCGCGGCGCCCTCGATGTCGAAGTCGACCTTCGTCAGCTTGTACGCATCGACGACCTTGCCGTACGCCTCGGCGAGGGCGTCCGCACTGTCGCACTTGAGGCCGAGCTCGGATCCCGCGGCGCCGCCGAAGGAGACGCGGACGTCGCCGCCCTTGGCGCGCAGGGCGTCGATCTGTGCGGCGACCTTGTCGTCGTCGAGGCCGGTGGCGCCGCCCCACTTGGGCTCGCAGCCGCCGCCGGAGGTGACGAAGGCGAGGGTGAAGTCCTTCACGCCGGTCTTCTCCGCGGTGTCCACGAGGTCGTAGGCGGGGGCGAGAGAGGTGTCGACGAAGGGGGCGAAGGCGGCGGCCTTCGCCTGGGCTCGGTCCTGCTGTGCCGGGGCGGCCTTGGTCGCGAGGGCCGTCCCGGAGAACAGGAAGGCGCCGCCGCCGACGAGGGATGCGGCGGCGAGTCCGCCGATGACCTTGGAGCGGGTGGTCATCGTGCGGCGGTGCGTGCGGCTGCTCATCGGTTCCTGCCTTTGGGGTGCGTGGGGGTGGTGGGGGTGTGATCACGCTAGCCGCGGGCCGGGCGACAAATGGGGCAATGTTTCTTGGAGTTGGGGTCCTTAGGGTGCGCTTAAGGGAGAGATGGGGGGTGGTTAAACCGGGGGTGTTCTGTGGGGGGTCCCTGCGGGTGCGTTGTGGCTCATCGCGCAGTTCCCCGCGCTGCTTCGGGGGCCGTCGCTGTTCGTCGTCTGCGGGTGCGGGGTGGCGGGTCGCGCAGTTCCCCGCGCCCCTTAAGGGGGGACCTCGTGTTCGTCGTCTGCGGGTGCGTTGTGGCCGATCGCGCAGTTCCCCGCGCCCCTGGGGGGAGCTTCGTCGTTGCTCGTCTGCGGGGGTGTCTTGGCTGAGCGCGCAGTTCCTCGCGCCCCTGGGAGGTCCGTCCCGGGGCCCTCGCGAACAGCCCGCAGAAAGACCACACGGGGGACCACCCTCAGGGGCGCGAGGAACTGCGCGAGCAACCCACGAGCAGCCGCAGACAAAGAACACCAGGCCAAGCCCCCCCCCAAGGGGCGCGGGGAACTGCGCGACCAGCCCACCAGCGGCCGCAGACGAAGAGCATCAGGCCAGGACCCTCAAGGGGCGCGGGGAGCTGTGCGGCCAGGGGCCGCCGGGTGGGGGTGTTACGGGAGCGGAGGCGTTCGGTGGCGGCGACGGACCGTCGCACCCCTGTGCCCCCGCCGCACCGTCGACGGCCCCCGAGGATCGAGCTGGATCCAGATCCGGACCTCCGTCCCACCCAGCACCGAGCTCCCGACCCGCACATCCCCGCCCGTCGCCTCCGCCAGCCTCCGCACGATGTCGAGCCCGAGCCCCGTCGACCCGTCCTCCCCCGACCCCGCCCCCCGCGCCAGCGCCGCCTCGGGGTCGGCGATGCCGGGCCCCGCGTCGGAGACGAGGACGATCACCGCGTCCTCGCCGCTGTGCACGTCCACGGAGAAGGCCGTGCCCTCCCGCGTGTGCCGGAAGACGTTGCCGAGCAACGCGTCCAGCGCGGCGACCAGTTCGGGCCGCGCCACCGGTATCCGGACCGGACGCTCGACGCCCGCCACCCGGACCTCGCGCCCCTCGTCCTCGGCGAGCGCCGACCAGAAGGCCATCCGCTCGCGGATCACCTCGGCCGCGTCGCACCCCGTGCCGGGCCCGACCGTCGCCGTCTGCGGCTTGGCGTCCCGCGCGGTGCGGATGATCGTGTCGACCTCGCGCTCCAGCGTCTCGACCGCCGTACGGGTCTGCTCCGCGGCGGGCCCGTCGCCGAGCGACGCCGCGTTCAGCCGCAGCACGGTCAGCGGTGTGCGCAGCCGGTGCGAGAGGTCGGCCGCCAGCTCCCGCTCGTTGGCCAGGAGCTGGACCACCTGGTCGGCCATCGCGTTGAACGCCACCGCGGCCAGCCGCAGTTCGGTGGGGCCCTCCTCGACGACCCGCGCCCCCAGCTTGCCCTCGCCGAGGTCGTGCGCGGCGCCCACCAGGCGTTTGGCGGGCTGGACCATGCGTACGCCGAGCCGGTCCGCGACCGCCACCGAGCCGATGATCAGCGCGATGCCGACGCCCGCGAGCACCAGCCACGCCGTGGTGACGCCGTTGCTGATCTCGGCCTCGGGCACGAATATCTCCACGACCGCCGTGCCGGAGCTGAGCGCGGTCGGCTGGAGCACCGCGAAGCCGCCGGGCACCTCGGTGGTCCTGGCCCGGCCCTCCTTGCGGGTCGCCTCGACGGCCCGCGCCCCGGCCCGCGGGTCGCCGACCTCGAAGGCGGGGGCGTCGTCGACGGCCGGGACGTACACGGCCATCCGCCCGTCGCCGCCCGCCTCGGAGGAGGCGACGGCACGGGTGAGTTCCCTGCGGTCGGTGGTGATGGAGAGCGTGGGGCCCATGCCCGCGCCGTGCCGCTCCGCGTTCGAGATGGCGCGGTCCCTGGCCATCTCCTTGACGACGAGGCCGAGCGGCACCGCGAAGGCGACCACGACCATCGTCGTGACGGCCAGGCACACCTTGACCAGGGCCCACCTCACAGCGGTGGCTCCACCAGCGGCGGTTCCAGCTTCACGCCGACCCCGCGCAGGGTGTGCAGATAGCGCGGGCGCGCGGCCGTCTCGCCCAACTTCCGGCGCAGCCACGACAGGTGGACGTCGATGGTCTGGTCGTCGCCGTAGCTCTGCTGCCAGACCTCGGCGAGCAGTTCCTTGCGCGGCACGACGACGCCGGGCCGCCCGGCGAGGAAGGCGAGCAGGTCGAACTCGCGCCGGGTGAGGTCGAGGCGGGCGCCGTCCAGTTCGGCCTGGCGGCGCAGCGGGTCGATGGAGAGCCCGCCGACCTGGAGCACGTTGCCGGGCGGCGCCTCGCCCGCCGTGACGCGGGCGCGGCGCAGCACGGCGGCCATCCGGGCGGAGAGGTGCTCGACGGAGAACGGTTTGGTGAGGTAGTCGTCGGCGCCGTCGTTGAGGAGCCGGACGATCTCCGCCTCGTCGTCCCGGGCGGTCGCGATGATCACGGGTACGTCGGTGATGCCGCGGAGCATCTTCAGCGCCTCCGACCCGTCCAGGTCGGGCAGGCCGAGATCCAGGATCACCACGTCAAAGCGGAAATGGGCGACCTCGCGCAGCGCCTCCAGGGCCGTGCCGACGCTGCGCACGGTGTGCGACGCATCGGTCAGGTGCCGGATGAGGGCGGAGCGTACGAACTGGTCATCCTCGACGACGAGCACACTTGCCATGGGCGGCACCGTACGCCATCCGGAGGAACGCGGTCCTCCCCGGGACGTCCGGCCCCGCGCGGGGTGCGGGCCCACCCGCCCCGTGGGACACGGCCGGACACCGTGGTGCAGTATGGCCCGCGATGCACAGAGGACTCGTACACGGAATCGCGTGGTCGCTCGCCACCGGCGCGGCGGTCACGCTGTCCTGGTGGGGCGTCCACACGGTGATGGCGGGCACCGCCTACGACCCGCCGCGCGCCCTGCCGCTCGCGGCCGACGACGGGGGCGGCGGGGACCACGCGGAGCCGCGGGCCTCCTCGACGCACCGCCCCGAGTCGTCGCCGGCGCACCGGACCGCCGAGCCCCGTAGGCCCACGAGGTCCCCGGAGTCGGCGAAACCGTCCCGGACCCCCACGCACAAGCCCTCGTCACCGCCGCCCACGAGCTCCGGCACGGGCACGGTGAAGAGCTACAGCACCGACGGCGGCCGGGTCGTCCTGGACCTCGGCAAGGACTCCGCCTCGCTGGTGTCGGCGACCCCGGCCACCGGCTGGTCGGTGCAGACGTGGAAGCAGGACAAGTGGATCCGGGTGGACTTCACCGGGGGCGCGGCCCGCGTCTCGGTGTTCTGCACCTGGCACGACACGGCACCGCGCGTGGAGATCCAGAAGAGCTGACGGATCCGGCCGCGCTCACCGGAAGACCGAGGGCGGCGGCGCCGGCGAGGCGACCGCGGCGGCGTCCGTGACGGCCGCCGCTCCCCCGCTGAAGTCCCGCAGGCCCCGGCCGTGTTCGACCCGGCAGGGGTGCGGGTCGCCCGCGCAGCGGCGGGTGAGCTCGGCGACGGGCAGCGGGCCGTCGGAGCCGAGCAGCACGGCGTTGCCGAAGCGCTTGCCGCGGAGCACGGCGGGGTCGGCGGCGAGGGCGAGTTCGGGGAAGAGCGCGGCGGCGGTGGCGAGCTGGCCGCGCAGGTGGGCGAGCGGCGGGCCGTCGGCGAGGTTGGCGGCGTAGTACCCGCCGGGCGCCAGGACCCTGCGGACGTCGGTGAGGAATTCGGTGCTGGTGAGGTGCGCGGGGGTGCGGGCGCCGCTGAAGACGTCGGCGATGACGAGGTCGGCCCAGCCGTCGGCGATCCTGGTGAGGCCCTCGCGGGCGTCGGTGCCGCGCACCCGTATCCGGGCCTGGGGGTCCAGCGGCAGCTCGCGGCGGACCAGCCGGACGAGGGCGGTGTCGCGCTCGACGACCTGCTGGGTGGAGCGCGGGCGGGTGGCGGCGATGTAGCGGGCGAGGGTGAAGGCGCCGCCGCCGAGGTGCACGGCGCGCACGGGCCGGCCGGGCGGGGCGACGAGGTCGGCGATGTGGCCGAGCCTGCGCTGGTACTCGAAGTCGAGGTACGCGGGGTCGTCGAGGTCGACGTGGGACTGCGGGGCGCCGTCCACGAGCAGCGTCCAGGCGCGCGGCCGGTCCCGGTCCGGCATGAGTTCGGCGAGCCCGCCGTCCACCGTCTCGACGACGGCCTCCCGTGCTTCCCGGGTCCGCTTGTTCCGTGCCATCAGGCCATTATCGGCGCCCGCGCGGGAAGCGGCCCGGCGGCCGGTGCGGGGCGGCGTGCGGGGGCCGGTCAGCGGCAGTTGTCGGCGGCCTCGATGGTGCGGGCGGCCTGGCCGAGCGCGGCCCGCAGGACGGCCGGGTCGGTGACGGGGTCGGTCTCGCCGCCGGGCGGCAGCAGCCAGCCGGTGCCCGCGACCGGGGGCTCGGGGACGGCGGGCCCCGGCTCCGGGTCGGCGTACACGCTCATGCCGCGGCCGAAGGTCTGGGTGCAGGCGCTGCCCGGCAGGTCCCAGCCGTCGGCGGTGCCGGGCGGCACGAGGAAGCCGAGGGTGTCGCAGCCGCCGTCGTGCAGCACGGGCCCGATGGTGTCGCCCGCGCCGCGGCGCAGGATGTCGACGGCTTCGAGCCCCTGTCTCGCGGGGACCGTGACGAGGTCGCAGCACTCGTCGTCGCAGGCCTGCGCCCCGTAGGCGGGCGGGGCGCTGCCGTCCGGGGTGGGCCAGTGGTGCGCCGTGGTCAGGGACGGCGGGGGCGCCTGGGCCGCCGGGGACGCACCGCCGCGCGTACGGGAACCGCTGTTCTCCGTGCCGATCTCCAACAAGGGGACCCCTCCTCGCCAGTGCGGCAGCCGCCCGGCTCCCGCTCCTCGTTGTTCAACGCGGGAAGGCGTCAACAGGCACTGCGGCACGCCGCCGCAAAGGATGGCAGTTCATGGCGGATCCCGGGTGAGATATCCGGTTTGTAGCCAAACTCCACGTGGCGGACCCGTCACGGACGGTAGGTTCGTGCTCCGCCGGAACAGGGGCGGCCCGCCATCCAGTGCGCGGGCGCGGCATCCCGTGCGCGAGCGCGGCATCCAGCGCGCGAGCGTGGGCACGCTCCGGCACGATCCGTACGAGAGGATCCGGCCATGGCGTCCTCACCGGGGGCATCGTCAACTCCGTCCCCACGACCGAACCTTGTCTTCCGACAGCTCCGCGGGCAGCTCTCACCGGGCGAGTTCGCGGCGGCCGTCCGGCGGGCCGCCCGCGAGATCGGCGAGCGGGTCAGCTGCGACGCGCGCTACGTCGGACGGGTGGAGGCGGGCGAGATCCGCTGCCCCAACTACGCCTACGAACGCGTGTTCCTGCACATGTTCCCCGGCCGCACCCTGACCGACCTCGGCTTCGCCCCCCGCGCACTGGTGCGCGGCCGGGCGGCTCGCGGCGCACCCGACGCGCCCCCGGTCCACGGCACGATCCGGACCGGCACCACGAGGCAACAACCCACCACGATCCAGTTGTACGAGTCCCATCCGTCCGGGTCCGACCCCCGCGCCTGCGATCCGTACGCGGTCCAGACCCACGAGGAGAGCGACGTGCAACGTCGCGCGTTCATGACCGGTTCCACGGCCACCGTGGCGGCCGCCCTCGGGCCGATCGGCCCGACCCTGGGCGGCCCGGCGGAGGCGGCCGCCCTGCGCGGGCGCCGGGTCGGCGAGGCCGAGGCAGGCGCGGTCGAGGAGGCCGTGCGCAAGATCAGGCTGCTCGACGACCGGCACGGCGCCGACGGCCTCTACCGGCGCGCCGCCGCCCCGCTGCGCACCGCGTACACCCTGCTCGACGCGGGCACCACCACCCGGCAGTCCACCTCGGACCGGCTGCACGCGGGCGCGGGCGAGCTCGCCATCTCGGTGGGCTGGCTGGCCCACGACTCCGGCCGCTTCGACGACGCCCGCTCGCACTACGCCGAGGCCCTCGCCACGGCCCGGGTCTCGGGCGACGCGGCCCTGGAGGCGCACGCCTTCTGCAACACGGCCTTCCTCGCGCGGGACGCGGGACGCCCCCGGGAGGCGGTGCGGGCGGCGCAGGCGGCCACCCGCGCGGCCCGCCACCTCGGCTCGCACCGGCTGCTGTCGCTGCTCGCGCTGCGGGAGGCCGGGGGGTGGGCGGGGCTCGGCGACCGCGCGGGCTGCGAGCAGGCGCTCGCCCGCGCGCACGGCCTCTTCGAGCGCGGCCCCAGGGACGCCGACCCGGAGTGGATGACCTTCTACGGTCCCGCCGAGCTCGCGGGCCTGGAGGCGCAGTGCTGGTCGGCGCTCGGCGAGTGGGCGCGGGCGGCGGGGCACGCGCGGCTCGCCGCGACCACCGCGGCCGCCCAGACCCCGCAGTTCACCCGGAACATCGCGCTCTACACCGCCGAGCTCGCCGACGACCTGGCCCGCGCGGGGCGCCCCGACGAGGCGGCCAGGGCGGGCCTGCGGGTCCTCGCGCTCCTCGGCGAGGTGCAGTCCTCACGGATCCAGTCGATGCTCGCGACGACGGCACGGGTGCTGCTGCCGCACCGCAGCAGCGCCGGGGTGAGCGAGTTCCTGGAGGCGCACGCCTCGCTGCCGCGGGCGGCCGAGCGGCCGTGCGTGCGGAGGGGTTAGGACAGGTGGCCCGTCTCGTTCCAGGACTCGACGGCGGGCTCTCCGTAGGCCCAGCCGAGCACCGAGAGGGACGTCGGGCTGAGGCGGATGCGGGCGGCGAACTCGACGCCGAGGCCCAGCCAGCGCGCGCCGATGACCCGCAGGATGTGGCCGTGCGCGAAGACCAGCACGTCGCGGTCGGCGCTCCTGGCCCACTGCACCACCTCGTCCGCGCGCGCGGCGACCTGCGCCAGCGTCTCGCCCCTGGGGACGCCGTCGCGCCAGATGAACCAGCCGGGGCGGATCGCCTGGATGTCGGCGGGCGTCATCCCGTCGTACGAGCCGTAGTCGAACTCCATGAGCGCGTCCCAGGTGGCGGCGCGGTCACCGAAGCCGGCGATCTCGCAGGTCTCCCGCGCGCGGGAGAGCGGGCTGGTGCGCACCTCGACGTCCGGGAGGCCGTCGTAGGGGGCGCGGTGCAGTCGCTCGCCCAGGAGCTCGGCCCCGCGCCGGCCCTCGTCCAGGAGGGGGATGTCGGTCCTGCCGGTGTGCTTCCCGGACAGCGACCACTCCGTCTGTCCGTGCCGGGCCAGCAGGATGCGGGGTGCCATGGGATCTCTCCAACTCGTACACATGTCCGTCCGGCCACCTCTGCCCGACGGACTTTTGCTGCTATGTGCGGACAGCGCGCGCCTGCCCCCTCCATCATCGCCCACCTGTGACGGAGCGCTCGCCGGGCCTGGCAACCCGGCCACCGATCTCTGCGTCTAAGACGACCGGGGGACGCCTCGGCGTCCCCCGCGCACGCCGTAAGGTGATGCGGCGGCATACGCCGCGTGAACAGAGACGATGGGGGACCGACCGGATGCCGAAGACCGACATGCCGGGCACCACGGGCATATCCGGGCACCGGCTCCGCTGGTGGACCGAGCTGCCGCTGATCGTGCTGGTGTACGCCGCGTACTCGGCGGGCCGGCTGATCGTGCGGGGTGACGTCGCCGGTGCGATCGACCACGGCGTGAGCATTCTCAAGACCGAGCAGTTCCTGCGGCTCGACGCGGAGACCCCTCTCAACCGTCTGTTCACCGCCCACGCCTGGATCGGCGTCCCCGCCGACTTCTGGTACGCCTCGCTGCACTACCTCGTCACGCCCGCCGTGCTGATCTGGGTGTTCCGCAGCCACGCCGTCCACTACCGGGCGGCACGCGCGTGGCTGATGATCTCCACGATGATCGGCCTGATCGGCTTCACTCTCCTGCCGACCTGCCCGCCCCGGCTGCTCAGCAAGGGGTACGGCTTCGTCGACACCATGGCGCAGTACAGCGACTACGGCTGGTGGGGCGGCGAGGCGAGCGCGCCCCGCGGTCTCGGCGGGATGACCAACCAGTACGCGGCGATGCCCAGCCTGCACGTGGGCTGGGCGCTGTGGTGCGGAGTGATCCTGTGGCGCCACGGCCGGTCCCCGCTGACCCGGGTCGCCGCCGTCGGCTACCCGCTGATCACCACGATCGTCGTCATGGGCACCGCCAACCACTACCTCTTCGACGCGCTCGCGGGCGCCGCCGTGATGGGGGTGGGACTGCTCCTCGTACGCCCGGTGCAGCGCCTCGCGGACCCCGTCACGAACCGCCTGCGGGCCCGCTTCCTGCCCGCCTCCACGGCCACGTCGGCCACAGAGTCCTCGATTGTCGGTGCCGGGTGCCAGACTTCGACGGGTGAGCGAATTCCCCGACAGCGCAAGCAAAGTGCCGCCCCGGGCGCCGAGTCGAGTGCCCGCCCCGCCGACGCGCCCCGACCCGCCGACGCGGGGGACGGGGCTCCGGCACCGGCTCACTGAGCTGCGCGGCGCCGACCTGCCCGCGCGGCCGCTGGACGCCCGCGCCCTGGCCGCGCTCGCGGCGAACCCGGGGTGCAGACGCCGTGCGCTGCTCGACGGCGCGGGTGTGGACAAGACGGCGCTCGCGCAGTCCCTCGGCTCGCCCTCCGGCTTCGGCCAGTCCCAGTTCGCCTTCATGCGGGGCAACGCCTTCGAGGCCCGGGTCAAGGCCGACGGCGGCGCGGAGCTGCTGCGCCTGACCCACCAGCGCCTGGGCGGCGGTCCCGAGCCGGTGCCCGGCGAGTCCGCCGTGCCCGACCTGTCGGCGGCGGGGCCCGAGGGCCGCGCCGCGCGCACCGCGCTCGCGCTGCGGGAGGCCACCGGCTCCGGCGGCTGGACGCTCCTGGACCACCCCATGCTGGCCCTGGACGTCGCGGGCACGCCCGCCTTCCTGGAGCCGGACGCCGTGGTGGTCCACCCCGACGGCGGCTGGACGGTCGTCGAGATCAAGTCCTTCCCGATGATCGACGGCTCTGCGGACGCGGCCAAGGTCGGCGCGGCCGCCCGCCAGTCCGCGGTGTACGCGCTGGCGCTGGAGCAGGTCGCCGGGCGCATGGACCCGGCCCCGCAGGTCCGCCACCACGTCCTGCTGGTCTGCCCCAAGGACTTCTCCAACCTGCCGACGGCCTCCGCGGTCGACGTCCGCAAACAGCTCTCGGTCACCCGGCGCCAGCTGGACCGCCTGGCCCGCGTCGAGGACATCGCCGCGGAGCTCCCCGAGGGCACCACCTTCGACGTGCGGCGCCCGGCGGACGAGCTGACGGCGGCCGTCGAGGCGGTCCCCGCCACGTACGCACCGGAGTGCCTGGCCGCCTGCGAGCTGGCCTTCCACTGCCGGGACCGGGCCCGCGACGAGGGCGAGGTGACGTCGCTCGGCCGGGCGATCCGCGGCGAGCTCGGCGGCCTGACCACCATCGGCGAGGTCCTCGCCGCGGCCGCGGGCACGGCGGGCGATCCCGCGGACCCCGCGGTGGCCGCGCTGCGCAGGGCGGCCGGGCTGCGCCGGGAGGCGCTGTCCGCGGCGGCCGGGTCCGGGGGTGCGGCATGCTGAGGCCTCCCCGCGTCACCGTCACCGCCGTCACCGCCACCGCCACCGCCACCGCCGTGCACGGTCCGGACCGTGTGCGGATCCGCCCGCCGAAGGAGGGTCACCCGTGTCGCTGATCGACAGTCTCGCCCGCCTGGAGGCGGTGGCCACCGGCCGGGCCCGGCCGCGGGCCACGGTCCGCCACCGGCACATCTCCCAGCGCCCCCTCGTCCTGGTCCCGCTGATCACCGCGGGCGAGGCGGGCGCGCCGCTCGGCGCCCTCGTCGGCACCGAGCGGACCGCGCCCCGGCTGCTCGCCGTGCCGCAGCCCCGCGACCGCGACCAGCGCTTCGCGTTCCTCGCGGAGCTCGCCGAGATCGTCCTGCCGTACGTCGACTCCTTCGCGCGGGACGTCGAGGCCGCCGAGCGCAACGAGACCGACCCGGAGACCGGCAAGCGCGTCAAGGTCGAGGTCGAGCTCTGCGCGGACGCCCCGCAGTTGATCGTGCCGAGCCGCGCGGGCATCGAGTTCGTCCGGCTCCTCGGGCGCTCGATGCGCTTTCGCCGCACCGCCGAGCAGGACCCCGAGACGCCCTACCCCGCCCCGCCGCGCGTCCCCCTCCTCGGCCGCTGGCTGACGCACTACGGCGAGCGCGCCCGGGTCCCCGGCTCGTCCCTGCTCACCGCCATGACCGAGCTGCTCTCGCGGCACTGGGCGACCGGCCAGTCCAGCCTGGAGGACCAGCACCTGGGCGCCCTGCTCGCCTGGATCGAGGCGCCGGAGGGCACCTCGGGCGCCGAGGCCGCGCGCCGTGCCGAGCTGGCCCGCGACGGCGCGGGCCAGCTCCTCTGCCCGCCCGCGGGCCCGGCCACCGACCCGGCCTTCGACAACGACCTGCTGGCCCCGGCCATGGAGCGCTACGACCGCGCGCGCACCGCCCTGGCCGCCGCCGAGGACGGCGTCGAGGCGGACGAGCGCCTGGGCGCCCTGACCGCCGCCGAGCGCGAGATCCACGCCTTGGTCGACAGCAGGACCCGGCCCACCTGGGACGCCGTGTGGCGCGGGCTCGACGCGCTGTGCACGCTGCCCGAGGCCGCGCACCTGCCCGACCGGTGGACCCGCGACCGCTGGTCGTTCACCGGCCACCGCGACCGGGTGAGCGCGGGCGAGCCGCCGCAGCCGCGGGTCGACGACGCGGTCACGGCGGCCAACAAGCTGGCCACCCGCGAGCGCGAACAAGCGCGCCTGGAAGCCCAGGAGGCCCTCGACGACCCGCTGGTGATGGCGGGCCGCCGGCTCGCGGGCGAGGCCTTCGCCGGCGAGGTCACCGAGGTCGTGATGGCGTACACCGAGGCCAAGAGCCCGCGCCCGCGCCCCCTGGTCACCGTGCGCACGGAGGACCACCCGCACCTCGGCGAGCGCTCCAAGGTCTACCGCGCCCTCGGCGGCAAGCCGCAGGCCGCGGAGTTCGTCGCGTACGAGGGGGAGGGCGCCGTCGTGCTGCGCCTGACCGACAAGATGGGCCGCGGCAAGGAGCCCGACGAGGGGTCGGTGCCCGTCAAGGGCGACCGGATCTGCTGGACGCTGTTCGAGCACGAGCAGCGCGGCGGCCCCAAGCTGCCCGACCCCGAGGCCACCCCGTGGACGCACGGCGGTCCGCCCGCCGACCACGCCGACGCCGCAGAGCGCCCCGACCCCGTGACCGCGGAGGACACCCTGTGATCCAGCTCGCCCCGCCCGCGGGCGGCACCTTCGACCCCGGCGCCGAGGCCGCGCGCGCCACGGAGGCGATCCTCCACGACACGCTGCACGGCACCCACCGCGGTGTCGTCGTCGACTCGCCGCCCGGCGCCGGAAAGTCCACGCTCGTGGTCCGCGCCGCCCGCGAACTGGCCGCGGCGGGCCACCCGCTGATGGTGATCGCGCAGACGAACGCGCAGGTGGACGACCTGGTCCTGCGGCTCGCCGAGAAGGACCCCGAGCTGCCCGTCGGGCGGCTGCACAGCAGCGACCCCGACCCCTACGACAAGGCCCTCGACGACCTGGCGAACGTCCGCAAGTCCACCAAGGCGGGCGACCTCGCGGGCCTGGACGTGGTCGTCTCGACCGCCGCGAAGTGGGCGCACGTCAAGGCCGACCAGCTCGACGCGCCCTGGGGGCACGCCATCGTCGACGAGGCGTACCAGATGCGGTCGGACGCGCTGCTGGCCGTGGCGGGTCTGTTCGAGCGGGCGCTGTTCGTGGGCGACCCGGGGCAGTTGGACCCGTTCTCGATCGTCGGCGCCGAGCAGTGGGCCGGTCTGGCGTACGACCCGTCGGCGTCCGCGGTGGCCACGCTGCTCGCCCACAATCCCGAACTGCCCCAGCACCGGCTGCCGGTGTCCTGGCGGCTGCCCGCTTCCGCGGCCCCCCTGGTCTCGCACGCGTTCTACCCGTACACGCCCTTCCGCAGCGGCACGGACCACGGCGACCGTGCGCTGAACTTCGCGGTGCCGTCGGACGGTTCGGCGCCGGACCGGGTGATCGACGAGGCGGCGCGGGCGGGCTGGGGCCTGCTGGAACTGCCCGCGCGGAACACGCCGCGCACCGATCCGGAGGCGGTGCGGGCGCTCGCCCAGGTGGTGCGGCGCCTGCTCGACCGGGGCGGGGCCGCGACGTCGGAGCGGGACCCCGGTCCCACGCCGCTGACCGCCGGGCGGATCGCGGTCGGCACCGCCCACCGCGACCAGGCGGCGGCGGTCCGCGCGGCCCTCGCCGAGCTGGGCGTCCCGGACGTCACGGTGGACACGGCGAACCGTCTGCAGGGCCGGGAGTACGACGTGACGGTCGTCCTGCACCCGCTCTCGGGGCGGCCCGACGCGACGGCGTTCCACCTGGAGACGGGGCGGCTGTGCGTGCTGGCCTCGCGCCACCGGCACGCGTGCATCGTCGTCTGCCGTGCGGGGGTCAGCGAACTCCTGGACGACCATCCGTCCACGGAGCCGGTCCAGCTGGGCGTCACCGTGAAGTTTCCCGACGGCTGGGAGGCCAACCACGCGGTGCTGGCGCGGCTGGCCGAGCACCGGGTGGCGTGGCCCGGTTAGCGGGGCGGGGCGGGGTGCGCCCCCGCCGGGTCCGGGGCACGCCCTGCGCCCTTGTGCGGCGAGGGAGAATGGGAGGCGGCCGGACAGCGGACGGACGGCCCGCCCCGTACGAGGAGGATCAGACATGGGGGAGCCCGAGCGGCCCCGGACCGAACAGCGCATGCGCCCCGCACCTCTGCTCTTCGAGCCCGCCGAGGCCGGCGCCGACCCCGAGCACTTCTTCGATCTGGAGTCGATGGAGGACCCCCGCGAGCTGCTGGACCGCGCGACCGAGCTGACCCACGCGTTCCGCGCCGCGACGGACCGGTCCGTCGAGTTCCAGGCCATCGCGGCCGCCCAGCTCGCCGACCCGCGCCGGTTCGACCGGATGACGCTCGCGTCGATCGCGGAGCGCGCGGAGTGGACCGAGGACTACGCGAAGAAGATGGTCGAGTTCGGCCGGGACCTGCTGCGGGGCGGCGTCGAGAAGCGGTAGGCGCTCCCGGGGAGGGCGCGGGCGGCCGGAGATCACGGGCGCCTGGCATATGCCAGGGGGGCAAGATACCCCAACCCGCCCCCCGCTGTCCCGGTTTCCGGCAACTCTGGGAAAGCGGGCCGTCACCGCCGGTACACCTGACCGGTATGAGCAGCAGCACGCCCCTTCATGCCGCAGCCCCGTCCCCCACCGCCCGGGCCCCCCGCGCGGCCCCCGCCGGACCCGTGGGGCCCGCCCAGGACGCCGGTGACGTGACCGCCGCGGGCGCCGCCTGGCTCGCGTCCGCGGAAACGTATCCGCGCAGCGCCCTCGCCCTCTGGCGGAGCAGGCCCACCGCCCCGGCCGTGCTCCCCTGCGGGTCCGCCTTCGACGTGGTGAGCGTGCCCGCGGTCTTCGGGCGCCGCATGCTCGACCGGCTGTGGGACGAGGGGCCGGGGTCGGGCCCGGTGGCCGCGCACCGCGGCCGCGTCCTGCTCTTCGCCGCCCCGGGCACCGCCTCGCGCCTGCCCGCCCTCCTGGAGTGGGAGGAGTGGGGCCGCGAGGTCTCCGTGCTCTGCCACGGCACGGGCGACGCGGTCACCGTGCCGCCGCTCAGCGCCGCCGAGGGGCCGGACGCCGGGTCCGGCGACCGCCTGGGATCGCGCTGGCTGGTGGCCCCGGACACCCGCCACCCCTGGCTCCCCGGCCCCGAGGTGATGCTCTGGGCCTGCGTCCGTGCGGCGAGGTCGGCCGCGTCGTCCGCCGTGCGCATATCGATTTTTCCTGGCGGCGATCAGAGTGCTAAAGTCTACGACGTCAGCAGGCGCCGCTAGCTCAGTTGGTTAGAGCAGCTGACTCTTAATCAGCGGGTCCGGGGTTCGAGTCCCTGGCGGCGCACAGACGGTGAGAAGCCCCTCGCGGAAGCGAGGGGCTTCTTGCGTATGCCCTGCCGCGGGGCGCCTCAGCCCGTGGTGACCTTCACCGTCCAGGCCCCGGACGCCGTGCGGCCCTCCACCTCGATGCGCACGTCCTCGCCGGGCACCGTGAAGCTCTCCCCCGCCCGCACCGGGGCGTCCGCCAGCTGCGGGTACACCGAGTCGCCCCAGCAGGACTCGGACTCCGGATGGGCGTCGACGACCTCGACGGGGCCGCCGCCCGACGCCGTCTCGTTGCGCACCTCGTAGACCAGGACGCCCTCCGTGCACGTCGCGCGGTCGTTGCCCACCGCGCCGCGCGCCTCCAGGGCGAGCGCCGTGCCCCGGCCGGTGCGGACCACGGCGAGCCGGGTGCCGCCGAGGGCGCCGCGCACCGGGGGCGCCGCGAGCGGGTCCAGGGTCAGCCGCTCCGTGCCGGCGCGCACGCACCGCACCTGCCGCGGCTCCAGCCAGCCCAGCTTCCACTTGTGCCAGCCGAAGAGGTCGGGGGCGAGGCCGAACTGGCTGCCCATGACGTCCCAGTCCCCCACGTGGGTGTCCCAGTCGCCCTTGCCGTCGGTCGGCCGGTGGTAGAGGTCGGGCAGGTCGAAGACGTGGCCGGTCTCGTGGGCCAGGACGTTGCGGTCCGGGGGGTGCCGCTCGAAGACGGTGACGATGCGCCGCAGGTCGGTCCCGTCGGCCCGCATCGGCCGGTCGAAGTTGACCACCTTCGTGGCGTCCGAGTCGACGCCGGGCGCGTCCGGGTCGGCGACGAAGTAGACGATGTCGTAGCGCGAGAAGTCGACCTGCGGATCGGCGGCGGCCACCGCGTCGCGCAGGTAGGCGGCCCGGCGCTGGGCGTTCCAGTCGCGCCGTATGGCGTACGACCGGGAGCTGTGCGGCATCTCGACCCAGGAGCGCCCGGGGTCCGGGGTCAGCTCGAACCTGCCGTACGAGGCCCGCTCGAAGAACTGGCTGGTGGCCGGGAAGTAGTCGGCGGCCAGCTCCCCGGGAGTCGTGAGGGGCGGGGAGTCGGGGAAGGAGAGGAACACCATGACCGCCTTGAGGGCCCTGGTCGGGCGCGGGTAGGCGGTGTTCCAGGTGTCGAGGCCCTCCGAGTGGTGGGCCGCGGTGCGGCGCAGGGCGCACGGGCCCCCGGCGGACTCCGCGATCGCGGGGCCGGCGACCAGCGAGGTGGCGGCCAGCGCGGTCAGGGACGTGAGGAGGGCTGCGGTGCTGCGAAGACGGGCATGCTCCCCTCCACGGGTGAGTCCCCAAGGGGGGAGCTGACGCGGCACGTCGACCTCCGGGTGCGGAATGCGGGACACCCCACCCACCTTGTGATGTTTTGTTGAACTACGCCCTGTTTGTCTGGCCCTTCCGAGTGAGTGCGAGGCAAGGGGGCGACACCCCGAACGCTCACGGAACGTCACAAGCGATCGGGTCACAAAGGAACCAGTTCAGGGACGAGCAGAAACGATCTGCCGTCGGCGGCGGGCCCCGCCCGCACCGGTGGCGCGGCTGGATCAGGCCTCTGGCCAGCCTCTATGATCGGCACACTTTCCAGCGCGGGCCCGGCTCCACGCCGCCGCCCGCCGGCTGCCCGCCGCCCGACGAGACCTGTTCGAGAACAAACTGCACTGCGGGAGCAAGCGGTGAACGGAACGTCCGAAGGGCCCACCCCCACGGCCACAGCACCCGGCCGGACCCGCGGCGACGTCACGGAGCGTCGCCGCACCGAGCGGTCCGACTACCGCGCCGCCTTCGCGGTCGCCCCGCTGCCGCTGGCCGTCGTCGACCACGAGGGCCTGGTCATCAGCGCCAACGACGCCCTCGCCGCGCTCTTCGGCACGGCCCCCGGCGCCCTCACCGGCCGGGTCGCCGCCGAGCTGATCGACCTGTCCTCGGACGCCCGCACCTGGCACGCGTACCGCGAGGTGCTGCGCGGGCGCCAGGCCAGGCTGCGCTGCACCCGGCGCCTGAAGCACTCCGACGGGCACTCCCTGTGGGTGCAGATCACCGTCTCGCCGATGCCGGAGGCCGCGGAGCGGGGCGAGGCCGGGGCCGTCCTGCTGGCCGCCGCCGACATCAGCGCCCGCCGCGAGCTGCAGGCCCGGCTGCGGCATGTGCAGATGCACGACCCGGTCACCCGGCTGCCCAACCGCAACCTCTTCTTCGAGCGCCTCGCCGCCGCGCTGGAGGCCGGCACGTACGACGACACGAGCACCGGCCGGATCGGGCTCTGCCACCTCGACCTCGACGGGTTCAAGGCGGTCAACGACACGCTGGGCCACCGGGTCGGTGACCGGCTGCTCGCCGCCGTCGCCGAGCGGCTGACGCGCTGCGCCGACCGGGCCGGGTACGGCAGGGCGTCGGTGCCGCTCGTCGCGCGCCTGGGCGGCGACGAGTTCGCGCTGCTCGTGGAGGACTCGACCGGCACCGACCAGCTGGTGGCGCTGGCCGAGGCGGCGCTGAAGGCACTGCAGGAGCCCTTCGACCTGTCGGGGCAGCGGCTCTCCGTCTCCGCGTCCATCGGTGTCGTGGAGCGGCGCGCCGCGGGCACCACCACGACGGGCCTGATGCAGGCCGCCGACACCACGCTGTACTGGGCCAAGACGGACGGCAAGGCCCGCTGGACGCTCTTCGACCCCGAGCGCAACGCCCACCGCATGACCCGGCAGGCGCTGGCCAGTTCGCTGCGGCCCGCCGTCGAGCGGGGTGAATTCGTCCTGGACTACCAGCCGTTGGTGGGGCTCGACGACGAGGGCCTGCACGGGGTCGAGGCGCTGGTGCGCTGGCAGCACCCGCAGTTCGGCCTGTTGACGCCGAATCGGTTCATCGGACTGGCCGAGGAGGACGGCTCCATCGTGCAGCTCGGCCGCTGGGTGCTGCGCAGTGCCTGCCGGCAGGCCCGGCGGTGGCAGCTGGACCATCCGGAGCGGGACCCGGTGTTCGTCAGCGTCAACGTGGCGGTGCGGCAGGTGTGGGACTCCGACCTGGTCGCGGACGTCGCGGAGATCCTCGCGGAGACCGGACTGCCCGCCCGGCTGCTGCAGTTGGAGCTCACCGAGTCCGCCGTGATGGGCTCGGCGGGCCGTCCGCTGCAGGCCCTGCAGGCGCTCAGCGACATGGGCGTGCGGATCGCCATCGACGACTTCGGCACGGGGTACTCGAACCTGGCGTACCTGAGCCGGCTGCCGGTGTCCGTGCTGAAGCTGGACGGGTCCTTCGTGCGGGGTTTCCAGTACGAGGAGGGGGAGACGCACACCAATCCCGCCGACGAGGTCATCGTCGAGGCGATGGTGCAGCTCGCCCACCGGCTGGGGCTCACGGTGACCGCGGAGTGCGTGGAGACGGCGGCGCAGGCGACGCGGTTGCGGCGGATCGGCTGCGACACGGGGCAGGGGTGGCTGTACTCCCGCCCCGTGACACCGGACCGCATCTCCGCGCTCCTCACGGACGAGTCGAGGTAGCCCGCGGGGTAGCCCGCGGGGCCCGTAGACACCCGAGCCGCCCCCATCCGGGTCACGGCACCCCGTCCCGGGGGGGGCGGGGAACGCGCAGGGTGCGCCCCGTAAGGGGCGCGGGGAACTGCGCGCTCAGCCCCCTGCGGGCCGCAGCGGCCGATCCTCCGGCGGTCCGCGGGCGCGTCTGCCTGCGGGGCCTGTTCGCGGGTGCGGGTTGTGGGGGTTGCTCGCGCAGTTCCCCGCGCCCCTGACGGGGCGCACTCGGCCGTTATCGCGCCGCAGGCAACCCGTAGGAGTCGGCGATCAGGTCGTAGGAGCGCAGGCGGACGTCGCCGCCATGCGCGTTGCCCGTGATCATCAGTTCGTCCGCGCCCGTGCGCTTCGCCAGGTCGTCCAGGCCGGTGCGGACCTGGTCGGCGGTGCCGTGGATGACGTTGGCGTTCCAACTGGTGATGAAGTCCCGCTCCATCTCGCTGAACCGGTGCGCCTCCGCCTCCTCGGGCGTGGGCACGAGGCCGGGGCGGCCGGTGCGCAGGCGGACCATGTTCAGGGCGGCGGCCATGACCTGGCGCCGGGCCTCGTTCTCGTCGTCCGTCGCGAGCGCGGAGACGCCGATGAGGGCGTAGGGGGCGTCGAGGACCGCGGAGGGCTTGAACGACTCGCGGTAGAGGTCGAGCGCCGGAATCGTGTTCTGCGCGGAGAAGTGGTGCGCGAAGGCGAACGGCAGGCCGAGCACGCCGGCGAGCCGCGCGCTGAAGCCGGAGGAGCCGAGCAGCCAGATCGGCGGGCGGTGCGCGGACTGCACGCCGCCGGGCGAGGTCGCCTGGATCGGCCCGGGCACCGCATGGATGCGCCCGTAGGGGTGGCCGTCGGGGAAGTCGTCGTCCAGGAAGCGGGTGAGCTCGGCGAGTTGCTGCGGGAAGTCGTCCGCGCCCTCGTTCAGCCGCTCGGCCCTGCGCAGCGCCGCCGCCGTGGCGCCGTCGGTGCCCGGCGCGCGGCCCAGGCCCAGGTCGACGCGGCCGGGGGCCATCGCCTCCAGGGTGCCGAACTGCTCGGCGATGACGAGCGGGGCGTGGTTGGGCAGCATGACGCCGCCCGAGCCGAGCCGGATGCGCCCGGTGTGCGCGGCGAGGTGGGCGAGGATCACGGCCGGCGACGAGGAGGCGACGCCGGGCATGGAGTGGTGCTCGGCGACCCAGTAGCGGTGGTAGCCGCGGGCCTCGGCGAGGCGGGCGATCTCCACGCTGGTGCGCAGGGCGTCGGTGGCGGTGCGCCCGGCGCCCACCGTGACCAGGTCGAGCACGGACAGGGGCACGGGCGCGGTGCCGTGCCGCTCGCCGCGGATGCCGTCGTCGTCCGGCCGCGCCCCGCGGTCGTCACGGGTGCCGTCACCGGTCGGGTCCACTGTCACTGGGGGTGCCTCCTGCACTGCGTACATACGTCACGTGGGTACGCACGGCAGAACAGGAGGGTCACTCCGTTTTATTCCCGGCGCTCGGCGCGCCCCGGGAGCGGTACGGGGGCTACGGTGCCGACCATGGCTGATCCCTTGAAGACCCTCGTCGACGGAGTAGAGGTCGAGGTGCCCAACACCATCCCGGACATCCGCGCCGCCCTCCCCGAGGAACGGCGCGCGGAGTTCGACCGGGCCATCAACGCGGCCGGGGTCGACGAGATCCACTCCGTGATGCGGCACTGGATGCTGGAGGCGGTGCCCGATCCGGACGCCGAGGCCCGGCTCGCCCGGCTGGCCTCCGACGAGGCCGAGAGGCGGGGCACGTCGTGAGCCCTCGCCACCGCCGGGGCCACCGCGTCACCTACGCGCCGCCCGCCGACGACACCCTCGCCAAGATGGGCGACGCCGACGCCTTCCGCGCCGCGCTGGCCCGGACCGTGGGCCGCGACCCCTACGGCCACGGCTCCACGCCCGTACGGGAGGACCCCGACCGCAGGGAGGCCACGGTCGACGGGGCCATCGTCCTGTACTACGTCTCCGGCTCGGTCCAGACGTTGACGGTGGTCCGGCTGATCCTCAGCCCCTGACCTGCACCACCGGCTCCTTGGTGAACAGGGTGCCGAGGTCCGGCGCGTTCACCCGGCGCCGGGCGAGCCGCAGGCCCTCCCAGACGGTGACCTGGTTCGCCGTCAGGACCGGCTTGCCCAGTTCGGCCTCCAGGTCCCTGACGTGGGCCGCGGTGTGCAGGGCCGTGTCGGGCAGGAGCAGGGCCTGCGCGTCCGGGTGGTCGCCGTCGCGGGCCAGCGCGAAGACCTCCTCGCGGCCCCACGTGCCGACCTCGGCCGCCGTGACGATGCCGCTCCCGCGCGCCGAGACGACCTCGGCGCCCGCGTCCTTGAGGAAGGCCTCGAAGTGCCCGGCCACGTCCTGCGGATAGGTCGCCGCGACCGCCACCCGGACCGCGCCGACCTCGCGCACCGCGTGCACGAAGGCGAACGAGGTCGAGGAGGCGGGCAGGCCCGCCGTCGTCGCCAGCTTGCGGACCTGGTCGTGGGCGCCCTCCCAGCCGAAGACGAAGCTGCCGCTGGTGCAGGCCCACACCACCGCCTCGGCGCCCGCGAGCCGCAGTTCCTCGACGCCCGCGGCGAGCCGCTCGGCCGAGCCCATCTCCAGGAGCGCGTCGACCCGGTGGGCGTCCTCGCCGATGTCCGTGTGGACGACCTGCAGCCGGACATCGCTGCCGAGCATCTGCTCCATGCGGGGATATTCGTCCTCGGCCGAGTTCCCCGGGTAGAGAAATCCGAGTGCCGTCACGTCCAGCCTCCTCCTTCTGCGGATGGTCCTTCGGGCAGGCCCTGCGGCGGTGCCGGCGGGTCGAGCGCGCTCGCGCCCGGCCGTGCCGACGGATCGATCAGCGCCTGATAGGGCCCTACCGCACGCGTACCCAGCCGACTCAGGGCGGACCACATCGTCACCTGGTTCGCCGAGATCACCGGCATCCGCAGTTCCGCTTCCAGTTGCGGGATGATGTCGTAGGTCGCGAGGTTGGTGCAGCTGATGAACAGGGCGTCGACGCTGCCGTGCACCGCGCGCCGGGCCATGTCGGCCACGTCCCGGTAGGGGACCTTCCAGATGTGCCGGGTGAGGCCGAGGTAGGCGCGGCCGGTGACGGCGACCCCCGCCTCGGCCAGGTAGTCCTCCAGGGCCTGGGTGACCGACCAGGTGTAGGGCGTGACCAGCGCGATGCGCCGTGCGCCCAGTTCCTCCAGGGCCTCCAGGAGCGCGCCCGACGTGGTCACGGAGCCGACCGCGCCCTCGCGCGACATGGCCTCGCACATCGCCCGCTCACCGGCGGTGCCGCCGACGAAACTGCCCGACGTACAGGCGTAGGCCAGCACGTCGGGTTCGGCGGCGGTCAGCGCGCGGACCGCCTCGGCGAGCGTCTCGTGCTCGCTGACCAGGCGGGCCAGGTCGAGACTGACCTCGACCGGCACGTACGGGGTGCGGGTCAGGTGGAGCGAGATCTCGTCCGGGATCCAGCGCCACAGTTCACGGTCGAGGGCGAAGTCGAAAGGGGCAACGACACCGACACCTCGTTGTGGGTGTGGTCCGCCGAGGAAAGAGACGTCCATGAGCAGTCCCCAAGTTCGAGCGTGGTTTCAGGGACCGGCCGGGGGCCGGGACGAGCGATGCCGGCGACGCGCCGGGACGTCGGGACGGGGAGCCTGGGCGGCAGAGCCGCACAGAAAGTGCGAGCGGTCGCACGGACAGTACTGGCTTCTCGCACTGCCGGTGCGGCAGTGCCTCTGTTGACGAAGGTAGGTTCGGGTGCGAGCGTGGTCAATCCGCACATCTCAGACGGCTGAACCGTACCTCTCCCCAGGGAAGCGGAACCTCATTGCGAAACGGTTTCCCCTCGATGACCGAACCGACCGTTCTTGTCCTTGACGCGGGTCCGCCCGCACCCCCTCCGCGCCTGGGCAGCCTGACCGGACGCGCCCGCGTCCTGCACACCGACGCGGCCTCGCTGCCCGGTCAACTTCCGCTCGCCGACGTCCTGTTGGTGTGGGACTTCGCCTCCGACGCGGTGCGCCGCGGTTGGCCGGGCGAGGGCCCGCGGCCCCGCTGGGTGCACACCGCGAGCGCGGGCGTGGACCACCTGATGTGTCCCGAACTCGCCGCGTCGGACACCGTGGTGACCAACGCCCGGGGCGTCTTCGACCGGCCCATCGCGGAGTACGTCGCCGCGCTCGTGCTGGCCATGGCCAAGGACCTGCCGGGCACCCTGGAGCACCAGCGCGAGCGCACCTGGCGGCACCGCGAGACCCTGCGGGTCGCGGGGACGCGCGCCTGCGTGGTGGGGTCGGGGCCGATCGGGCGGGCGATCGCCGACACGCTGCGGGCGCTCGGCATCACCACGGCGCTCGTGGGCCGCACCGCGCGCCCCGGCGTGCACGGCCCGGACGACCTGGACCGGCTGCTGACCAGGGCCGACTGGGTGGTGTGCGCGGCTCCGCTGACGGACGACACCCGCGGCATGTTCGACGCCCGGCGCTTCGGCGTCATGCAGCCGTCGGCCCGGTTCGTCAACATCGGCCGGGGGCCCCTCGTCGTCGAGGACGACCTGGTGGAGGCGCTGACCAAGCGGTGGATCGCGGGCGCGGCCCTGGACGTCTTCGCGCACGAGCCACTGCCCGCGGACAGCCCGCTGTGGACGGCCCCGGGCCTCCTGGTCTCCCCGCACATGAGCGGCGACACGATCGGCTGGCGTGACGAACTGGGCCGCCAGTTCGTCGAGTTGTACGAGGCGTGGGAGGCGGGACGGCCGCTGGCGAACGTGGTCGACAAGAAACGCGGGTATGTCCCGGGGCACTGATCGTCCCGCCGCCCGGCGCCGTCCCGACTGCTTCCGGAGGAGTGCGCATGACCGAGCTCACCGATCTCACCGCGGTACAACTCGTCGACGGCTACCGCAAGGGCGAATTCAGTCCGGTCGACGCGACCCGCGCCGTGCTGCGCCGGGCCGAGGAGACCCAGCCGGTGGTGAACGCGTTCGTGCGGACGGCGCAGGAGGACGCGCTCGCGCAGGCGGAGGCCAGTGCCGAGCGGTGGCGGCGGGGTGCGCCGCAGGGGCTGGTGGACGGCGTCCCGGTGTCGGTGAAGGATCTCCTCCCGCTGCGTGGCGGCCCCACCCTGCGCGGCTCGCTGACGGTCCGCCCGGAGGGGAAGTGGAACGAGGACGCGCCCTCGGTGGCGCGGCTGCGCGAGCACGGCGCGGTCTTCGTCGGCCGCACCACCACACCCGAGTTCGGATGGAAGGGAGTGACGGACGGGCCGCAGAGCGGAATCACCCGTAATCCGTACGATCCGGCACGTACCGCGGGTGGTTCCAGCGGCGGCAGCGCAGCCGCGGTGGCGGTCGGCGCGGGCCCGCTGTCGCTGGGCACGGACGGCGGCGGCTCGGTGCGGATCCCGGCGGCGTTCTGCGGGATCTTCGCGCTCAAGCCGACGTACGGCCGGGTGCCGCTGTACCCCTCGAGTCCCTTCGGGACGCTGGCGCACGTGGGGCCGATGACGCGGGACGCGGCGGACGCGGCGCTGATGATGGACGTCATCTCCGGTCCCGACGCGCGCGACTGGTCCCAACTGGGGCCGGTGGAGGGGAGTTTCCGGGCCGGTATCGAGGGGGGCGTGCGCGGTCTGCGGATCGCCTACTCCCCCTCGCTCGGCGGGCAGGTCGCGGTGCGGCCCGCCGTCGCGGCGGCGGTGCGGCGGGCGGTGGAGGCCCTGGCGGCGCAGGGCGCGTACGTCGAGGAGGCCGACCCCGACTTCTCCGACCCGGTGGAGGCCTTCCACACCCTGTGGTTCAGCGGGGCGGCCCGGGTCGTGCAGCACTTCGCGCCCGCGCAGCGGGAGTTGCTCGACCCGGGGCTGCGGGAGATCAGCGGGCAGGGCGCGCGCTGCAGCGCCCTGGACTACCTCGCGGCCGTCGACGCCCGGATGGACCTGGGGCGCCGCATGGGCCGCTTCCACGGGACGTACGACCTGCTGGTCACGCCGACGCTGCCGATCACCGCGTTCGAGGCGGGCGTCGAGGTGCCCAAGGGGTCGGGGCACCGGCGCTGGACGGGCTGGACCCCCTTCACGTACCCCTTCAACCTCACCCAGCAGCCCGCCGCGACGGTGCCCTGCGGGACCGACGGCGACGGGCTGCCCGTCGGGGTGCAGATCGTCGGCGCGCGGCACGCCGACACGGTGGTGCTGCGGGCCGCGCACACGCTGTACGAGGCGGGGTCCTGCGCGATCGCCCGGCCCGCCGCGGGTGGGGCGACCGACCTTCGCTAGGCCCTTCTGAAGGTGAGCGTCTCGCCCTGCGCGCCCCCGCGCCACAGGTCGTTGCAGGCCTCGGCCATCCGGTCGAGGCCGTCGACGATCTGGCCCCAGACGATGCCCGGCACCCAGCCGACGTCGCCGTTCAGGAGCAGGTTGTTGCGCTCGTAGAAGAGGGCGAGGTCGACGACGGTGACGCCCGCCCGCACGTCGGCCTCCGCCTCGTAGCCGTAGGCCTGCGTGCCCAGTTGTGTCCCGGAGAAAGAGAAATAGCAGAGATCTCCCGGGATGGGGGTGACCGTCGGATTCTCCAGGGGCGGCTCGCGGTCCGCGAATGCCGGGAAGAGGGCGTAGATCTCATTGCGCGCATATTTCGCGTGGTAGACGTCCGAGCCCAGCGGAAGTGCCTCCCACACCGCCGCGCAGGTCAACGGAGCCCGGTCGTCGAGCAGTTTTGCCGTGCACTGAACTCCTCGCTTGGCGAGGGAGACTTCGATGAATCGCTCTGCCATGTGTCCCATGCTCCTCCCTGGGTCAAGAGCACAACGATTGCATCAGGGGCCGGAATTCATCGGCATATCTTGCTTCGAGTCGGGTAGCCGCGCGCCCATGGCTCCACCACGTGGGAACAACGAGGGAATCATCGGCAGAGCGGTCCGCCGCCGCGCCTTGCTCACCGGAGCGGGCGGGGCGGCGCTGGGCGCCTTCGGGGTCTCGGCATGCAGCCGGGTCCCCGACGAGGGGAAGGTTGAGGGGGGCGATCTGCTGGACCGCCTGCGCGACAGCGGCACGGTCAGGATCGGTGTCGCGGGCGAGGTCCCGTTCGGGTACATCGACGAGAACGGCGAGGTCACCGGTGAGGCGCCGGCGATCGCCAAGGTGATCTTCCCCCGCCTCGGCATACCCGAGGTGAAGGCCGTGCCCACCAAGTTCGGCGCGCTGATCCCCGGCCTGACCCAGGCCCGGCAGTTCGACGTGGTGTCGGCGGGCATGTACATCAACCCGACGCGGTGCGCGCAGGTCCTCTTCTCCGACCCGGACTACCTGATGCTCGACTCCTTCATCGTGAAGAAGGGCAACCCGCACGGCATCAAGGACTACGACGACATCGCCAAGAAGGGCCTGAAGCTGGCGAGCGGCACCGCCTACGCGGAGATCGACTACGCCAAGGCCGCCGGCGTGAAGTCCGTCCTGGTGCTGCCCGACCAGGTGGCCGGGCTCGACGCCGTGGCCCAGGGCCGGGTGGACGCCTTCGCCGGCACCAACGTCACCGTCCGCACGGTGATCAAGAAGAACGCGCGGGTCGAGGCGACCAAGCCCTTCCAGCCCGTGGTCGACGGCAAGGAGGCCTACGGCGCGGGCGGCTTCGCCTTCCGGCCGTCGGAGAAGAACCTGCGCGACGCCTTCAACGAGGAGCTGCACAAGCTCAAGAAGAGCGGCGAACTCCTGCGGATCGTCAAGCCGTTCGGCTTCACCGAGGCGGAGATGACCGATCTGACCCTGGAAAAGCTCTGCCCGCCGGCGAAGGGCGCCTCCTCATGATGTCGTCGGAGTTCTTCGGGAACTGGTTCCTGCCCGGTATCTGGATCACCGTCCAGGTCACCTTCCTCAGCGCGGCCCTCGCCTTCGTGATCGCCTTCCCGATCGGCGTGCTGCGCACCAACCGGCTGTGGATCGTGCGGTTCCTCGCCGGGGCCTACTTCGAGATCTTCCGCAGCACCTCGTCGCTGGTCTTCATGTTCTGGATCGCGTTCACGGTGCCGCCGGTCTTCAACATCAGCTTCCAGCCGATGTTCGCGGGCATCCTCGCGCTCGGCATCACCTACGGGGCGTACGCCTCGGAGATCGTGCGCGGCGCGCTCGCCGCGGTGCCGCCCGCGCAGCGCGAGGCGGGCATCGCGCTGAACTTCACCCCGCTGCAGCGGCTGCGCCGGATCGAACTGCCGCAGGCCTGGCCGGAGATGATCCCGCCGTTCAACAACCTGCTGATCGAGCTGCTCAAGGGCACCTCGCTGGTGTCCCTGATCGCGGTGGCCGACATGACCTTCGCCGGTGACCTGCTGCGTCTGGTGAAGAACGAGAGCGCGCCGATCTACACGCTGCTGCTGGCCCTGTACTTCGTCCTCGCGTTCGTCCTCACCCGCGCCATGCGGCTCCTGGAGCGGCACGCGAAGAAGCGCATCGGGCAGACCACCGAGAAGTCGGGCCTGTTCGGCGGGCTGCGCTCCACGTCGACGATCGATGCCGTCACCGGCACGGGGGGTGCCAAGTGAACTGGAACTGGTCGCACGTCGACGACTTCATGCCGCTCTTCTGGGACGGCGTGGAGCTCACCCTCAAGGCGCTGTTCTTCGGCACCCTGATCGCCTTCTCGCTCGGCCTGGTCTGGGCGGTCGCCCAGCGCTCGGAGAAGAAGTGGATCCGCTGGCCGGTCACGGTGGTCACGGAGTTCATCCGCAACACCCCGCTCCTGGTGCAGCTGTTCTTCCTGTTCTACGTGGTGCCGGAGTGGGGCCCCTCGATGTCGCCCCTGACCACCGGCATCGTCGGTCTCGGGCTGCACTACTCGACGTACACCTCGGAGGTCTACCGGGCCGGCATCGACGGCGTCCCGGCCGGGCAGTGGGAGGCGGCGACCGCGCTCAGCCTCTCCAAGCGCCGCACCTGGACGTCCGTGATCCTGCCGCAGGCGGTCCGCCGGGTGATCCCCGCGCTCGGCAACTACGTGATCGTCATGCTCAAGGAGTCGCCGCAGATGGCCGCCATCGGCGCGCTGGACATGCTGGGCCAGGCCCAGGGCTACAGCCAGGCGACCTTCACCTACGAGGCGATCAGCGTGGTCGGTGTCGCCTTCATCGTCATCGCCTACCCGGCCTCTCTTCTTCTGCGAGTTTTGGAGCGTCGCCTTGTCCGCTGACAGCAGCACTTCCCAGGAAATCGCCAACCCGGCCGTCGACGGCAGCGAGCTGATCCGCTTCGACAAGGTCGTCAAGCGCTACGGCACGAACACCGTCCTCGACGAGCTGGACTTCTCCGTCGCCTCCGGCAAGCACGTGACGCTGATCGGCCCGTCCGGCTCCGGCAAGACCACCATCCTGCGGCTCCTGATGACGCTGGTGAAGCCGGAGGAGGGCACGATCAAGGTGGGCGGGAAGTACCTCACCCACGAGGAGAGAAACGGCAAGCTCGTCCCGGCGGGCGAGAAGCACGTCCGTGAGGTCCGCAAGAACATCGGCATGGTGTTCCAGCAGTTCAACCTCTTCCCGAACATGAAGGTGCTGCGCAACGTCACCGAGGCGCCCGTCTCCGTCCTCGGCCTGTCCAAGGACGAGGCCGAGGTGCGGGCCCGCGAGCTGCTCGACCTGGTCGGGCTCGGCGACCGCTGCGACGCGTACCCGACGCAGCTCTCCGGCGGCCAGCAGCAGCGCGTCGCCATCGCCCGCGCCCTGGCGATGCGCCCGCAGGTGCTGCTGCTCGACGAGGTGACGTCCGCGCTCGACCCCGAGCTGGTGGCCGGTGTCCTGGACGTGCTGCGCGACATCGCGCACACCACGGACATCACGATGCTCTGTGTGACGCACGAGATGAACTTCGCCCGGGACATCTCCGACCAGGTCCTCATGTTCGACGCGGGCCGGGTCATCGAGTCCGGGACCCCGGAGAAGATCTTCACGGAGCCCGAGCACGAGCGCACCAGGGAGTTCCTCAGCGCGGTCCTGTGAGTCCCCGGGGAGCCGACCGGGGGCCTTTCGAGGAGTCCCCCGGAAAGCCCTCCGAATCAGAGCATGACCTGGGCATATGCCAGGGTGGCGCGTTCCCGCCGACCGGGCGGGAGCGCGCCGGCAATCTCGCCGACGCCGGCGACCGGCAAGCTACTTGGCAGTTATCGTGGGACAGAGCCCAACTGTCCGGAACCGTTCCACGCAGGGGGAAGCCGTGGCGTTGCAGCACGAGGCGACCACGCCGCACCACTCCGTACAGGGCGCGCTGCGGGTGCTGGAGACCGTGACGCGGCACGCCACCGGAGTCACCGCGGCCCGCATCGCCCGCGAGACGGGGCTGCCCCTGGTCCGGCTCACGCCCCTGCTGCGCATGCTGCGCCGCGAGGGATACGTCGAGCAGCTCACCGAGGGCCCCGCCGGGGCGTATGTCGCCGGGGAGTCCCTGGACCGGCTCACCTCCACCGAGCAGCACGCCGAGGCGCTCCGCGAGAAGCTCCAGCGCACCCTGGACGGCCTGCGCGACTCCATCGGCGCCGCCGTCTACATCAGCCGGTACGTGGACGGCGAGGTCCGCGTCACCGACTTCGCCGCGGGCCCGCGCACCCCCGCGGTCCACGAGTGGGTGGACTTCCGCTCCTCGGCCCACGCCAGCGCGGTCGGCAAGAGCCTGCTCACCCAGCTCGACGTGGACGGCCGCAGGGACCACCTCTCGCGGCACAAGATGGCCCGGCTCACCTCCCGGACGATCACGAACGAACGCGTCCTGCTGAACCGGCTCGCCGCGCAGCCCGCGACGGTCCCGGTGCTCGACCTCCAGGAGTACGCGGTCGGCACGGTCTGCGCGGCCGTCCCGATCACCGCGGGCTCCGCGGTGGGCTGCCTGGCCCTGTCCCTGCCGGTCGAGCACGCGCACCGGCTGCGGGAGGCCGCCGACACGCTGAACCGCGGGGCGGCGCCGGTGCTGCTCTCCCTGGCGATCTAGCCGCGGGCGCGCCGGTCGAGGGCACCCCCGCGGACCAGGTACTATTTACGAGTCAGCAGGCGCCGCTAGCTCAGTTGGTTAGAGCAGCTGACTCTTAATCAGCGGGTCCGGGGTTCGAGTCCCTGGCGGCGCACTTGCGAATGCCGAAAGGGCGTTCCCGGTCTCCGGGGACGCCCTTTCGCGTGCCCGCTTCCGTGTGTCCCGGGAGACCGGCGTACTCGCGCGTAGCTCCCGGCGTACGGAAGCCGGGGTGCGGAAGTCGGCGTACGGAAGCCGGGGTGCGGGAAACCGCACCCTGATCCGGCGGGAACCCTCATACCCCTGCTGACCTGCGCTTCCTAGCGTTGCTCGCATGGACCTCATGACTCTCGCGCTCCCCCAGGAGCCCGCAGGCGGCATCGCGGGGTGGGCGGCCGACCTCGTGGACACCCTGGGCGGCCCCGGCGCCGGGCTCGCCATCGCCCTGGAGAACCTCTTCCCGCCGCTGCCCAGCGAGGTCATCCTGCCGCTGACCGGCTTCGCCGCCGGGCAGGGGGTCATCAGCCTGTTCTCCGCGCTGTTCTGGACGACGCTCGGCTCGGTGGTCGGCGCGGCCGCCCTCTACGGCATCGGCGTGCTGTTCGGCCGGGAGCGCATGCACGCCCTGTGGGCGAAGCTGCCGCTGGTCAAGGCGTCCGACCTGGAACGCACCGAGGCCTGGTTCGCCCGGCACGGCACCAAGGCCGTGTTCTTCGGCCGGATGGTGCCGATCTTCCGCAGCCTGATCTCCGTCCCGGCCGGGGTGGAACGCATGCGGCTGCCGGTCTTCCTGGCCCTGACCACCCTGGGCAGCCTGGTCTGGAACTCCGTGCTCGTCCTCGCCGGGTACTGGCTGGGCGACCAGTGGGACGCCGTCGAGGTGTACGTGGGGCTCCTCTCCAAGGTCGTCCTGGTCCTTGCGGTGGCCGCGGTCGCCCTCTACCTGGCGCTGCGCGTCCGCTCCCGCAAGCGGCCGAAGAGCGGCACCGAGGCCCGCCACCGCCGCGCCGGCTAGGGGTCGGCTAATGTCGGACGGCGTGAAGCAGCCCGTGGCCGCCCCCTTCGTTCTCCGGGTCGCCGGTGTGCTCGTCGGCTGCCTCACCGCCGTCCTCGGCCTGCTCTACTTCGCCGTCGCCGGCACCGCCCTCGGCGCCTTCCTGCTCTGGCCGCGCACCCGGCGCCGCGCCCACGCCCTGCTCGCCACGGGCGCCCGCAGGCTCACCGCCCTGGAGCGGCGCCGCCGGTCCGTCTTCTTCCGCGACGGCTTCCCCGAGCACCGCGCCTCCGACCGGCAGATCCTGCGCTACCTCGCGGCCCGGACGTGCTCCGGCCTGCTGTGCGCCGTGGTGGTCGCCCTGGTGGACTTCGGCGCGGTCCTCGCCGCGGTCTTCGCCGTGTCCGTCACCCGGTCCTCGCTCACCTGGGTGGACCTGCTCAGCCAGCTCGTCCTCGGGGGCACCCTCCTCTTCCTCGCCGTGCAGGGGCTGCGCGCGCTCACCGAGCAGGACGCCCGGCTCGCCCGCGAGTGCTTCGGCCCCTCCGAGCGCGAGCTCCTGCGGCGCCGCATCGACGAGCTGGCCACCAGCCGGGCCGCGGTGGTGCACGCCGTCGACGTGGAGCGGCGCCGCGTCGAGCGCGACCTGCACGACGGCGTCCAGCAGCGGCTCGTCGCCCTCGCCATGCTGCTCGGCCGGGCCCGCCGCGGCCGCACCCCGGAGCGGGCCGACGCCCTGCTGGAACAGGCCCACCGCGAGGCGCAGGAGGTCCTCACCGAGCTGCGCGAGGTGGCCTGGCGGGTCTACCCCACCGCGCTCGACAGCCTGGGCCTGCGCGAGGCGCTCGGCGGGGTGTCGGAGCGGTGCGCGGTGCCGGTGCGGATGGAGTACGACGTACCGGAGGGCGACGGACCGGAGGGCGACGGACGGGTGCGTGGCGCGGCGGGCGGGCGGCCGGGGCCGTTGCCCGCCGCCGTGGAGACCGCCGCGTACTTCGTCGTCTCGGAGGCGGTGACCAACGCGGCCAAGCACGCGTGTGCCGACGAGGTCTTCGTCCGGGTGCGCAGGGCCGGGGACCGGCTGACCGTCGTCGTCCGGGACACCGGCGTCGGGGGCGCCGATCCCGGGGGCAGCGGGCTGACCGGGCTGCGCAGCCGGGTCGCCGCCCTGGACGGCACGCTGGATGTCGACAGCCCCCTCGGGGGACCCACCACGATCACCGCGGAGCTGCCGTGCGCGTAATCCTCGCCGAGGACTCGACCCTGCTGCGGGAGGGCCTGGTCCGGCTGCTCGCCGAGGAGGGCCACGAGGTCCTCGCCGCCGTCGGCGACGCGGACGCGCTGCTGCGCGAGGTCGCGGCGCACACCCCGGACGTCGTCGTCACCGACATCCGCATGCCGCCCGACCACACCGACGAGGGGCTGCGCGCGGCGGTGCGGATCCGCGAGCTGCGCCCGGAGATCGGCGTGGTCGTCCTGTCGCAGTACGTGGAGCGCACCTACGCCGCGCAGTTGCTGACGTCGAGCGCCGAGCGGGTCGGCTATCTCCTCAAGGACCGGGTGGCGCAGGTCGAGGAGTTCCTCGACGCGCTGGAGCGGGTGCACGCGGGGGGCGCGGCCATCGACCCAGAAGTCGTACGGCAGTTGCTCATCCGCACCACCCACGCCGACCCGCTGGCCCGCCTCACGCCCCGGGAGCGCACCGTCCTGGAGGCGCTCGCCGAGGGGCACACCAACGCGGCCATCGGGCAGAAGCTGCACATCTCGCTGAGCGCGGTCGAGAAGAACCTCAACGCCATCTTCGACAAGCTGGAGCTGTCCCGGACGGACGGCTACAGCAAGCGGGTGCTCGCCGTGCTGCGCTACCTGGAGTCCTGACCTCCCGATCGGCGGGCGGGTGCGGCGCGGCTACGACAGGACGAAGCCGTCCATGAACAGCGCGGCCGCGAGGCCCGCCGCCAGGAGCCAGCTGCCGAGCCTGGTCCGGCCGCGGCGGCTCAGCTCGATCACTCCGCCGCACAGGATGAGCAGCACGCCGTAGACCCCGACGACCAGGACGGACGACCGGCTCGCCAGGCGCAGCGCGAGGACCACGGCCGCCGCGGCCATCAGGACCGCGGCCGCGGCGATGCGGGCGCGGCGGGCGCGGGCGGCGGGGGTGGGGCCGTCGTGGGGCGCGTCGGTGGCGGGGGTGTCGAGGTCCGCCGTGCCGGGGTCCGACCGGTCGGTGTCCGCCGTGGGTTCGGTCTGTTCGGGCGCGCTCATGGACGTGGATCGTAATCGCTCGAACGAGCGGTTTTGCCGACTTGTGTCCCTTCCCCACGGATCCCTCACGCCGGCGGTCGCGCGGAGCGGCGCCCGCCGGGGCGTCACGGCCGCAGCAAGTGATCGCGGCCCTGGGCCCGGTAGCGGTCGACCAGTTCCGTCACGTCGGTCGGCGTCATGCGGTGGTAGGCGGATGTGCCCGGGGGGCGCCACCAGACGGGGTCGTCCCCGCGGTGGAATCCCGTGTGGCGCAGCTCCGCGCGGGCGACCTTGTTGGTCGCCGTCACCGGCATCCTCGGCACCACCCGCACGAAGCGCGGCAGCATCTTCGTCCCCAGGTCCGGCTGGGCGTGCAGGAATTCGGCGAAGGCGAGCGGATCGAAGGGGGTGTCCCGCGGCGGCGCGAGGGCGGCCATGACCTGGTCCCCCGCCACGGGGTCCGGCACCGCGTAGACCGCGACGGCCGCCGCCCCCTCGTACCGCGCGAGGATGTTCTCGATCATCGCGGCGGCCAGGTTCTCGCTGTCCACGCGCAGCCGGTCGTCGGTGCGTCCGGCGAAGTAGAGGTAGCCCTCGGCGTCCCGGTAGAAGAGGTCTCCCGTCCAGTACCAGCCGTCCCGCCGCCGTTCGGCCTGGGCCCGTTCGTTGCGCCAGTAACCCTCGAAGGGGTTCGCGCCGCGGTTGACCAACTCCCCTATCGCCGCCTCGCCGTTCAGCAGGCGTCCGTCGGCGGTGAACCGTGCGGCCGGGCACTCGCGCCGCGTCCCGGCGTCGACCACCGCGAGGTCGTCCCCGGGGGCCGCCCGGCCGATCGCGCCGGGCGGGGTGCCGGGGGTCCGCTGGATCGCCGCCCCGCCCTCGGAGGATCCGTAGCCCTCGACGAGCCGCACCCCGAACCGCTTCTCGAACCGTGCCGCGTCCACCGCACCGGCCTCGGTGCCGAATCCGACCCGCAGCGGGTTGTCCCGGTCGTCGGGGCGTTCGGGCGTGGCCAGGAGGTACTGCACCGCGCGGCCCACATAGGTGAAGTACGTCGCCTCGAACTCCCGTACGTCGGAGAGGAACCGGGACGCCGAGAAGCGGCTGCGCAGCGCCACTGCGGCGCCCGCGGCGAGCGCCGGGGCCCAGTCCGCGATCACCGCGTTGCCGTGGAACATCGGCATGCAGATGTAGTGGGTGTCCTGGTCGCGCACGCCGAAGTGCGCGACCAGGGAGTTGCCGGCCGCGGCCAGCCTGCCCTGGCTGCAGATCGCGGCCTTGGGCGCGCCGGTCGAGCCGGAGGTGAAGTAGAGCAGCATGCGGCTGCCGGGGCGCACGGCGGGGGCGATCTCCGGTGTCGCGTCGGCGTAGGGCGCGAGCAGCCGCGCGTAGGCCTCCGTGTCGGTCACCAGGAGGCGTACGCCCGGCAGTTCCAGGCCGTCGAGCAGGGGCAGGTGCGCCCGTTCGGTCACGAGGACCGCGCACTCGGTGTGCAGGATGTCGCGGGCCAGCTCGGCGCCGCGCCGGGTGGGGTTGATGCCCGCCACCGCCGCGCCCGCGAGCGCGGCCGCTCCCAGCCAGAGGGGGTATTCGGGGGTGTTGTCGAGCAGGACGCCGATGTGGGGTTCGCCGCGCCGCGGCAGCAGGTCGCGAAGGAGCGCGGCCCTGGCCGCCGCGCCCGCCGTGACCTGGTGGTGACTCAGCTCCCCCGCCGCGTGCCGCAGCCCGACACGGTGATCGCCCCACCGCGCCCGCACGAGCTCCGCGACCGTGATTCCGGTGCTCTCCATGGCCGCGCACCATAATTGACGTACCGTCAGATGTGGAGAGGCCCGGACGGGTCCACCGGTCAGGGCAGGTCGCCGAAGAGGTCGCTCGCGAAGGAGTCGTGCACGGAGGTCAGGAAGAAGACGCAGAACACGAGCACCAGGCCGAGGAAGCAGAGCTGGCCCACCGTGCCCGCCGCCATGGCGAAGGGCCGCGGCGGCCGGGCGGTCGCCGCCTCGGGGCGCTCGGGCAGGTAGTGCACGGTGACGATGTCGCCCTGGACGGTCGTCGCGGAGCCGTGCCGCTCCTCGAAGCGCACGGACCGGCCCTCGCGAGTGGTGAACTCGTAGACGTGGTGCAGCGTGGTGGACACGTGGTCGCCGTGGCCGCTGGTCGTCGTGTACGCCCGCAGGCAGCGCGCCTCCGCGCCAGGCCCGGCCCACCTCGGTCGAGCGCCTGATGACCTTGGCCGCCATGAGCAGCGCGCCCCCTGCGATGAGCGCGGGAACGACGTAGAACATGAACTCCATGCGGACCCCCCGATCCGGTGCGGGCGCCCGCGCCGATCGCGGGCGGCTCCGCGCACGCCGTGCGGTCGACACGGCGTGCGCAGAACCTACCCGCGGGTCGGGGGGAAGTTCCTCAAGCGTTGCTCAGAACTGAAAGCACTTCTCAGCACTGCGGGCGGCGCCCGGTCAGGGCTGATCGGATCCCTCGTTCCCGATCAGAACTGGACGTCCGAGCAGGCGTAGAACGCGTTCGCCGTGTCCGCGATCGTCCAGACCGCGACGATCACGTGGTGCCCGCTGCGGCCGCCGGGGATGGTGCCGCTGTGCGACAGGGTCGCGGGCGGCTGCTGGCTGTTGTAAGGGACGTTGAGGAAGGGCTGGGTGTCCAGGGCGGACCTGGTCACGGCCTTGCTCTCGTCCCAGCCCTGCTTGGTGATGTAGTACTTGAAATCGGTGGTGCGGTGGCGCGCGGTGAACTGCCAGCGGAAGGTGTAGTTCTGACCCCCGCTCACCTTCGTCGTCGGCCAGGCGCCGCCGCCCGGTGCCTTGGGCGAGTTGAGCTGGTCGAAGCCGGCGATGCCCGCCGAACAGATCTTGCCGTCGGCGGGGCCCCCGGCCGGGAAGCCCTTGGGGCCCTCGACGCTCTGCGGCTCCCACTGGATGGATCCGCAGTTGGACACCACGCCCTTGGCGCAGTTGATCTGCCGGCTCGCGGGCAGATCCGTGTAGCCGTGGCTGCTTGCGCCACCGGCGGAGAGCGCGAAGGCGCCGACGGTGCCGAGGCCGACCATGGCCGCGTACAACTTCTTGTTTCGCATGTGCCGCTCCTGCCGAACGTGGGGAGTTCCGGGTGGGACGTGCGCGCACTGCGGTCTAGACCAAGCCTCAGATTATTGCCGTTAGTTGAACATGTCCATACCAATCGTGGAGAGGATCCGTCCGCATCGCTCACGCGACGTTTCCACGAGTTCACCGTTGGGCCGGTCGTTCGTCGCGACCCAGTCCGCGGCCTCCGCCGGGGTCCGGCCACCCGCCAACTGCCGCTCCACCAGGCGTTGTTCCCGTACCTTTGCTGGTGAATCGATGTACCAGCACTCCCCGAGGAGCCCGTGGGCGGCCCGCCAGCCGGGCAGATCGCAGGCGAGATAGTTGCCCTCCGTGACCACGAGACGGGCCTCGGGGGCCACCCGGTGCCGGGCCGCGACCGGCTCGTGGAGCGTGCGGTCGTAGTCGGGTACGTAGATGTCGTGCGCCCGGTCGTCGAGCACCCGGCGCAGCAGCGCGACGTACCCGCCCACGTCGAAACTCGGCTCCGAGCCCTTGCGGGCGGTCAGACCGAGCCGCGCCAACTGCCCGTTGGAGAGGTGGAATCCGTCCAGCGGCAGATACGCAGCTCCCGCGCCGAGCCGCTCGACCAGGGCCCGCGCGAGCGTCGACTTGCCGGTGCCCGGCGGCCCCGCGATCCCCAGGACCGCGCGCGGGACGGACTCCGTGAGCCGCCAGGCGTCGGCGGCGAGGCCGGCGAGGGAGCCGGGGTGCTGATCAGCGGTGTTCTCCATGGCCCGTATAGAACGCCACCGTCAGGTCCTTCACCAGGGCCTTGCGCTCGTAGTCGTCCAGCTCCACCAGGCCGCGCGTGGTCAGCCGCGTCACGGTGTCCTCGACCGAGTCGACCACCGAGGTCAGCACGGTGTCGCGGTGCCGGGCGTCCAGGGCGGCGACCCGGCGGCGCTGCATCACGGCGGCGACCTCGGGGGCGTACTCGATCCGGGTCGGCTGCGCCGAGAAGACCTCGATGCCGACCGCCTCCGCGTCCACGGCGAGCGCCCGGGTCAGCGCGGCCCCGACCGCCTCCGCGTCGCGCAGGGTGGGGGACTCGTCGTGGAAGGCGTCGGCGGGCAGCCGGGACAGCACCCGGGCCGTCGCCGCCTCCACGCACTCCCGCAGGTACTCCTGGTGGTCCTCCACCGCCAGCGTCGCCCGCGCGGTGTCCCGCACCCGCCACACCACGAGGACGACGGCGTGCAGCGCGACCCCGCCGCGGTCCACGCAGGGCATCGGCTCGCTGCGCCAGTGCCGCAGCCGCACGTCGACCCGGCGGCGCAGCAGCAGCGGATTCACCCAGAGCAGACCGGTGCGCCGGACCGTGCCCCGGTAGCGGCCGAACAGGCTCAGCGCCCAGGCCCGGCCGACCCGCCCGCGCGCCAGGCCGCCGAACCCGAAGAGCCCGAGCGTCCCGGACCCGGCGAGCGAGGCCCACTGCGCGGCGCCGAGCCCGGCGCCCGGGTACCCGGGCAGTCCCGTCACCCGCAGCGCGGGCTCCGGCAGCACCCCCGCCCACCACAGCGAGAGCGCGCACCCGGCGACGCCCGCGCAGCCGCCGAGCACCCCGGCCAGGCCGGGCAGCACCCGGGCCCTGCGCTCCGCCAGGGCCGGGTCCACGTGGACGACGGGGCGCGCCACCGGCTCGGGCGCGGCCACCGGCGGGGCGGGCCTGCGCCCGGCGCGCGGCTGCTCCCCCGTACCGGGCCTGCGCCGCACCACGGCGGGCGACAGCGGGACGTCCCTGATCCGGTCCGGCCTGACCTGGTCCGGATCGTCGCGGAAGAGGAGGTGCACGGGGATCTCGGTGGTGGCCTCGCTCTGGATCACCCGGTACGGCCGCGCGCCGGCGCCCGGCTCGGGGGCCCCGTCGGACCGCGGGGACTGGGGCTGTGAAGCTGCCGTCGCGCTCATCCGTGCCTCCGCGTCATTCCTGCCTCGATCCGATGGGTGGGTGCGTCGGTTCCTGCGTGTGTCGCCGTGCGTGCGCGGCTCCGGTCCGGTGCTCCTGGATGCCCGCTCACCGGAACAACCGCCGCCACGTCTCCGGCCCCGGGTGGCCGTCGGCCGCCGCGCCCCGCCAGCCCTGGGCCCGCTGGAACGCCGCCACGTTGCGCCGGTCGCTCTCGCCCCAGGTCCGGCCCGGGCCCCGCGCGTAGTGCGTGCCGAAGCCCTTCTTCACCAGCTGCCTGCCGAGCAGCTCGATCGCCGCGTGCGACCGGCCCGGACGGAAGACGCCCGGGCCCGGGTAGGCGGGCGCGGCGGCGGAGGCGCCCGCGGGGGTGCCGCCGGGGCCGGCCGCGCCCCCGGGCGGGATGTCCTTGCCCTTGCCCCGCATCAGGTACGACCAGGTCGTCGGGCCCGGCAGGCCGTCCGCGTCGGCACCCGTCCAGCCCTGCGCCCGCTGGAACGCCTGCGTCGCCCTGCGGTCCGCCTCGGTCCACCGGGGTCCTGGCCCGGACCGGTAGAACCGCTTGCCGCCCCGGGCCACCAGCGCCTTGCCGAGCCGGGTCACGTGGGCGTTGTCCGCGCCGGGGCCGAAGGCCCCCGCCCCCGGATAGCGCGTCGCCGGGTCCGCCGTGCCCGAGCCGCCCTGGGCGCCGCCGCCCAGGCCTTTGTAGCGATAGGCCAGATAGCGGGTCCCGTAGGTCCAGTACGCATAGGGGGTGGCCTGTTTCCTGGCGTGCGGGCGGGCCTGCTCGTACGCCAGGTAATGCGAGTGGGTGTAGTCCGTCCATCCCCCGAAAAGGGTCACGTGGGAGCCCTGCGTGGGGTTCGTCGGATTGTGGAAGAGAAGAATGTCGCCGGGCTTCAGCTCGTCCTTCGTAATGCGGACCGCATACGACGCGAGACTGCCCGTCCATTCGTTTCCGCCGAGGTTCCACGCCATCGAGACGAAGCCCGAGCAGTCCTGGCGGTAGCCGTCCGACCAGTAGCCGTCCATGGCGTACGGCACCTGCGCCGCGACCCACTTCTTGGCACGGTTGATGATCGCCGTCCGGGTGGTCGCCCGGTACGCCGCCGCCCCCGGCGGCCCCGGCGCCGCGGCGGCCGGCCTGCCGTGCAGGGCGCTCGCGCCACCCTGGAGGCTGCCCGGCCCCTCGTCCGCCGGAATCCCGCTCCGACCTGCGACGGGACCGGCCGGGACGCGCTCCGCCGGGGTGGCTGCCGCCGCGGGCGGGGCCGGGCCACCACCGAGCACCGAGCCGGCCGCCGCGGCGAGGACCAGGGCCCGGCGGGCGCCGTGCGCCGCCGGATGGCCGCCGAGCGCCGGCGGCAGCGCGTGCACCGCGGAGCGGCGCCAGTGAATACAACCGGGACAGTCGCAGTCGCTCTCGGGGGTGAATTCCTCGAATACCGGAGCGACCTCCATGCGATTCCCCTCACACCCCGCAAAAGAATGTCCTCGCATCTGCACGTCCGTCAGTTTCTCAACTGTCCCGGGATACCGCATGTTGACGGTCCGAATGATGCAGCGGCCGCGCTCCCCGTACTCCCCCGGCGGCCGGGCCCGCGCCGGGCCCCCGGCCAGTGGTCATGAGCACCCCCGGACATCCGGTAGAGTTCTCCAGGTCAGCAGGCGCCGCTAGCTCAGTTGGTTAGAGCAGCTGACTCTTAATCAGCGGGTCCGGGGTTCGAGTCCCTGGCGGCGCACAGACAGCGAAGGCCCTCCGTTCACGCGGGGGGCCTTCGTCGTGCCGTGAGCAGGGCCGCTTCCCGTACCCCTACCGCTACCGTTGCGCCATGGCGCGCGACATCCAGGAGCGGATCAAGAAACTCATCATCGACGCGAGGCTGCCCTCCGGGGCCACGCTGCCGACCGAGCCCGAGCTGATGGAGCGCCTCGGCGTCAGCAGGAACTCCGTGCGGGAGGCCCTCAAGGCGCTCCAGGCCATGGGGATCGTGGAGATCCGGCACGGTTTCGGCACCTATGTCGGGCCGATGTCGGTCGCGCCGATGATCGAGGGGCTCACCTTCCGCACGGTCGCGGGCCACTACCGCGGCGAGGACAGCCTGCTCCAGCTCCTGGAGCTGCGGGAAGCGGTGGAGACCGGCCTCATCGCGCGCCTCGCGGGCCGCGTGCCGGAGTCCGACCTGGCCGAACTCGACGCCCTGGTCGACCGCATGGAGTCCGAGGCGGCATCCCCGGAGGGCGCCGTGCGCGCCGAGACCGACCGCGCGTTTCACGCCACGCTCTACCGCGGCCTCGGAAACCTGCTGCTCGGCGAGGTCCTGGAGGCCTTCTGGGACGCCTTTCACCGGGTTCGCACCGATCTCGTGGACGTGCCGCAGGACCCGCGGGTCACCTGCCGCCAGCACCGGGAGATCCTGGAAGCGGTGCGCTCGGGCGACGCGATGCGGGCCGAACAGGCGATTCGCGAGCATTTCGGCAACATCCGCACCCGCTTGAGCTCACCGGCCCCAACGGACGCCCCAAATCCCCCGTATGACCGGTAAACACCTTGTTTCACCCTTGCGATCATGCCGTAGGGCGTAGAACCCTGTCCGGGAGCCATCGGCTCTCATGAGGCGGACGATACGGGGCAGTTGGGGCACCGAGACGGCCGCGGCGGGGCAGGGACGGGGGTCCCGTTCATGAAGCGATGCCGAGGGGGGCATCATGCAACCGGAAGGTTGTCGTTCCATGTCTAAGGGGACGATGGTCTGCCATTGATGCGTCCGCCACGGCCTCGGGGGACCCGAGCGGACCGAAAGACCAACGAACACGCGGACGAGACCGCGTGCGGGGGGATGACTCATGACGTCGACGCCGACGGGCGCCGGACAGAACGACCCGTCAGAGACGACCCAACTGCGGGCTCTGTCGCACCGCACGGGCGGTTTCCGCAGGATCAAGAAGACCCTGCCGCGGTACGACTACGAGCACTACAGCCGGCTCGCCGGTCCGCTGACCCAGCCGGACCCGGCCAAGCCGTACACCGTGAAGTACCGCTCGCTGCTCTCCCAGGAGCCGCACCGCATCCGCGCGGCCCTGATGCTGGGCGCGGCGCCGCTGCTCTCGCTCGTGCTGCTCGGCTGGCTGCTGCAGCCCGAGCACTGGACCGAGCGCGACTACGTGGCCAACGACTGGCTGCCGGTGCTCGACGTCGTGATGCTGATATCCATCGGCCTGATCGAGTTCTTCCGCTGCATGAACGTGCTCTCCAACGCGCACGCGACGCTCGTGGCCCGCGATCCGATACCCGTGGTCCCCGAGACCGGCACCAGGGTCGCCTTCCTCACCTCGTTCGTACCCGGCAAGGAGCCGATCGAGATGGTGACGAAGACGCTCGAGGCCGCGGTCAGGATCCGCCACCGCGGCCTGATGCACGTCTGGCTCCTCGACGAGGGTGACGACCCGGAGGTCAAGGAGGTCTGCCGGCGGCTCGGCGTGCACCACTTCTCCCGCAAGGGCGTGGCCAAGTGGAACATGACCAAGGGCCCGCACCGCGCCAAGACCAAGCACGGCAACTACAACGCCTGGCTGGACGCGCACGGCGACGACTACGACTACTTCGCCTCCGTCGACACCGACCACGTCCCGATGCCGAACTACCTGGAGCGGATGCTCGGCTTCTTCCGCGACGAGAACGTCGGCTTCGTCATCGGCCCGCAGGTCTACGGCAACTACGACAACTTCGTCACCAAGGCCGCCGAGTCCCAGCAGTTCCTCTTCCACGCACTGATCCAGCGCGCCGGCAACGCCTACGGCGCCCCCATGTTCGTCGGCACGTCCAACGCCGTGCGCATCAAGGCCCTCAAGCAGATCGGCGGCCTGTACGACTCGATCACCGAGGACATGGCGACGGGCTTCGAGATCCACCGCGCCACCAACCCGGCCACCGGCAAGAAGTGGAAGTCGGTCTACACGCCGGACGTGCTCGCCGTCGGCGAGGGCCCGAACGCCTGGACGGACTTCTTCACCCAGCAGCTGCGCTGGTCGCGGGGCACCTACGAGACGATCCTCAAGCAGTTCTGGAAGGCACCCTTCTCGCTGCCCCCGGGCCGTCTCTTCAACTACACGATGATGGTCATCTTCTACCCGATGTCCGCCATGAACTGGATCCTGGCGGCCCTGAGCTGCGCCCTGTTCCTCGGCCTCGGCGCGTCCGGCGTGAACATCGACCCGACCATCTGGCTGATGCTCTACGGCAACGCCTCGGCGCTCCAGATCGGCCTCTACATCTGGAACCGCAGGCACAACGTCTCCCCGCACGAGCCCGAGGGCTCCGGCGGGGTGGCGGGCATGGTGATGTCGGCGCTCTCCGCGCCGATCTACGCCCGCTCGCTGCTCGACGCGGCACTGCGCCGCAAGAGCAAGTTCGTGGTCACGCCCAAGGGCGATTCGGCGAGCCCCGACACGCTGTTCGGGACCTTCCGGATCCACCTGTTCTTCATCCTGGTCTTCGGCGCCTCGATGGCCGCCTCCTTCGTGTACGGGCACTCCCACCCGGCGATGATCACCTGGGCCACCTTCGCCCTGCTGATCACGGCCGCGCCGATCTTCGCGTGGCGCTGGGGCATGCGGCAGGACAAGAAGAAGCCGCGGCCCCCCGAGGCCGCCGGCACGTCCGGACCGCCGTCCGGGGCGGGCACCTCGCTCCCGCAGCAGCACGGCGGCACGGCGCCGCTGCCGCAGGCCCACCCCGGCCCGCCCGCCTCCGGGGGCCGGCACGCGGCCCCGCACGCGCCGCAGCAGAAGCCCAGCTGGGCGTCGCCCGACCAGACCATGCAGATTTCCCTTGGGGGACGTAAGAAATGAAAGACCGTTCCAGCCGCCGCCGCGCCCGCCGCATCGCGATAGGCGCGGCGGTCGTCCTCGCGCTGGCGGGGATGAACGGCCCGTGGCTGTGGCGCGTGGGCTCCGAGAAGTACCACGACTACAAGATCAACAAGCCGGAGTACAAGGCGGACAACGGCCACTGGGAGGTCGTGGACTTCCCCGAGGAGTACCGCCAGAACACCATCCACGCGGCCCTCCTGCACACCGGCAAGGTGCTCCTCGTCGCCGGGTCGGGCAACAACCAGAAGAACTTCGACAAGAAGAAGTTCGACACCCGCCTGTGGGACCCGGTCAAGGGGACCATCAAGAAGATCCCGACGCCCACGGACCTGTTCTGCACCGGCCACACCCAGCTGGGCAACGGCAATCTGCTGATCGCGGGCGGCACCCAGCGCTACGAGAAGCTGAAGGGCGACATCACCAAGGCCGGCGGCCTGATGATCGTCCACAACGAGGACCCGGACGAGCCCAAGACGATCCCCGCGGGCACCAAGTTCACCGGCAAGAAGAACGGCAAGACGTTCGTCTCCAAGGACAACATCCTCGTCGAGAAGGCCAAGAAGGTCTTCGACCCGCAGACCGGCGCGTTCCTGCGGACCGAGCCCGGTCTCGGCCGGGTCTACGTCGAGGCGCAGCGCAGCGGCACCCGGCACGAGACGGGCACCCAGGACAACTACCGCATCCAGGGCCTGAAGGGCGCCGACACCCGCAACGTCTACGGCATGGCGCAGAAGCTCGCCCTGGACAAGAAGGACTTCCAGGGGATCAAGGACACCTTCGAGTTCGACCCGGTCGCCGAGCGGTACATCAAGGTCGACCCGATGAACGAGGCCCGCTGGTACCCGACGCTGACCACGCTCACCGACGGCAAGATCCTCTCCACCTCCGGCCTCGACGAGATCGGCCAGCTGGTGCCGGGCAAGAACGAGGTGTACGACCCGAAGACGAAGAAGTGGGCGTACACCAAGGGCATCCGGCAGTTCCCGACCTATCCGGCGATCTTCCAGATGGCCGACGGGAAGCTCTTCTACTCCGGGTCGAACGCCGGGTACGGCCCGGACGACGTCGGCCGCAAGCCCGGCGTGTGGGACCTGAGGACCAACAAGTGGAAGGGCATCCCGGGCCTGGGCGACAGCAAGCTCATGGAGACCTCCGGCACGGTCGAACTGCCGCCCGCCCAGGACCAGAAGTACATGGTGGTCGGCGGCGGCGGGGTCGGCGAGTCCGAGAAGTCGAGCAAGAAGACCCGCATCGTCGACCTGCTCGCCCAGAAGCCGATGTTCGCGGACGGCCCCGAGCTGGAGAAGGGCACGCGCTACCCGCAGATCTCCACGCTGCCCGACGACACCGTGCTGATCTCCGGCGGCTCCGAGGACTACCGCGGGCGCGGCGACTCCAACATCCACCAGGCGCGGATCTACGACGCGAAGACCGGTGAGCTGCGGCGGGTGGCCGACCCCGAGGTGGGCCGCAACTACCACTCCGGTTCGATCCTGCTGCCCGACGGCCGCGTGATGTTCTTCGGCTCGGACTCGCTCTACGCCGACAAGGCCAACACCAAGCCGGGCGTCTTCGAGCAGCGCATCGAGATCTACACGCCGCCGTACCTCTACCACGGCGCGCGGCCGACGCTCGGCGCCGGCCCGAAGACGATCGAGCGGGGCGGCACGGGGACGTTCCCGACGCGGCACGCGTCGTCCGTCAGGACGGCCCGTCTGATCAGGCCGAGCGCCTCCACGCACGTCACGGACATCGACCAGACGTCGATCGCGCTCGACCTGAAGAAGTCGAAGGGGTCGGTCTCCGTGACGGTGCCCAAGAACCGGTCGCTGGTGGAGTCCGGCTGGTACATGCTCTTCGTGACGGACGACCGGGGCACGCCGAGCACGGCGCGCTGGGTGCGGGTGCCGTAGCCCGCCGGGAGGGGGCGGGGAACCGCGCGGGCGAGCACCCGCGCGCCGCGGTTCCCCGCGCCGCTAGCGGGACGCCTTCGCCAGGCCCAGGGCGTATTCGGGCCACCACTGGCCGGCCTTGGGCCCGCCCCGGCACGTCCCGTCGGACTCGCCGGGCCGCTTGATCCACAGGTAGGCGTCGACGAGCGGATCGCTCGTCCTCGTCGTCGGCGTCTCGCCGAGCGCCCGGCCCGGCGGGTTGCACCAGGGGTCCTTGCCCTTGGTGTAGGGGCCGTTGCCGTTGCGCGCCGTGTCGATCACGAACGGCTTGCCGCCGATCTTCGCCGAGAGCTTCTTGCCGAACTCCGTGCTGGTCGCGGTGGTCTGGAAGTTGGAGACGTTCACCGAGAAGCCGTCGGCCTGCTCGACGCCGGACCACTTCAGGGGCTCCCAGAGCGAGTCCGGGTTCTTCCAGCCCGCGTTGCCCGCGTCCAGGTACACCTTGGTGTCGGGCAGCGACTTGAGCTTGCCGATGGCGCCCTTGAGGAGGTCGTAGCGCTCCTCGTGGAACTGCTCCGGGGTGCAGTTGTCGACCATGTGGAGCACCGCGTCGGGCTCCAGGACCACCGTGGCTCGGCGGTCGCCGATGCCCTTGGCGACCTGGTCGATGAAGGCGCGGTAGGCGTTGCCGTCGGCGGCGCCGCCCTCCGAGTACTGGCCGCAGTCGCGGTGCGGGATGTTGTAGAGGACCAGCAGGGCGTCACGGTCGGCCTTCTCGGCGGCCTCGGTGAAGCCGCGTGCCTGGTCCTGGGCGTTCTCCGGGACGATCCACTCGGCGACCGGCTGCTCGGCGATCTTCCTGAGCTGCTCGGCGTCGTCCTTCTTGCCGTCCCCGGCGTACGTGGCGACCTGCTTGGCCGCGTTTCCGTCCGGGTTGACCCAGTACGGGTCCTTGCCCTTGGGCTGCTGCTTCACCGGCGGGCTCGACGTGTCGTCGTCGGAGTCACCGGAGGAGGAGCACCCGGCCAGGAGCAGCGCCGCCCCCGCGAGCGCCACTCCCGTCCTCACCCCCGTGGCCGCGAACCCGTGCCCGCGACCTGCGTTGTTGCGGTACATCCACTCCCCCTTGGGTGCTCTGTCCGTGTCTCAATCCTGGCACACGTACACCCTGCCCACGAGGTCCGCCCGTACTGCCCACAGACCTGCGGGAGAGCTGTTACAGCGCTCTCGCGGCTGGGTAGGCGCAGTCCGCGGGGAGTTGAGGAGGAGGGGTCATGCGGGACCGCGACGACGAGCTGCGGCTCGCGGAGGTCCTGGTGGAAACCGCGGACACACTGGCCGACGACTTCGATGCCGAGCGGTACCTGCGCTGGCTCGCGGACCGCTGCGTGGAGTTGCTCGGGGCGCGGGCGGCCGGGGTCATGTACACGGGCGGGAACGGCTCGGTGCGCCTCGTGGCGTGCAGCGCCCAACAGGAGCTGGCGCGGGAGCTGCTGGCGGTGCAGCACCGCGGCGGGCCGTGCCTGGAGACCTTCGGCACCCGCAGGGCCGTGCCGCCCGTCGGGACCGGCCCCGGCGCGGCCGGGGGCCGCTGGCCCGAGTTCGCCCGGCGGGCCGGCGAGCACGGCGTGGCGGGGACGTACGCGGTGCCGATGCGCTGGGACGGTGTCGTGCTGGGCGTGCTCAACGTCTTCGCGCCCGAGGCTCCGGCGGAACACCGCCGCGACCGGGCCGAGCGCGAGCTGGGAATCGCACAAGTGCTCGCCGATGCGGCGGCGGTGGGGCTGCACAACCAGCGCACGCACTTCGAGTGCCGCGTCCTTTCGGAACAGTTGCGGACCGCCCTGGACAGCCGAATTCGCATCGAACAGGCCAAAGGCATGCTCGCCGAGCGCTGGAACACCGGTGTGGACGAGGCCTTCGATGCGCTGCGGCGCTACGCGCGCAGGGAACAGCAGGTCATCGACCGGGTCGCCGGTCTGGTGATCAACGGGGTGATCGATGCCGACGCGCTGCGGCCCGGCCGGTCCGGACCATGGTGAGAATCCCCCGCGGCCAGGAGTGACCACGGAGGGAAAGGAGGCGGCGACTTGGCGTCATTCCGTCTCCGACGCCCTCTAGGCCCGCGCGCCCATTCGTTCTAAAGTCGGTGGCAAGGCGCCCAGGCCCCCGGCCCCTTGCCCACCATTCCGGAATACGGAATGGTCCCGAACCTCCTGCGCCGACGCCGGGTTCCTCCCGCAGCTCGTGCGCGCGCGGTCGAGGACCAGCCCGGTCGGCGGCTCCGGGGGGAGCGGGCCGCCGATCGGGCCAGGTGGACCCCCTGGCGGTGTGCCGCGATCAGCGCGACACGTCCGTGAGGTACGCGGAGACGACCACGTTCGCCGTGTAGGTGCGGGTGGCCTTGTCGAAGGAGCCGCCGCAGGTGATGAGGCGCAGCTCCGCGCGCCCCTCCTCGTGCGGGCCGTACGCCTTCTTCGCGTCGAACCGCTTGCGGGTGACGACCTGCACGTCGTCCACGGTGAACTCCGCGACCGTGCCGTCGTCGCGGCGCACCTCGACCGTCTCGCCGGGGCGCAGCGTGCTGAGGTCGTAGAAGACGGCGGGCTTCGTCTCGGTGTCGACGTGGCCGACGAAGAGGGCCGCGCCCGCGGCGCCGGGGCGGGTGCCGCCGCCGTACCAGCCGACGGTGCCGGGCTGTTCGAAGGGCGGCGGATCGATGGCGCCGTCGGCGTCCAGGCCGCGGGCCGTCACCGGGGCGCGGACCCGCAGCGACGGCACGTCGACGCGTTCCGGGCGGGCGGCGGGCAACGGGTCGTGCGCGGGCGGCAGTTCGACGCCGAGGGGGCGGCCGACCTGGGCCACGTCGCCGGTGGCGGGTCCGGAGACGCCGCGCAGGTCGCCGACGTCGCTGCCCCAGAGCCAGAGGCCGACCAGCAGGAGCGCCCAGGCCACGCCGGTCAGCAGCCGTCCCGAGCCGGACGTGCGCTCGCCGTCGGACACCGTCATGCCCCGCCCGTCACTCGGAGCGGCGCCGGCGGACGCTGCGGAACGCGACGGCGACGGCGGCGACGCCGGCCAGCACCAGGCCGATCACGGCGTGCCGGGTGCCGGGGCCCGCCTCGGTGGCCTCGGCGGTCGCGGCCGTGGTCAGCCGCGCGGTGCCGCCGCCGCCCGCCCGTACCGGGGAGACCGGGGAGGGGTTGTGCCGGATGACGTGGACCGTGCCGGCGCCCTGGTGCGGGTGGCCGTCGCAGGTGACGGTGACGTCGTAGGTGCCGGCGACGCCGTGCTTGATCCGGGCGCTGCCGTTGAGGGAGTACTTGTCGCCGTCACGCCCGGTGAGCTTGGCGTCCTCCTCGAAGGCGCCGGACCCGGCCGATCCTGTGGTGCCGTCGCAGCCCGAGACGCTCACCTCCACGGTGGACCCGGGCGCGGTGCTGGACGGGGTGACGGTGGCCCGCACGGAGTCGTGCTCGTGGGCCTGCGCTCCGGCGGCGGGCAGGACGGCCGTCAGGGCGACGGCCACCGTGGCCCCACGGAGAGCAAGGGAACGTATGCGCATCATGAACCTCCTGTCTACGAGGTTCACGCGGGGTGAGCGCCCCCGCCCGTCCGGCGGGGCAAACGGGGGAGCTCCCGGGGGCCGGGCGCCCGCTCAGATGCGCTCGACGAGGTCGGCGATGGAGTCGACGACGTTCGAGGGGCGGAAGGGGTGCTGGTCGATGTCGGCCCGCGAGGTGAGGCCGGTGAGCACCAGGAACGTCTCCATGCCCGCCTCCAGGCCCGCCAGGACGTCGGTGTCCATGCGGTCGCCGATCATCGCGCTGGTCTCCGAGTGCGCCCCGATCGCGTTCAGGCCGGTGCGCATCATCAGGGGGTTCGGCTTGCCCGCGAAGTACGGGGTGCGGCCGGTCGCCTTGGTGATGAGGGCGGCGACGGCGCCGGTGGCGGGCAGCGGGCCCTCGGTGGAGGGGCCCGTCTCGTCGGGGTTGGTGCAGATGAAGCGGGCGCCGCCGTTGATGAGGCGGACGGCCTTGGTCATGGCCTCGAAGGAGTACGTGCGGGTCTCGCCGAGGACCACGTAGTCGGGGGCGTGGTCGGTGAGGACGTACCCGATGTCGTGCAGGGCGGTGGTCAGGCCCGCCTCGCCGATGACGTAGGCGGTGCCGCCGGGCCGCTGGTCGTCGAGGAACTTGGCGGTGGCGAGCGCGGAGGTCCAGATGTTCTCGACGGGCACGTCCAGGCCCATCCGGTTCAGCCGGGCCTGGAGGTCGCGCGCGGTGTAGATGGAGTTGTTCGTCAGGACCAGGAAGGGCTTGCCGGACTCGCGCAGCTTCTTGATGAAGGCGTCGGCGCCGGGGATCGGCACTCCCTCGTGGATGAGCACGCCGTCCATGTCGGTGAGCCACGATTCGATGGGCTTGCGCTCTGCCATGGGGTGCACTCCTGCGTTCTGCGTCGATGCGGGGTAACTGCGGGGCGCCGGGACAGCGCTGTGCCGACGCCCCTCAGCCTAATCAGGAAGACACGATCTTGACCCCGGTCAATTCTTCGTGATCGACACCCCGTCGACGACCCAGTACCAGTTGTTCCCGCCGGTGTAGCGGAAACGGACCTGCGCGGTGCGGGCGCCCGCGGGGACCTGGAGGGTGAGGCGCTCGACGACGGAGGGGGTGTCGGCGGTGTACGTCTTCACCGCGACCGGGGTGCCGCCGTCGTAGGAGACGAGCACCTCGCCCTTCTGCGGGGCTTCCTGGCGGTAGTACGTGGTGTACGTGAGGGTGGCCCGCGCGCCGCCCGTCACGGCGTACGCGGGGCTGATCAGCGTCGAGTCGAAGGTGCCGGTGAACGACTTGTCGGTCCACTCGTCGCCGTCGGCGACCGCGAAGACGCCGCGGGCGCGGACGTTGTTCTCGCGCCGCTGGTCGCGTTCGGCCTTGGTCCAGAACTCGTCGGTGGTGAAGGACCAGCCGCGCCACTCGGTGACGCCACCGGTGCCCATCGCGCCGTTGTCGACGCGCCAGCCGGGGGGCGGGGTGCGGGTGAAGCCGAGGACGCCGGCGCCGATGCCGCCCTCGTCGACGGGCCCGGTCAGCTGGGCACGCAGGGCGTCGAAGTCGTCGGGCGAGGGCTGCTGGATCGGTCGGCCGTCCAGGCCCCAGGCCGGGTCGACGGCGATGCCGAGGTGGGCCAGGGCGCTGGCGGCGACGTCGGGCATGCGGACGTCGTGGCGGACGGAACCCGCGGTGACCGTGGGGCCGGTGGCGATCATGAAGGTCTGGCGTTCGGCCCAGCTGGAGCCGCCGTGGCCGCCCGCGTCGGTGTGCCCGTGGTCCGCGGTGATCATGACGAGCCAGCTCTCGTCGCCGTAGGTCGGCCGGGACCTGACGGCGGCCAGGATCCGGCCGACCTGGGTGTCGACGCCGTGCAGCGCGTCGAGGTAGGCCTGGCTGGCGGCGCCGCTCCCGTGGCCCGCGTGGTCGACGTTGTCGAGCTGGACGAAGACCGCGTCGGGGTTGCCCGTGCCGATCTCGGCGACGGCGCGCGCGGTGGTGCCCTCGTCGTACTCGGCGGCGGGCGTGGAGACGCGGGTGTCGACCTTCGCGGAGAAGATGATGTCGGTGATGGGCGCCCAGGAGGCGACCGCGCAGGTGCGCAGGCCCGGCTTCGCGGCCTCGGCGCGCGTCATGAAGTCCGGGTAGGCCGCGAGCCGGTGGCCGGTGAACTCGTTGTTCACGACCCGGTGCTTGTCGGGCCAGACACCGGTGATCAGCGTCGACCAGCCGGGGCCCGAGGAGGTGGGCGCGAGCGGGTTGGCGTAGAGCGCGCTGGGGGCGGTGAGGCCCTGGCTCATCAGGCCCTTGAGGGTGGGCGCCGCGGCGTCCTTGATCCTGCCGAGCAGCGCCCCGTCGAGCCCGACGACCAGGACCTTGGGGGTCCTGGCCGCGGCTCTCGCGGCGGTGGCGAGGGGGCCCGCGGCGAGGGCGGCGGCCGCGGTGGAGACGAGCAGCGAGCGGCGGGTGATACCTGACGACACGTGGTCCTCCGGAGTCGGTGGTGCACGGGGGGGGGAAGGGCGGGGCACGCCAACGCCCCTGGCGCACCAGGGGCGTTGGGTCCATACCCGTTATCTTTTCGCTACCGAACCCCTGGGGCCAGGGGTGCGCCGGTGAACTCTCAGCTACCGGTCGCCGACTTCCAGTCCGCCACGTAGTCCGACAGGTTCTCGGAGATGTCCGCCCAGTCCGGCTGGAAGATCTCGACCCCGTCGATGATCTTGTCGAGGGCGAGCGCGTTCGCGTCGGTGGCCTTGACGTCCTTGCGGGCGGGGAAGCCGCCGCCGATCTCGCTGACCTGCCGCTGCGCCTGCCGGCCGAGCAGGTAGTCGAGGAACTTCCTCGCGTTGGCGTCGTGCGGCGCCTTGCTCACCAGACCGGCCGCGTAGGGCAGCGCGAAGGTGGTGGGCCGGTCGGGGTCCTTCGCGGTCGCGGGGAACCAGATGCCGAGGTGGGGCATGTCCTTGGACTGCGCGTAGTTCATCTGCACGTCGCCGTTGGCGGCCAGCAGTTCGCCCTTGTCGACCTTGGGCGCGAGCTTGCCGGTGGAGGCGGACGGGCCGACGTTGTTGGTCTGCAGCTTCTTCAGGTAGGCCAGTGCCGGTTCCTTGCCGCCGAAGTCGTGCATCGCCTTGATCAGCACCGCGGTGCCGTCGCCCGCGACACCGGGCGTGGAGTACTGCACCTTGTTCTTGTACGCGCTCCCGGTGAGGTCCTCCCATGTCCGGGGCGCCTTGCCGCCGGGCAGCTCCTTCTTGTTGTGGATGAAGCCGAAGTAGTTGTTCACCACGGACGTCCACTTGCCGTCGGGGTCCTTGTCGGCGCCGTCGACCTGCTCGGAGCCCTGGGGGCGGTACGTCTGCAACAGGCCCTTCGCGTCGGCCTGCTGGATGAACGGCGGAAGGGTGATGAGCACGTCGGCCTGGGTGTTGGACTTCTCGCGGACGGCGCGCTGCACCATCTCGCCGGAACCGCCCTCGACGTAGTTCACCTTGATGCCGGTCTTCTTCTCGAAGTCCTTGAAGACCCGGTCGTACCAGCCGTCGCCGTTCTCGCCCTTGAGGCCGTCGGCGCTGTAGACGGTGACGGCCTTCGCGTCGGACGCGGCGGAGTCGCCGCCGCACGCGGTGAGGGAGCAGGCCAGGACGAGGCCGCCGGTGACGGCGGCGACCGTGCGGAGGCGACGGACACAGCTGAGGCGGGACATGACGTTTCGTACTCCTTGGACAGCCGGGGACGGGGGTGGGTTCAGCGGTAGGAGGCGCGGGTGCGGACGCGGGAGACGGCGAAGAGCACGAGGAGCGTGGCCGCCATCAGGACCACCGCGACGGCGGCGCCGGTGAAGGTGGAACCGCGGTCGGTGGCCGCGTAGATCTGTACGGGCAGCGGCATCCAGTCCGGCGGGTAGAGCATCATCGTGGCGCTCAGCTCGCCCATGGACAGCGCGAAGCACAGCCCGGCGGCCGCGTTCAGGGACGGCAGCAGGAGCGGCAGCTTCACCTTCCACAGGACGTACGCGGGCCGGGCGCCCAGCGAGGCGGCGGCCTGTTCGTACGCCGGGTCGAGCCGGTGCACGGCCGCCGCGACCGACTGGTGGGCGAACGCCGTGACGAGGATCGCGTGCGCGAGGATCACGATCCAGCGCGTGCCGTTGAGGATCATCGGCGGCCGGGAGAAGGCGACGAGCACGGCGAGGCCGACGACCACCGACGGCACGGCGACGGGCAGCACGAACAGCGCGTCCAGGCCCCTCCCCCACAGCCGGGCGGCACGCCCTGCGGACTGCTTCAGCGAGGCGGCGGCCAGCGCGGCCCAGGAGCCGACGGCCAGCGCGAGCAGGCTGGCGGCCACCGCCGTGACCAGGCTGGTGGTGAGGGCCCGCAGCGACGAGCCGCGGGTGGCCGACGCGTAGTGCCCGGTGGTGAATCCGGACGGGAGCGCGCCCGACCAGTGCTCGGCGAACGAGGCCGCGAGGATCACCAGGAGCGGCAGCGCGAACAACGGCAGGAAGAGGACGAAGAAGAGCGCCCAGGTGGCCCACTTCCCCTTGCGGCTATGCACCAGCACGGCGGCTCACCACCCGGTAGAGGCCGTACAGGCCCACGGAGATCGCGATGTTGACGACGGCGACGACGCAGGCCGCCGGATAGTCGGACTCCAGGATCGCCTTGCCGTAGACGAGCATCGGCAGCGTCGTGACGCCCTTGGCGCCGGTGAACAGCACGATCCCGAACTCGTTCAGGCACAGGACGAGGACGAGGCTGCCGCCGGCGGCGAGCGCGGGCAGCGCCTCCGGCAGGATCACCTGGCGCACGATCCGCGCGGGCTTCGCGCCCAGGCTGGACGCCACCTCCAGCTGGGCCGTGTCGATCTGCGAGAACGCGGCGAGCAGCGGCCGCATCACGAACGGCGTGAAGTACGTGATCTCGGCGAGCAGCACGCCCCACGGCGTGGTCAGGAACTGGAAGGGCCCCTCGGCGGCGCCCGTCGCGTCCGTCCACAGCCCGTTGGCCATGCCCTTGGTGCCGTAGACGAACAGCAGGGCGAGGGTGATCAGGAAGGACGGGAAGGAGAGGAAGACGTCGATGAACTTCGCGACGGCCTTCCCGCCGGGGAACGGCACGAAGGCGATGACCAGCGCGAGCGCGAACCCCAGCACGAGGCATCCCGCGGTCGCCCCGGCCGCGAGCCACACCGTGGTCCCGAGCGCCTCCCGGAACGCCTCGGAGGCGAACACGTCCGCGTACGGCCGCAGGGACGTCCCCCCGGTGTCGGGCCGCACGGACTGCCGCACGACGAGCCCGAGCGGATAGAGGAACACCACCCCGAGCAGCACGACGGGCGGCAGCGCCCAGAGCGACGCGGGTACCGCGCGGATTCCGGCCCCCGCGGTCGTGGAGTCGACGGGGGCGGCGGGGGCGGCGGGGTTCCCCCGGGGGAGGGCGGGCGCGGTCCCCGCTGCCGGGGCAGGGGGCGCGGGGGCCCGGGAAGGACGGCTCATTCGGTCACCCCGCCGGCGAGGAGCACCGCGTCTTCGGGCGCGAAGTGCAACCGGACCGTCTCCCCCAGCCCGGGCGGCCTCCGCAGTTCGCGGACGTCCGCCTTCACCCGCTCCCCGCCGACGTCCACGTACAGCCGGTGCGTGGCGCCCCGCCACTGGACCTCGCTCACCTTCCCCACCAGGGAGTTGGGGCCGTCGCCAAGACCCACCAGATGCGGCCGCACGCACAGCGTGGCGCTCGCCCCGGCGGCCGCCCCGCCCGTGTCGAGCCTCAGCTCCGCCCCCGCGAAGGAGACGCCCCCGTCGCCGACGGTCACCGGCAGCAGGTTCGCGTTGCCCACGAAGGAAGCGGTGAACTCGGTCCGCGGCGCGCGGTAGAGCTCCTGCGGTGTCCCGCAGTCCCGCAGCCGGGCCCGGTCCATGACGGCGATCCGGTCGGCCAGGGTCAGCGCCTCGACCTGGTCGTGGGTGACGTACAGGATGGAGACGTCGGGCAACTCGCGGTGCAACCGGGCGAGTTCGGCCAGCATCCCGGACCGCAGCTGCGCGTCGAGCGCGGACAGCGGCTCGTCGAGGAGCAGGACGTCCGGGCGGACGGCGAGCGCCCGCGCGATGGCGACCCGCTGCTGCTGCCCGCCGGACAGCTCGCGCGGGAACCGCCTCGCGTACGCGGCCATGCCCGTCATCTCCAGGGCCTCGGCGACCCGCCCGGGGATCTCGCCCTTGGCGACCTTGCGCGCCTTCATGCCGAAGGCGACGTTGTCCGCGACCCGCATGTGCGGGAAGAGCGCGTACTGCTGGACGACCATGCCGATGCCCCGCTGGTGCGGCGGCAGCGCGGTGACGTCCCGGTCCCCGAGGAACACCCGCCCCGACGCGGGCCGCACGAAGCCGGCGACGGCCCGCAGCGCGGTGGTCTTGCCGGACCCGGAGGGGCCGAGCAGGGCCATGACCTCGCCGGGTGCCACGGTCAGGTCGAGGGAGTCGAGGACGGTGTGCGCGCCGTAGGCGACGGACACCCGGTCGAAGCGGATGCCGCTGCCCATCAGCCGATGCCCCGGAGTATCGCGGGCAGTTCGGCGACGGAGCCGAGCACGTGCGTGGCCCCGGCCGCGCGCAGCGCGGTGCCGTCGTGGGCGCCGGTCAGCACCCCGGCGACGACCGAGGCGCCGGAGCGCACGCCGCTGCGCATGTCGTACGCGGTGTCGCCGGCGACCGCCACGTCCCGCACGTCGTCCGCGGCGCCGGTCCGCAGGAACGCGCTGAGCACCATGTCCGGGTGGGGGCGCCCGCGGCCGCCCGCGTCGGCGGGGCACAGGGTGAGTCCGACGAGGTCGCGCCAGCCCAGCGCGTCGAGGATGGCGTCCTGGGTGACGCGGGCGAACCCGGTGGTGAGGACGACGGTCCTGCCGTCGGCGGCGAGCTCCTCGATGGCCTCCCGCGCGCCGGGGACCGGTGCGATGCGGCCGCCGTCCACGAGCGTCCCGTACGCCTTCTCGAAGGCGGTGTTGGCCTGCCGGGCGAGCGCCTCCTCGCCGAACAGGTGCCGGAAGACGGAGATCTTGGACTCGCCCATGGTGGCGCGGACGTACTCCAGTTTCGCGGCGTGGTCCGCCGAGTCCGGCTCGACGCCGAGCTCGCGGGCCGCGGCGGCGAAGGCCTGCTCGACGAGGCCGCCGTCGGCGACGGTCGTCCCGGCCATGTCCAGCACGACGAGACCGATCCGGCCGGCGTCGCGGTTCTCGGGGTTCTCGCGGTTCTCGGGGTTCGTGTTCTCGGAGTTCTCGGGGTTCTCGGGCTTCGTGTTCTCGGGCAACTTCCTCACCATCCCAGTTCGTCGGCGGTCTTCTCGGCGATCGCGGGCGAGCAGGTCATGCCGCGCCCGCCGGGCCCGGTGACCAGCCACACGCCCTCGCGCACCTGCTGGCGGTGCACGACCCGGGCGGTGTCCACGCACTGCGCGTACACCCCGGCCCAGCGCCGCCTGACGCGCGGCAGCGGGCGGCCCAGGAAGCCCTCGACGACCTCGGTGAGGTGGTCGTAGGGGTCCTCGACGGTGTCGAAGGCGAAGGGGTGCTCGTACTCGTGGGTGTCGCCGATGGTCAGGCCGCCGTCCGCGCGCTGCACCATGAGCAGCTGCATCTTGTGCGCGGCGGCGGTCGGGGCCTGCGCCTGCCCGGCGTTGAGCGCGTCGAGCGCGTCCGACCGGTAGGCCGGGTAGTAGCGGAAGCTGTCGGCGTCGGCCACGGAGGTGGTGAGCGTCTCGCCGAGCGGCTCGGTCTGCATCATCTGCAGCCGGACGCGGCGCACGGGCAGGCCGGGCCCGGCCAGTTCGCGCACCAGGCCGCCGAGCCAGGCGCCGGTGGCCAGGACGACGGCGTCGCCGGTGTGCACGTCGCCGTGGTCGTCGCGCACCGCGCTCTCCCCGACGACCTCGCGGACCTCGCGGCCCGGCAGGAAGGTGTAGCGCGGCGACGCCGACAGGGCCTCGCGCAGCCGCACCTGGGCGGTGCGGGGCTCGACGGCCGCGTCCCGCTCGCACCACAGCCCCGCGACGAAATCGCCCCGCAGCGCCGGGTTGAGGTTGCGCGCCTGCGCGGCGTCCAGCAGCTCGTAGCCGCGGGCCGCCGCGTCGGGGCGGGCCAGCGCGGCCTCGGCGACGGCGCGTTCGCGGGCGGTGCGCACGAGCGTGAGGGAGCCGTTGGCCCGGAAGCCGAGCCCGGGCACGCGCTCGCCGATCCCCTCCCACAGCTCGCGGGCGCGCAGGGCGGTGTCGAGCTCCTCGCCGCCCGCCCGGCCGCTCACCCATATCTGTCCGAAGTTGCGCAACGACGCCCCCCGGGCCTCGCTCTCGCGCTCGATCTGTACGACCTCGTGGCCGCGCTCCACTGCGTGCCAGGCGTGCATGGTGCCCACCACGCCGGCTCCTACGACGATGACTCTCACGTCGGCAACGCTCCTGGGGAGCGGTGACCCGCGCGGGGCCGGTGGGCAACGGGACGGTGAACGGCCACCCAAGCTTGGCCTAGACCCGTTACGCTTCCGTTACCGCAAGCCGCCCGTGGAGCGGGCCGGGAGGGCGGCCCCGAGGTCAGCCCGTGCCGCCGCCGAGGTGCGTCGTGAAGGAGAACCGGTCGCCCCGGTACAGCGTCCGCACCCGCTCCAGCGGGCGGCCCGCGGTGTCCCGGGACAGCCGGTGGATCAGCAGCATGGGCAGCGCGGGCGGCGTCCCGATGAGCAGCGCCTCGCGCGGGGTGGCGAGCACCGTCTCGATCCGCTCGTCGGCGTCCCCGAAGCCGATGCCGAGGCTGTCGCGCAGGTACGCGTAGAACGACGAGTCCGGCTCGAAGTCCTCGTCGAGCCGCGGCACCCGGTCCACGGAGACGTACGTGCTCTCCAGGCCGACCCGCTCCTCGTCGGCGAGCAGCACCCGCTCCATGTGCCAGACGGGCCCGCCCACCGGGACACCGGTCTCGGCGGCGAGCGCGGCCGGGCACGGGAAGCGGTCGAGGGAGATGAGGTTGCGGCCCGGGGTGCGCCCCTGCCGCCGTACGCCCTCGGTGTAACTGGCCAGGGACAGCGGCTGTTCCAGCTTGGGTCCCGCGACGACGGTGCCGCGGCCCTGCCTGCGCAGCCGCCCCTCCAGGAGCAGTTCGCGCAGCGCCTGTCGCACGGTCTCGCGCGCCACCTCGTACCGCTCGGCGAGGTCCCGCTCGGTGGGCAGCGGCTGCCCGTCCCCCAACTCCTCGATCAGCGCGGCGATCCTGGCCTTGACGGCGTAGTACTTCGGGATGCGGCCGTGCTCGGGGATGCCGGAGCGGATCGGGGCGCCCGGCGCCTGGTCGAGCAGGTGGGCGGGGTGTGCCGCCGGGTGTGCGGGGTTCGGGTTGTCCACTCCGGGATGTTCGCAGACGGAGGTGAACACACGGGTGAACGCGGGGTGTCCGGCCCCGGCCCCGTTTCCCCTGCTCCCCGCTTCCCGCTCCCGCTCCCGCTCCCGCCCGGACGTCAGCGTCGTCTGGCCCGCAGGTGCCGGGCCGTCAGGAGCAGGGCCGCGCCGCCCAGCAGGACGGCACCGGCGAGGATGCCGGGCCGCAGCGGCATGCCCGGTCCTGTCGCGGCGAGTTGCTCGGCGGTCGGGGTGCGGGGGTCTCCGGCGGCCTCGATGCCGAAGGCGTAGTCGTTCGACTCGCCGACCCAGTCCCCGTCGTCGTCCGCGCGCTGCACGAGGGCGGCGGTCGCCACGACGCGGTCCGCCGCGGTGTCCGAGGTGAAGGCGAGCCGGACCGTGACGCCGACGGTCCGTCCGGGGCCGGCCTCGAAGCCGGGGAACCCGTCGTCGAACACCCCGACGTGCTCGCCCTCCGCGGTCCGCTCGAACGTCACGGGCCGCCACCGGTCCCCGTCGTCGAACTCCAGCTGGACCTGCCCGGGCCGCAGCGTCCGCCCCTCGTCGACGAGGACGAGGAGCGGGTGCAGGGCCCCGCAGGGCTCGTCGGTGGTGTTGGTGAGGTCGACGGTCCACTCCTGGTATCCGCCCCCGGGCCGGTAGGTGGCGGGGCCCTTGCGGATCCGGGTGTCGATGGGGAAGTCGAAGGGGCGGGCGGCGACGCAGGCGGGGGCGGCGCCCGGAGCGGTGAGGGTGCTCGCGGGGCGCGTACGGGAGGCACGGCGGGCGTCCCCCGGGCAGGCGGTCACGCCCCCGGCGCCCGGCGCCCCTGTCCCCGCGCAGACGTCCCGGCCGTCGCCGCTTCCCGCGCCTCTGCCGCCGTCGGCCGCGGCGGGCGCCCCGGGCAGGACCGGTACGACCGGCAGGAGGGCGGCGACGGCGGCGGCGGCGAGGGAGCTGCGGAAGCGCATGGAGGACCTTTGCTGACCTGAGCCGGGCGGGCTGACGGACCCTCACCCGCGCGGAGGTCGGCGTACCGCCTCCGTACGTGCGCCGGAGGACGGGCGGCGATCCGGGCGGGGCGGGCCGCGACCGGCGTCCACCGGTCGTGCCCCGAGACCCTGCCACGCGCACCCGGGCCGCCCCGGGCGCCACCGCCCGATGGGACCGATCGGCCCGCCCGAGACCCCTCGATCAGGCGAGATCCGACGCAAGAGGGTTCCGCCCCGAAGCCCCGCCAAAACCCACCCCCCACCCCCGACAGCCCTCACTCCCGCCACCCCCGCCGCCCTGGACGGCTCTCACTCCCGCCACCCCCGCACCAGCCCGCGAAGCGATCTCGCGCGCGCCCGCCGCTACCCGCGCCGAAGGCCCCCTCACCCCCACCACCCCGCCCTCACCCCGAAGCGGCCCCGAGGCTGCTCGTCGCCGCTCCCACCGGGAACGCTCCCTCCGCGCGGCCGAAGAGCGGCGCCAGGATCAGTTGGGCCGCGCCTTCCGCGACGCCCCGCTCACCCCCGGGAGCAAGCCGCACCGGCACCCGCCTCGCTCCGGCACCGGCACCGGCACCCGCACCGGCACCCGCACCTCTCCCGTCCCCGCCCTCCCGCCGCACCCGCTCGTCGACCACCGCGCCCACTCCCCGTACGAAGACCTCTTCCGCCGCGAACACGGTCCGGCCGCCGAGCAGGACGCGGTCGATGTCCAGGAGGCCGATCAGGTTGCCCGCGGCCGTGCCGAGGACGCGGGCCGCCTCGGGGAGGTCGCCGCGGGCCACGGCCGCGAGGCAGAGCGCCTCGACGCAGCCGCGGTCCCCGCACTCGCAGCGCGGCCCGTCCAGCTGCAGCACCTGGTGGCCGAACTCCCCCGCGCCGGTGCGGGCCCCGCGGTGGAGCGTGCCGCCGAGCACGAGACCGGCGCCGAGCCCCGTGCCCAGGTGCAGGTAGGCGAAGGAGTCGGCCGCGCCCGCGAGCGCGAGGCCCAGCGCGGCGGCGTTGGTGTCCTTGTCGACGGCCACGGGCAGCCCGAGGTGCGCCCCGAGCGCGTCCCGCAGCGCGAATCCGTCCCACTCGGGGAACCCCGTGACCCGGTGCAGCACCCCTTCGGCATGGTCGAGCGGGCCGGGCAGCGCGACCCCGACCCCGGAGACCGGCCGGTCGCCGCCCGCACCGGCCAGCAGGGCCCCGACCTCCTCCGCCGCCGCCCCGACCACCGCGGGGGCACCCGCGCCGAAGGCGAGCGGGGCGCGGCGTTCGGCGACGACCGTGCCGGTCAGGTCGACGAGGACCGCCGTCAGCTCGTCGCGGTCCAGGTGGAGGCCGACCGCGTGGCCCGCGGCGGGGACCAGGCGCAGCACGGTGCGGGGTTTGCCGCCGGTGGAGGCGCGGCGGCCCGCCTCCGCGGCGAGGCCCGCCGCCCGCAGCCGCGCGGTGATCTTGCTGACGGCCTGCGGGGTGAGCCCGGTGCGCTCGGCGAGCTCCAGGCGGCTGATGCCGGCCCCGCCCGCCGCGCGCAGCAGGTCGAGGACGAGCGCGGCGTTGTGCCCGCGCAGCGCCGGCAGGTTCACTCCGGGGTTGGCCTTGTTCACGTACGACGTCACACGCCCCATTGTCCCGTCCGCTTGCACTTTGGCAACACCGTTGCTTAAGTGGATGGCATGACTGGCACAGGCTCTTCAGGCTCCCCTCTCCGCGTCGGGCTCGTCGGGTACGGCCTCGCGGGTTCCGTCTTCCACGCCCCGCTGATCGCCGCCACCGAGGGTCTCGTCCTCGACACGGTCGTGACGTCGAACCCCGAGCGGCAGGCCCAGGCCCGCGCCGAGTTCGGCGCCGGACTGCGCTGCGCGGCCTCGGCCGACGAGCTGTGGGACCGCGCGGACGAGCTCGACCTGATCGTCATCGCCTCCCCGAACAAGACGCACGTGTCGCTGGCGACCGCCGCCCTCAAGGCGGGCCTGCCGACCGTCGTGGACAAGCCGATCGCGGGCACGGCCGCCGAGGCGCGCGAGCTCGCCGCCCTCGCGGACGAGCGCGGACTGCTCCTGTCCGTCTTCCAGAACCGCCGCTGGGACAACGACTTCCGCACCCTGCGCCGCCTGATCGCGGACGGCGAGCTCGGCGACGTGTGGCGCTTCGAGTCGCGCTTCGAGCGGTGGCGGCCGCGCCCCAAGGGCGGTTGGCGCGAGTCCGGCGACCCGCAGGAGATCGGCGGCCTCCTCTACGACCTGGGCAGCCACGTCGTCGACCAGGCGCTGGTGCTGTTCGGCCCGGCGGTCAGCGTGTACGCGGAGTCGGACGTCCGGCGCCCGGGCGCGGAGGCCGACGACGACACGTTCCTCGCCGTGACGCACGCGAACGGCGTCCGCTCGCACCTGTACGTGAGCGCGACCACCGCCCAGCTCGGCCCGCGCTTCCGCGTGCTCGGCTCGCAGGCGGGCTACGTGAAGTACGGCCTCGACCCGCAGGAGGCGGCGCTGCGCGACGGCAGGCGCCCGGCCACGGAGGACCCGTGGGGCGTGGAGCCCGAGTCGATGTGGGGCCGGGTCGGCTCCGGCGAGTCCCCGCTGACCGGCGGCGGCCGCCCGCTGCCGACGCTGCCCGGCGACTACCCCGCGTTCTACGCGGCGGTCGCCGACGCGCTGCGCGGCACCGGCGAGAACCCGGTCCCGGCCCACGAGGCCGCCGCGGCCCTGGACGTCCTGGAGGCGGCCCGCCGCTCCGCGCGCGACGGTGTGACGGTGACGCTGTGAGCGAGGCACCCACCGTCGACGAGCTGACCGCCCAGGAACGCCGCCTGGTGCTGACCCGCTTCACGCACGAGGACGCGTGGGCGCTCGGCACGCTCCTGGTGGAGCTGGCCCGCGAGCGCCGCGCCCCGGTGGCGGTCGACATCCGCCGCGGCGGCCAGCAGCTCTTCCACGCGGCGCTCCCGGGCTCGACGCCCGACAACGACGCCTGGATCGAGCGCAAGCGCCGTGTCGTGGAGCGCTACCACTGCTCCTCGCTCCTGGTCGGCACCCGCTTCCGCGCCAAGGGCACGACGTTCGAGGACTCCTCCCGCCTGGACCCCGACACGTACGCGGCGCACGGCGGCGCGTTCCCGGTCGCGGTCGAGGGCGCGGGCGTGATCGGCACGGTGGTGGTCTCGGGCCTGCCCCAGGTCGAGGACCACGCACTCGTGGTGGAGGCCCTGGAGCGGTTCACCGGGGCGTAAGTACGCCGACGTACGCGGCCGTATGCGGTCGTATGCCGACGTACGTAGATGTACGCGGCCGTATACCGACGAACACCGACGTACGCCGACGAGAGACGAGAAGGGCGCGGCGCCCCCGGGCAGTACCGGGGGCGCCGCGCCGCACGTCGTGGGGGCGCCTACGCGTCCTTGAGCTCCTGGCGCTGGCGGCCCAGGCCCTCGACCTCCAGCTCGACCACGTCACCCGCCCGCAGGTACGGCTTCGGCTCGGGCCGGCCCATCGCCACGCCCGCGGGCGTACCGGTGTTGATGACGTCGCCGGGGTGGAGCGTCATGAACTGGCTCACGTACCGCACGACCTCCGCGACCGGGAAGATCTGGTCGGCCGTCGTGCCGTCCTGCTTCAGCTCGCCGTTGACCCAGAGCCTGAGGGACAGGGCCTGCGGGTCCGCGATCTCGTCGGCGGTCACCAGCCAGGGGCCCAGCGGGTTGAACGTCTCGCAGTTCTTGCCCTTGTCCCAGGTGCCGCCCCGCTCGATCTGCCACTCCCGCTCGGAGACGTCGTGCGCGACCGCGTACCCCGCGACGTGCGCCAGCGCCTCCTCGTGCGACTCCAGGTAGCGCGCCGTACGTCCGATGACCACGGCGAGCTCGACCTCCCAGTCCGTCTTCTGGGAGCGGCGCGGCACGAGGACCGTGTCGTCCGGGCCGACCACCGTGTCCGCCGCCTTGAAGAAGACGACGGGCTCGGCGGGCGGCTCGGCGCCCGTCTCGCGGGCGTGGTCGTGGTAGTTGAGCCCGATGCAGACGACCTTGCCCACCCGGGCCACCGGCGGTCCTACGCGCAGCCCGTCGGCCGCGAGTACGGGCAGGTCACCGGCGTCGGCGGCGGCCCTGATCCGGCCGAGCGCGGCCTCGTCGGCGAGCACCGAGCCGTCGATGTCGGCGACGACGCCCGACAGGTCGCGCAGGGTTCCCGCGGCGTCGAGGAGCGCGGGACGCTCCGCCCCGGCCGTACCGACTCGCAGCAGCTTCATGGTCAGACTCCATTCCTTCGGTAGCCCGGCCGATGGGTTGCGGCCATCGGAGGTTTGGTCGATCGTCCAAGGTCGCCGTCCGCTCCGCAATACCCCGTTCACGTACTGGACCTTTACCGGGCGGTAGCCCGAGGCACCCGTGCGGCGCTCCCGGAGGCTCAGGCAGCGGCCGCCAGGGCCGCCGTACTGCCCGGCATGTCCCGGTACAGCACCGCGCGCTCGACCGCGCTCCACGTCGTGCTGGTCACCACGTACAGCGCCGCGGCCAGCGGCACGACGGCCACCGTGAACAGAGTCATGAACGACATCAGCGGCATCACCTTGGTGATCGCGCCCATGCCCGGCACCTGCTGGTCCCCGGCCTGCGGCAGCGGGTTGGCCGCCATCTGGGTCCTGGTGCGCCGGTAGTTGAAGGTCGCGACCGCGGCGACGAGCGCGAACAGCGCCAGGTACACCAGGCCCTGCGCCCCGAAGACCCCGCTGTCGGCCAGCGCGTCCTTCCAGCGGCCGCCGAGCGGGGCGGCGAACAGGGTGTGGCCGAGCAGCCCGTTGGCGTCGCCGCCGATGCTGGTGCTGGAGAAGAGGTGGTAGAGCAGGAAGAACGCCGGCAGCTGGAAGAGGCTCGGCAGGCAGCCGGAGAGCGGTGACACCTGCTCCTTGCGGTGCAGTTCCAGGACGGCCTTCTGCAGCTTCTCCGGGTTCTTGGCGTGCTTCTTGCGCAGTTCGGCGATCTGCGGCTGGAGCCTGGCGCGGGCCCGCTGGCCCCGGGCCGACGCCCGCGACAGGGGGTGCACGAGCAGGCGTACACAGGCGGTGAACAGGACGATCGCGGCGGCGGTCGCCGAGGTGTGGAAGAGCGGGTCGAGCAGGTCGGCGAGGCGCTCGACCAACGTGGCGAACACGGACATGAAAGCGGACATGGAGAAGCCCTCCGGGGGTCTCGTCGTGCCGGGAGAGGAAGCGACGGAAGACGTCGCGTCGGCGTGACGACCCACTGAAGGGCGGAAGGCGGGAACCCGGAACCCGGTGACCGGCACCTGGGATTCAGGCACCGGCACCCGGGATTCAGGTACCGGAAGAGCTGTTCTTCTGCGCCCCTACGCGGCCGTCGGGAGGGGACGGCCGGGCGCTCGGGGGCGCCTGCGGCCCCGGGCGTCGGGGTCGCGCTGGGGCAGGAAGGCGGTGCGTTGCTCCCGGTCGCGGATGGCCGTGCGCACCCGGGTGCGGGGCACGGCGGGCGCGCAGCGCGCGGCGATCACGGAGCAGACGGCGAGCGCGGAGCCCGCGGCGGCGGTCGCGGCGAGCGCGACGGCGGCGGTGAGGCTGCCGGTGTCGACGAGGACGACCTCGACGAGGAGGAACAGCAGGAGCAGGGCCGGGCGTGCGGCCGCTTTCCCGTCACGGATCACGTCGCGCATGTCTGCCCTCCTCTCCCGGTCCGTCGCCGGCTCGGCGACACGTGCGTACCGCCCCATCGTAGACGGCGTACCGCCGTTGTACAGGATCGATCTCGACCGGCTGAAGGAGCCTGCGGGGCCGCGCGAGGACCCGGCCGACCGGATCCGAGGGCTCCGGATCGAGTCCCGGGCCGGGCAGCGCGGCCCGGGGCGCGACAGGCCCGACCGGCAGCCCAGGACGGCCTCGCCCCGCACGGCGACGGTCAGCGTGCTCCTGGCGCGGGAGCGGACCCGGCGGCGCTGACGTCCTCGCCGGGTCCGCCGCGGCCGTCGGGGCCGTCGGGGCCGTCCGGCCCGTCGAGGGGGTCGCGCGCGAGCACGTCCGCGTCCGGCCGCCCGTCCGCGCGGTCGGCGGGACCGGCGCAGGACACCACGAGCGCGACGGCCAGATTGACGGCGAGCGCGAGGATGCCCGCGTTCACGCCGAGGACGGGGTCGTGATCGGTGAACACGAGCCCGCACACGATCCCCACCCCCACGACGAGACCGCTCAGCGCCCCCACCAGCGTCAGCTTCCGCCACACCAGGCCGAGGAGCAGGATCGGCACGAGCTGGGCCATCCCCTCGTACGAGATGAGGGACAGCCGTACGAGGGTGTTGGGCGCACCGTACGTCAGCGCGAGCGCGAGGGCCCCCGCGACGACGACCACGGCCTGCGAGGCCAGCTTCTGCCGCTGCGGGGTGCGCCACCGGGGCAGCAGCGACAGCACGCTGCTGCCCCACATCGTGCCGATGACCAGCATGAACACGGCCATCGGCACGATGGAGGAGAGCGCGGCCGCCACACCGATGACGCCGACGCCCCACGCGGGCAGCGAGTCCACGACGAGCTTGAACAGCGCGAGGTTGGACTCGGCGCCCACCAGCCCCGGCACGACGAACAGCGCGGCCATGCCGAGCAGCATGGGCACGAAGAGCAGCACGTTGTAGGCGGGCAGCCAGATCGCGTTGCGCCGCAGCCCGTCCGCACTGCGCGCGCCCAGGTAACCGGCGACGGTGGTCGGAAAGATGACGACGGTCAGCGCGTTGAGCAGCGAGGTCGTGGCGAACCAGGCCTCCCCGTAGGGGCTCCCCCCGCTGCCCGGCAGCGTGAGCCAGGCGCTCTTCTCCTCGACGATCCGGTCGAGGAAGGGCCCGTACCCGTCGAAGTAGTGCAGCGGCACGTAGACGGCGAGGAAGGCGAGCGTGCCGACCACGAGCACGTCCTTGAGGACGGACACCCAGGCGCTGCCGCGCAGACCGCTCACCACGACGAACCCGGTGGTGACCGCGAAGCCGATGAAATAGGCCCAGTCGAGGCTGATCGCCCCGTAGGAGATGGTCGAGACGACCACGCCCATGCCGGTGATCTGCAACTGGATGTACGGCAGCAGGAACACGGTGACGAGCAGCGCGACGCCCGCGCCGAGCCAGGGCCGCCCGTACCGGTGGGCGACCATGTCCGAGATGCTGACCAGGCCGTGCCGGCGCGCGTAGGCCCAGAGCATCGGCCCGACGACGTACCCGACGGCGTAACCGCAGGACATGTACGCGACGACGTACAGGACGGGCGCCCCGTAGTTGTAGCCCCAGCCCGCGGCCCCCAGATAGCTGAAGCTGGTGTAGCCCTCGCCCGCCATCAGCACCCAGATGAAGACCGCGCCGAGGCTGCGCCCGCCGACCGACCACTCGGCGATCCCGCCCTGCCTGCCGCGGCCGCGGACGGCGGCGAGGCCGAGCGCGACGGTCCCGGCCATGAAGACGCCGAAGACGGTGGTGGCGACGGCTCCGTCACTCATGCGGCACGCTCCGGGCGTTCGCGGGTGGACCTCCCGGGGTCGGACCCCTCGGGGCCGGGCCCCTTGCGGGCGGACCTCTTGCGGGCGGACCTCTTGCGGTCGCCCCGGTGGGCGAGCCACACGCAGAGCGGCGTGAGCAGCGTCGCGCACAGCAGCCAGAAGAAGAGGAACGGCAGTCCGAGCACGACGGGCCGCACGCGGTTGGCGAACGGCAGGACCCCGAGATACAGCACGAAGGGGACCAGCAGCCACAGGAGATGGGGGCGTCGGGCGATCACGAGCACCGACCTTAGCCGCTGCCCCCGCGCTACCTGGGCCGCATGGACCGCAGCTCGCCCCACACCACGAGCCGGTACTTGGAGGTGTACTCCGGGGTGCAGGTGGTGAGCGTGATGTAGTACCCGGGCGCGCCGTACCCGTACCCCTTGCGCACGTCGCTGCGCGGCACCTCCCGGATCACCCCGCCGTCGTGGGCGGAGGTCCGGTCCAGCGTCCTGCCGACGACGTACGTGTAGACCGCGCCCCGGGTCTCGACGCGGATCTCGTCCCCGCGGCGCAGCCGGTTGATGTACCGGAAGGGCTCGCCGTGGGTGTTGCGGTGCCCGGCGAGCGCGAAGTTCCCGGCCTGGCCGGGCTGGGCGGTACGGGGGTAGTGCCCCGCGTACCCCTGGTTGAGCACGGCCCCCTTGCTGACGCCCTCGGCGACGGGGACGCGGATGCCGATCCGGGGGATGCGGAGGACGGCGTAGGCCTGGTCCCAGCGGGGGGCGGGGGTGGGGGGGCCGCTCCGGGGGGCTCCGCGCGCCGTGGCCCCGTCGGCACCTTCGCCCCGGTCGCGGTCCCCCGCACCGCCCTCCGCACCGGACCCCGACCCGGATTGCGCACCGGGCCCCGACCCGGCCCCGGGGCCGCCCCCCGGCTCCACCGGCCCCGCCCCGCCGCCCGAGCCCCACTCCTCCTCCAGCGCCTCGACCTTCCTCTCGGCGGCGGCGCGGGCCTGCCGGTTGGTCCACCACAGCTGGTGGGCGACGAGCAGGAGGAGGACGAGGCCGAGGGTCACGGCGACCTCGGCGGCACCCCACAGGGCGCGGACGGCGGGGGTGCGGTGGGGGTGGCCGGGGGGACAGTGGGGTGGGCGGGGACTCCGACGGCGGGCCGGGCCGTGCCGCCGGCCGCGACCGGGGCCCCGCCACGGACCGCGTCCTTGACCACGTCCCTGACCGCGTCCCTGACCGCGTCCCTGCTGGACCACCCGAACCCGCTCGCGCACCGAGGTCTCCTCCGGCCGGGGGCCGTCCCGGCCGCCCGGAGGATAGGCGCAGGGGCCGCAACAATCCATGGCAGGGAAGACGACCACGGGAATCCACGGCGGGACGACGACCACCGGAATGCCGACCAGGACAAGGAGGCACCGGCCGGCAACCGGCACGACAGACAGACACGACAGATACGACGGACACGACAGACACAACGGAACGGGCACGACGGAACGGGCACGACGGACAGGCGAACCGCCCCTGCTGCTGGAGGCCCCCTCGGCAGTACCGTGTCCCGTATGCGCCCCGACAAGTCTGCTGCCGCCGACCACGCCGACGTCGACCACATCGCCGAAGCCGCGCGCCTGGAGCGCACGGCCGGCCTGTACCCCGAGGACGCCGAACCGCTCCTCCTCCAGGCCGCGGCCCACCTGGAGCTGGCAGGAGCCCGCGACCGCGCGACGACGCTCTACGACCGCCTGCTGTCCCCGGACGCCGAACGCCCGGCGGCCTCCCCGCTCCTCATCCGCGCGCTCAAGGCCTCGAACCTGTGGGAGTACGACCACGAGGCGGAGGCACGGGCGATCATCGACGGCATCCGCGGCGCGGCGCCCAGGGACCCGGCGCCGTGGGTGATCGTGGCGGAGTCGCTGGAGTCGCACGACGAGCTGGAGCAGGCGCACGAGACGTTCACGGAGGCGGCGACGCTGCTGCTGCCGCCGGGGACGACGGACGTGCCGTACACGACGCACCCGATCCTCTTCGGCCGCCACCGCGTGCGCCGCCTCCTGGGCGCGGACCACGACGAGTGGGACGCGCTGGCGGACCGGGTCTCCTCGGCGCCGGTCTCCCTGGACGAACTCCACGACCCGAAGCGGATCTGGTCGCTCGGCTCGGAGAACCCGGCGGAGCTGCGCGCGGAGATCACGCGCATCCAGGCGGAGTTGGGCTCGTACAGGGAGGCGCTGTCCCGCCCGTTCCCGGTGGCGATCCTGCACTGGCCGGAGCCGGAGCTGACGGAACTCCTCACGGCGTACCCGGGGTTGTCGACGGAGTACCCGTCGCACGAGGCGCACCTGTCGACGATAGAGGAGTCCCTGCGCGAACTGTCCGCGTCCGGCACGCCGAACCTGGGCATCGTCACGGGCACGGTCCCCTCCTACGAGGCGTTCGCGGCCTCGGAGAGCTCCTCCCCGGAAGACGCGTCCCTCCTCCCCCAATACGCCACAACCCTGGCAGCCCGAGGCCGAGCCACCTCCTGGCCCCCGGAACGCTCGGCGGGGTGCTGGTGCGGGTCGGGGACCGCGTACAGCCATTGCCACGGGGGCGACGGCGCGGCTTGATACCGCCAGGATGGCGCGTCAGCCAGCGAGGCGGAGAGTGAGAGGATCCCAGAGATCGAGGACTGGACTCCCCCGGAAGGCTCGTGGGCCTCCTCTGCGGCGCGACGGCGCAATATGCAGGCGATCCGCAGCAGAGACACGAAGCCAGAACGACTGCTGCGACGGCTGCTGCACGCGCAAGGACTGCGCTATCGCGTCGCCGCTAAGCCCCTGCCGGACCTCAGGCGGACAGCCGACATCGTGTTCCGGCCTACCAAGGTCGCGGTTTTCGTTGACGGCTGCTATTGGCACGGGTGCCCGGAGCACTACGTGCCGCCCAAGACAAATCCGGGCTACTGGTCAGACAAGGTCGCCGGAAATATGAAGCGCGACCGTGACACCGACCGGCGGCTGAAAGACGCCGGCTGGACAGTGCTCCGATTTTGGGAGCACGAATCACCGGCAGAGTGCGCTAGCGCCGTCGTCCGTGTCGTCTCCAGCCACCGCGAAGCTCTGCTGCGCCGGACCGACCTCAGCGGCGACCAGTGACGGGTCAGCCTCAGGCTCGTAAGCCGGACTCGGATCCTCATGGAGCGGTCCGGTGCGGCCCAGCGCTTCGCGGATGGCCTTGCCAACCGCTGCGGCGACCGGCGGCGGGAACGCGTTGCCGACCTGTCTGTAGCGGGCCGTCTTACCTCCGGTGAATTCCCAGGGTCCCTCGGGATCCTCATCGTCGGGAAATCCCTGAATGATGGCAGCCTGCTGCACCGTTAGTTTGGGTCCCCGTCGCAGATTGCCAAGGTCCCGGCCGGGGTCGGTCATCTCCTCTTCGTCATTCGCTACGCCCAGTCCGTCAACGCCCAGAGCCTCCCAGGCCCGCTTGGCGCGTGTGGGGCCAAGATCCGCTCCACCGTGCTTCTTGGAACCACCCACCAGCGTGGGCGCGACGGTGCCCAGACTCGCGGATCCGTGCCACTTATTGAAGAGCTCGGTGCCCGCTCCGAGCCGTCGTTCCATGCTGGGGCCTAGCGCGTCGACTACGCGCTTGATCTTCTTTTGGGGCACCGGCCAGTCGAAACCGCGGTACTGGTCCTTGCGGATAGCCACCAGGATGGCGCGCGGGCGCAACTGCGGCACCCCGAAATCCTGTGCCTGGAGCACGCGCCAGCCACAGATAACGTAGTCAGCCTTGCGCAGCCGGTTCTTGATGTAGTTCCGGTAATAGCGGAACTTGAGCTCCGGCTCGACGATCCCTCGGACGTTCTCAATCATGACCGCGCGGGGCTTGAGCTCCTCGACGAGTTCAAGCATGCGAGGAAAGAGGTCACGCTCGTCGTCCCTGCCCAGCTGCCGCCCAGCCGCGGAGAAGGGCGGGCAGGGCACTCCGCCAGCGAGCAGATCAAGCTGTCCCGCCTCAAGCATCTTCTTGCCGGGACCCTGCTTTCCCCCGTGCCCCTCCGGATTACGCACTTCGTCCAGTGGGCGGAAGTCGGTGACGTCCGTCTCACTGACCAGGCAGTGCTCCTTCTCCCAGCTCCACGACGGTCGCGTCCGAATGTTCTTCCTCAGTGTCGCGGCAGCGTGCTTGTCGATCTCCACCAGCGCGAGGTGCCGGAAGCCGGCCTGGTGAAGTCCAACAGCCTGGCCGCCGGCACCCGCGCAGATCTCGATCGAGGTCAGCTTGCGGTGGGCGGTCCCCATCGGCTCCTCCTGGTGCGGCGAATTGCAGACACGCAAGTGTCGCATCCCTCGGGAACCAGCAAGCACAGGACCGGCCGACTCCCCGGCAGAGACCTCAGCGCCCCAGGAACCCGTCCATGCCCCTCCTTCACGTGTCACCGACGGGAGCCTCGCCGGTCCGTTGCGCTGGGATCAGGTCAGGCTGGCACCGTTGTCCGGGTCACGCTCACCCCCCACAACGGCATGAAGGGGGGTACCGATTCCCGGATGATCCGCCGGCCCTCCCTCGTCACGAGTCCAGGGGTCAGCGCGGGTCCGGGGACCGCAAAGCGAGCGGACTCCCATGCGCCCGTGCGCTCACGGTCTACCGGCGCCGCCTGAAGGAGCCAGTCCCGGTCAACCGATACCAGGTTCAGGGCCTCGCCCTGCCCATTCAGCAGCACCGCGGCAAGGAGCCAGTGGGGATCGCCGCGCATTACCTCATGCTCGTGACGCGTCAGGTGGATGATCAGCCGCGTCGGGTCGGTCGTCCCCTTCACCTCCAGGTGGGCGGGGACGCCCTCCCACGACTCCGTGTCGATATCGAATCCGTAGGAGTCCGACACCGCGGCCACATGGGCGATCCGGCGGGCGCAGCCAAGCGCGAGCAGCTTCAGGACGGCGGTTTCGCCCGCCAGGCCGATCGCACGCCGGGCGGCCTCCGCGCCTTCGTTCCATTTGACCCGCGCCATATGCGGAACGGCGGCGCTTTCAGGGGCTTCGCACCCACTGACCCGCACGAGAGGCTTGCCTCCCTCATCAAGGAGTCCGCTCCCCCGCAGCCAGGCAAGCCCTTCCGCGTACTGCACCGGCGTGAGGTCCGCGTAGTCCGGATGATGAGTGAACACAGCCCGGGCCCGGGGTACATCGGCGATACGAAGCAGCTCTAACCAGCGGACGGCCGCTCGCCGTGTTCCTTCACCGGGCAGCATGGGCGTCGATGTGACGGAGGAGAGCTCGGACGTCAGCCATGTCCATTCCCGCCGCGAGGGAAGGCTCTTCCTGGAGATCCGCGAGCTGCTGTACGGACGGATCGTCGAGGATCTTGCCCATGAACTCGAGCTTCTCCCCCAGCCGCATGGCCACCACCTCATCGATCGTGCCTTCGGCCGCCAGTGCCGTGACCCTTGTCTCGGTGCCGGGAGCAAGTCCGAGCCGGTGGATTCGGTCGAGGCTCTGCAGGAACCGGCCAGCCATGAAGTCGCGGTCTACGTACACAGCGTCGTGGCAGACCTGGTGAAGGCTGATGCCCTCCCCCAGGGTCGCCGGATTGGAGAGGAGCACATGACAGTCAGGGTCTTCCCTGAATCTTCTGAGCTGCTCATCGCGATCCATTGTTCCCCCGTGCACCACGGCCGGCTGGTAGGCCGAGAACAGCCTCTCCATCGTGGTGAGGCTGCGGACGAAGGTCGTCCACACCAGCGTCTTCCGCCCCATGGAGGCGTTCCGCGCGACGATACTCAGCGCTTCCTTGTATTTCGGGGAGAGCTCGTAGTCCGGCAACTGCTTGAGGAGGGAGAAGAGGGAGTCCGTCCGCGGCACATCGAGGGGCGGAACACGGTAGTCAAGCGGGGCGTACCGGCTCTCTCCCTCCATCAGCAGGGCAGGGCTCGTCGCCGCCATGAGCAAGCGCAGCATCGCCTTACCCAGAGCGTCGAAGTCCTCCCGGCCGGCCTCAGCCCGGGCGGTGTACCGGCCGACGAGCGCGTCGTATACCTCACGGTGGAGAGGCGGCAGCTCGACGAAGCGAATGCGTGTCTCAAAAGGAGGAAGCCCGAGCTCGTTCTTGGTGGTCCGGGTGAAGAGCGGCCGCAACACGGTGCTGGCATGCGCTAGGTCGCCACCGGCCACGGCGCTGGTGACGACCCGACGGCCGTGCCCAGGCCATACGAAGGACAGCAGATTCTCCAAGTCGCGGGCACCGTTGGGCGCGGGCGTCCCGGTGAGGATGAGGCGTCGCCGCGCCAAGGGGCCGAGTGCCATACAGGCACTGCCATAAATGCCGCGCGCACCGAGCTTCATGCGGTGCGCCTCATCGAGAATGATCATTGAAGGGGCTCCGCGGAGCCAGGTCGCGAGCGCTGCGAGGGACCGGTCAAGTCGCTCGTAGTTCACGATCAAGACGTCGGTCCCGGGATCAGGGACGCGCCCCATGACGCGAGTCACGAGTGGCTCCTTGAAGCACACGTCACTCTCGTAATTCCACGATTCGTATGCGGACTTGGGGCTCACCACCAGCAGACGGCGAACGTCCCCCCTCTCACGCATCGCGGCGAATACGGCCAGGCCGACACGGGTCTTGCCAGCTCCCGGGACGGAGAAGTTCGCACCATGGCGCAGAGACAGGAGGCGTGCGATGTCCCGCCGCTGGAAGTCAGTGAGGTCTCCGCGCCACCCTGGACCGAGCTGATCCAGAAGCACGTCCGGCGATACGTCGGCTGGTGCGCTGGAGTCCTGCAGCCACTGCTCGGCACGCTCCGCGTCATCAAGGACGCCACCGACGAGGGTCGCCAGCTCCTCTTCCCACTCGACGTCCGTGAAGGGCCATACGGCCAGCGCCTCAAGCCCTGTGAGGAAGTCATCGAGGTCGACCTCCACCGACAGCGAAGTCCGCTGCCCGGCAGCCGGGAAACGCGCGGCCAGCCTGGCGAAGTCGGCCTCGCGCCCTGGAGCCGCACGCAGAACGGCACGCGTGCGGGTGACGTCGGACGCGATACGCAGAGACGGTTCCCCGGCCGCGGTCACACCCCCTCCTGCCTGACCGAATCGCGCAGCCAGGAGACGCCGTCGCCGGGCGCCTTGATGCTGCGCTGGGTCGCGACGGCGAGCTTCGTCAGAGTCTCACGAAGGGTCAGAACGGCCTCGTCGAAGGCCTCTTCATCCAGGCTGCCGGAAGCCCTGGCGAGCGTAAGGTCGGTAATGCACTGCTCGATGTCCTGGCAGGCGTCAGTGATGCGGTCCTGTGCGGCCTGCTTACGCTTACGGACCCGCGCATCCTTGCCTGCCGGTTCCAGAGCGTCCTCAAAGGCCCCGCGCGCGGCACTGAACGCCTCCGTGGCCGTCCTTCCCCGCTCAGTGAGCGAGCTGTCCTCCGCGGTCTCGATCGCCTTCGCCCTCAGGACCTGATCGGTCAGCTTCTTGGCCGCGGCGACCTTGGGAGCAGCTGCCTTCATCGTCCGGTTGAGACCGGGAATCGTCACCCCGGCCGCCGGGGCGGCAGCCTCCGCCTTCAGCGTGTTCGGCAGTCTCCTGTCCAAGTACCGCTCCCTGAAGTCCGGTTCGATGAGCCGCACGTCAGTCTTGGAGAATCCAAGGACGATGGCAGCAAGCCGCGTTTCCTTCTGGACCTCCGCGTTCTCCTTGCTCACCGACGACTCCTTCGAGTACCGGCGGTATACCTCACGGAGCTTTTCCTGATGCTGCTCGAAATCCAGCAGACGCAGCCGCGCGCCATCGTCGTGAGACCGCTCAATCAGGTCGCGAAGGGTAGAGAGGACCCACAAGTCCTGCTCGCACGTAGCGGCGCGGATACGGAACTCTCGTGCTACGTCGGCAAGCGTCCGTCCCAGGAGGTGCTGCTCTTCCATGGCCAGCAGCCGGTTGATGTACGAGTAGTCACGACGCTGGTCCGGCCGCAGCTGAAGGGACAGCTCCACCGCGTTGATGTCGTCCCACGTGCACGATTCAGGCAGCACGCCCACGCGGATGTTCGCGACGCCCAGCTCCTTGAGAGCCGCCCGGCGCGTGTTGCCGTTGACGAGGATGCCGTCTCGCGTGATGAGGCCGGGCTCCTTCTGCCGGTCAGTGCGAAGGCTCTCCAGCAGGTCACCGAAGTCGGGGTCCTTCTTGTTGGGGTCCGCCGGCAACATCTGCAGCAAGTGGTGCAAGTAGTCCTGGCTCTCCGGCAGCCAGGGGTCTTCATCAAGAAGCGTGTCCAGCTCGGGCTCATGACTCCGCTGAGCGCGGATGCGGTGGGTTCCCGGGTTGTAGTAGAGCGCGTCGACCGGCATGTCGATGACCTCTACGTACAGCGGCTGCGTACGCCACTCGACGGTGAGCGTCTCGCGGACGCCGCTCCCACCCTCGATTTCCTTCAGTCGCCGTTCGACCAGCGCCTTGTTCTCCTCCGCCAGCGGCGGCCGGGCGAATTCCTTGCCCACCAGATTCTCCTCAAAGAAACGTCAGGTCTGTCTTTTTGCCTCCGGAGGAGCTCCCTCTCCGCAAGGGGGAGGGAGCTCCTCCGGGATCAGCGACGGCTGAGGCGGCTACTCTGCCGGCGGCTTCAGAGCGTCACGAATCTTCGCCCTCGACTCTTCGGGAAGCGTCCGGTAGTCAGCCCAGAACGATTCGGCGGCACTGAACTCACGCTGGTCGCGCTCCACCCAGGCCGAGAGCATCCTGCGGTCCAGGGCGCTGAGCCCTTCCGCGCGCTTCAGCATCTCACCCAGATCCGTCACAGCACCGCGCCCGCCCACACGACAGCGGTTGCACTCCGCTACGAGCTCCGTCTTCTCAGTACCGTTCGGCTGCCGCACCATCCGGCGGGCGATATCGATCTGAGCCGACTCGTAAGTGCCGGCGTAGACCTCACCCGGCGCGATGCCGCACGAGCGGCAGAAATGGCCGTCACGTGCGAGCACTTCGCGCCGGCGGGTCTGGGTGATGGAGGTACCAGGACGCGTCGCCTTGCCCGGCAGCCATACCGGCTGCCCCTGCTTCACGAAGCGCTGCTCGTGCTGGCCGAGGAGCATGTCCTCCCGGTTCGTACTGATCTGCCACCCGTGATCGCGCAAATCACGTACGCGGCGATCGGCCTGGCTTACCCCGGGGAAGGCGGCCTTCACGTCCTCCTTGGTGAATACGTTCCCTTCACCCACCACGGTCACGAGCCACAGGGCGGCCCTCTTCATGGTGCCGAGCTTCGGGTCCGTCCACGACGGCATGTCCACCACGTACCCCTTTGGTTCAGATCCTCTGTGTCCCCACCGAAGCCAGCGGTCGATCCGGCTCCCGGTACCAGAAACCCTGACCCACTCCCACCCGAGAAATCCAGCCCGGACGATGAATTGCGGCACCGCAAGATCTTGCGGTGCCGCAATCGACGAAAGTCCCTATTCAGCACCGCTGCGAGGAGAGCAGTATGGAAGGTCCACGCAAACTCTCAGCACCAGTAGGGAAAGGCTGGCATGGCCAAGAGGGCTGTACGCAGAACCACCCCACGCGGTGGTGCCGTACCGACGATCAGGGCATCGTTCTTCGCCGCCTTCAGCGCGACCATGGAGGCTGTCGGCGTGCCCCACAAGGTGATCGCGCGGGAGACCCGCCTGGGCCTGTCCACCATCTCCTGTTACAAGAGCGAGCGCGTGCCGGAGGGCCCCGGGCCACTAGAGCTCATCTACAAGGTGCTGGAGAAGGAAGCACAGGCATGCGGCATGAAGTTGCCGCACACCCTCCCCTACCTGCTGGCACTGCGTACGGCCGCCACGATCGAGAAGACCGATCCAGGTGCTGCCGAAGCGGTCCTGGCATCGCTGGTGCGGAAGCCGGCTTCAGACGCGTGGTTGCGCGGTCGCAAGCGGCGCGTGCTGCATGCCCGCAGGAAAGCGAGGGCCCTGCAGTCACCGGCCGAGGTGCCGGTCCCCCCAGAGCCGGGGGACCGGCACCTCGCCAGCGACGAACATTCCGCCGTCATCGCCGACTACGTCCGTCACGTTGCGGCGGGGCGGTTCCGGCACGCGCAATTCATCGCCTGGGGCGTGGGCACGAGCCTCGACCCGGTCGAGTTTCCGGCCCTGGTCGCCTCTCTCCGGCTGGCCGGAGCGGAAGACGCCATCGAGGCGGTGCTCAACGCGGCCGCGGGCCGCGACGACACCCGGGCGTCCATCAACATCGCCATGCGGCTGCTTGATGAGGGACAAGTCGCCGAAGCCCAAACCATGTTGGCCGCTATCCGGCCCCGTGAGTAGCACCGAGTCGATGCCGGCACGGCGTTCTGGCCAGCGCGGTGTCAGGTGAGCCCACGGCTGACGGCCCGGATTGGCTCCTGATCGTCCAGAGTCGACGCCGCCCAGCCCGCCCGTCACTTCTCGATCACCACCCGCTAGCCTCACCCCAGAGACCGGGGACCAACCCGGACGTATCACCGAGAGGCGGACCAATCATGGCGAGGATACCGGCGGCCGCGGTGGCCGCGAGTGGGCTCATCGGCGGCTACGCCACCGCCCGTTTCACCAAGAAGCGGCCCCTTGGCGGGGTCGTGCTCGGGGTCGCCGGGGTCGTCGCCGCCCGGCAGTGGCGGGAGGTGGCCGGGGGGAAGACCGCGGCCGCGCTCAGCGCCGCGTACCTCGGCGGGTTCGCCGGGTCGCATCCGCTCGCCAAGAAGGTCGGCGCCTGGCCCGCCGTGTTCGGTGTCGCCGGCGGGGTCGGACTCGCCTCCTGGGCCCTGGCCGACCGGCGGGGCGGGGTCCGCTGAGACGTGTGCCCTGGCCGACCGGCGGGGCGGGGGCCCGCTGAGATCTGTGCCAGGGCCGGCACGCGGGGCGAGGCCCGCTGTGAGACGTGTGCCGGGGCCGGCCGGCGAAGCGGGGCCCGCTAGGGCCTCGTGAGGCTCGGTTCGTCGGGGGTGTCGGCCGCGCGCCGGGCCACCCGTGCCGTCGCCAGTACGCCGACCCCCAGCACCAGCGTGAAGAAACCCCAGGCCGGCGGCCACGCCTGGGCGTCCAGCGTGGGGTGGGAGTCGAGGGAGACGTACAGGAGCGCCGACGGCGGGCCCGCCGTCACCAGGAGGGCCCAGGCCGTGCGGTCCCGGGCGCCGAAGTAGGCCGCGAGCGCCAGCAGGGTCAGGATCAGGCCCACCACGCCCGGCGCCGTCACCGGTGACGTCTCGTCGAGCGCGCCCGGCGTCTCCGCGCGGTTGCGCAGGTCCCAGGGCAGGCACACCACGTACGCCGTGGCCGCGAGAGCCGCGCCCAGGAGGCGGGTCGCGTAGCGCGGCAGCGGCGCGGTTTTCCTCAGGGGAATCAGCAATGCGTTCATGCGTACGACGATGACGTGTCCGTGCGCCGGCCCGACAGAGTACGCGTACTCATCCCGGGGATGAGTGGCCGGACGCCCCGCGGAACGTCGTCCGGTACGCCCCCGGCGACACCCCCACCCCCGCCACGAAGTGCTGCCGCAGCGACGCGCCCGTGCCGAAGCCCGCCTCCGCCGCGATGCGGTCCACCGTGTGGTCGGTGGATTCGAGGAGTTCGCGGGCGCGGTCCACCCGGCGCTGGGTGAGCCACTGGATCGGCGTCAGGCCCGTCTCGTCGCGGAAACGGCGGCTGAAGGTGCGGACGCTCATCGACGCCCGGCCGGCCAGCTCCGCGAGCGTCAGCGGCTCGTGGAGGTGCCGCACCGCCCAGGCCCGCACGCCGCCCGTGGACGTCGACTCCTCGCGCGGCACCGGGCGTTGGATGTACTGCGCCTGGCCGCCCTCCCGGTGCGGCGGCACCACCGTGCGGCGTGCCACGTCCGCCGCCACCGCCGCGCCGTGGTCCCGGCGGATCATGTGCAGGCACAGGTCCATCCCGGCCGCCTCCCCCGCCGACGTCAGCACCCGGCCCTCGTCCACGTACAGGACGTCCGGGTCCACGCCCACCGCCGGGAACGTCCGGGCGAAGTGGTCCGTCGACAGCCAGTGCGTCGTCGCCCGGCGGCCGTCCAGCAGGCCCGCCGCCGCCAGGACGTACGCCCCCGTGCAGATCGACGCGAGCCGCGCGCCGTCCGCGGTGGCCAGCGCCCGGGCGAGCGGGGCCGGCAGGCCGGCCGGGCCCAGCGACTCGTCCTCCTCGTGGGAGGCCGGCACGATCACCGTGTCCGCCCACGCCAGCGCCTCGGGGCCGTGCGGGGCGCCGATCGGGAAGTCCGCGTCCGTGCGGAGTTCGGCGGGGCCGTGCACCGCGCAGGTGCGCAGCTCGTACAGCCGCTCGCCCGCCGGGCCGCGCGCGCCGCCGAACAGCTGGTGCACCAGGCCCAGTTCCATCGGCAGCACGCCGTCCCGTACGAGCACCGCCACCCGGTGCCGCTCCTGTGTCATGGCCGGATCCTTGCACGACAGGGCCCGTTGGCCATTACTTGGTCGCCGGGGCCACCGACGACAGCGGTGCCGCGATGTCCTCCAGCGAGCGCTGCTCCGCCTTCACCGCGAAGACCGCGGCCACCAGGCCCGCCGCGCACATCAGGCCCGCGCCGATCCGGAACGCCAGGACCGTGTCGCCGACCACGCCCGACTCCGTCAGGTCCGCGAAGATCAGCGGGCCGCTGATGCCGCCGGCCGCCGTGCCGATCGCGTAGAAGAAGGCGATCGCCATCGCCCTGGTCTCCATCGGGAAGATCTCGGAGACCGTCAGATACGCGCTGCTCGCCCCCGCCGAGGCGAAGAAGAGGACCACGCACCAGCAGGCGGTGAGCGTCGTCGCGCTCAGCGAGCCGCGGCCGAACAGCCAGGCCGTGCCGAAGAGCAGGATGCCCGAGACCAGGTACGTCGAGGAGATCATGATCCGGCGGCCGACCGTGTCGAAGAGCTTGCCGAGGAAGAGCGGGCCCAGGAAGTTGCCGGCGGCGATGACCGCGAAGTAGTAGCCCGTCTTGCCGGAGGGGACGTCGAAGAACTTGGTGAGGATCGCGCCGAAGCCGAAGGTGATGGCGTTGTAGAGGAACGCCTGGCCGATGAAGAGGGACAGGCCGAGCACCGCGCGCCGCGGGTAGTCGCGGAAGACGGTCTTGGCGATCAGGCCGAAGCCGACGCTCTTGCGCTGGTGGATGGTGATCTCACCGGCCGGGCGCGGCAGCGGTTCGCCCTTCTCCTCCTCGATTTCGCGCTCCACCGACGAGACGAGCGCCTCGGCCTTCTCCCCGCGCCCGTGGATGAACTGCCAGCGCGGGCTCTCCGGGACGTGCCTGCGCACCAGCAGGATGACCAGGCCGAGGACGACGCCGAGGGCGAAGGTCAGCCGCCAGCCCAGGTCCTTGGGGAAGATGTCCGTGTTCAGCATGACCACGGAGAGCAGCGAGCCGCCGATCGCGCCCAGCCAGTAGCTGCCGTTGATGATCAGGTCGACCCGGCCGCGGTACTTGGACGGGATCAGCTCGTCGATGGCCGAGTTGATGGCCGCGTACTCGCCGCCGATGCCGAAGCCGGTGAGGAACCGGAAGAGGAAGAACCACCAGGCGTCGAAGGAGAGCGCCGTCATGGCGGTGGCGCCGAGGTACACCACGAGGGTGACCATGAAGAGCTTCTTGCGGCCGTACTTGTCGGTGAGCCAGCCGAAGAAGAGGGCTCCGACGCATGCCCCGGCCACGTAGAGGGCGGCGGCGATGCCGGTGACCTGCGCGGAGCTGACGGCGAGGCCGCTGCCCTCCTCGGAGAGGCGGCCCGCGATGTTGCCGACGGTGGTGACCTCCAGGCCGTCCAGGATCCAGACCGTGCCGAGGCCCACCACGATCATCCAGTGCCAGCGGGACCAGGGCAGCCGGTCCAGGCGGGCGGGCACGGCCGTGGTGACGGTCCCCGTGCCGTCGCCGTCGCCGCCCCCCTCGGGGTGGCCCGTCCCGCCCCCGTCCTTGCGGCGGCCGTGCTCTGCGTGGTCAGCGGTCATGACACCTCCCAGGAGCCCCGTGGTTCTCCTCCCAGGGGCTTCTCCAGAGTGCCCAGCAGACGCGCTCTCACGCGCGGCGAGCGGGGCGCACACCGCGGGCGCACGCCGTGCCGAGCGGGGCGTACGCCGGTCACCGGCCCGCGGTACGCCCCGCTCCCGCGTTTTCGCCTACGCCCCCAGCAGCCGCGACACCGTATAGATCGCGAGCCCCGCCAGGGAGCCGACCACCGTGCCGTTGATGCGGATGAACTGCAGGTCACGGCCGATGTGCGCCTCGATCTTCTTCGAGGTGTGCTCCGCGTCCCAGCCCGCCACCGTGTCGGTGATCAGCGAGGTGATCTCGTCGCGGTACGTCGTCACCACGTACACCGCCGCACCCTCGACCCAGCCGTCGACCTTGCGCTGCAGGCGCCCGTCCGTCGCCATCCGGGCGCCGAGCGAGAGCAGCGAGGCCCGCACCCGCAGGCGCAGCTCGCTGCGCTCGTCCTCGGCGGCGGCGACGATCATCGCGCGGACCGAGGACCAGGCCGAGGCGATCAGGTCCTGCACCTCGCCGCGGGCGAGGATGTCCCGCTTGAGGCGCTCCACGCGCGCGCGGGTGTCCGAGTCGGACTGCAGGTCGGCGGCGAAGTCGGCGAGGAAGCGGTCGACGGCGCCGCGCGCCGGGTGGCCCGGCATGTCCCGCATCTCGGTGACGAAGCGGAGCAGCTCCTTGTAGACGCGCTCGCCGACCCGCTTGTCGACGAACCGCGGGGTCCAGCCGGGCGCGCCGCCCTGCACGGCGTCCATCACCGAGTCGGCGTGCTCCACGAGCCAGTCGTGGGCGCGAACGCAGACCAGGTCGACGACCCGTTTGTGGCCGCCGTCCGCGACGACCCGCTCCAGCATCTTGCCCATGCCGGGGGCGATCTCCTGGGCGTCCGCCCGCCGCGTGATGGCCTCGCCGACGACGGCCTGCACGTCGGAGTCGCGCAGCACGGTCAGGGCGCCGCGCAGCGCCGTGGCGAGCTCGGCGGTGACCCGGTCGGCGTGCGCGGGCTCGGCCAGCCAGCTGCCGAGGCGGCCGCCGATGCCGACGGCGTGCAGCCGGCCGCGCACGACGTCGGCGGAGAGGAAGTTCTCCCCGACGAAGTCGCCCAGCGAGGCGCCCAGCTGGTCCTTCTTGTTCGGGATGATCGCGGTGTGCGGGATGGGCAGGCCCAGCGGGTGGCGGAAGAGCGCGGTGACGGCGAACCAGTCGGCGAGGGCGCCGACCATGCCGGCCTCGGCGGCCGCGGCGACGTACCCCGCCCAGGGGCCCGCGCCGGAGTGCTGCGCCCACTTCGCCAGGACGTAGACGACGGCGACGAAGACCAGCAGGCCGGTCGCCGTGATCTTCATGCGGCGGACCCCGCGGCGCTTCTCCTCGTCGGCCGCGCTGTACGTGAAACCGCCCGGCGCGGTCACTCCGGGTGACGGGCGCGGGGCGTCCGGGGGGCCGGAAAAGGCCCCCGCGCCTCCGGAAGTACTCCCCGCGGCCCCGGAAACGCTCCCCGCCGCCTCGGAAAAACCTCCCGGGCCCCCCGCACCGACCGTGTCCTTTGAGCCATTCGTGGAGTTACCCCGCGCGAGCGGGACAGGACCCCCCTCACCGGACCCCACGGGGGCGCGGCTTGGCGGGGGATTCCCGCGGGCATGCTGCTCGCTGTCCGGCTCGGCCGACTCGTCCGACTCGTCCGCGTTAGCGCGTTCCACTCATCCCACCTGGCCCGTTCGCCTCGTCCTCGTCCGCACTGTTCCCCTGTCCTGTGTCCTGATTGTCCCCATGCACTGTGTCCTACGCCCCTTCCTGACCTACTCCTGGAACGGACGACAAGTTCCCGGCGTCTGAGAGGGCGGAGGGGGGCAGTGTCGGCCGCCTCACGGCCCATGACGCATCATGGGGTGATCACACCGGAGCCTCGGGGCTCCCCCTGCCCGAGGAGAAAGAGCCAGCATGACCAAGCGACACGGTTATGCCCTTCTCGCCGCGGTCATCGCGGTCATAGTGGTGATTTCCGCCGCCATATACGTCGGGGTCACCGGCACCGACGACAGCTCGCGGGACACCATCAACGCGGGGGGCCGCAACCCCCGCAACTCCGCCAACCCCGCCTCCTCCGGCGTCTGGGTCGGCTCCTGGTCCGCGTCGCCCGCGGGCGCCGAGCCCGGCACCGCCCGCAAGGGCTTCGCCGGCCGCTCCATCCGTAACGTGGTGCACACCAGCGTCGGCGGCTCCAGCGCCCGCATCACCCTGTCCAACCTGTACGGCACGACGCCGCTGAGCATCACGCACGCCTCGCTCGCGCTGGCCTCCGCGTCGAACAACCCGGCCGCCGCGGCGGGCACGCTGCGCAGGCTGACCTTCGACGGCAACACCTCGGTGGTCATCCCGCCGGGCGGCCAGGTGATGAGCGACGCGGCCCGGCTGCGCGTCCCGCACGACGCCGACCTGCTCGTCACGACGTACTCGCCGACCCCGTCGGGCCCGGTCACCTACCACCCGCACGCACGCCAGATCAGCTACGTCGCCGAGGGCGACCGCACCGAGGACCAGCTCGGCGAGGCGTACACCGAGCAGAGCCCGTACTGGCGCTACCTGGCCGCGGTGGACGTGCTGAGCAACGAGACCGACGGCACCGTCGTCGTCTTCGGCGACTCCATCACGGACGGCATCTCCTCCACGATGGGCGCCAACCGGCGCTGGCCCGACGTCCTGTCCGACCGGCTGCGCGACGAGGCGGGCGGGCCGCGCTACGGCGTGGTCAACCAGGGCATCAGCGGCAACCGCATCCTCTCCGACGGCCTCGGCAGCCCCGCGGTCAACCCGAGCGGGCTCTCCCGCTTCGACCGGGACGTGCTCAGCCGCACCGGCGTCAAGGCCGTGGTGATCGCCCTGGGCGTCAACGACATCCTGCGCAACCCGCACCAGAACAACCCGGACCGCATCGTCGAGGGCCTGCGCGAGCTGACCCGCCAGGCGCACACCCGCGGCCTGCGCGTGGTCGGCGCGACGCTGATGCCCTTCGGCGGCCACCGCGGCTACACGCCCGCCCTGGAGGGCGTGCGCGAGGCGGTCAACGAGCAGATCCGCTCGGGCTCGGTCTTCGACGACTTCGTCGACTTCGACCGCGCGCTGCGCGACCCGTACGACCCGCGCAAGCTGCGCGCGCAGTACGACTCGGGCGACCACCTGCACCCCTCCGACGCGGGCTTCCACCGCATGGCGGAGACCTTCAACCTGTCGCACCTGAGGGGCTCGGCGGCCGCCGAGCTCTGACCCCGGCCGCCTCAGTCCCGGTCCTCGCGCCGCTCCTCGTGCGCGAGGCGGTGCCGCTCGGCGCGGTCGACGTGCGCGGCACGGCGGGCCTCGCGGCGCTCCAGACGGTCCAGGCGGCGCTCCTCCCTGAGCCGGAGCTTGTCGGCCTTGCGCAGCTTGCGGTCGACGCCGACGCCGCCCATCAGGGCGAAACCCTTGACGACCACCCGGGGCGAGCCGGGGGTGCCGGCGCCCGTCGCGTTGTCGTCGAACCCGCCCATGAAGCCGAAGCCGCGGACCACCACCTCCATGTCGGGCGGCACGATCACCTGCATCCCGCCCATGATCGTGAAGCAGCGGATCTCCACCTCGCGCTCCGTGAAGCGGGCCTCGCGCAGATCGATCTCGCCGCCGCCCCACAGCGCGAACCCGGTGAACTGCCGGCCCACCACCCAGCCCGCCTTGCGGCTGAACCCGCCCCAGACGGCGATGCCGAGGCCCGACGACGGTTCGCCGCCCACCATCCGCTCGTCCCAGTCGATGGCGGCGGGGGCGGCGGGGTCGGCGAGGGCGGCGAGGTCGTCGCTTACCTGCCGCTTCACCATGGACACCTTGGCGCCGTGCGACGGATTGGCGCCGTGCGAGGGCAGGTCGCGGGTGAGCGGCTCCAGCTCCCGGTAGGTGCGCGCCCGATACGTCGCGTCCAGGCGCTCCTCGAACTCCGCCATGTCCAGGCGGCCTTCGGCAAGCGCGTCCCTCAACTGCTCGGCGACCCGCTCGCGGTCGGCGTCGGAGGCCCGCAGGTCGGGGAGTTCGTCACTCATACCCCGCAGCCTACGAGGTGGACTTGTCCGCGTACATCTTCGCGATGACCGCCTCGATGTCCGGTTCCCTGATCGAGAGATCGGCCATCGGGTAGCGCTCGGCGATCCGGGCGACGAGCGGGGCCGCCGACTGCGCGGCGGGGAAGGCCAGCCACTGCCGCGGCCCCTCCACCCTGACCACGCGCGCCGACTCGACCCGGATCGGCGGAAGTTCGCGTTCCAGGTCGACGACGAGGGTGCGCTCGCTCTCCCCCACCTCGTGCAGCCCGGCCAGCGGCCCGTCGTACATCAGGCGCCCGTGGTCGATGACCATCACCCGCTCGCAGAGCTGCTCGATGTCGGTCAGGTCGTGCGTGGTGAGCAGCACCGTGGTGCCGGCCTCGGCGTTCAGGTCGCGCAGGAACCCGCGCACCTTGGCCTTGCTGATCACGTCGAGGCCGATCGTCGGCTCGTCCAGGTACAGCACCTCGGGGTCGTGCAGCAGCGCCGCCGCGATGTCGCCGCGCATCCGCTGGCCGAGCGAGAGCTGGCGGACGGGCACGTCCAGGAGGGCGCCCAGTTCGAGGAGTTCGACGCAGCGGTCGAGGTTCTCCTCGAAGCGGGCGTCCGGGATCCGGTACATCCGGTGCATCAGCCGGTACGAGTCGATCAGCGGCAGGTCCCACCACAGGGTGGTGCGCTGGCCGAAGACGACGCCGATGCGGCGGGCCAGGCGGGTCCGCTCCCGGGAGGGGTCGATGCCCGCCACCCGCAGGCGCCCGCCGCTGGGGGTGAGGATGCCGGTCAGCATCTTGATCGTGGTGGACTTCCCGGCGCCGTTGGGCCCGATGTAGCCGACCATCTCGCCGCGCGGCACGGTGAAGGAGATCCCGTCGACGGCCCGCACCTCGTGCCGTTCGCCGCGCAGGAAACCGGTCTTCTTGCGGACGTCGAAGACCTTCTCGACGCCGTCGAGCTCGATGAGGGGTTCTTCCACGGCGGTTCAGCTCCCGGTGCTGCGGTACGAACGGAGGCCCGCGCGCCAGGCGAGCCCGGCGAGGGCGAGACAGGCTGCGGCCACCAGCGGCGGGGTGAACGCCACCCAGGTGGGCAGGTCGAGCGGATAGGGGCGCCCCAGCACGTACAGCGCGGGCAGCCAGTTGACGAAGGCGAGCGGCAGCACGAAGGTGACGCCCCGCAGCAGGTCCTTGGCGAAGACCGTCGGCGGGTACTGCAACAGCGTGTTGCCGCCGTACGTGAAGGCGTTCTGCACCTCGGCGGCGTCCTGCGCCACGAACTGGAAGGCGCCGCCCACCACGAACACCGACCCGAAGATGACCGCGCCGCACAGCAGCATCAGCGGCACCATCAGGACCTTCAGCGGCGTCCAGTGGACGTCGACGGCCACCAGGGCGTAGCCGAGGACGAGGGAGCCCTGGGCGACCCGGCCGATCCGGTGCAGCCCGAAGCGGTCCCCGGCGACCTGCGCGATGACCGGCGCGGGCCGCACCAGGAGCGTGTCGAGGGTGCCGTCGCGCACCCGCCGCCCCAGCCGGTCCATCGAACCGATGGCGAGGTCGGCGAGGCCGAAGGCGGTGCACGAGGCGCCGTACAGGAGGGCGATCTCGGCCAGCGTGTAGCCGCCGAGGCGGTCCACCTGGGAGAACATCAGCAGGATCGCCACGAAGTCGAAGGCGGTCACCGCGAAGTTGCCGAGCGCGGTCATCGCGAACGACAGGCGGTAGGCCATCAGGGAGCGGATCCACATGGCGGAGATCAGCCGGTAGGCGCGCAGCCCGTCGCGCAGTCGGCCCGGTTCAGCCACCCTGGACCACCACCCGTCGGGTGGCCGTGGCCTGCAGCAGCCGTCCGGCCGCCAGCAGTACCGCCGCCCAGCCGAGCTGGAAGGCGTACGCCCGCAGCAGCCCGGTGCCCGTGTACCGGCCGAGGAACACGTCGGCGGGCAGCTGCAGCAGCGCCGACCAGGGCAGCGCGCGGGCGATGTCGCCGAGCGCGCCGGGAAAGACGTTCAGCGGGAGCAGCATCCCGGAGAAGAAGCTGCCCGCGAGCATCGCCACCTGGGTGGTGCCCGCGCCGTCCAGCAGCCAGAACGCGGAGAGCGCCACCAGGTAGCGGATCCCGAAGCCGACCAGCGCGCCGAGCACGACGGCCACCAGGAACGCCAGCCAGCGCAGCGCGTCCGGGGGCAGCGTCAGGTCGAAGACGAGCGCGCCGAAGACCATCGGCACCGCGCCGCGGCCGATGAGCTGGAACGCGGCCCGCCCCAGGTCCGTCGCCAGCCACCACATCTGCAGGTCGGCGGGCCGGTACAGGTCGACGGCGATGTCCCCGGTGCGGATCCGTTCGATCAGCTCGCCCTCGAAGCCACCGCCCATCAGGGCCATCACCGTCAGCATCGCCTGCCCCAGCCACACGTACGTGAGCGCCTGCGACTGGTCGTATCCGCCGAGGCCGGGCCGCTCGTCCCAGAGCGCCACATACGTGTACGCGAGGACGAGGCCGAAGACGGTGTTGGTGAACACCCCGGCCGCCGTCGCCACGCGGTACGTCGCGTACCTGCGGAAGCTTCCCCGGGCGACGGCCGCATACAGACGGAACCGTCCTGCGCGCACGAGCATCCCTTTCACCGTGAGCTTCGTCCCGAAGCGGGCCAAAGCGCTGGAGCCTAGTGCGATCGGGCTCGCTCGTGCCAGGCATTTTCGGCGCCGGGGCGCGTGCCTGGTCACGAACGCCTGTGGCGACGGTGTGCAATGGGGTGTACGAGGCGTACTGGACGTACGACGCTAACCGGGAGTTCCGCAAGACATGAGCGACGATCCGCAGCAGCAGGGCCCCGCCCGGCGCCCCCGCTGGTCCCCCAGGGAACCGCAGGGCACGTCCGCGGGCGCCCCCAAGCTCCTGCCCGGGGCCCTGCCCGGGTCGGCGGGGGCGACGGCGGGCAGCGCCGCGGACGGCGCGAAGGGCAAGAAGCCCAAGCGGCCCAAGCGCACCGGCTGGCGGCGGATCCTGCCGACCTGGCGCATGGTCCTGGGCGGCTTCGTCCTGCTGATCCTGCTGTGCGTCGGCGGCTTCATGGCGGGCTACATGCTGGTCGACATCCCGCCGGCGAACGCGGCGGCGACCAAGCAGAGCAACGTCTACCTGTACGCCGACGGCAGCCAGATCGCCCGGGACGGCGAGGTCAACCGCGAGAAGGTACCGCTCAAGCAGGTCCCGCTCGCCGTGCAGCACGCCGTGCTCGCCGCCGAGGACCGCGACTTCTACGGCGAGTCCGCGGTCGACCCGAAGGCGATGCTCCGCGCGGCCTGGAACACCGTCACCGGCAAGGGCAAGCAGTCCGGCTCCACCATCACCCAGCAGTACGTGAAGAACTACTACCTGGGCCAGGAGCAGACGGTCACCCGGAAGGTGAAGGAGTTCTTCATCTCGATCAAGCTGGACCGCGAGGTGAGCAAGGACGACATCCTCGAGGGCTACCTGAACACCAGCTACTTCGGCCGCAACGCGTACGGCGTGCAGGCCGCCGCCCAGGCGTACTACGGCGAGGACGTGCAGGACCTCTCCACCGCCCAGGGCGCCTACCTGGCCACCCTGCTGAACTCCCCCAACGCCTACGACGTCGCCACCCACCCGGAGAACAAGCCGCGCGCGGCGGGCCGTTGGAACTACGTCCTGGACGGCATGGTCACCGAGGGCTGGCTGAGCAAGGGCGAGCGGGCGAAGACGAAGTTCCCGGTGCCCGACGAGGCCAAGGGCGCGGCGGGCCTGTCCGGGCAGCGCGGCTACGTGGTCAAGGCCGTCGAGGACTACCTCACCGCCAACAAGATCATCGACGAGGACACCCTCGCCAAGGGCGGCTACCGCATCACCACGACCCTGCAGAAGGACCGGCAGGACGCCTTCAAGGAGGCCGTCGACAAGCAGGTCATGGCCAAGGTCGACAAGGACGCCCGCAAGGTCGACCGCAACGTCCGGGCGGGCGGCGCCTCCATCGACCCGGCCACCGGCAAGGTCGTCGCGATGTACGGCGGCATCGACTACACCAAGCAGTACGTCAACAACGCGACGCGGCGTGACTACCAGGTGGGATCCACTTTCAAGCCGTTCGTCTTCACCTCCGCGGTGGAGAACGGCTCGGTCACCCAGGACGGCCGCCCGATCACCCCGAACACGATCTACGACGGCACCAACAAGCGCCCGGTGCAGGGCTGGAGCGGCGGGACGTACGCCCCCGAGAACGAGGACCACGTCGACTACGGCGACATCACCGTGCGCACCGCCACCGACAAGTCCGTGAACTCGGTGTACGCGCAGATGGCCGTCGACGTCGGCTCCGACAAGGTCAAGAAGACCGCCGTCGCGCTCGGCGTCCCGGAGAACACCCCCGACCTGACCGCGTCCCCCTCGATCGCGCTCGGCCCGTCCACCGCCAGCGTCCTGGACATGACCGAGGCGTACGCCACGCTCGCCAACCACGGCAAGCACGGCACGTACACCCTCGTCGAGAAGATCACCAAGGACGGCGACGAGATCGAACTGCCGGGCCAGAAGACCAAGCAGGCCGTCTCCCGCGAGGCCGCCGACACCACCACCACGATCCTGCAGAGCGTCGTGCAGGGCGGCACCGGCACGGCCGCCCAGGGAGCGGGCCGCCCCGCCGCGGGCAAGACCGGCACCGCGGAGAACGACACGGCCGCCTGGTTCGCCGGCTACACCCCCGAACTCGCCACGGTCGTCGCGGTGATGGGCCAGGACCCGGACACCGGTGCGCACACCCCGCTGTACGGCGCGCTCGGCGAGCAGCGCATCAACGGCGGCGCCTACCCCGCCCGGATCTGGGCGCAGTTCACCAAGGCGGCGCTCAAGGGCCAGCCGGTCAAGGACTTCGACCTGGAGGTCGGGCAGGGCGCCGAGGTGCCCGAGGTGCCGGACCCGACGACGGGCGGCCTGCCCGACCCGGCCACCGGCGGCACCACGGACGGCGGCACCACCGACGGCGGCCAGGACACCGGCGGCACGCCCACCGGGGGCCAGGACACCGGCGGCACGCCCACGGGCGGGCAGGACGACGGCGGCCAGGACGGCGGCCGGACGGGCGGCCAGAACGGCGGCACGACGAACGGCGGCACCCAGGGCGGCCCGAACGGCGGCCAGGACACCGGCGGCGGACCCACCGACGGCGGCGCCCAGGGCGGTCCCAACGGCGGCGGCACCGACACCGGCGGCGGGGGAAGCGCCGACGGCGGCAACGACGACGACGGCGGGGCCCTGGGCGGCCTGACGGACGGCTAGGGGGCGTCTCTCCGATCTTCGTGGACAGGCCGCGGCGTCTGGTGCGGTGCATCGCCGTGCGGCCGGGCCGCCCTCGTACCACCAGTACGAG
>NZ_JBIARE010000014.1:0-156520 GCF_042889645.1 Streptomyces sp. NPDC002564 | reverse complement strand
CTAGGGGGCGTCTCTCCGATCTTCGCGGGTCCGCGACGCCTGGCACGGCACCTCGCCGCACGGCCGGGCCGCCCTCGTACCACCAGTACGAGGGCGGCCCGGCCGTGCGGCGAGGTGCCGTGCCAGGCGTCGCGGACCCGCGAAGATCGGAGAGACGCCCCCTAGGGCCCCGCAGGCGCGACGGGCGGACTCAGTGACCGCTCGTCGCCTTCAGGCCGACGACGGCCACCAGCAGCAGACAGACGAAGAAGATCCGCGCGGCCGTGACCGGCTCACCCAGGATCACCATGCCGAGGACGGCCGCGCCGGCCGCGCCGATGCCGACCCACACGCCGTAGGCCGTACCGATGGGCAGCGTCTTGGCGGCCTGCGACAGGAGCATCATGCTGGCGACGATGCCCACGCCCGTGAACAGGCTGGGCCACAGGCGCGTGAAGCCGTCCGTGTACTTCATCCCGATCGACCAGCCCACTTCGAGCAGTCCGGCGACGATCAGCAGAACCCAGGCCATGACGGCACCTCCGACGAGTAGAAACGCGAAACGCGTTACCTGATGGGGGTGCGTCGTCTTTGCCAACCCGGTACGGCGCGTCTCGTCGGGGTCCCTCAAAGGTAGCAAAACCCACGCGCGAGGGGCTGGTGACGATGGTCACCAGCCCCTCGCGCACGGGTGCGCACCGCTGCGGGCGCACGGGTGCGCGCCCCTACAGGTACAGCCCCGTCGAGTCCTCGGAACCCTCGAAACGGTCCGCCGCCACCGCGTGCAGGTCGCGCTCGCGCATCAGGACGTACGCCACGCCCCGCACCTCGACCTCGGCACGGTCCTCCGGGTCGTACAGGACCCGGTCACCGGGCTCGACCGCCCGGACGTTCTGCCCGACGGCGACCACTTCGGCCCAGGCGAGCCGCCGGCCCACGGCCGCGGTCGCGGGGATCAGGATGCCGCCGCCGGAGCGCCGCTCGCCCTCGCTGGTGTCCTGTCGCACGAGCACGCGGTCGTGCAGCATGCGGATGGGCAGCTTGTCGTCGTGGGGGGTGGTCTTCTCGCTCACGTCCCAGAACCTACCTGCCCCGCGCCCGGCCATGGGCTCCCGGGTCCGCACCCGCGCCGGGGCCGCCGCCCCGGGACGTCAGTCGCCGCGCCGCCGCGAGCTCACCACCAGGAGCCCCACGAGCCCCACCGCCACCAGGGCAACCGGCACGATCCGCTCCACCCGGGGCGCCCCGTCCTCCGTGACGAACCGGCCGCGCACATCCGAGACGAGGCGGTTCGCCCCGACATAGGCCCGGCCGAGCGTGTGGTCCACGCTCGCGGTCACCTTGGCCTTCGCGTCACCCACGATCGTCTTCGGGTGGACGCGCACCCCGATCTCGTCGAGCGTCTCGGCCAGCTGGTCGCGCCGGCGCTTGATGTCCGCCTCGATCTGCGCAGGGGTCCTGGCATCCGCATCCGACACCGCGCTGCCTCCGTGGTCGTGGTCGAGTAACTGTGAACGTGTGCTCCACAGTCTGTCAGCTTCGCGGTCACCGCACCCCACGGCACCCCCATTACGCTCGTGACCGTCACAGAACCCCCGCGCGAGGAGACCGACGCACATGAGCGAGCGACTGCAGCCCGGCGACACCGCCCCCGCCTTCACCCTGCCCGACGCCGACGGCAAGGACGTCTCGCTGGCCGACCACAAGGGCCGCAAGGTCATCGTCTACTTCTACCCGGCCGCCCTCACCCCCGGCTGCACCAAGCAGGCCTGCGACTTCACCGACAACCTCGACGTGCTGGCCGCCGCCGGGTACGACGTCATCGGCGTCTCCCCCGACAAGCCGGAGAAGCTCGCCAAGTTCCGCGACCAGGAGAACCTCAAGGTCACGCTGGTGGGCGACCCCGCCAAGGAGACCCTGGAGGCGTACGGCGCCTTCGGCGAGAAGAAGCTGTACGGCAAGACGGTGACCGGCGTGATCCGCTCCACCGTGGTCGTCGACGAACAGGGCAAGGTCGAACACGCCTTCTACAACGTGAAGGCGACCGGCCACGTCGCCAAGATCATCCGGGACCTGGGCGTCTGACACCGCGCCCACCGGGCACCACACCGACCGTTCCGCCGGCCGGTCCGCCGATGTGACGAAGCCCCCCTCACGGGGGGCTCTCGTTTGCAACGGTCATCTTCGAGCAAGTGATCTCTCCGGGAACTTGTACGAAGAAGGAAAGGAACCACTCCATGGCGGCCCACGAAGCACCCGAGGCCGAGGCCGACGCCGAGGCGGTGAAACGCCACCGGACCCTGTTCCGGGCGGTCAAACGGCGCAAGAACCCGCCGCTGCGCCGCACGGACATCACGGTCACGGACGAGGCCGCGGTCAAGCGGGCCGTCAAGGCGGCCTCCCTCGGCAACGCCATGGAATGGTTCGACTTCGGCATCTACAGCTATCTGGCCGTCACCATCGGCCACGTCTTCTTCCCTTCCGGGAACGACACGGCACAGCTGATCTCGTCCTTCGCCACCTTCGCGGTCTCCTTCCTCGTCCGCCCCATCGGCGGCATGGTGTTCGGCCCGATGGGCGACAAGATCGGCCGCAAGAAGGTCCTCGCCCTGACGATGATCCTCATGGCGATCGGCACCCTCGCCATCGGCCTGATCCCGTCCTACGCCACCATCGGCTTCTGGGCACCCGTCCTGCTGATCTTCTTCCGCCTCGTCCAGGGCTTCTCCACCGGCGGCGAGTACGGCGGCGCGTCCACCTTCATCGCCGAGTACGCCCCCGACAAGCGCCGCGGCTACTTCGGCAGCTTCCTGGAGATGGGCACCCTCGCCGGATACACCGGCGCCGCGGGCCTCGTCCTCATCCTCAACTCCGCACTCGGCTCGGACTCCATGGAGTCCTGGGGCTGGCGCATCCCCTTCCTCGTCGCCGGACCCCTCGGCCTCGTCGGCCTCTACCTGCGGCTCAAGCTCGACGAGACACCCGCCTTCCAGAAGATGGAGGACGCCACCTTCCACTCGGCGTCCGAGGGCGCCTCCACCGTGGAGTCCACCGCCAAGGGCGACCTCGCCAAGATCTTCCGCGACCACTGGGCGACGCTGCTCCTGTGCATCGCCCTGGTCGGCGCGTACAACATCACCGACTACATGCTGCTGTCGTACATGCCGACGTACCTCTCCGACGAGCTCGGCTACGACGACTCCCACGGCCTGCTGATCCTCATCGGCACGATGATCGTCCTGATGCTGATCATCACCCGGATCGGCAAGCTGTCCGACCGCTTCGGCCGCAAGCCGCTCCTGATGACCGGCATGGTCGGCTTCCTGGTCATCTCCATCCCGGCGTTCCTCCTCATCAAGCAGGGCAGCCTGGTCGCCGTCTCCGGCGGCATGCTCCTGCTCGGCCTCTCCCTGGTCTGCCTCCTCGGCACGATGTCGGCGACGCTTCCGGCCCTGTTCCCCACCTCGGTCCGCTACGGCTCCCTCTCGGTGGGCTACAACCTCTCCGCCTCCCTCTTCGGCGGCACGGCGCCCCTGGTCATCACGTCCCTGATCAGCGTCACCGGCACGGACATGGTCCCGGCGTACTACTCCATGGCGGCGGCCGTGGTCGGCGTCATCGCGGTGGCCTGCATGAAGGAAACGGCCAAGAAGCCGCTGTCCGGCTCGCCGCCCTCGGTCGAGACGAAGGAGGAGGCCGCGGAAATGGTGGAGTCCCAGGCCCCGACCCCCAAGTTCTGACCCCTCCCCCTCCTCCACGGAACGGCCCGTCCCCCGCAATCCGGGACGGGCCGTTCCGCATTCCGGACGTGACGATCCGATAGTCGTTTCGTTACTCCGTACGAGGCCACGAACGCGCGGCCGGGAAGGGAGGGCGACATGGCAGCCAGTCCGTACACCAGGAAACGTCTTACGTCCCACCACGAATCGCCGACCGCGGAAAACCCCGATGACCACGGGCCGCCCCGGAACCCGTACAGCAAGGATCGGCTCGCCCCCATCGTCGCCGAGGCGCGCAACTGGACCGACCTGATGCGACGCCTCGGGCTGGGGTCGAGCGGCGGACAGCGGCGCGTGCTGCAGGAGAAGGTGATCAGTCTCGGACTCGACACGAGTCACTTCGCCAAGCGAAGCCCCTGGCGCAAATACCCGGACGCGGCGATCGCCGAAGCTGCCGCGTCATCGTCTTCGCTGCGCGAAGTAGCGCTGAAGCTCGGTGCCGCACCAGCCACAGGAACGCTCTCCCACATCCGACGCCGCCTCAGTGCGGCGGGCATCGACATCAGCCACTTCCCCGGCATCGATCGCCCCGAGTTGGACCTCCCCTTCACCGTCCAGGAGCTGCGGGCAGCAGCCGCGGCCGCTACCAGCGTGCGCGGTGTAGCGCGCGCCCTGGGCGCGCCAGATGACAGCCGCTCGCGCGCAACTCTGAGCCGCATGCTGCTCACTCAGCACATCGACACCGGGCACTTCTCCTACCAGCGCCTGCCGGTCCCGGAGCGAGAGCTCCGGGACCTTGTACCGAGATCAACCAGCTACGCCGATGTGATGCGCGGCCTCGGCTGGGAGGTCAACGACACCAATCACCGGCGCCTTCGGCGTGCGGCGGCCCGCCTTGGCCTGGACACCAGCCACTTCAAGCGGCGGGCTTGGGGGCAGCTGGAGCCGGCCGCGCCACCGTCGACCGCGCAGCAGGTCCTGGTGGTCCTGCCGGACCACGCCGGGCGGACCAACAGGGCACAGCTGCATCGAGCGCTCGCCGAGATCGGGGTTCCGTACGCGTGCACGTCGTGCGGCAACACCGGCACATGGCTGGGGCGCTCGATCACTCTGCAGATCGACCATGTCAACGGGGACTGGCGCGACAATCGCCGGGAAAACCTGCGGTACCTGTGCCCCAACTGCCACGCGCTGACCCAGACGTGGTGTCGGCGGAAAGACCGGACGCAGCTCGCCGGATAGCCACGGATCGCCGTACACTTGCAGCCGCCCGTCATAGCCGTGACGGGCTTCGGCGGCCTTGGCGGAATTGGTAGACGCCTCGCGTTTAGGGCGCGATGGGAGCAATCCCGTGAGGGTTCGAATCCCTCAGGCCGCACTTGCCTTTCTTTAGAAGGTCTGACTTGCTGCTTCGCAAGTCGGACCTTCTTCAGTACGGGCTCCTCAGCCCACCAGTTCCCGTACCACCGGCACCAGTTCCCGGAACGCCTTGCCGCGGTGGCTGATCGCGTTCTTCTCGTCGGCCGTCAGTTCCGCGCACGTGCGGGTCTCGCCGTCCGGCTGGAGGATCGGGTCGTAGCCGAAGCCGCCCGTGCCCGCGGGGGTCGTCCGCAGGGTGCCGCGGAGGCGGCCCTCGACCACGCGTTCCGTGCCGTCGGGCAGGGCCAGCGCCGCCGCGCAGGCGAAGTGGGCCGCGCGGTGGTCGGGGGCGATGTCGCCGAGCTGGGCGAGCAGGAGGTCGAGGTTGGCCGTGTCGTCGCCGTGGCGGCCCGCCCAGCGGGCGGAGAAGATGCCGGGCGCGCCGCCGAGGACGTCGACGCACAGGCCCGAGTCGTCGGCGATGGCGGGCAGGCCGGTGGCCTGGGCCAGGGCGTGGGCCTTGAGGAGGGCGTTCTCGGCGAAGGTGACGCCGGTCTCCTTGACGTCGGGGATCTGCGGATAGGCGTCCGCGCCGACGAGGTCGTGGGTGAGGCCTGCGTCGGCGAGGATCGCCCGGAGTTCCGTGATCTTGCCGGCGTTGCGGGTGGCGAGGATGAGGCGGGTCATGGGTCCAGTATCGCCGCCGGTCCGGTGGCCCCTGCCGGGGTCCGGGCCCGCTACGGCGTGCAGACCTTCGTCAGTTCGCCCGCGGCGTCGGTGACGGAGCTGACGTCGGGGGTCGCGTCGCCGTTCCTGATGGACCGGCGGACGTTGTCGACGGCCTTCTCCAGGTCGTCCACGGCCTTGTTGACGTCGGTGTTGTCGGTCTTGTCGCCGATCTTGTCGAGGTTCTTGCCGATGTCGTCGAGTGCGCGGTCCGCCTCGGCCGGGTTGTCCCCGGCGTTCTCGACGGCTTGCTGCAGGTCGGTGACGCTGTCGGCGATCGTGTCCGCGGTCTGGACGCAGTCCAGGGCCTTCGAGACGGCGTCGCAGCCGACGAGGCCGAGGCCGGCCGGGACGACGACGAGTGCGGTGGCGACGGCGGTGACGATACGGCGGTGGCGCGCGGCCATGGTTCGGTCCCTCCCCAGGGTGTTGCCGGACGCGCGGCTTTGCCCGCGCGTCCGTACTCGTAACAACGCCCTGCGGGGGGTTGTTGGTTGCCTGCCCGGCGGGCGGGCGGCTCAGCGGGTGGCTTCGAGGGCCTCGCGCTGGAAGGCGGTGAGATCCTCGCAGCCGCCGACGGCCAGGTCGAGGAGCGCGTTGAGTTCCTTGCGGGCGAAGGGCTCGGCCTCGGCGGTGCCCTGGACCTCGACGAAGCGGCCGTCGCCGGTGCAGACGACGTTCATGTCGGTGTCGGCCCTGACGTCCTCCTCGTAGCAGAGGTCGAGCAGGGGCGTGCCGCCGACGATGCCGACGGAGACGGCGCTGACGGTGTCGGTGAGGGGGGTGCGGCCGTGCTTGACGAGCTTCTTGCCCTGGGCCCAGGCGACGGCGTCGGCGAGGGCCACGTAGGCGCCGGTGATGGCGGCGGTGCGGGTGCCGCCGTCGGCCTGGAGGACGTCGCAGTCCAGGACGATGGTGTTCTCGCCGAGGGCCTTGTAGTCGACGACGGCGCGCAGGGAGCGGCCGATGAGGCGGCTGATCTCGTGGGTGCGGCCGCCGATCTTGCCGCGGACGGCCTCGCGGTCGCCGCGGGTGTTGGTGGAGCGGGGCAGCATGGAGTATTCGGCGGTGACCCAGCCCTCGCCGGTGCCCTTGCGCCAGCGCGGGACGCCTTCGGTGACGGAGGCGGTGCAGAAGACCTTGGTGTCGCCGAAGGAGATGAGGACGGAGCCCTCGGCGTGCTTGCTCCAGCCGCGCTCGATGGTGATGGGGCGGAGCTGTTCGGGGGTGCGGCCGTCGATGCGGGGCGTAGAGGACATGGGCCGAGCCTATCGGGAGGCGGGGGCCGGTCCGTGCGTCGGCCGGGCATGGCTGAGGGGCCCTTCCCCGTGGTCGGGGGTGTGGGGAAGGGCCCCTCTGCGGTGAGTTCAGGAACTCACATCATGTCTTCGATGTCGGCGGCGATGGGGTCCGCGTCCGTGCCGATGACGACCTGGATGGCCGTGCCCATCTTGACCACGCCGTGGGCGCCTGCGGCCTTCAGCGCGGCGTCGTCGACGAGGCTGGGGTCGTGGACCTCGGTGCGCAGGCGGGTGATGCAGCCCTCGACCTCTTCGATGTTGTCGATGCCGCCGAGCCCGGCGACGATCTTCTCAGCCTTGCTGGCCATGTGTTTCTCCCTGTGTTTCTTGCGGCTGGGGGTCCGGGGTCACCCCCGGGGAGACGCAGCCAAAGGACGCGGCCTTCGACCCACCGTAGGTCCCGCTTTGTCACGGTAACGCACGGTTGGACCATCTTCGCGGGCGGTTACGGCAGTCGTGCCCAATGATGACGATCACGGTGTCGTCCCCTCGGACGGCACAGCCACCCGTTCCGCAACTGGTCTACACCAGTTTTCAACGACCGCCAAACCTGGCTTGTTCCGGGAGGGACGCCGATGAGTTCCCCAGCCGCCGCGGTGCCGCAGAAGAAGTGGTGGAACGGCCTTTTCCAAGGCCTCCAGAAGATGGGCCGCAGCCTGCAGCTGCCCATCGCGGTGCTGCCCGCCGCCGGCATCCTGAACCGGCTCGGGCAGCCCGACGTGTTCGGTGACGACGGTCTGGGCTGGACGAACGTGGCGAAGGTCTTCGCCGCGGCGGGCGGTTCGCTGCTCGACTCCACGCTGGGTCTGCCGCTGCTGTTCTGCATCGGTGTCGCGATCGGCATGGCGAAGAAGTCGGACGGCTCGACGGCGCTGGCGGCGGTCGCCGGTTTCCTCGTGTACTACGCGGTGCTGCGCGCCTTCCCCGACGACTGTCCGCAGGACACCGTCTTCGGCGGTGCGGGCATGTGGAGCGGGGTGTGCGTGGCCGAGGACGGGACGGTGGCGCAGGCGGCGTACCAGAATCCAGGGGTCTTCGGCGGCATCGTGATGGGTCTGCTGGCGGCCTGGTTCTGGCAGCGCTATCACCGGGTGAAGCTGGTCGACTGGCTCGGCTTCTTCAACGGGCGCCGGCTCGTGCCGATCATCATGGCCTTCGTGGGCCTGGCCTTCGCCGGGATCTGCGTCTGGATCTGGCCGCCGATCGGTGACGCGCTGACCAGCTTCTCGAAGTGGCTGGTGGATCTGGGCTGGCTGGGCTCGGGCATCTTCGGCGTGGCCAACCGCGCGCTGCTGACGGTGGGCCTGCACCAGTTCCTGAACACGTTCGTGTGGTTCCAGTTCGGCGACTACACGAAGCCGGACGGCACGGTCGTGCACGGTGACATCAACCGGTTCCTCGCGGGCGACCCGACGGCGGGGCAGTTCACCTCGGGCTTCTTCCCGATCATGATGTTCGCGCTGCCCGCGGCGGCCCTGGCGATCACGCACTGCGCGCGCCCCGAGCGCCGCAAGGTGGTCGGCGGCCTGATGCTCTCGGTGGGTCTGACGTCGTTCGTCACGGGCATCACCGAGCCGCTGGAGTACTCGTTCCTCTTCATCGCCCCGGTGCTGTACGCGATCCACGCGGTGCTGACCGGTGTCTCGATGGCGGTGACGTGGGCGCTGGGTGTGAAGGACGGCTTCAGCTTCTCCGCGGGGCTGATCGACTACGTCATCAACTGGAGTCTCGCGACCAAGCCATGGCTGATCATTCCGATCGGTCTGTGCTTCGCCGTGGTGTACTACGCGCTATTCCGCTTCGTCATCACGAAGTTCGATCTGGCGACTCCGGGACGTGAACCGGAGGAGGAGGCGGAGGCTCTCGACCGGGAGCAGACCAAGGCGTAACCCTCCGCGCGCGGGGGGCCGCTCGCCCTCTCCAGCAGGCCCTCGGACCTCCGGTCCGGGGGCCTTTGGCCTGCCATTTCGGGATATGGCCGAGCCCACAGGAATCGCGGGTTCCTTATGTCACCTTCACCGTGCTACAACAGGTCTACACCACTAATTGGTGTAGACCACGTGGCCGTCGCGCCGCGTTCCCCGAAGACGCCGCCGTCTCTCACTTCCTTGTCCCCAGGCGGCGCCTTGCCCACTGGAGGAAGTTGTGTCCACGGCCAGTGCCGCCCCCGCGGCCGACAAGAAAAAGGGCTCCGGCGTGATGGCTGTACTGCAGCGCATCGGCCGCAGCCTCATGCTGCCGGTGGCGGTCATGCCCGCGGCCGCGCTCCTGGTGCGGCTCGGCGCCGACGACATGCTGGGCCGGGACTCCTTCCCGACCTTCATCACCAAGATCGCCGGTTACATGGCGGCCGGTGGCGGCGCGATCATCGACAACATCGCCCTGCTCTTCTGCGTCGGCATCGCGATCGGCTTCGCCAAGAAGTCCGACGGCTCCACCGGCCTCGCCGCCGTCGCGGGCTACCTGGTCTTCCAGAAGGTGCTCGCCACCTTCACCGACGACAACCTCCCCAAGATCCAGTCGGTGGTCGACGGCAAGATCGTCGAGAACGCCGCCCCGGTCAACGCCGGCGTGCTCGGCGGTGTCGTGATGGGCATCGTCGTCGCCCTGCTCTACCAGAAGTTCTACCGGACCAAGCTCCCCGACTGGGCGGGCTTCTTCGGCGGCCGTCGCCTCGTCCCGATCCTGTCGTCCTTCGCGGGCCTGATCATCGGCATCGTCTTCGGTCTCATCTGGCCGGTCCTCGGCACCGGTCTGCACAACTTCGGCGAGTGGCTGGTCGGTTCGGGCTCCGTGGGCGCCGGCATCTTCGGTGTCGCCAACCGTGCGCTGATCCCGATCGGCATGCACCACCTCCTGAACTCCTTCCCGTGGTGGCAGGCGGGCGACTTCAACGGCGCCCACGGCGACATCCCGCGCTTCCTCGCCGGTGACCCGACCGCCGGACAGTTCATGACCGGCTTCTTCCCGATCATGATGTTCGCCCTCCCCGCGGCCTGCCTCGCGATCACGCACTGCGCCCGCCCCGAGCGCCGCAAGGTCGTCGGCGGCATGATGTTCTCGCTCGCGCTCACCGCGTTCGTCACGGGCATCACCGAGCCCATCGAGTTCACCTTCATGTTCATCGCGCCGGTCCTGTACGCGATCCACGCGGTGCTCACCGGTGTCTCCATGGCCCTGACCTGGGCGCTCGGCATGAAGGACGGCTTCGGCTTCTCGGCCGGCTTCATCGACTACGCGCTGAACTTCAACGCGGCCACCAAGCCGATAGGCCTGGCCCTGGTGGGCCTCTGCTTCGCCGCGGTCTACTACGTGGTCTTCCGCTTCGCGATCACCAAGTTCAACCTCCCCACGCCGGGCCGCGAGTCCGACGAGGAGATCGCCGAGCTCCAGAAGGCCGAGGGCAAGTAGCTCCCAGCTCGGCAGGAACGCGGCAGGACCTCGGCAGAACAGGGCATAGGGCCCGGGCGTTGATGACCAACGCCCGGGCCCTTTCCCGTGTGCCGTGCCCTAGCGTCGAAACGGCACACGCCGTGGCGGGGGCGCCGCCCCCGGGCCCCCGCTCCCCGATCTCCGGAGGGGCCAGATTCCCGTGACCACCCGCATCCTCGACCTCGACCGCGAGCACCTCGCCGCCCTGCGCGGCCGTGCCCTGACCCGATCCGTGGCCGCCGCCGAGGGCCGCACGATGGTCGCCGAGGTCTTCGCCGACCGCGCCGCGCTGATCCCGATGCCGGGCATGCCCGGCGTGCACAACGCCGAGCTCGTCGCGGCCTTCGGCGCCGACATCGTCGTCCTGAACCTCATCGAGCGCGCCTGGGACGGCGAGCGCCTGGAGCTGCCGGGCCTCGGCTCCTTCACCTCGATCGCCGACCTCGCCGCGTACATCGGCCGCCCCGTCGGCATCAATCTGGAGCCCGGCGACGTCCCCGAGATCCGCCGCGCCAAGCCCGAGTACGCCAAGCGGCTGATCGACATGGGCGCGGCGATGCTCTGCCTGACGGCGAACCCGGGCACGGGCGGCTCGTACGAGGGGCTCGCGCGGGTCACCGAGGAGCTGCGCGCCGGGCTCGGCGACGACGTGGCGCTGTGGAGCGGCAAGATGCACCACGCGGGTCACCCGGAGCGGGTCACCGTGGGGCGGCTGACGTCGCTGGTGGACGCGGGCGCGGACGGCGTCGTGCTCCCGCTGCCGGGCACGCTGCCGGGCGTCACCAAGGAGCTGGCCGCCGAGGCGGTGGCGGCGGTGCAGGACGCGGGCGCGGTGGTGATGGGCGCGATCGGCACCAGCCAGGAGGGCAGCCACGCGAACGTGGTGCCCCAACTCGCCCTGACAGCCAAGGAGGTGGGCATCGACGCCCACCACTTCGGCGACTCGTTCCTGCCCGGCATGTGCGACCCGGAGGTCATGTACGACTACGCGGTCGCGATCCGCGGCCGGCGCCACACCTGGAACCGGATGGCGCTGGGCGGCCGCGGCCGCCGGACGGCCTGAGCCGTCAGATCTCGTACGAGGCGCCGGCGGCCGCGAGGGCCGTCGGTCCGCCGTACACCGTGCGGGCGTCCGCCAGGTTGGCCTGGGGGTCCGTCCACGGCGGGATGTGCGTGAGGAGCAGCCGTCCCACGCCGGCGGCCGCCGCGGACTCGCCCGCCTCGCGGCCGTTGAGGTGCAGGTCGGGGATGTTCTCCTTGCCGTGCGTGAAGGCGGCCTCGCACAGGAAGAGGTCGGTTCCCCCGGCGAGTTCGTCCAGGGCGTCGCAGGGCCCGGTGTCCCCGGAGTAGGTGAGGGACTTCCCGCCGTGCTCGACCCGGATGGCGTACGCCTCGACGGGGTGGCGGACCTTCTCGGTGCGCACGGCGAACGGGCCGATGTCGAAGGAGCCCGGCTTGACCGTGTGGAAGTCGAAGACCTCGCTCATCGAGGAGGCGGAGGGTGTGTCGGCGTACGCGGTGGTCAGGCGCTGCTCGGTGCCCTCGGGGCCGAAGACCGGGATGGGGGCGCAGCGGCCGCCCTCGTGGCGGTAGTAGCGGGCCACGAAGTACGCGCACATGTCGATGCAGTGGTCGGCGTGCAGGTGGCTGAGGAAGACCGCGTCGAGGTCGTACAGACCGATGTGGCGCTGCAGCTCGCCGAGGGCGCCGTTGCCCATGTCGAGCAGCAACCGGAAGCCGTCGGCCTCGACGAGGTAGCTCGAGCAGGCCGAATCCGCGGACGGAAACGAGCCCGAGCAGCCGACGACGGTGAGCTTCATGAAGCTGGAACCTCCGCGCTGGCAGGAGAGCTGGGGAGTGTGCGGTCCGTCGAGCGTAAGGCGCAAAAGGCCTGGTCGCTCCTCGGTCGCGGGCCGTTGTGGGGGAACTCACCTGCGCTGTCACCGGTTCGGGGGCTCTTGGGGCGCCCGGGATGCGGTGGGCGACGGGGGGCGTACGCCGGTACCGTCTGCGTATGGACACGTCGTGGTGGCTCGCGCTGGCCGCCGTGGTGGTGCTCGCTCTCGTCGTCACTCTGGTGGACGGCTGGGGTCGCGGCCACCGGAAGCGGAGCAGCCGGCCGGGAGGCAGGACCCGCCCGCCGCGGGGGCCGAGGCGGCGGCTTCCGGCGCCGCGGCCCGCGGAGATCTGGTGGGCGATGGTGCCCTACGAGGACGGGCCCGGGGGCAAGGACCGGCCCTGTCTGGTGCTCGCGGTGCGCGGGCGGAGCGCGCTGGTCGCGAAGATCACCAGCAAGTACCACGACGAGCGGGCCGGGGTGATTCCGCTGCCGCCGGGCACGGTGGGGGACGCGGAGGGCCGCGCGAGCTTCCTGGAGACGGACGAGCTGCGGGACGTGGCGCTCGCGGAGTTCCGGCGCCGGGCGGGGACGGTGGACCCGGTCCTGTGGGACCAGGTGAAGTACTTGGCGGACTCGGCCTAGCCGGGCGGGCCGGGGAGATTCCGGCCCGCCCGGCGGTCGAGGGCGTACGCGGTGGAGCGGGTGCCGGACACCCTAGGCCCAGAGCTGGCCCTGCAGTGTCTCGATCGCCGCCTCCGTGGTGGGGGCGGTGTAGACGCCGGTGGAGAGGTACTTCCAGCCGCCGTCGGCGACGACGAAGACGATGTCGGCGGACTCCCCCGCGGCCACCGCCTTCTTGCCGACGCCGATCGCCGCGTGCAGCGCGGCCCCGGTGGAGACGCCCGCGAAGATGCCTTCCTCCTGGAGGAGTTCGCGGGTGCGGGTGACCGCGTCCGCGGAGCCGACCGAGAAGCGGGTGGTCAGGACGGAGGCGTCGTAGAGCTCGGGGACGAAGCCCTCGTCGAGGTTGCGCAGGCCGTACACGAGGTCGTCGTAGCGCGGCTCGGCGGCGACGATCTTGATGTCGGGCTTCTGCTCGCGCAGGAAGCGGCCGACGCCCATGAGCGTGCCGGTGGTGCCGAGGCCCGCCACGAAGTGGGTGACCGAGGGGAGGTCGGCGAGGATCTCCGGGCCGGTGGTGGCGTAGTGCGCGCCCGCGTTGTCGGGGTTGCCGTACTGGTAGAGCATCACCCAGTCCGGGTGCTCCGCGGCCAGCTCCTTGGCGACGCGGACGGCGGTGTTGGAGCCGCCCGCGGCCGGTGAGGAGATGATCTCGGCGCCCCACATGGCGAGCAGGTCGCGCCGCTCCTGCGAGGTGTTCTCCGGCATGACGCACACGATGCGGTAGCCCTTGAGCCGGGCGGCCATGGCGAGCGAGATGCCGGTGTTGCCGGAGGTCGGCTCCAGGATCGTGCAGCCCGGCGTCAACCGGCCGTCCTTCTCCGCCTGTTCGACCATGTGCAGGGCCGGCCGGTCCTTGACGGATCCGGTCGGGTTGCGGTCCTCCAGCTTCGCCCAGATGCGGACGTCGGCGGACGGGGAGAGGCGCGGCAGGCGGACGAGCGGGGTGTTGCCGACCGCGGCGAGCGGGGAGTCGTAGCGAGGCATCCGGGGTCGGGCCTAGACCATGCCGCCGGCGACGGCCGGCAGGATCGTGACGCTGTCGCCGTCGGTGAGCTTCGTGGAGATGCCGTCGAGGAAGCGGACGTCCTCGTCGTTGAGGTACACGTTCACGAAGCGGCGCAGCTTGCCGTCGTCGACGATGCGGTCCGCGATGCCCGCGTGGCGCGAGTCGAGGTCGGTGAAGAGCTCGGCGAGGGTGTCCCCGCTGCCCTCGACGGCCTTGGCGCCGTCGGTGTAGGTGCGGAGGATGGTCGGGATGCGGACCTCGATGGCCATGCTGAGGGCTCCTGTCGGGAGTCGAGAAGTGCAGGTGGTGGGCGCGCGGCGGCGCTGTGCTTGCGGTGGTGCGCGGGTGTGCGTGCGTGCTGCGCCGCGGCCCACGGCCGTGCGGCGGTGCGGTCAGCGGGAACAGATCGCGCTGGCGAGGCGGCACAGGTCGACGTGCAGGCGCGCCACGAGCAGCGGTGCGCTCGGCGTCTCTTCACTCACGTCTTGGGGAACCATGCGGTCATCGTATCGATTCCCGGTCCGGATCCCGGAATGTGATCTCAGCTGGTGGACGGATTCCGTTCAGGATGCGGGCGGCGGGAGGTAGACGACCGTGGGGGCGCCGGTCTTGGGGTGTACGTCGACCTCGGCTGTGACGCCGTACACAGTGGCCAGGAGCTCCGCGGTGAGGACCTTCTCGGGGGTCCCGGAGGCGACGACCCGGCCGGCGTCCAGGACGTAGAGGCGGTCGCAGTAGTACGCGGCGAGGTTCAGGTCGTGCAGGGCGAGGAGGTTGGTGGTGCCCAGGCCCCTGACGAAGGAGAGGATCTCCAGCTGGTAGCGGATGTCCAGGTGGTTGGTGGGCTCGTCGAGGACGACGAGGGTGGGCTCCTGGACCAGGGCGCGGGCCACCAGGGCGCGCTGGCGCTCGCCGCCGGAGAGCGAGGGGAAGACGCGGTCGGCGAGGTCCGCGACGCCGACCCGGGCGAGCGCGGCGGTGACGAGGTCCTCGTCGGCGGCCGTGTCCGCCTCCCAGAACCGCTTGTGCGGGGAGCGGCCCATCGCGACGACCTGGCGGACGGTCAGCTCGAAGGCGGCCTGTCCGTCCTGCGGCACGGTGGCCAGGCGCCGGGCGCGTGCCTTCGCGGACAGGGCGTGCAGGTCGTCGCCGTCGAGCAGGGCGCGGCCGGCGGTGGGGTGCAGGGTGCCGTAGACGCAGCGCAGCAGGGTGGTCTTGCCGCTGCCGTTGGGGCCGACGACGCCGACGGTCTCGCCGGGGGCGGCGCTCAGGTCGACGGCGTCGACGAGGGCGCGGCCGGCCACCTCGTAGGACAGTCCCTCGGTGCGCAGGTCCCCGGCGCGCGGGGCGGTGGCGGCGGGTGGCGGGGTCATGCCGGTACTCCTTCGGAACGCCGCCGCAGCAGCCACAGGAAGAACGGGCCGCCGGTCAGCGCGGTGAGCACCCCGACGGGGATGTCCTGCGGGGCGGCGACGGTCCGCGCGGCGAGGTCGGCGGCGACCAGGAACACCGCGCCCATCAGCGCCACGACCGGCAGCAGTGCGCGGTGCGCGGCGCCGACCAGCAGGCGGGCGGCGTGCGGCACCATCAGGCCGACGAAGCCGATGGCGCCGCTGTAGGCGACCAGGACGCCGGTCAGGAGCGAGGCGAGGACGAAGACGGCGGCCCGGAAGCGGGCGGTGTCCAGGCCGAGCACGGTGGCGCCCTCCTCGCCGGCGAGGAGCAGGTCCAGGGGGCGGGCCAGGGCGGTCAGGAGCGCGGTGCCCAGGAGCAGGGTGGCGCAGGGCAGGGCGAGCATGTCCCAGCGGGCGCTGCCCAGGCCCCCGAGCGTCCAGTACAGGACCTCCTTGAGGTGGTCCGCGCTGTCGGCGGTGACCAGGATGAGGCTGGTCAGCGCGGTCAGGATGTACGAGACGGCGACGCCCGCGAGGATCAGGCGCCCGGTGGCGAAGCTGCCGCCGCCGCCTCGGGCGAGCGCGTAGACGACGACCAGCGAGACGAGGGCGCCCGCGAAGGAGGCGGCCGGGATCGTGACGGTGGTGGACAGGGCCGCGCCGAGGCCGAAGACGCCGCCGAGCACGATCGCGCAGACCGCGCCGACGGAGGCGCCCGAGGAGACGCCGAGCAGGAACGGGTCGGCGAGGGGGTTGCGGACGAGGGCTTGCAGGACGGTGCCGATGACGGCGAGTCCGGCGCCGACGGTGGCGCCGAGGACGACCCTCGGCAGCCGCACGTCCAGCACGATCGTGCGGAACGGGGAGGGGCCGGCGCGGCCGGTCAGGATCTCGACGACGTCCCCGGGCGGGATGCGGACGGAGCCGAGGGCGAGCCCGGCGAGGATCGCTGCCGCGAGGGCGGCCGTGAGGACCGCCAGGACGGTGAGCCGGCGTCCGCGGGTGCCCGGTCGTCGGTCCTCCTGCGGGCTCGTCCCCGGTCGTCGGTCCTCCTGCGGGCTCGTCCCCGGTCGCCGGACGGGCGTCGTCCTCACAGCTGGGCCGCCAGCTTCCGCACCGCCTCGGGTGCTCGTACGCCGGTGACCACGTCCGAGAGGCGCAATACCGCGAAGCTCTTGTTCTTGACGGCGGGGACGTCCTGGAGGACCGGGTCCTGCAGGAGGCGCTTCTTCTTCTGTTCGACCGTGGTGGCGCCGTAGTCGAGGATCAGGATGGTCTCGGGCCTGCGCTCGACGACCTTCTCCCAGGACGCGTCGCTGAAGGACTTGTCGACGTCGCCGAAGACGTTGCGGCCGCCCGCCCGCTCGATGATGTCGTTGCCGATGCCGCGGCCGCCGGCGGTGAACGCGGTCTTGTCGCCGCTGTCGTAGACGAAGACGGCGCGGGGCTTCTTGTCCTTGGCCCGCGCGGCGGTGGCGGCCAGTTCGCGCTGGGCGCCCTTGACCCAGCGGTCGGCGCGGTCGCGCACCCCGAAGGTGGAGCCGACCTCGCGGACCTCGCGGTAGACGTCGTCCATGGAGACCGGGCGCTTGGCGCAGCCCTCGACGTTGAGGCGGCTGTGGATGCCGGACTTGGCGAGCGCGGCGCGGCTGCGGCCGTCGCCGGCGAGGAAGGCGCTGGCGTAGCCGCCGTAGACGTAGTCGGGGTCGACGGAGAGCAGCTTCTCGTAGGAGGGGTACTCCTTGGCGATCACCGGGAGGGACTTGTAGGCCTTCTCGTACCGCGGCAGGACCTGGTCGTCGAGGTAGGCGGTCCCGGCGATGCGGTCCTTGAGGCCGAGTTCGAGCAGCACTTCGGTGGCGTGCTGGTTCATGGGCACGGCGCGCTTCGGGGGTGCCTCGTACGTCGTCTTCACGCCGCAGTTGGTGACGGTGTACGGGAATCCGGCGGCCCGGGCGGCGGGCCCGGTGCCGGCCTCGCCGTCGGACGAGGAGCACGCGGCGAGCGGGACGAGCAGGGCGGCCGCGGCGAGCGCGCGTATGCCGGTGGGACGGCGGGACATGGCTGAGCTGCCTCCTCCAGGGGATTTCCGCGTCCCCTGCGTTGCGTGGAGATAAGGCGGCAGGTCAGTTCCTGACTCCCCCGCCCCGGTGGAGGGGTGGGGTCACAGTGGCGGGACCGTGCCGGGTTCGCACCGGCTTCCTGGCTCCTGCCGCCTCGAAGGTGGTCGGGCTCAGTATGCCTGGACGACCTGCACCTCTTCCTCGGTGACCTCGCCGTCCACGATCCGGTAGGAGCGGAACTGGAAGGGGCCCGCGTCGTCGGTGTCCGCGGTGGAGACCAGGACGTAGTGCGCGCCGGGCTCGTTGGCGTAGGTGATGTCGGTGCGCGAGGGGTAGGCCTCGGTCGCCGTGTGCGAGTGGTAGACGATCACCGGCTCCTCGTCGCGGTCGTCCATCTCGCGGTACAGCTTGAGCAGGTCACCCGAGTCGAACTCGTAGAACGTGGGCGAGCGCGCGGCGTTCAGCATGGGGATGAACCGCTCGGGGCGGCCGGTGCCCTCGGGGCCCGCGACCACGCCACAGGCCTCGTCGGGGTGGTCCTGGCGCGCGTGCGCGACGATCTGGTCGTGGAGGGCCTGGGTGATGGTCAGCATGGCAGTCAGGATAAGCAGAGGGGCCCGCGCGTACCGAAGTGTGGTACGCGCGGGCCCGCATGCCGGACGGTGCGCTCCGGGGAGCGCCGGTGTCAGTGCCGGTCGGCCTGGTCGGCCCGGTCGGCCCGGTCAGCCGTCACCTTGCGCTTGCTGAAGGCCGCGGCCTGCGGGTTGCGGCTCTTGAGGACCAGGTAGGAGACGGTGAGGATCGCCGCCCAGACCGGGGCCGCGTACAGCGAGATCCGCGCGTCCTTGTCGACGCCCATCATCACGATGACCATGCCGATGAAGAGCAGGGCGAACCAGCTGGTGTACGGGGCTCCGGGCGCCCGGAAGGTGGACTGCGGCAGCTCGCCGCGGTCGGCCTTGCGGCGGTAGCGGATCTGGCAGCACAGGATCATGATCCAGGCCCACATGCCGGAGATGGTCGCGAAGGAGACGACGTAGTTGAACGCCTCGCCCGGCCACTGGTAGTTGATCCAGACGCCGACCAGCATGAACGCGGCGGAGACCGTGGTGCCGATCAGCGGCAGGCCGTTCTTCGTGAGCTTGGTGAAGAACTTCGGGCCCTGGCCGTTGAGCGCCAGGTCGCGCAGCATGCGGCCGGTGGAGTACATGCCGGAGTTGCAGGAGGAGAGCGCGGCGGTGAGGACCACGAAGTTCACGATGGCGGCGCCGACGCCGAGCCCCATCTCCTCGAAGGCCTTCACGAACGGCGAGACGCCGGGCTTGAAGGAGGTCCACGGCACGACCGACAGGATCATGATCAGCGCGCCGACGTAGAAGACGGCGATGCGCCACGGCACGGTGTTGATGGCCTTGGGCAGGACGGTCTTCGGGTCCTTGGACTCGCCCGCGGTGACGCCGACGAGCTCGACGGCGAGGAAGGCGAACATCACGATCTGCAGGGTCATCAGCGTGGAGCCGATGCCGTTGGGGAAGAAGCCGCCGTCGTTCCACAGGTGGGTCACCGAGGCGGTGTCACCGGCGTCGGAGAAGCCGATGGTGAGGATGCCGACGCAGATCAGGATCATGCCGATGATCGCGGTGACCTTGACCATCGAGAACCAGAACTCCAGCTCGCCGAAGAGCTTCACGGAGATGAGGTTCGCGCCGTACAGGATGACCGTGAAGACCAGCGCGTAGGCCCATTGCGGGAAGGAGTCGTGGGTCCAGTACTGCATGTACTGGGCGGCCGCGGTCACTTCGGTGATGCCGGTGACGACCCAGAAGAGCCAGTACGTCCAGCCGGTCACGAATCCGAAGAACGGGCCCATGAACTCGCGTGCGTACTCCGAGAAGGAGCCGGACACGGGCCGGTACATGAGGAGCTCGCCGAGCGCCCGCATGATGAAGAAGATGACGAGGCCCGCGATGGCGTACGCCAGGATGAGGCTGGGTCCGGCCTTGTGGATGGCCTTGCCCGCGCCGAGGAACAGGCCGGTGCCGATGGCACCGCCGATCGCGATCATCTGGATCTGCCGGGCCCCGAGCCCGCGCTGATAGCCCTCGCCCTCGCCGGACGAGCCCTGCACGACCCCATTGCCGTGCTCGTCGTGGTGCTCTTCGACCTGCACTGAGGTCATGGTGACGCCTTTCTCCATGCTGATCCGCGCCCGCACATCTGCGTTGTGGCTGCGGATCAGGTCCTGATCCCCCCGGATATGGATGGAGTGCTACCGGCGGTCTGCCGGCTGAAGCGCCCTCGGCGACATGGGTGGCGTCACCGAGCGGTCGTGAAGATTTATCACGGTGGCAATAGTGAGGGAACAAGCCATCTGTGGCGCAGCCCACAGGGAGAAGCGGACAAAATGCCCTTGACGCCATAAAGCCGGGCAATGAAGTGACTCGATCGTTATCCGGATTTGAGCATCCGCTGAGCGAACAGGCTCTCCGGGGGCCGGAAATTGTCCGATACAACAATATTCGGTGCCCCCTGCACCGAATTTCGCGGCGCCGCGGCGGCTCAGCCCAGCAACGTCCCGACCAGCGTCTCCTGCAGTCCGCCGAGCCAGAGGTAGGCCATCACCATCGGCTTGCGGGGGTCGGAGTCGGGCAGCCGGTAGAGCAGATCGGCGTCGTCCTCGTCGGCGACCTCCAGGCGGGTGCCGATCGCGAGCCGCAGGTCGTTGAGCGCCCCGAGCCAGTGCCGGGACTCCTCGACCGACAGTTTCAGGACAGCCCCGCCCTCGCCCGCCGACGTCATCGCGTCCAGCGAGCGGATCACGACCAGGGCGTCGTCACGCTTCTTGGCCCGCAGGTCGTTCTCCGTGAACCGGCGGAACTCGGCCGAATACGCCCGCGCCTCCTCCGCGTCGCCCGCGCCGTCCGCGCCGCCCTCGGCGCCCTCGGCGCCGGGCCCGCCGTAGGCGTCGGGCAGCAGGCGCCGCATCACCGGGTCGGCGGGCGGCTCGCTCGGCCCCTCGGCGAACAACTCCGCCAGCGGGTCGTCGGAGACCTCGCCGCCCGGCCCCGGCCCGATCAGCTCCAGAAGCTGCACGGCGAGGGAACGGATGATCGAGACCTCGACCTCGTCGAGCGCGACGGCGGCGCCGCCCCCGGGGATCGGTTCGAATTGTCCTGGCATCAGATGCGTCGCTGCTTCCGGTCCATGCGCTGCTCGCGGGGGGCTACTTGCGGTCCTGCTGAAGGGTGGCCCACAGGCCGTAGCCGTGCATGGCCTGCACGTCGCGCTCCATCTCCTCGCGGGTACCGGTGGAGACGACCGCGCGGCCCTTGTGATGGACGTCCATCATCAGCTTCGTGGCCTTCTCCTTCGAGTACCCGAAGTACGTCTGGAACACGTACGTCACGTAACTCATCAGGTTGACCGGGTCGTTGTGGACGAGCGTGATCCAGGGGACGTCCGGCTCGGGGACGGCGAAGGTCTCTTCGTCCGCTTCCGGGCGGGTGGTCTCGACCGGAGTGGCGCAGCGGGCGGCACCCTTCCGCGGAAGGGTGGCGGCGCAGGACGGGCGGGGCGTACTCACAGGGGCCATGCTGCCACTCCCGCAGGGCCCTCGCACAAATGGCCTGCGCCGCGGGCGTTGAAATCGTCAGAGTGACGAGATTGGGGGTAGCATCCTTCGTATGAACACAGCGGACCTTGGCCTGCCGGTGGATGTTCCGTCGACAGCGCTCTTCACGGACCAGTACGAGCTGACGATGCTGCAGGCCGCGCTGAGGGCCGGTACCGGCGACCGGCGTTCGGTCTTCGAGGTCTTCACCCGCCGGCTGCCCGAGGGCCGGCGCTACGGCGTCGTGGCCGGCACCGGCCGCGTCCTGGACGCCGTGGAGAACTTCCGCTTCGACACGGACGTGCTCGGCTTCCTGCGCGAGCGCGCCATCGTGGACGAGGCGACCCTGGAGTGGCTGGCGGGCTACCGCTTCGGCGGCGACATCTGGGGCTACCCCGAGGGCGAGGTGTACTTCCCCGGCTCGCCGATCCTGCGGGTCGAGGGCTCCTTCGCCGAGTGCGTGCTCCTTGAGACGGTGATCCTCTCCATCCTCAACCACGACTCGGCCATCGCGGCCGCCGCCTCCCGGATGTCCTCCGCTGCCGGTGACCGGCCGCTGATCGAGATGGGCGCCCGCCGCACCCACGAGCTGGCCGCCGTCGCCGCCTCCCGCGCCGCCTATGTGGGCGGCTTCGCGACCACCTCGGACCTGGCCGCCGGGTTCCGCTACGGCATCCCGACCGTCGGCACCAGCGCCCACGCCTTCACCCTGCTGCACGACAGCGAGCGCGACGCCTTCCGCGCCCAGGTCGACTCGCTGGGCCGCGGCACCACGCTGCTCGTCGACACCTACGACGTGACCGAGGCGGTCCGCACCGCCGTCGAGATCGCCGGGCCCGAGCTCGGCGCCGTGCGCATCGACTCCGGCGACCTGCTGCTCGTCGCGCACCGGGTGCGCAAGGAGCTGGACGAGCTCGGTGCCCCGAACACGAAGATCGTCGTGACCTCGGACCTCGACGAGTACGCCATCGCCTCGCTCGCGGCGGCGCCCGTGGACGCGTACGGCGTGGGCACCCAGCTCGTCACCGGCTCGGGGCACCCGACCTGCTCCATGGTCTACAAGCTGGTGGCCCGCGCGCACTCGGCGGACCCCAAGGCCCCGCTGGAGCCGGTGGCGAAGAAGTCGCTCGGCGCCAAGTCCTCCCTCGGCGGCCGCAAGTGGGCCGCGCGCCGGACCGACGGACACGGCGTCGCCGAGGCCGAGGTGGTCGGCACCGGCCCGGTGCCCACCGCGCTGGCCGACGAGCAGCTCCTGGTCGAGCTGGTCAAGGGCGGCGAGGTGGTGGCCCGCGAGCCGCTGGACGCGGTCCGCGACCGGCACGCCGCCGCGCGCGCCCGGCTCCCCCTGTCGGCGACGCAGCTCTCGCGCGGCGAGGCGGTCATCCCCACGGAGTACGTCTGACCCCGGGCACCGTCCGCGGGCGCTCGCGGGCACCCGTCCGCAAGCGCGGGGCCGGTGCCCCCTCCCGCATCAGGACCGGAGTCTCTACGCTCGGATCATCCGGCCGAGTCCCCCACCGATCCCCCGCACGCCGAGCCGAAGGACACCCGCCATGCGCCGCGCACTGATCGTCGTAGACGTGCAGAACGACTTCTGCGAGGGCGGCAGCCTCGCGGTCGACGGCGGGGCGGACGTGGCCGCCGCCATCACCGAGCTGATCGGCCAGGCCCCGGCGGGCTACCGCCACGTGGTGGCCACCCGGGACAGCCACATCGACCCCGGCGCCCACTTCTCCGACCACCCCGACTACGTCGACTCGTGGCCGCCGCACTGCGTGGCCGGCACCGAGGGCATCGGCTTCCACCCGAACTTCGCGCCCGCGGTCGCCTCCGGCGCGATCGACGCGGTCTTCGACAAGGGGGCGTACTCGGCGGCGTACAGCGGCTTCGAGGGCGCCGACGAGAACGGCCTCTCGCTGGCGCGGTGGCTGCGGGAGCGCGGGATCACCGAGGTCGACGTGGTCGGCATCGCGACGGACCACTGCGTGCGCGCCACCGCCGTGGACGCGGCGCGGGAGGGGTTCAGGACGACCGTGCTGCTGGACCTGACGGCGGGCGTCGGCGCGGCCAGCACCGAGGCGGCGCTGGCCGAGCTCCGCTCGGCCGGGGTCGAGCTCATCGGGAAGCCCGTCGTCTGACCCGCGGCCCGCGGACGCAGGACGGCCGTCAGAACCGCATCCCGGACCCGCTGGAGCTCGGCGCGCCACGGGTCTGTCTGCGCAGCGCCCTGATCGGGTGCCACAGCTCGGCCGCGTCGTCCGGGGCCGTGCGCCATATCAGGCCGTCCGGGTGGTGCAGGACGGCCGTGACCTCGTCCGGCGTGGGCGGCTCCGCGTTGCCCCTCAGGTAGACCGCCCGCAGCCCGAGGTTCCGCAGCCGCGTCAGGGCCCTCGCGCGGTTCACGGCGTGCACGATCATCCTGACCGTGCCGCCGCCCGGCGACGGGCTCGGCAGCGTCAGCGCCACCACCACGCTGCCGTTCGGCAGCTTGCAGAAACCTCCTGCGGACATGGTTCGTCACACCCCCGTGAGACATCGTGCGAGGTCCCGGCCGGTCGCAGCCGGGCCCCGCGTCAATAAGCAATCCACAGCACGCACCTAAACACGATCGGCCGCCGCCCGCTAGAGGGCGACGGCCGATCATGGTTTGACCTGCGGAAACGCTAATTACTTCTTGGAGGGGCCCACCTGGACCGTGATCGAGGAGCCATCCTTCGGCTGCTTGATGATCTTGATCTGAGTGTTGGTGTCAGTGACCTTGACACTTCCGGTGGGGTTCTCCTTGTACCAGTAGGTGCCCTTGCGGTCGTCGAAGACCGGGACGCCCTTCTGGGACTTGACCTTCAGCGCGACGTCCGCGTTGTGGAGCGTGAACGCGTCGGTGGCGTACGTGCTGAAGGGCGCGTCGAACGGCTGGATCTTGTTGCGCAGGATCGTGCCGTTCTTCCACTTCAGCGGCTTGGCGTGGGCGTCCACCGGAAGGATCAGACCCTGGCCCGGGTGGGCGCTGGTGTTGTTGTCCTTCTGCGAGGTGTCCCACTGCCAGACCATCAGGCCGGTCTGGTACGGGTAGTGCTCGACCCAGTCGGGACGCGACTGCGAGAAGCCGAAGTTGTACGGGCCGACCTTGAGGGTCTTGTCGTACGAGACGTACTGGCGGTTCTCGGCGAGGTAGTACTGGTCGTACTTCTTGGTGAAGGACTCGCCGATGCGCGAGAAGCCCTTCGCCGTCCAGCCGTTGTCGTCACCCTCGGCGCCGTCCTCGAACAGCTTGGTGCCGTCCGCGGTGACCGCGAGCGCGTCGGCCGTGAAGCCCTTGCCGCCCGCGCCGCCGTCCGTGGAGTAGCGGAAGCGCAGGTCGATCTTCTTGCCCGCGTAGGCGTCGAGCGGGAAGACCAGCTTCTTGTACGCGCCGGAGACACCGGTCAACGCGGGCTTGTCGCCGGCGTCACGGGTGATCGGCTTGCCGTCCGCGGTGCCGTCCACCGGCGTCCAGTTGGCGCCGTTGTCCGTCGACACCTCGGTGTAGAGGTAGTCGTAGTTGGCCTCGATGTCCCACCAACCCGACAGCGAGAGCTCGGCCTTGGCCTTGCCGGTCAGGTCGACGCTGCGCGTGAGGGTGTTCTTGAGGTCGTCGCCCTGGTCGCTCCACCACTGCTTGGCGCCCTCGGCGGGCTTCACGACGGTGGTGGTGACGGCCTTCTTCGGCAGGTCGACGACGAGCGCCTGGCGGTGACGGGTGTTGTACTCCGACACGCCCAGCTTGTGCTCGGACGTCGTCGCGGCCTTGGCCTTGGCGTAGTCGAGCCAGCCCAGCTGGAACTTGTCCCAGGCCGTCATGTCGCCGGGCAGGTCGCCGATGGCGTCCTTGCCGGTGCCGAGCCAGGAACCGGCCGACATCAGCGACCAGAAGCCGACCGAGTTCTCGCCCTTGCCCGAGGTGTCGTACAGGTCGGGCAGACCGAGGTCGTGGCCGTACTCGTGGGCGAAGACGCCGAGGCCGCCGTTCTCCGGCTGCATCGTGTAGTCGCCGACCCAGATGCCCGAGTCGCCGATCTGGGTGCCGCCGGCCTTGTTGTCCGACGGACCGGTCTTGCCCGCGTCGTTGCCGTACGCGTACCAGCGGTGCGCCCACAGGGCGTTCTCGCCCTCGGCGCCGCCGCCGGCCGACTCGTCCTCGCCCGCGTGGACGATCTGGAAGTGGTCGATGTAGCCGTCCGGCTCGTTGAAGTTGCCGTCGCCGTCGAAGTCGTAGCGGTCCCAGAGGTCGTACTTGGCCAGGTCCGCCTTGACCTGCGCGTCCGTGCGGCCCTTGGCCTTCTGGTCCTTCGCCCAGGCGGTCACGCCGTCCTTGACCGCGTCCCAGACGTTCGGGCAGTTGGTGTCGCCGCAGTAGTTCGAGCCGTAACGGGCCTCGTTGTAGTCGACCTTGACCCAGTCGGAGACCTCACCGTCGACCGAGTAGCGGCCGGACGACGTCTTCTCGTAGTAGGTCTTCAGGGACTCCTTCTGCTTGCCCTTGGAGTCCTTGCCCTTCCCGAAGTACAGGTCCTTGAAGTGCTTCTGGTTGTAGTCCTTCTGCCAGGCCGTGCTGTTGTCCTTGGCACGGTCCGGCTTGGCTATCTTGTTGTGCAGCGGGCCGGGCTTGCCGCCGTACTTCTTGACCGGCTGCTCGGGACCCTCGGGGCCGTCCGGGTCGTACATGGTCGTGTCGTCGACCTTGTTCCCGAACTCCACCAGGATCGTGAAGATCTTGTCGGTCTTCTCCCGGCCCAGCTCGACGTACTTCTTGTCGTCGAGCTTGACGACCTGGGAGCCGCCCCGCTTCTGGACCTTCGCGTCGCCCGCGACGACCTGCTGCAGGGCGGCCTTGCGCTGCTGCGCCTGCTGCTTGCTGAAGGGTCCGTCCAGGTCGTGGTCGACCTGCGCCTTGGCCCGCGACGGGTCCTGGCGGTCGACGGCCGGCGCCCCCGAGGTGCCGGTGTCGGCCGTCGCGGTCGCCGCCGAGTACGTCGCGGCGGCCGCGGCCATCGCCACGGCCACCGCGGTGGCTCTGAACGTCCGTGTTCTGACTGTCACTTGATGCTTTCCTCCCCCGCGCCCGCGCGAGAATTGGCGGACCGAATTCCCGGTCGGAGGAGGTCCGCGCGCGATGTACGCGTCACAAGTGACGACATTCGACCGGAAGTACGGGAGAAAAGACAGACCTTGACTTGCACATACCAAGTGCACTATGCAGACGCGCGGCACCGGTATCCGGACGCCGGGGAGCCGCCGCGCCACCGGCCAACGGGCGCGCCCGACCGTCCACTTGCTGGACGCCATGAACCCGTGCGCCCCCCATGCTCCGGCACCGTGGGTTAGGTCACGCTTACTACCCGTTCCGGTCGGGCATGCAGCGGAATAGAGTCAATCGACGGTGCGCCACAGCGCGGGGCGACACATCCCAAGTCGCCGCCGTCGAGCACCCTTTGATTCGTATACAGCCGTTCACACATCCGCATCCGCCCCCGCGGCCACAAGACGCGGGGGGATCCCTGCCGAGGACGGATCACGTCATGCCTCGTCCCATGCCACGTCCGACCACCGCACAGATCACCTACGGGTCGGTGACCGTCGTCTTCTCGACCCTCGCCATGCTGCTGCTCTCCCAGACCAGTTCGGGAGTCGGTATCGCGGTGATAGCCCTGGCCGCGCTCGGCCTCGGGTTACTGGTCGCCCTGACGGTCCCGCTGCCCAAACAACCAGCGGCGCCCGCCGCCCGCTCCGGGCCCGCCGCCGCCTCCGCCGACGGGCGCGTCCCCGCCCAGCGCTCCGTGCTCGCCGACTCCGTACGCGAACCGGCGGGCCCGTGAGTCACGGACCCGCCGCCTGAAGGTGCCGCCGCCGCACCGGGCGCCGTCCGTCGCCGGATGACGCCCGGGGCACCTGGGGGACGCCGCGCTAGACGCTGACCACCACCGTCTTGGCCGCCTTGTCGTGCAGGCCCTGCTTGTAGGGCTTGTCGAAGAAGCTCCAGCCGCCGCAGATCGCCGTCCAGATGCAGGCGCAGCAGAAGGCGAACGGCAGCCACAGGACGGCCGCGCGGGCCAGCGCGGTCTGCAGCGTGGGCGTCGCGCCGTCGTTCAGGTTCGCGACCCGCAGGCCGAGCCACTTCTTGCCGAGCGTCTGCCCGGTCCTGGAGATCAGGAAGGTGTCGTACGCGATGTAGAGCACGGCGGCCAGCAGCGACTGGCCGAACGACTTGCCCGTGTTCACCTTGTCCGGGTCGATGTCGTACTCCGCCGTGCCGAACGCCCACGACAACAGGCCGACGACGATGCCCACCAGAATCATGTCGATGATGCGGGCCAGCACGCGCTTGCCGCTGTCGGCGAGCGGAGGCATTCCGGCGAGCGGGTCCTGCCCGCCGTAGCCACCGGGTCCGCCGCCGTACGGGTCGCCGCCGTAGGGCGGGGGCGGGGCACCGTAGGGCGAGCCGCCGCCCGCGCCGGGCGGCGGGGGCCCCGAGCCCGGCGGCGGGGCGCCGTAGGGCGGCCCCTCGCCCGCGGGCGGGGTGTCGTACGGGGAGCCGCCGCCCTGCGGAGGCTGCTGCTTCTTGAACGGGTCGTCGTCCGGCGAGGGGTATTGCGGCGGTTCGGTGCTCATGGCCCGAGTCGACCGCGACGGCCCCTGCTCCGCATCCGGCGAGCGGCTGACCGGGTTACCCGGCCCTCACCCCGCGACGAAGGTGTTCGCCGCCTTGTCGTGCCAGCACTGGCGCCACGGACGGTCGAAGACGCACCACACCACGCCCACCACGCCGATCACCAGGACGCCCGGCACGCTGTACACCAGCCAGCGCCTGAGCGCCGCCCCGAAGGCGGGCGCCTCGTGCCCCTCGATGTCGCGGACCTGGATGCCGCACACCTTCTTGCCGAGGGTGCGGCCCCACCGGGCGGTGGGCAGCGCCTCGTAGACGACGCCGAAGAGCAGCAGGACGGCGAGGATGAGACCGAGGTAGCCCGCGGTGGTGCCGTCGAGCAGCCAGACCGTGGTCTGCTCACCGGAGAGCTTCGCCGCGTCGATCTTGTCGTCGATGTGGTCGGCGGCCTTGGTGCCCAGCGGCAGCGCGGCGGCGCCGGTCACGGCGAGGAGGACGACGGTGTCGACGAGCCGGGCCGCGAGGCGCCTGCCGAGCCCGGCGGGACGGGCCGCCGCCTGGGCCCGGGCGACCGCGAGGAAGGGGTCCTCGGCCACCGGCTTCCACGGCACGACGGGCTGCCCCTCGCCCTGCGGGGCCGGCGACTGGGCGAGCTGGTGCACCTGCTGGGCCCAGGACGGCGAGCCGCCGCCGGGTCCCGAGGTGACGGGCGTGGGCAGGCCGCCCTGCTGCGGCACGGCGGGCTGCTGGGGCTGCTGGGGGGACTGCTGCGGGGACGGGGGCTGGGGCCGGTGGGCCTGCGGCGACGGCGTGCCCTGCTGCGGTACGGAGGGCTGGGCGGGGGCCGCCGTGCGGCCGCCCTGCTGGGCGGACGCGGGGCGCACGGCGCGGATCGCCATGGTGCCCTCGGCGCCGCCCGACGCGGCGGGCGTGGCCGCGCCGCCCGGCCTGCCCGCAGCGGGGCTCACCGGCCCGGTGGGGCGGCGGAACGTCACGGTGCCCTCGGCCGTCGGCGGCCGGGCCGCGCCCGGCTTCACGGCGCGGATCGAGACGGTGCCGGGGTTGCTCTCGTCGTGCGCGGGCCCGGCGGGCCGGGGCACCTCGGGCGCCTGCCCCGCCGGCGGGTTCGGCGCGGGGTCGGCCGCGGGCGCGGCGCCGTCGGCTTCCGCGCGGGGCGCCCCCTCGTCCGGCACCCGCGGGTCGCCCTGGCCGGGTCCCGCGCCCCAGGACACCCGGTGGTCCGGCTCGGCGCCGAGGCCCGCCTGGCGGCCCGCGTCGGCCTGCCAGGCGGACGCGGGCTCGGGCCGGGCGCCGTGCTGGTCGGCCCGGCCCTGCGGGGCCTGCTGGCCGGACCCCTCCGACGGACCGGGCTGCGGCTCCTCGTCGAAGAAGTGCGGGCCCGTCTCCTCCACGGGCGGCGGCGCGGCCCCCGGGCCGGTGCCCGCTCCGGGGGGCGGTGCGGGCAGCGGCTCGCCGTCGGACGGGGCGGGACGGCTCGTACCGGGCACCCAGGCGGCACCGTTCCAGTACCGGACATATCCCGGAATGGACGGGTCGGGGTAGTAGCCTTCGCGCGGCCGGTCGTCGCCTGGGGCCGGAGTTGGGGCGCTCATGTCCGTCGTCCCGTATCTGCTCGGGGGCTATTTGGGGGGTCCACATCTATCAGACCTCCGTGTGCCACCGGGCGGGTCCGGGCCTACGGACCACTTTCCGGGCACGCTCCTCACACATCCCCCGCGTTCCGTGCGTGCCCCGGCCCGCCGCCGCCGCGAAGTCGTCCGGAGAAATTTTCCGGAACCCGCGTAATGCTCCGGCGATCGCGCGCTCTCCACTCGTACGGGTCCGCTTTCCGGACCCCATGAGGAGAAGGAAGGGCAACGACATGCACTCCGTGGTGGAACGCGAGCTGGAGCTCAAACTGGTCCTGTCGCCGGAACGGGCCATCCCCGTCCCGGCCCGCCTCACCTACCGCACCGACGACCCCTACGCCGTCCACATCGCCTTCCACATCGGCTCCGAGCACCCGGTGGACTGGACGTTCGCCCGGGAGCTCCTGGTCGAGGGGGTGTTCCGGCCGTGCGGCCACGGCGACGTGCGGGTGTGGCCGACGAAGGTGGACGGGCGCAGCGTCGTCCTGATGGCGCTGAGCTCGCCGGACGGCGACGCCCTCCTGGAGGCGCCGGCCGCCGCCGTGTCCGCCTGGCTGGAGCGGACGCTGCGGGTGGTCCCTCCGGGCTCTGAGTCCGAGCGGCTCGGCATCGACGACGGCCTCGCCGAGCTGCTCGCGCCCACCCCGGGCCGCGCCCACGCCGACGAGCTGTGGCTGCGCGACCCGTGGCCCTCGGACGAGTCCAAGGACGGTGAGTGAACCCGGCCGCCACGGGGGCGGAGAACGAGTCGGGTCAGAAGAGCTTGCCCGGGTTGAGGAGTGAGTGCGGGTCGAAGGCCGCCTTGACGGCCTGCTGCATCTCCACTCCCACCGGGCCGATCTCGCGCGCTAGCCACTCCTTCTTCAGGATGCCGACGCCGTGCTCGCCGGTGATGGTGCCGCCGAGCTCCAGGCCGAGGGCCATGATCTCGTCGAAGGACTCGCGGGCGCGCCTGCCCTCGTCGGGGTCCGCCGCGTCGAAGCAGACGGTGGGGTGGGTGTTCCCGTCGCCCGCGTGCGCGCAGACCCCGATGGTCAGGCCGTACTTCTCGCCGATGCGCTCGACGCCGTCGAGCATGTCCGCGAGCCGGGAGCGCGGCACGCACACGTCGTCGATCATCGTGCTGCCCTTGACGGCCTCCAGCGCGGTGAGCGACAACCGCCGCGCCTGCAGCAGCAGTTCCGACTCGGCGGTGTCCTCGGCGGGGACCACCTGGGTGGCGCCCGCGGTCGTGCAGAGCGCGCCGACGGCGGCGAGGTCGGACACCGGGTCGACGGAGTCGAAGGCGCACAGCAGGAGCGCCTCGGTGGTCTCGGGCAGGCCCATCCGGGCCAGGTCGTTGACGGCCTTCACCGTCGTACGGTCCATCAGTTCGAGGAGCGAGGGGGCGTGTCCGCCCTCCATGATCGCGCAGACGGCGTCGCAGGCGGCCTGCGTCGAGGCGAACTCGGCGGCGAGGACCAGCTGTCGGGGCGGTTCGGGCTTGAGCGCGAGGGTGGCGCGCACGACGATGCCGAGGCTGCCCTCGGAGCCGACGAACAGGCGCGTCAGGTCGTATCCGGCGACGCCCTTGGCGGTGCGGCGGCCGGTGCTCATCAGCCGTCCGTCGGCGAGGACGACGTCGAGGCCGAGGACGTACTCCGCGGTGACCCCGTACTTCACGCAGCACAGGCCGCCGGAGGCGGTGCCGATGTTCCCGCCGATGGTGCACGTCTCCCAGCTGGAGGGGTCCGGCGGGTAGTACAGGCCGTGCTCGCCGACCGCGCGGGAGAGCGTGGCGTTGACGACGCCGGGCTCGACGACCGCGATGCGGTCGACGGGGCTGATCTCCAGGATGCGGTCCATTCTGACCAGGGAGAGCACGATGCAGCCGTCGCTGGCGTTCGCGGCGCCGGACAGGCCGGTGCGGGCGCCCTGCGGGACCACGGGGACGCGCAGCTCGGTGGCGGTGCGCATGACGTGCTGGACCTGCTCGACGGTGCGCGGCAGGACCACGACGGCGGGCGTGCCCGCGGCGCAGAAGCTGGCCATGTCGTGGGCGTACGCGGAGGTGACGTCCGGGTCGGTGAGGACCGCCTCGGCCGGGAGGCCCTCCTGGAGGAGTGCGATGAGGGTGCGGCTCATGATCACAGCCTCGCACCCGGGGCCATCGGTGTGAACCCGTGTGCGACGCCCTTCCCGTGCCGGGGTGTGCTCTTCGTATTGACGCACAGTGACGTCATGAAGCCTTCGGTGAAGCGTGTGCTGATCGGCTCGGTCGCGGGGAGCGTGGTGCTCGGCGGCGTCCTCGTGCTGCTGCCCGCGGACGGCGGGGACGCGAAGCCCCCGGCGCTGGGGCCCGCCGGGCGGGCGATGGCGGCGGTGGGGGCGGGCGTGCCGGCCGCGCTGCCGGACCTGGCGGCGCTCATCGGGGAACGCGAGGCGCACCTGCGGGCGCACCCGCGCGACGAGCAGTCCTGGGCGGTGCTCGGCTCGGCGTACGTGGCGCAGGGGCTGCGGACCGCGGACGTCCGGAACTATCCGAAGGCGGAGGGCGCGCTGCGGGCCTCCCTCAAGGCGCGGCCGCAGGGCAATCCGGAGGCGCTGACGGGCCTGGCCGCGCTCGCCAACGCCCGGCACGACTACCGGGCCGCCCGCACCTGGGGCGAGCAGGCGGCGCGGCAGGCGCCGAAGCGGTGGACGGCGTATCCGGCGCTGATCGAGGCGTACAGCGGTCTGGGGGACGCCAAGGGCGTGGGCCGGGCCCTGGAGTCGCTGCAGGAGCTGGGCTCGGGCACCGCGGTGATGACGCGGACCGGGCAGGTCTACCGGGACCGCGGCTGGCGCGAGGACGCGAACGCGGCGCTGACGGACGCGGCGGCGCTGGCCGAGGCCCCGGCGGAGAAGTCCGCGGGCCTGTACCGCGTCGGGGAGCTGGCGTGGGAGCGGGGCGAGCCGGCGGAGGCGCTGCGGTACTACGACGCGGCGCTCGCCGCGGAGCCCGGGCACCATCCGTCGCTGGCGGGCCGGGGCCGCGTGCTGGCCGCGCTCGGCCGCTCCTCGGAGGCGCTGCACGCCTACCGTGCGGCGCTCACCCGGCATCCGCTGCCCGAGTACGCCCTGGAGCTGGGCGAGTTGTACGAGTCGCTGAAGCTGCGTCCGGCGGCGCAGGCGCAGTACGAGGTGCTGCGCACGCGGGTGCGCCAGGAGCGCGCGGACGGCGTCAACAACGAGCGGATCCTCGGCCTGTTCGAGGCGGACCACGGTGACGCGGACGCGGCGGTGGAGCGGCTCACCGCCGAGTACGAGCGGCACCGCAGCCCGCAGAACGCGGACGCGCTGGGCTGGGCGCTGCACCGCTCGGGCGACGGCGAGGCGGGCCTGAAGCTGGTCACGAAGGCGATGGACAAGGGCCCGCGCAGCGCCTTGTTCGCCTTCCACCGGGGTCAGATCGAGCGGGACCTCGGCCACTACGGCGCCGCGCGCCGGCACCTCGGCGAGGCGCTGCGCATCAACCCGTTCTTCTCCCCGCTGGGCGTCCCCACGGCGAAGGAGGCCCTGGAGGCCCTGGGCGAGCCGCCGGAGGGCGGCCCCGCGCAGATGTACGCCCCGCCCCCGGTCCCCCAGGGCCCACCGCCGTCGGCGCGCCGCCAGAACCTCCGCCCGGTCCAGCCCCCGCGCCTGCCGTCGGCGCAGCCCTCCGCCCGGTCCACCGCGAGCGGCTCGTCCGGCGCTCGGGGCGCCTCGCGTCAGGCGCCCTAGGGGGCGTCTCTCCGATCTTCGTGGACCCGCGCAGATCGGAGAGACGCCCCCTAGAGCGCGGCCGTGCCGATGAGGCCGTTGCGGGTGACGCGGGACGCGAGGGTGTCCTCGGGCAGGGTGTCCGTGTCCGCGGGGCGGCGGGGCAGGACCAGGTAGCGGGTCTCGGCGCTGGAGTCCCAGACGGTGATCCGGGTGGTCGCGGGCAGGTGGAGGCCGAACTCGGCGAGGACGGCGCGGGGTTCGCGCACCACGCGGGAGCGGTAGGCCTCGCTCTTGTACCAGCTCGGCGAGGGGCCGAGCAGCCGCACCGGGTAGCAGGAGCACAGCGTGCACACGACGACGTTGTGGGTGTTGGCGGTGTTCTCGACGACGCGCAGGCGCTGGGGCTGGACTCCCCCGGCGGCGTAGCCGAGTTCGGTGACGGCCGTCGTGCCGTCGGCGAGGAGCCGCTCCTTGTACGCCGGGTCGGTCCAGGCCCGCGCGACGACCCGGGCGCCGTTCAGCGGGCTCGCGCCGGCGAGGAACGCGTCCAGCATCTCGTCGAGCGCGGCGCCGACGACGATCCCGCGCTCCTCCAACAGGGTTTCCAGGCGCCGGACTTGGCGGGAGATCCGCGCGTCGGCGTGCGTACCGCTCATGGCGTGTCGTCCTCCAGATAGCTTTCCCACAGGTCGAGCACGACGTCGTGGTCGCCCTCGCCCCACAGCTCGCGTGCCGCGAACCGCACGGCGTAGACCTGCTCGACGGGCGCGTCGTCCCGCCCCTGCGCGCGGACGTCGGCGAGCGGGTGGCGGCCCTCGGGTTCGACGACGACGCCGCGCTTGCCGCGGGCGTAGCGCGGCAGGCGGGTGTGGTGGGGCGGGTCGCGGTGGACGGTGCGGACGCGGGCGCCGGGCGCGTAGCGGTCAGACATCGAGCGCGCCGGGTTCGAGCACGCCCTTGCGTTCGAGGAGGGTGCGGATGGCGTGGAACCAGCGCTCGTAGTACGAGGCGGCGAGGTACGCGGAGGGCTCCATCGTCTCGATGGCGTCCCTGAACTCGTCGAGGTGGTAGACGCCTTCGCGCACCAGGGCGCTGTTCAGCGCGAAGACGCGCGCTTCCCAGTCGGCGCGGAAGGGCTCGGTGTCGTCCCCGGTGTCGAGCGCCCCGAACCCCTGCATGCCCCCGACATCATTGATCCTGGCCATGCGGGCACCCTAGCCCGCCGCCGCCACGAAGACGCCGGGCAGGCGACAAGCACCTGCCCGGCGATGAAGGAGGGGCGCTTCGAGCCCGTCCGGCGTGCGGGGGCGAGCCCTTCGAGCCCGTCCGGCGTGCGGCGGGGGCGAGCCCTTCGAGCCCGTCCGGCGTGCGAGGACGAGCAGGGCGCGGCCCGCGGCAGACGCCGCCTAGAGGTTCCCTCGCTTCTCCTGCTCCCGCTCGATCGCCTCGAAGAGCGCCTTGAAGTTGCCCTTGCCGAAGCCCATCGACCCGTGCCGCTCGATCATCTCGAAGAAGACGGTCGGCCGGTCCTGGACCGGCTTGGTGAAGATCTGCAGGAGGTAGCCGTCCTCGTCGCGGTCGACGAGGATCTTCAGCTCGCGCAGGGTCTCGACCGGCACCCGGGTCTCACCGGCCCACTCGCCCAGCGTGTCGTAGTACGAGTCGGGCGTGTCGAGGAACTGCACGCCCGCCGCGCGCATCGTGCGCACGGACTCGACGATGTCGTTCGTGGCGAGCGCGATGTGCTGGACGCCGGCGCCGCCGTAGAACTCCAGGTACTCGTCGATCTGCGACTTCTTCTTGGCGATGGCGGGCTCGTTGATCGGGAACTTGACCTTCAGCGTCCCGTCGGCCACCACCTTCGACATCAGCGCGCTGTACTCGGTCGCGATGTCGTCGCCCACGAACTCCTTCATGTTCGTGAAGCCCATGACCTTGTTGTAGAAGCCGACCCACTCGTTCATCTTGCCGAGCTCGACGTTGCCGACGCAGTGGTCGATCGCCTGGAAGGTGCGCTTGGCGGGCGGCTCGACGATCGGGTTCGCGGCCACGAAACCGGGCAGGTACGGCCCGTCGTAGTCGGTGCGCTCGACCAGGGTGTGGCGGGTCTTGCCGTAGGTGGCGATGGCGGCGAGGACCACCGTGCCGTTCTCGTCCTTGACCTCGTAGGGCTCGGTGATGCCGCGGGCGCCGTGCTCGACGGCGTAGGCGTACGCGGCCCGGGCGTCCGGGACCTCGATGGCGAGGTCGACGACGCCGTCGCCGTGCTCGGCCACGTGGGAGGAGAGGAAGTGACCCCAGTCCGTGGAGGGCTTGACGACGGAGGTGAGGACGAAGCGCGCACCGCCGTTCGTGAGCACGTAACTCGCGGTCTCGCGGCTGCCGTTCTCCGGTCCGGAGTAGGCGACCAGCTTCATGCCGAACGCCGTGGAGTAGTAGTGCGCCGCCTGCTTGGCGTTGCCCACGGCGAACACGACCGCGTCCATTCCCTTGACCGGGAAGGGGTCGGCCTCGCGCGCGGTGTCAGGGGTGGTGTGGGTGGTGGTCTCAGTCATGACTTGAGGCTCCCGCCGAACCACAAGGTGCGCAATAGTTCGCGTTTTCAGTGGTCAATGTGCACAGCCACTGGCCAGGATGGGCAGGCTATCTGTACATCATGACCATCACGGAGGCGTCATGGCGATCGATCATCTGGACGGCAGGCTCATCGTGCTCCTGGCGCGTGAGCCGCGCATCGGGGTCCTGGAGGCCTCCCGCAGGCTCGGGGTCGCCCGGGGCACGGTGCAGGCACGGATGGACCGGCTTCAGTCCAATGGAGTCATCCGCGGCTTCGGTCCGGAGGTCGATCCGGCGGCGCTCGGCTATCCCGTCACGGCCTTCGCGACCCTGGAGATCAAACAGGGCCAGGGAGCGGACGTACGGGCGCATTTGGACACCGTGGCCGAGGTGCTTGAACTGCATACCATCACCGGTCACGGCGATATGCTCTGCCGCCTCGTGGCCCGGTCGAACGCGGATCTCCAACGTGTGATCGACCGGGTCGTGGGCTTTGATGGCATCGTCCGGGCTTCCACGGCGATCGTCATGGAAAACCCCGTTCCGCTGCGGATCATCCCGCTGGTGGAGCAGGCGTCCGAAGATCCCTGAGTCACCCCGAGTCACCGACTTCGTGAGTACCTCCGGAAGGGCGAGGTGAGCACTTCAGTGAATTTCTGGGACTACCTCGGCAACCGCCACCAGCAACTGCTGACGGACGCGTACCAGCACGCGAGCGCCGTCTTCCAGTGCATGGTCGTCGCCACCGTCATCGGCGTACTGATCGGCGTCTTCACCTATCGCAGCGAATGGGCGGGCAATCTCGCCACGACCACCACGTCCACCATCCTCACCATCCCGTCCCTGGCCATGATCGGCCTGCTGATCCCGGTCGTGGGGCTCGGCGTCGCGCCGACCGTCATCGCACTGACCCTGTACGGGCTGCTCCCGATCGTGCGCAACGCCATCGTGGGCCTGCGCGGCGTCGACCCCTCGCTGGTCGACGCGGCCAAGGGCATCGGGATGTCCCGCATGGCCCGGCTCTTCCGGGTGGAGCTGCCCATCGCGTGGCCGCCGATCCTGACCGGCATCCGGGTCTCCACGCAGATGCTGATGGGCATCGCCGCCATCGCCGCGTACGCCTCCGGGCCCGGCCTCGGCAACGAGATCTTCCGCGGCATCGGCTCGCTGGGCAGCAAGAACGCCCTCAACCAGGTGCTCGCGGGCACCCTCGGCATCATCGTCCTTGCCCTGCTCTTCGACGCCGCGTACGTCCTGATCGGCCGGCTGACCATCCCGAGGGGGATCCGTGTCTGAGACCACCGCCAGCGAGAGCACGAGGGACGAGGGCGCCGGGCGGGCCGCCACCACCACCTCGGGCGCCACGATCGAGCTGGAGAACCTCACCAAGCGCTACCCGGGCAGCAGCGACCCGGCCGTGGACAGCGTGAACATGGAGATCAAGGCGGGTGAGATCGTCATCTTCGTCGGCCCCTCGGGCTGCGGGAAGTCGACCACCCTGAAGATGATCAACCGGCTGATCGAGCCGACCAGCGGCCGCATCCGCATCAACGGCGAGGACGTCACCGACATCGACCCGGTGAAGCTGCGCCGCAAGGTCGGCTACGCGATCCAGTCCTCCGGGCTCTTCCCGCACATGACCGTCGCGCAGAACATCGCGCTGGTGCCCAGGATGGTCGGCTGGGGCAAGTCGCGGATCAAGTCCCGGGTCGAGGAGATGCTCGACCTGGTCGGGCTCGACCCCGCCGAGTTCCACGGCCGCTACCCGCGCCAGCTCTCCGGCGGCCAGCAGCAGCGCGTCGGCGTGGCACGCGCGCTGGCCGCCGACCCGCCCGTGCTGCTGATGGACGAGCCGTTCGGCGCGGTCGACCCGATCACCCGCGACCACCTCCAGGACGAGCTGATCCGCCTCCAGCACGAGCTGCACAAGACGATCGTCTTCGTCACGCACGACTTCGACGAGGCCATCAAGCTCGGCGACCGCATCGCCGTCCTGCGCGAGCGCTCGCACATCGCCCAGTTCGACACCCCCGAGGCGATCCTCACCAATCCCGCGGACGACTTCGTCTCGGGTTTCGTGGGCGCGGGCGCGGCCCTGAAGCGGCTCAACCTCACCCGCGTACGGGACGTGGAGATCGCCGACATCCCGACGGTGACCGTCGACGACCCGCTGCAGGACATCTTCGACAAGCTGCGCGGCGGCACCACCAACGAACTGCTCCTGCTGGACAAGCGCGGGCGCCCCTACAAGTGGCTGCGGCGCGGCGACCTGATGCGCGCCAAGGGATCGCTGGCCCGCGCGGGCACGCTCGTGCACGACACGGTGACCCGGGACGCCACCCTGCGCGACGCGCTGGAGGCGGTCCTCACCGACAACGCGGGCCGGGTCGCGGTGACCGGGCGGCGCGGCGAGTACACCGGCGTCGTCGACATGGAGACGCTGATGAACTCCGTCCACGAGATGCTGGAGGCCGACCGCCTGGAGGCGGTGGAGCACCAGCACGAACTGGAGGAGCAGCGCTCGCAGTTGACCCGTTTCGAGCAGGAGGGTGACGGCGGGGAGGCGAAGGCGTGAGCGGCGACGCCGGGGGCACCCCCCGGATCCCGGACCGCAGGCCCTCCCCCAAGGAGCCGTCCCGCCCCGAGGGCGAGCACGAGGTCAAGGGGCTGGCCTTCCGTGACGCGGGCGAGGGCGAGCAGGAGGCGCCGGTGCCGCCGCCGGTCCGCAAGCAGCCGCCGAAGGTGACCTGGCAGAAGCTGACGTTCCTGCCCGCCGTGCTGGCCGTGATCCTGCTGGCGACCTGGTGGTGGTTCCACGAGGCCGACCTGGACTCGATCTCCCGGAACGCGCTGGCCAACGGCAACGTCTGGCTGCGACTGCGCCAGCACATCCAGCTGACCGCGATCTCGACGTTCTTCGTCCTGATCATCGCGATCCCGCTGGGGATCCTGCTGACCCGCAGGCGGCTGCGCAAGGGCGCGCCGGCCGCGATGGCGCTGGCCAACATCGGCCAGGCGACCCCCGCGATCGGCCTGCTGGCGCTGCTGGTGATCTGGATCGGCATCGGCGAGAAGGCGGCCCTGATCGGCATCATCATCTACGCGGTGCTGCCGGTCCTGTCCAACACGATCGCGGGCCTGAAGGCGAACGACCCGACCCTCCTGGAGGCGGCGCGCGGCATCGGCATGTCGCCGCTGGGCGTGCTCGGCAAGGTCGAACTCCCGCTGGCCGTACCGCTGATCCTCGCGGGCGTGCGCACGGCCCTGGTCCTCAATGTCGGCACGGCGACGCTCGCCACGTTCGGCGGCGGCGGCGGGCTCGGCGACCTGATCACGACGGGGATGACCAACCAGCGCATGCCGGTCCTGATGCTCGGCTCGATCCTGACGATCGCGCTCGCGCTCCTGGTGGACTGGCTGGCTTCGCTGGCCGAACTGCTCCTGCGCCCGCGCGGGCTGGAGGTGGAGTCATGAGGGTCTCACCGCGCACGGCCCTGGTGGCCGTACTGGGCGGAGCGCTGCTCGCCGGGTGCGGGCTCACCAGCGGCAGCCCGATGGTGGACGACGTCAAGCCGGGCTCCATCGGCAAGGGGCTGCCCCTGAAGGGCGCCGATCTGACCGTCACGTCCAAGGAGTTCACCGAGCAGCTGATCCTCGGCGCGATCATGGGCATCGCGTTCGAGGCGGCGGGCGCGGACGTCCTCGACCGGACCGGCATCCAGGGTTCCATCGGGGCCCGGGAGGCCGTCAAGGGCGGTGACGCGGACGCCATGTACGAGTACACGGGCACCGCCTGGATCACCTACCAGGGCAACACCAAGCCGATCACCGATCCGCAGAAGCAGTGGCAGGCGGTGCGCGACGCCGACCGGAAGAACGGCGTCACCTGGCTGACCCCGGCGACGCTCAACAACACCTACGCGCTGGCGATCAACAAGAAGAACGCGGCGAAGTACCGGACCAAGACGCTCTCGGACGTGGCGAAACTGGCCAAGTCCGACCCGAAGGCGGTGTCGCTGTGCGTGGAGAGCGAGTTCGCCTCCCGCGAGGACGGCCTGCCGGGCATGCAGAAGGCGTACGGGATGAGCATCCCCTCGTCCAGCATCACCAAGATGGACACCGGGATCATCTACACGCAGGCGTCGAAGGGGACGTGCACCTACGGCGAGGTCTTCACGACCGACGGCCGCATCAAGGCGATGGACCTGACGACGATGGAGGACGACAAGCACTTCTTCCCCAACTACAACGCGGCTCCCGAGGTCAACACGGAGTCCCTGAAGAAGTTCCCGGCGATCGCCGAGGTCCTGGCCCCCATCACGAAGAAGCTGAACAACACGGTGGCCCGCGACCTCAACTCCAAGGTGGACGTGGAGGGTCAGGACCCCCACGAGGTGGCCCTGGACTGGCTCCTCCAGGAGGGCTTCGTCACGGAGTGACCCCCGGCCACCGGGCGCCGTCCGGAAAGTGACGCTCCAAAGACTCCGTTGCAAAGAAACCGTTGCAACGGAGTCTTTGCATCCCTACGCTGAGCGGCATGACGCACGAGCCGCTGCCCACGATCCGCCGTCTCGACGCCCGCTCCCTGCGCGGGCTCGCCCACCCGCTGCGCATGCGGCTGCTCTCCTCGCTGCGCCTGGACGGCCCGGCGACCGCGTCCCAACTGGCCGCCCGGCTTGGCGAGTCGAGCGGCGCGACCAGCTACCACCTGCGCCAGCTCGCGGAGTACGGGTTCGTCGAGGACGACCCCGGGCGGGGCAAGGGGCGGGAGCGCTGGTGGCGGTCGGTGCACCAGCGCACCATGACCGACGAGCACCTTCTGCTGGCCCAGGACCCGGAGGTGCGCGGCGCGCTCAGCACCCTCCTGCACGAGTACGCGACGCAGCGCGCGCAGGAGGTGTCCACCTGGATCGCCACGCGGCACGAGTGGTCGCGCGAGTGGGTCGAGGCCGCGGACACCAGCGACTACACCCTGGACCTGTCCCCCGCGCTCGCCGCCGAACTGAGCCACAGGGTCCGCGAACTGGTCGAGAGCTACCGCGCGGCGGCACCGCAGGACGGCACCCCGGACGCGGCCAAGGTGCGCGTCCACTCCCACATCTTCCCGGTCCGGCCGCGGACCGACGACAGCTGAGTCCGAGAGGGGCCCACCATGCACCCCGACATCCACCTGATGCTGCACGAGACGCGCGCCGGGGAGTTACGGCGCGCGGCACCCGAACGCCCGCACCGGGCACTGCTGCGCGCCCGCCTCGGCTGGACGCTGGTGGAGCTGGGCCTGCGCCTGGTCAGCAGCTCGGGACCTGCGCGCCCTTCTCCAGGGCCCGCAACGAATCGACCGTGCCCTTCAGCGTGGTGACGGGGATCAGCCGCAGGCCCTTCGGCAGCTCCGCCTCGGCGTCCGCGCACTCGTCCTTCGGTACGAGGAAGACGGTCGCGCCGTCCCGCCGCGCGGCCTGCGTCTTCATGGAGACCCCGCCGACCGGGCCGACCTCGCCGTCGGCCGTGATGGTGCCGGTGCCCGCGATCGTACGGCCGCCGGTCAGGTCGCCGCCGCTGCCGTCGCCGTCCAGCTTGTCGATGATGCCGAGCGACAGGAAGAGGCCTGCGCTCGGGCCGCCGATCCTGCCGAGGTCGGCCCGCACGTCCGCCTTGTCGGTGTCCTCTACGCCGTTCGCCTTCAGATAGGCCAGCGCCGCCTTCGTGGCGTCGTCCTGGGACTTCCGCATGTCGCCGAGATTGTGCTTCTCGACTTCCTTCACGTCGTCGCCGACGGGGTAGACCGAGTCCTTCGGCATCACCGCGCGGTCCGTACGGAACCACCCGCCGATCACGTCACCCAGATACACGTCCGTCTGCGGCCCGGTGGCCACGATGGTCGTCATCCGCAGCTCGCCGTCGGTCTTTCGGGTCGGCACACCGCTGACCGTGAGCACGGGCTTGCCCTCGTGGTCCCCGAGCACGTCCGAGGTACTGCCGGGCTGCGCCACGGCGAACGGCAACGGCGCGAACCCCGCGACGGCGAGCAGAGCCACCACGGGCAGAGCGCAGACGGCGAGGGCCTGGGGGCGCGTGAGACGAGAGAACACGGGCCCAATCTAACGTGTACGCGCCCCCACCCTGCGGGCACCGTGATCGCCGGCTGCGCCTGGCTCGTCCTCAGACGCCGGACGGGCTGAGATCCCCTGCCTCAGCGCAGCGCGTCGGCGACCTCGCGCGCCGCGTCCACCACCCGCGGTCCCACCCGCTCCGGCACCGCGTCCGCGAGCATCACGACGCCGACGCTGCCCTCCAGGCCGGTCACGCCGACCAGCGGTGCCGCCGCCCCGCTCGCCCCGGCCTCCAGCTCGCCGTGGGTGAGGGCGTAGCCGGGGTCGGTGACCAGGCCCTGGCGGGCGGCGAGGATCGCGCGGCCCGCGGCGCCGCGGTCCAGGGGGTGCCGGAAGCCGGTGCGGTAGGCGACGTGGTAGTCCGTCCAGGTGGGCTCGACCACCGCGACCGCGAGGGCCTCCGAGCCGTCGACGAGCGTGAGGTGCGCCGTCGCCCCTATGTCCTCGGCCAGCGAGCGCAGCGCCGGCAGCGCGGCCTCCCGTACCAGCGGGTGCACCTGGCGGCCCAGGCGCAGCACGCCGAGCCCGACCCGCGCCCGGCCGCCCAGGTCGCGCCGGACGAGGGCGTGCTGTTCGAGGGTGGCGAGCAGGCGGTAGACCACGGTGCGGTTCACGCCGAGCTTGGTGGAGAGCTCGGTGACCGTCAGGCCATGGTCGGTGTCGGCCAGCAGCTTGAGGACGCGCAGTCCTCTGTCGAGCGTCTGGGAAGTCTCCGCGGTCACGACGCCCACTCCTTAGGTGAGGGTCGGCGGTCCCCTGACGCGGCGGTTGCGCCGCCGGTCCCGTGGGCGACGCGCGTCAGAGGCCGCCGGTCGGCAACACCGGCTGCGCTCCGCGGCGGCGCTGCCACGGGGCGTGTACGTAGCGGGGACAGTAGCGAGGCCGTCCCGCTCAGCGGAAGACTTCGTCCAGAATCCGGGCACCGGGACGCCCCTAGCGCCCCCCATTGCCCCGTTACGCGGCGGGCGCACGGGCAGCCCCGCGCACCACCTCCGCACACGACCTCCGCACTCGGAACACCCCGCTCCCCACCTGCGGGGCCCGCCCGGCGGGCCCCGGCGGGGTCACTTCATGCGGGTGGCCCACTCCTGGACCTTCTCGATGCGCTGGCGCAGCTGCCCGGCCGTGGCCTCCGCGCTCGGCGGCCCGCCGCAGGTGCGCCGCAGCTCGGTGTGGATCACGCCGTGCGGCTTCCCGCTCTGGTGGACGTACGCGCCGACCATCGTGTTGAGCTGCTTGCGCAGCCCGAGGAGCTCCTTGTGGGAGACGACGGGCCGCCGCTCGGCGGGCAGCTCCAGGAGGTCCGCCTCCTCGTCCGGCTTCTTCCTGCTGTGCGCGATCTGCCGGGCCTGCCGCTTCTGCAGCAGCATCTGCACCTGGTCGGGTTCCAGGAGCCCGGGGATGCCCAGGTAGTCCTGCTCCTCCTCGCTGCCCGGGTGCGCCTGCATGCCGAACTCGGCGCCGTCGAACAGCACCCGGTCGAAGACGGCCTCGGACTCCAGGGCCTCGAAGGAGAACTGTTCCTGCTCGCCGGTGTCCTCGTCCTGTTCCTTGTTCGCCTCGTCCATCTCGGCCTCGGACTCGGCGTAGGGGTCCTCCTCGCCGTCCTTCTTCGGCTTGTCGAGCACGTGGTCGCGCTCGACCTCCATCTCGTTGGCGAAGCCGAGCAGGTCGGGGACGGTGGGCAGGAAGACGGACGCGGTCTCGCCGCGCCGCCTGGACCGCACGAACCGGCCGACGGCCTGCGCGAAGAACAGCGGCGTCGAGATGGTCGTGGCGTACACGCCGACCGCGAGGCGCGGCACGTCGACGCCCTCGGACACCATGCGGACCGCGACCATCCACCGGTCGGTACTGGCGCTGAAGTCGTCGATCCGCTTGGACGCGCCGGTGTCGTCGGAGAGGACGACGGTCGCCTTGCTGCCGGTGATCTCGCGGATCAGCTTGGCGTAGGCGCGCGCGGAGTCCTGGTCGGAGGCGATGACGAGGCCGCCCGCGTCGGGGATGGCCTTCCTGACCTCGCTGAGCCGCTTGTCGGCGGCCTTGAGGACGTTGGGCATCCACTCGCCGCGCGCGTCGAGCGCGGTGCGCCAGGCCTGCGAGACGGCGTCCTTGGTCATCGGCTCGCCGAGCCGCGCGGCGATCTCGTCACCGGCCTTGGTGCGCCAGCGCATGTTGCCGGAGTACGAGAGGAAGATGACGGGCCGCACGACGCCGTCGCCGAGCGCGCTGCCGTAGCCGTACGTGTAGTCGGCGGAGGAGCGCCGGATGCCGTCCCTGCCCTCCTCGTACTGCACGAAGGGGATCGGGTTCGTGTCGGACCGGAAGGGCGTTCCGGTCAGCGCCAGCCGCCGCGTCGCGGGCTCGAACGCCTCCAGGCACGCCTCGCCCCAGGACTTCGAGTCACCGGCGTGGTGGATCTCGTCGAGGATCACCAGGGTCTTGCGCTGCTCGGAGCGGTTGCGGTGCAGCATCGGGCGCACGCCGACGCCCGCGTACGTCACGGCGACGCCGTGGTACTCCTTGCTGAGCGGTCCCGCGCTGTACTCGGGGTCCAGCTTGATGCCTATCCGGGCCGCGGCCTCGGCCCACTGCTTCTTCAGGTGCTCGGTGGGGGCGACCACGGTGACCTGCTGGACGACGTGGTGGTGCAGCAGCCAGGACGCGAGGGTGAGCGCGAACGTCGTCTTGCCGGCGCCGGGGGTGGCGACGGCGAGGAAGTCCCGCGGCTGCTCCTGGATGTACCTGTCCATCGCCCCCTGCTGCCAGGCACGCAGCTTGTTGGCGGTGCCCCAGGGGGCACGGCCGGGGAAGGCGGGAGAGAGGTGGTGGGAATTGGCGGCGGCGCTGGTGGTAGTCACGGTCTCCGTTTGAAGGGTAGGGCCGCGCGTAGCGCGTCGAACAGGGCAGTGGTGGGAGACGGGCGGGCGGTCGGTCGGCGGCACGTATGACAACCGGGCCACCTTACCGGTGATGCGTCCACGGACACCTGAGCGGCGGGCGGCGCCGGAGGCGGGTGCGACGGGTCTCACACCCGCCGGACATCCGCGCCTCAGACGGTACGTTCCTTCAGCCGCGTCCCCACCCACGCCCCCACCAGGGCGACCGCCGCCATCGGCAGGAAGACGGCCACGAAGGCGCCCGGATGGGACCCGGCGGCCTCCCCCGCCCCGTGCGCGGCGCCCGCCGTGCCGCCGCCGAGCGCGGCGAACGCGGCGCCGCCCACGGCCAGCAGCAGGACGTTCGAGAGGCCGTCGGAGATCTGCAGCGCGGCCGAGTTCGACCCGGCGTCGGCGGGCGGCGAGAGCCGCAGCAGGAGCACGCTGGTCGAGGCGATCACCATGCCCATCCCGAAGCAGCCGAAGCCCCACGCGACCCCGACGATCCACACCGGGACGGCCTCGATGAGGACGGTGGGCGCGGTCAGGATCGCCGCCGACACGAGCACCATGCCGAGGGCGACGAGCCGCGACCGGTGGGGCTCCATGCGGGGCCGCGACTGGACGTACGACCCGAGCGCCCAGGTCGCGCCGCCCACGGCGAGCGAGAGCCCGGCCATGGTGGGGCTCAGCCCGCGCTGGCTGACGAGCATCAGCGGCACGAAGGACTCGGCCGCGATGAACGAGCCCGCCGCGACCCCGCGCAGCAGCACCACGGAGGGCAGCCCGCGGGCGGCCCGGTAGGTGCCCCTGGGCAGCAGCCCGAGCACGGCGGGCACCAGGACCGCCGCGCCGGCCGCGGCGGGCAGCAGCGAGAGCCACCGCAGGTCCTGGCCCGCGTACTGGAGCAGCCCCGCGCCCAGCGAGATCCCGAGCGCCAGCCGGATCCGCCGCCGGTCGAAGGCGGCGACGGGCGCGTCCGGGTCGACCGGGCCCGACGCGGTGCGGCGTATCGCGGGCAGCGCGAGGGCGAGCGGCGCGGCCACGAGGACGGGGATGCCGACGAACACCCAGCGCCAGCCGAGGTGCTCGGTAACCGTCCCCGCCACGAGCGGGCCCACCACGGACGGCACGACCCAGCTCGCCGCGAACGCCGCCATGATCGAGGGCCTGAGGTGTTCCGGGTAGGCCCGGCTGACGATCACGTACAGCGCGACGATGACCAGCCCGCCGCCGAGCCCCTGCACGGCCCGCCCCGCGATGAACAGCCACATCGACCCGGCGGTCCCGCTCAGCAGCAGCCCCGCCGCGAACAGCGAGATCCCGGTGGCCAGCGGCCCCAGCGGCCCGCGCCGGTCCGCCCACTGCCCGCTCAGCACCATGCCGAAGAGGCTGGTCGTGAAGTACCCGGAGAACGCGAAGGCGTACAGCGACACCCCGTGCAGCTCCCGCGCGGCCACGGGCATCGCCGTCCCGACGGCGGTCGCCTCGAAGGCGATCAGCAGCACGACGGACACGATGCCGATGCTCAGGGCGCGGTACGGCTTCCCCAGGACGCCGGTTCCTGTGCCGGTGCCCTGCGGGCTGCCGGGCGGGGCTGCGGGGTCGGCGGCGACGCCAGTGTCGGTCATGCACGCCAGAGTAAGAGGCGTCGGGCGGTATGACCCCTGTCCGGGGTCGGGATCTTGCTGGTCCCTTGGTCGTACGACTTCAGCGCCCCGACCAGCCCGTGAGGAACGCGGACCAGGCGGCGGGGGTGAGGGTGAGGTGGGGCGAGCGGGGGGTCTTGGAGTCACGGACATGAACCGTGCGGGGCGTTGAAGCTACCTCTACGCAGTCCTCGCCGTTGCTGCTGTCGCTGTAGCTGCTCTTGAACCACTTCAGGGCGACCTCGACGCATTCGTTGCTGTTACTGCTGTCGCTGTAGCTGCTCTTGAACCACTCCAGCCCCGAGACGTCTCCGGTGGAGGCCTTGCCGATCATGTTTCTCCCAGCGCTCGCTCGATGACGTCCCGCGACTCCCGGGGCGTGAGAGCCTGGCCCCGGATGATGCCGAACCGCAGTTCGAGAATACGGATCTGTTTGGGGTCGGACACGGGGCGACCTGCAAACTCGTCGTCCGTCCGTCCCATCGCGGTTCCGTCCTCGAACTTCAGCACCTGGATACGTCCACCCGTCCCGGCGTGACCGCCATAGGCGGTCGGCATCACCTGAATCTCGACGTTGCGCAACTCTCCTACCTCCAGCAGGCGTTCGAGTTGCCGTCGCAAGACCATTGTCCCTCCGATCGGCCGTTGGAGCGTCACCTCTTCCTGGACGAAGCTGAACTCCGGCGCAGGTGAGCGCTCGAAGACCGACCGCCGCGCCATCCTCGCCGCCACGAGGTGCTCCAACGCCTCGTCCGCGTAGGCCGGTCGACGCGTTCCGAGCAGAGCTCGGGCGTACTCCTCCGTCTGGAGCAGCCCGTGGATGTTGTGGTTGCTGTACATGCCCAACTCCACCGCCTGCGCCTCCAACCTCGCCAGATCCCGAACCTTCTTCGGATACCGCGCCTCCCGCATCTCCTTCTTCATGGCCGAGACGAGGCCCCCCGCACCCAGCACCTCGTCCACCCTGTCCAGGTACTCGGGGCGGGGGATGCGCGCCCCGCGCTCGATCTTGCGGATCAGGTCCTCCCCGTAGCCGATCGCCTCGCCGAACTCGGCGACCCGCAGGCCCGCGGCCTCGCGCCGGAGTTTCAGGTGCTGGCCGACCATCTCGACGACCGCGCTGATCTCGTCCTCGGGGTCGACGTCCCAACCGGGTTCGTCCACACCGTCGTTGCGTTCCACCACGCCCACCTCCGACGTACCGTCCAGGCCCGACGCGCACGTACCCGGGCGGTGTCCGGGACAGCCGGGACAAGCCGGGACAACGGCCGGACAGACGCGGTACGCGCCGCCGGGTCCGCTGTCCACGGTACGCACGTGCGGCCACGCTGAGTGACATGAATCAAGAATCCACGCGGGCGCCGCACCCGGCTCCGGTACGGCAGTTCGCGGTCCTGTTGTCGGCGACCCGCAGGGGGGCGCGGCTGGCGCGGCTGCTGACGCGGGAGCAACTGCACAGCTGGGGACGCCCGTTCGAGTCGGCGGAGCAGATCGTCGCGGAGCTGGCGAACAACGCCGTGCTGCACGGGCACGTGCCGGGGCGGAGTTTCCGGCTGGCGCTGACGATCGGCGGGACGGACACGCTGCGTATCGAGGTGACGGACGCGCGGGCGGAACGGACGCCGCACCCGCGGGCGCCCGCGCCGGACGCGGAGTCGGGGCGGGGCCTGCTGCTGGTGGCGGCGTACGCCGACCGGTGGGGGACGGACACGGCAAGTCCGCCGGGCAAGACGGTGTGGGCGGAGCTGGACGGGCGGTGACGGAGGGGGCGACTCGTCGGTGCGGCGGCGGGCACTGTTCAGGGAGACGCCGCTCGCGCCCGTGCGATCAGCGTCCCGATGTGGCCCGCCTCGGGCGCCGCGACGATCCACGTCTCGACATCGGTGAAGCCGGCCCGGACGAGCAACCGTTCCCACACGGCGGGCTTGTAGCTGTAGCGGTAGGTGAACATGGCCTTACCGGCGAACCCGCCCTTGTACATGCCCTGCGGTCCGTAGGCACCGGGGATGGCGGGCGGCTGGCTGAAGACGAACGTCCCGCCGGGAGCGAGACGCCTACGCACCAGCGGGAACAGCCTGCCCGGGTCGGTGAACCAGGCCGCACCGAAGATCGAGAAGACGGCGTCGTAGGTGTCGGCGCCCCCGCGCAGGAAGTCGAGCACCTCGCAGCAGTCGAACTCCGCCCCTGTATCCGCCCATCGCTCCCGCGTCATCCCGACCATGACTGGCGAGAGGTCGACGCCGCGGGCCTTCACCCCGCACCGCGCCAGATACGCCGCCGCGCGCCCGGTACCGCATCCGATCTCCAGCGCGCTGGACGGCTCCCCCAGCAGTTCCGGGCCCGGGCCGTGCCCCGCATACTGCGTCCAGTTGAACGTCGGTTCCGGATCGCCCTTGAACGCGGACTCCGCGTAGGCGTTCCAGAGCTCGGTCTCGGCGGCGATGTCGTGCGGTACGGGCACGGGTCCAGTTCCCTTGTCGTCGGTCGTGGGGCCGCCCCCGCGCGGGGCACGGGGCGGCGTATCGGCGCGGTTCAGTGGCTGTCGGGGACCTTGTCGTCGCACGGGGAACAGTTGGCGCCGTCCACGGTCCACAGTTCGTCGCTTGGATCGAAGCCCTGGCCCCGGATCACTTCGGCGGTACGGAGCACGAGGCCGTCGGCCCGGCGCCGGACCAGTGGGGCGTGGTGCTTGTAACCGCCGCCCCGCCTGCCGTTGTAGAGATCGCAGAACGCGAAATACACCGGGCTGTCGAGGATGATCTGATGCACTCCCATGTCCACGAGCCTGCCGACGCCGATGTGCAGGTCCGGCCGCTCCATCGCGGTGATCAGATACATCACGGCGTTGCCCAGGATCTCCTCTGCCCAGGAAGGGGCCAGCATGTTGTCGCGCACGAGCAGCGCCACTTCACGGTCCCACAGATCGCCCCCGCCGCCGGGCGCGTCGAAGACGTTGTAGGTGCATTCCTTCACGTAGGGGCGCACCGCGGTCAGCAGTGCACGCGGATCCCGGTACCGCGTTGCAGTCCGGCTCACGGCCCATGAGGTCATCGGCGCCACCTCTCTCGTGGACGGGACAAGACGTCTTCACGCTCGGCGTGTGCTGCCTCGGTCATGAACCGGACGCTAGAGAAACGGTGTTCGCGCGGTCTCGGCATGTTCTCGAATGTTCTCGGCCGATCGCCGGATGTTCTCCGATGATCTCGCGCCGGGGGCGGAACCCTGTGGTGTGTTCCCGCGAGCCCGGTCATCCTGGAGTGGTCGCCGTCCCCGGAAGGACCCGATCGTGACTCGACGCCTGCGCTTCACGGGCACCGACAGCAAGAACGGCGGCTGTCCCGCTCTGCACGAGGACCTGGACTCACGCGAGATCATCGTCCAGGGTCGTCCCCTGACCGACCCGAGGGACATCGCACAGCTTCGCCACTTCGGCACTGGGGACATGGCCGTTGCCGTTCCTCGGCGCCTGCTCGTCAACTGGGCCCCGAAGGAGTTGGACCGCATGCCCGAGGTGATCGGTCCGGACGAGTTCGCCCGCCTCTTCGAAACGTTCGAACACACGGCCTGGCACTTGGAGACCCGGCGCGGCTACGCGTCCGACCGGGAAGATCTCGACTACGAGACGTTCCTCGAGACCGGCCGGGTGGGCTACGACCTCGACAGCGCCTGGCTCCGGAACATCAGGAGGCAGGTGGATGCCGGGAAACGCGTCGGCAGGGTCCGCGTCGTCGACACCCCTCCGACCGAAGGCCAGCGCTTCCTTCTCGGCTATGGCGTCGCCAACGTGGCGTCAGGGGAGGAGGTCGGCTGCCTGTGGCGCGCGGACGCCCTGCGGACCGACCTTCTCGAAGAAGATTTCTGGATCTTCGACTCACGGCTCGTCGTGGTCCTCCACTTCGACCAGGCCGACGCGCTGACCGGCATGGAGCTCATCACAGACCCCGCCGAGGTGGTGCGGTACTCGATCGCACGGGACACCGCGGTGCATCACGCCACCCCTCATGCGGAGTTCACGGCACTGATGACGCCGACGGACTGATCAGGAGCGGCGGGCGCGGCCGGTGAGCACCGACTACCAGCAGGCACGGGAGGCTCTCGGGTTACGGCTCAGAGAACTCCGCACCGATCGGCCGCAGGGAAAGCTCACCGGTCCGCAACTCGCCGGCCTGCTCGGCTGGCCCCACTCCAAGATCTACAAGCTCGAGGGCGGCAGGCAGACCGCCACTCGCGAGGACCTGCGGGCACTGGCGGAGGCACTGGGACGACCCGACGCCTTCGACGAACTCTCCGCTCGTCTCGCCGGCTTCGAGTCACACATCCGTTCGTGGCGCCGACAGCTGGCGACCGGCCATCGGCCCGTACAGGACCGCTGGAACGTGGAGGTCGGCCGCACCACCGTCATCCACGCCTGGGAGGAGGCGGTCGTCCCCGGCATGCTGCAGACCGCTGACTACGCCCGGCACGTCTTCCGCCATTACGCCGCCCTCCACGGGTCGGCCGACGACACGGAGGACGCCGTCCGCGCACGGGCGCACCGGCAGGACTGGCTGACCGCGCGAGGGCACCGGTTTCGTGTGTTGATCTGGGAGGCGGCGCTGCGTTCCCTGATCTGTCCCCCGTCGGTCCTGGCCATTCAACTCGACCGGCTGGCCGGAATGATCGGGGTGGACACGGTCGAACTGGGGATCATTCCCTTCTCGGCCCCCGTGCGCACGGCGCCCGCCAACGGATTCTGGCTGCTCGACAGCAGGCTCGTCATCACGGAGGACTGGCACGCGGAGTTGTGGCTCGACGATGCCGACAGCGTGTCCCTTTACGCGAAAGTCTGGAACACGCTCCGCACCTCCGCCGTCTACGGAGCGGACGCGCACCACGTCATCAATGCCGCACGTCGGTCACTCCCGGGGCACCAGACCCGTTCATGAACGCCATATGGCAGTCCCGTTGCGCCGCCCCCTGATCCCTTGAGCCCCTGCGGACGCACGGCTACGTTCGTGGAGTCAGGTCAACGACATGGCCGTGTGCCCGAGTGGTTTAGGGGCTGGACTGCAAATCCAGTAACGCGGGTTCGATTCCCGCCACGGCCTCAGGTCGACGCGACTGCCGCGCAGCGCGAACGCACCCACCGAAGGGGTGGTCCTCACCGGACCACCCCTTTCGCGTGCCCCGTCTCAGTAAGGTGAGCGGCCGACGGCACGGGCGGAGCGCGGGGGCGCCGGGTGGAAGCTGGGGACTGCATCACGGCGGGCACCTCCGTCGTCGCGGCCGCCGCCGCCTGCACGGCGTGGTGGCAGACCCTGATCGCGCGGCGCTCCGCACGCGCGGCCGACGGCCGGGCCCGCGCCGCGCTCGCGCACGTGGCACTCGTGCAGGACCAGTTGGCGCACGAACGGGAGCTGCGGGGTCGGGCGGACTGTCCCCTCTTCGTCGTCCTGGAGACCGACGTCCACCGGTGCGGCGGCTCCCGCGAGCTGGTCCTCGTCGTGCGGCAGACCGAGGGGGCCGACCTCGCCGAGGCGCGCATCACCGTGCACGTGGACGGTGCGCCCGTCCACGTGACCGGGGCCGGCGCCGACGGCGTGGTCACCTGGCGGCACACCGCCCCCGGCGCCGACCGGACCCTGCGCATCGGGACGGCCGACCGGCACCGGGGACGGCTGGAACTGCGCGTCGACCTCGACTGCCGCGAGGAGGACGGTGAGCGCCGGTGGGCGTGCCGGGCGATCGGGTACGTCCGCGGGGACGGGCGCAGGGACGAGCCGCACCCCCCGTCCGGCGACGACGGCCACCCGCGCACGCCGGCCGGGCCGCCGGACCGGCCGCCTCCCGCCGGCAGGACACGCGTCCCGCCCCGGCCCCGCGCCTTCACGTTCACCGACGACGACCTGCCCCGCTACCCCTGGCCGCCGGACATCCCGCTGCCGCCCCTGGTCCACCCCGAGGACGCCGGCCTGCTGGCGCTGGTGCCGGTGGCGGTCAGAGGAACCCCGGGCGACCCGGCTCCGCCGCCCGCGCGCCCGGTCGGCGAGCGGAGGGACGAGGGCGACGACGACCTCTGGTAGCCGTCAGCCCGCCCGGAGCCCGTCGAGCGCCGCCTGGCTCTCCTCGTCCGCCGCCCGGTGGATCACCAGCCGCTGGTCCCGGTCGTCGAGCGGCATCAGCACCTCGAAGCGCACCGCGATCCGCCCGGCCTCGGGGTGCCGCATCACCTTGAGCCCGCGGCCGTTCACCTTGACGTCCCGTTCCTCCCAGAGGCGCGCGAACTCCTCGTCGCGCGCGCCGAACTCGGCTATGCGGGCGGCCAGTTCGCGGTCCTCCGGGTGCGCGGCCCACGCCGCGCGCAGGTGGGCGATCCCCTCGCGCACGACGCGTTCACGGTCCGCGTAGAAGTCCCGCGTCCCGGGGTGCAGCAGACACAGCCACATGAGGTTGCGCCGCTCCGGCGGCAGGGTGTCGAAGTCGAGGAGCAGCCGCGGCATCTCGGGGTTCCAGGCCAGGATGTCGTAGCGGTGGTTCAGCAGCATGGCGGGCAGCGGCGACAGGTCGGCGAGCAGCCGGACCAGCTGGGGCGCCGCTTCCGTGGCGGGCTCGTCGGCCTCGCGGGGGCGTCGGCGGGCGAGGTCGAAGAGGTAGGCGCGCTCGTCCGGCTCCAGGCGCAGCGCCTTCGAGAGCGCCTCCGCCACGTCCGCCGAGGGACGCAGCCCGCGGGCCTGCTCCAGCCGTACGACGTAGTCGACGCTGATCCCGGCCAGCTCCGCGACCTCCTCGCGGCGCAGCCCCGGGGTCCGCCGGGAGCGCTGCCGCGCGGGCAGTCCGGCGTCGGCCGGGTCGAGGCGCTCACGCCGGGCGCGCAGGAACGCGGCCAGCTCGCGGGTCGAGTCCACGGTGCGGGTCGTCACTCCCGCTCCAACGGCCGGGGTAGGACCCGCATTCCCAGGAAGGGCCCTCCCTTACGCCCGGCCCGCGGCGCTCACAGAGTGGTGCCCGACGGAAGACCACCCGCACGAGATGACCACCCGCACGAGATGATCACCCGCACAAGGAGACGCACCATGCCACTCACCCTCGACACCTACCGGCTGCTCGGCCGCTCCGGCCTGCGGGTCTCGCCCCTGGCGCTCGGCGCGGCGACCTTCGGCACCGAGTGGGGCTGGGGCGCCGGGCCGGCCGAGGCACGCGAGCTGTTCGACCGCTACGTCGAGCGCGGCGGCAACTTCATCGACACCGCGAGCACCTACACCGACGGCAGCTCCGAGCGGCTGCTCGGCGAGTTCGCCGCCGACCGCCGCGAGAGCCTGGTGCTGTCCACGAAGTACACGACGCTGCGCAGGCCCGGCGACCCCAACTCCGGCGGCAGCCACCGCAAGAACCTGTTCGCGTCGGTCGAGTCCAGCCTGCGCCGCCTGCGGACGGACTACCTGGACCTGCTCCACCTGCACGTGTGGGACTCCACGACGCCCGTCGAGGAGATCCTGCGCGGAATGGACGACCTGGTGCGCCAGGGCAAGATCCTGTACGTGGCGGTCTCCAACGTCCCCGCCTGGCAGGTGTCGCGCATGCAGGCGATCGCCGACCTGCGCGGCTGGTCGCCCCTGGTCGCGCTGCAGATCGAGTACAGCCTGATCGAGCGCACCGGGGAGCGCGACCTGATCCCGATGGCCCGCGAGCTGGGTCTCGGCGTGCTGCCGTTCTCGCCGCTGGGCGGCGGGGTGCTCACCGGCAAGTACAGCCGGGCCGACCTGACCGCGGCGGACTCCCCCACCGCTGACGGCACCCGCAGGAGCGTGACCGTCGCGGGCGGCACCCTCACCGAGCGCAACTTCGCGATCGTGGACGCCGTGAAGGAGGTCGCGGCGGAGCTCGGCCGCACGCCCGCGCAGGTCGGCCTGGCCTGGACGCTGCGGAATCCGGCCGTGACGGCACCGGTCGTCGGCGCCCGCACGCCCGCGCAGCTGGAGGACAACCTCGGCGCCCTGGAGGTCGACTTCGACGCCGGCCAGCTGGCCCGCCTCGACGCGGCGAGCGCGATCGGCCTCGGCATCCCGCACGACCTGCTGGCCGGCGACTTCGGCCGCACGCTGACCCGCGGCGACCTGACGATCGAGACCCGCCGCTGACGGGCTCCGCCGTCAGGTGGTGGCGACGGCCGCCTGCGGGCGGATCGGGAGGCGGTTGACCGGGCGGCCCGTCGCCGCGCGGACCGCCGACGCGATCGCCGCGGGGGACGTCACGACCGGCACCGCGCTGGCCGCCTTCGCGCCGAAGGGCGCCACGACGTCCCGCTCCTCGACCAGCTTCACGATGCGGATGTCCGGGGTGTCCAGGGCGGTGGGCAGCGCGTAGCCCGTCAGGTCCGGATGGCGGACCAGGCCGCGCGGCGTGCGCAGGTTCTCCGTGAGGGCGGCGCCCACGCCCTGCGTGACGCCCGCCTCGATACGGGCCCGCAGCTGGGCGGGGTTGAGGATGCGGCCCACGTCCTGGGCGACGGCGAGCTCCACGACCCGGACGGCGCCGATCTCGATGTCGACGTCGACGACCGCGCGGATCGCGCAGAACGCCATGCCGACGAAGGCGTCGCCCTGCCCGGCCTCGTCGAGCGGCTCGGTCGGGTGCGGACGGCACTGGGCCGTGGCCCACAGTTCCTTGCCGTCCAGCGCCTCGGTGACGGTCGTGGAGAGCACGCCGTCGTACGAGGTGATCTTGCCGTCGGTGATCTGCAGGAGCTCGGTGGACATGCCGAACTTGTGGGCCAGCGGCTGCAGGAGCTGCGTGCGGACCATCTTCGCGGCGCGCTCCACCGCGCCGCCCGACACCCAGGTGTGGCGGCCGCGGCAGCTCGGTCCCGCGGGCGGCTGGTCGGTGTCGACCGGCGCGACCCGCACGTCCTCGATGCCCAGCGTCTCCTGGACGATCTGGCGGGCCAGGGTGGTGAAGCCCTGACCGGTCTCGACGGCCGCGCAGATCACCGTCGCCACGCCGTCGTGGACCTTCACGGTGGCCGTGGAGACCTCGTCGGTGCCCTCGGCGCCCAGGAGCTGGACCATGCCCAGGCCGTAGCCCACGCCCCGGCGCACCGCGGCGGGCTCGCCCGCGCCCTCGGGGCCGCCGGGCAGCAGCCACTCGTCCTCGGGGGTGTCCTTGGGCAGGTCGGGCAGCGGGAAGTCCCGTACGGCGGCGAGCAGTTCGGCCACCGGGGCCGGGCACGTCACCGTCTGCCCGGTGGGCAGGATGTCCCCGGTCGCCATGGCGTTGCGCAGCCGCAGCTCGGCCGGGTCGACGCCCAGCTTCTTGGCGATCTTGTCCATCTGCGCCTCGTAGGCGGCGCACACCTGGAGGGCGCCCTCGCCGCGCACATGGCCGGAGGGCGGGTTGTTCGTACGGACCGCCCAGCCCTCGATGAAGGCGTTCGGCACGACGTAGGGGCCGCAGGCGAAGGAGACGGCGGCGGCCAGCGCCTCCGCCGACGTGTCCGCGTACGCGCCCGCGTCGAGCAGGACCTGCGCCTCCACCTTGACCAGGCGGCCCTCGGCGTCCGCGTGGTGGCGGTAGCGCAGCAGCGTGGGGTGGCGGTGGGCGTGGCCGAGGAAGGACTCCTCGCGGGTCGCGGTCAGCTTGACCGGGCAGCCGGTGCGCAACGCGAGGAGCCCGAGCGGGAGTTGGAAGCTCGCGTCCTCGCGGTCGGCGGTCGCGCCGGGCACGCCCGTCACGACGACCTTCACGCGGTCGGGGGTGATGCCGAAGCAGGCGGCGGCGCGGTCCCGGTCGGCGTGCGGGTCGGTGGAGGCGATGTACAGCTCCACTCCCCCGTCCGGGCGCGGCACCGCGAGGCCCGCCTCCGCGCCGATCGGCGCCGGGTCCTGGCGGCCGATGCGGTACAGGCCCTCGACGACGAGCTCGCCCGCCGCCTCCGGGTCGCCGTGCCGCAGCGGGATGTGCCGGATCAGGTTCCCGTCGGGGTGCAGGGGTTCGGCCTCGAAGGCCTTCTCCGGGTCGGTGACCGGTTCGAGCACCTCGTACTCGACGATGACGGCGGCGGCCGCCATCCGCGCGGTGTCGGGGTGGTCGGCGGCCACGGCGGCGATGGCCTCGCCGTGGTGGCGTACGACGTCGGACGCGAAGACCGGCCGGTCCGCGGTCCGCCGTCCGTGCGTCCGCTCGCCCGGCACGTCCTCGTGGGTGACGACCGCGCGTACGCCCGGCATCTCCAGGGCGTGGCTGGTGTCGACGGAGACGATGCGGGCGTGCGCGTGCGGGGAGCGCAGCACCGCCGCCCACAGCAGGCCCTCGGCCCACAGGTCGGAGGCGTAGGGGAAGGTGCCCTCCGTCTTGACCCGGGACTCGGCCGACGGCAGCGACGCGCCGATGCCGTGCGGCGGCTCGGCGCCCGGCGCGGCGGACGTCGCGGTGGTGGCGTCGGTGCTCACGCGTGGCCTCCGTCCTGGCCGTAGGGGCCCTGCGGCCCTTCGGGTCCGGCTCCGTCGTACGGGTGCGGCCCGTCGTAGGGGCCGCCGGGCACGCCGTCGTACGTGCCGTCGTGCGTGGCCTGGTGGACGCCGCCGGCGCCCGGGCCCGCCTGGTGCGGGATGCGCGCCTCGTCGGCGTGCTCGTGCTGGTGCTCGTGGCCGTCGTGCGCCGCGGCCCCGGCGGCCGTCGCGGACGCCTCGCGCTCGGCGACGACCTCGCGCACGGCGTCCAGGACGCCCCGGTAGCCGGAGCAGCGGCAGAGGTTGCCGCACAGCGCGCGGCGGGCCTCCAGGTCGGTGGGGGCGGGGTTGCCCTCCAGGAGGTCGTGCACGGTCATCGCCATGCCCGGCACGCAGAAGCCGCACTGCACCGCGCCGCACGCGGCGAGCGCGCGCTGCACGTCGGAGGGCTGTCCGTCGGCGGCCAGGCCCTCGACGGTGCGGACCTCGCTGCCCGCGGTGGTCGCGGCCGGGACCAGGCAGGAGGCGACCAGGCGGCCGTCCACCTGGACGTTGCACGCCCCGCACTCGCCCTGCGAGCAGCCGTCCTTGGCGCCCGCGAGGCCGAGCCGCTCGCGCAGCACGTAGAGCAGGGACTCGCCGATCCAGGCGTCCGTGACGGGCCGGTCGGTGCCGTTCACGCGCAGGACGTACGAGACGAGGGGGTGGTCGTCGTGGAGCGGGGTGGGGGCCAGGGCGGCGTCGGTGGCGGCCTCCACGGCCTCCACGGACTCGACGGCGGGACTGCCCTCGACCGCCTCGACCGCCTCGACCGACGCGATCGTCTCGGCCGTCTCGACGGCCTGGGCTGCGGTGGCCCCGGGGTCCTCGGCGGGGGCGGCCGACTCGTCGGGCGCGGCGGCCTGTTGCGGCTCCGCGTCCACGGCCGCGTCCGGCTCCGCCGCCGGTTCCGGCGCGGGGGCGTCGTCCGGTACGGGCGTCTCGTCCGGGGCGTCCACCGGCGCGGTCTCGGCGGCGGGGACGTCGGGGGCGGGCGCGGGGGGCTCGTGGGCCTCGGACCCGAACCCGGCCGGGACAGCGGCCTGCATCTCGGCCGTCGCCTCGGTCGCCGTCTCGACCGGGGGCGCGGACGCCTCGGGGCTCTCGGCGACCTCGGGGGCCTCCGGTGCCTGCGGGACCTCCGGGGCCCGCACCGGCTCCTCGGCGACGGGCTCCGCGGCCGGCTCGGCGCCGGGCCGCTCGACGGGCCGCCGCACCGGCTGCTCCACCGGCCGCTCGGCCGACGGCACACTGATGGCCCGCAGCAACTGCGTCTTCTCGAACCGGCTTTCCTGCTCGGGCTCCTCCGGCCGCTCGGGGACGGCCTCGTGCGCGGCGGGCTCGTGCGGGACGGGCTCGTGCGGGACGGGCTCGTGCGGGACGGGCTGCGGGGCCTGCCGCGCGGGCGCGTGCAGGGGCTCGTGCGGGGCCTCGTACAGGCTCTCCCGCGGGGTGCCCAGCGCGTCCTGCGCGGCCTCCCGCGAGGGGGCGCCCCAGGGCGCACCGGCCCCCGCGCCCGTCGCCCACGGCGCGGGCGCGCCGCCGGGCAGCGTCGCGGGCGGCGCGGCGCCGCCCCGTCCCCACGCGCCGAGCTCCGCGGCCAGCGACGAGGCCGTGAACTCCCCGGACTCGTCCGGCAGATCACCGTCGGCGACCGGGATCGACCACTGGCCGGTGACGTCGGTGCCGGACGCCGGGGCGCCGGGACCGTGCGGCTGCTGCCCGTACTGGTGGCCGTAGTCCCGCGACTCGTAGTCCTGCTGCTCGTAGTCCCGCTGCTCGAAATCCTGCTGCTCGTAGTCCCGCTCGTACGCCGGGGCCCCGCCCTGCCCGTACGGCCGGCGCTCCCCGCTCTCCGCGCTCTCCGGGCTCTGCGCGTCGAAGGTCCACTGGCCGGTCGCCCGCGGGTCGTACCCGTGGGTGCCGTCGTGGCCCTGCGCCGGGGGCGCGGGCTGCTGCTGCGCGGTGCCCGCCTCGGGCCAGCGCACGGCGCGGCCGCCGCCCGCGCCGGTGACCTCGGGCGGCATGACCCAGGCGCCGGTGGCGGCCGGGTCGGTGGCGTCGGCGGTGGTGGGGTTGACCGTTATCTGCGGCGGGACGTAGCCGTGCCCGGGCGCGGCGAGCGGGGCGTCCAGCAGGCCCTCGGGGAGCTGCACGAACGCCGTGGCGTCCGAGTCGTACTCGCCCTGCGGGTGCGGCTGCCAGCCGCCGCCGTTGTGGGTGTTCTGGTCGTCGCTCACGACAGCGCCCTCCCCAGTGCTCGTCGGGCCAGTGCGGCGACGGTGCGCCGCAGGTGCAGTACGGCGGGCGACAGCGGCTGTTCGGTGCCGTCGGCCGCCGGGGGCTGCTCGGGGATGCAGGCGGCGGCGACGTACTCGCCGAAGGCGGTGACCGCCTCCGGGACGAGGCTGCCGCGCTCGCCGTCCCAGTCGATCAGCGAGGCCACCCACTCCTCGGCCTCCAGGGGCCGCAGCGGCATCGGCGCGATGGCGCCGACCGCGCAGCGCACCCCGCGCCGCGCGGGGTCGAGGACGAGCGCGACGGAGGCGCTGGCCCGGCCGGGCCCGGTGCGGCCGGTCGCCTTGAGGAACACCTGCGGCGCGTGCAGCAGCGGGACGCGCACGAAGCCGATGAGCTCGCCGGGGCGGAGCATCTCCATGCCGGCGAGCAGGTGCGAGACGGGCAGCTCGCGGCGGGCGCCGCCGGGCCCCGCGATGATCAGGACGGCTTCGAGGGCGGCGAGCACCGGCAGCGCGTCGCCGGTCGGCGCGGCCGAGGCGATGTTGCCGCCGAGGGTGCCCGCGTTGCGGATCTGCGGCGGGCCCGCGGCGCGCGCGGCGGCGGCGAGCGCGGGGATCAGGGCGGCGAAGTCGGGGCGGCCCATGCGGGCGTGGGTCAGGCCCGCGCCGAGCAGGGCGTGGCCGTCCTGGTACTGCCAGCCGCGGATCTCGCTGATCCGGCCGAGGCCGACGAGGGCGGCGGGGCGCAGCTGCCCGGAGTTGACCGACGTCATCAGGTCGGTGCCGCCGGCGACGGGCACGGCGGCGGGCATGGCGGTGAGTGCCGCCACGGCCTCGTCCAGCGTGGCGGGCAGCTTCACCGACTGCGGTGTCCGTGCCGCCTGCGGTGCGTGCGTGCTCAAAACCGGCTGCCCCTTCCCGATGCCCGGCCGCCTACTCCACGTACGACGCGTAGGTGAAGTGCTCGCCGTTTCGCGACGTGTCACCGTTACGCCTGTTCCGCCGTACGGTACGTGCTCACAACCCGGACGTGGCAACTCTGGCACATCTTCCCCGGGCCCCGACGCGGGGGTCCGCTAGGAGGCATTCGTCCGCGGACCTGGTGGATGTACCGGTTTCGCACCCCCTCGCCGGTGGGCGGGAATTGCCCCGGTCCGGTGATGTGCGGGCGGCTTGTTCCTCCGGCATACCCACGTGGTCCGCGGCCCGTGCGCGTGCTCCGCGCCGCCGCTTCCGGCGGCCCACGCTCCCAGCGCGGACCGCCGGGAGCACGCACCCGGAGGGTGACTCACACGTTTGGGGGCGCCCCCTCGATCGGGCGTCCGAGCACACCCGGTCGCTGCTGTCGCGGCAACGGGCCGCCGGGCGGCCGGTAGTCGACGCCGAGGGCGTCAAGTCGCCCGTAGTGGGCGGTCATCCGGCGCTCGAAGTCGGCGAAGTCCCGCTCGGCCGGGGCGGGCAGCGTGCGCCAGGCCACCTCGCAGAAGGCGGCGAGCCGCGGGAACACCTGGTAGTCGACGCGCTGCTGGTGCTCCATCACCTCGGTCCAGACGTTGGCCTGGGTGCCGAGCACGTGGGCGGCCTCCTCCTCGGTGAGCTCGGCGGGCACCGGCTCGAAGCGGTAGACGTCCTCCAGCGTGCGGATGAACCCGATGGGCATCGGCTCGTCGGGGCCGCCGTCCTGGCGGTGGTCCAAGTACACGTGCTGCTCGGGACACATGACGACGTCGTGGCCGGATTTGGCCGCGGCGATGCCGCCGCGGTAGCCGCGCCAGGAGGAGACGGTGGCGCCCTCGGCGAGGCCGCCCTCCAGGATCTCGTCCCAGCCGATGAGCCGCCGCCCGCGCTCGGCGAGCCAGCGGTCGAAGTGCCGGATGAACCAGCTCTGCAGGCCGTTCTCGTCCTCGACCTCCAGCTCCTTGATGCGGGTCTGGGCGGTGGCCGACTCCTTCCACTGGTCCTTGGGGCACTCGTCGCCGCCGACGTGGATGAAGGTGGAGGGGAAGAGGTCGAGGATCTCCTCCAGGACCCCTTCGTAGAAGCTGATGACCTCGTCGGTGGGGGCGAGGACGTTCTTGCTGACCCCCCAGGTGTCCCAGACGGTGAGCGCCTCGGTGTCGACGACGTCGGAGTTGCCCAGGTGCGGGTACGCGCTGATGGCGGCCTGCGAGTGGCCGGGGATGTCGATCTCGGGGACGACGGTGATGTGCAGCGACCGCGCGTACGCGACGATCTCGCGGATGTCGTCCTGGGTGTAGTGGCCGCCGTGCGGGCGCTCCTCCCACAGCGGGGAGGCGCGGTGGCCCCACTTGGAGCGGGCCCGCCACGAGCCGCTCTCGGTGAGCCGCGGGTGGCGCTTGATCTCCACGCGCCAGCCCTGGTCGTCGGTGAGGTGGAAGTGGAAGACGTTGAGCTTGTGCGCGGCGAGCAGGTCCAGGTAGCGCAGGACCCCTTCCTTCGGCATGAAGTGCCGTGCCACGTCGAGCATCATGCCGCGCCAGCCGAAGCGGGGCGCGTCCTCGATCACGCCCGCGGGCACGGTGTGCTCGGCGCCGGGCCGCAGCTGCGCGCGGCGGAAGGCGTCGGGACCGAGGAGCTGGCGCAGGGTCTGGGCGCCCCAGAAGACACCGGCGGCCGCGCCGCCGCGGATCTCGACGCGCTCGCCGTCGACGGTGAGCCGGTACGCCTCCGGCTCCAGGGAGTCGTCGACGCGCAGGGACAGGGAGTTGGCCGCGTCCTCGGCGCCGTCGCGCAGCGGCAGGCCGAGCGCGGTGCCGAGGGCGGCGCGCAGCCACCGCTCGGTGGACCCGGTGCCGGGGCCGGCCCAGAGGGTGGTGGCGGCGTCGATGACGAAGGAGGAGCTCTGCGTGGCCTCGGCGCGTGCGGGCGCCGGGATGAGGTGCTCAAAGGTCATGAAACCGTAGGCTGTCACGCGATTGCACAACGCAAAAGGGGCGTTGCGGCAGGCGCAACGCCCCTGGGGCGAAGGGGTCTCACGAGGGCCCCGGCAGGGCCCTCACGACGGACCGCGAGGGGCTACTTCTTGCCGCCCTTGCCGTCCTTGCCGCCCTTGTCCTTGTCGCCGCCGGCGCCCATGGACTCGTAGATCTCCTTGCACATGGGACAGACGGGGTACTTCTTCGGGTCGCGGCCGGGGACCCACACCTTGCCGCAGAGCGCCACGACGGGCGTGCCGTCCATGGCGCTCGCCATGATCTTGTCCTTCTGGACGTAGTGCGCATAGCGCTCGTGGTCGCCGTCACCGTGCGACACCTGGGGCGTCGGCTCTACGAGGGTCCCCGTACCTGCCCCGCGCTCGGGCTCGGGCTCAAGAGTGCTCATAAGGGCCAAGGGTACTCACGCCCGCCGACTCCCGGCAGCGGCTGTCGCCGGGAGTGCGCCGGGGCGTGCCGTCGCCAGGTGCAGGACGAGCCCGGCGCCCGCGACGGCGGCCGCCGCCCACGGCAGGGCGCGCGGCGCGAGCCCCGTGGCGAGGGCGAGCCCGGCGAGGGCGGAGCCGACCGCGCTGCCCAGGTAGAGCGCGGAGTTGTTCAGCGCGAGGGCGACCGTGCCGCGTTCGGCGCGCAGGGCGAGCAGCCGGTGCTGCTGCGGGACCTGGAAGGCCCAGCCCGCCGCGCCCCACACGACCAGCGCGGGATACGCGGCGGCACCGAGCAGCGGCAGCAGGCCGATCGCGACGACCAGGGTCGAGACGATCCCGGTCACCAGGGCGACCACCCGCCCGGTGCGGTCCACCAGCGGCCCGGCGAGCACGCTGCCGAGCACCCCGCCGATCCCCCACGCCCACAGGTGGGGCGCCACGTCGCCCTCGCCCACGCCGCCCGAGGAGGCGAGCACCGGCGCCAGGTAGGTGTAGAGGCCGAGGCTGGCCACCGCGCCGAGGAAGGAGACGCCCACGACGGGCAGCACCGTCCGGTCGGCGAGCGCCCCGAGCCGTGCCCGCACCGGGACCGGCGGCTCGGCGGGCATCTCGGGCAGCCCGGCCGCGAGGCCGAGCAGCGCGACCGTGCCGAGCCCCGTGACCAGCCACATCGTGGCCCGCCAGGACGTGTGGTCGGCGAGCAGCACGCCCAGCGGCACACCGAGCACGGTGCCCGAGCTCATCCCGCCCATCACCAGCGCGAGCGCCCGCCCGCGCCGCTCGGGGCCGGCCAGCGTGGCGGCGGCGGCCGTGGACAGCGCCGAGTAGACCCCGGCGCCCGCCCCCGCCACGGCCCGCGCCAGGAGCAGCACGGCAAGACCGGGCGCGAGCGCGGTGAGCGCGTTGCCGAGCGCGAAGACGGCCAGCGCGGCGACGACGAGGGCCCGCGGCCGTACGCCCGACAGGAGCCCCGCCACCAGCGGCGCGCTGACCGCGTAGGCGAGGGTGAAGACGGTGACCATCTGCCCCGCGAGCGAGACGGTCGTCCCCAGGTCCTTCGCGACGACCGGCAGCAGCCCGGCCGTCACATAGGCGTCCAGGCCCAGCGTGAAGGACCCCAGCATCAACAGCCACACTTTGCGCACGCGACCCAACTCCCTTGCTCGTGCACGTCGCTGCCCGGCTCGTCGCCGGCACGTCCACCGGCTTCGGCACCGGCGGATCCGGACCGTAGGCAGCCTCCGGTTCCCCGGGGAAATGCCCGCGGCGTGCACTTATGCTCGGGACGCATGGATCACGTACGCACCGCGGACCGGGCGGGGACGGAGGCGGTGGAACTGCGCCACCTGCGCGGATTCCTCGCCGTCGCCGACGAGCTGAGCTTCACCCACGCCGCCGACCGGCTCCGCGTCGGGCAGCCCGCGCTGACCCGCACGGTGCGCGCCCTGGAGGAGAGCCTCGGGGCGCGGCTCCTGGAACGGACCACGCGCCGCGTCGGGCTCACCGAGGCCGGGCGCAGGCTGCGCGACGACCTCGCCCCGCTCCTGGCCCGGCTCGACACCGCCCTGGACACCGCCGCGGGCGCCGAACCGCCGCTGCTGCGGCTCGGCTTCACCTCGGTCCTGCCCGAGGCGTGCGTCCCGCTGACCGCCGCCTTCAAGGCCGCGACCGGCGCGGGCGTGCGCCTGGTCCGCCGTGACGCGCCGCTCGCGGGCCTGGCGTCGGGGGCCTGTGACGTGGCGGTGGTACGCGGTGACGTGCCGGCGGGCGGCGCGGTGCGCTCACGCGTGCTGCTGCGCGAGCCGCGGGTGGCGGTCGTCGCCCGCGGCTCGGCCGAACTCGCGGGCCGCCGCGTCCTGGACTGGGCGGAGCTCGCCGACTTCCCGCTGGTCGTGAACACGGTGACCGGCACGACCCGCCCGGAGCTGTGGCCCGAGGGCCGCCGCCCCCGGCTCGCCTGCACCGCCGACAACCTCGACGAGTGGCTGGAGGCGGTCGCGGCGGGCCACGGCGTGGGCGTGGCGCCCGAGCCGGTGGCCCGCAGGCACGCCCATCCGTCGCTGCGCCGCGTCCGGCTGAAGAACGCCCCGCCGGTCACCGTGTCCCTGGCGGTCGCCGCCCGCGACGCGCACCCGCTGGCCGTGCGCTATCTGGAGCAGTGCGCCGCTCAGTTCAGCGACGGGTCGTCCGGATAGGTCGCCACCATCGCGAGCTCGCTGCGCTGGCGGCGCAGCACCGCGCGCCACAGCCGCTCCGGATCCGGTGAGGAGACGTCGCCCGGCTCGGACTCGACCACGTACCAGGCGCCGTCCTCCAGCTCGTTCTCCAGCTGGCCCGGGCCCCAGCCCGAGTAGCCCGCGAAGATCCGCAGGGAGCCGAGGGCCGAGGCCAGGAGCTCCGGCGGGGCCTCCAGGTCGACCAGGCCGATCGCGCCGTGCACCCGGCGGAAGCCCACCGGGTCGGCGCCGCCCGCACGCGACCGCGCGCCGCGGGCCGACGTTCTGCCGCCGCGCGGGCGGGCGCCCGGGGCGTGCGCCTCGTCGCCCGGGATCACGGCGACCCCCAGCGCCGAGTCGAGCGAGACGGGTCCGCCCTGGAAGACGACGCCGGGCGTGCCGGTCAGCTCGCCCCAGCCCTCCAGGATGTCGGCGACGTCCACCGGCGTCGGGCGGTTGAGGACCACGCCGAGCGAGCCCTCCTCGTCGTGGTCGAGGAGCAGCACCACCGCGCGGTCGAAGTTCGGGTCCGCCAGGGCGGGCGTCGCCACGAGAAGCCGCCCTGTGAGCGAGGACACCTCGGTCATGGACCACATGATCCCGCATCTTTGCCCTGCGCGGGGAGCCAATGCGCATACCGGAGTGAATGCAGCTCAGGGCCCCGCGGGGTCGTGCGGTACGCCTGCGACCTGCGGTGACCCGGAGTGTCCGGTTCCGAACGTTTCGTGTTGTGGCGAAGTCATGACGTGCTTGACCCGTCCTCGGCCTTACGGAAGGGGGGTACGCGGCCATTACGCTTGCCCTTTGGTCCCCCCGTCCATCCAATCGGAACGCGAGATTCATGACCGTCACCGATGACGTACTGCTTGTCCACGGCGGAACCCCGCTGGAGGGTGAAATCCGTGTCCGCGGCGCGAAGAACCTCGTGCCCAAGGCCATGGTCGCCGCGCTGCTCGGCAGCGCTCCGAGCCGGCTGCGCAATGTCCCCGACATCCGGGACGTCCGCGTCGTCCGCGGCCTGCTGCAGCTGCACGGCGTGACCGTCCGCCCCGGTGAGCAGCCGGGCGAGCTCATCATGGACCCGTCGCACGTGGAGAGCGCGAACGTCGCCGACATCGACGCCCACGCGGGCTCGTCGCGCATTCCGATCCTCTTCTGCGGCCCGCTGCTGCACCGCCTCGGGCACGCCTTCATCCCCGGTCTCGGCGGCTGCGACATCGGCGGCCGGCCGATCGACTTCCACTTCGAGGTGCTCCGCCAGTTCGGCGCGACCATCGAGAAGCGCGAGGGCGGGCAGTACCTGGAGGCCCCGCAGCGGCTGCGCGGCACCAAGATCCGGCTGCCGTACCCGTCCGTGGGCGCCACCGAGCAGGTGCTGCTGACCGCCGTGCTCGCGGAGGGCGTGACCGAGCTCTCGAACGCGGCGGTGGAGCCGGAGATCGAGGACCTGATCTGCGTCCTGCAGAAAATGGGCGCGATCATCGCCATGGACACCGACCGGACCATACGGATCACCGGCGTCGACAGCCTCGGCGGCTACAACCACCACGCCCTCTCGGACCGCCTGGAGGCCGCCTCCTGGGCTTCCGCGGCCCTGGCGACCGAAGGCAATATCTACGTCCGCGGCGCCCAGCAGCGCTCGATGATGACGTTCCTGAACACCTACCGGAAGGTGGGCGGTGCCTTCGAGATCGACGACGAGGGCATCCGCTTCTGGCACCCGGGCGGCTCGCTCAACGCGATCGCGCTGGAGACGGACGTGCACCCCGGTTTCCAGACCGACTGGCAGCAGCCGCTCGTGGTGGCCCTGACGCAGGCCGCGGGCCTGTCCATCGTCCACGAGACGGTCTACGAGTCCCGGCTGGGATTCACCTCCGCGCTCAACCAGATGGGCGCACACATCCAGCTCTACCGCGAGTGCCTGGGCGGCTCGGACTGCCGCTTCGGCCAGCGCAACTTCCTGCACTCGGCGGTCGTCAGCGGCCCCACGAAGCTGCAGGGCGCCGATCTGGTCATCCCCGACCTGCGCGGCGGCTTCTCGTACCTGATCGCGGCCCTCGCGGCGCAGGGCACGTCCCGCGTCCACGGCATCGACCTGATCAACCGCGGCTACGAGAATTTCATGGACAAGCTCGTCGAGCTCGGCGCGAAGGTCGAGCTGCCGGGCAGGGCGGCGCTGTAGCGGAACCGGCCCGGCCCGCGCGGGGGCCGGGCCGGACGCACACGAAAGGGGCGGTCACCCGGTGGGTGACCGCCCCTTTCAGCTGCTCGGGGTTACTTCCCCTTGGCCGCTTCCTTCAGCTTGGAACCAGCCGAAACCTTGACGCTGTAACCGGCCGGAATGTTGATCGGCTCGCCGGTCTGCGGGTTGCGGGCGGTGCGAGCGGCACGGTGGGTGCGCTCGAAGGTCAGGAAGCCGGGGATGGTGACCTTCTCGTCGCCCTTGGCAACGATCTCGCCGACGGTCTCGGCGAACGCGGCCAGCACGGCGTCGGCGTCCTTGCGGGTCACCTCGGCGCGGTCGGCCAGCGCGGCCACCAGCTCACTGCGGTTCATGTTTGTACTCCCGTGTTCTTTTGCCGTTGAGGCGTGCCACGCGGCAGAGCCGCATGATGGGCACAGCGAAGACGATGCTGCCAGGGTCCTCGGACAGTCCCCGGACCCGGGTCTGACGTCAGACCCTCGCGCCCGATTACGCATCCTGCCCCCACCTGCGGCGGGAAAGCCAATCCGGCGCCCTTGGGGGTCACACGAAAAGCGTCCGCCGCCCCTGAAATGACGGGGCCGGGAGGGCTTGCTTGCTGCCAAGCCACCCTAGAGGGGCCCCTCGGGCCCCGGGTCCCGCGACGCGCCGGTCCCGTTACGCCGTGGGACCCGTCACAGCGGCCCCGGCGGCCTTCGCGGCGGTCCGCACGGCACCGGCGACGGCACCCGCGACCTTGTCGTTGAAGACGCTGGGGATGATGTAGTTGCGGTTCAGCTCGTCCTCCGCGACGACGTCCGCGAGGGCGCCCGCGGCGGCCAGCATCATCTCCGTGTTGACCGTCCGCGACTGGGCGTCGAGGAGGCCGCGGAAGACGCCGGGGAAGACCAGGACGTTGTTGATCTGGTTCGGGAAGTCCGAGCGGCCGGTGGCGACGACCGCCGCCGTCTGGCGGGCGACCGCCGGGTCGACCTCCGGGTCCGGGTTCGCGAGCGCGAACACGATGGCACCCTCGGCCATGGCGGCCACGTCGTCGCCGTTCAGGACGTTCGGAGCGGAGACGCCGATGAAGACGTCGGCGCCCACCACGGCCTCCTTGAGGGTGCCCGTGAGACCCTCGGGGTTGGTGTTGTCGGCGATCCAGCGCAGCGGCGAGTCCACGTCCGTGCCGACGAGGTCCTCGCGGTCGGCGTGCACGACGCCGTGGATGTCGGCCACCACGGCGTTCTTCACACCGGCGGCCAGCAGCAGCTTGAGGATCGCCGTACCGGCCGCGCCGGCGCCCGACATGACCACGCGCACGTCGCCGATGTTCTTGCCGACCACGCGCAGGGCGTTGGTGAGGGCGGCGAGGACGACGATGGCGGTGCCGTGCTGGTCGTCGTGGAAGACGGGGATGTCGAGGGCCTCGCGCAGCCGGGCCTCGATCTCGAAGCAGCGGGGCGCGGAGATGTCCTCCAGGTTGATGCCCGCGAAGCCGGGGGCGATGGCCTTGACGATCTCGACGATGGCGTCGGTGTCCTGGGTGTCCAGGCAGATCGGCCAGGCATCGATGTCGGCGAAGCGCTTGAAGAGGGCCGCCTTGCCCTCCATGACCGGCATGGCGGCCATCGGGCCGATGTTGCCGAGGCCCAGCACGGCCGAACCGTCCGTTACGACCGCAACGGTGTTCCGCTTGATGGTCAGGCGGCGGGCGTCCTCGGGGTTCTCCGCGATCGCCATGCAGACCCGGGCGACACCCGGGGTGTAGACCATGGAGAGGTCGTCACGGTTCCTGATGGGGTGCTTGGACTGCATCTCGATCTTGCCGCCGAGGTGCATCAGGAACGTACGGTCGGAGACCTTGCCGAGGGTGACGCCCTCGATCGTGCGCAACTGCTCGACGATCTCGTCGGCGTGCGTCGTGGAGGAGGCCGCGATCGTCACGTCGATCCGCAGCATCTCGTGACCGGAGGCCGTGACGTCGAGGCCGGTCACCGAGCCCCCGGAGGACTCGACGGTCGTGGTGAGCCGGGAGACCGCCGTGCCGCTCGCGGGCACCTCCAGCCGGACCGTCATCGAGTAGGAGACGCTGGGCGCCGTTGCCATGGCCGACTTCCTCTGCTTTCACCTTGTAGCTCTTGCCGTCCGATGGTCGCACCTACCGCCGAGTACGTGGTAGTCGCCCCGGATTGAGAACGTTGTGTTCACCGGCCAGTGCGCTGCGTTTTTGGAAACCTGTTTCCACCATACGAGAAGTTGCGGCTCGGTGGAAGGGGCCCCCGAAAACGAGGAAGAGGCCCACGTCACGGTGTGACGTGGGCCTCTTCCGTTCGTTCAATGACACCGACCCGCCATGCTCGCCTCGCGGCAAGTGGTCGCTCGTAGCGACGAAGGTTGGGCCCGGGGGCTTGGATCGGGCCGGTGCCACATCCAAGGTAACAAACGATCCACGTAAGGCAATTCCCGTCCCGCGGGCAAAAGTGTTCTCTCCCGCGCGGACCGCCCCGCGGACCGTCCCTCAGTCCCTCAGCAGGTCCGGCACGCCCGCCGCGTCGGGCTCGTCGCGCTCCCCCGACAGGACGGTGAGCTGCTGCGTCGCGCGCGTCAGCGCCACGTACAGCACCCGCAGACCCGCAGGGGACTCGTCCGCGATCTCCGCGGGCGAGACGACCAGCGTCGCGTCGTACTCCAGGCCCTTGGCCTCCAGGCTGCCGAGCGCCACCACCCGCTCCCCCAGCCCCGCGAGCCAGCGCGCCGCCTGCTCGCGCCGGTTCATCGCCACGACCACGCCGACCGTGCCGGTGACCTGATCCAAGAGCTCGGCCGCCGCCGCGCGCACCGAGGCGGCCAGATCCCCGTCCCGTACGACGGCGAAGCGGGGCTCGATGCCCGTGGAGCGGACCGCCGAGGGGGACTCGGCGCCCGGCATCGCCAGGGCGAGCACCTTCGCGGCGAGCTCGGCGATCTCGGCGGGGTTGCGGTAGTTGACGGTGAGGGTGAAGCGGCGGCGCGGCCGGGTGCCCAGTGCCTCGTCGCGCGCCTCGCCCGCCTCGTCCGGGTCCGACCAGGAGGACTGCGCCGGGTCGCCGACGACCGTCCAGGTGGCGTGCCGCCCGCGGCGGCCCACCATCCGCCACTGCATGGGCGTCAGGTCCTGGGCCTCGTCCACGATGACGTGCGCGTACTCGGTGCGCTCGGCCGCCAGCCGCTCGGCGCGCTCGCGCTGGGACTCCTCGCGCTGCGGCATCAGCTCCTCCAGGCCGGTGAGCAGGTCGAGGGGGTCGAGCTCGCGCTTCTTCCTGGGGCGGTGCGGCGTGCCGAGGATCGCCTGCAGCTCGTCGAGGAGCGCCACGTCGTGCACCGACAGGGCGTCCCGCCGCAGCGAGCGGGCGACCTTGCGGACCTCGCCCGGGTTCAGGATCCGGCGGGCCCAGCGGCCGAGCCGCTTCTCGTCGCCCATCGCGGCGAGCACCCCGCGCGGGGTGAGCTCGGGCCACCAGGCGTCCAGGAAGTGGAGGAAGGCGTCCTCGGACGTGATGTCGTCGTCGAAGGACGAGCGGAGCTCGGCGGCCAGCTCCGGGTCCGTGTGCCGACCCGCCGCGCCGGACTGCGACCACAGGGCGTCCAGGAGGAGCTTGCGGGCGCGCGGGCGCAGCAGGTTGACCGGGGCGGTGCCGCCGAGCGCGGTGCGGCGGATGCGGTCCAGCTGGGCGGCGTCCAGTTCGAGGCGGCGGCCGAAGGCGACGACGCGCAGCCGGGTGGGGGTGCCCTGCCGGGCGCCGGCGCCCCGGGACTCCTCCGCCCCGTCCGCCCCGCCTGTCTCCTCCTGCTCCTCCGGCTCCTCGCCGAAGGCCAGTTGCCCCTGGGCCCCGCGCGGCGCCGCGGCCTTGACGGGCGCGCCCTCCAGGGCCCCGCGGGCGGCCTTGCGCAGCACCCTCAGCATCCGCGAGGAGCCCTTGGCCCTGGCCACCGCCGGGCTGTCGTACTCCGTCGCCGCCACCCCGTCGACCAGCGAGCCGACCGCGCGGATCGCGACCTGCCCCTCCTCGCCGAGGGACGGCAGCACGCCCTCCGTGTAGGCGACCAGGAGCGGGGTCGGGGAGACGATCAGGATGCCGCCCGCGTACCGGCGGCGGTCCTGGTAGAGGAGGTAGGCCGCGCGGTGCAGGGCCACGGCGGTCTTGCCGGTGCCGGGGCCGCCCTCCACGTACGTCACCGACGCGGCGGGCGCCCGGATCACCAGGTCCTGCTCGGCCTGGATGGACGCCACGATGTCCCGCATCGAGTGGCTGCGGGCCTGGCCGAGCGCGGCCATCAGAGCGCCGTCGCCGATCACCGGGAGCACCTCGCCGTCCAGGCGCGCGGTGAGCTCCGGACGCATCAGGTCGTCCTCGACGCCGAGCACCTTGCGGCCCTTGGAGCGGATGACGCGGCGGCGCACCACGCGGCCCGGGTCGACCGGCGTCGAGCGGTAGAAGGGCGCGGCGGCCGGCGCCCGCCAGTCGATGACCAGCGGGGAGTAGTCCGCGTCCAGGACGCCGATGCGGCCGATGTGCAGGGTCTCCGCGATGTCGGCGTGCCGGCCGCTCTCGTCCTCGCGGACCGCGCCCTCGGCCGGCTCGACCGCCGTGTAGGCGCCGTCGGGCCCCTTCTTGCCGTCCTTGCCCTGGAGCAGGTCGATGCGGCCGAAGAGGAAGTCCTCGAACTCGTTGTTCAGCCGGTTGAGGTGCACACCGGCGCGGAAGACCTGCGCGTCGCGCTCGGCGAGCGCGCCGGGCGTGCCGACCTGGGACCGCTTGGCCGCGTCGTCCATCAGGAACTCGGCCTCGTGGATCTTCTCCTCCAGGCGCCGGTAGACCTGGTCGAGATGTCCCTGTTCGACGCTGATCTCGCGGTCGCGTGTGCCTGACGGCATTACTGCGTTGACGTCGGCCACCGAGGCCCCTTTCGCACCGTGCTGCTGCCCGTACCGAGCAGCCGTCCACCTTAGGCGAAAGGGGGCCCTCCTGTGCACGTGTCGACGGTTACGCGCCCACCTTGACCAGCCGCTTGCCGTCGAACGTGGTCACCTCGAAGTGGTCGATGTCGTTGCGGTCCATCGCGGCGCCCCCGTGGACGTACAGCGGGCCGCGGGCCCATTTGTTCGGACTGTCCTTGATGCCGTATCCCCACGCGGGCACCGACCAGCTGCTGACGGTCTCCTTCGCGCCGTCCTTGCCGACCGCGATCAGGGAGCACTTGAGCGGGCCCTTGACGTTCTTCAGCTCCAGGACGGTGTGCGTGCCCCAGGCCTTCTCCTCGGTGCCGACCGTGGCGCTGACCCTGGTCCTCGGGTCGGTGGCGCGGGTCTTGCGCTCCATGTGGTGGAAGAAGGCGTCCTCGGCGGGGCTGGTCGGGTGCGGGTCGGCCACCGCGTCGCGGGAGCCGCCGTCGTCGCCGGTGGCGGCGAGGACCACGAGCGGCCCGCCGACGATCAGCACGGCCGCCGCCGCGACCAGGTACAGGCCGCGCCTGCGCCGGCGCTCCCGGGTCACGGACACCTCGTCGACCAGGCGCCGGGCCAGGCCGGGTCCCGGCCGGGCGGCGAGCCGCTCGCCGATCTCGGGAGTGCCGTGGGGCCCGGGGAAGTCGGCGAGCGCGGCGAGCATCGGCTCCACTCCGGAGAACTCCTCCAGCTGGTGCTGGCAGGGCCCGCACCCGGCGAGGTGCTCCTCGAACCGCGTCGCCTCCGCGTCGTCCAGGATCCCGAGGGCGTAGGCGCCGACGGTCTCGTGGAGCTCCTCGTCCCGCCAGGCGCCGTGGTGGCCGTAGGACTCGGTCATGCCGTCACCCCCCGTTCCTCGAGCGCCAGCTTCATCGAGCGCAGCGCGTAGAAGACCCGTGAACGGACCGTCCCGCTGGGTATCCCCAGCGTCTGGGCCGCCTCGTTGACCGTACGCCCCTTGAAGTAGGTCTCGACAAGTACCTCCCGGTGCGCGGGAGTCAGGTCCTCCAGCGCGTCCGAGAGGGTCATCAGCCACAGCGCCTTATCGATCTCGTCCTCCGCGGGGATGACCTCCAGCGGCGACGGATCGACCTCCTGCGGCCGGGCCTGCCGGCTGCGGTGGCCGTCGATGACGATGCGCCGGGCGACCGTCACCAGCCAGGGGCGTACCGAACCGGTGGCCCGGTTGAGCCGACCGGCGTTCTTCCAGGCACGGATGAGCGTTTCCTGCACGACGTCCTCGGCGCGCTGCCGGTCGCCCGCCACCAGGCGCAGCACATAGGCGAGAAGCGGTCCCGCGTGCTCGCGGTAGAGGGCGCGCATCAGTTCCTCGTCCGGGCCCTGGGGTCGGCCGAGGCGATGTCGGTTCGGCTGTGGGCGCTCATCGGCCACGGCGGAATCCTTGCGCACGCGCACCTCCGTTGTCCGCGCTTTGGGCGGGTCTCACGTCGGAGGTACGTAGGCGGGGGCGGGGGCGTTCAACGGGCGGGGCCTTCGGTGCGGTTCGCCCGGCGGGCGGCGACCGCGTACGAGGACTCAAGCCCGGGGGGACCACCCCGGGTTCAGGTCCGCGCGAGGGCGGCCCTCCTGCGGTGCCGGGCCACCCGCTCACGGTTGCCGCAGACCTCGCTGGAGCACCAGCGGCGGCGCCTGCCGCGGGACGTGTCGAGGTACACGATGGGGCAGTTGTCGCCCTCGCACTGGCGCAGCAGCGCGCGGGCGGCGGGATCGGTGAGCAGGTCGACGGCGTCCCGGGCGACGGCGGCGAGCAGGGCCGGGCAGCCGGGTTCGCCGCGCAGGACACGGACGAGGGTGCCGTCGGGGGCGCGTACGGCGTACGGGGCGGGGGGTGCGGGTGCGGCCAGCGCGTTGATCCGGTCCAGGGCGGGCCCGACCGGGCGCCCCTCGATCTCGCCGCGCACCAACTGGGCCACCAGACCGCGCAGTTCCCGGAACGCCCCGAGCCACTGCGGGCCCGCGCCGGGCAGTTTCGCACCCGCCGGGACGAGGCCCGCGCCCACGATCCAGGCGCGCAGTCTCGGCACGGAGTCGAGTCGTTCCACGGGATGGTTCGTGGCCACGAGGTCCAGGCAGCCGCGCCCGGAGTCGAATCGCAGCTCGTACGGAGCCGGGTCCGTGCCCAACGCCATGCGTCTGTCACCGCCTTGGGGGTCACCGGTGAGTGAATGCCGTCGCCTACCCCCTACAGTGCCTGTCCCCGGGCAGGTCCGGAACCCAGCGCACCAGGTTGCCCCCGGATGCCGCCCGATAGCCCCGGGACAGCCCCGGGATAGCCCCGCAAAACGCGACATGGGCCTGTGCGGGTCGGGGGGTGGGGTGGGGGGTGCCGGATCCCCGGCGGAGCCAGGGGCGCGGGGAACTGCGCGACCAGCCCCATCGGCCCCGCACCCAAGAACAAGACCCGGAGCCCCCTACAGGGGCGCGGGGAACTGCGCGAGCAACCCAGACAGGCCCGCACCCGAGAACGACACCGAAGCCCCCCTCCCAGGGGCGCGGGGAACTGCGCGAACACCCCCACCGACCCGCACCCGAACCCGCACCAGAACCCCGCCCCCTCCCCCTCCCCCCCCTCAACTCACATACTTGGACCCCACCGCGGGGTCGACGGCAAGCCGATACCCCCGCTTGACCACCGTCTGAATCAGCTTGGGCGCCCCCAGGGCCCCCCGCAGACGAGCCACCGCCGACTCCACCGCATGCTCATCGCTCCCCGCCCCCGGCAACGCCCGCAACAGTTCGGCACGGGCCACGACCCACCCGGGCCGGCGCGCGAGCGCCAAGAGCAGCGCCATCCCCGCGGGCGGCACGGCCCGCAGCTCCTCGTCGACCAGCACCGCATGCCCACGGATCTCCACACGCCGCCCGGCCAGCGTCAACACCCGCGTACGGGCGGGAAGTTCCTTGCACAGCAACTGCACCAGCGGCCCGAGCCGGAACCGCTCGGGCCGCACCGTGTCCACGCCGAGGGACTGCAACGGCAGCGCGGTGACCGGCCCCACGCAGGCGGACAGCACATCGTGCCGCAGCACGGCGAGCAGCTCGGCGGTCATGCCGCGCTCCTCCGCCCGGGCGAGCAGCGACGCGGCGGCGGGCGCGCTGGTGAACGTCAGCGCGTCGACACCCCCACCGACGGTGGCGTCCAGGAGCCGGTCCACGGGCGTGAGGTCCTCCGGCGGCAACCACCGGTACACCGGCACCTTGACCACCTCGGCACCCCCGGCACGCAGCGCCTCGACGAAGCCGGGCAGCGGCTCCCCGTGCAGCTGGAGGGCGACGCGCCGCCCCTCGACGCCCTCGCCGAGCAGCCGGTCGAGGACCTCGGCCATGGACTCGGAGGACGGTGACCACTCCTCGGTGAGCCCGGCGGCCCGCACCGCGCCCTTGACCTTCGGCCCGCGGGCGAGCAGTTCGACCCCGCGCAGGCAGCGGAGCAGCGCCTCGCCGTGGCCCCAGCCGTCGGCGGCCTCGATCCAGCCGCGGAACCCGATGGCGGTGGTGGCGACGACGACGTCGGGCGCGTGGGCGATCAACTCCTTCGTGGCGTCCAGGAGTTCACTGTCGTCGGCGAGCGGCACGATACGCAGCGCGGGCGCGTGCAGCACGGTGGCGCCGCGCCGCTGGAGCAGCGCGCCGAGCTCGTCGGCACGGCGGGCCGCGGTGACGCCGACGGTGAATCCGGCGAGGGGCCCGTGCGCGGTCGGGTCGTTCGTGGCAGTGGCGTGCATGGTCCGGTCCCGTCTCGTCCCGCTCGTGGTCCGTGGCTCGTGGTCCGTGGTTCGTGGCGGCGGACGACCGAGCCTGTCAACGGCGCGTGACGGGCCCGGTTCGTGGCGATGTCCGCCGTGTTACGTCCCGCCTCCCGCGTCGCGCCCCGGCTCACACCTCGGCGTAGCCGAGCTGCGGGTTCCGCTCCGGGCCGGCCGCGGGGGCGGTCCGTTCGGCCGTCCTGCGACGGTATACGGCCCAGGTGACGGCCGCGCACACCCCGTAGAAGGCGAGGAAGGCGACGTAGGCCCCGGTTCCGGTGCCCGCGGTCCGGAAGGACTGGCGCAGCGCGAGGTTGATGCCGAGGCCGCCGAGCCCGCCGACCGCGCCGATCAGTCCCATCGCGGCGCCGGACAGCCGCCGCCCCCGGACCGCGGCGGCCTCCCCCACGAGCCCGCCGGCCTCGGCCTTCGCCTGGAAGATGCCGGGGATCATCTTGTACGTCGAGCCGTTGCCGAGCCCGGTGAGCACGAACAGCGCCACGAACGCGCCGACGAACAGCGCGAGCGACTCCCGTACGGACGCCACCACGACGACCCCGGTCGCCGCGCCCATCCCGAGGAAGTTCCACAGCGTGATGCGCGCCCCGCCGAACCGGTCGGCGAGCCGCCCGCCGACCGGCCTGACCAGCGAGCCGAGCAGCGGTCCGACGAAGGTGAGCTGCGCGGCCTCCAGGGGGGTGCGCCCGAACTGCGTCTGCAGGACGAGGCCGAAGGCGAACCCGTACCCGATGAACGACCCGAACGTCCCCACGTACAGGAGCGACATGATCCACGTGTGCGGGTCCCGCGCGGCGGCCCGCACGGCGCCGGTGTCGTTGCGGACGGAGGAGATGCTGTCCATGTGGCGGTAGGCGCAGACGGCGGAGAGCAGGATGAGCGGGATGTAGATCCCGAGGACCACGCGCGGTCCGCCGCCCGCCCCGATCACGGCGAGCCCGACGAGCTGGACGACGGGGACCCCGATGTTGCCGCCCCCGGCGTTGAGGCCGAGCGCCCAGCCCTTCTTTCGCAGCGGGAAGAAGGAGTTGATGTTGGTCATGCTGGAGGCGAAGTTGCCGCCGCCGATGCCGGTGAGCAGCGCACATGCCATGAACGTGCCGTACGACGTCCCCGGCTCCATGACGGCGAAGGCGGCGATGGTGGGGAGCAGCAGCAGCGAGGCGGCGATCACGGTCCAGGCGCGGCCCCCGAAGCGGGCGACGGCGAAGGTGTACGGGACGCGCACGACGGCGCCGACCAGGGTGGCCATCGACACCAGGAAGAACTTCCCGGCGGCGTCGATGCCGTACTCGGGCCCCATGAACAGCACCATCACCGACCACAGGCTCCACACGGAGAACCCGATGTGCTCGGACAGCACGGAGAACACCAGATTCCGCCGCGCGACCCGCTCCCCGCCCTCCTCCTTCCAGAACCTCTCGTCCTCCGGCTCCCACCGCTCGATCCACATGCCAGGCCTCCAGGAGTAGTCCCCGGGCACCACCACCCGGCCCCCCGAAACTAGGCACCCCGCATTTCGCCCCCGTGCCCCCCGGGATGACCTGTGGGGAACGTTGCTCTCACGAAGGAGGGGGTGGGGTGGTGAGGGGCGGCGCGTGCACCTGGCGGCCGTGTCCGCCCGGCTAGGCCGGCACGGTCTGGACTCCCGCGCCGGAGAGCGCCCGGACGATCTCCTCCGCCCCCGCCGTACGGACCTCGATGGACTCACCGGAGCGCAGGAGCAGATCCAGTGCCGGGTCGAGCCAGGCCACCGGGGAGGCCGTACGGACCGCGCCGGCCAGGTCCGTGAACGGAACGTCGAGCGAGCTGCCGTCCGCGCCCCGCAGGTGCACTGCTCCCCCGCCGATCGCCAGCGCCCCGGCACGAGGAGGGGCACAGTCCCAGGCGGCGGCCCCGTGTTCGTCTCCCCGGCCGGAGGGTGCGCCGAGGCCGTACCGGACGGGGTGCACGGCGGTCCCGGGCGGGAAGGAGTCCGCCAGGGCACGTGCCGCCTCGGCAAGCCGAGCCCGCTCCCTGCGCCGCCGGAGGGCGACCGCGGGAATCCCGAACACCGCCACGGCCAGGGCGAGGAGTCCCACCACGCCGATTCCCAGCACGTGCTCCGGCCGGATGGCGACGAAGACCACCGCGACGATGACGACGGGCGCGAGCAGGGCGACGTACGCCAGCGAGGGACGGAGGCCGGTGCGCTGGGCCTCGGCTGCTCCCGACAGGCGACTCCGGTACTGGATCCGCCTGCGCTCGCGCGCCCGGGCCGTGTTCTCCCGCGCGGCCCAGCTGTGCCGCAGCGCGTACTTGCGTACGGTCGCCCAGGCGAAGCATCCGGCCACCACGGGCCCGGGCACCAGGGCGAGCGCATCGGCGTCGTCGGCGTCGGTCAGGGCGAGGACGGCCAGCAGGAACGCCAGAGCGAGAACCACCGCGGCGTTGCCGAACCGGGCGTGCGGGGTCTGCGTTCCGTACCCGGTCACAGGCGCGGATTCGGGGCCCCGGTCGACACCGGCCCACTGCCGCATCAGCTCGGCACGCCGCAGCCCTCGCGCACGCGACGAGCGCAGGACGAGCAGCGCGGGGAGCGCGAGGACCACGGCCAGGAGCCCCGCGCCGACCGCCGATACGGCGACGTCGGTCGAGTCCCCGCCGTCCTCCGTCGCCGCACCGACCACGAGAACCGGCGCCAGCAGGGCGACAAGGGTCACGACCGCCGAACACAACAGGAACACGGCGCCACGCCGCCGCGACAGGTCCTCCCGCACGAGCACTCCGAGCGCCTCTGTCTGCGCCCGCAACAGAGCGGCCCGATCGGACCGCTCCCCGACGGGGCCGGGCGGCCCGGGAAGCGGATCCGCCCGGAACCTCGAACTTCGCGACCGTGAGATGGAGTTGGTGCTATTCGTCATATCCGTTCCTCTGTCGTCCGAGTGGTCACCCGGAGGCCGGCGACACGGTGGGGGCGAAGACGGAATTGCCGGCGATGATCGCAACCAGAGCGGCGAGTTCGCGCACCTGATGCGGATCGAGGCAGGTCCCGATGACCAACAGGCCCTTGCCGCCCTCGGGCGAGCAGGCCAGCGCACCCGCAAGCCCGGTCCACGCGCGCAATCGCAAGCGTCCATCAGCCCAGATGCGTGTCTCCCAGGGACACCAGCAGGCGGCGGAGGGTCGCGTCGAGGGTGGCGCGGTCTTCCGGGGTGAGGGACGACAGCATGTGTTCCTCGTTCGCGATGTGGTCGGCGATCGCGCGGTCGGCCAGGTCGCGGCCCGCGTCGGTGAGGCGGACGCGGATGGCGCGGCGGTCGGTGGGGTCCGGGTTGCGTTCGATCAGGCCCTTGCGTTCCAGCTTGTCGAGGCGGTTGGTGATGGCGCCCGAGGTCACCATGGCGGTCTTCAGGAGGCCGCCCGCGGTGAGTTCGTGCGGGGCGCCGACGCGGCGCAGGGTGGCGAGGACGTCGAACTCCGCGAACTCCAGGCCGTACTCGACGAAGACCCGTTTCATGCCCTTGCTCAGCAGGTGGTCGGCGCGCTTGATGCGGCCGACCAGGGCCATCGCGTCGAGCCGGGCGGGGTCGAGGTCCGGGCGCTCGCGGCGCCACTGGGCGCGGAGTTCGTCGATGGCGTCCGCGGCGGGGGCCTCGGCTCCGGCGGTGGCGTCCGCGGTGGCGGAAGGGCCGGCTTCGTCGAGGGCGTCCGTGGTGGCGGAAGGGCCGGCTTCGTCGGTGGCGTTCGTGCGGGAAGGCACGGCTCCGTCAAGGGCATCCATGGCGGGAGGCTCCTCGCCGGGCGGTCGCTCCCCCGGCTTCCGCACCGGTCGGCCCTGCTCCTGCTCCCGCTCCTGCTGCGTCCGCTGCGTCCGCTGTCGATCGGCCATGTCTCCGCTCCTCCTGCACCGGCGCCAGATCTCTCAACGTTCAGATACTTGACGTTCGTAGATCGGGGGTCCATATTTATCTCAACGTTGAGAATAACAGCGTTCAGGGGAACAGCGAGGGGAAGCGACATGTCCATCACCGACACCATCCGCGGCACCGCCACACGCGGCACCGCGCACCGTCCGGGCACCACTGGCACCACTCGCACCACTCGCACCACTCGCACCACCGACGCCACAGAGGCCCGCCCGGCCGCCGCCTCCCCCGCCGCGACCCCGCCCCCGGCCTCCCGCACCTCCGCCAAGGCCGCCGCCGGCATCGCCGCCCTCGCCGCCATCGGCCCGGCCACCTGGGGCACCACCTACGTCACGACCACCGAACTCCTGCCCCCGGACCGCCCGTTGCTCGCCGCCGCCCTGCGCGCGCTGCCCGCCGGACTCATCCTGCTCGCCCTCACCCGGCGCCTGCCGCGCGGCGACTGGTGGTGGAAGGCCGCCGTGCTCGGCGTGCTGAACTTCGGGGCCTTCTTCCCCCTCCTCTTCTTCGGCGCCTACCGCCTGCCCGGCGGCGTCGCCTCGACGATCAGCGCGGTCATGCCGCTGCTCGTCGCCGGATTCGGCATCGGCGTACTGAAGGTGCGGCCCACCCGCCGCACGTTGGTCGCCGGTCTCGTCGGCGTCGTCGGCGTCGCCCTGCTGGTCCTGCGCGGCAGCGCCGCCGTCGACCTCACCGGGATCGTCGCCATGCTCGCGGCGACGACCCTGATGGCGCTCGCGGTGGTGCTCAGCAAGCGGTGGGGGCGCCCCGAAGGCGTCTCGCTGCTCGCCCTCACCGGCTGGCAACTCACCGCGGGCGGCGTCGTCCTGGCCCCCGTCGCCCTCACCGCGGAGGGCCTGCCGGACCACTTCACCGGCGCCAACGTCGCCGGGTACGCCTACCTCGGCATCATCGGCACGGCCCTCGCGTACGCCCTGTGGTTCCGCGGCATCGAGCGCCTGCCCGCCTCCTCCGTGTCCTTCCTCGGCCTGACCAACCCGGTCGTCGCCACGCTGGCCGGCCTGCTGCTCCTGGGCCAGACCCTCACCGTCTGGCAGGTCGGCGGACTGGTCCTGGTCCTGGCGAGCGTGCTGCTCGGCCAGCTGGGCAGCCGCCGCGCACCGCGAAAGGCGTAGCGCCTCCCCCACTCCACCCACTCCACCCACTCCAAGGAGTCAGTCGCCATGCGCATCACCGTCTTCGGAGCAGCCGGAAACTCGGGCAGCCGCGTCGTCACCGAGGCCCTCTCCCGGGGCCACGAAGTCACCGCCGTCGTGCGCGACGCGGCCCGCTTCACCGAGCTCCACCCGGACGCCGCCCACCGCACCGGCGACGCGGCGGACCCGGACCACGTCGCGGAGTTGAGCGCGGGCCAGGACCTCGTGGTCAACGCGACCAGACCCGCCCCCGGCCGCGAGCAGGACCACCCCGCCGTCTCCCGGGCCCTCCTGGGCGGCCTCGCCCGGACCGACGGCGTACGCCTGATCGTCATCGGCGGTGCGGGCAGCCTCACCGTCCCCGGCACGGAGGGCGTCCTGGCCATCGACGACCCGCGGTACGTCCCCGCGGCCTGGCGGCACATCGCCGAGGCGTCCAACGCCCAGTACGAGGTGCTCCGTACGACGGACACCACCGTGCCCTGGACCTACCTGAGCCCGGCGGCGCTCTTCGAACCGGGCGTGCGCACGGGCGAGTTCCGCCTGGCGAAGGACGAACTCCTCGTCGCCCCCGACGGCAGCTCCGCCATCTCGATGGAGGACCTGGCGGTGGCGCTCCTGGACGAGGCGGAGAACCCGCGGCACCACAGGGCGCGCTTCACCGTCGGCTACTGAGGACGCGCGCCGGGCCCGCCCGCCCAGAGGCGCCACGAGACCCAGGAGGCCCGGGAGGTCACCACGCCTCCCGGGCCTTCGTCGCCGCCGTCACTACCATCGCCGCCGTCACTGCCCCACGCGCCCGTCGACGCACTCGCGCAACAGATCGGCGTGCCCGCAGTGCCGCGCGTACTCCTCGATCCTGTGCACCAGCAGCTCCCGCACGGAGCTGCCGTGCTTTCCCAGGCGCTCGCCCAGATCGGCGTGTTCAGCGAGCACGGCGTCGGTCGCGGCCTGCTCGCGCGTGAGATCCGCGTACGCGGCGTCGACCTGGGCCGGGTCGGCGGCGGCGTCGAGGAAGTCCGCGTCCTTCACCCCGTACAGCCTGGGCAGTTCCTCCTCGACGATCCAGTTCCGCCAGTCCCGTTCCGCCTCGGCGAGATGGCGGAGCAGCCCGAGCAACGACATCGTCGACGGCGGCACCGACCGCCGCGCGAGCTGCGCCGCGTCCAGCCCCTCGCACTTCATGCGCAACGTCAGCCGGTACCCGGTGAGGAAGTCCGCCAACGTGGCGAGCTCACCGTCCGGGCTGGCCTCGTTGCCACGCGGATCGTCGTCGGGGTCGACCCACATGTCGGAGTAGACGGTCGCCTCGGTCCATCGCACGGGTCGCTCACTCATGAACGCCATCCTGAGCGGCGACGGGCCCGGACCGCCAGCGGATTAACCCATCGCCCCGCGGCCCCGACCCCGCTTACGCGCCTACCGGTTGACCGACTGCACTTCCCGTACCGTCACGTCCTGGCCCGCGCCGAACTCGCCCGGCGGGAGCGTGCCGCCCTCGCCGCTCGTGCTCGTCCAGGTCACCTTCCAGGTCACGGTCGCCCGGAGTTCGTACGGGCCGTCCTCGGACGAGCGCAGGTACCGCACCCCGCAGGGCGGATCCGTGTCCCCCGGGGTGCCCTTGGCGCGCGGTTCGCCGATGCGGCCGTTCACGATCGGGCACTCGCCGGAGCCCGGGAACGTCTCGGCGTCGCCCGTGCCCGGGTCGAGGCGCAGGGAGACCGGCTCGGCGGTCGTCGTCGCGGACAGGCCCGTCCCCGGCAGCGTCGCGGTCACCGCGATCTTCTTGAACTTGGCCCTGTCCAGCCACACCCAGGTCGGCAGGTTGACCTTCGTCTCCCCCTCGGGCGCCCTCTTGATCTCGGTCCCGGGGACCGGGAGCTGGCCGTACGCGTACTCCGCGAGGATCTTGGGCGTGACCGCCAGCTTCTCCTTCGGCGGAACGCCGTCCTTCACCCAGAAGGGCAGCCGCGTGCACGCCTTCGCGCCCGGCTCGTCCTTGCGGTCCTCGTCGACGGCCGCCGCCCAGAACTGCCCCTCGCCCTGCTTGTCGAGGTTGTAGTCCTTGTAGGGCTTGCCCTCCTTGAAGTAAGAGTCGAACACCCCGCCCACGAAGTCCCCGATCCCGAAGACCTTCATCTTGCGGATCGCCTTGACCGTCGCCTCGATCTGCTTCGGGGTGTACGCGGGCTCGTACCAGCAGGCCGGCGGGTCCCAGTTGCTGTTGGCCGGGGTGAGCGTGCCGGTCTTCGCGGAACCGGGGCTGCCCTGGACGGTGGTCTGGATCTTCGTCTTGATGCCGAGGTTGCGGCCTTCGCGGGTGGCTTCGGAGGACTGTTGTCCGTTGCCGATGTCTCCGCTGCCGCCCGTGTCGCCGCCGCCGGCGTACGCGGTGGCGGGAATCAGCGCCACCGCCGCGGCGAGAACAGGAGCGGACCAGCGGACAGAAGGCTGCGCCCGTACGCTCACGAGACGCACTTCTTGGATCCCGTCGTCGACGTGACCGAGTCCGTCTGCCAGACGCCCTTGTCGTTCTTCGTCACGCGCGTGTTGACGAAGGCGTAGTCGCTCGCGGAACCCTCGATCGACCGGTCGACCTTGCCGGTCTTCAAATCCTTGGGATACGTCTTGGTGCCGTCCTTGCAGTACGTCACCGCGGCGACGCCGTCCTTGAGCAACGTGACCTGACGGTCGTAGTACCGGATGGTCCCGACGAAGCTCCTGTCCTTCTCCTGGAACCCCTGGATGTACTCCGCCGACGAGATCAGCGCGTCGCCCGCCGCGTAGTACTTCAGCGCCGGGTGGTCCTTCGCCTCGACCGTCACGGCCTCGATCAGGGAGTCGACCCAGCGCTCGTTGTCGGCGAGGATCGCGTCCTTCTTCGCGTCGCCGGTCTTGCCGCCCTCGAAGACGTTGTCCACGCCCTTCGGCAGCCTGATCTCCGGTCGGTCGATGCCGTCGTCCGGTGACTTCGGGGAGGGTGACTCTCTCTTCTTGTCGCCGGAGTCCGCGCCCGCGATCTTGTCGTTGTCCTGGGACTCCCCCTCATCGCTCCCGCACGCGGAGAGCGACAGGACCGCCGCGACAGTCATGGCGGCCGCGGCGACGAGGGTGGGACGGCGATTCACGGTCAGCTCCTGGTGGGACGAGGGTTCTCCGGAGTGAACCAAGCTATCCGTGAGGCATCCGGCATGCCACCGGCGGGCCCACCCGCCCGCAGGGCATATCGGGCCATAGCAGCCCCTGTTGGGCGCCGTCGCCCCGAAATCGTCGCGCACCGCCACGAGCCGCTCACCGGACGGCTCCGGTCCCCCGCCGCCTTCACCGTTGAATACGCAAACAAACCGTCGGCGCCCCGCTCAGGAACGCAGCCTCCGGCGGCCCCGCGCGCCCGTCCCTGAACCCTGCCGCGACGACCCCGCCCCGTTCGGCCACAGCCGCGGCCTCCGCTTCGCCGCCAGGTCCTCGACCCAGCCCACCGCCAGCACCATCAGCCCTATCAACGGCCAGACCAGGAGCGTCATCCACAGCATGTACGTGGTGTCCAGGGCCGAGCTCCAGCGCGCGTCCTCCATGAACGGCAGGTCGTACGCCTGGTCGATGATCGGGACCGTCGCCATGATCAGGAAGTTGTGCCAGAGGTAGATCGTGACGGCCCTGTTGTTGGAGAGCGTCACCAGCTTGTCCCACCGCGCGAGCCTGCCGGGCAACTCCTGCCACGAGGGCGCGTACTGGAGGAGGATGACCACGAAGCCGAAGGACCAGGCGGCCTGCGCGAGAGGGATGTCGTTCAGGTCCCAGCCGTCGGGGCCCAGGTGACCCGAGGCCCACCACAGGCCGAACGCCATGATCAGCGCGGAGCCCGACACCGCCAGATAGCGCGGCACCTGCGCGAGCAGGCCGTCCTGGTGGGCGAAGCCAAGGACCCAGCAGCTGCCGTACACCGCGAAGTCCGAGATCGTGTTGCCCGTCTCGCCGGGGATCGTGACGAGGCCCGTGCCGACCACCGCGGTCAGCGCGAGCGGCGCGAACAGGGTCGCCCACGGCACCCTGCGGAACGCCCACAGCAGCAGCGGCGAGGCGATCACGAACCACAGGTACGCGCGGATGTACCAGAGCGGGCCCGCCGCCTGGGCCGGCCAGGTCTCCTCCAGGAGGCCCGCCTTGTCGCCCAGTTCCCACGGGAAGGGCGGCGCCCCCACCGGGAAGACGTAGTTGGCCATCGACACCAGACCCCACGTGCCCTCGTGGTCGGGGTCCTCGGAGATGTTCCAGCCGCCCGCGAAGAGCAGGCACAGGGCCACCGCGCCGAACACCCACATGGGCGGCAGGAGTCGGCGGATACGCCCCCTGATCACACCCCACGCCGGGCGCTTCAGCGAGCGTGCCATCAGCGAGCCCGCGAGCGCGAACATCACGCCCATGGAGGGGAACAGGATCGTCAGCCAGGCCCAGCCGAACAGGTGGTAGACCACGACACGGACGAGCGCGAGGGAGCGGAGCAGGTCCAGATAGCGGTCGCGGCCGCCGGACGGCTTCCGGGCGGCGGGCGGCGCCGCCGGGCCTGCGCCGGGGACGGCGTCCACGGGTGGCGCTCCCGCGGGAAACACCCCGACTGGAGGCGCGCCCATGGGAGAAGGCCCCACGGGAGGCGCTCCCACGGGATACGCGCCGGGGGGCGTACCCGGCGCCCCCGCCGCCTGCGGAACACCGGGGACATAACCGTGACTCATGCGACGGGCCTCCGCTCGTGGCTGCCCGTCCGCTGTCGCGGAATCGCACCGGGCGCCTCCACCACTCCCGTCCGCCGGAGCTTCTGCCAGCGCAGCCGGCCTCCGGTGAGAGCGGTGATCCAGGACTGCAGCAGCACGACGTACATCAGCTGCCGGTAGAGGATCTGCTGGAGGGGCAGCGAGATCAGATGGGTCATGCGTTCGCGGTCCAGCCGGAAGGCGTACGCGGCGCAGACGCCCTGCACGGCGAGCACGCCGAGCCAGGCGGCGACGGTCTTCTGGGTGGGGCCGAAGACCAGGCCGTACAGCAGGAACACGTCGATGAGCGGCGCGAGCAGCGGGGCCAGGACCATGAACAGCGACACCAGCGGAAGGCCGACCCGGCCGAAGCGGCCGGAGGGGCCCGACTCGACGACCGCGCGGCGGTGCTTCCAGATCGCCTGCATCGTGCCGTACGACCAGCGGTAGCGCTGCGACCAGAGCTGCTGGACGGACTCGGGCGCCTCGGTCCAGGCGCGCGCGTTCTCCGCGTACACGACCCGCCAGCCGTCCCGGTGCAGGGCCATGGTGATGTCGGTGTCCTCGGCGAGCGTGTCGTCGCTCATGCCGCCGACCCGCTCCAGGGCGGAGCGCCGGAACGCGCCGACCGCGCCCGGGATCGTCGGCATGCAGCGCAGCATGTCGTACATCCGGCGGTCCAGGTTGAAGCCCATCACGTACTCGATGTGCTGCCAGGCGCCGATGAGCGAATCCCGGTTGCCCACCTTCGCGTTGCCCGCGACGGCGCCGACGCGCGGGTCGCCGAAGGGCTGCACGAGCTCGCGGACGGTGGACGCCTCGAAGACGGTGTCGCCGTCCATCATCACGATGAGGTCGTGCCGGGCGTTGGCTATGCCCCGGTTGAGCGCGGCGGGCTTGCCCGCGTTCTGCTGGCGCACCACGCGGACGCCCGGCAGGCGCAGGCCCTCGACGATGAGCGCCGTGCCGTCCGACGAGCCGTCGTCGATGACGACGACCTCGATGGGGTGGTCGCTCGCCATCAGGGAACGGACCGTCGCCTCGATGCACTTGGCCTCGTTGTACGCCGGTACGAGGACGGAGACCGGTTCCGTGATCGGCTGCCCCCAGCTGAAGCCGCGTCTGCGCACCCGGCGCGCGTGCACCGCCGACAGGAGCAGCATCAGGCCGAAGCGGGTGAAGACGAGCACGCCGATGACGGCGAGCGCCACGACGAGGCCGTCGGTGATGTGCTCGGAGGCGCCGACGAGGAAGACCCAGGCCCTGCCCTTCCACAGCTCGACGCCGGTCACCTCGGTGTGGGCGCTGGGGGCGTCCAGTGCCTCGGTGAGGTTGCCGAAGGTGTAGCCCTGCTTCTGCAGCCCGGGCAGGAAGCGGTCGAGCGCGGCGACGGTCTGGGAGCGGTCGCCGCCGGAGTCGTGCATGAGGACGATGGCGCCCGCGCCGCCCTTGGGCGTGGCCCGCCGGATGATCTCGTCGACACCGGGGCGCTTCCAGTCCTCGCTGTCGGTGTTGTTGACGACGGTGAGGTAGCCGCGGCTGCCGACGGCCTTCGTCACGGGGTACGACTTGTCGTCCATCGCGTCGGCGAACGAGGAGTACGGCGGGCGGAAGAGCGAGGTGCGGATGCCGGCCGCGCCCGCGAGGGCGAGCTGGTTCTGCGAGAGCTCCCAGTCGATGCGGCTCGCCGACTGGTAGGACAGGTCGGGGTGGTTGAAGGTGTGCAGGCCGACCTCGTGGCCCTCGTCGACCATGCGCCGGACCAGGTCGGGGTAGCGCGAGGCCATGGTGCCGGTGACGAAGAAGACGCCGTGGGCGTGGTGCTCCTTGAGGACGTCGAGGACCTGGGGCGTCCACTTCGGGTCCGGTCCGTCGTCGAAGGTGAGCACGAGCCGGTGGTCGGGCACGCTGAGCGTGGTCTCGCGGCCGCCCCGGGTGTCGATGACGGGGCCGCCCTCCAGGATCTTCTCCGGCACGTGGTCGGTGGGGGCGGGGGGCCGGACGCGGTGGTCGGCCATGATCTCACTGTGCACGTAGCCGCGCAGCATCAGCATCGCGAGCAGCGCGACGAGGAGCAGCGAGGGCAGCAGATAGCGCATGGGCAGCCGCCTGCGCCGCGCGGGCCCGGACACCTTGCGCCGCCGCCCGCCGCGACGGTTCCGGGCGCGGGGGGCCGGGGGCGGAGGGGGCTGGGGGTGGATGCTCCGGGGAGGGCCGTACGGCGCGGGGCCCTGCGGATACGCGCCCTGCGGAGCGCCCTGTGCATACCCGCCCTGCGGATACGCGCCCTGCGCAGGTCCGGGCTGTGGAGGCGCGGCCTGCGGAGGTCCGCCCTGCACAGGTCCGGGCTGCGCAGGTCCGGGCTGCGGAGGTCCGGGCTGGGCGGGGATGCCGTTGCGCGGGGGGACGCCCTGCGCGGGGCCGTTCTGGGCGTGACTGTCCCGGGGGCGGTCGGACCGGCCCCGGGTGGTGCGGGAGTTCATCGCTGTGCGTCCTCCGAGGACGTCTTGGTGCCCGGGAAGGACGCCGTGGTGCCGGAGAAGGACCTCTTGGCCCCCGACGACCGCACGGTGTCGGAGGAGGGCCGCTCGGCGGAGGGTGTGTAGCCGACGGGGACCTCGGCGCCCCCGGCCCCGGCTCCCGTGCCGCCGTCGGTGGCGGGGTCGGGAGGGTTGCTGGAGGGGTCGGCGGGCGGGTCGGTCGGCGTGGTGGGTTCGGCGCCGGGCCCGGCCGTGCCGCCGGCCGGGTCCGGGCGGGGGCCGGCGTCGTCGTCCGCGGGGTCGGGACGCGGCTTCGACTTGCCGCCGCCCGCGCTGCCGGTGTCGGTGTCGGTGTCGGGCGCGGTGTCCTCGCGGTCGTCGTCGACCGCGCCGCGGGAGGGGTCGGGAGCGTCGCCGCCGGCCCCGGGGGTGGCGCCGGCGTCGTCCGTCGCGTCCGGGGACGCGGAGGCGTCGGTCGTGACGGACGGGTCGGTGGGGGCCGCGGGGCGGTTGGGGGTGTCCACCTTGCTGGCCGGCCGGTCGTCCTTGGGGCCCGGCATGGGCAGCCAGGGCGCGCTGGAGTTGCCCGAGAACAGGGTGCCGACGATGACCATCGCGTAGACCGCGCAGGCTATGCCGACGAGGGCCCCGACCCGGCGGTACATCCGGCCGCGGCGGCCCGTCTCGTCGACGAAGACCGGTCCGTCGGCCGGGCCCTGCTGGCCGGGCGCGGCGGAGAGGTCCGCCAACTGCCGCCCCAGGCCGTCGATCTGAACGGTGACCTCGTTCGGATCATGGGTATGTCCCGGTAGGGCATCTTCTCGCCAGGTTTCCATGCGTACGCACAACCCCCACATCACTGACTCGGGTGCGCGCACGATCCCGAACGCCCGCCGTCCGGACCGGGCCCCCACCCTGTCCGAGCGCCCCCTATCACACTGAACTCGGGCCATGAATGTAGCGCACCGGAGTGGCGGGCGTGGTTCTCCGTCAGTTCTGACTCATCATGATGAGTGCATCTGCGGCAGGAACCCATCCGTGGGGCGGGCGCTCCAGCCATCCTTCGGCGGCAGCACACTCCGCGGCCGCCGCGCGCAAAGCGGTAACGCCCGGGTGAATCAGGCCTTTTCGCCACACCAGGGACACCGGGGAGAGCGGTACGGGGTCGATCAGCGGGCGCAGCTCGGCTCCCGGCATGGCCGGAAAGTCCACGACCGCCAGGACCGGATGTCGATGCTTGGCCATGAGGCGTTCGAACTCCTCGGGGCCGACGGCGAGGGGCGCGGGTGGCGCGATCTCGATGCCGCGTCCCTCGAAGAGATGACGGGCGAGGTCGGTCCACTCCCGCGTCCGGGGGTTTCCGGCGCCCGCGTAGACGGCCTCGCCCGCGAGGGCGTCGAGCGGCACCGCGTCGAGCTCCGCCAGCGGGTGGCCGGCCGGCAGCAGGACCGCCATCGGCTCGTAGCGCACGGGCTGCTGGGCGAGGCCGGCCCGCAGAGCGGGGTCGAGCCCCGCGAACCGGCCGAAGGAGACGTCCAGCCGGCCGGCGGCGATCTCCGCGGCCGCGTGCGTGAGGCCGCTCTCGAAGCGGGCCATCAGCTCGCAGTCCGGGGCGAGTTCGCGGGCGCGTTCCAGGATGCGCCCGAAGACCAGGCCGGGGCTGTTCAGGTCGACGAGCAGCGGCCTGGCCGCGCCCGCGGCGGCGGCGACCAGGTCGTCCTGGGCCGCGAGGACGCGCCGCGCGTACGGCAGCAGCCGCTCGCCGTCGGCGGTCGGCGCGACCTGCCGGGTGGACCGTACGAAGAGCTCGGTGCCCAACTCCCTTTCGAGCCGCCGGACATCACGGCTCAGCGCCTGCTGAGCGACGTAGAGGCGGGCAGCCGCGCGAGTGAAGTGCAACTCCTCGGCGACGGCGACGAAGGCACGCAGAAGACGGGGGTCGACGTCGCGACGCGTCGGGGGGTTCACGGGGGCGACGGGCTCGGCGCGGGCTGCGGATTCGGCGGGCATCGCAGGAAACTACCGCCCACCCCCGCCTCCGCCCCACCCTCCACGGACATCCACACCCGCAGCCGCAGCCCGCAGGCCGCAGCCCGCTGCCGCACACACGTCCACGCCCGCACACGCCCCCGCACCCACGCCCGCACCCCGCACCCACTACCGCCACCACACCAGCCCCGCACCCACTACCGCCCCCGCCCCCACCCCCACCCACATCCAAACCGCGTGAATCCGCCTCCAACAGGTGTTGGACCCCGCCGCGCACCCCCGGCCAGGGTGACCTCATGTCCAGTGACACGCGCGCCGGTTCGTCCCGTCGTCCGCCCCGCAATCCCTACGCCCGCCTCTTCGCGATACCCGGCGCCGCCGCCTTCACCGTCGGCAACCTCGTCGCCCGCCTGCCCATGGGCATGTTCGGCGTGAGCGCCGTCATCATGATCTCGGGGGCCCGCGGCTCGTACGCCCTGGCCGGTGCCGTCACCGCGACCGGCCTCGCGGCGACCGCCGTCGTCGCGCCCTGGACGGCGCGGCTCGTCGACCGGCACGGGCAGGCCCGCGTCGCCGTCCCCGCCACTCTCGTCGCCGCGCTCGGCTCGCTCGCGCTGCTGCTGTGCGTGCGCCTCGGCGCCCCCGACTGGACGCTCTTCGCCGCGTACGCCGCGACGGCGACCACCCCGAACACCGGGGGCATGTCGCGGGCCCGCTGGGCGCACCTCCTCCGGGGCGACGAGCGGGCCGTGCACACGGCCAACTCCTTCGAACAGGCCGCCGACGAACTCTGCTTCATGCTCGGCCCGGTGCTCGCCGCATTCCTCTGCGGCACGTTCTTCCCGCAGGCGGGCACCCTGGTCGGCGTGGTGCTGCTGGTGACCGGTGTCCTCCTCTTCGCCGCGCAGCGCGGCACGGAGCCGCCGCCGCAGAAGCGTGCGGGCCACCGCGCGGACGACGGGAGGGGCGGCGGCGCGTCACTGCTCCGCGTGCGGGGAGTGACCCCGCTGCTGGCCGCCTTCCTCGCGACGGGCGCCGTCTTCGGCTCCCTGGAAGTCGTCACGATCGCCTACGCGGACGACCGGGGGCACAAGGCGGCCGCGGGCGTGATCCTCGCCCTCCAGGCCGCGGGTTCCTGCGCGGCGGGCCTCGTCCACGGGGCGGTCCGGCCGCGCGGGCCGCTGGACCGCCGGTACCTGCTGTGCGCCGCCGCGATGGCGGCCCTGATGACCCTGCCGCTGCTCGCGGTCGTCGCCACGGGCTCGCTCGTCGCGCTCTCCGGTGCCCTCCTGGTCGCCGGGATGGCGACGGCGCCGACGATGATCACCGGCATGACGCTGGTGCAGCACCGTACCCCCGAGGGGCGGCTGAACGAGGGCATGACCCTCGCCGTGACCGGCATCCTCGGGGGCATCGCGTGCGGCGCCGCGGGCGGCGGCTGGGCGGTGGAGCGCCTGGGCACCGCCTGGGGTTACGGCGTGCCGGTCGCCGCCGCCTGCGGCGCGCTGCTGCTCAGCACCGCGCAGGCTTGCGCCACGAGCACTCCAGGTCGCCGCCGTCCGTCCCGGCCGCGCGCGTCGCACGCGGGGTGACGAGGACGGCCTCGTCCTTCGTCGAGGAGGCGAGCGTGACGACGATCGCGTCCTCCAGCGCCTTCACCGAGGAGGGCAGGTAGTTGTTGAGGATGATGCTGAAGACGAGTTCGCGCCCGCCCTTGTCCTTGACGTAACCGGACAGCGCCGACGCCCCGGTCAACGACCCCGTCTTCGCGCGGACGTTGAGGGCCGCCGGGGTCCCGCACATCCGGGTGCGCAGTGTGCCGCCGGTGAACTTGTCCGGCGCGCAGGCCACCGGCAGCGACGCGTACCAGTCGGCGAACCACGGCTCGCCCTTCGCCGAGCGCAGCAGCTCGATGTACTGGCCGGGCGGCACGTTGTCCTTGCGCGAGAGCCCGGAGCCGTCGACCTGGCGGATCGTGCCGGGGTCGACGCCCGCGGTCTTGAGGTAGCCGCCGATCGCGGCGAGGCCGTCGCCCCAATTCCCGGGCCTGCCGGTCGCCTTGTACCCCATGGCCTTGGTGAGGCTCTCGGCGTGCATGTTGTTGGAGAGCTTCATGAACGGGACCATCAGGTCCTTGAGCGGCATCGAGTCGTGCGCGGCGAGGCGCCGGGCGCCCTTGGGCGTGCTCACCCCGGCGCGGGTCGCTCCGCCCACCCGTACACCGTGCGCGGCCAGCGCGTCCCGGAAGACGGCGGCGGCGTACCGGGTGGGCTCCCAGACCGTGACCCATTCCTTGGTGGTGTCGCCGCCGACGGGGACCGTGCCGCTGACGGTGATGGTGTTCTTCCCGTGCTGCCGCTCCACGGCGACGGTGTCCGCGCCGCCCGCGGCGACGGTGCTCGCGCGCAGGTCGATGTGCACGTAGTCGGTCTTCGGGGTCACCTTGACGCGCGGCTTGGCCCCGGCCCGCGCCCCCGGTTCGACCTCGACGATGACGGTCCCGGTGTCGTAGTCGGTGTCGGGTGCGACGCTCAGGGCACTGATCTGCGCGGCGTAGTACGAGGACTCGTCGTCGCCGCCCCAGGTGTCGCCGATGCGCCGGTCGTCGAAGCGGGTGTCGTCGGCGACGAGGCGCCCGGCGACCCGGCGGATGCCCGAGTCGGCGACCTTCGCGGCCAGTCGGTCGTAGTCCTTGGCGAGCGTCGTGGGGTCGCCGGTGCCGCGCAGGTACAGGTCGCCGCGGAGCACGGAGCCGCGCCGGGGGGCGTCGGTGCGGACGTCGGTGGTGAAGCGGTGGTCGGGGCCGAGGAGTTCCATGGCGGCGGCCGAGGTGAGCAGTTTGGTGTTGGAGGCGGGCATCAGGCGCCCGGTGGCGCCGCGCTGGTAGAGGACGTCGCCGGACGCGGCGTCGGCGACGACGACGCCGGCCGTGCCGCCCTCCATGCGCGGGTCGCCGAGGATCGTGTCGATGGCCTCGGGCAGCCCCGACCGGTCGCCGTCCGCGCCGGCCGGGGCGCCCGCGGAGAGTCCGGCCGCCGCGACGGCGAGTACGGCGGGCCAGATCCAGCGGCGCATGCGGGGGGCGACGCGTGGTGCGGGCCGCCCGGGCCTCGTAGCTCTCACGGGTCTACTCATGGGCCAGGAGCATCCCTGACGGGACGCCCCCACGACAGCCCCCACACCGGCCACGTCGCTCCCCGGACCGCATCCACCGATCCGCCCCGGCCGCCTCGACGCGATCGCACCCCCGTGTGCGCGGGGACCGGCAGGTCTTCTCGCGGTCGTACGGGACGTCGTCGGGACCAACCCCGCACCCGCGGGGACCACCTGGCCCCGGATCACGCCGCCGCCCAGGCCCTGGGACCACCCACGCATGCGCGGCGCGGGGACCACCTGGCCCCGGATCACGCCGCCGCCCAGGCCCTGGGACCACCCCCGCACGCACGGGGACCGCACGGCCGTCGACACGGTCCGCGGGCCGGGCGAGAAGGGACCGCCCACCGCCCACCACCCCCCGCTCACCGCTCACCGCTCACCGCCGGGCCGGGCCGCCTGCGCGCGGCGGGCCAGTCACCCGCCCGGCCCGCGGCACACCGACGCGGCCTCTTCATCCGCGGGCCGCCGCAGGCCGTGAGCGGCGCAGCAGGAAGGAGCCGCCGGGACGGGCTCCCCCTGCGACGTCCGCCGCCTCCCCCGCCACCGCCGCCCGGCCAGCGCCGCCAGCAGGGTCAGCGCCTGCGCCGGCTGCGAGGGGCCGCCGCCCGCTCTGCGGCACACCAGCGCGTCCGGGTCGTCCGCGGGCTGCTGAAGGCTGTAGCCGTCCGGGCAGGAGGGGCCCGCTCCGCCGGGGTCGCCCTTGGGGCCCCGCTCGCCGGGCGGGCCCGCGGGGCCCACCGGGCCCACGGGTCCGGGAGGACCGCCGGGTCCCACCGCGCCGTCCGCGCCCGCCTGGCCGTCCGCGCCCGGCGCGCCCGGCGGGCCCGTGGGGCCGACCGCCCCGGCCTGGCCCTCCGGTCCGCTCGGGCCGTCCTCGCCCGCCGCGCCCGTGGGGCCGGGCTTCCCGGACTCGCCCGGTTCGCCGGGCACACCGCGCGCGCCCGGCAGGCCGCCGGCGCCCGGGGCGCCCTTCTCGCCCGGCTTGCCGTCCGCGCCGCGCGAACCGGGTGCTCCGGCGGGCGCACGGACCCGGCCGCCGAGGTCGGGGACGGCGTCGGCGGGGTCGGGCGCCGCGGGGGTGTCGCCGTGCGCCTTCACCTGCGCGCGCAGGGTGCGCACGTCCCGGGCCAGGGTGGACACCGCGTCGCCGCGCCGCCCCGCCTCTGCCTCGAAGCGGTCGGCCCTGCGGTCCCCGGCGTCGATCCGGGCCCACAGGATGACCGCGACACCGCAGAGCGCGACCAGGACGCAGCCGACGAACACGCTGCGCCAGCGGCGGGCCAGGAGTCGCTCGAGCTGGATCACGGCGTGCCTCCGAGCCGTTGGTTGTCGATGAGCAGCCGGGCGATCTCGCTCTGGTCATGCACGTGCAGGGCGTTCAACTCGGCCAATTTCGCATCGCGTTCGGCGACCTGCCGCTCCAGCCTGTCCCGCTCTATCTGAAGCTTCTCGGTCAGGTTCGAGAAACCCGTCAGCGCGTTCTCACCGCGTTTTCCGAGGTGCGCCACCACGGCCGCGCCCAGCGCGCCCAGACAGGCGAGAACGGAGCCGAAGAGAGTGACGGTGGCATCCAAAGCGACTGCCTCCTGCTTTTGCGTGCTCAGCGCGGGCGCTGTGCCGCCCTGCTGCGAACCTCCACTCACCCGCAGTAACGAGTCACACGTCCGGAGGATGTGCCTCCGCGCGTATTTTTCGGTACAACGCCCGCTTTGTGCAGGAGAGTTGCCAGGAGGTGCGAACACGCTGCGCCACAACGGCCGGGGCGGACACGGCCAACGGGCGGGGCGGACACGGCCAACGGGCGGGGCGGACACGACGAAAGCCCCCCGGCCGAGGGCCGGAGGGCTTTCGCCTCACATGGGAATTGTGGAGATGGCGGGAATCGAACCCGCGTCCAACGGTGCGGAACCAGGGCTTCTCCGTGTGCAGTTCGCTGCGATTTTCTCGGCCCCGGCAATCTCGCGAACAAGTCGCCGACGGGCCCAGTCACTGTTTGATTTCCTCCTAGGTCCCGTGACCGGGCCTAGAAGTTTAGTTCCCTAGCTGATGCCAGGATCCGGGTCGGGAACAGCCCCGGGCTGACACTTCGCAAGTCGCTACTTAGGCAGCGAGGGCGAAGGAATCGCGCTTGGTATCGGCGATTATTTTTTGCGACATATGGTTAACGAGATCATTGCCGCTTCCTCGACACGCTTCCCCTGCTTCGACATCCGCTGTCGAAACCGATCATCCCCATGTTGATTTTTCAAGACGGATCTTTCGATCCGGGTCGCCCCGTCATCAGCGGAGCAAGACCCATCGTACGTGACCAACGCACGACGGTGCCAGCCTATTCCCGCGGCCCCACGGGCGGGGGCCGCGCGCCGGGGTCTAGCCGATGCCCTGGCGCCGGCGCGCCGACGAGATGGCGCGGTTGGTCTCGCGCGTGTCCTGCTTCTCGCGGAGCGTCTGCCGCTTGTCGTACTCCTTCTTTCCCTTGGCCAGGGCGATCTCGACCTTGACCCGGCTGTCCTTGAAGTACAGCGCGAGGGGCACGATCGTGTGACCCGTCTCCTGCGACTTCGAGTCCAGCTTGTCGATCTCCGCCCGGTGCAGCAGCAGCTTGCGCTTGCGGGTGGCGGAGTGGTTGGTCCAGGTGCCCTGGACGTACTCGGGGACGTGGATGTTGTGCAGCCACGCCTCGCCGCGGTCGATGTGCACGAAGCCGTCGACCAGGGACGCCCGGCCCATCCGCAGCGACTTGACCTCGGTGCCCATCAGCACCAGGCCGCACTCGTAGGTGTCCAGGATGTGGTAGTCGTGCCGCGCCTTCTTGTTCTGCGCGATCATCTTCCGGGCGGGTGCCTTCTCGGCGGCCTTCGCGGCCTTGCGCTTTACCTTTTCCTTCGCCATAGTGCGGTCATTTTCGCACTACGAGGGGGGTCCGAGGCCAGTCAATACTGTCTCGGCCCGCTCCTCGGCCCCGTGCTCGGCCTCCAGGTCCGGGCGGATGCCCCGCCCGTCGACGGCCCGCCCCGACGGGGTGCGGTAGTGGCCGACGGTCAGCTCGGCGACGGAACCGTCCGGCAGCCGGCTCGGCATCTGGACCGAGCCCTTGCCGAACGTCCGCGAGCCCACCACGACCGCGCGGCCGCGGTCCTGCAGGGCGCCGGTGAGGAGCTCGGCCGCGCTCATCGTGCCGCCGTCGACGAGCGCGACCACGGGCCGGTCCGTGTCGCCGCCCCGCTCGGCGTGCAGCGCCTTTTGCTCGCCCCGGACGTCGTACGTGGCGACGAGGCCGCCGTCGACCAGGCCGGACGCGGCGGTGACCGCCTCCGAGACCAGGCCGCCGGAGTTCCCGCGCAGGTCGAGCATGATCCCGGCGCCCTCGGGCGCGGTGCGCACCGCGGCCCGCACGGCGGCTCCGGAGCCCTTGGTGAAGGCGGCCACCTTGATCATGACGGCGCCGTCGGGCAGCTCGGTGACGGTGACGGGGTCCGTGGACAGGTGCGCCCGGTGCAGCGTCTCGCGCCAGGTGCGCCCGGCACGCTCCAGGCCGAGCACCACCGGGGTGCCCGCGCGGTCGCCGCGCAGCAGGGCGAGGACGTCCGTGACGGGCCGGCCCGTGACCCGCTCGCCGTCCACGGAGCGCAGCCGGTCGCCCTCGCGCAGACCGGCCCGGCCGGCGGGCCCGTCCCGCTGGACGCGGGAGATCTCCAGGCGGCCGTCGGCCGTGCGCCGGGCCCACAGGCCGACACCGGTGTAGCCGCCGCCGAGGGCCTTCTCGAATTCCTGGTACTCCCCGGGCGAGTACACCGAGCCCCAGCGGTCCCCGCTGCGGCTGACGGCCTCCTCGGCGGCCTTCTTGCCGGACTTGCCGTCGGCCATCGCCTCGGCGGCGGCGTCGGCGGCCTCCTCGGCCGTGTCGGCGTCGCGGCCCGCCGGCAGGACGGCGTCGGACCGTACCGGCGGAGGAGGGGTCTTTCGGCCGTCGTCGGCCGCGTCGCTCCAGGAGCCGGTGGCGGCTCCGGTGGCCAGGACGCTCGCGAAGACCAATGTCAGGGTCGCCCCGCGGCGGATGCGGCGGGGCCGGGAGAACCGGTCGGCGAACCGGTCGAGGCCTGACATGACGGTGAGTCTAGGACAACGAAGGGCGTCGTACGGCGGGTTGAACCGTACGACGCCCTGACACGCTGGGGGCTCTTGTCACACCTTCAGGTACTTGCGCAACGCGAAGAACGCGGCAAGCGCGGGCATCAGCAGGCCGATCGCGAGGACCAGCGGGAGCTTGGCGAGGACCGCGTCCCAGCCGATGAAGTTGATCAGGTTGATCTTCTCGGAGAGCTCGAGACCGTGGTCGATCATGAAGTACCGGCCGATCAGGAGCATCCCGCAGGCGACGCCTCCGCCGATCAGGCCGGCGACGGCGGCCTCCATGATGAACGGCATCTGGATGTAGAAGCTGGAGGCGCCGACGAGCCGCATGATGCCCGTCTCGCGCCTGCGGCTGAACGCCGAGACGCGCACGGTGTTGACGATCAGCATCAGCGCGACGACGAGCATGAGCGCCATCACGGCGACGGCCGCCCAGTTCATGCCGTTGAGCAGCCCGAAGAGGTTGTCCAGATAGCCCTTCTGGTCCTGCACGGACTGCACGCCGTCCCGGCCGGAGAAGGCGGTCGCGACCACCTGGTACTTCTCCGGGTCCTTCAGCTTGATGCGGTACGACTCCTGCATCTGGTCCGGCGTCAGGGAGCTGGACAGCGGCGAGTCGCCGAACTGCTCCTTGTAGTGCTTGTACGCCTCGTCCGCCGACTCGTGGGCGACCTTGTCCACGACGGGCATCTTCTTCAGATCGCCGAGGATCTGGTCCTTCTGCTCGTTCGTGACGGCGCCCTTGGCGCACTTGGGGTCCTGCTCGGCATCGGCCTTGTTGCACAGGAAGATCGAGACGTTGACCTTGTCGTACCAGTAGCCCTTCATGGTGCTCACCTGGTCACGCATGAGCAGCGAGCCGCCGAACAGGGCGAGCGAGAGCGCTACGGAGACGATGACCGCGAAGGTCATCGTGAGATTGCGGCGGAGACCGACGCCGATCTCCGACAGGACGAACTGGGCGCGCATGGCGGCCTTTCAGTGGATCAGGTGGATCAGACGGTACGAGCGAGACGGGTCCGTCAGTGCTGGTAGCCGTACACGCCGCGCGACTGGTCGCGGACGAGACGGCCCTTCTCCAGCTCGATGACCCGCTTGCGCATCTGGTCCACGATCTGCTGGTCGTGGGTGGCCATCACGACGGTGGTGCCGGTCCGGTTGATCCGGTCGAGCAGCTTCATGATGCCGACGGACGTCTGCGGGTCGAGGTTGCCGGTCGGCTCGTCGGCGATGAGGAGCTTGGGGCGGTTGACGAACGCGCGCGCGATCGCGACGCGTTGCTGCTCACCGCCGGAGAGCTCGCCGGGCATCCGGTCCTCCTTGCCGCCGAGGCCCACGAGATCCAGGACCTGGGGCACGGACTTGCGGATCTCGCCGCGCGACTTGCCGATGACCTCCTGCGCGAAGGCGACGTTCTCGCCGACGGTCTTGTTGGGCAGGAGCCGGAAGTCCTGGAAGACGGTGCCCAGCTGGCGGCGCATGTGCGGCACCTTCCAGTTGGACAGGCGCGCGAGGTCCTTGCCGAGGACGTGCACCTGGCCGTGGCTGGTGCGCTCCTCACGCAGGACGAGCCGCAGGAAAGTGGACTTTCCGGAGCCGGAGGAGCCCACCAGGAAGACGAACTCGCCCTTCTCGATCTCGAGGGAGACGTCCCTGAGCGCGGGGCGGGTCTGCTTCGGGTAGGCCTTGGAGACGTTGTCGAATCGGATCACGGATGCACCACGGGTTGCCGGGGGTAGGTGAGCGTGACCATACGCGAAGGCGGTACGCGAGCGCAGTCGGCGTCCTGAGTTGCGCGAATTGTCACGGAAGTGTGGGGGTTCGGAACGGTCGGAATCCGTCGACGGGCGGCGGGCCGCGCCGAAATCCGCGGAAGCTGGCACAGTGGTAGGGGGAACGATTGGGTTCCCCCCAGCGTTGGGCAGGCTGAGACTGTGCGGGAGGAGAAGCGCATGACCCTGGACCGGTTGGTATGCGCGAACTGCGCAGCGCCCGTGAGCGAAGGCCGTTGCCCCGTGTGCCGGGCCCATCGCGCGCGCATGCAGCAGGAGGGCCCCTTCGCGGGGCTCAACCCCGCGGCACTGATAGCGCTGCTCGTGGTGCTGATCGCGGCGGTCGCGCTGCTGGCGCACCAGACCGCGTAGGAATTTCCGGCGCAGTACCCCACCGGCACCGCGCGCGACGGCGGGCGCACGGCGCGTCACCGCCGGCGGAGGGCGCGGCGACACGGCGACACGCGGAAGGGCCCGGAGCTTCGGGAAGCTCCGGGCCCTTCGGCTGTCACGTCGCACGGGCCGCGGACGGGTCACCGGCGCCGCCGCACCGGTGCCACCGTCGGTCAGGCAGCGGCGCCGCGGTTGCCGACGAGGCGCGGCAGGAGGCGGAAGCCGATACCGCCGGCGATCATCGTCGCGGCGCCGACCAGCAGGAACGTGGTCTCGGTGGCACCGGTCTCGGCGAGCTCGCCGCCCTTGTCCGCCGTGTTGCCGCCCTGCTGGACCGGCTTGGAGCCGGTGTCGGACAGGCTGTCCTTGCCCTTGCCCTGCGCGGCCGGGGCGGCCCCGCCGTCGGGGTTGGTGTCGTTGCCGCCGGTGGCGCCGCCGTTCCCGTTGCCGGGGCCGCCCGGGTCGGAGGTGGGCGGGTCGGTCGGGTCCTCGGTGGGGTCGGTCGGGTCCGTCGGGTCCTCGGTGGGCTCCGTCGGCTCCTCGGTCGGCTCCGTGGGCTCCTCGGTGGGCTCGGTCGGCTCCTCGGTGGGCTCCTCCGGGTCCTCGGGGCCCGGAATCGTCGGGTCGTCCGCGTCGGGCTCCTCCGCGCCGGGGCCGGGCACGTCCACGTCGACACCGACGCCGCTGTCGTCGGCGTGCGCACCGGCGCTCGCACCGCCGAGGTCGACACCGACGTCGAGGGCGGATGCGGCACCCGCGGCGGTCAGCGAGGCACCCGCGGCGATCACGGCGCCGGCGGCTATCCGCGCGACACGGATCCGCGTCTTCTTGGTCATCTGGTTGCTACCCCCAGTAGCTGAATCGTCAGTGAGGCAGCGTCCGGGGCTGCGCTCGCCGGGGGGCGATGCGATCAGCCCCCACAGATCCCATGCGCCCCAGTAATACGCATGCCGCGCGCCAGCCTTTCTACTTTTCACAGCAGCGTCAAGGTCGTTGCGCGCGCGATGTCCGTTATTGGGGCAGTTGCCCGGCGTACGGAGATGTGACTGTGACGAAAAAGGCAACTGCCGCCCATTTGGCGGCAGTTGCCTTGTCGATAAAGCCGTTTCCGGTCGCTGCGACCGGCTTTTACTTCTCCTGCTGCTTGCGCCAGCGAATTCCGGCTTCCAGGAAACCGTCGATCTCGCCGTTGAACACGGACTCCGGATTGCCGACCTCGAACTCCGTCCGCAGGTCCTTGACCATCTGGTACGGGTGCAGGACGTAGGAGCGCATCTGGTTGCCCCAGGAGTTTCCGCCGTCGCCCTTGAGGGCGTTCATCTTCTCCTGCTCCTCCTGGCGGCGGCGCTCGAGGAGCTTGGCCTGGAGGACGTTCATCGCGGTCGCCTTGTTCTGGATCTGCGAGCGCTCGTTCTGGCAGGAGACGACGATGCCGGTCGGCAGGTGGGTCAGGCGCACCGCGGAGTCCGTGGTGTTGACGCCCTGGCCGCCGGGGCCCGAGGAGCGGTACACGTCGACGCGCAGCTCGCTCTCGTCGATCTCGATGTGGTCGGTCTGCTCGACGACCGGGAGGATCTCGACACCGGCGAAGGACGTCTGGCGGCGGCCCTGGTTGTCGAAGGGCGAGATGCGCACGAGGCGGTGGGTGCCCTGCTCGACGGAGAGCGTGCCGTACGCGTACGGGGACTGGACGGAGAAGGTGGTCGACTTGATGCCGGCCTCTTCCGCGTACGACGTCTCGTAGAGCTCGGTCTTGTAGCCGTGGCGCTCGGCCCAGCGCAGGTACATGCGCTGGAGCTTCTCGGCGAAGTCGGAGGCGTCCACGCCGCCGGCCTCCGCGCGGATGGTGACGACGGCCTCACGGGCGTCGTACTCACCGGAGAGGAGGGTCCTGACCTCCATCTCGTCCAGCGCCTTCTTGACGGCGGCGAGCTCGGACTCGGCCTCGGCACGGGTGTCCGGGTCGTCCTCCTCCTCGGCCATCTCGAAGAGCACGCCGAGGTCGTCGATGCGCCCGCGCAGCGCCTCGGCCTTCCGCACCTCCGCCTGGAGGTGGCTCAGCTTGCTGGTGATCTTCTGCGCCGCCTCGGGGTCGTCCCACAGGGACGGCGCGGCCGCCTGCTCCTCGAGCACGGCGATATCGGCCCTCAGCTTGTCGAGGTCCAGGACGGCCTCGATCGACTCCATGGTCGAGGAGAGGGACTTGAGCTCTTCGGATACATCGACGACTGCCACGACTCCAGCCTAACGGCTGCGGCAAGCGACGCTGTCCGGGCCGGGGGCCGCGGGCGCGCGGGGGCCCCGCCACGGGCCCCGGGCTAGGGGGTCTCGGGGGCGGAGGTGCCGCTGTCGGGCGCGGGGGCGTCCCCGTCGTCGCCGCTCGTGGCCGCCCAGGTGCCGATGCCCGCCGCGGCGACCAGCACCGCGCCCGCCACCCCGAGCGTGATCCGGCGCCGCCGGGCCGATGCCCGGTGCTTGGCCGAGCCGGGGCGGGCCGCGCCGGACGCGCGCGGCGCGCGGGCCGTGCCGCGCGCCCCGCCGGCCAGCTCGTCGGGGCCCGGCACCCGCATCGAGGTGTGGGTGTCCCGGTTGGAGTCGGCGGACGCCGAGCCGGGCACCAGCGGGACCGCGCCCCGCCGGGGAGCGGCCTCGCGCGGCTCGGGGGCGGTGTCCTCGTACGCCTCGTCGGCCTGCGCGGGCTCGCTGTCCGGCTCGTCGACGTCCAGCGGGGGCATGCCCGCGACCAGCGGCAGCAGCTCGCGCAGCCGCGCGGCGAGCTCGGAGGCGCGCAGCCGGGAGGCGGGCGCCTTGGCCAGGCACTGGACGAGGAGCTGCCAGAGCTCCTCGGGGATGCCGGGCAGGGGGACCACGGTCTCGGTGACGTGGCGGCGCAGGATCGCGCCGGGGTGGCCGCCGCCGAAGGGGGTGAAACCGGCGAGGAGCTCGTAGAGGACCGTCGCCAGGGCGTAGATGTCGACGGCGGCGCGGGGCGGCAGGCCCTCGATGATCTCGGGGGCGAGGTAGTCGGGGGTACCGATGATCTTCGTCGCGCGGGTGCGGCGCGGGGAGTCGATCAGCTTGGCGACGCCGAAGTCCGTGAGGAGGGCGGGGTGCGCGCCGCCGGGGCCGAGGGGGCCCTGCATGTCCAGGAGGACGTTCTCCGGCTTCACGTCGCGGTGCACGATGCCCGCGGCGTGCGCGGCGGCCAGGCCGTCGGCGACGTCCGCGACGATGGCGACGGCGGCCTCGGGTGCCATCCGGCGCTCGCGCTCCAGGCGGGTGCGCAGGTCCGTGCCGCGCACGAGGTCCATGACGAGCGCCAGGTCGTTGCCGTCGACCACCAGGTCGTGGACGCCGACCACGCGCGCGTGGTCGAGGCTGAGCAGCGCCGTGCGCTCCTGGACGAAGCGGCCGACGAGTTCCTGGTCGGACGCCAGGTCCTCGCGCAGCAGCTTGATGGCGACGGGCCCCTCGGGGCCCTCGCCGAGCCACACCGTGCCGGCGCTGCCACGGCCCAGGATCTGGTGGGCGGTGTACCGGCTGCCGATCTTGCGCGTCAAGACTGCTCCTACGGATGCGTGTTGGCGACAAAACTACGCGGCCTTGCCGCCAACCTTCACTCCGGGAGCGGAAATCACTCTGCAGATGTCGACAAATCCCCGGAGTGACCCGGGGATTGCCGCCCGTCAGTTGCCGTTGATCTTCCCGACCCAGTCGCTGACCTTGTCGTACCCGTCGCCGAGCTGGCCCCAGAAGCTCTTCGTCGTGCCGATCCAGTCCTGGAGCGGGCTGAACTCCCACACCAGCCAGCTCGCCACGAAGAGGATCAGGAGGGTGAACAGGCAGCCCTTGAGGCAGCCGAGGCCCGGGATCTTCATCGGGTTGGCGCTGCGCCTGCGCGGCTCGCGGGGCTCGCGTGCGGGACGCGGCGCGGGCTGCTGGGGCGGCGGCGCCTGCGGGGGCGCGGCGTACTGCTGGGGCTGGTGCTGGGGCTGGTGCTGGGGCTGGTACTGCTGCTGTTGCGGCGCGTACTGCTGCTGCTGCGGCTGGCGCCGGCCGCGCGGCTGCTGCGGCGCATACTGCTGGGGGCGCTGCTGCGGCGGCGGCTGCTGCTGGGGGCGCGCCACCTGGCGCTGGGGGCGGCGGCGCAGCGGGTCGTCGTTCGGGTCCAGGTGCGCCTGGTACTGGGTCTGTTCGTTGCGGTCGCGGGCCGCGGCCATCTGGCTCTGCCAGGGGTGCGGGTCGTTCGGGTCCCCGCCCGGGCCGTTCGGCGGGACCGGCGGCATGACCGCGGTGGGGTCCGCGGCGCCGCGGCCGTGCGGCAGGACGGAGGTCGGGTCCGCGTCGCCGTGGCCCGGTCCGCCGGTGTTCGGCAGGACGCTGGTCGCGGCGTTCGGGTCGTACGGGCCCGCGGTGTTCGGCAGGACGCTGGTCGCCGCGTTCGGGTCGGCCGCGCCCGGGGTGTCCGGGACGGGGGCCGGCGAGGGGTCCGGCATGAGCAGCGCGCCCACGCCCTCCGCGGCGGCGATCTGCGCCGGGCTGGAATGCACGCCGACGCCCTCGGCGACGGCGCGCAGGCCGCGGGCGAGGTTCTCGGCGCTGGGGCGGCGGTCCGGGTTCTTGTCGAGGCAGCGCTCGATGACCGTCCACAGCGGGTCGGGGACCGTCGAGGGGCGGCGCGGCTCGGCGCTCAGGTGCTGGTGCAGGACCTCCAGGGCGGAGCCGCCGGAGAACGGCGGGCGCCCGGTGACCAGCTCGTACAGCAGGATGCCCGCGCCGTAGATGTCCACGGCGCTGGTCTGCGGACGGCCCTCGGCGGACTCCGGCGCCACGTACGCGGGCGTGCCGACGAACTCGTGGGTGCGGGTCAGGCCCGGGGAGTCGGCGAGGCGGGCGATGCCGAAGTCGGTGAGCATCGGGTGCATGCCCCCCTCGTCCTGCTTGAGCAGGACGTTCGCCGGCTTCAGGTCGCGGTGCACCACGCCGTCGGCGTGGCTCGCGGCGAGCGCGTCGGCGATCTGCGCGGTCAGCAGGGCCGCCGCGACCGGCGTGAACGGGCCGTTCTCGCGCAGGTAGCGGTGCAGGTCGGGGCCGTCGACCAGGTCCATGACCAGGGCCAGGAGGTCGCCCTCGACGACCAGGTCACGCGTGCGGACGATGTTCTCGTGCGTGAGCCTGAGCAGGACGGACCGCTCTCTGAGGAACCGCATCACGACGTCCGCGTCGTTGGCGAGCTCTTCCTTGAGGACCTTGATCGCGACGGTCTCGCCGGGCTGGCCGGGAACGGCCGCCTCGGCACCCGCGGTCTCCCGCTGGCGGGCTCGCCAGACGGTGCCCGTGGCGCCGCGCCCGAGCGGCTCCTCGAGCAGGTACTTGCTGCCTACCGGCCGCACGTCATGCGCTCCCTGCTGGTCTGGCTGGTCCCGTCCGGACGCTGGTCCTGTCCGGGGGTCTGTCCGAAGGTGTTCCGACCCACTGTAGTGCCGCCGAAAGCGGCGCCGGCCGGTCGGATTCCGCCCGGCCTTTTCTCTCCGGGGTCTCTCCGGTGGTCTTTCCGGGGCGATCCGGATCGCTGTTCGGTGGAAAGACGCTCTCCCGTGGCCGTTGGTTGCCGAGTGGTCCGGAATTGACCTTCCCCGGATATCTCCCGCAGATATCCGCAACGGTCCAAGCAGGCACTTTTGTGAGCAGAGCCGACCAATCAAGATCACTTACGGGTGGCCGCCGGGCGTGTTGTCGGTGGCAGGTGCGAGGATGCCTCCTGTACTGGCCGACGTGCCCGTGTGCGGTGGGGGGAATCACAGCGCGTGTCCCCGTACCGGGCGCCCAGCGCAGAAGGGACCGCTGACGGCGATGCAGATCCGGCTGACCGTCCTCGGGCCGCGCAGCGGCCAGACCGAGCAGCAAGGCCGCCCGGTGGCGGCGGGGGCGCACGGCCCCTGTGACGTCCTGGTCACCGCCCCGGCCGGGACCGCGCTCGCCGCGGTGGCCTCGGGCCTCGCCACGGCCGTGGCCGGCACCGACACCCCCCTCGTGCTGTACGCGGGCCCCGAGCGCCTGGACGCCCAGCGCTGCACGCTCGGCGAGCCCCCCTTGATCGACGGCGCGGTGCTCTCGCTGGGCGCCCCCGCCGAGCCAGGACCCGAACCCGCGGGGGCGCCCGCCCAACTGCACGTGGTCGCCGGACCGGACGCGGGCGGCGTCCACCTGCTGCACGGCGGCCAGATCCGCGTCGGCCGCTCCGCCGACGCGGACGTCGCGCTGGACGACCCGGACGTCTCCCGGCTGCACTGCTCGGTCACCCTCGCCCAGGACGGCCGGGTCACGGTCACCGACCTCGGCTCGACGAACGGCACGGCGGTGGACGGCAGGGAGATCACCGACCGCCCGGTGCGCCTGTCCCCCGGCTCCCTGCTGCGCATCGGCGAGTCCGCGCTGCGCCTGACGGACGGCGGGGGCGGCACCGGCGGCGCCGGGGCGTACGGCCCGCGCGGCCCGCTCACCACCGCCCCGGACGGCGAGGGCCACGTGCGCGTGCGCCCCGCCCCGGCCCCGCCGCCCACCCTGGGCGACGCCGCGCCGGGCCCCGAGGGCACTCACCACGCGTACGGCCCCGCGGGCTGGGGCGCCGCGGGCGGCACCGGCGGCACCGGGGCGTACGGCCCGCAGGGCACGTACGAGAACCGGCCGTCGCCCGCCCTCGACACCCCCGGCGCGTTCGGCGCCCCGCCGCCCGTCGACACCTCCGTCGTGCCCCCGCAGGGCGGCGCGCCCTACGCCGAGCGGACCCGCACCGGCACCCCCGCACGCGGCACGACCGTGCCCCAGAACCTGCGCAGGCGCGGCGGCCTCTCCGCCTGGGCCAGGCGCCTGACCGGCGGCCGGGACGGCGGCCAGGACCCCGCGGGGCACGAAGGGCCGGACGATCACGTCCCCTATGACGGGCACACCGGTGGCCCCGCCCCGTTCGCGGACGGCGGGTACGGCGGCGACGGCGGGCAAGCCCCCCTGGAGCCCTCGCCGGAGGAGCTCGCCGTGGCCGCCGCCGCGCGCACGCCCGAGGCGTGGCCGGATCCCGCCGCCCTGCTGCTCACGGCGCTCGGCCCCGGCCCGCGCCTCTGGGAGCGCGGCCCCGGCCACCCCGAGGCTCTCGCGGTGCGGCTCGGCACGGTCGACCGGGCACTGCCCGCCGCGGACGGCTCGGAGGCGCTGCTGCCCGCCGTGCCCGTCACGGTGAGCCTGCGGGAGGCCGGGTCACTGGGCCTCGCCGGACCCCGGGCGCGGCTGACCGGCCTGGCCAGGGCCGTCGTCGCCCAGCTCGCCGCGCTGCACTCCCCCGACACCCTGGAGATCGTGCTGATCAGCACGGACCGCGCCCGCCCGGTGGCCGAGCGCACCGCGGAGTGGGCCTGGCTCGGCTGGCTGCCCCATCTGCGGCCCACCCACGGCCAGGACTGCCGTCTCCTGCTCGCCTACGACCGGGACCAGGCGGCCGCGCGCACCGACGAGCTGATCCGCCGCCTGGACGACCGCATCGCCGACGCCGCCGCGTACGCACCCGCCGACCCGTTCGCGCCGGGCGTCCCGGACCGTGCGGACGGCCCCGGGGCCGGTGCCCGCACGGTCGTCGTCGTCGACGGCGACCCCGGTTCCGCCGGGCTGCGCGAGGCCACCGTCCGGCTGGCCGGCGAGGGCGCGCGGGCCGGGATCCATGTGGTGTGCCTGGCCGAGACGGTGGCCGCCTCGCCCGCCTCCCCGGTCCTCGACACCTACGAGGCGGCCTGCTCGGTCACCCCCGCCTTCCGCGCGTGCGGCGCCGCCGCGCTGCTCAGCGGTGACGTGGCGACGGCCCTGCGGCTGATGCGGACGGCGGGCGGGCGGCCCGCGGGGCACGGCACCGTCGCCGCCGTGGACGCGGTGTCGGCGGCCTGGGCCGAGCGGTTCGCCCGGGCGCTCGCACCGCTGCGCACGGACGGCGCGGCGGGCGAGGGGCACGCGCGTGTGTCCGCTCCGCTGCCCCAGGCCGCCCGGCTCCTCGACGAGCTGGGGCTTGCCCGGGCCACGCCCGCGTCCCTGATGGCGCGCTGGGCCGCGGCGGCCGACGACCCGGAGGCGCTCGGCGGCCGGGCGCTCGCGGTGCTCGGCGCCGGACCGCGCGGCCCCGTCGTCGCCGACCTCGGGTCCGACGGGCCGCATCTGCTGGTCGAGGGCCCCCCGGGCAGCGGGCGCACCGAGCTGCTGCGCTCCGTCGCCGCCTCGCTGGCCGCCGCCGAGCGGCCCGACCGGCTCGGCGTGGTGCTGGTCGACGGGCGGGACGCCACCGGCGCGGGCGGCTCCGCCGCCCGGCAGGGCACCGGCCTCGGCGTCTGTACGGACCTGCCGCACGTCACCACGCACCTGGCGGCCAACGACCCGGTGCGCATGCGGGAGTTCGCGCAGTCCCTCGCCGCGGAGCTCAAGCGCAGGGCCGAGCTGCTCGGCAGGCTCGGCTTCGCCGAGTGGCACACCCGGCGCGAGGTGTCCGGGCGGATGGTCGCGCAGCGGTCCGGCCAGGCGGGGACCGGCGGGAGCCCCGGTGCCGGGGCGTCCGGCGGTGCGGACGGCGGTCCGCCGGCCGGTGGCGCCGTGCTTCCCGCGCAGGTCTCGGACGGCGACCTCGACGCTCCGTCGACGACGTCCACGATGCGGCTGCGGCCCGCCGCCGCGCGCGAGCGGGTGGACCCGGGGCCGCCGCTGCCCCGGCTCGTGGTGCTGGTCGACGACTTCGACGCGCTGCTCTCGCCCGCGCTCGGGTCCCCCGGGCGGCCCGCCGCCGGTTCCGTCGTACGGGCGCTGGAGGCCGTGGCCCGGGAGGGCGAGCGGCTGGGGGTGCACCTGGTGGCGGCGACGGCGCGCAGCGAGCGGGTCCTGGAGACCGAGCTCGGCCAGCGGGCGTCGCTGCGGGTGGCGCTGGACGCGGTGGTGGCCGGCCCCGAGGAGCCCGCGCCCGGGCGGGGCGAGCTGCGCTCGCCCGACGGGCGGGCCACCGCCTTCCAGGCGGGCCGGGTGACCGGGCGCATCCCGCGCACGGCGACGCTGCGGCCCACGGTGGTGCCGCTGGAGTGGGAGCGGATGGGCGATCCGCCGGCCCGCAGGCCGGTGCGCGAGCTGGGCAACGGACCGACCGATCTGGCCCTGCTGGCCAGCGCGTTGGAGCGGGCCGCGCGGTCCGTGTCGGCCGACCAGGTGCCGTCCCTGCTCTGACCCGGTAGGACCCCCGCCCCGATCCCGTACGGCCCCCGCTCCCCATCCCGAACTGCCCCCGGCGGGGGCCCGTGCCGCCCCTGGGCGCCCCAGCAGGACCATGCGGCAGGGCATGCACACCTGTGGTGACACGACGTCACAACGGCATCACGATCGACGAGTTGACAGCGCAGGCCATCTTGCCGCCCCTCCCCGCGCGGGCGTAGACAGACCGCACGGGATCCGCCAGGGAAGAGAACGGGGCAGTGATGCGCAGCACTCTTCGTACACGCAGGGCACCGCTACAACGGCGTACCACCGCCAGGATCGCCGCGGCCGTCGTCGCCGGCGCGCTCGCGTTCACCGTCACCGCGTGCGGCGGCGACGGTGACGACGACGACAAGGACCCCGGCAAGGGCGGGGCCAAGGACACCGGGTCCACGCTCAAGCTGCCGAAGCTGGACGGGGAGAGCGTCTCGGTGAGCGCCGTGTGGGGCGGCGCCGAGCGCAAGGTGTTCCTGAAGGTCCTCGACGAGTTCGAGAAGCGGACCGGCGCCAAGGTCTCCTTCGTGCCCGCGCAGGACCCCATCATCAGCTTCCTGGAGTCGAAGGTGGCGGGCGGCCAGCCGCCGGACGTCGCGATGCTGCCGCAGGTCGGCGCGATCGAGCAGGCCGTGGCGAACAAGTGGGCCAAGCCGGTGGGCCCCGAGGCGCTGAAGCAGCTCGACAAGAACTACGCGCAGGGCTGGAAGGACCTCGGGGCCGTCGACGGCAAGCAGTACGGCGTGTACTTCAAGGCCGCCAACAAGTCGCTGGTCTGGTACAACGCGCGGGTCTTCGACAACGCGGGCGTCAAGGTCCCCAAGACCTGGGACGCGTTCCTGCAGACCGCCCAGACCATCTACGACTCGGGGGTGCCGCCGGTGTCCGTGGCGGGCGCCGAGGCGTGGACGCTCACCGACTGGTTCGAGAACATCTATCTCTCCCAGGCGGGCCCGGAGAAGTACGACCAGCTCGCCCAGCACAAGATCAAGTGGACGGATCCGTCCGTCAAGGACGCGCTGACCACGCTCGGCGGGCTGTTCGGCAAGAAGGGCTTCGTGGCGGGCGGCGCGGACGGCGCGCTGCAGACCGAGTTCCCCGCGTCCGTGAAGCAGACCTTCCGGGGCGGCGACCAGCCCAAGGCCGGCATGGTCTTCGAGGGCGACATGGTGTCTCTGTCGATCGCGGAGACCAAGGCCGAGGTGGGCAAGGACGCCAAGGTGTTCCCCTTCCCCGCGGTCGGCTCCGACTCCCCGGCCGTGGTCGGCGGTGACGCGGCGGTCGCGCTGAAGGACAGCAAGGGCGCCCAGGCGCTGCTGACGTTCCTCGGCTCGCCGGACTCGGCGAAGATCTGGGCCGAGGCGGGCGGTTTCGTCTCGCCCAACAAGAACCTGGACATGTCGGCGTACCCGAACGACGTGCAGCGCAACATCGCCAAGGCCCTGATCGCGGCCGGCGACGACATCCGCTTCGACATGTCGGACCAGGCGCCGCAGTCGTTCGGCGGCACGCCGGGCAAGGGCGAGTGGAAGGCGCTGCAGGACTTCCTGAAGAACCCGAAGGACGTCGCGGGCACCCAGAAGGTTCTGGAGACGGCCGCCGCCAAGGCCTACAAGGACTGACGCGATGTCGTCCGCGAACGCCGGGGGCGCACCGGAGCCGGTGACGCCCCCGGCACCGGCCTCGCGCAAGAGCGTGACCGGCACCCGCAAGGCGGTGGCGGTCCTGTTCCTGCTGCCCGCCCTGGTGCTGCTCGGCGCGCTCGTCCTCTACCCCATCGGGTACTCGCTGTTCCGCAGCTTCTTCGACAAGTCGGGCGACTTCACGGCGTTCGACAACTACGAGACGCTCTTCACCGACGACGGCATCCGCACCGCGATCAAGAACAACGCGATCTGGCTGGTCGTGGCGCCCACGGTGGCGACCGCGCTGGGCCTGATCTTCGCCGTGCTGACCGAACGGGTGCGCTGGGGCACGGCGTTCAAGCTCGTCATCTTCATGCCGATGGCGATCTCGATGCTGGCCGCGGGCATCATCTTCCGGCTCGTGTACGAGTCGGACCCCGACCGGGGCGTGGCCAACGCGGTGATGGTGAGCGTGCACGACACGTTCGCCGAGTCGTCCGCGTTCCCGCAGGGCCATCCGAGCACGAACTCGCCGCTCAGGTCGGCGGGCGGCGGCGCCTTCGTCACCAGGGAGCCGGTCCGGGCGGGCACCCCGGTGGTGCTGCCGCTGACGGGGGTGCCGCCCGGCGACATGCCGGACGACGCCGAGGCGGCCAGGCCGGCGCGGGCCGACCCGGACCGGGTCACCGGCACGGCCTGGCAGGACTTCACGCGGGGCAAGGGGCGGGGCGAGGCCAACGCCCCCGACGCCACCGAGTTCGGCTACGCGGGCATCACCGTCGAGGCCGTGAAGGACGGCGAGGTGGTCGCGTCCACGCAGGCGAAGGCGGACGGCACCTTCGCGCTGCCCAAGGAGGCCGACGGGGCCCTACTGCGCTATCCGGCCTCGAACTTCCGGGAGGCGTACAACGGCATCGACTGGCTGGGCCCCACCCTGATCACGCCCGCGATCATCGGTTCGTACCTGTGGATGTGGGCCGGGTTCGCGATGGTCCTGATCGCGGCGGGCCTGGCGAGCGTGCCGCGGGAACTCCTGGAGGCGGCGCGGGTGGACGGCGCGAACGAGTGGCAGGTGTTCCGCCGGGTGACGGTGCCGCTGCTCGCGCCGGTCCTCGCGGTGGTGCTGGTCACGCTCATGATCAACGTACTGAAGATCTTCGACCTGGTCTTCGTGATCCCGCCGGGCTCCTCGAAGGACGAGGCGAACGTGCTCGCTGTCCAGCTCTACAACTCGGCGTTCGGCGACCGGGACGCGGGCGTGGCGAGCGCGATCGCCGTCCTGCTCTTCCTGCTCGTGATTCCCGTGATGCTGTTCAATATCCGGCGGATGAGGCGGGAGGGGCAGCGGTGACGACGCAGACCGAGATCGTCAAGGCCAGGCAGTCCGTGGGCGGGCGGATCGCCGCCGCGCTCGGCGGCACCGCGCTGCGCGTCTTCCTCGTGCTGGTCGGCCTGTTCTGGCTGGTGCCGACCATCGGGCTGCTCATCGGCTCGCTGCGCACGCCCGCCGACATGAGCGAGTCCGGCTGGTGGAAGGTCTTCAGCACGCCGTCGCAGATGACGCTGGACAACTACACCAGCCTCCTCAAGGACGAGACGATCACCGACTCGATCCTGTCCAGCGTCATGATCACCGTCCCGGCGACGCTGCTCGTCGTGATCATCGGCTCGCTCGCCGGGTACGCCTTCGCCTGGATGGAGTTCCCCGGCCGCGACTGGTGGTTCATCGGCGTGGTGGGGCTGCTCGTCGTGCCGGTGCAGGTGGCACTGGTGCCGATCTCCAAACTCTTCGGCGAGATCGGGATCTTCGAGACGACGATCGGCGTGGTCCTCTTCCACGTGGCGTTCGGCCTGCCGTTCGCGATCTTCCTCCTGCGGAACTTCTTCGCGGAGATCCCGCGCGAGCTCCTGGAGGCGGCACGGCTCGACGGCGCGGGCGAACTGCGGCTGTTCCTGCGGGTCGTGATGCCGCTGGGCGCGCCCGCCATCGCCTCGCTGGGCATCTTCCAGTTCCTGTGGGTGTGGAACGACATGCTGATCGCACTGATCTTCGCGGACTCGCAGAATCCGCCGATCACCGTCGCGCTCCAGCAGCAGGTGCGGTTCTTCGGCGACAACGTGCAGATCCTGGCGCCCGGCGCGTTCATCTCGATGGTGATCCCGCTGGCCGTCTTCTTCGCGTTCCAGCGGCAGTTCGTGTCCGGCGTGATGGCCGGCGCGGTGAAGTAGCGGCGCGGCGGGGGCGGCCGCGACGCGGCACGGCGGGGGCCGGGGCGGGCCCTCGGCGGGGCCTGATTATGGCGGCCCGCGGGGGCTGATCCGGGGAGGCGGTCCGTGACCGGGCCGCCTCTTCGCGCACATCCCCCGGATGCCGCATCCGGCGTAACTCGCCCCCGGCGTCGGCCGTTGCCGGGAGAACGCCCGCGCCGACCCATGGATGTGTCTTGCCCCGGTTCAGTGTCATCGTCCCCGTGTACCAGGTGCAGGCGTATCTGCACGAGTGCCTGGAGTCCGTGCTGGAGCAGTCCTTCACCGACCTGGAACTCATCGTGGTGGACGACTGCTCACCGGACGCGAGCGGCGAGATCATCGACGAGTTCGCGGCCCGCGACGCGCGCGTGCGGGCCGTCCACCTCGTGGAGAACGTGGGCCTGGGGCGGGCCCGCAACGCGGGCATGGAGCACGCCACCGGCGACTACCTGATCTTCCTGGACAGCGACGACACCCTCACCCCGGGCTCCCTGCACGCCATCTCCGACCGCATCAAGGAGACCGACGAGCCGGACGTCCTGGTCTACGACTACGCGCGCACGTACTGGTCGGGCGAGGCGGCCCGCAACCAGTTCGCCTGCCATCTGCACGAGGACGGCGCGGCCCCCTTCCGCCTCGCCGACCGGCCGGGCCTGCTGAGGGTCCTGATGGTCGCCTGGAACAAGGCGCACCGCCGCGACTTCATCGAGCGCGAGCGCTTCACCTTCCCGCCCGGCTACTACGAGGACACGCCCTGGACGTACCCGATCCTGATGGCCGCGGGCACCCTCGCCACCCTCGACCGGGTCTGCGTGCACTACCGCCAGCGCCGCCAGGGCAACATCCTGGGCACCACGAGCCGGCGGCACTTCGACATCTTCGACCAGTACGACCGGGTCTTCGCCTATCTCGACGAGCACCCGGAGCTGTCCGCGGCCTGGCGGCCCGTGCTGTTCCGGCGGATGGTCGACCACCTCACGACGGTGTTCACCAAGCGGGGCAGGCTGCCGCGCGGCTCGCGCGCCGAGTTCCTGCGCAAGGCCCGCTCGCACTACCGGCGCCACCGGGCGCCCGGCGTCCGCCTCCCGGCCCGCACCCGGCTGCGGCACGGCCTGGTGCGGCTCGGCTCGCACCGCACCTACCGGGGCCTGTGGGCGGCGATGCGGCTGCGCATCCGCCTCCTGCGCCTTGCCGCCACGGTCCGCCACCACTGCCGGGGCGCCGCGCTCCAACTGCACTACCGCGTCCAGCTGCGGCTTCCGGTGCGCGAGCGGTGCGCCGTCTTCTCCGCGTACTGGGGGCGCGGCCACGGCTGCAACCCGGGGGCGCTGGAGGCCGCGATGCGCGAGCTGGTGCCGGGGATGCGCACGGCGTGGATCGCGCACCCCCGCCACCACCACACGATCCCGACGGCGACGGCCCGGCTGCGGCCCGGCACCGCCGCGTACTGGACGGCGCTGGCCCGCTCCAAGTACCTCGTGAACAACGTCAACTTCGACCGCAGACTGGTCAAGCGTCCCGGACAGGTCCTCCTGCAGACCCAGCACGGCACGCCCCTCAAGCACATGGGCCTCGACCTCCAGGAGCGCCCGGCGGCCGCGCGCGGCATGGACTTCGCCGCGCTGCTGCACAACGTCGACAAATGGGACTACGTCCTGTCGGCGAACCGGCACTCGACGCTGGTGTGGGAGCGCGTCTTCCCGGCCGGATACACCACGCTCGAATACGGCTATCCGCGCAACGACCGCTTCCAGACGGCGACGCCGGACGAGGTGGCGCGGCTGCGCGCGAGCCTCGGCGTCCCGCCCGGCGCGGTCGCCGTGCTGTACGCGCCGACCCACCGCGACTACCGGGCCGGCCAGCGCGTCGGCCTCGACCTGGAGCGGATGCTGCACGCGCTGGGCCCGCGCTTCGTGGTGCTGGCCCGCGCGCACCACTTCTACGGGGCGCCGATGACCGGCGCGACGCCGTCGGGTCGGCTCATCGACGTGTCGGACCACCCGAGCGTGGAGTCGCTGTGCCTGGCCTCCGACGCGCTGCTCACCGACTACTCGTCGATCATGTTCGACTACGCCAACCTGGACCGGCCCATCGTGGTGCACGCCGACGACTGGGAGGCCTACGAGGCGGCCCGCGGCACCTACTTCGACGTGCGGCGGTTCCCGCCCGGCGCGGTCGCCCGCAGCCAGGACGAGCTCACCGACATCTTCGCCACCGGGCACTGGGCGGGCTCCCGCTCCGCGCAGCTGCGCAGGGCGTTCCGGGAGCGGTTCTGCGCCTTCGACGACGGGCGGGCGGCCGAGCGCGTCGTCCGCCACGTGGTGCTCGGCGAGGGGGGCGGGCTGCCGCCCGTGGTGCCCCTCGCGGAGCGGCGGCCGGTGCCCGCGGCCGCCCCGCAGCCCGAGCGGGTGCCGTCCCCGGGCCTGCGGCACTCCCCGCACCTGTGATCCGCGTCGTGTGAACCACCACCGAGAGAGGCTGTCTTGTCGCGCTTCAGCATCATCGTCCCCACCCATGGCGTACCGGGGCGGCTCGCCGACTGCCTCGCCTCGGTCCTCGGGCAGTCCTTCACCGACTTCGAGCTGATCGCCGTCGTCGACTCCCCCGACGAGGGCGCGGGCCAGGGCCCGGCGATCGTCGCCGAGCACGTGGCGCGCGACCCGCGGGTGCGCCGCGCGCAGTCGCCGCCCGGCGCGGGCCTGCCGGGCGCCCGCAACACGGGGGTGGCCGCGGCGTCCGGCGAGTACCTGCTGTTCCTCGACGGCGACGACACCCTCACGCCGGGCGCGCTCGACGCGCTCGACGCCCGGATCAAGGAGTGCGAAGGCGTCGACCTGCTGCTCTTCGACCACGAGCGGCTGCACTGGTTCGAGGGCGGCCAGGGCCCGGCCCTGGAGCGGCTGTGGCGGGGCGCGCCGCGGGGGGCGTTCACGGTGGCCGAGCACGCCGCGCTGCCCGATCCGCTGGTGCCGGCCTTCTCCGCCGCCTACCGGCGCGCGTTCGTGGCCGGGCACGGTCTCTCGTTCGCGCCGGGGATGTTCACCGACGCGGTGTGGGGCGTGCAGAGCGCGCTGCGGGCCGACCGGATCGCGGTGCTCGACCGGGTGTGCGTGCGCCATCTGCTGCGCCGCCAGGGGGCGCGCAACCGCCGGGTGGGCGTCCATCATCTGGAGCTGCTCGACCAGTTCGACCGGGCGATGGCGGGGGCCGCGGTGCTCGACGTGCCCGCGCCCGTCGTCGCGCGGCTCTTCGGCCGGTTCACCCACGAGGTCCTCAAGACGGCGTCGACGCCCGCGCGGCTGCCCTCGGCGCCGCTGCGGCGGCGCTTCTTCCGGCAGGCGACGCGGCTGTACCGGCGCCACCGGCCCGCCGGGTTCCGGCCGCCCCCGGGCAGCATCGGGGTGCAGCACCGGCTCCTCGCGGCGGGGGCGTACGAGGCGTTCTGCGCGCTGCGCGGCCTCAAGTCCCGTGCGGACAAGGCCTGTGCGTCGGTGCAGGAGGTGCGGGAGACGCTGGAGCGGCGGCTGCCGGGGCGGGACGTGTACGCGGCCGCGCTGAAGCGGCCGGTGGACGAGAACCTCGCCGTGTTCTCCGCGTACTGGGGGCGCGGCTACGCCTGCAACCCGGCCGCCATCCACGCCAAGGCCCGCGAGCTGGCCCCGCACCTGCGCTGCGTGTTCCTGGTCGACGAGGAGCACGCGCACCAGATGCCGGAGGGCGTGGAGTGCGTGGTCACCGGCAGCGGCCGCTACTGGGAGGTGATGGCGCGCGCCAAGTACACCTTCAACAACGTGAACTTCGAGGGGCGCGTCCAGAAGCGGCCCGGCACCGTGCACGTGCAGACCCAGCACGGCACGCCGCTCAAGCACATGGGCGTCGACCAGGCCGCGTACCCGGCGGCGGCCGCGGGCATGGGGCCGTTCGGCAGGATGCTGACCCGCACCGACCGCTGGGACTACAACCTCTCCGCCAACCGGCACTCCACCGAGGTGTGGGAGCGGGCCTTCCCCAGCGGCTTCGAGCAGCTGGAGTACGGCTATCCGCGCAACGACGCGTACTACACCTCGACCGCGGAGGACGTCCGCAGGATCCGCCGCGGCCTGGGCATCCCCGAGGGCAGGACCGCGGTGCTCTACGCGCCGACGCACCGCGACTACCGGGAGGGCTTCTCCGCGCAGCTGGACCTCGCGGCGTTCTGCGCGGCCCTGGACGAGTCGTACGTGGTGCTGCTGCGCGCCCACCACTTCTACGAGGGCTCGGCCGGCCTGGCCCGGGCGGTGCGCGCCGGGAAGCTGATCGACGTGACCGCGCACCGGTCGACCGAGGAGATCTGTCTGGCGGCGGACGCGCTGATCACGGACTACTCGTCGATCATGTTCGACTACGCCAACCTGGACCGGCCCATCGTGGTGTACGCGGACGACTGGGACGTCTACCGGGAGTCGCGCGGCGTCTACTTCGACCTGCCCGCCAACCCGCCGGGCCCGGTGGCCCGCACGCTGGAGGAGCTCGTCGGGGTCTTCCGGGGCGACACCCTGCACGGGGAGCGGTCGCGGCGGCTGCGGGCCGCCTTCCGCGAGCGGTTCTGCGCCTTCGACGACGGACACGCGGCCGAGCGCGTGGTGCGCCGGGTGCTGCTCGGCGAGGAGCCCGACGCGATCCGGCCGCCGATGCCGCTGCACGTGCGGGTGCCCGCTCCCGCGTCGCCCTGAGCCGGGCCCGGCGCCCCGTCCCCATCCGTCACGACCCGTGGAATCACCGTGCCCCGTTTCAGCATCATCGTCCCCGCCTACCAGGTCCAGGGCTTCCTGCGCGAGTGCCTCGACTCGGTGCTCGGCCAGTCCTACCCGGACTTCGAGGTCATCGCCGTCGACGACCGCTCGCCCGACGGCTGCGGGGCGATCATCGACGAGTACGCGGCGCGCGACGACCGGGTGACGGCGGTCCACCTGCCGCGGAACGTGGGCCTCGGCCGGGCCCGCAACGCCGGGCTGCCGTACGCGCGGGGCGACTACCTGCTCTTCCTGGACAGCGACGACAGCTACACGCCCGGCACCCTGGAGGCGCTCGCGCGGCGCATCGAGGCGGCGGACGACCCGGACGTGCTGATCTTCGACTACGCCCGCACCCACTGGTGGGGCGGCTTCCAGCGCAACATCATGCACGGCGTCTTCGCGGCCGCGGGCGACGCGGTGTTCACCGCGGCCGAGCGCCCCGAGTTCCTCGACCTGATCATGGTCGTGTGGAACAAGGCGTACCGCAGGGACTTCACCGAGCGGCACGGCTTCGCCTTTCCGCCGGGCTACTACGAGGACACGCCCTGGACGTTCCCGGTGCTGCTGTCCGCCGGGCGGATCGCCGTCCTCGACCGGGTCTGCCTGCTGTACCGCCAGCGCCGCCAGGGCAACATCCTGCGCACCACGAGCCGCAAGCACTTCGACATCCTCGACCAGTACGAGCGGGTCTTCGCGTTCCTCGACGAGCACCCGGAGCTGGCCGACTGGCGCCCGTACCTGCACCGCCGGATGGCCGGGCACTGCCTGGAGATCCTCGACAAGAGCAACCGGCTGCCCGAGGGCGACAAGCCCGAGTTCTACCGGCTGGCCGCCCGCGCCTGCCGCCGCCACCGGCCCGCGGGCCACACGCTGCCGGTGTCCTCGCAGCGCACCGCGCTGCGCCTGCTGTCCGGCGCCCCCTACTGGCTGTTCGCCGCGCACCGCGGCTGCCGGGCCGCCCTCACCCGGCTGCGGGCGCACGGCACGAAGCTGCGCGGGCGCGCCCTGCAGCGCGCCAAGCGGCTGGTCCACCGCCTGCTGTCGCTGCGCCCGCTCGACCCGCACCTGGCCGTGTACTCCGCCTCGCACCACCGCGGCGTCCTCGGCGACCCGGCCGCGATCCACCACCGGGCCCGCCAACTCGCCCCGCACATCAGGAGCGTGTGGGTGGTGCGCCCGGACGCGGTGGCCGGCCTGCCGCCGGGCATCGACCACGTCACGCCCGACTCGCTGCGCTACTGGGCGACCGTGGCCCGTGCCACGTACTTCGTGAACAACGTCAACTGGGCGCACGAGCTGGTCAAACGCCCCGGCTCGGTGCACGTCCAGACCCACCAGGGCACCCCGCTCAAGCACATGGGCGTCGACCTGCTCGGCCACCCGGCGGCCACCCACCGCACCAACGTCCGCGCCATGCTGCGCCGCTGCGACCGCTGGGACTACAGCCTGGCCGCCAACGCGCACTCCGAGCGGATCTGGGACCGCGCCTACCCCTGCCACTTCACCTCGCTGCCCACCGGCAGCCCGCGCAACGACGTGCTGTTCACCGCGGACCCCGCGCACGCCGCCCGCGTCCGGCGCCGCCTCGGCATCCCGCAGGGCGACACCGTCGTGCTGTACGCGCCGACCCAGCGCGACCACCACGCCACCGGCTATGTCCGGCGCGTCGACCTGGCGGCGTTCACCCGGGCGCTCGGCCCCGGGCACACCCTCCTGGTGCGGCTGCACCCCACGCTGGCCCGGCACCCGGTGCGCGGCACGGAACTGGCCGACCTGGCGCGGCAGGGGCTGCTGATCGACGTCACCGACGAGCCCTCGGTGGAGGACCTGATGCTCGCCTCCGACGCCCTCGTGACGGACTACTCCTCGCTGATGTTCGACTACGCGCACCTGGACCGCCCGATCGTCCTGCACGCCGACGACTGGGAGACGTACCGGGCCAACCGCGGCGTCTACTTCGACGTGCTCGCCGAACCGCCGGGTCACGTCTGCACCGACACCGGCCGGCTCGCGGCCCTCTTCCGCAGCGGCGCCTACGCCGACGAGCGCGCGGCGCGGCTGCGGGCCGCCTTCCGCGAGCGGTTCCGGGGCTACGACGACGGGCACGCCGCCGCCCGTGTGGTGGGCCGCCTGATGCTCGGCGAGCGGCCGGCGACGGCCATCCCGGCCCAGGAACAGGGGCCCGCCGCCGAGCCGGTGGCCGGGCTCGTCGAGGGGGGCCGGGCATGACGCAGGCGATCCCCCACCCCGCCGCCGAGCCCGTCGTCGCCGCCGCACAACCGCCCGCGGGCGCGCCCCGGCGGCGCCGGCTGCCCGACGTGCTCGCCGCCCTCGCGGGCACCGCCCTGATCGGCTGGCAGGGCGCCCGGCTCGGCCAGTGGATGGTCGACGACGCGGCGATCACCTTCGCGTACGCGCGCAGCATCGACGAGGGGCTCGGCCCGGTCCAGCAGGCGGGCGCACCGCCCGTGGAGGGCTACTCCAACCCGGCGTGGCTGGCCCTGCTGCTCGTCGGGCGGCGGCTCGGACTCTTCGACCACCGCGCCTACGCCGGCGTCCCCGACCTGGTGCTCTACCCCAAGCTGCTCGGTCTGCTCTGCGCGTTCGGCATCCTGCTGTGCGTCGGTCTGGCGGCGCGGGGCGCGGTCCGGCACTCCTGGGCGGTCACCGCGCTCGCCGGGACGCTGCTTGCCGCCAACGTCTCCTTCACCGCCTGGATGTTCTCGGGCCTGGAGAACCCGCTGTACGCACTCGCGGCGACCGCCCTGGCCGCCGTCCTGGCCCGGGCCGCCGTCGGCGGCGGCCTGCTGCACCGCGGGCCCGCGGTGGCGGCCGGGCTGCTCGCGCTGGCCGCGGCGCTGACCCGGCCCGACGGCGCGGTGCTCGCCGCCGTCCATCCGCTGCTGCTGCTCCTGCACGTCACCCGGGCGCGGCTGCTGCCGTCGCTGCGGGCGGCGGCGCTGGGGGCCGCGGTGTTCCTGCTGCCCTACGCCGGATTCCTCGCCTGGCGGTACGCGACGTTCGGGCGGCTCGTGCCGAACACCGCGGTGGCCAAGGCGCAGGAGCCGCCGACCCTGGAACTCTTCGCGGGCACCGGCGCGTTGCTGGCCTTCGCGGGCTGGACGGCGGTGCTGGTCTGCGCGGGCGTGACCGGTGCGGTGCTGGGGCGCCCCGGGCCCGCGCGCGCCGCGCTCGGCGCCGTACTGCTGCCGCTGGCGCTCACCCTGGCGTCGTTCGGGGTGCTCAAGCCCGACTGGATGGGGCTGTACCGCTTCGCCACCCCGGTGTGGGCGCTGGCCGCGTGCGCGGTCGGCGTCGCCACGGTCGCCCTCCTGGAGCGCGGCCCGGCGCGGGCCGGCGCGCTGACCGCCGTGACGGTGTGCGGGGCGCTGCTCCTCGCGTGGGGCGGGCAGCGCGAGCGGGCCGCGGAGTTCCGCGCGCACCCGACGCTGCCGATGTGCGTGGTCGTGGACCGCTACGGCGTCACGTTCAACGAGTACGCGGACCGGCTCGGCCTGAAGGACGCCAGCTTCCTCACCCCGGACCTGGGCGGCACGCTGCTCACCAGCGACCTGGTGGTGCAGGACCTGGCCGGGCTGACCGAGCCGGACCTGGCCGACGCGTTCGCCGCCGGGGACATGGCGGCGCTGCGCGCCCACGTGTTCGGCACGCTGCGGCCCACCCTCGTGCATGCGCACGGCTACTGGGCCACCTATCCGGGCCTGACCCCGCGGCGGATGGCGGCCGAGGGCTATCTGCCGCTGTACGCGGAGAGCAGCAGGCACGGCGACGGCGGCGACTGGGTGCGGGCCGACGCCGTCCGCGACCCCGGGCGGCTCGCGGCGACGCGCGCCTGGGCCCGGCGCGAGGTCGGCCGGATCCTGCGCGCACAGGAGGCGGGCCGGCGCGGCGACTGCGGCGAGGTCCTCCGCCCCGGACAACGCCTGTCCTGACCAGGGCACGCGAGCTTTTCCCCTCCCCCACCGAAGGAGTTCCGTCCATGAGCGCCACCGAGACCGCACCGGCCAGGCCCGCCACCCTCGACGAGGTGCCGGGCTGGTTCCACCGCCTGGACCAGCAGTTGTTCGCGTTCTTCCTGGAGGCCACCGCCGAGCGCGGCGGCGACGTCCTGGAGATGGGCTGCTACCTCGGCAAGTCCACCATCGTGATGGGCCGGCACGTCCGGGAGGGCGAGACCTTCACGGTCTGCGACCTGTTCGGCGACGAGTCGCAGGGCAGTTACAGCCGCGAGGAGACCCGCGACTTCTACCAGAAGACGCTGTCGCTGCGGGCCTTCGAGACCAACTACCTGGCCTTCCACGACACACTGCCCACCATCGTGCGGGGCCGCACCAACGTGCTGGCCGACTCGATCCCCGCGGACAGCTGCCGCTTCGTCCACATCGACGCCTCGCACATGTACGAGGACGTCAGCGTCGACATCGACACCACCCGCGAGATCCTGCGCCCGCACGGCGTCGTCGCGCTCGACGACTACCGCACCGAGCACACGCCGGGCGTCTCCGCCGCCGTCTGGGAGGCCGTCTTCGCCAAGGGCATGCGGCCCGTCTGCGTCTCGGGCAGCAAGCTGTACGCGACCTGGGGCGAGACCGCCGGACTCCAGGAGCGGCTGCGCGCCTGGGCCGCGGACGTGCCGACCTGCACGCTCGCGGAGGACCTGATCGACGGCGAGGTGATGCTGCGCCTGGCCGCGAAGAAGCCCCGCCCGAAGCCCGCGGCCAAGACCGCCCCCGAGCAGACCGCCCCCCGGCCGGCCGCCCCCGCTGCCGGTGCCCCCGCTGCCGCCCCGAAGGTGCCCGTGCAGGCCGCCCCCGCCGCGCAGGCCCCGCCCGCCGGGCGGTCGCTGGCGCGCCGGATCGCGCTGAACGTGCTGCCTCCGGTGATCACGCGCGCGGTGCGCCGCGCGAAGCGGGGCTGACCCGCCGGGGGGTGGCGACGGCCGGAATGGCGTAGCCGCGCGAGTAAAAATCCCCATAAGCGGTCAAAGTTGTTAAATGCCGTACATGTGGTTCACTTCGCCCCTGCGGTCCGGGCCGCCTCCCCCGCTCGTCCGGCGGCTGCGCGCCACCGCGCGGACCACGCGCTTCCGGCTGGAGCGCGCGGTGGCGGGCCGCACGGCCACCGGCCCCGCGGAGGGCTCCGGCACCGGGCCGCTGGTGCCGCCCGTGCACCTCTCGCTGCGCGACAGCCGCACCCTGAACCTCGCGCTCGACGCCGACGCCGTCCTCGCGGCCGGCGCCCCGCGCGAGGACGGCGGGCACCCCCGGCTCCTGATCACCCGGGGCCGCCGCAGGATCGCCGTCCCCCTGGTCCGCGAACCGCAGCACTCCGGCGCCACCCCGCTGCTGACCGCGACCGCCACCCTGCGCGGCCTGCGGGACGGCGTGTGGCGCCTGACCGTCGAGACGCGGGGCCCCGACGGGCGCCTGCGCCGGTTCGGGCTCGCCCCCGCCGACCCCGGCACCCCGCCCGCGACGCCCACCGCTCCGCACGCCCCCGACCCGGCCACCGGCACGCTCGTGCGGGTCGTGCGCACCCGCGGCGGCCGGGCCGTGCTCCAGGCCACCCGGTCGCGGCCGCGCGCCGAGCTCGTCCGCTTCGTGCCGTCCGGCGACGGCATCACCGTGCACGGGCGGCTCGTCGCGGGGGCGCCGTCCGGCGGGGCCAGCGCGGTACGGCGGCGCGACGGTGTCGTCGTACCGGCCGAGGTCGCCTGGCAGGGCACGGCGTTCACGCTGCGGGTGCCGCTCGGCGCGATGGCCGGGGCCGGCGACGGACAGTGGGTGTGGGACTTCCGCGTCGGGCCGCACCGCCTGGGCCGGTGGCTGTCCGACGTGCGCGACCCCTCCGCCGCCTACCCCACCCCCTTCCGCGTCCACGCGCTGCCCGGCGGCGCGCTGGTGCGGGCGCACGCCCACTTCACCGCGACGGGCGCCTTCGCGGTCACGTGCTGGGACATCACCGCCGTCTCGGAGGAGACCTCATGAAGATCACGTATCTGCTGGGCTGGGGCGACGAGATGGGCGGCACCGAGCTCGCCACGTACACCCAGGCGCGGCACCTCGCCGAGCGGCCCGGCGTCGAGGTCGAGGTGCTCTCGGTGTTCCGGACCCGCGCCGAGCCGTTCTTCCCCGAGGCGCGGGAGCTGACCGTGCGCCACCTCGTGGACCGCACCGTGACGCCCGAACGGCCGGTGCGCGCGAGCGCGTTGGACGAGGCGGCGTGCCGCACCCTGGCCGCGCTGCCCAGCGAGCTGATCAAGCCCGCCTGGGAGGACGCCTTCGACCGTCTCTCGGACATCGAGATGACCGCCGCGCTCGGCACGCTGGACACCGACGTGCTCGTCACCACCACGCCCGCGCTGCTCGCCGCCGCGGTGGCGCTGGTGCCCGCGCGGGTCGTCACCGTGCACCAGGAGCACCGCCCCACCCAGCGGCGCGGCCCGTCCGGCGAGCCGCTGCTCGTGCACGCGCCGCGCCTGGACGCGCTGGTCACGCTGACCGACCGGACCCGCGACTGGCTCGCGGAGTCCCTGGGCGCGACCGCCCCCGAGCTCGCCGTGGTGCCCAACGCGGTGCCCGACGGCTACCGGCCGCGCGCGGACGGCGAGAGCAGGGTCATCGTCATGGCCGCCCGGCTCACCGGCGAGAAGCGCGTCGACCACGCCATCCGGGCCTTCGCCCAGGTCGCGGAGGCGCACCCGGAGTGGACGCTGCGGATCTTCGGCGACGGCCACCGCGAGCGGCACCTGCGCCGCCTGGTCGACGGGTTCGGCCTGCACGACCGCGTCGAACTCCTCGGCCCGTGCCGGGACATGGCCGCCGAGTGGGCCAAGGCCGGGCTGAGCCTGATGACCGCCGGGCACAACGAGGCGTTCCCGCTGGTCCTCCTCGAGGCGCTCGCGGCCGGGGTGCCCGTCGTCGCGTACGACGTGCTGACCGGGCCCGCCGAGATCGTGCGGCACCGCGTCGACGGGCTGCTCGTGCCGCCCGGCGAGGTGCGGGAACTGGCCCTCGCCATAGACGAGTTGATGGGCGACGACGCCCGGCGCCGCCGGTACGCGGAGGCGGCTCGCGAGGGCGTCTACGCCCGCTTCTCCCCGGCGGACGTCACCGCGCGGTGGGAGGAGCTGTACGAGCGGCTGGTGGCGGGGCGCGACCGGCCGGAGCGGCTGCGCGGGCGCGCGGACCGGGTCGCGCTCGGCGTGGCGTCCGGCGGCTGCGGCTTCCGGCCCACCGCGCCGCACACCTTCGACGCGGCGGCGGCCGCCGACGAGCACGCCCGCGAGGGCGAGATCCTCGCCGCCGACACCACCGGGCGCCTCATCCGCTCGGTGGGCCGGCTCGCCGAGCGGCGCGACGACGTGCTCGCCCCGGACATGGCCGACCAGAACCTGCGCCTGGCCGCCGAGGCCCTGGAGGCGCAGGAGGTCCCCTACGCGCTGGTCCGCACCTCGGGCGGCACCGCGCACACCCTGGCCGTCGCCGCCGACGACCGGGACCGCGCGCTGAAGGCCCTTGCGGGCGCGCTGCACGGGCAGCCGGTCTACGCGGAGCTGGTCCACCCGCGCGACGCGGCGCCCGGCACGGTGCTCGCCGAACGCCTGGACTCCATCGGCGAGCTGGCGGGCCTGAAGCTGTTCAGGCCGGTGACGACGACCACGCTGTCGCTGCGGCACGGCGCCGGGCTCGCGTGCACGGTGGCGTTCTGGCCGCGCACGGACACCGGCGCCTTCCACGCCCCGTTCGGCGCGACGCTCGCGGGCGCCGAGCTGCCCTCGCTCACCCCGACGGCGACGCTGCGGGTGGCCGACCGCGACTACCCGACGCTCGACGTGTTCACCGAACTCCTGGTCAAGGACGTCGACTTCCCCGTCGACGCCGTCTACACCTGGGTCGACGACTCCGACCCCGAGTGGCGGGCCCGGCGCGACGCGACGCGCGGCGGCGGCGACACCTCCGCGGACGACGGCGCGGTGCGCTTCCGCAACCGCGACGAGCTCCGCTTCAGCCTGCGCTCGCTGGCGATGTACGCGCCCTGGATCCGGCACGTGTACCTGGTGACGGCGGGACAGACCCCGTCCTGGCTCGACCGGGACCACCCGGGCCTGACCGTCGTCGACCACCGCGACCTGTTCGCCGACCCCGGGGCGTGCCTGCCGACCTTCAACTCGCACGCCATCGAGTCCCAGCTGCACCGCATCGAGGGCCTGTCGGAGCACTTCCTGTACTTCAACGACGACATGTTCCTGGGCCGCCCGACGGCGGCGGACACCTTCTTCCTCAGCAACGGCCTGGCCCGGTTCTTCTGGTCGTCGGCGTCCGTGCCCGCGCTGCCGGTGTCGGACGCCGACGAGGGCTATCTGGCGGCGGCGAAGAACAACCGCGAGCTGCTGCGCGCGGAGTTCGGCAGGACGACGACGCACAGCTTCTTCCACGTGCCCTACGCGCTGCGCCGCAGCGTCCTCACGGAGATCGCCGAGCGGTTCCCGGAGCGGACGGCGGCCACCGCCCGCAGCCGCTTCCGCTCCACCGGCGACCTCGCGCTGGTCTCCTCGCTGCACCAGCACTACGCGTACCTGACCGGGCGCGCGGTGCCCGGCGGGATCTCCTACGACTTCGTGGACATCGGCGACCGCGCCGACCACGCCCGCCTGGGGCGGCTGCTGCAGAACCGCGACCGGACCGCGTTCTGCATCGGCGAGTCGCCCGACGGCGGGGTGGCCGACGAGGAGATGGCGCTCGCCATCCGGTCGTTCCTGACGGCGTACTTCCCGGTGCGCTCGCCCTACGAGGTGCGCCCGGCGGGCTGAGGCCCGCCCGTGCCGAGGAAGAGCCGCCGGACGACGCGTTCGGCGGCCTTCCCGTCGTCGTAGGGGCAGAAGCGCTCGCGGAACGCGGCCCGCAGCGCGGTCGTCTCCGGCGTGTCCCAGCCGCCGAGCCGGAAGAGGCCGGCCAGCTCGTCCTCGCCGGTGGCCACCGCGCCCGGGGTCTCGCCGGGGCGCCCGGAGAGCAGGTCGAAGTAGGTGCCGCGGGCGAGCCGGTAGGCCTGCCAGTCGGGGGCGTACGTCACGATCGGGCGGTCCAGGCAGGCGTAGTCGAACATCAGCGACGAGTAGTCCGTGACGAGCGCGTCGGCGGCCAGGCACAGCTCCTCCACCCGCGGGTGCCCGGTGACGTCGACGAGCTGCGGGTGCTCCTCCAGGCCCGCGTCGGCGCCGTAGAAGTAGTGGGCGCGCACGAGCACGACGTACGAGGGGCCGAGCCGCTCGGCGAAGCGGCGCAGGTCCAGGCGGGGCAGGAAGCCCTTCTGGTAGTCGCGGTGGGTGGGCGCGTACAGCAGCACCGTGCGCCCGTCGTCGACGCCCAACTGCGCGCGCACGCGCGCCACTTCCTCGGGCCCGGCGGAGAAGTACACGTCGTTGCGCGGATAGCCGGCCTCCAGGGGGCGGTAGGCCGCGGAGGGGTAGACGCGCTCCCAGATCTCCGTGGAGTGCGGGTTGGCGGAGAGGCTGAGGTCCCACTGGTCGGTGTGGTCCAGGACCTTCTGGAAGCTGATGCCGTGCGTGCCCGCGGGGTAGCGGCGCTGGTCCAGGCCCATCGTCTTGAGCGGCGTGCCGTGGTGGGTCTGGAGGTAGACCTGGCCGGGGCGTTTGGTGAAGCCGCCCGGGAAGCTGGAGTTGTTGATCAGGTAGGTGGCGGTGGCCATCGCCTGCCAGTAGCGGCGCGAGCCCTCGATGACGTACTCGACGCCGGGCGGCACCCGGTGCTTGTTGCGGCTGGAGACCACCCACACGCCCCGGATGTGCGGGGCGAGTTCGCGGGCCTTGGCGTGGATGGCGGCGGGGTTGCAGGAGACGCCGCGGTTCCAGTAGGCGCCGTAGACGGCGAGGTGCGGGTCCAGGGCGCGGCGCAGGTCGGCGCGGTAGGCGGCGCGCATGGCGCGGGCGCGCAGCTTCTTCTTCTGCCGGGCCAGCTGCCGGGTCAGGCGCAGGCGCCGCGTCTCGGCCTTGCGCACGCCCTCGTAGGCGGCGTACGAGCCGGTGGCCAGGGCCCGGCCCTCGGGGGTGGCGGGCGCGGTGCCGCCGGGCGCGTGGGTGCGGTGCAGGCGGGACGCCTCGCGGAAGAAGTCGCGCCGGTCGCCCTCGGTGATCCGCCCGGGGTCCTCCAGGACGGCGAGCAGGTGGGCGGCGGTGTGCGGCAGCAGGCGGGCGCGTTCCTCGGGGGTGGCGGCGGCGAGGAGTTCCTCGTGGCGGGTGACGACGGCGAAGTGGGTGCGGCCGGGCGACCTGGCGAAGCTGCCGGCCCGGCGCTCGCGCCAGCGCACGCAGGGCCGGTCCAGGACGGCGAGGCGTTCGCCCGCGTCCAGGACGGCCCGCAGGGCGGGCACCACGTCCTCGTAGGCGCCGTCGGAGAAGGCGAGCCGCCGCTCGTGCCAGAACGCGCGCCGCACGACGCGGTTCCAGGCGGCCGGGGTGACGGCGAGGGGGTCGCCGGTGAGGTCGTCGCCGCCGGGGCGGACCTTGTCCCACCAGTCGACGCGGTCGTGCGCGCAGAGCAGGACGTCCGGGTCGCCTGCGGCGGTCAGGGCGGCGTCGATCGCCGCGAGGGCGCCGGGCAGCAGCAGGTCGTCGCCGTCGAGGAAGAGCAGGTGGTCGCCGGTGGCGCGGTCGGCGCCGATGTTGCGGGCGGGGCCGGGCCCCGCCTGGGCGGGGACGCGGACGAGTTGCGCGCGCGGGTCGCGCTCCGCATACTCCGCGGCGATCGCCGCGCAGGCGTCCGGGGACGCGTCGTCGACGACGACGAGTTCGAGGTCGCCGAAGGACTGGGTGAGCACCGACTCCAGGCACGCGCGCAGGTATCCCTGGACACGGTGGGCGGGGACGACAACCGAGAAGCGCGTCATGGACACCGACCGTAGTCAGCCGGACACCGCCTGTCGAAGACCGTTCGTCACTCGTTGGGGTGGTCGATACCGGAGAAATTGACCGGGGAGTGCGCGGAGCGGGCAAAGGGGACGAATATGCCCGTATTCCCACGAAAGGCCGGTCGCCGTGCAGCCCCGTCTCAGCGTCGTCGTACCCATCTACAACGTCGAGGAGTTCCTGGAGGAGTGCCTGGAGTCGATCGCCGGGCAGACCATGGACGGACCCGGCCTGCTGGGCGGTCCCGAGGCGCGCGGCGGTCTGGAGTGCATCCTCGTCGACGACGGCTCCACGGACGGCAGCCCCCGCATCGCCCGTGAGTTCGCCGCCAAGGACCCCCGCTTCGTCTACGTCCGCCAGCGCAACGCCGGGCTGAGCGCCGCCCGCAACACCGGGGTGCGCAAGGCCTCCCCCACCGCCGAGTTCCTGACCTTCGTCGACAGCGACGACGTCGTGCCGCACGACGCGTACGGACGGATGATCGCGAGCCTGGACGCCTCGGGCTCCGACTTCGCGAGCGGCAACGTCTGGCGGCTCAACGAACGCGGTCGCTCCCAGGCCTGGCAGTACCAGTGGCTCACCGAGCCGCGCACCGGCACCCACATCACCCGCGACCTGGACCTGCTCTCCGACCGGGTGGCCTGGAACAAGGTGTTCCGCCGCGCCTTCTGGGACCGGCACCGCTTCACCTTCCCCGAGGGCAAGCTCTACGAGGACACCCCCGTGATGATCCCGGCGCACTTCCTCGCCGGGTCCGTGGACGTGCTCAGCGACCACGTCTACTACTGGCGGGTCCGCGAGGGGTCGATCACCCGGCGGCGCACCGACGTCAAGGGCGTGCGCGACCGGATCGCGGCGTGCGCGCACGTCAGCGCGTTCCTCGCCGAGCACGCGCCGCAGATGAAGAAGACGTACGACGTGTCCTGTCTGCGCGACGACTTCGTGTACTTCCTGGAGGGGCTGCCGATGGGCGGCCCCGAGTACCGCTCGGCGTTCGTGACGGACACCGGCGCCTTCCTGCGCCGCGCCGACCCGGACGTCGTCGCGCGGCTCCCCGTCGACCTGCGCCTGAAGTGGCAGCTCGTGCGCGAGGGGCGCACCGCCGAACTCATCGAGCTGCTCTCCTTCGAGCGGGCCAACGGCACCGCCTTCCACGTCCGCGGCACGGTCCGGCGCAGCGCCTCCTACCCCGGCGTGGGCCCCGTCCCCGAGAAGCTCGCGCGCATCGGCCGGGGCGAACTGCCCGTGGTGGCCCGGGTGAGCGAGGCGCGGTGGGGCGCCGACGGGAAGCTGCGGATCAGCGGCTACGCGTACGTGCGCAACCTGGCGGCGACCCGCCCCGGCCACAGCGTGAAGGCCGGGCTGCTCAAGTCGGCGCACGGCAAGGGGCAGTTCCGCCGGGTGCCGACGAGGACGGTCGCCGCGCCGCAGGCCACCGAGAAGTCCCGCCAGCAGCTGCACTGCTACGACCTGTCCGGCTTCGAGATGACCGTCGACCCGGACCGGCTGAAGTCCGGCGGCAGCTGGCGGCCGGGCAACTGGCTGTTCGGGGTGGTCCTCGCGGGCCACGGCACCGTGCGCAGGACCGCCGTGCGGGCCCAGGAGGGCGCCTCCGCGCAGAACGTGGTGCGCGAGCTCGGCGACGGGCTGCGGCTCGTCCTCGGCTTCAGCAAGGGGCGCCTGGTGCTGCGCGTGCAGGAGTACGCGGCGCGGGTGGACGCCCACCGGCGCGACGGCGACGACGTGGTGCTCACCGGCGGCCTTGCCGGACGCGCGCGCCCCGCCGCGCTGCGCCTGACGCACGCCGCCACCCGGACGGACCTCGACTACCCCGTCCACCTCACCGGCGACCGCTTCGAGGTCCGGGTGCGGCTGGCCGACCTGGAGGGCGTGGCGCCCACCCCGCACCGCGCGCCCAAGGAGGTCGAGCCCCCGCACGGCGACCGCTGGCAGGCCAACCTCGTCCTGCCCGACGGCACCCTGAAGTCCCTGGCCGCCACCCTGGACCTGCCCCCGGGGCGGTACGCGTCGCAGCCCGGCCGCGAGCTGTGCGCCACCGCCAACGACCAGGGCAGGCTCGTCGTCGAGCTGACCCGGCAGCCGATCGCCGACCACGTCGGCTGGGCCGCGGACGGCACGCTGACCGTGGCCGGCACGGCGGCGGAAGCCAGTTGGCGCGACCCCGAGCTGGTGCTGCGGCACAGCGGCCGCGACGAGGAGCTCACGGTGCCGCTCGACCGGGACGGCGACCGCTTCACCGCGCGGGTCGCGCCGGGCGGCGGGGTGCTGCGGGAGGGCCGCTGGTACGCGTTCGTGCGGGACCGGGACGCCGCCGCGCCGGACACCGGCACCGCGCCGGGGCGCGCCGAGGACGGGATGCCGGTGCGGCTGCTCGCCGCCGCGTCCGCCACGCTGCCCCTGCACCAGAGCGTCCGGGGACGGGAGTTCACCGCCGACCGGCGGTTCGGCGACCGGCTGTTCGTCGAGGCGGGCTCGGTGCTCGCCCGCTCCGAGCGCGGCGCCTACCGCCGCCACCGGCTGCGCACCGCGCACTACCCGGACCGGCGCAGACAGCCGCTGACCGACGCCGTCCTGTACTTCGACGGGGACTCGCCGCGCGCCGTCCACGAGGAGCTGGTGCGGCGCGGCGCCGACGTCGAGCACCTGTGGGTCACCCAGGACCAGCAGACCCGCGTCCCGGCGGGCGCCAAGGGCGTGGAGGAGCACAGCGCCGCCTGGTACGAGGCGCTCGCCCGGTGCCGCCGCATCGTCACCGCGGGCCATCTGCCGGACTTCTTCGAGCGCCGCGAGGGCCAGACCGTCGTCCAGACCTGGAACGGCGCCCCGCTCAAGCGCATCGGCACCGACCTCACCGACACCCTGTACGCCGACCACGGCCACCTGGACGCGCTGCCCAGGCTGTCCCGCCAGTGGGACGTGCTCGTCTCCCCCAACCGGTTCTCCACCCCGCACCTGGGGCGCGCCCTGGCCTACGACGGGGAGGTCCTCGAGGCGGGCTCGCCGCGCAACGACGTGCTGTTCACCGAGGACCGCGGGAAGGTCGCCGAGCGGGTCCGGCGCGAGCTCGGCATCACGCCGGACAAGAAGATCGTGCTGTACGCGCCGACCTACCGGGACCATCTCGCCTACTCCCCGGGCCGGTTCCGCTACGAGTCGGCGCTCGACTTCCGCGCGGTGGAGTCCGTGCTCGGCGACGACCACGTGCTGCTGGTGCGCAAGCACCCGCTGACGGCGGGCCGCCTGTCGGGGGCCAGGGCGCCCTTCGTGCGGGACGTCTCCGCCCACCCCCGCACCGCCGAACTCCTGCTCCTGGCCGACGTGCTGGTCACCGACTACTCCTCGCTGATGTTCGACTTCGCGCACACCGGCCGCCCGATGCTCTTCCACGCCTACGACCTGGAGCACTACCGCGACACGGTGCGCGGCTTCTACCTCGACTTCGAGACGCGCGCCCCGGGCCCGCTGCTCGCCTCCACCGGCGAGGTCGTCGAGGCGCTGCGCGACCTGGACGCGATCTCGGCCCGGCACGCCGACGCGTACGCGGCCTTCCGCGACGCCTACTGCGACCTGGACGACGGCGGGGCCGCGGCCCGGGTCGCGGAGAGGCTGATGCGGTGAGCGGGGCGCTGCTCACCCGCAGGACCGCGCACGGCGCGACGGCGCTGGGCGGCGGCCCGCGCCGCAGGCCCACCCCGTACCTGGTCTTCGGCGGGCTGTTCTGGCTGGTGATGTCGCTGGCGTTCTGGCGGGTCCCGATGTGCTGCGACTTCGGCCAGCACGCGGCCGTCGTCGAGCGCCTCAAGGAGAACCTCCTGCACCCGGCGCACCCGATGGCCGACCTGCCGGGCCGGGGCAGCGCGTACTACTCGCCGTACGCCGTCGCGCAGGGCCTGTTCGCCAGGGTGACGGGCCTGGCGGGCTGGGAGGTCGTGAAGCTCTCCGGGCCGCTGAACCTGCTGGTCCTGCTCACCGGCATCGGGCGGTTCGTGCGGGTCCTGACCCCGCGTCCGTGGGCGCCGGTCCTGGCGCTGGGCGCGATGGTGCTGCTGTGGGGCACCCGGATGGCGTGGTGGAGCGGCTATCTGGGCCTGATGTCGATGACGGGCAACCTCGGCTACCCGTCGACGTTCGCGATCGGCCTGGCGTTCTGGGCCTGGGCGTGGGCCGGCACGCTCGTGCGCGACGGGGGGCACGGCCGGTGGGCGTACGCGGGTCTGGGCGCCCTGTGCGGGCTGATCCTGCTCGTGCACCCCATCTCGTCGGTCGCCGCGGTGATCGGCGTCGTCGCCTTCGCCGCGTCCGGGCGCCGGGTGCGGCCGTGGGCGGCGACCGCGCTCACCGCGGCGGCGATCGCCGCGCTGTGGCCGTACTACAGCGTCTTCTCGCTGGTCGGGGACCAGTCCGTCGACTGGATCCACCGCCAGCTCTACACCGGGATGCCGCAGCGCTTCTGGCTGGCGCTGCTCGGGCTGCCCGCGCTGTGGCTGCGCTTTCGCCGGGACCGCAGGGACCCGCTGGTCCTGATGTTCGCCCTGGAGTGCGCGGTCGTCGCCTACGGCTGGGTCAGCGGCCACTACACGTACGGCCGCATCCTGGGCCTGACCCTGGTGCCGCCGCAGTTCGCGCTGGCCGTCGAGCTCGCGGCGCCCCGGCCGTGGGGGTGGCGGCGCGGCGCGGTCGCCGGGGCCGCGGCGCTCGGCGCGTGCGTCGGATTCTTCCAGCTCCAGGCGGGCGCCGTGGTGCCGCGCGCCCTCGACCCCGTCGGCTTCGACCAGCCGCCGCGCTGGCCGGGCTACGCGTGGGCGGTGGACCATATGCGCCGGGGCGACGTCGTCCTGACGAACGGTTACCGGCCCACCCGTTCCGTGCCCGGCTACGGCGCCAACCTGGTCGCGCCCGCCTGGCCGGACCCCTCCCTCGACGAGGGCGTGCGCAACCGGCGCCTCGCGGCCGTGCGCGCCTACCTCGCGCCCACGTCCACGCCCGCCGAGCGCACGGCGATCGTGCGCCGCTACGACGTGCGGTGGCTGCTGCTCGCCCCCGACCAGCGGGTGCCGCCCGAGGCCGTGGTGGTCGACTGGAGCCGGCACACCGGCGAGGTCCTGGCCCGGGTGTCCGGCGCGGCGCAGCGCCGCACGTAGAGCCGCAGGGTGGCGCCCGGCAGCACGTGCCGGGCGCGCGGCGCGAACTCCCGCTCCAGAAGGTCGATCTTGACGTTCTCCGGGGTGACGCCGGGGCGGACGGGCCGGCGCAGGTCGCCGCTGAGGGCGCGCGGTTCGGTCAGCACCCAGAGCCGGTCCACGGAGACGAGCCTGCGCCGCAGTTCGGCGGGGCCCGTCTCCACTCCGTAGAGCGTGCCGGAGGCGGCGGGCGAGGCGGCGAGCCCGATGTCGCGCGCGCCCCGGAAGGCATCCGGGTGGGCGAGGGTGACGCGCCGGGCGCGCGAGGGCAGGTAGAGGACCGGCTCGCCGGGGCGCAGCGTGCGGGCGGCGAAGGCGGCCACGGCGGCGGGGTCGTCCGGCCCGCGCCCCGCGGTCCGGTCCAGGCGGTGCGCGGGCAGCTGCGACCACAGCACCGCCCCGACGGCGGCGACACCCACGACGGCGACGGCGGCACGGGGCCAAGCACGGGGCCAAGGGACGGGGGACCGCGCGGGCCCGTCGGCCGCCGTGCCCCGGGCGCGGGCGCTCCCCGCCGCCCGGACGGCCCGGACGGCCCGGACGGCCCGGTCTGATCCCGCCGCCACGAGCAGCGGCAGCCCCGCGAGGGCGAACAGCACATAGCGGTCGTGGTAGAGCGGCCAGCGCTGCGAGACCGTGAGGAGTGCCAGGGGCGGGAGCACCAGCAGGGGCAGCGCCACCGCCCGTACCGACAGGCGCCCGGCACGCCGCCACGGCGGGGCCGCCGCGAGCGCGGCGAGCAGCAGCTGCCCGGCGAGGACGAGCGGCGCGGGCCCGGCGAAGCTGCGCAGCAGCCCCTCGGCGGCCGCCCCGTCCGGCGCCACCAGCCAGGCGACCTGCGCGGACTGCGCACCGGAGACCAGGAGCAGCGGCAGCAGGGCGAGAGCGACGGCGCCCGCCGCGGCCGCCCAGCCGCGCCACACCCGGCGCGGGGCGCGCGCAAGGAGCAGCGTCGCCGCGTGGGCGAGCAGGAGCAGCGCGGCGAGCTCGTGCAGCAGCGCGGTGCCGGCCGCGGCCGCCGCGTAGGCGCACCAGGCGCGCCGGGCGGGCGGGGCGGCGGTCCGTTCGACGGCCCGGACCAGGAGCAGCGTGGCGAGCGCGGCCCCGGCCGCGACGAGCGCGTACGAGCGGCCCTCCTGCGCGTAGTGCCCGGCGAACGGCGTCACCGCGTACAGCAGGCCCGCCCACAGGCCCACCCGCGGCCGGGCGAGCCGGGTGCCCAGGGCCGCGACCAGCGCGGCGGCGCAGGAGGCGGCGAGCACCGAGGGCAGCCGCAGCGCGAACTCCCCCGGTCCGGCCGGGCCGCCGGGGAGCAGGACGTGCAGCACGAGGTAGTAGAGGCCGTGCACCGCGTCGACGTGGTGGAGCAGGTGCCAGATCTCGGGGAGCGAGCGCCGGACCACCTGGGCGGTGTCGCCCTCGTCGCGCCAGAGCGTGCCGCGCTCCAGGCCCCACAGGCCGAGGCCGAGCATGACCAGGGCGGGGACGAGGGCCGCGAGCACGGGGGCGGCGGGCATGGGTGCGGCGGGCACGGGGGCGGGTGCGGACGGGCCGGGAGCGGGGACCACCTTGACCTGCATGGTGCCGAGTCTGTGCCGTTCACCGGCTTTTGGGCGGGATTGAGGGCACGTGCCCCGCCCGGGAAAGCCCCCTTAATCGGATAATTACCGGAAGCACCTAAAATTTCCCCTGTGGAACGCTCCCTGTCGCCTTCGCCTGCCCAGCACCGGACCTCCCGGAACCGGACCGCCCAGATCTCCGTCGTCGTGATCGGGTACGACGACGCGGCGCACGTCGCCGACGCGGTGCGCTCCGCCCTCGCCCAAGGTCCCGCGGTCCACGAGGTGATCGCCGTCGACGACTGCTCGACGGACGGCAGCGCCGACGTCCTCGCCGCACTCGCCGCCGCCGACGCCCGGGTGCGGGTGGTCCGCCGCACCGCCAACAGCGGCGGCTGCGGCACGCCCCGCAACGACGGGATCGACGCCGCCCGCGCGCCGTACGTGATGTTCCTCGACAGCGACGACGTGCTGCCGCCCGGCGCCGCCGACGCGCTGCTCGCCGCCGCGCTCGACCGGGGCGCGGAGGTGGCGTCCGGGCTGTGCGTGCGCCGCGAGCTGCCCTCGGGCCGTGAGGTGCCCTGGCAGCCCGAGCTCTACCGGAAGGCACAGCTCGTCGCCCGCCCCGAGCTGCGCCCGCGGCTCGTGCACGACACGCTCTGCGTCAACAAGCTCTACCGCACGGAGTTCCTGCGCGAGCACGGCGTCCGCTTCCCCGAGGGCCGCTTCATCTACGAGGACTTCGTCTTCACCGCGCGCGTGCTGGCCGCCGCCCCGCGCATCGCGCTCGTGCCCGAGCGGGTCTACGTCTGGCACGTGCGGCGCGCCGCCGCCCGCCTCTCGATCTCCCTGGACCGCTCGGGGATCGCCAACTGGCAGGCCCGCCTGGAGGCGCACCGCCAGTCCGTGGACATCCTGCGCGACGCGCGGGGCACCGGCGGCAAGCGGCTCGCGCGGGCGGCCCGCGCCAAGTTCGTCGACCACAGCCTGCGCATGTACGCCCGGGAACTGCCCGCCCGCGGCGAGGAGTACCGGCGCGCCTGGTGGGCCAGCACGCGCGCGTACCTGGAGACGTTCGACACCGCCGACCTCGACGCGGCCCCCGCGCCCGGCCGCGTCATCGCGCGGGTGCTGCTCGCCGCCGACGAGCCGCGCGACCTGGACCGCCTGAAGCAGGTGGCGGCCCGCCCGGCCCGGCTCGTCCCGCCCTACCCGCGGGCCGCCGACGCGACGCCGGTCTGGGCCGACGACCTCCCCCAGGTCACCCTGGAGCACCTGCTGGTGCGGCCGCTGCGGCTGCTGCCCCTCGCGGTCGACGGCGAGCTGCGCCCCGGCCCGGGCGGCTCGCGCCTCACGCTGCGGCTGCGCGAGCTGTACGGGCGGGTGGCGCAGGCCGGCCCCGCCACGGTCGACGTCGAGCTGGTGAACCGGCAGGGCGGACCGCCCGGGCTGCGGCGCACGGCGGCGTTCCGCCCCGGGGAGTCCGGCGACATCTGGGCCGCCGAGGTGCTGCTCGACCTGCCCGCGCTGGCCGACGGGGTCTGGGACGTGCGGCTGCGGCTCCACTTCGACGACGGGACGACCCGCGACACCACCGCGCGCGCCGTCGCCGGGCCCGGCCTGCTGCGCCGCACGGTGGTGCCGAGCAGGCGGCGCGGCGTCCTGCTGGTCCAGCCGTACGCCACCCAGGCGGGCAACCTCTCGGTGCGGCTGGCCCCGGGCGTGCGGGGCGTCGCGGGGGTCGCGAAGCGGCGGCTCGCCCGCGTGCTGCGCGCGGTCGGGGCCCGGGCAGGCCGCTGACGGCTGCCCGACACCGCCTCTGCGACACTGCACCTCCACGCATCACACTCGCGACAAGACGGGACAAGACGACCATGACCTGGCTGATCACCGGCGGCGCCGGATACATCGGGGCGCACGTCGTCCGCGCCATGACGGAGGCGGGCGAGCGGGCCGTGGTCTACGACGACCTGTCCACCGGCATCGCCGGGCGCGTCCCCGACGGGGTGCCGCTGGTGGTCGGCTCGGTCCTGGACGGCGAGCTGCTCGCGCGCACCTTCGCGGAGCACGGCGTCACCGGCATCGTGCACCTGGCGGGCAAGAAGCAGGTCGGCGAGTCGGTGGAGCGCCCCCTGCACTACTACCGGGAGAACGTGGAGGGCCTGCGCGTCCTGCTGGAGGCGGCGGTCGCCGGGGGCGTCGCGCACGTCGTGTTCTCCTCCTCCGCCTCGGTGTACGGCATGCCTGCCACCGAGGGCGGGCTAGTCACCGAGGACACGCCCTGCCTGCCGATAAGCCCGTACGGCGGGACGAAGCTGGCCGGCGAGTGGCTGGTGCGCGCGACGGGCCGCGCCCACGGCCTGTCGACGGCGTCGCTGCGCTACTTCAACGTGGCGGGCGCGGCGGCCCCCGAGTTCGCGGACACCGGCGTCTTCAACCTCGTCCCGATGGTCTTCGAGAAGCTCACCGAGGGCGCGGCGCCGCGCGTCTTCGGCGACGACTACCCCACCCCCGACGGCACCTGCGTACGCGACTACATCCACGTCGTCGACATCGCCGAGGCCCATGTGGCGACGGCCCGCAGGCTGGCGTCCGCCGCGCCGGGCACGGACCTCACCCTCAACATCGGGCGCGGCGAGGGCGTGTCGGTCCGCGAGATGACGGACCTCATCAACGAGGTGACCGGCCACGACACCCCGGCCGAGGTCACCGCCCGCCGCCCCGGCGACCCGGCCCGCGTGGTGGCCTCCGCGGACCGCATCGCCCACGAACTGGGCTGGTCCGCCAAGCACGACGTACGCGACATGATCACGTCGGCGTGGGCGGGCTGGGTCCGGCTGCACCCGGAGGCCGAGCGGGGCTGAACGGGGCTGAACGGGGCTGAGCGGGCCGCGCAGGACGCGCGCCAGCGGTGCGGCAGGGGTGCGGCAGGGGTGCAGCGGGCAGCCGCCCGCCGACCCGATGAAAGGATGAAACACACCGCACCACCGGCACACCGCACCACCTGCACCACGCACCCGGCACCGCCCACCGCCCGCACCGCACCGCACCGCGACCGAAGGACGACCCCACCCGTGAAAGCCCTGCTCTGGCTCCTGCTCCTCGTCGCGCTCGGCGTCAACATATCCAGCAGCTTCCTCCTGGACGGCGCCCCGCAGGCCCTCGTCAGCGTGGCCTCGGGCCTCACCGCGCTCGGCGCCGGACTCGCGCTGTACCTCACGCGGAAGAAGGCCGCCTGAACCGCGCCTACGCCCGGTTCAGATAGGCGAGTACCGCCAGTACCCGCCGGTGCCCGCTGTCGCTCGGCGGCAGCCCGAGCTTGGCGAAGACGTTCCCGATGTGCTTGCTGACCGCCCCGTCGGAGACGACGAGCTGCGCGGCGATCGTCGCGTTGTCGCGGCCCTGCGCCATCAGCTGGAGCACCTCGCGCTCGCGCGGCGTCAGCGAGTCGAGCGGGTCGTCGCGGCGCCGCGTCAGGAGTTCCGTGACGACCTCCGGGTCCAGCGCCGTGCCGCCCGCGGCCACCCGCTCCAGCGCGTCGAGGGACTCGTCGACGCGCCCCACCCGGTCCTTCAGGAGATAGCCGACGCCGCTCGCGCCGCCGCCCAGCAGCTCGGCGGCGTAGGTCTCCTCGACGTACTGGGAGAGGACGAGGACCGGCAGGCCGGGGATCTCGGCGCGGGCGGCGAGCGCGGCCCGCAGCCCCTCGTCGCGGAACCCCGGCGGCATGCGCACGTCGAGGACCGCCACGTCGGGCCGGTGCCCGAGGAGGGCGGGCAGCACCTCGGGGCCGCTGGAGGCGACCGCCACCACCTCGTGCCCCGCGGAGGTGAGCAGCAGCACCACCCCTTCCCGCAGCAGGGCGTTGTCCTCGGCGATCACCACGCGCACGGCAGCTCCACATCGATCACGGTCGGCCCCCCTGCGGGGCTCGACACCCGGACGGTCCCGTCGAGCGCGGCGACCCTGCGCCGCATGCCGAGCAGCCCGCTGCCGCCCGACTCGTCGGCCCCGCCCCGCCCCTCGTCGCGTACCGAGATGCTCAACACCGCGTCCGCCCGGGAAAGTTCCACCGCGGCCCGCCCGGCGCCGCTGTGCTTGGCCGCGTTGGTCAGCGCCTCGGCGACGACGAAGTACGCGGCGGCCTCCACGGCGGCCGGGGCGCGCACCGCCGCGCCCGCCGGGTCCTCGACCCCGTCGGCGGCGACCGTCACGTCGAGCCCGCTGCCCGCGGCCAGCGCCCGCACCGCGCCGAGGAGTCCGCGGTCGGTGAGGATCGGCGGGTGGATGCCGCGCACCACGTGGCGCAGCTCGGCGAGCGCCTCCTCGGCCTGGTCCTGGGCGTCGTCGAGGAGCCTGCGCGCCGCGTCGGGGTCCGTGTCGTAGGCGCGGCGCGCGAGCCCCACCCGCATCGACAGGGCGACGAGGCGGGCCTGTGTCCCGTCGTGCAGGTCCCTTTCGATGCGGCGCAGTTCGGCGCCGTGCGCGGCGACGGCCCCGGCGCGCGTGACGGTGAGCTCCTCGACGCGCTCGGCGAGCGCGGCGCCCCGCCGCGCCTCGGGCGGGGCGGTGAGCAGCGCGCGCGACCACGCCGCGTCGAGGTCGGCGAGGCGGGTGACCAGCGGCAGCAGCACCGCGGGGCGCCGCGCGAGCCCGCACCACACGCCGTCGACGAGCAGCCCGAGCAGGGCCAGCGGCAGCGCGACGTACAGCAGGAGCAGGGCGTGGACGAAGTGGACGGCGAGCCAGCGCAGGTCGCGCCAGGTGCCGGGGTCGGTCAGGGCCGTGCGCACCCGCTCGCGGACGTCGCCGGTGAGCGGGAGGTAGGCCTCGGGGACCGGCCGGCCGGTCCAGCCGCCGACCAGGCGCCGCTTGTACCCGGCGGTCCTGCGCAGCAGGCGGACGGTCTCGGGCAGCACGGCGGCGCCGACCACCAGCAGCGTGACGACCGCGGTGAACAGCACGAGGGCGAGGTACAGGTACGAGACGAGGGCGAGCCCGGCCCCCTTGAGCAGCTGGGCCAGCGCGGCCCCCACCCGCCGCAGCGTCTCCTTCATGCGGGTGAGGCTAGGTCACTGCGCGCGGGCGCGGGAGGGAGCCGCCGCCCGGGCGATGGTGGAGCCCGCTCCACCACGGGTCCGGGGGAGCACTCACTCGTGGCGGCGCGGCCCGCTCGGCACGATGGACCGCAGGTCGCCGCGCGAGGCGCCGGCCGTCCCGCCCGGAAGGCATCCCGATGAAGGTCCTGCTCTGGCTCGTACTCACCGCCGCCGTCGCCGTCAACGTCTCGACCAGCCTCGCCTTCGAGGGCGTGCGGCAGGTGCTGATCAGCACCGGCACGGGCGTCGTGGCCCTCGCGACGGCCGTGACGCTGTTCCTGACCCGCCGCCGCGGGGTCTGATCCCCGGGCCGGACCGGATCGTGCGGCCCCGCGCCTCAGAGCGCCCGCAGCCCCGCCGCCGTGGCCGTCGCGAGCCGGGCCAGGTAGCCCTTGGGGAGCTCGGCGCGGACCACCACCGACCGCCAGTACAGCGGCCCCGACACCAGGTCGAGCGCCAGGTCCTCGTCGGCGCCCGCCCGCATCTCGCCGCGCTCCACGGCGGCCCGCACGATGCCGCTCGCGACGCCGTGCTGTCCCTCCCGCAGCGCCTTCTGCAGGGCCTCGGCGATCTCGGGGTTGCGGGCCGCCTCGGCCTGCAGGTCGGGGATGACCTGGGAGGCGACGGGGTGGCGCAGGGCGCGCGAGGTCACCTCGTACAGCAGCCGCAGGTCCCCCTCCAGGGAGCCGGTGTCCGGCGCGGGAAGGCCCTGGACCGCTATCGCCGAGACCAGGTCGAGGACGAGGTGCAGCTTGGAGCGCCAGCGGCGGTAGACGGCGGTCTTGCCGACGCCCGCGCGGCGCGCGATGCCCTCGATGGACATGCGGGCGTACCCCACGGAGGCGAGCTCCCCGAAGACGGCCGACCTGATGGCCTCGGTCACGTCCTCGCGGAGCACGGCGGCTCCGGCGGGCGCCCTGCGGCGCGGTTGTTCACCCTGTGGCCTGCTCGTCGTCATGCGAACAGCATAAAGCGTGACGACGATACGGTTGCGTTCCGACGTGACGACGCCCTACTCTCGGCGAAGCGACGATACGGGTCCGTCCCGACGTAACCCGACGTGCGCGTCCCCGCTTCCCCGAGCGAAAGCAGTGGATGTGAGCCAGGTCCTCGAGACACCGCCCCACGGCACGCCCCCCGTGGGCCCGGCCGGTCCCGCCGCCCCGGCGGCGCCCGCACCGGACCCCGCCGAGCTGGCCGCCCGGCACGGCCTGACCGTCAGCGGCGCCCGCCCCTCCCTGCCCGCCTACGTCCGGCAGCTGTGGCAGCGGCGGCACTTCATCACCGCCTTCGCGACCGCCAAGCTGACGGCCCAGTACAGCCAGGCCAAGCTCGGCCAGCTCTGGCAGGTGATGACCCCGCTGCTGAACGCGGCGGTCTACTACTTCATCTTCGGCGTCCTCATGGACACCAAGCGGGACGTCGACGACTACGTCCCCTTCCTGGTCACCGGCGTCTTCATCTTCACGTTCACGCAGCAGTCCGTGATGGCGGGCACCCGCGCCATCTCCGGCAGCCTCGGCCTGGTGCGCGCCCTGCACTTCCCCCGGGCCTCACTGCCGATCTCGTACTGCCTGCAGCAGCTCCAGCAGCTGCTGTTCTCCATGTGCGCGCTGCTGGTGATCCTGCTCTGCTTCGGCGTGCCGCCCACCGCGTCCTGGCTCCTGGTGATCCCCGCCCTGGCGCTGCAGTTCACCTTCAACACCGGCCTGGCGCTGGTCATGGCCCGGCTCGGCAGCAAGACGCCGGACATCGCGCAGCTCATGCCGTTCGTGCTGCGCACCTGGATGTACGTGTCCGGCGTGATGTGGAGCATCGACGCGGTCCTCAAGGACCAGCGCCTGCCGCACGCCGTGCAGGTGCTCCTGGAGTCCAACCCGGCCGCCGTCTACATCGACCTGATGCGCTTCGCCCTGATCGACTCCTTCCAGCGCGACCAGCTCCCGCAGCACGTGTGGGCCTGGGCCCTGGGCTGGGCACTGCTCGCCGGGGTCGGCGGGTTCATCTACTTCTGGAAGGCAGAGGAGACCTACGGCCGTGGCTGAGACGACTCACCCCCCGACGCGCACCCAGACTCACACCCCGACGCGCACCGACCGGAAGCCCCGCGCGGGCACCGCCCCCGGCGCCCGGGAGGACGCCCCCACCGTCATCGTCGACCAGGTCGACATCGTCTACCGCGTGCACGGCGCGGGCGCCCCGGCGGGCCGCGGCGCCGCGGCCGCCGCGCTCGGCCGCATCCTCAGGCGCGGCAAGGGCGGCGAGCCCTCGGGCGTGCGCCGGGTGCACGCCGTCAGGAAGGTGTCGTTCACCGCGTACAAGGGCGAGGCCATCGGCCTGATCGGCACGAACGGCTCGGGCAAGTCGACCCTGCTCAAGGCGGTCGCCGGACTGCTGCCCGTGGAGGGCGGCCGGATCTTCACCGACGGCCAGCCCTCGCTGCTCGGCGTGAACGCGGCCCTGATGAACGACCTGTCCGGCGAGCGCAACGTCCACCTCGGCGGCCTGGCCATGGGCATGTCCCGCGAGCAGATCCAGGAGCGCTACCAGGAGATCGTCGACTTCTCCGGGATCAACGAGAAGGGCGACTTCATCACGCTCCCGATGCGCACGTACTCCTCCGGCATGTCCGCGCGCCTGCGCTTCTCCATCGGCTCCGCCAAGGACCACGACGTCCTGCTCATCGACGAGGCGCTGGCCACCGGCGACCGCTCCTTCCAGAAGCGCTCCGAGGCCCGCATCCGCGAGCTGCGCGAGCGCGCCGGCACGGTCTTCCTGGTCAGCCACAACAACAAGTCGATCCGCGACACCTGCGACCGCGTGCTGTGGCTGGAGCGCGGCGAGCTGCGGATGGACGGCCCGACCGAGGACGTGATGGCGCAGTACGAGCTCTTCACGGGCGGCGGCAAGGACTGAGCACCCGAGCGCATCCCGGCCGGGAGCATCCCTTTTGTCGCATCAATAGACGGATCCTTACACTATGGGAGCGTTTAGCAACAGAAGGAGTGCGCGTGCAGCCACGGCTGAGTGTTGTCGTCCCCGTCTACAACGTCGAGCTCTACCTCGACGAGTGCCTGGAGTCCCTGGCCGCCCAGACGTTCCAGGACTTCGAAGTGATCATGGTCGATGACGGGTCGACGGACGGCAGCGCGGCGATCGCCGAGGCCTTCGCGGCGGCCGACCCCCGCTTCCGGCTGATATCCCAGGAGAACAAGGGCCTGGGCGCGGCACGCAACACCGGGGCGCGGGAGATGTCCCCCGGCAGCGAGTACCTCGCGTTCGTGGACAGCGACGACACCCTGCCCGCCACCGCGTACGCCCTGATGATCGAGACGCTCGACGGGACCGGCTCCGACTTCGCCGCGGGCAACGTCACCCGCTTCCGCTCCGCCGGGCACGTCCAGTCCCCCGTGCACCGGGTGCCCTTCGCCGCGACCCGGCTGCGCACGCACGTGTCGAAGTTCCGCCCGCTGCTCACCGACCGCACCGCGTGGAACAAGGTGTACCGCCGCGCCTTCTGGGAGCGGCACGCTCTCGCCTACCCCGAGGCGATGCTCTACGAGGACGCCCCGGTCAGCGTCCCCGCGCACTACCTCGCCACGTCCGTGGACGTGCTGAGCGAACCGATCTACAACTGGCGCGAGCGCGAGATCGGCGAGCGCTCCATCACCCAGAACCGCACCAACCCGCAGGGCCTGATCGACCGGGTCAAGTCGATCCGCATGGTCCGCGCGTTCCTGCTCGGCCACGTCGGCGAGGACCCGATGTACGCCGAGCACCTGCGCGTCTACGACAACAACGCGCTCGCCGAGGAGATCCCCCTCTTCTGGAAGGTGCTGCCCGGCTCGGACGCCGCCTACCAGGAGGCGTTCCTGGAGCACGTGGGCCGCCTGGTCCGCGAGATCGGCCAGGACGCGGTGCGCGCGCTGCACGTGCCGCACAAGCTGAAGCTGTACCTGACCGTGCACCGGCGCCTGGACGAGCTGATCGGGCAGCTGGAGTTCGAGAAGGAGCACCCCGGCTCCCTCCCCGTCACCGGCACGCTGCGCCCCAGGGCCGACTACCCCTTCCTCGACCCGGCGGCCCCCGTCCCCGACGCGGTGCTGCGCCTGGACGCCGAGCTGCGGCTGCGCAGCCGCCTGAACGAGGCCGCCTGGCACGACGGCAAGCTGTGGCTGTCCGGCTGGGCGTTCGCGCGCCAGCTCGGCGCCGAGTCCCGGTCCAAGGCCCTGAAGTCGCTGATCCTCAAGGAGAAGGGCAGCCGCCGCACGGTCGTCGTGCCCGCCCGCAGCCACCTCGACGCCGAGGCGACGGTGGCCTCCGGCGCGGAGTTCCGGCACGCGGACTGGGCGGGCTTCGGCGCGCTGGTCAACCCCTCGCGGCTGCGCCACCGCGGCACCTGGGTCGACGGCCTCTGGTACGTCCGGATCGCCGTGGCCGGCACCGGCTCCACCCCGCGGCGCGGCCCGCTGCTCGGCGCCGGCACCGGCTCCGGCCAGACGCCGCCCGCGCACTGGGTCACCCAGGACGTGCGGGTGGCCCCGCAGATCCAGGACGGCGAGCTGGCCGTCCGCGTGGAGACGGCGCACGCCCGCGCCCTGGAGGTCCGCGCCGAGGACGGCCACCTCGTCGTCCGCGGCGTCCTGCGCACGGCCCCCGACGGCACCCCCCGGCTCCGGATGCGCCACCGCGAGTCCGGCACGATCCTGACCGCCCCGCTGGACCTCGGCGCCCCCGAGGACGGCCGCGTCCCCTTCACCGCGCGCGTCGGCACGACGGCCCTCGCCGACGTCCGCACCGACCACGAACGCCTGCGCCCCACCCAGGCGGAACGCTCGATCGCGCGCTGGGACATGTCGGTGGAGATCGTCCACACCTCTGCCACCTCCGCCACCTCCGCCACCTCCGCCGCCTCTGCCACCTCCACCACCCCCGCCGCCGAGCCCGCGTCGACCCGCCTGGCCCTGATCCTGGACGACCGCGAGGGCTTCTCCGGCGCCCAGTTCGCGCAGGGCGGCACCGGCAGGACCGTCTACGCCCGGCGCAGCCCCGGCGGCTACCTCCAGCTCTGCGACCAGCCCGTGCAGCCCCTCGTGGGCCACGTCTCCGTACGCCCCGACGGCACCGTCACCCTCACCGGCAGCTACCCCGCCCCCGGCACCCACCCCCTGGAACTCGTGCTGCGCCAGACCTGGTCGGGCCACGAGTACACCTTCCCCGCGCGGGCCGCCGACGGCCGGTTCGAGGCGAGCTTCGTGCCCGCCCCCACCCACCGCTACGCCGGGGCGACCCCGCTGCGCGCCGGCTTCTGGTGGCCCTCGGTCCAGAAGCCGGACGGCTCCCGCACCGCCGTCCAGCTCGCCCCGCCCGTCCACGGCACCCTCCCCCTGGAGGTCGAGGCGCACGGCAAGCGCGTCGAGCTGCAGGCCCGCCAGTACGACCAGCTGGCGCTGCTGGCCCACTCCGAGCTGCGCCCCGAGGAGCGCAGCCGCCACCGCCAGACCCGGCTGCGCACCGAGACCTACCCGGCCGCCCGCCACGAGCCGCTGCGCGAGGCCGTCCTGTACGACGTCTTCGGCGGCCGCATGTACGGCGACTCGCCGCGCGCCGTGCACGAGGAGATGGTCCGCCGCGGCCTGCCCGTCGAGCACCTCTGGGTCGTCAAGGACGGCCAGTGCGAGGTCCCGGCCACCGCGAAGGCGGTCCGCGTGCACAGCCCCGAGTACTACGAGGCGATGGCCCGCTCCCGCTACCTCGTCGGCAACACGCACTTCCCGCGCTGGCTGGAGCGGCGCGAGGGCCAGCAGATCGTGCAGACCTGGCACGGCACCCCGCTCAAGCGCATCGGCTTCGACTTCGACAACGACCACTTCGCGAGCACCCAGTACCTCACCGACCTGGACCGCGAGCGCCACCAGTGGACGATGCTGCTCTCCCCCAACCGGTTCAGCACGCCGATCCTGCGCAGCGCCTTCCGGTTCGGCGGCGACGTCGGCGGCGAGCTCCTGGAGGCCGGCTACCCCCGCAACGACGTGCTGCTCGCCCCGGACCGCGCCAAGCGCGCCGAGAAGGTGCGCCGCGCCCTCGGCCTGCCCGAGGGCAAGAAGGTCGTGCTGTACGCGCCGACCTGGCGCGAGGACAAGCAGCGCCACCGCGGCGGCTTCCTCCTCGACCTGCGCGTCGACCTGGCGAAGGCGCGCGCCGCGCTCGGCGGGGACCACGTCCTGCTCGTCCGCCCGCACGCCCACATCGTGGAGCCGGTGCCGGACGCGGGCGACGGCTTCGTGTGGGACGTGGCCGGCTACCCCGACATCATGGACCTGCTCCTGATCGCCGACGTCCTGGTCACCGACTACTCCTCGGTGATGTTCGACTTCGCCGTCACCGGCCGCCCGATGCTGTTCTTCACCTACGACCTGGAGCACTACCGCGACCGCCTGCGCGGCTTCTACTTCGACTTCGAGCGGCGCGCGCCGGGCCCGCTGCTGCCCACCTCCGACGAGCTGATCGCCGCGCTGCGCGACGTCGACACGGCGAGCGCCCCGTACGCGAGGGCCTACGAGGAGTTCCGCGCCGAGTTCTGCGACCTGGACGACGGGCAGGCCGCGCGCCGCGTCGTCGACCGGATGCTCGCCCACCGAGGGACGGCCACCGCATGACCACACGAGAGGGGGGCGCCGCCATGCCCGAGCTGAGCGTCATCGTCCACGGCCGCAACGTGCAGGGACACCTCGGCGCCTGCCTGGACTCCCTGGCGGCGCAGGCCGCACCGGACGTCGAGGTGATCGTCGCCGCGGTGGGCGCCTCCGCGCAGGCCGCCGCCGCGGACCGGCCCGGCGTCACCGTCGTCCCGCTGCCCGAGGGCACCGGCGACGGCGCGGCCCGCGCCGCGGGCGCCGAGCGGGCGGGCGGCCGCTGGCTGCACTTCGTGCCGAGCAAGGACGGCGTGCCGACGGGCGCCCCGCGCGCCGTCGCCGACCGCGTGGCGGAGCTGCCCGCGGGCGCGGACGTCCTCGTCGTCGACCACGTCCGCTCGACGTGGCGCCACCAGGGCATGCCGGGCCCCGACGGCAGGCACCTGGCCAAGCAGGGCCGCCGCGACCTGCCGCTCGCCGACTGCCCGAACCTCCTGAAGGTCACCCCGCTGCTCGGCAACCGCGTACTGCGCGCGGAGTTCTGGCGGGCGCACCGCGCCCGGCTGGCCGTCGACGACACGCCGTTCGCCGCGTACGCCGCGCTGCTCCTCGCCGACCGGATCGCGACGCTCGACCATGTGGTGCTCGACGTGCGGGAGTTGCGCCCCGAGAGCCTGCCCAAGGGGCCGCCCGAGGAGCGCTACGGCGTCATCGACCGCTACGAGTCGCTGCTGCGCCTCGCCGCCGAGCGCGGCCTGCCGACGGCGCCGCGCGCCGCGCTGTACGACGTGATGGTCGGCGACTGCCTGCGCGTGGTGGCCCGCGAGCGGCTGCCCGACACGGTCCGCAGGGAGTTCTTCCACCGCGCGTCGATGGCGGCCGAGGCCTGGCGCCCCGCCGGGTACCAGCGGCCCGGCGGCCTGGAGGGCGTGCGGCGCCGCCTCCTCGAGGAGGACACGTACGCCAGGTACCGCGCCTTCCAGACGGCGAACCAGCAGCGGCGCAGGCTCAGGGCGGCGGTGCTCGCGCGCAAGCACAAGGTGGGCCTGAAGGTCCGCGACCTGCGCTACCGCCGGGCCCTGGAGCGGCCCGTCGACCCCGACCTCGCCGTCTTCACCGCGTACTGGGACCGGGGCGTGGCCTGCAACCCGGCGGCGATCGCCGCCAAGCTCGCCGAACTCGCCCCGCACATCCACCCGGTGTGGGTCGTGTCGGCGGCGAACGTCCCGCTGCTGCCGCCCGGCACCGACCACGTCGTGCCCGGCACGCCCCGCTACTGGGAGGTGCTGGCGCGCGCCGCGTACTTGGTGAACAACGTCAACTTCCCCAACGCGGTCGTCAAGCGCCCCGAGGCCGTCCACCTGCAGACCCACCACGGCACGCCGCTCAAGCGCATGGGCCTGGACCAGCTGGACTACCCGGCCGCGTCCAAGGGCCTCAACTTCCACAGCCTGCTGGCCCGCGTCGACAAGTGGGACTACAGCGTCTCCGCCAACGGCCACTCCACCGAGATGTGGGAGCGCGCCTACCCCTCGCACTACACCTCGCTGGACCACGGCTACCCGCGCAACGACGTGTACTACGGCGCGAGCGCCGCCGACGTCCGGGCGATCCGCGAGAAGCTCGGCATCGCGCCGGGCAAGCGGGCGATCCTCTACGCGCCCACCCACCGCGACTACGAGGCGGCGTGGACCCCGCGCCTGGACCTCGCCACGCTCGCCGACCGGCTCGGCGAGGACACCGTGCTGCTGGTGCGCGGCCACTACTTCTACGGCGGCGCCGCCTCGCCGCTCTCGGGGCTGCGCAGGAGCGGCCGGGTCATCGACGTGTCCTCCTACGACCCGGTCGAGGAGCTCTGCCTGGCCGCGGACGCCCTGGTCACCGACTACTCGTCGATCATGTTCGACTACGCCAACCTCGACCGGCCGATCGTCATCTACGCCGACGACTGGGAGACGTACGCGAAGACGCGCGGCGTCTACTTCGACCTGATGGAGCAGCCGCCGGGCCGGGTGGCCCGCACCCAGGAGGAGCTGACCGGCCTGTTCACCTCCGACGCCTGGCGCGACGAGCAGGCCGCGAAGACGCGCCGCGCCTTCCGGCTGCGCTTTTGCGAGTACGACGACGGGCGCGCGGCCGAGCGGGTCGTGCGCCGGGTCTTCCTCGGCGAACGCGAGGAGTCCCTGCCGCCCGTGACCCCGGTCGACGAGCGCACCCCGGCACCCACGCCCGAGGAGGCGGACCAGCGATGACCACCACCCCCGACGTGACCGTCACCGTCATCGTCTACAACGACGCCGAGCGCCTCCCGCGCGCGGTCGCCTCGCTGCGCCGCCAGACGCACGCGAACATCGAGATCATCATCAGCGACGACCACTCGACGGACCGCACGCCCGAGGTGGCACGGAAGCTGGCCGCCGAGGACGACCGCGTCAGCTATCTGCGGCTGCCGCAGAACAGCGGCGGCTGCAGCGCACCGCGCAACCGGGCGCTGGAACAGGCCCGCGCGCCCTTCCTGATGTTCCTGGACAGCGACGACGAACTGCCCGGGCGCGCCGTCGAGCTGCTGCTCGCCGCCCACCGGGAGCGGACGGTGGACTTCGTGATGGGCGCGGTGGAGCGGGTCCGCGTCGACACCGGCCGCACCTCCACCTGGATGCCGCACCTGGTGGCCGAGCGCCGCACGGTCGAGGGCATCGAGGCGGAGCCCGCGCTGTTCTTCGAGCACCTCTCGACGAGCAAGATGTACCGCCGCGCGTTCCTGGACCGCAACGACCTGCGCTTCCCGGAGGGCATCCACTACGAGGACCAGCTGTTCTCGGCACAGGCGTACTGCCTGGCGACGGCCTTCACGGTGATCCCCGATCCCGTCTACCGCTGGTACATAGCCCCCTACGAGGCGGCCGAGTCGGCGTCGATCTCCAACCAGCGCCACAAGCTGACGAACGTCCGCGACCGCATCCACGTCCAGCGCCTCATCGACGCGTTCCTCGTGTCGAGCGGCCACACGGGCGTGCGGGAGGCCAAGGACTACAAGTTCCTCAAGCACGACTTCCGCATGTACGCGGGCGACCTGCCCTTCCGCGACGAGGAGTGGCTGACGGGCTTCGCGGACATCGTGAACCCCTACCTCGCCGAGCTCGCCCCCGGCGCGTACGCCCGGCTGCCGCGCGCCGAGCGGGTCGTCCTCCAGCTGGTCCGCGACGGCCGCCTCGCCGACGCCCGGCTCGCCGCGCGCGGCCTCGGCCACGGGGTGGCGCCCCGCGAGACGGCGGTGGACGGTGCCGGGCGCGTCTACTGGGGCGGGCGCGTGCCCGGCACGGAGGCGGCCCGCGCCGAACTCGACCTCACGGACCAGGGCCTGGAGTCCCGCCCCTTCCCGAGCGCGCAGTTCCGCCACGAGATCACCCGGATCGAGCGCGGCCCCGGCGCCTGTGTCGACCTGACCGTGCGCACCTACGACCCGGGCCTGCGCCTGCCGGTCGGCCCGCAGGTCGCCACGCTCCTGGTCGCCCCCGGCCGGCGCCGCCTGCAGACACCCTTCCGCCTCGACCCGGTGCGCCCCGGCGTCTTCGAGGGCACGGTCCGCCTGGACCTGACGGCGGCCCCGCTGCCCCTGAACGGCTTCGCGGGCGCCCGCCACCCGGTCCTCCAGCTCACCCAGGGCAAGCTGCGCAACACCTCCCTGCTCCTGGCCCCGCTCACCTTCCCGACGCTCACCGCCCGCGTCGACTACCGCGGCGGCGCGCTCCCGCACGAGGTGACGGTGGAACCGGAGGGCCGCGCATCGGGCCGCCTCCAGCTCCGCTGGACCCCGGTGGGCGTGACGTCGAAGGTCATCCGCCCCCTGGCCCGCAAGGCAGGCGCCGGAGCCAACTCCCGCATCCGCAGAGCGGCCCGCCTGGCAGCGAGCCTGTCCCGCTGAGGGACGCGTCAAGCCCCCGCCCGGTCACCGAATGACCGTATTCGGACAACAACGGAGGTTCCACTCCTGAAGAGTTGAGGGAGCGGGATGATTCCCGGGTCATCGCCGGGCGTCTTGCGGTTCCGCCGTCGTGGTGCGGGGCCGCCGAAGGGGGAGCTCCCTTGAATCGTGCACTCGTCAGACCCTCCGGACCGTTCGGGCCGGGCGCACGCCCCGCGCGGCGGCTCGCCTCGCTCGCGGTGGGCGGGGTCCTCGCCCTGACCGGCGTGGTGGCGCTTCCCGCGCCCGCGCAGGCCGCCGAGGGTCCCTCGGCCTACGTGGCCAACTTCCACGGCGACAGCGTCTCCGTGGTCGACACCGCGGCGAACGACGTCGTCGACAGCATCCCCGTCGGCAACAGCCCCGTCGGGGTGGCCGTCGGGCCCGGGCACGTCTACGTGACCAACTTCGACGAGGCGACCGTCTCGGCGATCGACCCCGCCACCCGCACGGTCACCGCGACCGTCCCGGTCGGCGGCAACCCCCTCAACATCGCCCTGACGCCGTCCGGCACCCGCGCGTACGTCGCGAACAGCGGCGGCACCACCGTCTCGGTCATCGACACCGCGACGAACACGGTCAGCACCAGCATCCCGGTCGGGGAGTCCCCGAACGGCGTGGCGATCGCCCCGTCGGGCGGCACCGCCTACGTGACGAACAACAACGGCAACTCGGTCTCGGTCATCGACACCGCCACCAACGCGGTCACGGCCACCGTCCCGGTCGGGAACTCCCCCTCCGGTGTGGCGGTCAGCCCCTCCGGGGCCTTCGCCTACGTCACCAACAACGGCGGCACGACGGTCTCGGTCCTCGACACCGCGACGAACACGGTCAGCGCCACCGTCCCGGTGGGCGACGCCCCCAACGGCGTCGCGTTCAACGCGTCGGGCAGCCGGGCCTACGTCGCCGACCGGGGCAGCGACGACGTGAAGGTGATCGACACGGCGACCCGTGCGGTGACGGCGACCGTCCCGGTGGGTGACAGCCCGGCCCGGGTCGAGGTCGCGCCGTCCGGCACGGCCGTCTACGCGGCCAACGTCTCGGACAACACCGTCTCGGTCATCGACCCCGCGACGAACGCCGTCACCGACACCATCAGCGGGTTCGACGGCCCCTACGGACTCGGCTTCGCCGCCGCCCCGCCGACGGGACGGGCCGACATCGACGTCGACCTGGCCGCCCAGCCGCACCTGAGCCTCCTGGTGCCCTACCTGTCGTACACCCTCACCGCCCGCAACACCGGCCCGGAGGGCGTCACTTCGGCGACCGTCACCGCGAAGCTCCCGCGGGGCGCGACCGCCACCAACCTCGCCGCCGGATGCACGGTGGCCTCGTCCACGGTGACGTGCTCCTACGGGGCCATCGCGGACCACGCGAGCGCCTCCAAGACCTTCCGCGTCCCGCTGCACCTGCTGAGCCTCGGCCAGGTCAAGGTCACGGGCCAGCGCACCGCGTCCGCGCCCACCGACCCGGAGCCGGCCAACGACACCGCGTCGGTCACCTGCACCGCCGTCTCGATCGTCCTCGTCACCTGCCCCTGACGCGGCCCGGCCGGGCGGGGTGCCCCCGCCCGGCCGCACAGCGGCTCCCTCAGCCGTTCACCTCGTACAGCACCTGCCCCCGCGGCCCCGTCGCCGCCCTGCGCAGCGCGGGGTCGTCGGGGCCGAGGCCCCCGTCGCCCGGATACTGCACGATCCACCGCACGCCGTAGCGCCACAGGATGTCCAGGCGCTCCGCGCGCGGGGTCGACGCGGCGAAGTAGTCGCGGACGGCCCGCAGCCGCGCCTCCTGGTCGGGCAGGAAGAAGTCCGGGTAGCCGGGGGCCACCGTATAGGGGCCGTAGGCGGGGATCTGGCGGGCCGGGAACGTCTTCGCCAGCACGATGTCGCCGTACTTCACCTGCCCGGTGAGCCAGTGGTAGCCGGGCCACGGCGGCCGGTACTTCGCCTCGACGCGGGCCGGCAGCGCAGCGCGCGGGACCACGTAGCCGAGCGTGCCCGCCTGGGTCCACGCGCCGAGCAGCAGCGCCGCGCCGAGCACCGCGGCGTACGCGCGGCGCACCGCGGGCCGCCCCGCCCCGACGACTTCGAGGGCCACCGCGAGCTGCGCGGGGATCAGCGCCGCGGGCAGCACCCTGCCCCACGAGTAGTGGCCGGTCAGGCCGCCCGCCGCGAACATCAGCGCGCCCAGCAGGAAGAAGAGGGCGAGCGGGTCGCGGCGGTCCCGGCGCAGGCGCAGCGCGAGCGCGACGACGCCCGGCAGGACCAGGCCGAAGTGCGCCGGCAGGTCGCGGTAGAGGGAGCGGTGGATCTGCTCCAGGTCGCCCGCGCCGAACAGCCCGAAGAAGGAGTAGTACGGCCAGGCCGCGAGGACCGCGAGCCCCAGGGCCAGTCCCCCGGCCAGCCGCAGCAGGAGCGCGCGCGTCGGCAGGGGCCGGGCGCCGAGCACCATCGCCAGCACGCCGAACGACGCGACGACGCCGGTGAACTGGTGGCTGAGCAGGACGGCCGCCCAGAGCAGCCCGAGCCCGAGGAACGCAGGACCCCGCGCCCCGTCCCGCAGGGCCTTGCGCAGCAGGGCCCAGAGGTGGAAGGAGAGGCCCAGCGCGAAGGTGCTCGGGTACGCGATGGTCAGGGCCAGCGAGTTGAGGCCGGGAAAGCCGCTCCAGGTGAAGAGCCGCGGGCCCCAGAGCAGCAGCAGGCAGAGCAGGGCCAGCGGCGGTGCCGCCCGGCGCGCGCTCAGCGTGCGCACGAAGTGCCACACGCCGGTGACCAGCAGGGTCAGCCCGGCCAGCGCGGCCACCCGCAGGACCACGAAGGTGCCGAGCCCGGTCGCCTTGGCCAGGCAGCCGAGCAGCAGCATCCAGGGCGAGTAGTACGGGCTCGGGGTGTCGGCGTCGACCAGCGGGTTGCCGGGGTGGACGAGGTCGTGGCGCAGGCGTTCGACCGTCGCCGCGTGGATGCCGAGGTCGCCCGCCCAGGGCAGGCGGAGGACGACGAGGAGGAGCAGGACGATCAGGAGCAGGGCCGCGGCCCAGGTGATCCGCCGTGCGACCGCGTTAGTGGCGACGCGCATCGTGCTGGAAGACCCACGTCCGGTAGACCAGGAAGCGGAACGCCGAGGCCAGGACGATCGACAGGGCCTTGGCGATGTTCGAGCCGAGCGGCCCGCTCATGCCCGCGCCGTGGTACCCCGCGTAGAACAGCAGGCTCTCCATGGCCACGCCGATCCCGCTGAACGCGAAGAAGAGCACGATCTGCCGCTTGGTGCGCGAGGCGCGGTCCCGGTAGGCGAAGAAGCGGAAGCCCAGGTAGTTGGTGCCCATGGCGACGCAGCTGGCCAGCACGGTCGCCGTCATCGGGCCCGAGGACAGGCCGTGCAGCAGGAGGTTGAAGACGACGAGGTTGACCGCGACGCCGCTGCCGCCGACCACGCCGAACTTCACGACCTCCAGGAACAGCCTGCGCAGCCGTGCCAGGGAGAACCGGGGCCCGGCGGGCGCCGGGGCGGCCGGGGCCGGAGCGGGCGGGGCGGGCGGGGCGGTCCGGGGCGCCTCGCGCAGGGTGGGCGCACTCATCCGCGCGCTCCCGTGCCGCGGCCGCCCGCTCTCGCGTCCAGGCGCAGCTTCCAGGGCATGACGACGGACTCCAGCTGCACCATCAGGTTCATCTTCGACTCGCCGACCGTGCGGTCCTCGAAGTGGATGGGCACCTCCAGCACGCCGAAGCCGCGGCGCAGCGCGCGGTACTTCATCTCGACCTGGAAGCTGTAGCCCGCGCTGTCCACCGAGGCCAGGTCGATGGCGCGCAGGGCGTCGGCGCGCCACAGGTTGAAGCCGCCGGTGATGTCGCGGACCCGGGTGCCGAGGATGGTGCCCGCGTAGGCGTTGGCCCAGCGCGAGAGCAGCTTGCGGTGGGCGCCCCAGGCGTCGGAGAGCGTGCCGCCCTGGACGTACCGGCTGCCGATGACGACGCCCGCGTCGGTGGCGAGGGCGACGCCGAGCAGTTCGGCGGCCTTCGCCGCGGGGTGGCTGCCGTCGGCGTCCATCTGCAGCACGTAGTGGGCGCCCTCGGCGACGGCCTGCGCCATGCCGGCCGCGTAGGCCCGGCCGAGGCCGTCCTTCTCGGTGCGGTGCAGGACGCTCATGCGGGCCGCGCCGTACCGCTCGGCGAAGCGTTCGGCGATCTCGCCGGTGCCGTCGGGGCTGGAGTCGTCGACGACGAGGAGGCGCAGGCCGGGCAGCGGGAGCGCCATCAGGGCCTCGGCCATGCCGGGCAGGCTGCCCGCTTCGTTGTACGTCGGCATGACGACGGTCAGGGGGGTCGCGGCCCAGGCTTCGGGCAGCCGGGCGGCGAGGCTCTGGGAGAGGTCGGCCGAGATGTCCTGGGGGAAGTTCACGGTCACTGCTGGAGCCCTTCGGTGGTCTGGGGTCGGCGTCCGGTGGGTGCGGCCGGGTCGTCGGGCGAGAAGCGGAGCACCGCGTCGGGCAGCACCGCCTCGCACCACACCCGCGCCCCGGTCCGCAGTTCGTTGTCGGCCCCCACGCGCGCGCCGTCCCCCACGACCGCGCCGTCCAGGACGGTGCGGCGCCCGATGCGGGCCCCCGCGCCGACCAGGCTGCGGCGGACGTCGGCGCCCTCGCCCACCTCCGCCCCGTCGAGCACGACCGAGCCGTGCACGAGCGCGCCCGCCCCGATGCGGGCCCCGGCGCCGACGACGGTCCCCGCGGCGAGCAGGGCGTCGGCGGCGACCTCGGCGCCCGGCAGGACGAGGGACTCGCCCCGCTCCCCGGGCACGGCGGGCGAGTCGACGACGCCGCGCACGAGGTCGGCCGAGGCCTGGACGAGCGCCTCGGGGCGGCCGAGGTCCAGCCAGTAGGAGTCCTCGGCGTGGCCGTGCAGGTACGCGCCGCGGGCGAGCAGCCCCGGGAAGGTCTCCCGCTCCACGGAGACGGCGCGCCCCTCGGGGATGGTGTCGATGACGGACCGCGTGAAGACGTACGCGCCCGCGTTGACCTGGTCGGTGACGATCTCCTCGGGGGTCTGCGGCTTCTCGGTGAAGGCGAGGACGCGCCCGTCGGCGTCGGTCGGCACGAGCCCGAAGGCGCGGGGGTCCTCGACGCGGGTGAGGTGGAGCGTGACGTCGGCGCCGCGCTCGCGGTGCGCCGCGACCAGGCCGCGGATGTCGACGCCGCTGAGGATGTCGCCGTTGAGCACCAGGACCGGCCGGTCGGGGCCGCCGCGCAGGCGCCGGGCGGCGTGCCGGATGGCGCCGCCGGTGCCCAGCGGCTCGTCCTCGACGACGTACTCCAGGCTGAGGCCGTGGGCGGAGCCGTCGCCGAAGTGGGGTTCGAAGACCTCGGCGAGATAGCAGGTGGCCATCACGACGTGGTCGACCCCGGCGGCGGCCAGGCGGGCGAGCTGGTGCGCGAGGAAGGGCACCCCGGCCGCGGGGACCATCGGCTTGGGCGTGTGGACCGTGACCGGCCGCAGCCGGGTGCCCTGCCCGCCGACCAGCAAAATGGCTTCCGTCATCGCCTCGCCCGCGACCTCTCTGCTGCGCTTCGGCTCTCTGCTGCGCTTCGGATGTCGTACCTCCATCAGACAATCTCACCCACCTTAGACCAAATGTCTGAATTGATGGGATATGGCGAATCTCATCACCCATTCCGCGCCACGCGGGCAACCAATCCCCCCACGCCGCACTCCACCCCCGTACACCGGCAGGCGGGCGGCGGCAACGCAAACGGGGGCGCCCCCGGGCGGGGGGGCCCGGGGGCCCCCCCCCCGGGGGGCCCGCGCCCGGGGGGGGGGCCCCCCCCGGGGCCAGGGGCGCCATGGGCCCCCCCGGGTGCGCCCGTGCCACCCCTCCCGGCGCAGGGGAAAC
>NZ_JBIARE010000013.1:0-176025 GCF_042889645.1 Streptomyces sp. NPDC002564 | reverse complement strand
TCGTACCACCAGTACGAGGGCGGCCCGGCCGCACGGCGATGCACCGCACCAGACGCCGCGGCCTGTCCACGAAGATCGGAGAGACGCCCCCTAGCACCCCCGCCCGCACCGACACGTTTCCTCCGCACGGCAGTACCACTTTCGGGTTCGGATCGTTGGGGTATCCGGGCGCACCGACCACGCGCCCTACAGGCTGGTGCCCCGTACGAGCGCACCCGAAGGACACGCCCCATGAGCACCCCGCCGCCCCTCGCCGGGGGCGCCCAAGGCCCCGATGCCCTCGGGCCGTTGCTCGCCACCGCCCTCGACGCCCTGCGCTCGGGGGCGGCCGCCCGCCGCGGCCCCCTGCCCGCGGGCGGCCCCGAAGCCGTCGCCGCCCGCGTCCGCGCCGCCACCGAGCCGATCCTGCCCGAGCACGGCACCGGCCCCGACACCGCGCTGCGCACCCTCGTCCACACCCTCGCCGCGGGCGCCGCCGACCCCGCCGACCCGCTGTGCGCCGCGCACCTGCACTGCCCGCCGCTCGCCGTCGCGGCCGCCGCCGACCTCGCCGCCTCCGCCCTTAACCCCTCCATGGACTCCTGGGACCAGGCACCCGCCGCCACCGAGCTCGAAGCGCTCGTCACCCGCGCCCTCGCCGCCGAGATCCACCCCGCGGGCGACGCCCTCGTCACCACCGGCGGCACCGAGGCCAACCAGCTCGCCCTGCTCCTCGCCCGCGAGGCCCGCGCCACCCGCGGCCCCGTCCGCCTCCTCGTCGGCGCGAACGCCCACCACTCCCTGACCCGCGCCGCCTGGCTCCTCGGCCTGCCCGAACCCGTCGTCGTCCCCGCCCCCGCGGGCACCCTCGACCCCGCCGCCCTCGACGACGCCCTCACCGCGCTCGGCGGCCCGCCCGGAACCTTCCTCGTCGCCGCCACCGCGGGCACCACCGACGCCGGCCTCATCGACCCCCTCGACGAGATCGCCGACCTCTGCGCCGCCCACGGCGCCCGCCTCCACGTCGACGCGGCCTACGGCGGCGGACTCCTGTTCAGCGCCACCCGCCGGACCCACCTGCACGGCCTCGACCGCGCCGACACCGTCACCCTGGACCTGCACAAACTCGGCTGGCAGCCCGCCGCGGCCGGCCTCCTCGCCGTCCGCGACCCGCACGACCTGCACGCCCTCGACCACCGCGCCGACTACCTCAACGCCGACGACGACACCGACGCCGGCCTGCCCGACCTCCTCGGCCGCTCCCTGCGCACCACCCGCCGCCCCGACATCCTCAAGATCGCCGTCACCCTCAAGGCCCTCGGCCGCACCGGACTCGGCGAACTCGTCGACCACGTCTGCGACCAGGCCCACGCGTTCGCCGCCCTGGTCGACGCCCACCCCGCCTTCGAGCTCTACGACACCCCCGCCATCAGCACCGTCCTCTTCCGCCCCACCGACGCCACCGACGACCACATCGCGGACCTGCGCCGACGCCTCCTCACCGACGGCACCGCCGTCCTCGGCCGCGCCGACCTCGACGGCCGCCGATGGCTCAAGGCCACCCTCCTCAACCCGCACACCCGGCCCGGAGACCTCGCCGCGCTCCTCAAGCTCGCCGACGAGCCCCACACGGCACCCACCACCGGAGCCGCCCCGCACCACCACGTGGAAGGAACCTCCCCCCGATGACCGGCACCCCCGACCACCCCGAACCCCAGCCGTTCACCACCCCCGAGGACCCCCGGGACCTGGTCGGCATCGGCATCGGCCCCTTCAACCTCTCCCTGGCCGCCCTCGCCCACCCCCTCGACGGACTCGACACCGTCTTCTACGAACAGCGCCCCGGCTTCCACTGGCACCCCGGCCTGCTCATCGACGGCGCCACCCTCCAAGTGCCCTTCCTCGCCGACCTCGTGACCCTCGCCGACCCGGCGAGCCCCTGGTCCTTCCTCAGCTACCTCAAGACCCGCGAACGCCTCTTCCCCTTCTACTTCGCCGAGCGCTTCCACATCCAGCGCGCCGAATACGACGCCTACTGCCGCTGGGTCAGCGAGAACCTCCCCGCACTCCACTTCGGCCACCAGATCGACGCCGTCCGCTGGAACCCCGAACGCGCCCTGTTCGAGGTCGACTTCACCCAGCTCGACAGCGACGGCGAAGCCGAGGCGCTCGGCCGCACCTACACCCGCAACATCGTCCTCGGCATCGGCACCGCCCCCTACCTCCCCGAACCCCTCAAACCCCTCGTCGAGGCCCCCGTCGTCCCCGTCATCCACTCCGCGGACTACCTCGACCACCGCGACCTGCTGCGCGACGCCGAACACGTCACCGTCATCGGCTCGGGACAGTCCGGCGCCGAGATCTTCCTCGACCTGCTCCGCGCCCGCCCCGCCGGCCGCGAGAAGATCCACTGGCTCGCCCGCACCGAGGCCTTCGCGCCCATGGAGTACTCCAAACTCGGCCTGGAACACTTCACCCCCGACTACACCCGCTACTTCCACGCCCTGCCCGAAGCCGTCCGCGACGGCCTCGTCCCCCACCAGTGGCAGCTCCACAAGGGCATCGACGCCGACACCATCGCCGCCATCCACGACGAGCTCTACCGGCGCACCCTCGACGGCGGCTGGCCCGACGCCGTCCTCACCCCCGGCGTCTCCGTGCGCACCGCGGGCCGCGTCGCCAACACCCGTGTCGAACTCCACCTCGAACACCTGCAACAGGGCACCCGCTCCCGCCTCACCACCGACGCCGTCGTCCTCGCCACCGGCTACCGCGAACGCCCCCTCGACCAGCTCCTCGCGGGCCTCGACCCCTACATCCGCAAGGACTCCTCCGCCCGGCCCCGCATCGACGAGCAGTACCGCCTCCTCCTCGACCCGTCCGTCACCGGCTCGGTCTACGTGCAGAACGCCGAACGCCACACCCACGGCGTCGGCGCCCCCGACCTCGGCCTCGCCGCCTGGCGCAGCGCCACCATCCTCAACTCCCTCACCGGCCGCGACCCCTACCCCCTGCCGCAGCGCACCGCCTTCACCAGCTTCGGCCTCCAGACCCCGGCCCGGCACCCCGGCACCGCGGGCCGCATCGGCGAACAGCGCGGCAACCTCGTACGCCTCAAGGGCTGACCGCGGCCGGCCCGAGACCGCCCACCGGCGCCACCACCCGGCCCGACCGCGGACACGACCACACCGCGACCCCCCGCTCCACCCCGGCCGCCAGCGGATGCGTGCCGGGGTGCGCGGGGCACTCGGGCCACACCGCGGGCCGCAGCAGCGCGCACAACTCCTCGACCACCCACTCCTGCACCTGATCCGCGACGTCCGCCACCTGCTCCGCCGCGCCGCAGTGCTCCGCCACCGACACGCCCCGGCCCGAGCCGTCGGGCGCGCACACCATCACCACATCCGCACCGGGCGACACGAAGTCCTTCGCCACGGTCACCGCCGCCCGCACCGCGCACGTCGCCGACAGATCGCGCAGGACCGGGCCGAGGGCCCTCGCCAGTGCCCCGCCCACGGGGGACTCATCCATGTCCACAGGGGGAATTGTCCGCCCCCAAGCGCCGCCACGCCCCCGAATATTCCTTCGCGGGAAAACGCCGGAACACGAAATAGCCGCGCTCCGCGCCCTGTTCAGCCGATCATGACCACCGACTCCACGGCCTCCTGGACCGCCGCCTTCCGCTCCGCCGTCCTCAGCTCCCACGAAGACATCGAGATCTTCGAACGCCGCTCCTTCGCCGCCCAGACCGTCCGCCAGATCATCCGCCTCGACGGCGGCGGCAGCGCCCTGCGCATCCGCCTCACCAACCGCTACGGCAAACAACCCCTGCACATCGGGGGCGCCCGCCTCGCCAGACGCACCGAAGGCAGCGGCATCGAACCGGGCAGCGACACCCCGGTCCGCGTCGGCGGCGCCGACGACTTCACCGTCCCGGCCGGCGAAGAAGTCCTCAGCGACCCCATCGAGCGGAACGTGCGCGCCGGCGACGAACTCGCCCTCACCCTCTGGCTGCCCGACGCCACCGGCCCCTCCACCCACTCCGCCGTCCCCCTGCGCACCGGCTACGCCGTCCCCGGCAACGCCCTGACCGCCCCCACCCTGGCGGCCACCGACGGCCTGGAGGAGCTCGTCACCCGCCACTTCATCAGCGGCGCCGACGTCCTCGCCCCCACCGGCACCCCCGTCGCCGTCGCCTTCGGCGACTCCTGGTTCGAGGGCACCGGCACCACCCCCGACACCGACCGGCGCTTCCCCGACCTGCTCAACGAACGCCTGCGCGCCGCCGGACACCGCGGCTGGGTCGTCAACCAGGGCCTGTCCGCCAACCGGCTGCTCACCGACGAGGTCGGCGAACACGCCCTGGGCCGGCTGCGCCGGGACGCCCTCGACGTCCCCGGCGCCACCCACGTCCTGATCCACTTCGGCCTCAACGACCTCGGCATCCCCGGCCAGGAGGCCTACCCCGAGCCCGCCCCCGGCCCCACCGCCGCCGACCTCATCACCGGCCTCACCACCCTCGCCGACCGCATCCACGACGCCGGACTCAGCGCCGTCGCCACCACCGTCGGCCCCTACAAGGACACCGACGTCGAGGGCTACGCCACCCCCGCGGGCCTCGCCGTCGCCCGCGAGGTCAACGCCTGGCTGCGCGGCCCCGACAGCCCCTTCGACTCCCTCGCCGACTTCGCCGCCGCCGTCGCGGACCCCGCCGACCCCGACCGGATCCGCGACGCCCACGACAGCGGCGACGGCCTGCACGTCAACGACGCGGGCGCCCAGGCCCTCGCCGACTCCGTCGACCTGGCCGCACTGAAGGCCTAGCGGCCGTCCTCGGCGATGTCCGCAGGCCCGCGGACATCGCCGAGCCACCCCTAGAACACCGGCGTGCCGTCCCGGGTCAGCTTCCAGCCCACCGACGCGAACTGCCCCGGGTCGACCGCGCCCTTCGCCTGCACCCAGCCGATGATCGTGTTCCGGATCTCCTCCGAGTTCGCCCACAGCTGCTTCGCGCCCGCCACGTGCGGGAAGTTGCCGCCGCCGCTCGCCCGGTAGTTGTTCACCGCCAGCACGAACTCCGCCTTCGGATCGATGTCCTTGCCCTCGAACGCCAGCTTCACGATCCGCGACCCCACCGGCCGGGCGATGTCCACCTCGTACGTCACGCCCCGCACCGCGTCGTAGTTGTAGTCCGGGATGTTGTCGGCGTTCGTCAGCTTCGCCGGGTCCACCGGACCGCCCGCCGCCGTCCGCACGTAGTACCGCGCCGAGAACTCCAGGTACTCCTTCAGCTGCGCCCCCGTGAGCAGCCGCGCCTCCAGCGTGTTCTCGAACGGATACAGGCCCGCCGCGTCCCGGATCGTCACGTCACCGGCCGGGATCTGCGCCGTCCGGGAGAAGCACGACGCCTGCGAGAGCACCGGCAGCGCCGCGTACGCGCCGCCCTTCAGCGCCGCCGTCACCGTCTCCTGCTGCACCAGGTTGATCAGATCGATGATCGGGACGTCCTTGTACGGGCCCTCGGCCGTGCTCATCGCCGCCGTCGAGGTGCCGATCACCTGGTTGACGTACGCGACGACCTTGCGGTGCTCGTCCGCGAGCAGCCGGGTGATCTTCCGGTCCTCCGCCGCCGTGTTGGAGTTGAGGACCTGCGCGCCGACCTTCTCCACCGTCCAGCGGCCCTTCGCCCACACCAGGTCGAAGTCGAACAGCGTCAGCCGCTGCCCCCACTTCAGCGGCTCCGACAGCACGACCTTCTTGCCGGTCCGCCTGTTCTCCACGAAGTACTCGGGAATCTCCGTGTGCGCGTGCCCCACCAGGATCGCGTCGATCCCCGGCACCTGCTCCGCCACCAGCGCCGCCGCGTTCTCCACGTACGGCAGCTGGTCCCCGTACGACGACGTGCCGCTGGACCCCGAGTGCGCCGACACGATCACCACGTCCGCACCCATCGAGCGCAGCCTCGGCACCCACTTCGCCGCCTGCTCCTCAAGACCGGGGAACGTCATCCTGCCCTGCACGTTCGCCTTGTCCCAGATCGCGATCCCCGGATTCGTCAGGCCGAGCACCGCCACCTTCACGTCCGGGCCGTGCGGCGTGCGCAGCCGCTTCATCACGTACGGCGCGAACGCCGGCCTCTGCGTCTTCGCGTCCAGCGCGTTCGCCCCGAGCAGCGGGAAGTCGCACTGCTCCTCGAACCGGCGCAGCACCGGGATGCCGTAGTTGAACTCGTGGTTGCCGAGCGCCGCCGCGTCGTAGCCGATCGCGTTCATCGCCTGCGCCATCGGATGCACCGGACCGTGCTGCGCGGTGATCGGGTCGACCTTGGCGTAGTAGTACGACAACTGCGTGCCCTGGATCGTGTCGCCCGCGTCGATCAGCAGCGTGTTGCGGCGGCCCTTCCGCTCGCGCACCTCGTCCACCAGCGTGGAGATCTTCGCCAGGCCCACGTCGTTGTGGTCCTTGTCGTCGAACTCCTTGTCCGTGAAGTAGTCCCAGTTGAAGACGTTCCCGTGCAGGTCCGTCGTGCCGAGCACGGTGAACGCGTACCGCTTCGGGTGCCGCCCGCCCCGCCGGGACCCGCTCGCCTCCGCGGCCGGCGCGACCGCCGCGCCCGTCAGCGCCACCCCCACACCCGTGACAGCAGACGTACCCAGGAACTTCCGGCGGTTCAGCGGCATATCCGTACTCCTCAGTCGACCGATGTAACGCGCGTAGATTCTGACCCCGGCCACCGCACCCGCAACAGACCCCCCAGGTTTCGATCCGATGACTGTCCGGTGCCGCGCCCCACCGCCCGTCCGGGCCCCACCGCCTGTCCCGGCCCGCCCCGCGGTGCGAGAGTGACGCCATGGACTCCACCAGCCCCGCGGCCCCCACCCCCTACGGCACCCCCGACGCCCCCCGCCTCGCCGTCCGCGGCGAGGCGCACCTGGAGGTCGACCCGGAGATCGCCCGCATCGGCATCACCGTCAGCGCCCGCGGCACCGACCGCAGGGACGCCCTCAACGACCTCACCCGGCGCAACACCGCCGTCCTCGACCTCGTGAAGACCTACGGCGACGCCGTCGAGAAGCTGGAGACCGGCTCCTTCTCCATCAGCCCCGAACTGACCAAGCACGGCCGCGGCGAACGCGTCCGCGCCTACCACGGCCGCGTCCACACCACCGCCGAACTCACCGACTTCACCGCCCTCGGCGAACTCACCACCCGCCTCGCCGACCTCGACCTCACCCGCATCGAAGGCCCCTGGTGGGCGCTGCGCCACGACTCGCCCACCCACCGGGCCGCACGCCAGCAGGCCGTCCGCGAAGCCGTCCAGCGCGCCCGCGAGTACGCCGAGGCCCTGGGCACCGGCCTCGCCGCCCTCGTCGAACTCGCCGACATCGGCGCCGACAGCGCCCCCGTCCCCGGGTACGGCATGCCCGCGGGCGGCATGCGGGCCGCCGCGTACGGCGGCGCCGCCGACTTCGCCGAGGAGGCCGCCCCGCTCGACCTCGAACCGCAGCGCCAGCATGTCTACGCACAGGTCAACGCGCGCTTCACGATGACGCCGCCGGACCTGCGGCCCTGAGGTCCCGGTGTTCGGGTGAATTCACCCGTACGTGTCTGCAGGGCGGCCCAACAGGGCGGACTGGCGTGTGAGTTGGGTCACGTGAGGCGTCGGGATTGGCGTAGACCTCGCCCCGGGCGTCTCCGTGAACCCCATGGTCACCCTCCGTTACCCATCAGTATGTGGTGACGTTGTGCAGCGTTCAATGATCATTGAGTAATTTTCGATTGCGGGCGCATGCGTGTTCGCCCGTATCGCCCGGTTGAGTGTCCCTCACCAGTGGGCGACGGAACGGAAGTTGACGGGCGCCCTTCGCATCAAGCCCTCGACGAAGAGAACTCATGACCGAAGATGTCCACGCGGAGGACGGCAGCAGTCCGGTGGCCGAAGCCGTGCTGCCCCTGCCGCTGGAATTCGAGGCGCTCTACCTGTCCAACCAGGAAGCGTTCCACTCCTACGCACTACTGCAACTCGGCAGCAACGGCGCCGCCGAGGACGCCGTGCACCGGGCGTTCCTCGAGATCCTGCGCCACTGGGACGCCCTCACCGAAGAGGGCAACCTCCAGCAGCACACCTGGGCGATCCTCCGACGGGTCGTCATATCCCAGACACTGGAAGCCTTCCGCGCACGCCTCACACTGCTGCGCGGCGAGACAGGCCTGTTCCAGGCCATGGGCACGCTCCCGCCCCGCCAGTTCGACGCGATCGTCCTGCGGTACGTCCTGCAGTACGACACCCGGTGGATCAGCTGGTACATGGGCGTCACGCCCAGCACCGTCGACTACCACTGCCGCAAGGCGAAGGAGCGGCTCGAGCCCGCCGTGGCCTCACACATCAAGACCGAGGGGGACCCGAAATGACCACCATGGAGACGTTGCTGGCCCAGGCAGGCGCGGAACTGCGCACCCGGCGACGGCCGTTCGACGTGGGCGCCGGACTGCGCCGCCTCGCCGAGGACGCCGGGTACGTACCACCCTCCCGGGAGGTGCCGCCCGTCTCCCGGGCCCGCCAGCAACTCTCCGTCGTGGTGCGCTGGTCGCTCAACCAGGCCGGCGCCGCCGACCACGTCGAACGACTCGCCCAGGAGATAGGGGAGGACGGACTCGACGGCACCTGCGCCCCCCTCAAGGACCTCGACGTCGACGGCGCCCACATCTTCGCCTGCATGCTCCACCTCGCCGAACACCCCGAGAGCGCCCAGTTCTGGTGGCAGCTCGCCGCCGGCGCCGGCAACCGCAGCGCCGCCTACTGCCTCCACCTCCACCACCTCGGCCGCGGCGAGGACCCCGAGGCCGCCCACTGGCTCGACCAGCTCCAGCACCATCTCGACGGACCCAGCGACGCCTTCGTCAAGGGCATGGGTGAATTCACCGCCTACGTCCGCCGCAACTGCCCGCCCCAGCGCGCCGGAGAACCCGGCATCACCGCCGAGGTCGAACGGCTCGCCGCCCGCGACGACACCGATCCGGTGCTCGTCTGCCGCCCCGAACGCGAGATCGCCGACCGCCTCCAGCACTGCGCCCAACAGCACTGACACCACCCAGCCACCAGCGCCGCACCCGCACCTGCGCCGCGCCCGCACGCGCGCCGCACCCACACGGCGAAGGGCCTGCCAGGCGGTCTCCGGTTCCTAGGCCACCGACCGCCGACAGGCTCCTCGACAGGAACGCCCTCAGGAGGCCCTGCCATGCCCCAGCGTAAGCCGAAGCCCGCCCGCACGACCCCCCTCCCGCCGGACGAGGAACCCCTCCCGCCCCCGCCCGACAAGGACCCGTGCCGACGCCGCCGCCACGACGCCGCCACCCACCTGCTGCGCGGCACCTGCTACGGCCTCGGCACCGGAATCGTCAGCCTCGCCGTCTGGTGGATCCAGCAACACCCGTGACGAACCACCCTGTTGGCCACGCCCCGACCCCCTCGCCCCCACCGGCCCCCTCGCACGCGTCAGGCGGAACACGCACATGAACCACCACCACGGCACCGGCCCCACCGACGGCGACCCCGGCGGCCGGGGCGGCTTCGCCCGCTGGCTGCTGCGGCAGTACCGGCTCGCCGGATACGACACCGACGACATCGACGCCCACGTCCGGATCGTCTCCATCGCGGCCGTCGCACTCGACGAAGGCCTCACGCCCGAACGGACGGCGGAACTCGCCCGCACCCTCGCCGTCACCCCGCACGAGATCACCACCGCCCACCGCGCCGAGATGCGCCGGCGCACCCTCGACCGGATCCTCGACCACCCCGGCCTCGCCGCACTCGACGCCCACCTGGACGACATCGTCCGATAGGCCTCACCCGACCCCCGCGGAGCGGGGGCGCCGCTCCTATGAGCGGTGCCCCGCACAATTCAACACTTGTCAAGAGCCCTTCATGCAAAGGTTGTTGAGTAGTCACCCCCGGCCAATTCTCTACCCGCCGGTAAGGCCTAGGGTCGAACCATGCGCCGAGCGAAAATCGTCTGCACCCTGGGACCCGCCACCGACTCGTACGACCAGATCAAGGCACTGGTCGAAGCCGGAATGGACGTGGCACGCTTCAACCTCAGCCACGGCACCTACGCCGAGCACGAGGAGCGCTACCACCGCGTGCGCAAGGCCTCCGAGGAGACCGGCCGCAGCGTCGGCATCCTCGCCGACCTTCAAGGCCCGAAGATCCGCCTCGGCCGCTTCCGCGAAGGCCCCGTACTACTCGAACGGGGCGACGAGTTCACCATCACCGTCGAACCCGACGTCCAGGGCGACCGCCAGCTCTGCGGCACCACCTACGGCGGCCTCGCCGACGACGTCACCACCGGCGAGCGCATCCTCGTCGACGACGGCAAGGTGAGCCTCGAGGTCACGGCGGTCGACGGCCCGCGCGTCACCACCACCGTCGTCGAAGGCGGCATGGTCTCCGACCACAAGGGCCTCAACCTCCCCGGCGTCGCCGTCTCCGTCCCCGCCCTCTCCGACAAGGACGAGGCCGACCTGCGCTGGGCCCTGAACTCGGGCTTCGACGTCATCGCGCTCTCCTTCGTCCGCAGCGGACGCGACATCGAGGACGTCCACCGCATCATGGACGAGGAAGGCCGCCGCCTCCCCGTCATCGCCAAGGTCGAGAAGCCCCAGGCCGTCGACAACATCGAGGACATCGTCGCCGCCTTCGACGGCATCATGGTCGCCCGCGGCGACCTCGGCGTCGAGATGCCCCTCGAACAGGTGCCGATCGTCCAGAAGCGCGCCATCAAGCTCGCCAAGCGCAACGCCAAGCCGGTCATCGTCGCCACCCAGATGCTCGACTCGATGATCGACAACTCCCGGCCCACGCGCGCCGAGGCCAGCGACGTCGCCAACGCCGTCATCGACGGCACCGACGCGGTGATGCTCTCCGGCGAGACCAGCGTCGGCAAGTACCCCGTCGAGACGGTCAGGACCATGGGCCGCATCGTCGAGGCCGCCGAGGAGGACATCCTCGCCAAGGGGCTGCCGCCGCTGACCGAGCGCAACAAGCCCCGCACCCAGGGCGGCGCCGTCGCCCGCGCGGCCGCCGAGATGGGCGACTTCCTCGGCGCCAAGTTCCTCGTCGCCTTCACGCAGTCCGGCGACACGGTCCGCCGCCTCTCCCGCTACCGCTCGCCGATCCCGCTCCTCGCCTTCACCCCCGACGCGGCCACCCGCGCCCAGCTCAACCTCACCTGGGGCGTCGAGACCCTCCTCGGCCCGCACGTCGACTCCACCGACGCGATGGTCGACCAGGTCGACGAGCTCCTCCTGAAGATCGGCCGCTGCCAGAAGGGCGACGTCGTCGTCATCACGGCCGGCTCCCCGCCCGGCGTCCCCGGCTCCACGAACCTGGTCCGCATCCACCACATCGGCGAGGACGACAGCCCGAAGTAGACGACAGCCCGAAGTAGGGGAGCGCCCGCTCCGGTGGTCAGTGCTTGGGGCCCACGTGGGTGTCCATGAGCGCCACGGAGGCCTTGCGGGCCACGGAGATGTTGTACGGGTTTCCGTGCCGGGTGCAGTGCGTCCACGTGACGCCGAGCTGGTCGAGGGTGTCGGTGTAGAGCCGACGGATGTCGTCGGACTTGTTGGTGAAGAGGTACCGCGGATACTCGTACCGTTTGCGCTCACCGCCGACCGTGCGGGTCGTCCAGTTGGTGATGCGGCAGCCGTCGGAGTGGACGAGCCCGCGGACGAGGTCCCAGGGGTGGACGTCGACGATCTGCTTCTGCCAGGGCGCGAGGGCGATGGTGCGCTCGTGCTTCGGGCCTGGACCGTGCTGGGGGAACAGACACCCCAGGTGGTTGGAGTAGACCTTGATGTTCTGGCAGCCGGTTCGGCGCACCCGGCAGACGGCGTTGTCGGGGAAGACCGCGCGCATGGCCCTCTCGCAGTCGTCCTTGAGACCGGGCCACGCGTCACCACAGGTGATCATGAGGCTGGGGACGCGGTGTGCCGAGTACCGGATGATGTGCCCGTCCCCGAGATAGAGCCCCAGCAGATACGCGTAGGCCGGCCCGTCGAGGTCGCGGTCGTCGCAACGGGGGCAGGGGGGATCGTGCCGGCCCGGACAGGTGCCCCGGCGCTCGCGGTCCCGGTGCAGCCAATAGCCGACGGTCCCGGCCGGGACGTCCAGTGCGCGGGCGACGTCCGCGTTCCGTGCGCCGTCGCGGAGCAGGGCGAGGGCCCGTCGGCGCACCTCTGAGCCGTGAACGTTCATACGGCCACTCTGTGTCACGGCCCGGCGCCGGGGAAGACGAAAAGCGGAGATCCACGAGAACGTGGATCTCCGCTTTCGACGAGTGCCGGGTGCGGGATTCGAACCCGCAAGCCCTCTCAGGCAGAGGTGTTTGAGACCTCCGTGTATACCGTTCCACCAACCCGGCCAGGCGCTGCCGGAAGTGTACCGGGTCACCGCACGGCGCCGCAGCTAGGTAGGCTGCAGGGGCAGTGCACCTGCCATGAACGAGGAGCCCCCCGTGACCGCCCCCGAGTCGCCCCAGCCCATTGACGCGTCGGACGACGACAAGTCGCACGTGCCTCCGCTGACGACCCGTGTCGTCATCGCCGAGGACGAGGCCCTGATCCGGCTCGACCTCAAAGAGATGCTCGAGGAAGAGGGCTACAGCGTCGTGGGCGAGGCCGGTGACGGCGAGAAGGCCGTCGAGCTGGCCCGCGAGCACCAGCCGGACCTGGTGATCCTGGACGTGAAGATGCCCGTGATGGACGGCATCTCCGCGGCCGAGAAGATCGCCGAGGAGTCCATCGCCCCCGTGCTGATGCTCACCGCGTTCTCCCAGCGCGACCTCGTGGAGCGGGCCCGCGACGCCGGTGCGATGGCGTACCTCGTGAAGCCCTTCAGCAAGACCGACGTCGTCCCGGCCATCGAGATGGCCGTCTCGCGCTTCACGGAGCTGAAGACGCTGGAGAAGGAGGTCGCCGACCTCTCCCAGCGCCTGGAGACCCGCAAGCTGGTGGACCGCGCGAAGTCGATCCTGCAGACGGAGTACGGCCTCACCGAGCCCGCCGCGTTCCGCTGGATCCAGAAGACGTCGATGGACCGCAGGCTGTCCATGCAGCAGGTCGCCGAGGCCGTCATCGAGGACGCCGAGGAGAAGAAGGCGTCCAAGGGCTAGCCCCGGGCGCGTACGGACGTACGGCGTACGAGGAGGCCCGCACCCCGGGACGGGGTGCGGGCCTCCTCGTGTGCGCGGCGGCGGGGCCGCTCAGTCCTCGCCCAGGTACGCCTTGCGCACGGACTCGTCGTGCAGCAGGTCGCTGCCCGTGCCGGAGAGGACGATCCTGCCGACCTCCATGACGTGTCCGTGGTCGGCGAGCGAGAGCGCCGCCTGGGCGTTCTGCTCGACGAGGAGGATCGTCGTGCCGTTGGCCTTGAGCTCGGCGATGGTCGCCATGATCTTCTGCATCATGATCGGCGAGAGGCCCATGGAGGGTTCGTCGAGCATGAGCAGCTTGGGCCGGGACATCAGGGCGCGGCCCATGGCGAGCATCTGCTGTTCGCCGCCGGAGAGGGTGCCCGCGGCCTGCTTCTTGCGTTCCCCGAGGATGGGGAAGAGCTCGTAGGCGCGCTGGATGTCCTTCTCGATGCCCGCCTTGTCGGAGCGGAGGTAGGCGCCGAGGCGGAGGTTGTTCTCGATGGTCATGCGCGGGAAGATGTGCCGGCCCTCGGGGGAGTGCGCGAGGCCTTGGGCGACGATCTGGTCCGCGCGGTACTTGCGCAGCGGCTTGCCGTTGAACTTGATGGCGCCGCCGACGGGCTTGAGCAGGCCCGACAGGGTGCGCAGGGTGGTGGTCTTGCCCGCGCCGTTGGTGCCGATCAGGGTGACGACCTCGCCGGCGTCGACCTTGAAGGTGATGCCCTTGACGGCTTCGATCTTGCCGTAGGCGACGCGGAGGTCCTCGACCTCAAGGAGTGCGGTCATGAGTTGTTCTCCTCGAAGGGCTCGCCGAGGTAGGCGGCGATGACGCGGTCGTCCTGCTGCACCGTCTCGCTGGTGCCTTCGACGAGTTTCTCGCCCTGGACGAGGACGGCGACGCGGTCGCAGAGGTTGAAGATGAAGCGCATGTCGTGCTCGATGACGAGGATGGCGATGCCCATGTCCCGGATGGCGAAGACGAGTTCTTCGGTGGCGCGGGTTTCCTGGGGGTTCATGCCGGCGGTGGGCTCGTCGAGGAGGAGCAGGCCGGGTTCGCTGGCGAGGGCGCGGGCGATTTCCAGCTTGCGCTGTTCTCCGTAGGGGAGGTTGCGCGAGAGGTGTTCGGCCTTGTCGGCGAGGCCGACGAATTCGAGGAGTTCCATGGCGCGGGCCTTGGAGGCGGCCTCCGCCTTGTGGAAACCGGGGCCGCGCAGGAGGGCCGACCAGAGGCCTTCCTTGGTGCGGGTGTGGCGTCCGACGAGGACGTTTTCCAGGACCGTCATGTTGGCGAAGAGACGGATGTTCTGGAAGGTGCGGGCGATTCCCGCGGCGGTGACCTTGAAGGATTTGGCGGGCAGGATCTTGCCCTTGTAGCGGACTTCTCCCTCGGTGGGGATGTAGAGCCCGGTGAGGCAGTTGAAGAAGGTGGTCTTGCCGGCGCCGTTGGGGCCGATGAGGCCGACGATTTCTCCGCTGTTGACGGTGAGGTCGACGGAGCGGACGGCGGTGAGGCCGCCGAAGCGCATGGTGACGCCGCGGGCGTCGAGGACGGTCTCGCCGGCCGGGGCGGCGGGGGTGCGGTCCTCTGTGGTGGTGTCCGTGGTCATGGTCAGACCCCTGTCTTGCTGAGGGCTGCGGGCGGCGGCGTCTCGCCGGGGCTGAGCTCGGCTTCGTGGAACTCGAGTTGGCGGCGGCGGTTGGGGATGAGGCCTTCGGGGCGGAAGCGCATCAGGAGGGCGAGGGCGAGTCCGAAGGCGAACAGCTGGTAGTCGCCGAGGAATTGGAGTTTGTTGGGGATGAGGTAGAGCAGGGAGGCGCCGACGAGGGGTCCGCTGATGGTGCCCATGCCGCCGAGGACGACGGCGGCGAGCAGGAAGGCGGAGTTCGGCGGGACGGAGTTGGCGAACTGGTACTGCTCGGGGGTGACGGTGTAGGTCACGTGGGCCTGGACGGTGCCGGCGAGTCCGGCGAGGGAGGCGCCGAGGGCGAACGCGATGAGTTTGACGCGGAAGCCGTTGATGCCCATGGCGAGGGCGGCGGTCTCGTCCTCGCGGATGGCGACCCAGGCGCGGCCGATCCGGGAGTCGCCGCTGCGTCGGAAGACGAGGACGACGACGAGGGTGATGAGCAGCATCAGGAAGAAGTAGTTGGCGAAGCGGCCGATGGTGAAGCCGGCGATGCTGTGTTCGAGCCCGAAGTCGAAGCCGAGGATCTTGAGGTTCGGGATCGAGGAGATGCCGTTGGATCCGTTGGTGATGTCGGGTCCGGAGGAGCCGTCGGAGTTGTTGGCGGCGAGGCGGAAGATCTCGCCGAATCCGAGGGTGACGATGGCGAGGTAGTCGCCGCGCAGCCGCAGGGTGGGGGCGCCGATGAGGACGCCGAAGACGAGGGAGGCGCCGGCGCCGACGAGGATGGCTCCCCAGAACGGCAGGTGGACGTCGAAGGGCGAGGAGGGCGAGCCGGAGACCATGGACGCGGCGTAGGCGCCGACGCCGAGGAAGGCGACGTATCCGAGGTCGAGGAGTCCGGCGAGGCCGACGACGATGTTCAGGCCGAGGGCGACGGTGGCGAAGATGAGGATGTAGACGCCGATGGTGGCGTACTGGTCGTCGCTCTGGGTGAAGGGGAAGGCGGCGGCGGCGAGGAACGCGCCGATGAGGGTGATGTTGCGGTGGCGCGCGGTGTACGTGGAGACCTGGGCGACGAGCCCTGCCTTGGCGAGTGCGGCGAAGCTGAGGCCGACGGTGATGAGGAACCCGATGAAGAGTTCGTCGTACTCGGTGCCGATGCCGTAGGTGAAGACGAGCAGGCCGGTGGCGAGGGCCGTGATGATGATCAGGATCTCGAGGTACGAGTTGAGCTTGCGGGGCGGGGCCGGGGTTTCCGCGGCGAAGGCGCCCTTGACGATGGTGTTGGCGTTGCGTGCGCGGTGCTTGAACTGTTCCCAGGAGCTGTCTTCCTCGTCGACCGGGTAGGTGTGCGGTCGTGGGAAGGGCAGGGCGAGGGCGCCGACGAGGGCGACGAGGGTGGCGACGGCCGCGACCCAGCCGCCGGGTTCGAGGTTGGCGAGGCCGCCGAGCTTGTCGCTGATCGCGATGATCGTGTACCAGGCGGTGGCGAAGGCGGCGAGGGCGGCGAACTTGACGGCGGCGTCGGCTCCGGCGGGGGCGAGGGCGCGGACGCCCTTGACGCCGTAGGAGGCGAGGCCGAAGAGGGTGGTGAGCGCGCCGGCGATGAGGACGAGCCACTGGAGGCCGCCGGGGTAGCCGTAGACGGTGAGGTCGCCGGGGAAGGCGGAGGTCCAGGTCCAGGCGAGGAAGGCGGAGATGACGGTGAGGATGCCGCCGCCGGTGGCGAGGGCGCGGGCGGGGCCGACGGGGAGGGGGATGAGCCCGGTGGCGGGCTGGTCCTTGTGGAGGGTGTCGGCTGCTGTGGTGTGTGTGGTCATGGTTGTCACGCCCTGTCCGCGACGCGCTCGCCGAGGAGCCCCTGGGGCCTGACGAGGAGGACGACGATGAGGAGTACGAACGCCCAGACGTCGGCCCAGGACTGGCCGCCGAGCTTGTCCATGCCGGGAACGTCGTTGATGTAGGCGGTGGCCATGGATTCGGCGAGGCCGAGGACGACGCCGCCGATCATGGCGCCGTAGATGTTCCCGATGCCGCCGAGGACGGCCGCGGTGAAGGCCTTGAGGCCGAGGATGAATCCCATGCGGAAGTCGATCTGGCCGTACTTGAGGCCGCGGGCGACGGCGGCGATGCCGGCGAAGGCGGCGCCGATGGCGAAGGCGACGACGATCACGCGGTCGGTGTTGATGCCCATGAGCTTGGCGGTGTCGGGGTCCTGCGCGGTGGCCTGCATGCCGCGGCCGATGCGGGTCTTCATGACGAAGTAGCCGAGGGCGAGCATGCACAGGGGTGCGGCGACGAGCAGGAAGATGTCGCCGGGCTGCATGGTGACGGAGCCGATGTGGATGGAGCCGCCGGGCAGTTCGGGGAAGGAGCGGGCGGACTTCGCTTCGGGGTACCAGGCCCACACGGCTTGCTGGAGGGCGAGGGAGAGTCCGATGGCCGTGATGAGCGGGGCGAGGCGTGGTGCTCCGCGCAGGGGCCGGTAGGCGAAGCGTTCGGCGCCGATGGCGATGGTGGTGGAGACGAATATCGCGCCTATCAGCATGAGGGGCACGGCGGCCCACATGCTGGTGCCTCCGGGCAGCCAGAGCCAGACCGTGAGGGCACCGAATCCGCCGGTCATGAAGATCTCGCCGTGGGCGAAGTTGATGAGCTGGACGATGCCGTAGACCATTGTGTAGCCGATGGCGATCAGGCCGTACATGGATCCCAGTAGCAGGCCGTTGACCAGCTGTTGCGGCAGTTCGTGCACCGCAGGTCCTCCGAGTCTTTCGATGTCGTACGACCGTTTCGCGGTGGCTCGTCGGCCTGCGCGCGGCCGCACGCTCCTGTGACGAATGCGACGGATGCGACACCGCGCGGGGCGCTGGCCTGCAGCGCCCCGCGCGGCGTGTCGTGGGTGCGGGTCGGGGTCAGTTGGACCCGGTGTAGGTGCCGGACTCCACGGGCTTCCAGCCGGCCTTGGGGTCGGTGGACTTGACCTGGTAGACCGTGAGCTGCTTGTTCGTGGCGTCGCCGAATTCGTCGAAGGAGACCTTGCCGGTGACTCCGTCGAAGGAGACGCCCTTCATGGCCTCGATGACCTTGGCGCGGGCGTCGTCGGGCAGCTTGCCGTCGTTGTCCTCGACGACCTTCTTGACGGCCTCGATGATGGCCCAGGCGCTGTCGTAGGAGTAGCCGCCGTAGGCCTCGTAGGCCTCCTTGAAGCCGGCCTTCTTGTAGTTGGCGATGAACTCCTTGGCGGAGGGCAGTTCCTCGACGGGCTGGCCGACGGAGGTGGCGTAGTCGCCGACGCCCTGCTTGCCGGAGAGCTTGATGAAGTCGGCGCTGTAGATGCCGTCGCCGCCGACGAGCGGGGCCTTGGACCCGGCCTGCTTCATCTGCTTGCTGAGGGGGCCGGCCTGCGGGTACTCGCCGCCGTAGTAGACGAGGTCCGCGTCGGAGTTGCGGATCTTCGTGGCGACGGCGCCGAAGTCCTTGGTGTCGGGGTTGATGTGCTCGGTGCCGACGACCTTGCCGCCGAGCTTGGTGAACTCGTCCTTGAAGGTGGCGGCGAGTCCGGCGCCGTAGGTCTTCTTGTCGTCGACGACGAAGACCTTCTTCTTCTTGGCCTTGTTGTACAGGTACTGCGCGGCGAACGGGCCCTGGATCGCGTCGGTGGTGGCCGTACGGAAGTAGGACTTGTAGGGGCGCGCCTTCTTGCCGCCGTTCCAGTCCGGGCCCTGGGTGAGGGCCGGGTTGGTGTTGGCGGGGGAGACCTGGACGAGCTTGGCGTCGTCGAAGACCTTCTGCATGGACTCGGCCACCGAGGAGTTCAGGGGGCCGACGGCGCCGAGGACGTCCTTGTCGGCGACGAGTTTGGTGGCGTTGGTCTGGCCGGACGAGGGCTGTCCCTGGTCGTCGAGGGCCTGGATCTTGAACGTGACGCCGTCGACGTACTCCTTGGCGTTGGCCTGCTTGGCGGCGAGGTCGACGGAGTTGCGGATGCCGAGGCCCAGCGCGGAGAGCTCGCCGGTCAGCGGCGCGTCGACGCCGATGACCACCGTGGTGCCGCCACCGTCGGCCTTGTCTCCGTCGTCCTTGTCGTCGCGCGAGCCACAGGCGGTGAGGGTGAGAGCCCCCGCGGTGAGAGCGGCGGTGATGGCTATGAGCGAACGTTGACGCACGATCAGTCCTTTCCCCTGGCACGGCTGTCCCTTGTTGGGATGCCGAGTCGAGCGCGGAACCGAACTGACAGGAATCCGGTGGGCGCGGTGACTGGCCGTGACTCTAAGGGCGCCTTTGTTCCTGGTGGAGTGGTCGGAGCAAGGCTGTGACGCTCTTGTTATGCCACGGAGTATTCCGGGCTGGAACACGGGGGGCGGTTGGGGCTGAATATTGCCTTGTTCGGTGGATCTCGACGTATCCGCATGCTGAGAATCTCCAGGGCAACTTGCATGACCGTACACCTGTTTCACTCATGACAGCGGTGTTCGCGGGCATGCGGCGGTCAGCGCCCTGGAAAGATCATTCGCGTATTCCGGACCCAGGATGTAACTCTGCTTCTCCATTGCGCGCGTATTACGCAGCGTAACTTCCAGGAAAGGGAGTCCGGCATTCCGGGGCACGCCCCGGCAGGTGTGAATGCGCATCCTGACGATCGATGTCCGAGGTGGGCCCGATTTCACCTCGAAAGGGGCGACGGGGGAGGTGCCGACCGAAAGCGCCACCGAGGGCTGGCCGACCCGACGCACGGTGACCGGCGGCCCCGACTCCTGGGCGAACGCGACGGTGAAGGTGAAGCTCCGGTCCCCGGGCCTCGGGTGCGACATCCGGCCCGTGTACGTCACCGAGACGCTCTGCGACGGATACGGCGCGGGCGGCGGGGGCGGGGGCTGCGGGCGGGTCAGGTAGAGGCTCAGACCGGCCGCGGCGACGAGCAGGGCCGCGCCGGCCGCGAGCGTGCCGCGCCGGTGGCGGAGCCGGTGCGGGGCGACCCGGACCGGGGGTGCCGGGGTGCCCTCGTGGCCGTAGGTGTCCTCGCCCGGCTCGACCGGGCCGATGGCGTTCACGTCCAGGGGCCTGTGCTCGGCCCGCCGTCGCGGTAGCGCTCCGCGCACCGCTCACGGGCCTGACGGGTGATCAACTTCCGTCCCGCGCCGACCGATTCGCGCCGGCGCTCGGCGCGTGCGGCGTCCAGGACCTCGCGCAGGATCAGATACTGCCCGTTCGACAGGCCCATCGACTGGTAGTCGCCGTAGGTCGAGTCGCCCGCGTCGTAGATCTTCCCCGCCCACCGGGTGATGATCGTGGCGCACAGGTCCTCGGGGGAGGTCGTGCCCGGCGAGGGGCTGGGGGACGCGTCGGGGGTCCCGGAACCGGAACCCCCGCATCCGGTGGCGGTGACGGCGACGGTGGTCAGGGCGAGCGCACAGAGCGACATCCGGTGCCTCATGCACCGACGCTAGTGCGGAGCCACACGCTCCGACAATGCGCGGGCGCCCGCCCTTCCGTCCTTCACCGGACCCGGGATCAGCCCGCGGCGCCCGCCGCGCCCGCCGAGCCGGTCTGCGGGGTCGCGTCGCGCAGCAGGCACGTCAGCCGCGCGCTGCACACCCGCTTGCCCTGCTCGTCGCTGATCACGATCTCGTACGTCGCCGTCGAGCGGCCCCGGTGCACGGGCGTCGCCACCCCGGTGACCAGGCCCGAACGGGCGCCGCGGTGGTGCGTGCAGTTCAGGTCGACGCCGACGGCGAGCTTGTCCGGCCCGCCGTGCAGCATCGCGCCGACCGAGCCGAGGGTCTCGGCCAAGACCGCGGAGGCGCCGCCGTGCAGCAGGCCGTACGGCTGGGTGTTGCCCTCCACGGGCATCGTGCCGACGACGCGCTCCGCGGCGGCCTCCAGGATCTGCACGCCCATGCGGGTGCCGAGGTGCCCCGCCGAGAACAGGGAGGGGAGGTCGACACCGAGCGAGGCGTACTCGTCGATGACCTCCTGCGGGAACTTCACGCTGTGCTGCTCGCCCATGGGGCCCGGCTCCGTTCGTTCGTCGTCGTCACCTGTCGCTGAGCAAACGCTCAATCGATCGCCGATTGTTCCAGGCGCACGACGACGGACTTGCTGGCAGGGGTGTTGCTGGTGTCCGCGGTGGCGTCCAGCGGCACCAGGACGTTCGTCTCCGGGTAGTACGCGGCGGCGCAGCCCCTGGCCGTCGGGTAGTGCACGACGCGGAAGCCCGGGGCGCGCCGCTCCACGCCGTCCTGCCACTCGCTGACCAGGTCGGCGTACGTCCCCTCGGCGAGGCCGAGCTCCGCGGCGTCGCGCGGGTTGACCAGGACCACCCGGCGGCCGTTCTTGATGCCGCGGTAGCGGTCGTCCAGGCCGTAGATGGTGGTGTTGTACTGGTCGTGGGAGCGCAGGGTCTGCAGCAGCAGCCGGCCCTCGGGCAGGGCGGGGTACTCGACGGGGGCCGCCGTGAAGTTGGCCTTGCCGGTCGCGGTGGGGAAGCGGCGCTCGTCGCGCGGGGCGTGCGGCAGGGCGAAGCCGCCGGGGTGCGCCACCTTCGCGTTGAAGTCCTCGAAGCCGGGGATCACGCGCGCGATGCGGTCGCGCACGCTCGCGTAGTCCTTCTCGAACTCCTCCCAGGGCGTGCGCGAGGCGCTGCCGAGGACGCGGCGCGCGAGGCGGCACACGATGGCCGGTTCGGACAGGAGGTGCTTGCCCGCGGGGGCCAGGCGCCCGCGCGAGGCGTGCACCATGCCCATGGAGTCCTCGACGGTCACGAACTGGTCCGCGCCCTTCCCGTCCGGGCCGGCCTGGCGGTCGCGCTCGGTGCGGCCGAGGGTGGGCAGGATCAGGGCCCGCGCGCCGGTGACCGCGTGCGAGCGGTTCAGCTTCGTCGAGACGTGCACGGTCAGCCGGGCCCGGCGCATCGCGGCCTCGGTGACCTCCGTGTCGGGCGAGGCGGAGACGAAATTGCCGCCCATGGCGAAGAAGACCTTCGCCTCGCCGTCGCGCAGCGCCCTGATGGCGCGCACGACGTCCAGGCCGTGGTGGCGGGGCGGCGCGAAGCCGAACTCCTTCTCCAGGGCGTCCAGGAAGGCGGGCGCGGGGCGCTCGAAGATGCCCATCGTGCGGTCACCCTGCACGTTCGAATGGCCGCGGACCGGGCAGACGCCCGCGCCGGGCCTGCCGATGTTCCCGCGCAGCAGGAGGAAGTTGACGACCTCGCGGATGGTGGGCACCGCGTGCTTGTGCTGGGTCAGGCCCATCGCCCAGCACACGACGGTGCGCTGGGAGGCGAGGACCATGCGCAGGGCCTCCTCGATGCGCTCGCGCTCCAGGCCGGTGGCCGCGAGGGTCTCGTCCCAGTCGGCGGCCCGGGCGGCCTCGACGAAGTCCTCGTAGCCGTGGGTGTGGTCGCGGACGAACTCCTCGTCCACCGCGCCGTCCGTCTCCAGGACGAGCTTGTTGAGGAGGCGGAACAGGGCCTGGTCGCCGCCGAGGCGGATCTGCAGGAAGAGGTCGGTCAGGGCGGTGCCCTTGAGCATGCCCTGCGCGGTCTGCGGGTTCTTGAACCGCTCCATGCCCGCCTCGGGCAGCGGATTGACCGTGATGATCTTCGCGCCGCCGTGCTTGGCCTTCTCCAGGGCGGACAGCATGCGCGGGTGGTTGGTGCCCGGATTCTGCCCGGCGACGATGATCAGGTCCGCCTGGTGGAGGTCCTCCAGGAGGACGCTGCCCTTGCCGATGCCGATCGTCTCGGTGAGCGCGGAGCCGGACGACTCATGGCACATGTTCGAACAGTCGGGGAGGTTGTTCGTGCCGAGCTCGCGGGCGAACAGCTGGTACAGGAACGCCGCTTCGTTGCTGGTGCGGCCCGAGGTGTAGAAGACGGACTCGTCGGGGGAGTCCAGCGCCGCGATCTCCTCGGCGACGATGTCGAAGGCGCGCTCCCAGGAGACCGGCTCGTAGCGCTCGGCGCCCTCGGGCAGGTACATGGGGTGGGTGAGGCGGCCCTGCTGTCCCAGCCAGTACCCACTGCGGGTGGCGAGGTCGGCGACCGGGTGCGCGGCGAAGAAGTCGGGCGTGACGCGGCGCAGGGTGGCCTCCTCGGCCACGGCCTTCGCGCCGTTCTCGCAGAACTCCGCGGCGTGCCGGTGGTCGCCCTCGGGCCAGGCGCAGCCGGGGCAGTCGAAGCCGTCCTTCTGATTGACGCGCAGCAGGGTCAGCGCGGTGCGGCGCACGCCCATCTGCTGCTGCGCGACACGCAGCGTGTGACCGATGGCGGGCAGGCCCGCGGCCGCGTGCTTGGCCTCGGCGACCTGGGGTGCGTCCTGGACCGGATCGCCCTTGGGCGGCTTGCTTGCCATGGTCGACTCTCCTTCGGGCACCTGCGTGAGCTACGTCTCCGATCCTCCCACGCACCGGTGACAATGCGGGGCTCAGGGGTCGCGCGGGACCGTACTGTCAGTGGGGCGTGGCAGGATCGGGGACGTGGCAGAAACAGCATCGAAGAAGAAGTCCGAGACCGCGGCGACCAAGGCCCGGAAGGCGGGCGGTGAGCAGCGTCCGCGCCTGCTCCTCATGGACGGGCACTCCCTGGCCTACCGGGCGTTCTTCGCGCTGCCCGCGGAGAATTTCACGACGGCGACGGGCCAGCCGACCAACGCGATCTACGGCTTCGCGTCGATGCTGGCGAACACGCTGCGCGACGAGGCGCCCACGCACTTCGCGGTGGCCTTCGACGTCTCGCGCAAGACGTGGCGCTCCGAGGAGTTCCCCGAGTACAAGGCGAACCGCTCCAAGACCCCGGACGAGTTCAAGGGGCAGGTCGAGCTGATCGGCGAGATGCTCGACGCGATGCACGCGGTGCGCTTCGCGGTCGACGGCTTCGAGGCGGACGACGTCATCGCCACCCTGGCCACGCAGGCGGAGGCGGCCGGCTTCGAGGTCCTGATCGTCACGGGCGACCGTGACTCCTTCCAGCTGATCACCGACCACGTGACGGTGCTGTACCCCACCAAGGGCGTGTCCGAGCTGACGCGCTTCACCCCGGAGAAGGTCGAGGAGAAGTACGGCCTGACCCCCGCCCAGTACCCCGACTTCGCGGCGCTGCGCGGCGACCCGTCGGACAACCTCCCGGGCATCCCCGGCGTCGGCGAGAAGACCGCCGCGAAGTGGATCAACCAGTTCGGTTCGTTCGCCGACCTGGTCGAGCGGGCCGAGGAGGTCAAGGGCAAGGCCGGGCAGAACTTCCGCGACCACCTGGAGTCGGTCAAGCTCAACCGCCGGCTGACCGAGATGGTCCGCGACGTGGAACTGCCCAGGACGGTCACCGACTTGGAGCGCGCGGCCTACGACCGTACGGCGCTCGCGATGGTCCTGGACACCCTGGAGATCCGCAACCCCTCGCTGCGCGAGCGGCTGCTCGCCGTCGACCCGGGCGCGGAGGAGGCCGAGCAGACCCCGGCCGAGCCGGGCGTGGAGCTGGACGGCACGGTCCTCGGCGCGGGCGAGCTCGCCCCGTGGCTGGCCGAGCACGGCACGGCGGTCCTGGGCGTCGCCACCGTCGACACCTGGCAGCTGGGCACGGGCACGGTCACCGAGGTGGCGCTCGCCGCCGCCGGCGGAGCGGCCGCCTGGTTCGACCCGGCCACCCTGGACGAAGCCGACGAGAACGCCTTCGCGGACTGGATCGCCGACCCCGCCAAGCCGAAGGTCCTGCACAACGCCAAGGGCGCGATGCGGGTCTTCCCCGAGCACGGCTGGAGCGTGGCGGGCGTCACCATGGACACGGCGCTCGCCGCGTACCTGGTGAAGCCGGGCCGCCGTTCCTTCGCCCTGGACGCGCTCTCCCTGGAGTACCTGGGCCGTGAGCTGGCGCCCGCGTCCGCCGCCGAGGGACAGCTCGCCTTCGGCACGGAGGAGGACGACCGCGCCGAGGCCGACTCCCTGATGTCGCAGGCCCGCACCATCCTGGACCTGGGCACCGCGTTCGGCGAGAAGCTCGCCGAGGTCGGCGCGAGCGACCTGCTCACCGACATCGAGCTGCCGACGTCCGCGCTGCTGGCCCGTCTGGAGCGGCACGGCATCGCGGCCGACCGCCCGCATCTGGAGTCCATGGAGCAGCAGTTCGCGGGCGCGGTGCAGCAGGCCGTGACGGAGGCGCACGCGGCGGCGGGCCACGAGTTCAACCTGGGCTCGCCCAAGCAGCTCCAGGAGGTCCTCTTCGGCGAGCTGAACCTCCCCAAGACGAAGAAGACCAAGACCGGCTACACCACGGACGCGGACGCCCTGGCCTGGCTCGCGGCCCAGACGGAGAACGAACTGCCGGTCATCATGCTCCGCCACCGCGAGCAGGCGAAGCTGCGGGTGACCGTCGAGGGCCTGATCAAGACGGTCGCCGCGGACGGCCGCATCCACACCACCTTCAACCAGACGGTGGCCGCGACGGGCCGGCTCTCCTCCACCGACCCGAACCTGCAGAACATCCCGGTCCGCACCGACGAGGGCCGGGCCATCCGCCGCGGCTTCGTGGTCGGTGAGGGCTTCGAGTCCCTGATGACCGCGGACTACAGCCAGATCGAGCTGCGCGTGATGGCGCACCTCTCCGAGGACGAGGGCCTCCTGGAGGCGTTCACCTCCGGCGAGGACCTGCACACGACCGTCGCCTCGCAGGTGTTCGGCGTGGCGGGCTCCGCCGTCGACGCGGAGATGCGGCGCAAGATCAAGGCGATGTCGTACGGCCTGGCGTACGGCCTGTCCGCGTTCGGCCTGTCCCAGCAGCTGAACATCGACGCGGGCGAGGCGCGGGCGCTGATGGACACGTACTTCGAGCGGTTCGGCGGCGTCCGCGACTACCTGCGCCGTGCGGTCGACGAGGCCCGTGCCACGGGGTACACGGAGACGATGCTGGGCCGTCGCCGCTACCTCCCCGACCTCAACAGCGACAACCGCCAGCGCCGCGAGATGGCCGAGCGGATGGCGCTGAACGCGCCGATCCAGGGCACGGCCGCGGACATCGTCAAGATCGCCATGCTGAACGTGCACGGGGCGCTGACCGCGGCGGAGCTCGAGTCCCGGATGCTGCTCCAGGTGCACGACGAAATCGTCCTGGAGATCGCTCCGGGGGAGCGCGCGAAGGTGGAGGAGCTGGTCCGCCGCGAGATGGCGGGGGCGGTGTCGCTGCGGGCGCCGTTGGATGTGTCGGTGGGGGTGGGGGCGGACTGGGAATCCGCCGCGCACTAGCCCTCCCGGGCGGGGGGACGGGGGGTTTTGCCCTGCCCGGGCGGGGTCGGTGGGGTGAGGCTGTCGTTCCCCCTTCCCTGCGGGTGCGATGGGGCTGGGCGCGCAGTTCCCCGCGCCCCTGACCGTGGGTGCATTCCCGTGCGCTTCGGCCTGCGGGTGCCTTGTGGCTGAGCGCGCAGTTCCCCGCGCCCCTAAAACCATGACGCACCCGCAGATCAAGGCGCGCGGGAATCCACCCACACGGTCAGGGGCGCGGGGAACTGCGCGCTCAGCCACGACGCGGCCGCGGGCACCGCACCGGGCCGGACCGCACGGGGCCGGGCCGCGGTGGAGCCGCGCGGAGTGAGGGGTTCGGGGCGAGCGCCGCGCCCCCGCTCACTCGCGTGGACCTCGGCACCGCGCCGCCGGAGCGGTCCGCGGGACAGGATGTGGGCATGGCCCCTCACCTGCGAAAGTGCCGCGCGGCTCTCGCCGCGGCGCTCACCACGGCCCTGCTCGCTCCGATACCGGCGACCGCCGCCGAAGCGGGGGTGCGGCAGGGTGCCGCGCTCTGCACGGCCGGCCGCGACCGTGGTCTCGCCGCCCGGATGTCGAAGGACATCAGGGCGGCTTTGTCGTCCCGGACGGGCAGCGTCTCCGTGGCCGTGCACGACACCCGGACCGGCCTCGTCTGCGAGCTCGCGGGCCGGCGCCAGTACGACTCGGCGAGCATCGTCAAGGTCCTGATGATGGAGGCCGCGCTGCGCCGCGCGCAGGAGTGGGGGCGCGGCCTGACCGCCTGGGAGCGGCGCCGGATCCGCCCGATGATCACCGCATCGGACAACGAGGCGGCCCGGCGCCTGTGGAGCGACCTGGGGCACCCCTACCTGGCCCGCTTCCTCGACCGCGTCGGGACGACCGCCACCGCGCTCGGCTCGTACGGCCGTTGGGGCCTGACGCGGACGACCGCCGCGGACCAGATGCGGCTGCTCGGCGTGCTCACGGGCGCCCGCGCCGTGCTCCGCCCTGGCGCCCGGGCGTACGGGCTGCGGCAGATGGCCGAGGTCCGGCGCGACCAGCGCTGGGGGGTGCCCGCGGGGATGCCGCGCGGGGTCCGCGCGCACCTCAAGAACGGCTGGCTGCCGCGGGCCACGCTCGGCTGGCGCGTGCACAGCGTCGGCGCGTTCACCGGCGAGGGCCGCACCTACCGGATCGTGGTCCTCTCGCACGGCAACCCGTCGATGGCGTACGGCGTGCGGACCGTCGAGCGCATCGCGCAGGCCGTGCACCGCGGCCTGAACAAGGGCCGTGCCGTCGGCCAGGGCCTCACGCCGGAGAGCGAGATCAGTGAGGTCCCGGACGGTTCGGCGCCCGCGGAAGGGGAGTTCGGGGAGTTCGAGGAGGGGCTCGACGGGCCGGAGGGCCTCGCTCCGTAACAGCCTTGTCGCGGTGAGTTGGCCAACCGGTAAATAACGGGCGCGAACGGGTGCCTGGGCGCGGGAAGTTGTCGTAGTGTCGCCTGAGTCGCCCCACGGGGAGTACGCGCGTACGAAGGCGAGCGTGTACGTGGAGAAAGAAGCGTGCACGGACGTGGGGGCGGCGCGCAACAGTCGTCAAAGGGGAGGGGTGGCTCGGTCATGGCGCCGGTATTCGGCAGGCGACTGCGCAGAGGAACGGTGACCGCCGCGGTGGCCGCGGCGGCGGTGGCGGCGCTGGCCGCCTCACAGGCCCCGGGCGCGGCGATTCCACGCGACGAGCGGGCGGCGGGCGCCTCGGACACGCCGCCGCCGGGCTCCGCGACCGGCGACTCCCCGTACTTCACCGACCTGCCGCCCCTGCAGAGCCCGGTCCCGCCCACCGGCGCCCCGCCGAACGGCGGCGACAAGGACGCCGAGGCGGGCCTGCCGGCCACCGTCCTGGACGCCTACAAGAAGGCCGAGTCGGCCCTCACCGCCGACGGGCCCGGCTGCAACCTGCCCTGGCAGCTGCTCGCCGCCATCGGCAAGGTGGAGTCGGGCCAGGCCCGCGGCGGCCGCGTCGACGCGAACGGCACGACGCTCAAGCCGATCCTGGGCCCGGTCCTGAACGGCGACGGCTTCGCGAAGATCACCGACACCGACAAGGGCGCCTACGACGGCGACCGGACGCACGACCGCGCGGTCGGCCCGATGCAGTTCATCCCGTCCACCTGGGCGACGTGGGGCCAGGACGGCAACAGCGACGGCAAGAAGGACCCCAACAACATCTACGACGCGGCGCTCGCCGCCGGCCGTTACCTGTGCGCGAACGACCGCGACCTGTCCGTCGAGGCCGACCTGCACCAGGCGATCCTGAGCTACAACCGCTCCACGGAGTACCTGAACACGGTCCTGTCGTGGCTGGAGTACTACCGCAAGGGCACCCACGAGGTCCCCGACGGCCGGGGCGTGCTGCCCGACGACCGCAGCGACACCCGTTACCCCTCCGTCGGCGCGACCCCGCCCCCGCCCCCGGTGCAGCCGAAGGCCCCCTCGTACACGCCCCCGCCCAAGCCCCGCCCCGACGACGGCAAGCCGGGCGGCGACGGCGGCGGCAAGCCCAAGCCGCCGGGCGACGGCGGCGGCCACGAGAAGCCGGACCCGCCGGCCTCCGTCGAGGTCGACGTGCTCGCGAACGCGGGGACGGGTGACCTCGTCGCGAAGACCGGCGACGCCTTCGCCGAGCGCGTCGCGGTGCGCGCCGAGTCCGACAAGGGCGACGCCGTGCCCAAGGCGAAGGTGAAGTTCACCGTCGTCGGGGACACCGACACCCGTTTCGACGGGGGCGCCCGCAGTGCCGTCGTGACAACCGGCAACTCGGGCAAGGCCACCGCTCCGGTGCTCGAAGCGGGCGAGAAGGCGGGCAAGTTCACCGTGCGCGCCACGGTCGTGAACAGCAGGGCGACCGGCGTCGACTTCGACGCGGAAGTCGCCGAGCGCCGGGCCGACGCACTGGCGAGGACCAGCGACAAGGCGCTGGTCGGCGCCCCGGGCAAGGAGTTCGCCGACCAGGTCGAGGTCAAGGCGACGGACCACGGCAAGGTCGCTGCGGGCGTCGCCGCCACCGCCACGATGATCAAGTCGGCGACGGACGCGACCGCCAACGACAAGGGCCCCTACTTCAAGGACGCGGACGGCAAGCCGGTCCGCACCCTCAAGGGCCTCAAGACCGGCCCGAACGGCGTGCTGAAGCTCCCGAAGATGTACGCGGACGACGCGGCGGGCACGTATCTGCTGCGCATCGTCACGCCCGGCGGCGGCACGCTCACCGTCGAGCTGAAGGTGACCGCGCCGGAGCCCGACGCGACCCCGTCGCCGACGGCCTCGTCCGGCGCCTCGCCGAGCGCGTCCCCGAGCGCCTGACCGGGCGGCCCCTCCGGCCGCCGCACGCGTCCACCGGACCGCCCCTCCGCCACCCACGGCGGAGGGGCGGTCCGTGTGTGTGCAACGTGTTCTCATCTCGCCCGTCCGTTGCTACGGTGCCCGCCCTGACGCCCTATCAGTTCCGGCCGCACGCCGGACCGGGAGGCCCTGTATGCGCGCCCTCATCGCCGCCGCCACCGGCCTCGCCGTCGCGTTCGCGCTGGTCCTGACGGTCACGGCGATCGGCGCCCCGTCGGGGGAGACCTCCCCCGAGCCGCTCCTGACGACCGTCCCCGAGCACCCGTAGACCCACTGTCCCCCGGCACCCACAGACGTAGGGAGGGGTCGCGCGATGCACCGCAAGGCCAGCCTCGTCCTGCTCGCCCTCGCCGTGTTCTGCACGGCGATGTCCCCGCTCATGCGCTGGTACGCCTTCCCGCGGCTCGCGAAGGTCCCGCCGAGCCAGTACCAGGAGGCGGTCCTCGAGGCGGACGATCCGACGCTCATCGACTACGGCTCCATGAAGGCCAAGAAGCTCGACAAGGTCACCATCGTGCAGACCCTCAAGGGCAACGTGGAGGCCTCCGAGAAGATCGAGAAGAGCGCGGACCGCGACGTCGTGGTCTGGGACGCCCTCTCCTACGTCCAGGACGACCGCGGCAAGATGGTCTCCAAGATCCCCGAGCGCTACATCTTCGACGCGCACAGCCAGGAACCCGTGCACGCCACCGGCGAGGCCGTCGACGGCGACCCGGTCAAACGCGAGGGCATCGAGTTCAAGTGGCCCTTCCTGACCGAGAAGCGCGACTACGAGTACTTCGACGCGCAGGCCCGCATCACCCGCCCCATCCACTACAAGGGCACCCAGAACTTCCGCGGCCTGAAGGTCTACTACTTCGAGCAGACCATTCCCTGGACCAAGGTGCCCTTCCCCAAGACGATGCCCGTCAAGGGCATCACCCCGGAGTCCCTCGCCAAGACCGGCACCACCCGCTGGTACACGACCGTCCGCAAGTTCTGGGTCGAACCGACCACCGGGGCGCCCGTCTACGGCGAGGAGATCCAGAACAACGAACTGCGCGGCGGCACCCTGCTCGGCGACCGCGACAAGGTCACCGTCTTCTCCGGGCACGTGAAGATGCGCGAGGACTACATCAAGGACACCGTCGACCTGGTGAAGTCCCAGCGCGTCCTGGTCCTCCTGATGACCTCGTACCTGCCCTGGGGCTTCCTGGTCCTCGGCGTGCTGCTGCTCGCCCTCGCGCTGTGGCTGGAGGCCCGCGGCCGCAGGCCCGGCGACCCGGCACCCTCCGCCGAGGCCGACCCCGAACCCGAACCCGAGCCGGTCAACGCCTAGGGGCCTGCCGCCCCCCGGCGTCAGCCGCCCGCGCCCCGGCGGGCCTGCCCGGCCTTGGTGTACCGGGTCGGCTCGGCCGCCGCCGGGTCCTCCGGCCAGGGATGCTTCGGGTAGCGGCCGCGCAACTCGGCCCGCACCGCCCGGTATCCGCCGCTCCAGAAGGAGGCCAGGTCGGCGGTGACGGCGGCGGGACGGCCCGCGGGGGACAGCAGATGGACGACCACCGGCACCGCACCGTCCGCGATACGCGGCGTGCGGGCCAGGCCGAACATCTCCTGGAGCTTGACGGCGAGCACCGGCTGCCCGGGGTCCGCGTAGTCGATCCGGATCCTGGACCCGCTCGGCACCTCCAGGCGCTCGGGGGCGAGCGCGTCCAGACGGGCCGCCTCGCCCGTCGCCCACGGCAGCAGCCGGCCGAGCGCCTGCCCCGCCTCGATCCGCGCCAGGTCCGCCCGCCGCCGGGCCCGCGACAGCTCGGGCTCCAGCCAGTCGTCCACGCGCGCGAGGAGGGCGTCCTCCGCCACGTCGGGCCAGGGGGCGCCCAGGTGCCGGTGCAGGAACGCGAGCCGTTCGCGCAGCTCCCGCGCGCCCCGGGACCAGTTCAGGAGCCCGGTGCCCTCCTCCCGCAGGCCGCTCAGGAGCGCCCGGCGGATCAGGGCGGGATCAGGCTTCTTCAGGGGGCGCACCGCGAGTTCCACCGCGCCGAGCCGCTCCACGTGCCGTGCCACGAGCTCACCGCCGCCCCACGCCACTTCGTCGCCCGCGGAGCGCAGCGGCGCCGCCGCGTCCCGTGCCACGTCCTCGTCGACCTGCCCGGCCAGCAGCACGCGCGCGTGCCCCGCGCCCACCGGCCGGTCCGCCACGGCGACGGCGAGCCAGCGCGCCCCGGCCAGCGCCGACCCCTGCAGGACCTCGGCACGCGTCCCGCCCGCCATCAGATACGTCCCGCCGCCCACGCTCCGGGCCACCCGCTCGGGGAACGCGAGCGCCGCCACGAGCCCGGCGACGTACTCGTCGCTCGCCGCGGCCCCGCCGCCGTCCCCCGCACCCGGCGCCGAGGACGCCAGGCGCCTGGCCTCCGTGCGCCAGCGCGCCGCATAGGAGTCCCCGCCCCGCCGGGCGGACCGCCAGGCCCCCGCGAGATCGTCCCCGTACTCCCGCGGCGGCTCCTCGCTCAGCAGGGCCACCGCCTCCGCGGCCCGCCGGCCGCCGACCCGCGGGGCCGCGTCCAGCAGCGCCCGCGCCAGCCGCGGATGCAGACCCACCCGGGACATCCGCGTCCCGCGGTCCGTGGCACGCCCGGTGTCCGCCGCCACCGCTCCGACCGCCACCAGGACCTCCCGCGCCGCCGCCATCGCGCCGCCCGGCGGGGGATCGAGCAGCGCGAGACCGGCGGCGTCCGGATCGCCCCAGCACGCCGCCTGCAGGGCGAACGCGGCGAGGTCGGCCACCTTGATCTCGGGCGCGGGGAACCGCGGCAGCCGCCCGTCCTCGGCCTCGGCCCAGCACCGGTACACCGCCCCCGGCGCCTCGCGCCCGGCCCGCCCCGCCCGCTGGCGCCCCGCCGCCTGCGAGGCCCGCACGGTGGTCAGCGCGCTCAGCCCGCGCGCGTGGTCGACCCGGGGCTCGCGCGCCAGGCCCGCGTCCACGACGACGCGCACCCCCGGCACCGTCAGGGACGACTCCGCCACCGCCGTGGCGAGCACCACCCGGCGCCCCGCCGACCCCGCGAGCACCGCGTCCTGCACGGCGGCCGGGGCCCGCCCGTGCACCTGCAGCACCTCCACGTCGCCGAGCCCGGCCAACTGCCCCGCCACCCGCGCGATCTCGCCGACCCCGGGCAGGAAGCACAGGACGTCGCCCGCCCGCTCGGCCAGCGCCCGCCGGACCACCGACGCCACATGGGTCAGCAGCGCCGGGTCCACCCGCATCCCGTGCGGCGGCCGCACCGCGCGCGGCGGCGGCGCCCACACCACCTCCACGGGGTGCGCGATCCCGTGCGCCTCGACCACCGGCGCGTCCCCGAGGATCCGGGCCCAGCCCTGCGCGTCGGTCGTCGCCGACGCCGCGACCAGACGCAGCTCGGGCCGCAGCGCGGAGCGCACGTCGACCAGGAAGGCGGCCACGGTGTCCGCGTCCAGGTGCCGCTCGTGGCACTCGTCGAGGATGACGACGTCGACGCCGGACAGCTCCTGGTCGCGCTGCAGCCGCTGCAGCAGCACCCCCGTCGTGACGACCTCCACGCGCGTGTGCGGGCCCACCACGCGCTCCCCGCGCACGGTGTAGCCGACGCGCTCGCCCGCCTTCTCGCCCAGCAGCCACGCCATCCGCCGCGCGGCGGCCCGAGCGGCGATCCGCCGCGGCTCGGCGACGACGACCCGGCGCGCACCGGCGTCCGCTCCCGGGAGGACCCCGTCGAGGAGCCCCGCGAGGGCGAGCGGCACCAGCGTCGTCTTGCCCGTGCCCGGCGGGGCGCACAGCACCGCGCCGCCCGGCCCCTCCAGAGCGGTGCGCAGGGCGGGCAGCGCGTCACGTACGGGCAGGTCCAGGGCGTCGCTGCGGGGGTCGCTCACGTCCTCAGTCCCGCACGCACACGTAGATGGCCGTCCCCGGGATCAGGTTTCCGCGCAGCGGGGACCAGCCGCCCCACTCCTGCGTGTTCCAGGCAGGCCACTCCGGCTCCACGATGTCGACCAGCCGCAGGCCGCCGGCCACGATGTCCCGCACCCGGTCGCCGATCGTCCGGTGGTGCTCCACGTAGACGGCGTTGCCCTCCTCGTCCTGCTCCACATAAGGGGTGCGGTCGAAGTAGGAGGCGGACACCGACAGGCCCTCGGGGCCCGGCTCGTCGGGGAACGCCCAGCGGACGGGGTGCGTCGCGGAGAACACGAACCGGCCGCCGGGCCGCAGCACGCGGCGCACCTCCTTGAGGACCAGCACGGGGTCGGCCACGAAGGGCATCACGCCGTAGGCGGAGCAGACGAGGTCGAAGGTGCCGTCCCGGAAGGGGAGCACGCCCGCGTCGGCCTGCACCAGCGGGACGTTCCCCCCGATCCGCAGCGCGTGCTGGAGCTGGCGGTGCGAGAGGTCGAGCGCCACCGGGCGCGCGCCCTGGGAGAGCAGCCAGCGCGAGCACTGCGCGGCGCCGGCCCCGATCTCCAGGACGTCCTTGCCCTTGAGGTCCTCCGGCGGGCCGAGGAGCTCCGCCTCGACCTCGTCGAGACCCTCGGGTCCCCACACGAAGCGGTCGTCCCCGAGGAACGTGCCGTGCTCGATCTGGTACTCGTCCGCGTTCCGGTCCCACCAGCCGCGGTTCGCGCGGCTGCTCTCCGTGACGTCCGCGGCACGGCGGGTGGCTTCGGGCTCGGGCAGCTCGGACTCTTGGATGATCGGCTCCATCGTCGTAATCTTCCGTCGAAATTCCGTCGCGAGGGGGCGCGATGCGGCCCGTGTGGCCTCATGCGACAGGTTTTGTGCCGGGTATGCGGCGATCCGCCCCGGGTGTGCGCCTTCGCGCATTGACCCTGCCCGGCAGCCCCCGTATGCTACAAGTTGCGCTGCGAGCCTGCGCTCCTCAGACATAGCAGGCTGCGCTCGCGTCTGTTGCATGTCCCCTCGGTTGTCGAGGCGCCTTCCGTTTCGCGGAAGTCGCGCTTCCTTGGCTGTCCGGCTTCTGCAGAGTGCGAAATCGGCTCCGGCGTTGCAGTACCTACGACTTCAATGTCCGTACCGGAGCCCTTACCCACATGACGAGCAGCACCGAGACCACCGCCACCACCCCGCAGGTAGCGGTCAACGACATCGGTAACGAGGAAGCCTTCCTCGCCGCGATCGACGAGACGATCAAGTACTTCAACGACGGCGACATCGTCGACGGCGTCATCGTGAAGGTCGACCGGGACGAGGTCCTGCTCGACATCGGTTACAAGACCGAAGGCGTCATCCCGAGCCGCGAGCTCTCCATCAAGCACGACGTCGACCCGAACGAGGTCGTCGCCGTCGGTGACGAGATCGAGGCCCTGGTTCTCCAGAAGGAGGACAAGGAAGGCCGTCTGATCCTGTCCAAGAAGCGCGCTCAGTACGAGCGTGCCTGGGGCACGATCGAGAAGATCAAGGAAGAAGACGGCATCGTCACCGGTACCGTCATCGAGGTCGTCAAGGGTGGTCTCATCCTCGACATCGGCCTCCGTGGCTTCCTGCCGGCCTCCCTCGTCGAGATGCGCCGCGTCCGCGACCTCCAGCCCTACGTGGGCAAGGAGCTCGAGGCCAAGATCATCGAGCTGGACAAGAACCGCAACAACGTGGTCCTGTCCCGCCGTGCCTGGCTCGAGCAGACCCAGAGCGAGGTCCGTCAGACCTTCCTCACGACCCTGCAGAAGGGTCAGGTCCGCTCCGGCGTCGTTTCCTCGATCGTCAACTTCGGTGCGTTCGTGGACCTCGGCGGCGTCGACGGTCTCGTGCACGTGTCCGAGCTGTCCTGGAAGCACATCGACCACCCCTCCGAGGTTGTCGAGGTCGGCCAGGAAGTCACCGTCGAGGTTCTCGACGTGGACATGGACCGCGAGCGCGTCTCCCTGTCGCTCAAGGCGACGCAGGAAGACCCGTGGCAGCAGTTCGCCCGCACGCACCAGATCGGGCAGGTTGTTCCCGGTAAGGTCACCAAGCTCGTTCCGTTCGGTGCGTTCGTGCGCGTCGACGAGGGCATCGAGGGCCTGGTCCACATCTCCGAGCTGGCCGAGCGCCACGTGGAGATCCCGGAGCAGGTCGTCCAGGTCAACGACGAGATCTTCGTCAAGGTCATCGACATCGACCTCGAGCGTCGCCGGATCTCGCTGAGCCTCAAGCAGGCCAACGAGTCCTTCGGTGCCGACCCGTCGGCCGTCGAGTTCGACCCGACCCTGTACGGCATGGCCGCGTCCTACGACGACCAGGGCAACTACATCTACCCCGAGGGCTTCGACCCCGAGACCAACGACTGGCTCGAGGGCTTCGAGACCCAGCGCGAGGCTTGGGAGGGCCAGTACGCCGAGGCGCAGCAGCGCTTCGAGCAGCACCAGGCCCAGGTCATCAAGTCCCGCGAGGCGGACGCCCAGGCCGAGGCCGAGGGTGCTGCGGCTCCCGGTGGCGCGGCTCCGGCCGCCGGCACCGGTGGCGGCGGCGGTTCGTACTCCTCGGAGTCGGACGACAACTCCGGCGCCCTTGCTTCGGACGAGGCGCTCGCCGCGCTTCGCGAGAAGCTGGCCGGAGGCCAGAGCTGACCTCGCGTCGCTCTCGCTAGGCGGTAGCTGAACGTCGCGGGCCCGCATGTCCCTCCGGGGAGATGCGGGCCCGTTTCGTGTGCCGGGTTCGTCCGTGGGTCGTGGGGGCGGGCGCGCGGCTCCCCGCGCCCCTGGAGGCTTGACCCTTCGGGACCGGCTCCTACGGAGTCACCGTGATGTTCGTCAGGCCCTTGCCGCCCGTCACCGTGTTGCTCGCGTAGACCGTCGTGCGGCAGCTGCCGCTGTAGTTGGTCACGTTGATCGCCAGCTGCTTGTCGCCCGTCGCGCCCGTCAGGGTCGACTTGTTGCCGCGGAAGACCGTGCCGCAGCCCCAGCCGGACTGCTGGGTGTGGGTCTCGAAGCCGTTGTTCGTGGTGTTCTTGCCCGTGTTGTTCTCGATGACGTAGTCGTTGCCCTTCACGTCGATCCACGAGTCGTCGTAGTTGTTGCCGGTCAGGCCCCTGCCGTCGAACGTGTTGTCCGCGACCCTGCCGCCCGTGGTGCCCTCCTTGAGGTCGATCGCCTCGCCGCCCACGTCCGGGCCGATGGTGTTGCCGGTGATCGTGACGTTGTCGCTCCGGTCGGAGAGGGTGTTGGCGCTGCCCACGTAGACGCCCTCGCCCATGCCGCGGTCGTCGTTCCCGGTGTCGTAGATCCGTGAGTTCTTGATGACGCCGTCGCTGCTCGACTTCCGGAAGTGGACGCCCTCCATGTCGAGGCCGTGGACCGTGACGGTGTCCACGACGACGCCCCGCGCGGAGTCGATCATGATGCCCTTCTGGCCGCCGGTGACGGTGACGCCCCGGACCGTCCAGTAGGCGGCGCCGTTCAGGTGCAGGCCGTAGCCGCCGCCCGCGGTGAGCACCGCCTTCGGCGAACCGGTCAGGGTGATGCGGGAGTTGGCGCTCGCCGCTACGGAGGTCTTGAAGTTCCCGGTGTACGTGCCGTCGGCGAGGTGGATCGTGTCGCCGGGGGCGGCGGCGGTGAGCGCCGACTTCAGTTCGGCGGCGGTGGAGACCTCGACGGTCCGCGCCGGGGTGGGCGCGGCGGTCGCGGTGGCGGCCGCGGCCAGGCCTCCGGAGGCGGCCGTCGCGGCGATCAGGGCGGTCAGCAGGGTGCGTCGGGTGCGCATGTGGGGTGGCCTTCCCGTCGGTTCGCAGGGTGGAGTGCTGGGAGGTGGGTTTCTTGAATTTCCCGTACGGCAGTTCCTGTACATGAACGTGGGGTGCGCATATGAACGTACGGGCGGGGCATGTGCGCGTCAAGGTATGGACCAGAGCGGACCTGTTCCGGCTCCGGGCGGATCGCCGGGTGGGAGGGGCGGCGTCAACTGGCAAGCTCCTTGCGGGGGTTCACGAGTATGAAAGGCGCCGCTCCCGGGGCCGGGGGCGGGCGGATGGCCGGGAATGCACGGGTGCGCGCGCGTGTTCTTCGGTAGGAACACGAGGAGGAGCGGTCACAGTGCTTGATCCGCAGGGTTTGTACGCATGGGAGCCGAAGGGCCTCGCCGTCGTCGACATGGCGCTCGCCCAGGAATCGGCCGGACTGGTCATGCTCTACCACTTCGACGGATACATCGACGCGGGCGAAACCGGCGACCAGATCGTCGAGCGGCTCACGGACAGCCTTCCCGGGCAGGTGGTGGCGAGATTCGACCACGACCGGCTCGTCGACTACCGCGCCCGCCGCCCGCTGCTCACCTTCCGGCGCGACCGCTGGAGCGACTACGAGGTGCCGACGCTCGACGTCCGCCTCGTCCAGGACGCCACCGGAGCGCCCTTCCTGCTGCTGTCCGGCCCCGAGCCGGACGTCGAGTGGGAGCGCTTCGCGCAGGCCGTCCAGCAGATCGTGGAGCGGCTCGGCGTGCGCCTGTCCGTGAACTTCCACGGCATCCCCATGGGCGTCCCGCACACCCGCCCGGTGGGCCTCACGCCGCACGGCAACCGCACCGACCTGGTGCCGGGCCACCGCAGCCCGTTCGACGAGGCGCAGGTGCCGGGCAGCGCGGCCTCCCTGGTCGAGTACCGCCTCCTGGAGGCGGGCCACGACGTGCTCGGCGTCGCCGCGCACGTGCCGCACTACATCGCGCGCTCCGCCTACCCCGACGCGGCCCTCACGGTCCTGGAGGCCATCACCGCCGCCACCGGCCTGGTCCTGCCCGGCGTCGCCCACGGCCTGCGCACCGAGGCGCACCGCACGCAGACCGAGATCGACCGTCAGATCCAGGAGGGCGACGAGGAACTCGTCGCGCTCGTCCAGGGACTTGAGCACCAGTACGACGCCGCGTCCGGCGCCCAGGAGCGGGGCAACATGCTGGCCGAGCCGGCGGACATCCCGTCCGCCGACGAGATCGGCCGTGAATTCGAACGCTTCCTGGCCGAGCGGGAGGGCGACGCGTAACGCCAGGGCCTAAGCTGCCGGTCATGCTGAAAGTGGGCCTGACCGGCGGGATCGGCGCCGGCAAGAGTGAAGTGTCGCGGCTGCTCGCCGCGTCCGGTGCCGTCCTGATCGACGCGGACAAGATCGCGCGTGAGGTGGTGGCGCCGGGAACTCCCGGTCTGGCGGCCGTCGTCGAGGCCTTCGGGCCGGACATCCTCGCCGAGGACGGCTCGCTCGACCGGCCAAGACTCGGCACGATCGTCTTCGCCGATCCCGAGAAGCTCGCCGTCCTCAACTCCCTCGTGCACCCCCTCGTGGGTGCCCGCTCCGCCGAGCTCGAGGAGGCCGCCGCCGACGACGCGGTGGTCGTGCACGACGTGCCGCTGCTCGCCGAGAACGGCCTCGCGCCGCTCTACGACCTCGTGGTCGTCGTCGACGCGAGCCCCGCGACCCAGCTGGACCGCCTGGTGCGGCTGCGCGGCATGACCGAGGAGGACGCCCGCGCGCGGATGGCCGCGCAGGCCACCCGCGACAAGCGCCTGGAGATCGCGGACGTCGTCATCGACAACGACGGCCCCCTGGAGGGCCTCGCGGAGCGGGTCGGCGCGGTCTGGGCCGACCTGGCGCGCAGAGCACGCGCCTGAGGAACCCGAGGGCCTGGGGAAGGGGCGGGGACAGTGGTCGTACTGGCGGCGTTCACGGCTCTGGGGGGCCTGGTCGCGGCCCTGGCGGGCGCGTACGGGCTGCGGCAGACCCGGCGGATCACCGCGGCGGGAGCGGTCGCGCAGGCCCTGGTCAAGGCGGCACCGCCGGGCACCGAGCGGCCCACGCTGCAGTTCGAGACCGGGGACGGCCGGGTCGTCGAGGTGGTGTCGCCCGTACCGCCCACCCGGCGCAGGCCGCTGGCCCCGGGGGACGTGGTCGACATCGCGTACGACACCGGGGATCCGCGCGAGACCGTGCTGCTCGGCGGCGAGCGTGCCGGGCTCGACCGGGCCTTCGTCGGCGCGGGCGCGGTGCTCGTGGTGCTCGGGGCGGTCCTGGCCGTCGCCGCCCGCTGAGCGCCCTCCCGGCCGCCCCCCCCGCACGCAGGAGGACCGGCGCGGGAACGCGTGGGGGACATGGGTGCGGAATAGGCGGGGGTGCGGCGCGCGTTGATGCCGGAGAGCGAGGGAAGGAGCCCGGCGTGCCCGAAAATACTCCGGAGACTCATGTCATCGATTTCCGTGCGGCGGAACAGCTCCTTGCCGCGCGGGATCCGCGTGGTGCGGTGAAGCTGCTCGACACCGTCATCGACGCCCACCCCGAGAACACGGCGGCCCGCCTGCTGCGCGCCCGCGCCTTCTTCGCCGCCGCGCAACTGCGCGCCGCGGAGCTGGAGTTCAGCATCGTCCTGGAGCGCGAGCCGGACAACGCCTTCGCGCACTTCGCGCTCGCCCGCACCTACGAGCGGGCCGCGCGGCCCGAGCAGGCGCGGCGGCACTTCCGCCTCGCCGCGGCCCTGGATCCGCAGCCCGAGTACCTGGCGGCGGCCCGCTTCGACGAGGGGCGGCCGGGCGAGGAGCGCTAGGGCCGGTGGGGTTCGGCGACCGGCCCTAGGGCCGGTCCTGCGGCTCGTACGGAGGGATGTCGGGGCCCGGCTGGTAGTGCGGGCCCTGACGCATGCGGTGCACCACCCACGCCAGGTCGGCGGCGACCACCAGCAGCAGCACCCCGCAGGCCACCGCCCAGCCGGCCCGGCCGACCAGGGCGAAGGCGACGGTGCCGAAGACGGCCCAGACCAGGCCCCACACACTGCACCAGAAACGCATCCGCAGCGGGCTGCGCGCGGTCGACGGTTCACTGCCTGTGCGCATCATCAGAGGTCATCTCCTCCCTCCAGGATAAGAACGCCTCCGGGAGGCGCAGGAGAGCAAGCCGCAGGACAGCAAGCTTCAGGAGAGCAAGCTTCAGGAAAGCAAGCCTCAGGACAGAGAGAGGGTGGGAACGTGCTGGCGGCGCTCAGGGCGGACGACCGGCTCGCCCGGTGGCTCGGCGAGCTGGAGAGCGCGGGCGAGCCACGGGCCGCCGCCGTGCTCCCGACGGCCGACGAGCTGCCGGAGGTGCTGCTCGACCTCGCCGTGCCGCACGAGGACATCAACGCGCTCGTGGCGCTGCGCGGCCGCCTGTGGGCGGATCCGGACGCGCGCCGGCTGCTCGACCGCTGCGTGGACGCCCTCGTGCGCGATCCGGGGACGGTCCGCGGCGCCCGGTTCCCGGTGCTGCCCGAGGCGTGCGGCGAGCTCGGGCGCTGCTTCTTCGTCTTCGTGTGTGTGGCGGCGCGCGAGCACGTCCGCGCCTTCCACCGCGACCGGGGCATCCCCGACGACGTCTCGCGCCGCACCCTCGCCGATCTCGGACGGCATCTGGCGGTGCACCGCAGGGCGCGCGGCACCCGGGGCCTCGTCGAACCGGGCTGGCTCGGCCTGCACTTCCGGGGCGAGCTCTACCAGTTGGGGCGGCTGCAGTTCCAGCGGGCCGTCCTGGGCGGGCGCATGGGCGGCGCGACGGCCGCGGCCGGGCACCCGGCGGGTCCGGGCGACCCCTGCCTGAACCTGCACATCACCGACTTCCAGGGGCCGTTGACGCCGGAGGCCTGCGACCGGTCGCTGGACCTGGCCCGGGAGTTCTTCGCGCGGCACTTTCCCGAGGACCGGTACGAGACAGCCGTCTGCCACTCCTGGCTGCTCGACCCGCAGCTGCGGCACCGGCTGCCCGCGGACTCGAACATCGTCCGCTTCCAGGAGCGATTCCGTCCCGCCGACGGCTACGGCACCGAGCCGGACGACACCGGCCCCGTCGCCTTCGTCTTCGGTGACGGGAACCTCCCGGTGGCCGAACTGCCCCGGCGGACCGCCCTGGAGCGGGCCGTGGGCGACCATCTGCGGGCGGGCGGCCACTGGTACGGGGGGCATGGCTGGTTCCCGCTGTAGGCGGGGCGGGCGTGCGGCAGCCGGGAACGGGGCCGGGGCACGCTTCGTTGGCCGGGCATGAACCTGGAGATGCGTGAGGGATACGAGGGAACGGGGCCCGGCGCGATCACGCCGGACGGCTGCGCGGTCGAGCTCTACGCACGCCTTCCGGCGGGGGAGGAGCCCGGGGTCGTCGCCGCCGCCGTGCCGCCCGGGGCGCACATCCTGGAGCTGGGCAGCGGCGCGGGACGGGTGACGCGGCCGCTCCTGGAGCGCGGCTTCCGGGTGACGGCCGTGGACGAGTCCGCCGGGATGCTGGAGAAGGTGGCCGCGCTCGACGGCGGGGTGCGCACGGTCCTGAGCCCGATCGAGCACCTCGACCTGGACGAGAGGTTCCCGGTGGTGATGCTCGCGTCGTTCCTCGTGCACACCGGCGACGCGGCGGTGCGCCGCGGCATGCTGCGGGCCTGCCGCAGGCACGTCACGGACCACGGCTGCGTCCTGATCCAGCGGGAGGGCGCGGACTACCACACGAACGCGCCGAGGGAGCGCGTCGATCCGGCGGGTCACACGGTCCGGATCCTCTCGGCGGAGCCGGTCGGCGACGGGGTCAACGAGGTGCGCGCGGAGTACGTGTTCCCGGACGCCGTATGGACCCAGACCTTCCGCGCCCGGCCGCTCACCCCGGAACAGTTCGAGGAGGCCCTCGCCGAGGCGGGGCTGAAGATCGACCGCTGTCTGACGGACGACGGGACGTGGGTGCGGGCGGTCCCGGTCGGCTGAGGAGGGGAGGCGGGGGAAGGGGAGGCGGGAAGGGGAGGCGGGAAGGGAGGGGCGGTCGCGGAACGGATTCGGTGAATGCGCCGCGCACAGCGATGAGTTCCGCGCGGCGGGCGGGTCTCTACGGGGGACAGCACAACAGCCCGACGGGCCCCGCTCACCGAGGAGAACACGATGACCGCCACCACCCCCGCAGCCACCGCGACCCCCACCGTCGCCCCGCTCGCATCCGCCCCCGCCGCCCCCGCCGGATCAGGACGCAGCCGGGGCGCCCGCGTCACGCTGCGCACGCTCCAGGTGCTGCTCGGCGTGTTCTTCGCCGTCGCGAGCGGTGTGCCCAAGCTGATCGCGCACCCCACCGCCGTCGAGTCCTTCGACAAGCTGGGCTGGGGCGCCCCCGGGATGTACACGATCGGGGCGCTGGAACTGCTCGGCGGGATCGCGCTGCTGCTCCCGCTGCTCTCCTCGCTCGCCGCCACGGCGTTCATCGGGCTGATGATCGGCGCGTTCGTGGTGACGATCACCGCGTTCGGCGGCGAGAACGCGGCCACTCCGCTGATCCTCGTGCTGCCGCTGGCGTGGATCGCCTGGGCGCGGCGCGACGAGACGACGAAGCTGGTCGCCCGCCTGCGACGGTGAGGTGAGGCGCACGCCGCACGGACCGCCGCGCCCGCGGCAGCCCGATCCGGTGGAGAAGCCCGAGCAACACGTCCTGGATCAGGGCGTGTTGCTGAGGCGTTTCCACGGAGCCGCCCCGGTCACCGCCCCCTCCGGGTCGCCGCCGCCCCGGTCACCGCCCCCCGGTCGCCGCCGCCCCGGTCGCTGCTGCTCCGTTCACCGCCGCCCCGGCCGCGAGGAGGCGAGGACGCGAGGCCGCGAAGCCGCGAAGCCGTACGGCCGCAGGGTCGCGCCCTCAAGCGTCCCGCGTGCCGTCCGTCTCGTCAGACCTCCCGCGCGCCCTCCGACGGCGGCCGGGTCCAGCCCTCCGGCGCCCGCAGCCGTTCCATCTCGCGCCGGTCCCGCTTCGTGGGGCGGCCGGTGCCCCGGTCGCGGATGCCCGCGGGGGCGACCGCCTCGCGCGGCGGCGGGGGCGGCGAGTTGTCGACGTAGCACTCGACCGCGACGGGCGCCCCGACGCGCTTGCGGATGAGGCGTTTGACGATGACGATCCGCTCCCGGCCGCCTGCCTGCCGCAGCCGCACCTCGTCGCCCACGTGCACGCCGTACGCGGGCTTGACGCGCTCGCCGTTGACCCGGACGTGGCCGCCCTTGCACGCCGCGGCGCCGGCCGAGCGGGTCTTGGTCAGGCGCACGGACCAGATCCAGCTGTCGACGCGCACGGTGCCCCCGCCGCCGGAGCCGGTGCCCGCAGGCGCGGGCGCCTCCGTGGCCGCGGCGCCGTTGCCCCCGCCCACCGCACCGCCCGGTGTCGCCCCGCTCTCCGGGGCCCGGCCGTCCGGCCCGCCGTCCGTCGCCGTGCCGCCGTCAGCCGCGCGGCCCGTCGTGCCGCCCCCTGAAGTCTCCGAAGCCATGTGTCGACCTTAGTCCGGGTTCCGTGCGGCATCCCCGCCGCACGGCGAGCCGTCCGGAAACCGCCGACCCCGGGCGCCGATAATTCGGACCGAACACGACAAAACGGTCCGTAGCCCCAGGACATGACACGCGACTCCCAGGAGTGCTGCCCATGACGTCTTTCGAAGCCACCGTCGACGGTCTGATGGACGGACTCCGTGCCGACCTGGAACGGCTCGCCGCGATCCCCTCGATCGCCTTCCCCGGCTTTCCCGCCGAGCCGGTGACGGAGGCCCACGACCTGGTGGCCGGGCTGCTGCGCGACGCCGGGGTCCCGCGCGTCGAACGGCTCGACCTGCCGGACACCGCCCCCGTGATCTACGGCGAGATCCCGGCCCCGTCGCCGGACGCGCCCACGGTGCTGCTCTACGGGCACTACGACGTGCAGCCGCCCGGCGACCCGTCGCTCTGGAAGTCCCCGCCCTTCGAGCCGACCCCGGTCGAGGGCGGCCTGCGCGCCCGGGGCATCGCGGACGACAAGTCCAACGTCATCGCGCACCTCGGGATGCTCCGGGCGTACGAGGGGCGCCCGCCGGTCGGCGTCAAGATCGTCATCGAGGGCCAGGAGGAGTACGGCAGCGCCTTCGACGACTATCCGCCCACCGACCCCGAGCGGTTCGCCTGCGACGCCATGGTCATCGCCGACCTCGGCAACCTCCGCCCCGGCACCCCCACCCTCACCACGGGCCTGCGCGGCGCCGCCGAGGTGACCGTCGAGGTCCGCACCCTCGACGAGCCGCGCCACAGCGGCGAGTTCGGCGGGGCGGCGCCCGACGCGCTGCTCGTCCTGCTCAAGGCCCTCGCCACCCTGCACGACGTGCACGGGGACGTCGCCGTCGAGGGGCTGCGGCGCGAGGAGTGGACCGGCACGGCGTACACCGAGGACGAGTTCCGCTCGCTCGCGGGCGTGCGGGAGGGGGTGCCGCTCGTCGGCAGCGGCAGCCTGGGGGAGCGGCTGTGGAGCGGCCCGGCGATCACCGTCATCGGCCTGGACGCGCCGAGCGTGGAACACGCCGCGTCCGCCGTGGTGCCGTACGCGAGAGCCAAGCTGAACCTGCGCTTCCATCCGCGCCAGGACGCGCGGGACGCGCAGCACCGGCTCGTCGAACACCTGCGCTCGCTGCGCCCCTTCGGCGTGCCGCTCACCGTCACGCCGGGCGACACCGGACCCGGGTACGAGGCCGCGACCGGGGGGCCCGCCTACCGCGCCGCGCTCGCCGCGCTGCGCGAGGGCTGGGGCGAGGACGCCTCGTACGTGGCGACCGGCGGGTCCATTCCGCTGGTCAACGGGCTCGCGAAGGCGGCACCCGGCGCCGAGGTGCTGCTCTTCGGCGCGCAGGACAGCATGTGCAATCTGCACGCCCCGAACGAGCGCGTCCTCTTCTCCGAGCTGCGCAACACCGTCGTCGCGATGTGTGCGTTCGTGCGGGAGTACGCCGCGGGATTCGACCGGCCGGCGGCCGGGCGGCCGGACGGCGGTGCCGCGTGAGCACCACTGAGACCCCCGTGGGCGGCGATCCGTCCGAAAGCCCTTCGGGTAAGCGGAAGTTCACCTTTCCCAGCGCCCTGACGGTTCTGGCGATCGTCACCGTCGCGGTCTGGCTGCTCGCCTTCCTGGTCCCCTCGGGCCAGTACGACCGCAACGACTCCGGCGCCCCCGTCGAGGGCACCTACCACCGCGTCGACTCCGGCCAGTCCTTCGTCGACCGGCTCAACGACCTCTTCCTCTCGCCCGTCAACGGCCTCTACGGCATCCAGGACGAGAAGACCTCCCTGGTCGCACCCGACAACGTCGGCGCGCTGTACGGCAGCGCGGGCGTCTTCCTCTTCGTGCTCGCCATCGGTGCCTTCATCACCGTCGTCTTCGCCACCGGCGCGCTGGACCGCGGCATCGGCCGCCTGGCGCACCGGCTGCGCGAGCGCGGCGCGCTGCTCATCACCGGGGTCATGGTCGTCTTCTCCGTGCTCGGCACCGTCGAGGGCTTCGCCGAGGAGACGCTCGGCTTCTACGGCCTGATCGTGCCGCTGATGCTCGCCCTCGGCTACGACCGCATGACCGCCGTCGGCGCGATCATCCTCGGCGCGGGCGTCGGCGTGCTCTGCTCGACCGTGAATCCCTTCGCGACCGGCGTCGCCTCCTCGGCCGCCGACATCTCGCTCGGCGACGGCATCGTGCTCCGCTTCGCCATGTGGATCGTGCTGACCGCCGTCACGGTCGCGTACGTCATCCGCTACGCCAAGCGCGTCCGGCGCGACCCCGAGCGCTCCCTGTCCGGGTTCCTGCCCGGCGACCGGGACCGCGGGCAGGCGGCGACCGGCGCGCAGGAGGTGCCCGAACTCACCGGGCTGCACAAGGCGGTGCTCGTCGCCACCGCCCTGGTCTTCGCCTTCATGATCTTCTCGGTGGTGCCGTGGTCCAGCGCGCTGACCGGCAAGGCGGACGCACGGCCGTACGGCTTCGAACTCGGCTGGTCCTTCCCGCAGCTGGCCGCGCTGTTCCTGTGCGCGGCGGTCCTGATCGGGCTCGTCGCGCGGATGGGGGAGCAGAAGCTCAGCTCGACGATCATCCAGGGCGCGGCCGACTTCGTCTCGCCCGCGCTGGTCATCCTGCTCGCCCGCGGGGTCACGACCATCATGAACAACTCCAAGATCACGGACACCGTCCTGCACTCCATCGAGGGCGTCGTGAAGGGCACCTCGTCCGGGCTCTTCGCGGTGATCGTCTTCATCGTGAACCTGCCGCTCGCCTTCCTGATCCCCTCCACCTCGGGGCACGCCACGCTCGCCATGCCGATCCTCGCGCCGCTCGCGGACTTCGCCGGCGTCTCGCGCGCGGTCGTCGTCACCGCCTGGCAGGCGGCCAGCGGCTGGATGAACCTGTGGGTGCCGACGACCGCCGTGACCATCGGCGGTGTGGCGCTCGCGAAGGTCGGCTACGACAAGTACCTGCGGTTCGTGTGGCCGCTGCTCGCCGTGCTGTTCGCGCTGATCTGCGGGTTCGTGGCGCTGGGGGCGGTGCTCACCTAGGGGGTGGGCAGGGGGGTGTCCGTGGGCACCGCGCGGGCCAGGAAGGCCCGGATGCGCCCGGCCGTCTCGGCCAGGTGGCTCTCCAGCAGGAAGTGGCCGCCGCCGGGCACCAGGTGGATCTCGGCCTCGGGGAGGTCCTTGGCGAAGGCCCGCGCGCCGTCGGGGCCGAAGATGGCGTCCTCGGCGCCCCAGACGGCCAGGAGCGGGACGCGGCTCTCCCGGAAGTACGCGTGCACCTTCGGGTAGAGGGGCGGATTGGTGGCGTAGTCGCGGAAGAGGGCCAGCTGCGCGCGGTCGTTGCCGGGGCGGTTGACGTCGTGGTGGTCGGCCGTCCAGGTGTCGGGGTCGACCAGCTCGGGACGGTCCACCCCGTGCAGGTACTGCCAGCGGATGGCCTCCAGGTCGAGGGCGCCCCGGGCGCCCGGCTCCGTCGCGGGCCCCGGGTCGCTCGCGTAGGCCCAGACCGGGGCCCAGAACTCCGGGACGAAGCCCTCCTCGTACGCGTTGCCGTTCTGGGTGATCACCGCGGTGATGGCCTGCGGGGCGCGCAGCGCGAGGCGCCAGCCGATCGGGGCGCCGTAGTCCTGCACGTACAACGCGTACCTCGTGATGCCGAGGCCGGCCAGGAGCGCCTCCGTGATGTCGGTGAGCGCGTCGAACGAGTAGGGGAACTCGGCGGCGTCCGGGGTGTCGGAGCGGCCGAAGCCGAGGTGGTCGGGGGCGATGACGCGGTACCGGTCGGCGAGCTCGGGGATCAGCCGGCGGAACATCCGCGAGCTGGTGGGGAACCCGTGCAGGAGCACCAGGACCGGGGCGTCGGCGGGGCCGGCCTCCCGGTAGAAGACGCGGTGTCCCCGCACGGTGGCGTACTGGTGACGGATCTCGACCATGACTAACCCTCTTCACTCGTCTTGGTGGTTACCTGCTCTCCAGTGGACCGGATCCGATGTAACCTGTCAAGTCCCTGAATGGGGTTAGCCGGGGAGGTGGCACGCATGATCGACGAAGAAGCGCTGCTCGAAGCGCTGAACAGCACCCCCGTGGTGGAGGGCCGCCCGCGGGACCTGTGGGCCGACGACGCCGCACCGCGGCAGTGGGCGCGGGCGCACGGCGGCAGCGGCGACGCCGCGTCGCTCCACTGGCTGCGCACCGCCAGGGACGTGCTCCAGACCGCCACCCGCGGCCCCGTGCCCGACGAGGCGATGCGGGAGATCCTCGCCGACGTCCGCAAGGTCCCCGAGGCCGCAGGGGCAGGCCTGCGGTGGCGGCTCGACGTGCCGCCCGAGCGGACGCTCGCGGTGGAACTCGTCCTCGCCTGGTACGACCTCATGGACCGCAGGCCGGGCCGCCTGCGGCCTTGCGGCAACGACGAATGCCGGCTCTTCCTCATCGACCGCAGCCGCGGCAACACCGCCCGCTGGTGCTCGATGAAGTCCTGCGGCAACCGCCTCAAGGCGCGCCGCCACCAGGAGCGCGCCCGGCAGGCCCCCACGCCCTGACCGCCGCCCGCACCGCCGTGCGCGGCGGCCCCTACGGTGGAGGTCATGGACGGCCTCAGTGAGCTCGACGCGCGGCTCGTCGGCTGCCGCGCCTGCCCCCGCCTCGTCGACTGGCGCGAGGAGGTCGCGCGCACCCGGCGCGCCGCCTTCGCGGACCAGGAGTACTGGGGGCGGCCCGTGCCCGGCTTCGGACCGCACGACGCCGCGCTCCTGATCGTCGGCCTCGCGCCCGCCGCGCACGGCGCCAACCGCACCGGCCGGATGTTCACCGGCGACCGCTCCGGCGAGGTCCTCTACCGGGCGCTGTACGACGTCGGCCTCGCCTCGCGGCCCACCGCCGAGAGCGCCGACGACGGCCTGGCCCTGTACGGCACCCGCATCACCTCGCCCGTGCACTGCGCGCCGCCCGCCAACAAGCCGACCCCGCGGGAGCGCGACACCTGCCGCCCCTGGCTGGAGGACGAGCTGCGGCTGCTCGCGCCGGGCCTGCGGGCCGTGGTCGTGCTGGGCGCCTTCGGCTGGCAGGCCGCGCTGCCCGCCTTCGCGGCGGCGGGCTGGACGGTGCCGCGCCCCCGGCCCGCCTTCGGGCACGGCGCGCGGGTGACGCTGGCCGGCGGGCCGGCCGGGCGCCCGCTCGACCTCTTCGGCTGCTTCCACGTCAGCCAGCGCAACACCTTCACCGGACGGCTGACGCCCGAGATGCTGCGGGACGTGCTGCGCGGAGCGGCGACGGCGGCGGGACTGCACCCGGACGGCCCAGCATCGCAGGCCCCGCCGGGCACCGGTTCCTAGCGTGGGACCGTGAACCAGACCCACGAGACTCCGGCAGCCAGGCCCCCCGCCGCCGCCTACCGCAACCTGGCGATGGCGACCATCGGCTTCACGCTCACCTTCTGGGCCTGGGACCTGGTCGCGCCGCTCGGCAGCGACTTCAAGGACCGGCTCGGCCTGAGCTCCTTCCAGCAGTCGCTGCTGGTCGCCGTACCGGTCATCGTGGGTTCGCTGGGCCGCGTCCCGGTGGGTGCCCTCACCGACCGGCTCGGCGCGCGGCGGATGTTCCCGATCGTCTCGGCGCTCACCATCATCCCGGTGCTGCTGATCATCCCGGCCAGGAACAGCTTCGGCGCGATGCTCGCGGTCGGCTTCCTGCTGGGCCTCGGCGGCACCACGTTCGCCATCGGCATCCCGCTGGTGAACTCCTGGTTCCCGCCCGCCCACCGGGGCTTCGCGCTCGGCGTGTTCGGCATGGGCATGGGCGGTGTGGCCCTCTCCGGGTACTTCACGCCGCGCATCGCCAAGCACGGCGAGAACCTGCCGTTCCTCGTCGTGGCCATCGCGCTCGCCGCCTACGCGGTGCTGGCCGCGCTGCTCATCACCGACCGCCCGGACCGGCCGGTGCCCACCACCTCGCTGGGCTCCCGGCTCGGCCAGGCCGGACGGCTGCGGGTGACCTGGGAGCTGTCCGCGCTCTACGCGATCGGCTTCGGCGGCATCGTCGCCTTCGGCGTGTACCTGCCCACGTATCTGAAGACCTGGTACGACCTCTCGCCGACCGACGCCGGCACCAAGGCGGCCGGCTTCGCGCTGGTCACCGTGATCTTCCGGCCGGTCGGCGGCTGGCTCTCCGACCGCATCCACCCGGCGACGGTCACCTCGGTCGCCCTGGCGGTCGTCGCCCTCTTCGCCGTCGTGCAGGCCTTCGACCCGAAGCTGAACCCGATGGGCACGATCTGCTTCCTGCTCATGGCGGCCGGTCTCGGCACCGCCAGCGGCAGCGTCTTCGCCCTGGTCTCCCAGGTCACCCCGCAGCCCCAGGTGGGTTCCGTGACCGGCATCGTGGGCGCCGTCGGCGGCCTCGGCGGCTTCGTCCCGCCCCTGGTCATGGGCGCGATCTACAGCGCGAAGGACTCGTACTCCATCGGCTTCATGCTGCTCTCGGACCTGGCGCTCGCAGGCTGCGTGTACGCCTACGGGCGGATGCGGAACGCCAGGGCGGAGTGATCCGCCGGGACGTTAGGGTGCCGTGATGGGCCTCTACCCGGACATCGAACCCCACGACCACGGCCTGCTCGACGTCGGCGACGGCAACCGCGTGTACTGGGAGGTCTGCGGCAACCCCCGGGGCAAGCCCGCCGTCGTCCTGCACGGCGGGCCCGGCTCCGGCTGCACGCCCTTCTTCCGCCGGTACTTCGACCCGGAGGCGTACCGGATCGTCCTGCTCGACCAGCGCGGCGCGGGCCGGTCCACGCCGCCCGCGAGCGACCCGGCCACCGACCTGGGCGTCAACACCGTCGGGCACCTGATCGCCGACCTGGAGCTGCTCCGCCGCCACCTGGGCATCGGGCGGTGGCTGGTGTGGGGCGTCTCCTTCGGGTCCGTGCTGGGCCTGCGGTACGCCCAGACGCATCCGGACCGGGTCTCGGAACTCGTCCTCACGGGCGTCGCCACGGGCAGCCGGGCCGAGGTGGAGCTCCTGACGCGCGGCCTGGGGCGGATCTTCCCCGAGGCGTGGGAGGCCTTCCGCGCCGGGGTGCCTGAGGGGGAGCGGGACGGCGACCTCGCCGCGGCCTACCACCGGCTCCTCCGGTCGCCGGACGCCGCGGTGCGCGCGCGGGCGGCCCGGGCCTGGACGGACTGGGAGACGGCGATCGTGCCGGCCCCGCCGAGGTCGGTCCCGCGGTACGAGGACGCGGCCTTCCGGGCCGGCTTCGCGCGCACCGTCACGCACTACTTCGCCCACGACCACTGGCTGGGCGGCGACGAGGTCGTCCTGCGCGACGCGGGCTCCCTGCGGGGGATCCCCGGGGTGATGGTGCAGGGCAGTCTGGACTTCGGGAACCTGCTGGGCATCCCGTGGCGGCTGCAACAAGCCTGGAAGGACAGCGAGTTGGTGCTGGTCGACGACGCGGGGCACAACGCCGGGGCGCGGGGGATCGCGGAGGAGCTGGTGGCGGCGACGGACCGGTTCCGGGCCGCCTGAGGTTCGGACCGCGAGCGGCCCTCCTGTCAGCCGTCCCCGAACAGGTGCCGGACCGTCGACTCGTAGTTCGTGCGCACGTGCGCCAGCGCATGGGCGCGGGCCCGCTCCGCGTCGCCGGACGCCACCGCCTCGTACAGCTCGCGGTGCCCGGCCAGCAGGTGCGTCCACTCCTCGTTGCGCCGGGTCATCCAGCGCAGCCTGCCGTCGACCGGCTCCATCACCGAGGCGAGCAGGGAGTTGCCCGCCATCGCGAGGATCTGGTCGTGGAAGCGGGTGTTGATGTCCGTGATCGCCTCGGCGTCCGCCGTACGGGTCGCCCTCGCCGCCCGGCCGAGCAGGGACTTCAGCTCCGCGAGGCCCTCGGGCGTGGCCCGCTCCGCCGCCCGGCCCGCCGCATAGACCTCCAACGCCTCGCGGAGCTCGAAGAGTTCGGTCACGTCGGTGCGGGTCAGCGGGCGCACCACGGTCCTGCGGGGCGTCTCGAAGGTGACGAAGCCCTCGACGACCAGGGCGCGGATGGCCTCCCGCACGGGGACCCGGGAAACGCCGAAGCGGTCGGCGAGTTCGCGCTCCACCAGCCGGTCGCCCGGGCCGAGCCGCCCGGCGATGATCTCCTGCCGCAGCTCGGCGAGCACGCGTTCGCGTACGGCGGCCAGCGGCTGCTCCACGGTCGTCATGGTGTCCATCATGGCCGAACCCCGCATCGATTTACCGATTCGTAACCGCGCGGACATTGCCGGGCGCCCTTGGTGGCGGGAACATGACGACACCTTTGGTATACCAAAAATTGGTATACCAAAGCGGCGGCTCCGTCGTCGTCCCGGCCACCACCGCACCTCCGTCCCCCGCCAGGAGGCCCCGTGTCCCTCGCCCAACGCACACACGCCCCCGCCTTCGTCCCCGATCCGCGCCTGACCAACGAGGACCTCGCCCCCACCGCCGAACGCAAGTGGAAGGTCTTCGACCTGTTCGCGCTGTGGATGTCCGACGTCCACAACCTGGGCAACTACACCTTCGCCGCCGGTCTGTTGGTGCTCGGCCTCAACGTCTGGCAGATCTTCACCTCGCTCCTGGTCGGCTTCGTGCTGATCTACGCGGGGATGAACCTGATGGGCCGCGTCGGCCAGCGCCACGGCGTGCCGTTCCCCGTCGTCGCCCGCATCAGCTTCGGCGTCTGGGGTGCCAACGTCCCCGCCCTCATCCGGGCCGTGATCGCCATCATGTGGTACGGCATCCAGACCTATCTGGCCTCGATCGCCGTCAACGTCATGCTGATCGCGGCCTTCCCCGGCCTGGAGTCCTGGACCGAGCACTCCTTCCTCGGGCTGCACGCCCTCGGCTGGTGCTCCTTCGTCGCCCTCTGGCTGGTGCAGGGCCTGATCATGACGCAGGGCATGGAATCCGTACGGAAGTTCCAGGACTTCTGCGGGCCCGCCATCTGGATCGTGATGATCGCGCTCGCCGTGTGGATCCTCTGGAAGGCGGGCTGGACGATCTCGCTGACCTCCACCCCGCATCCCGTCTCCACCGGCGAGCAGGTCCGCCAGTGGTTCGGCGCGATCGGCCTGATCCTCGCCACCTACGGCACCCTGATGCTCAACTTCTGCGACTTCTCCCGCTTCGCGCCCGACTACCGCACCGTCAAGCGCGGCAACTTCTGGGGCCTGCCCATCAACTCGACGGCCTTCGTGATCCTCTCGGTCGTCGTCACCGCGGGCAGCCTGGAGGTCTTCGGCAAGGCCATCACCGACCCCGCCGAACTCGTCGCCGAGATCGGCAACACCTGGGTCCTCGTCTTCGGCGCGCTCACCTTCGCCGTCGCCACGATGGGCGTGAACATCGTCGCCAACTTCGTCTCACCCGCGTACGACCTGGCCAACGTCTGGCCGCAAAAGATCACCTTCAAGGTCGGCGGGATCATCTCCACGGTCGCCGCGCTGCTCGTCACCCCGTGGAACCTCTACTCCAACCCGGACGTCGTCAACTACTTCCTCGGCGGCCTCGGGGCCTTCCTCGGACCGCTGTTCGGGATCATCGCCGTCGACTACTTCTGGGTGAAGCGCGGACGCATCGACACGCAGGCGCTCTTCAGCGCCGAGCCCGGCTCGGCGTACTACTACCGCAAGGGCGTCAACCCCCGGGCGCTGGGAGCCTTCCTGCCGACCGCGGGCGTGGCCGCCGTCTGCGCGCTCGTGCCCTTCTTCGACCGGGCCGCGCCGTACTCCTGGTTCATCGGCACCGCGACGGCCGCGCTGCTGTACGCGGTGCTGTGCCGGTCCGAGCGGACCGCGGGAGGCGTGGCCGCCAGGGCCACGACCGTCGGAGCGGAGGACTAGTGCGCATCGTCGTCACCAACTGCAACACGACCCGGGCCATGACCGCCGAGATCGTGCGGGGCGCCACCGCGGCGGCGTCCCCCGGCACCACGGTCACCGGGCTCACCCCCGCCTGGGGCGTCGAGTCCGCCGAGGGCTGGCTCGACAGCTACCTCTCGGCCGCCGCCGTCCTCGACACCCTGCGCACGCACCAGGAGTCGGGGCAGCCCTACGACGCCGTGGTCCTGGCCGGGTTCGGCGAGCACGGCCGCGAGGGCGCCCGCGAACTCCTCGACGTGCCCGTCGTCGACATCACCGAGGCCGCCGCCCACCTGGCCTGCTTGCTCGGACGGCGCTACGGGGTCGTCACCACCCTCGACCGCGCCCGCGGCCCCATCGAGGACAGCCTGCACGCGGCGGGCGTCGCCCAGCACTGCGCCGCCGTCGTCGGCACCGGCCTCGGCGTCCTCGACCTCGGCAACCCGGCGGACGACGAGCGGACCCTGCGCGCCTTCCTCGCCGCCGCCGAGCGCGCCAGGGACGCCGGGGCCGAGGTCCTCGTCCTCGGCTGCGCCGGCATGACCGGACTGCAGCAGGCCGTCGGCGACAAGCTCGGCATGCCGGTCGTGGACGGGGTCGGCGCGGCGGTCCGGCTCGCCGAGTCGCTCGTCGGACTCGGCCTGACCACGAGCCGCGCCGGCGGCTACGCCAAACCCCGCCCCAAGGCCCGCACTTGGGGAAGCGGCCACGGAGGACCGCCGTCGGAGTGATTTATGGGTGAACCGTCGTCGCGGCGGCGCGCGGGTGCGCCCCCGCGGGGGCGGGCCGACCGCAGACTCCGGGGAAAGCGCCGGGCCGGACCGGTGCCGCAGCCACTGGAGCCGCCCGGTGTCCCCGTCGTCCCCCCGCCGTCTCCGTGCCCACCGCCCCGGCGGTTCCCCCTGGGCCGCCACCCGGACCGCCACCCGGGCCGTCCTCGCCGCCGCGCTGCTCCTGGGCGCGGCGGCGACCGGCTGCGGACGGGCGTCCGGCGCGCCGCCCGCGGACGCCGCGCCCCCGGCCGCGCCCGTCGGCGCCGCCGCCCCCGACTTCTGGGTCGCCCCGAACAGCGCCGCCGCCCGCCAGGCCGCGCAGTGGCGGCGGGAGGGCCGGGCCGGCGACGCCCGGCTGATCGAGCGCATCGCGGGGCGCCCCCAGGCCGTCTGGCTGAACGACAACGGGCCCGGCGCGGTCGTGCGCTCCCTCGTCGAGGCGGCCGCGAAGGCGCGGCGCACCGCCGTCCTGGTCGCCTACTTCGTGCCGCACCGCGACTGCGGCGCGTACTCCTCGGGCGGCGCCCGCGACGCCGCCCACTACCGCCAGTGGATCGACGGCTTCGCCTCGGGGCTCGGCACCCACGGCGCGTACGTGATCCTGGAACCGGACGCCGTCGCCCAACTGGTGGCGGGCTGCCCGCGCGCGAACTCCGCGGAGCGGTACGGACTGCTCACGTACGCCATCCAGCGGCTCAAGCGCCACCCGCACACGAAGGTGTACCTGGACGCGGGGAACGCGAGCTGGATCCCCGACGAGCGACGCCTGGTCGACCCGCTGCGCCGGGCCGGCATCGCCGCCGCCGACGGCTTCGCGGTGAACGTCGCCAACCACCAGACGAACAGGGTGAGTTCGGACTACGGGCACCGGCTCGCCAGGGCGCTCGGCGGCGGCAAGCACTTCGTGATCGACAGCAGCCGCAACGGCAACGGCCCCTACCGGGGCATGGACGCCTGGTGCAATCCGCCCGGCCGCGCCCTCGGCACCCCGCCCACGGCCCGGACCGGCGACCCCGCCCTCGACGCCTACCTGTGGATCAAGCGGCCCGGCGAGTCCGACGGCACGTGCCGGGGCGGGCCGCGGGCGGGCCAGTGGTGGCCGCAGTACGCCCTCGGCCTGGCCAGCCGGGCCGCTTCCTAGGCGCCGGCGGGGACGACGGCGGTGGCGGTGATCTCGACGAGCTGGCCCGGGTAGCCCAGGCAGGAGGTGCCGAGCAGGGTCGAGGTGTGCGGGCCCGCGTGCAGCGCGGAGCCGTCCACCACCTGCCAGGCGGCGCCGAGCGTGGCGGGCTCGTCGCCGACCACGTACACCGTGCTGGCGACCACCTGCGTCAGGTCGCTGCCCACGGCGCGCAGCGCCTCGTCGAGGTTGGCGAGCACCTGCGCGGTCTGGCGGGCGACGTCCCCCGCCCCGACGAGGTTCCCCTCGGCGTCGAGCGGGACGGACCCCGCCATGAAGGCGAGCCGGGTGCCGGCCTCGACGACGGCGGCGTGGGCGTAACCGGGTGGCGGGAAGAGGGTGGGCACGACGGTGCGCACGGGCGCGGCGGGGTGTGCGGGGGCGGGAAGGGGGCCGGGGTGTACGGGATCGGTCATGACGTGATCGTGCGGGACCTGACGCGCGTACGCATCCCCATTCCCCTCCGCCTGCGGACGCTCCGGCGCCCCGCCACCCGCTGTGGCGCCACGCCACCCGCTCCGGCGTGCCGCGCCGCCTCAGCGCACCGCCGCCGGTGAACTCCCGCCCCGTACCCGCAAGGTGGGCCGCCCCGAGCCGTCGGCGGGGGTCGACCAGATGTCCTGCTTGCGGCCGTCCTCGCCCGGCAGGGCGTACGCGAGGGTGCCGTCGTCCAGCCAGGCCGCCTGGTCGTCGACGCCGCGCCGCTCGGCGAGCGGGTGCTCGCGCATCGTCCGCAGGTCCAGGACGTACAGCCGCCAGGGGTCCCGGGTCCCCTTCCGTACCCGCTTCTTGAAGGCGATGCGGGTGTTGTCGGGGGAGAGGGAGGGGCACTCGACGTTCGTGCGCAGCGCGGTGGCGGCCCACTTCTTCATGTCACCGCGCACCAGGTGGGTCCTGCCCTCGGTCGAGACGGTCGCGTAGAAGCGGTTGTCGTCCTTGGCGAAGGTCACGCCCCAGTAGTTGACGTCGGGGGCGTGGTAGCGGCGGCCGTCCAGGGTGAGGGGGATCTCCTCCATGTTCTTGATCAGATAGCCGGTGCGGGTGTCCAGGATCGAGGTGCGGGTGGAGAAGGACGAGCCCGCGTAGGAGTCGCCGGTGGCGAACATCGTCCAGGACAGCATCCGGCCCGACGCGGAGACACGCGCCCGGTTGGGGATGCCGGTGAGGGCGATACGGCGCTTCTCGCGGAGGTGCCCGTCCAGAACCACGGCGTACGACCTGGGCGGGATCCCGGACCTGCGCTGCAGGCAGAGGCCGGTGTCCGCGGCGGCGTGGAAGCGCTCGCAGGACGGGCCGCCGGTGGTGCGCGCGGCGGCCCCGCCGGGGCCCTCGCCGGACGACGGGAGCCGCGCGACCCGGCCCGCGCCCGCGGCCGTGCTGCGGAAGTACAGGTGCCCCGGGTCGAGGCCGAACTCCGAGACCGCGTCCGCCGGTTCGGCACGCCGCGCCGCGTGCAGCGTGTACGTGACGGCGACGCCCGCGAGGACGGCGGCGGCCACGGCGACGGCGACGATCCGGGAACGCAGCGGGCGGGCGCGGTTCAGGGGCGCCCCGGGGACGTCGGGGGCATCAGGGGCGTCCGGGGCCGCTGTGTCAGGGGTGACGGTCATGAGCGCCTTTCGGAGGGCTCGCGGGAGTCGGAGGGCTCGCGGGATACGGGGAGCGCGGTGGCGCCGGACGGCCGGGCGGGCCGCAGGAGCGCGGCGGCGCCGGCGAGCGCCACGGCCAGCGCGAGGGACGCGCAGGTCAGCGCGGGCCGTACGCCCCACAGCGTCCAGGCGGCGCCGAACCCGGCCGCCGCCACGAGCCGGGCCAGCGCCTGTCCGGTCTGCAGCACGGCCATGCCGCTCGCCCGCCGCTCCGCGGCGACCACGGGGGCGACCAGCGCCATCAGCACGCCGTCCGTGGCCGCGTAGAAGATTCCGAGCAGCAGGAGTACGCCGATCAGCAGGGGCGGGCCGTCGGCGGGGGAGAGCAGCAGGAGGTAGCCGCCGAGCAGCGCCACGTGCCCGGCGAGGAACGGCACGCGCCGTCCCGTGCGGTCGGCGAGCCGCCCGGCCGGCACCGCCAGGAGCAGATAGACGGCGGCGGAGCCCAGCGGCAGCAGCGGGAACCACGAGACCGCGAAGTCCAGCCGCCGCTGCAGGAGGAGATAGAGGAACGCGTCGCCGATGGTCGCCGCGCCGAGCAGCGCGGCCGCGAGCAGGACGCGCCGGAAGGCGGGGACGCGGAGCAGGCCGAGCGCGGTGGCGGCACCGGGGCGGCGCCGGTGTCCGGGGTCGGCGGCGGCCGCGCGGGTGCGGTGCCGTTGCCCGGGGCCGGTGTGCTGCCGGGCGGAGGTCCGCGGTCCGGCGTCCAGGTGCCCCGGCACGAACGCCACCAGCAGCAGCACCCCGAGCAGCCCGAAGCAGAAGCTGACCACGAACACGGCGTCGTACGCGTCCGCCGTCGCCCACAGCAGGGCGAACGCGGCGAGCGGCCCGAGCAGCGCGCCCGTCGTGTCCATCGCCCGGTGCACGCCGAACGCGCGGCCGAGCGCGTCGGGCGGACTGCTCAGCGAGATGAGCGCGTCGCGCGGCGCGGTGCGCACGCCCTTGCCGACGCGGTCGGCGGCGAGCGCCGCACCGATCCCCGCGGTGGCGCCGCCCGCGAGCAGCAGTCCGAGCCGGGACAGCGCCGACAGCGCGTAGCCGCCGCCCGCCACCAGCTTGTGCCGCCCGCCGCGGTCGGCGGCGTACCCGCCGGCCAGCCGCACCAGCGCGGTGACGCCGTTGTAGAGCCCGTCGAGGAAGCCGAACTGGAGGGGTGAGAGGCCGAGTTGGAGGACGAAGTAGAGCGGCAGGACGGCGGTGACCATCTCCGAGGAGATGTCCGTGACCAGGCTGACCGCGCCCAGCGCGAGGACGGGTCCGGCGACCCGGCCGCGCCGGGCCCCGGATCGCTCCGGGGCCCCGGCGGCCGGGTCGCCCGCGCCGACCGCGCCGGTGGAAGCGAGGTACATCGCAGCGCTCCCGCCGGACTCAGCGGCAGGAGTAGGACGGGCTGGTGTCCTTCGTGGAGCCGTCGGTGGCCACGAGGTTCCACGAGAACCCGGTGTCGGTGAAGTTCAGCTTGACGACGCCGAAGGTGTTCGTGATCCGCTTCTGGCTGTTGGGCTGCACCTCCTCGATCTTGTACGGGTTGGCGCCGCCCATCCCGCCGAGCAGCTCGACGATCCCGTTCGCGTCGGCCTTGCCGTCCGGGTTCTGCGGGGCGAAGCGCTCGTAGTGGTGGTCGTGGCCGTTGAGGACCAGCTCGGCCTTGTGGTCGTAGAGCAGCTTCCAGACCGGACGGCTCACCGGGTCGTTGCCGTGCTCGCCGGAGGAGAAGAGCGGGTGGTGCCAGTACGCGGCCACGCACTTCTTGGTGGTGGCGGCGAGGTCGTCCTCGAGCCAGTCGATCTGCGCGTCGTCGTCGAAGCTGTTGGAGTCCAGCGCGATGAAGTGCCAGTTGTCCCGGTCGTAGCTGTAGTAGCTCTTGCCGTCGGGATAGGCGACGGAACCGAAGTAGGACTTGTACCCGGCGAGCGCGCCGGCCGGGTCGTAGGTCTCGTGGTTGCCCGCGACGGGGCGCGTCCTGCTCTTGAAGGCGCCCCAGGACGTGTCGTAGTACTTCTGGAAGTCCTTCAGGCGGGCGTCGTCGTACTGGTTGTCGCCCATGGTCAGCACGAAGGCCGGGTTGATCTGCTTGACCAGGGCAGCCGTCCTGGGGTGCTTGCAGCTGCTGCTGCTCGCCGTGCACTGCTCGGCGATGTCGCCCGCGGCGACCGCCGTGAAGGCGGCCCTGGCGGCGGTGGGGGAGGCGTCGGCCGCCCCGGCGGGCGACCAGAGCAGCACCCCGCCGACGAGTGCGAGCGAGCTGCCCGTGGCGAGGGGGATGCCCCGACGGACCCTGCGCGTGCGTGCGGTGGTGTTGCTGCGGGACGTGGTGCGAGGGGTGAGCGGCATGTCCGTCTCCTCGGGTGGCGTGGGGGGTGCCGAGCCGTCCCGGGGAATCCTGGCGATGCGGCATGTGCGCGTCAATAACTCGGGGTGAATTATTGTTAGTAAAGTTTCCTTCTAGTGTTCATCCGCTCGTTGCCCGGGAGCGGTTGACGTCCGGCCGGATACGGGCCCGCGGGTGGCTGACCCGGTGTTGTCAGTGGTCTCGCCTAGGGTGGCGTGCACGGGGACAGGTGGCGTGAGCAGGGGCGAGCGGGACGGCGGTGGCGATGACGGTGGGGACGGGGACGGCAGGTGGGGCGGCGGCCCGCGGCGCCGCTCTCGTGCGGTCCTGCGCCGCCGTGTTCGTCCCGGCGGAGGTGCCCCGGGAGGGGCGGATCGCGTTCTGGCGCCCGGACGGCGGCGAGCCCCCGGAGCTCGACGCGGTGCGGGGCGATGCGCTCGAAGCGGTAGGGGACGACGCGCTCGGCTCGGTACGCGATGGGGTGCTCGGTGCGGTAGGGGACGACGCGGTCGGCTCGGTACGCGATGGGGTGCTCGGTGCGGTACGGGATGACGTGTCCGGTGCGGTGCCGGAGGAGGCGCTCGATCCCGACGCGGTGCGGGGTGGGCGCGAAGTGGTGCGGCGGGGTGAGCTCGTCGTCGCGCGCAAGCACGGCAAGGGGGCCCGCGCCCGGACCGTGCCCGCGCTCTTCCTGCCGGTCGCCGAGGCAGTGCCGCTGCTCCTGGGCGCCGCCCGCCCGCACCCCGCCGTCGCCTGCTGGAGCGTGGCCGCCCGGCACGCGCTGCACCTGGCCGCGCGGGGCCGGATGCTGCCCGGCCTGACGGCGGGCGACCTGGACGCGTGGCGGGCGGGACCGCTGGACGAGGCCGACGTCGCCCAGTTGCGGGCCATCGCCGCCGCGCTGCCCGCACAGGCGCACGCGGTGCCGCTCCCGGGGCCCGGACCGCTGCGGCTGCCGCAACCGTTCGCCCTGGTCAGAGCCTTCGTCGACGCGGTGGTGGACGCACTGCCGCGGACCCCCGCGGCGGCGTACGCGGTGGGCGCCCCGTTCGCCGCGCGCGAGCCCCAGCGGCTGCCCGGCGCGCGCGAGTGGGCGGCCGAGGTCGCCGCCGGGGTGGACGCCGGGGTGCGCGTGTCGCTCCGCCTCGACCTGCGGGCGCACGAGGCGTTCGACGCCGCCGAGAGTGCCGGGGGAGGGGCGGACCCGGATGGCTCCGGTTCGGGTTCCGAAACCGAATCCGGCTCCGGCTCCGGTTCGGGTTCCGGCTCCGGTGCGGGCGTGCCGCGTGCCGCCGTCGCCAGCCCGGCCGCCGCCGTCGTCCAGGTGCACAGCCTCGCCGACCCCGCGCTCGTGACGGACGTCCCGGGCCTGTGGGCGGGCACCGACCACTTCGGGCCGCGGGCCCGCGTCGATACGCTGCTCGCGCTGCGCCGCGCCGCCCGCGTATGGCCGCCGCTCGGCCGACTCCTGGAGCGCCCGCGTCCGGACGTACTCCCGCTGAGCGAGGAGGAGTTGTACGACCTCCTCGGCGCGGCGGCCGGTCGGCTCGCCGCCGCCGGAGTGGCCGTGCACTGGCCGAGGGAGCTGACCCGCGGCCTCACCGCCACCGCGGTCGTCCGCCCGGCGCCCGGCACCGCCGCCGACAACTTCGACTTCTTCAAGACCGAGCAACTCCTGGAATTCCGCTGGCAGATGGCGCTCGGCGACCAGGCGGAGCCGCTGACCGAGGCCGAGCTCGACCTGCTCGCGGAGGCGCACCGGCCGGTCGTCCGGCTCCGTGACCAGTGGGTCCTGGTCGACCCCGAGCTGGTCCGCAGGGCGCGCAAGCGCGACCTCGGGCTGCTCGACCCGGTCGACGCCCTCTCCGTCGCCCTCACCGGCACCGCGGAGGTCGACGGCGAGCGGGTGCCGGCCGTCCCCGTCGGCGCGCTCGCCGAGCTGCGCGAGCGGGTGACGGGCGAGCTGGACGTGGTCGCCCAGCCGCCCGGCCTGCACGCCACCCTGCGCGACTACCAGCTCAAGGGCCTGGCCTGGCTCGACCGCATGACCTCGCTGGGCCTCGGCGGCTGCCTCGCCGACGACATGGGCCTCGGCAAGACGATCACGCTGATCGCCCTCCACCTGCACCGCGCCCACCCCGCGCCGACCCTCGTGGTCTGCCCCGCCTCGCTGCTGGGCAACTGGCAGCGGGAGATCGAGCGGTTCGCGCCGGGCGTGCCCGTACGCCGTTTCCACGGCACCGGGCGCACGCTCACCGGCCTGGACGTCCAGGGCGGCTTCGTCCTCACCACGTACGGCACGATGCGCACCAGCGCGTCCGAACTGGCCGCGCAGCGCTGGGGCCTGGTGGTCGCGGACGAGGCGCAGCACGTCAAGAACCCGCACGCGGCGACGGCGAAGGCGCTCCGCACGATCCCCTCCCCGGCCAGGGTGGCGCTCACCGGCACCCCCGTGGAGAACAACCTCTCCGAGCTGTGGGCCCTGCTCGACTGGACGACCCCCGGCCTGCTCGGCCCCCTCAAGGCGTTCCGTGCCCGCCACGCCCGCCTGGTCGAGGGCGGCGACCCCGCGGGCACCGGGGCGGACGACGAGGCGCTGGACCGCCTCGCCCGGCTGGTCCGCCCCTTCCTGCTGCGCCGCAAGAAGTCGGACCCGGGGATCGCTCCCGAGCTCCCGCCGAAGACGGAGACCGACCACCCCGTCACCCTCACCCGCGAGCAGACCTCGCTCTACGAGGCGGTGGTGCGCGAGACGCTGGCCCGCATCGAGGCGTCGGACGGCATCGCACGCCGCGGCCTGGTCATGAAGCTCCTGATGGCGCTGAAGCAGATCTGCAACCACCCCGCGCAGTACCTCAAGGACGGCCTGCTCACCACGCGGACGGGCCGCCCCCGTTCGGGCAAGCTGGAGCTCCTCGACGAGCTGCTCGACACGATCCTCACCGAGTCGGAGAGCGCGGGCGCGGTCCTGGTCTTCACGCAGTACGTGGAGATGGCCCGCCTCCTGGAGTCGCATCTGGCCGCGCGCGGCATCGCCACCCAGCTCCTGCACGGCGGCACGCCGGTCGCGCGGCGCGAGCAGATGGTGGACCGCTTCCAGTCGGGCGAGGTGCCGGTCTTCCTGCTCTCCCTGAAGGCGGCGGGCACGGGCCTGAACCTGACCCGGGCGGGCCACGTCATCCACTACGACCGCTGGTGGAACCCCGCGGTCGAGGAGCAGGCCACCGACCGCGCGTACCGCATCGGCCAGACCCAGCCGGTCCAGGTCCACCGCCTGGTCACCGAGGGCACGGTGGAGGACCGCATCGCCGAACTCCTCGCCGCGAAGCAGGCGTTGGCGGACGCGGTGCTCGGTGACGGCGGCGAGACGGCGCTCACGGAACTGTCGGACGCGGAGCTGGCCGACCTGGTGGCGCTCAGGAGGACGTCGTGAACGGGCGGGGTGGCGTGGGCGGGGCCGGCGGCCGGCGCGGTGTCCCGGGCGGGGCCGGCCGGTCCGGCGGCGGTCGGGGCGGCGGGCTCGGCTGGGCCAGCGGGATGAGCGAGACGAGCCGCATGGGCAGCGGCCGCGTCTTCCCCGCGCTGCCGGCGCACCCCGACCCGGCGGAGCCGTTCGCCGCCTCCTGGTGGGGGAACGCCTGGATCGACGCGCTGGAGGAGAGCGCCCTGGACCAGGCCCGGCTGGCCCGCGGCCGCGCGTACGCGCGCGAGGGCGCGGTCGACACGATCACGGTCGCACCGGGCCGCATCGTGGCGTACGTCCACGGCAGCCGCCCCCGCCCGTACCGCGCGGAGATCCGGCTGCGCACCATGCTGCCCGAGCACTGGGACCGCTTCCTGGACGCCGTGGCCACGGACCCCGCGCACATCGCGGCGCTCCTGGACAAGGAGATGCCGCACGCCCTGGCCGACGCGGCGACCCGCGCGGACGTCCCCCTGCTGCCCGGCGGCCGCGAACTGGCCCCGTCCTGCACCTGCCCCGACCGCGGCCACCCCTGCAAGCACGCGGCCGCCCTGGCGTACCAGACGGCCCGCCTCCTGGACGCGGACCCCTTCGTGCTCCTGCTGCTGCGCGGCGGCGAGGAGGGGGACCTCCTGGACGAGCTGTCCCGCAGGAACGCGCGCAGGGCGGTCGAGGAGGAGGCGGACGCCCGCAGAGCGGACCACCAGGTCCGGCACGGGGCCCTCGGCGACTCCGCGGAGCGCCACGCCGAGTCCGGCCCCACGACCGAAGGCCTCCGGAAATCCGCCCGGCCCGACGGGGCCCCATCCCCCCACCCCCTCAGGGGCACCGCCCCCGCAACGCCCACCGCCCAGGCAATGCCTACCGGCGCCGCAACGCCTACCGGCACCGAGCGGCCGGTGGTCACGGGCGCCGAGCGGCCTGCGGCCGTGGGCATCGAGCGGCCCACGTTGACCGGTATCGAGTCGCCTGCGGCCACCGGCAGCAAGCCAGCCACGTTGACCGGTACCGAGTCGCCTGCGGCCACCGGCAACGAGCCGCCCCCGGCCACCGCGACCGAGCCCCCCACGACCACGTCGCTCCCGGCGCCCGCCGCCACGGACGCCCCCACCTCTCCCAGCCTGCCCACCCCTCCCGGCGTCCTGGCGCGCGAGGTGCTGGCCACGGAGTACCGCTCCCCGCTGCCCGCGCCCCTCGCGCCCCCGCCGCACCCGGGCCGGCCGCCGGTCCTGCCCGAGGCTTCCGGCGCGCCGGACCCGATGGCACTCGAATTCCTGGTGACGGACGCGGCGGCGCGCGCCCACGCGTTCCTCACGGCGGGCACGGACCCCTTCACGGCGACGTCGCCCTGGCACGACGCGGTCCGCCTGGCGGCCTCGCACCCGGGCTTGACGGGCCGCCGCACGTTCAGCCGCCAGTTCGCCGAACTGGCCGGGTCGGTGGGGAGCACGGCCGCGGCCCTCTCCCGCGCGGCGGCCGCCTGGCGCCAGGGCGGCGAGGAGGGCCTGGCGGTCCTGGAGACCCCCTGGGACCCCCCGGCCGGCCCCTTCGACCGGGCGCGCGGCGCACTGATCTCGGCGGACCTCCCGCGCATGACGATCCACCGCAACCACCTCACCAACGAGGAGGGCACGCTCCAACTCCGCTACGGCAGGGACGGCCGCTGGTACCCCTACGAGAGCGAGCCGGGCGCGGCCGACTGGTGGCCGGAGGGCGAGCCGGACACGGACCCGGTGGGCGCGGTGACGGGGATGACCGAGGTGTGACCGGCAACAACAACAATCGGGGCGGTGGCGGTCGTTGCCGTCGTGCGGGTGTCGGCCGGAGGTGAGGCCCGGGGCCGTGCGGTCCGGGGCCGTGAGCCGGGAGGCGCGGTGGCGACGGGGTGGGTCAGAAGTCGACGCGTGTGTGTTCGTCCAGGCGGGCCACCGAGTCCTGGGCGAAGGCCTTCTCGTAGTCGCCGCGGATCTCCTCGATCTGCGCGTCCCGCTTGCCCGCCTCGGGTGTCGGGTACAGCAGGATCAGCTCGTACGAACGCTCGCGCTCGATCTTGCCGTGGGAGTCGCGCCACTGGCCGCGGCCGTCCTGGATGGTGAGGCCGTCGGGGAAGCCCGGCGTGACCTCCTTGTCGATGAAGGCCATGAACTGCTTGTCGGTGACGGCCGGCCCGCCGTCGGGGCGCTCCGTGCCGAAGAAGAGGCGCGTCTCGGTGAAGGGCTTGCCGCGGGAGACCGTCGATGCGGCGGCGGCACGTGCCGAACCGCTCGAACCGCTGTCGTCCAGCGAGGCGTACGCGGCGGGCGCGCCGACGGCCAGGGCGGTGGTGGCGGCGACGGCCACGGCCAGGCGGGTGCCGGAGACGCGGGGGAAGGAGAGGGCCATGGGGCGTTCCCTTTCGGGGAGAAGGTGCGGGGCGGCCGCGGGAGCCGTAGATCCATAACGGCGGCAAACCGTAGCGGACCCGCGCGTGCCCGATGCCCGCCTTCCGGCGGTATGGCCTGATTGGCCGTCATCGGTTTCACACGTGTGTGGCCAGCCCGTCACACAGCCGTCGGCCCGCCCGTCCCCAGCCGGTACTCCGCGAGGTCCCGCCAGCCCCTGCCCGGCCCGTCCGTCACGATCAGCTGGACGGACGTCACATGGCTGACCAGGGGAAGGTGCGGGGCCAGCCGGCGCTCCAGCGCGTCGTACGCCGCCTCGTACGTGTCCGGCCCCTCGTGGTTCGCGAGGGTCAGGTGGGGCGCCAGGGGAGGGTGGAAGATGCCCCGGTAGGGGAGTGCCTCGGGCCAGCGGGTCGTGAGGGAGCGGGTGAGGGCGCGTACGGGGGCGTCCGGGACCGGCGGGAGGTAGAGGACGCCCGGATAGCGGCGGAACTCGCCGAACGTGAACGTGAACGGGTCCTGGGCGGCGAAGAGTTCCGCCAGCTCGGCGTGCGTGGCCGAGGTGAGGCGGGACACGTCGAGGAACGGGTAGAGCACCGTGACGTGGGCCGGGAAGCCCGCCCGCACCAGAGGGTTCGCCTCCGGGACGCGGATCGTGAGGGCCGTGTCGCCGGGAACGTCCGGCCATCCGTCCGCCTCGGCCGCTGCGGCAGAGGAGGAGGCTGCCGACGTCTCGTCGGCCTCCTCCGGCGCTCCCCGGGGATAGCCCCCTCGCGTCCCCGTCGTCCCTGGCTGATCACGTACCTCGGTGTTCACAGCGGGACATCGTGTCACGGGCGGGCGGTCGGGCGGTCGGGCGGTCGGACGGACGTTCGGGGGCCGGGACGGCCCGGTCCGCCCGTCCTTCGCGCCTCCTGCCGCCGGCTAGCCCTTGCGCCGCAGCTCCGCCGCGAGGTGGTGCTGCAGGGGCTGGTCCACCGCCGCCATCTCGTGGGTGAAGGTGAGCGTGTCGGCGTCGGTCAGCGTGTAGCGGCGGCGGGTGGCGGTGACCTCCTTCGCGGTCGGGGTGAGGGCCACCCCGTGCGTGGCGAGGTCGATCGTCCCGTCGGCCGCGGTGCCGACCGCGATCTCGGCGATGCCGGTGGGCTGGGTGACCAGCGCCTCCACCCGCCCGTCGGGCTGCAGCCGCCACCAGCCGCTCTCCCGTGCCGCGGGGCGCAGCGGCCGGTCGTCGGCGTCGACGATCCAGGCGCGCGCCTCGTAGCGCAGGAAGGGGCGGCCGTCGTGGCTGAAGGTGACCTCCTGGGCGTACGAGAAGTCCGCGGGCAGCGTCGGATATGCGCCGCGGCCCCGGCCCTGCCACGTGCCGAGCAGCCCGAGGACGGGCGCGAGCAGCGCGTGCGGCGCGGGCACCGCGTCCGGTCCCTGGTCGAGGCTGTCGGGGTACGGGTGCGCGGACGTGGCGGCTGCGTCGGCTGCGGCTGCGGGGTCGAACACGGTGGCGGCTCCTGGGAGTCGGGAGAGGCGGGTGGGTGGGTGGGTGCCGTGTGGGCGGGATGGGGCGGGAGGTGGTTGAGGGCTGACGGGCGGCGGGGGTCGGCGCCGGTCGGGTGCGGAAGACCCGGCTGGGGCCGGGAGCAGCTTAGGGGGCGTGCCCCCGCGCCCCGCTCGCACCTCTGCGTCGACCCGCACCCCCCTGCCGCGCCCCGCTCGTACCTCTGCGTCGACCCGCACCCCCCTGCCGCGCCCTGCGCGCGTCTCTGCGTCGACCCGCACCCCCCTGCCGCGCCCCGCTCGCGTCTCTGGGCCGTCCGTCCCCTCGCACCTCTGCCGCGCCCCCGCACCTCTGCCCGCTTCGGCGCCACCCCCCCACCCCCGAACCCGGCCCTACGGCTGTATCCGCATCCACACCGGTGCGTGATCCGACCCCGCCGCGTCCCTCCGCGCCGCCGGATCCCCGTCCGCCACCGACGGCAGCGCGGCCGTCGAGGTGCCCGGCGCGCCCGTGCCTGCGCCCCGTACCTGGTCCATCAGGCCGCGGCTGACCAGGACGTGGTCGATGAGTTCGCGGCGGCCCGCGTGGATGCGGGAGAAGCGCTGCTCGGGCGGGATCAGCGGGGCCACGTTCCACAGCCGCGCCGCATCGCCCTTGTCCGGGCGGTCGAAGCCGGGCGTGCCGATCTCCGAGCCGGGCGGGCCGAGCAGGATCTGCGTCGTGGCCGCGCCGACCTCGTCGTTGAGGTCGCCGAGCACGGCGACGTGGTGCTCCCGGCCGTCGCCCTTGAGGAGCCGGTCGGCGACCGCGCGTACGACGGTGGCCTCGGCCGTACGCCGGTACAGGGCGTAGGCGCCGGCCCGCGCCCGCTCGCCCTCGTCGCGCGGCTGGAAACGGCCCCCGGGGTAGGTCAGGAGCTTCGACTTGAGGTGGCAGACGACCGCGTCGAAGAAGAACGCCCGCGTCGTCACCGTCACCGCGAGGATCCCGCGCCCGGCCCGTCCCGTCGTCCGGCCCGCGTCGTCGGCCTGGACCGGACGCAGTTCCTCCGGGAAGGCGGCCTCGTCGGCCTGCACGAACACCGGGAGGCTGGTGAGGAACCCGACCCGGATGCCCCGGTCGTCCGCGTGCTCGGAGAGGGTGACGTGCCAGGTGCCCTCCAGCATGCCCGCCAGGTCCGTCAGGGCGGCCGGGTCGCCGACCTCCTGCACGGCGAGGACGCTCGGCCGCAGCGCGGTGACCGTCGCCGCGAGCGAGCCGAGCTTCGCCTCGTACGCGGCCTTGTCCTTGGGGCCGAACGCCCCGCCGGGCCGGTACAGGTTCTCCAGGTTCCAGGTGCCGACGATCATGGCCGCCTCCCTCGTCCGTCCCCCTCGGCCGATCGGCGGGTGGGGTCAGCGTGCTCGCGAAACCGTCCCCGCGACAGGGCCTCGGGATGCGCACTCGCACTACCGTGAAGAGATGACGCCGCCTCCCCCGCCGGGCCCCGCCGGACTCATCACGCACGGTCCCGCCGACCTCGTCGTCACCGGCTGCACGGCCGTGACCCACGGTCCGCGGGGCGAGATCGTCTTCGTCGACGACGCCACGATCGTCGTACGCGACGGACTCATCGCCTCGGTCACGGCGGCCGGACCCACGGCCGGACCCACGGCCGGATCCACCGCCGGACCCGAGGGCGGGGCAGCGGACAGACCTGTGGACGGACCGCCGGAGGGGGCAGCGGGCGGCCCGCCCCGCGCCGTCGCCCCCGAACACATCGACGGCCGCGGCACCGTCGCCCTCCCCGGCCTCGTCAACTGCCACACGCACACCCCGATGGTGGCCCTGCGCGGCCTCGCCGAGGACCTGCCGGCCCACGCGTGGTTCAACGACTGGATCTGGCCCGTCGAGTCCAACCTGACCGCGCGCGCCGTCCGGCTCGGCGCGCGGCTGGCCTGCGCCGAGATGATCCGCGGCGGCGTCACCACCTTCGCCGACCACTACTTCCATATGGACGAGGTGGCCGCCGCCACCGACGAGAGCGGCCTGCGCGCCCTGCTCGGCCAGGCCTACTTCAGCTCGCAGGGACCCGAAGGACGCGCCGCCTCCCTCGACTTCGCGCTCCGGCAGCGCGGCGCCGCCGACGGCCGCATCACCACCTGCCTCGCCCCGCACGCCCCGTACACCGTCGACGAGGACGATCTCGCCGCGACCGCCCGGCTGGCCGGGGAGCACGGCCTGCCGGTCCATCTGCACGCCGCCGAGAACCGCGAGCAGACCGACAACAGCCTGGCCCGGCACGGTCTGACCCCGGTGGAGATCCTGGCGCGCGCCGGGCTGCTCGACGTCGACCTGCTGCTCGCGCACGCCACCGGCCTCGACACCGCGCGCGACCTTCCCGTCCTGCGCCGCGCGGGCGGCCGTGTCGCGGTGGCGTCCGCGCCGCGCGGGTATCTGAAGTTCGGCTGGGACACCACGCCCGTACGGGCCCTGCGCGAGGCGGGCATCCCGGTCGGCCTGGCCACCGACGGCGCCGCCTCCAACAACACGCTCGACGTGTGGGAATCCATGACGCTCACCGCGCTCGTCCAGAAGTACGTGGAGCGCGACCCGGCCTGGCTCACCGCCCGGCAGGCACTGGACCACGCCACCCTGCAGAGCGCGCGGGCCGTCGGACTCGGGGAGGAGATCGGCAGCCTGGCGCCGGGGCGGCGGGCCGACCTCGTCCTCGTCGACGTGAGCGGACCGCACACCCAGCCCGTGCACGACCTCGCCGCCACGCTCGTGCACAGCGCGCGTTCCGCCGACGTCCGCACCACGGTGGTCGCGGGCCGGATCCTGATGCGCGACCGTGAACTGCGCACCCTGGACGTGCCGGACATCGTCGGTGAGCTGGGCGAACTGCTGCCCGCACTCGTCGACCGCGGCCACGGCGGACGCATCCAGGAGTACGGGGCCTGAGCGCTCCGCCGCCGGGCCTGCCCGCGGTCCCCGTCAACTCCCGGTGATTCTTTGGAACTTCTTCGCCCCAGAGCGATGAGTTCCGCGAAGCCCGCGGGTCCACCCTCCGCAGAGGTACGCGCCCGAAGGGTGGAGGAGACACACCATGGGACTTCCGGACATCGTCACGCGCGAGGAGTGGCTCGTCGCGCGCGAGGAGTTGCTCGCCGAGGAGAAGGCGGTCACCCGCGCGCGTGACGCGCTCCATGCCGCGCGCCGCGGGCTGCCGATGGTCGAGGTCGACAAGGAGTACTACTTCGACGGCTTCGACGGGAAGGCGACGCTGCTCGACCTCTTCGACGGCAGGGACCAACTGATCGTCTACCACTTCATGTTCGCCCCCGAGTGGGACGAGGGCTGCCGCAGCTGCTCCGGCTTCCTCGACCAGATCGGGCACCTCGCGCACCTGCGGGCCCGCAACACGAACTTCGTGGCGGTCTCGCGCGCCCCCTTCACCAGGCTCCTCACGTTCAAGGCCCGGATGGGCTGGACCGTGCCCTGGTTCTCGACGAACGGCGGCGACTTCAACCACGACTTCGGGGCGTCCTTCGAGGAGGAGCCGTACGACGTGCCCGCGATCAACTGCTTCCTGCGGTACGGCGACCGGGTCTTCCACACGTACGGGACGTTCGCCCGCGGCCTGGACGGTATCGGCTCCACCACCAGCCTCCTGGACCTCACGGCGCTCGGCCGGCAGGAGGAGTGGGAGGAACCCAGGGGACGGGCGTCGGTGTTCGGGGCGCCCGCGGGCAGCGCACGGGTGCGCTACCACGACGAGTACGAGGACTGAGCGGGCCGCCCGGGCCGTGGGCCCGGGGAGAACCCCGGGATTCGCCCCTGCTCCGTCTCAGTTCCGTCACGCCGCGCATCCGGAGGGCCTTTTCGCGCGTTCTCCTCCGTACAGGGTCCGCGGACCGCGCACGCGACGGAACGACACGGGGGACAGGGATCATGACGAACGGACGAACGGTACTGGAACGCTTTCCCGCGGGCGGCCCGCGCGGCTCATGGCCCGCGGAGGACTTCGCCCGCGCCCGCCGCCAGGAGGGCCAGCCCGCGGAGGTCGTGATGGACCTCGCGACGGACACCTTCCTGGTGATCGTCGAGGAAGACGCCTGCGCGACGCCCTGACGGGCCTCTTCCGCAGGGACGCCCCACCGGGGCGCCAGGGGCGCGGGGGACCGCGCGCACAGCCCCGCTACCCCGCCCGGCCCGGCGGAGCGCTCACGCGCTGAGGGCCCGCGACCATCCCGGGGTGGTCCCCGTCACCCGGCACAGCGCCAGATACAGCGGAATCGGCGGCGTATAGGGGACGTCGTCACTGGGGCAGTTGATCAGGACCGGCGGACGGCCGGCGTCCCGCACCACTGCCCCCGCCGAGTACGCGACGGGCGCGGGCCACTCCATGGCGACGTCCGAGTCCGCGGGCACGATCCACCACCAGCGCGCCCCCTCCTCGTACACGCACCCCACCCGGGGCAGCCGGGACATGAGGCCGGGGCCGAACGACGCGGGCACCGCCACCGCGTCGCAGCCGAGCGGCTCGGTCATCCCCTCGGGCAGGTCGAGCCGCAGGGGTGGTGGCGTCGCGGCCGCGGACCGCTGTCGCCGTCGCGACAGGCGGACCAGGGTGTTCAGATCCAACGGCCGCACCGTACCCGCGCTCACAAGCCCCCCGCCCGCATCACTGCCACGTTCGATCGATCCGTTCTACGCACACGCCGGCGCCGCCGACGCCGTTCTTGGCAACTCCGCCCACACCGTGAGCCCGACACCGGGCCCCGCGTCGTGAACCCCCCACGCGCTGCTGACCGCGTCGACCAGGAGCAGTCCCCTCCCGTGCTCCTCGTCGGCCCCCCTGTGAGCCGGGCGCGGCGTTCCTGAACCGCAGCCTTCGTCACGTACGGCTATTCGCAGCTTCTCCGAATCCGCGCAGAGCTCGCAGATGATCCGCCGGCTCGCGGTGTGCACCACGGCATTGGTGACCAGTTCGGAGAGGACGAGTGCCGCCGCGTCGCATGCGTCGTCGTCGCGCACCGCCCACCCGTCCAGCTGCTCCCGCATCAGGCGTCTGGCCTGAGCGACGGAGCCCGGACGTGGTGCGAGGGCGAAACTGACGCAGACCTCGGCGGCCTCGGGCCACGCCTCGGCGAGATCGCCAAGACGCCCTTCGGCGGCTTCGGTTCGTAACGGCGCGGGCGGAGTCACGCTCTCCACTATCGCCCCGCCCGGAACACCTTGGCAAGACCCACTCTGAAAAGTGCACAGTGGCGTGTTCCTTCGAGACCTCACATGGCACACTGCTCGCTACGGCTCGCGGTGCGGTGCGGGCCGAGGCACAGCGGAGTCAGGTGGAGGTAGGAGACGTGAGCGAACCGCGGTCCGCGCCGACGGTCGGCCAGGTCGTCCTCGGTCGTCGCCTGCAGGACCTGCGCGAGGGCGCCGGCCTCAAGCGCGAGGAGGCCGCGAAGATCCTTCGCGTCGCCCCCGCCACCGTCCGCCGCATGGAGACGGCCGAGGTCGCGCTGAAGATCCCGTATCTCCAGCTGCTCCTGAAGGCCTACGGCGTCGCCGACGAGGAGGCCGACGCCTTCGTCACGCTGGCCGAGGAGGCCAACAAGCCCGGCTGGTGGCAGCGTTTCCACGACATCCTGCCGGGCTGGTTCAGCATGTACGTCAGCCTGGAGGGGGCGGCCAGCCTCATCCGCTCCTACGAGCCCCACTTCGTGCCCGGACTCCTGCAGACCGAGGAGTACGCGCGCGGCGTGATGCGGTCCGGCGCCATCGGCCAGACCCGGCCCACGGACATCGAGCGGTACGTGGCGCTGCGCATGGAGCGCCAGTCGCTGCTCAGCCGCGAGGACGCGCCCCGGCTGTGGGTCGTGATGGACGAGACCGCGCTGCGCAGGCCCGTGGGCGGCCCGGACACGATGCGCGCCCAGATCGACCGGCTGCTCGAGGCCGCCGAGATGCCCCACGTCACGCTGCAGGTCGCGCCGTTCGCGTCGGGCCCGCACCCGGGGACGTACGGACCGTTCGTGCTGTTCCGCTTCGCCATGGCGGAGCTGCCCGACATGGTCTACAGCGAGTACCTGACCGGCGCCGTCTACCTGGACGCGCGCACCGAGGTGGCCACCCACCTGGAGGTCATGGACCGCATGGCGGCGCAGGCCGCCACCGCACAACGCACGAAGGAGATCCTCCGGGACCTCCGCAAGGAGCTGTGACATGGACCGACATCGAGCCGGAACGCGCCCTGCCGGTCCGCGTTCACCCGGGGCCCGCGACGACTCGCGCAGCGAGATCCGCGAGGCCCGGATCTACAACGGCATGCCCGCCCGTGACCTCGGTACCGAGGGCTGGCACAAGCCGTGGAGCGGCGGCAACGGCGGCAACTGCCTGGAGGCGATGAAGCTGTCCGACGGCCGCGTCGCCGTGCGGCAGTCCGCCGACCCGGACGGCCCCGCGCTCATCTACACCTACGGGGAGATCAACGCGTTCATCCAGGGGGCCAAGGCCGGGGAGGCTGACTTCCTGCTGTCGTGACCACCGCCCGCCGTCGAGCAGGCGGCGGTTGATGCTTGGAGCCCGCATGGCCGATTCGACGTACATCGACACCAGCACGCCTCACCCCGCACGGATGTACGACTGGTTCCTCGGGGGCAAGGACAACTATCCGGTGGACGAGGAGATGGGCCGCCAGCTCGTCGCCATGGACGGCCGGGTGCTGACGACGGCCCGCGCCAACCGCGCCTTCCTGCAGCGCGCCACGCGCTGGCTCGCCTCGCAGGGGGTACGGCAGTTCCTGGACATCGGCACCGGCATTCCGACCGAGCCGAACCTGCACCAGATCGCCCAGCGGATCGCCCCGGAGAGCCGGGTCGTCTACTGCGACAACGACCCGATCGTCCTCGCGCACGCCGAGGCCCTGCTGCGCTCGTCGCCGCGGGGGGCCACCGCGTACATCCAGGCGGACTTCCGCGAGCCGGAGAAGATCGTCGAGGAGGCGGCGCAGGTCCTGGACCTGGAGCGGCCCGTGGCGCTGTGCCTGGTCGCGCTGCTGCACTTCATCGCGGACGAGGACGGGGCGTACGAGCTCGTGGACCGCCTGATGGCGGCCCTGCCGTCGGGCAGCCACCTGCTCCTCTCGCACGGCACCGCCGACTTCAGCCCGCGGACGGCGCAACAGGCGGCCGAGCTCTACGCGGCGCGCGGCATGACGCTGGCGCTGCGCTCCCACGCCGAGGTGGAACGGTTCTTCGCGCGGTACGAGCTGGTGATGCCCGGTGTGGCGGTTCTCGACCGGTGGAAGCCGGAGCTCGGGGAGTGGACACCGCAGTCGGACGAGGGGCCCACGCCCGGGTACGGGGCGGTCGCGCGCAAGCTGTGAGGCCTCCGCGGTGCCGGGCGTGACCCGTCCGGCGTGGCGGCCCCGCCGAGGAGCTCCGTCGCCTCCGCCTCGTTCCGTCGGTACGCCGTCGTACGCGCCCCTCGCGTACGCCCCCAGCACACCCCCCCCGCACACGCCCCCGTCACGCGGTCATCGGGCGGTCGTACGGCGTGATCGGGCACGGGAGTTCCGTCGTGCCCGTCAGCCAGCGGTCCACCGCCGCGGCCGTCGCCCGGCCCTCCGCGATCGCCCAGACGACGAGCGACTGGCCGCGGGCCGCGTCGCCCGTCGCGAACACCCCGGGGACGTTCGTCGCGAAATGGTCGTCGCGGGCGAGCACGCCCCGCCCGTCGAGCTCCACGCCGAGCTGGTCGAGCAGCCCGCCGGGCGTGCGCTCGGGCCCGGAGAAACCGAGCGCCAGCAGCACCAGATCGGCCGGCAGCTCCCGTTCCGTGCCCGGCAGCGGCCGCCGTTCCGCGTCGACCTCCGTCAGGCGCAGCGCCCGCACCCGGCCGGCCCCGTCCCCCTCGAAGCGGAGCGTGGACGCGGCGAACAGCCGGGCGTCGGCGTCGGCCACGGGGGCGGTGCGCAGCTCCCCGGCCTCCTCGTGTGCCGCGGAGAGCCGGTAGAGCCTCGGGTACGTCGGCCAGGGCTCCGCCGTCTCGTCGCGCACGGCGCCGGGGCGCGCGTAGATGTCCAACTGGGTGACGGACGCGGCCCCTTCGCGCACGGCAGTGCCCAGACAGTCCGCCCCGGTGTCGCCGCCGCCCACCACGACGACGTGCCGTCCCGCCGCGCTCAGCGGCGAGCGGTCCAGTTCGCCCGCGCACACCCGGCCCGCCAGCGGAAGGTAGGCCATGGCCTGCTCGACGCCCGCCAACTCGCGTCCGGGCACGTCCAGTTCGCGCCATGCGGTGGCGCCCACGGCGAGCACCACCGCGTCGTGCCGCCCGCGCAGCTCCACCGCGTCCACGTCCCTGCCGACCTCGGTCGAGGTGCGGAACCGCACGCCCTCGGCGGTCAACTGCCCCAGCCTGCGCTCCAGGTGGTGCTTCTCCATCTTGAAGGCGGGAATCCCGTACCGCAGCAGCCCGCCGGGTCTCCCGTCCCGCTCGTACACCGCGACGGTGTGCCCGGCGCGGGCCAGCTGCTGCGCCGCGGCGAGGCCCGCGGGCCCGGATCCGACGACGGCGACCGTCCGCCCGGAGGGGCGCCCCGCGGGCCGGGGCGGGGCGAGTCCGTCGGCCCAGATGCGGTCGGCGACGGCCGCCTCGACGTTCTTGATGGTCACCGCGGGCTGGTTGATCGCGAGGACGCAGCCCGCCTCGCAGGGGGCGGGGCACAGCCGCCCGGTGAACTCGGGGAAGTTGTTCGTGGCGTGCAGCCGCTCCGCCGCCGCGTGCCAGTCGGCGCGCGAGACGAGGTCGTTCCACTCGGGGATCAGATTGCCCAGCGGGCACGCCTGGTGGCAGAAGGGGATTCCGCAGTCCATGCAGCGGTCCGCCTGCCGCTCGACGATCGGCAGCAGGGCCCCGGGGACGTGCACCTCGGCCCAGTCCTTCACGCGCTCCCCGACGGGTCGGCGCGGCCAGTCCTGGCGCCCGGTGGTGAGGAAGCCCTTGGGGTCGGCCATCGCCGTCTCCCTCGCGCAGGCTTTTTGTCACCATACGTCGGGTGGGGGCGGGCGGCGCGCGGGAGAGCAGGGGCGGAGGAGGAGGGCGGGAGAGACCGGGCAGGAGGGGGCGGGAGACCGGGCAGGAGGGGGGCGGCTCAGGTCAGGGCGAGGATGTACGACACCGTCGCGGCGGCCGAGGCGACGCTGCGGACGTGGTTCCACCGGGTCCACTCGCGTACGTACGCATGCCAGTACGCGGCGCCCTCCGCGCTGTCCTGGTCGACCTCGGCGAGGGCATCGTTGCGCGGGATGTTCGCCACGACCGTCACCCCGAACGAGCCGACGAGGAACAGCGCGCTGCCGAGCAGCAGCTCGACCGTGGCCCCGTCCGGCCAGAGCACGAACGTGACGACGGCGAGCACCGCGCAGAGCCCCGTCGCGCCGAGGAAGACGGCCATGAACGCCGGGCCGACCGCGGCGACGTTGATCCGGTTCATCGCGGCGATGCCCTGCGCCGGGGGCAGCGCGGCGAGCCCCTTCATCACGAAGGTCGAGAACGCGGTGAAGACCCCGGCGACGAGGCCGCAGGCGAGCGCCCCCAGCACGGTGAGCACGAAGTACGGTCCGTCGATCATGGCAACTCCCGTGAGGGTCGCGGTGGTGGGTGCGGGACTGGCCGGCCGCTGCGGGATCGAACGGTCGTCGTGCAGGGTGGGGCGAGTGATCCTCCAGGGCCGCCCGGCGTCACCACAAGTCAATTCCCGGGCGCGCGCGATCGCCATACGCGACGCTCGCCGCCGCATACGCGGGAGTCTTCGGACCCCGCCCCGGCGCCCGGCGGGCCCGCGCCCCGCACGGGGCATCATGGGCACGTGCGACTCGAACCGATCACCTGGGAACGCCTGGCCGACTCCCTCGCCGACCGTCTGCTCGACCTGAAGACGGCCGACGGGAGCGCCTGGCCGCGCGTGGCCGTGGACGGGGCGCCGGCCGGCGGCACCGGTGAGCTGGCCGGACGGGTGGCCGACGCGCTGCGCCTGCGGGGGCGGAGCGCGCTGGTGATCGGCACGGAGGGGTTCCTGCGGCCCGCGTCACTGCGGCTGGAGTACGGCCACGAGGACGTGGAGGCGTACTACAGCGGGTGGTTCGACACGGGCGCGCTGTGGCGCGAGGTGTTCGGGCCGCTCGACCCCGGCGGCACCGGGCGGGTGCTGCCCGACCTGTGGGACCCGGCGGCCGACCGCGCTACCCGCAGCCCGTACGCCGAACTCCCGCCCGGTGGCGTGCTGTTGCTGCACGGCCCGCTGCTCCTCGGGCACTGGTTCCCGTTCGACCTGACCGTGCACGTACGGCTCTCGCCGGGGGCCCTTGCGCGGCGCACCCCGCAGGACACGCGCTGGACGCTCCCGGCCTTCGAGCGGTACGAGAGGGAGACCGACCCCGCGGGCGCGGCCGACGTGGTGGTGCGGGCCGACGATCCGCGCCATCCGGCGTGGAACGGCTGAGCGCGCGCCCGGCCCCCGCCGCTCCGGATGCGTGCCGTCGCGGGCGCCGCGAGAATGAGGGGCGCCGGGACCGGCGGCGCCGCCGCGCCGCTCCGGACACCGCCCGGCGACGGGAGGCAGTGATGACCACCGCCGGAGACATCATGCACCGGGGCGCCCGGTGGATCCCCGGACACGAGACCCTGGACCGCGCCGCTCAGCTGATGCGGGAACTCGACGTGGGCGCGCTGCCCATCAGCGACGAGAACGAGCGCCTCTGCGGCATCCTCACCGACCGCGACATCGTCGTCGGCTGCGTGGCCATGGGGCACGACCCGTCCCGGGTCACCGCGGCCGACATGGCGAAGGGCACACCGCGCTGGGTCGACTCGGGCGCCGACGTCGACGAGGTCCTCCAGGAGATGCAGGGGCACCAGATCCGCCGGCTGCCGGTGATCGAGAACAAGCGGCTGGTCGGCATGATCAGCGAGGCCGACCTCGCGGCCCACCTCACCGACGACCAGCTCGCCGGCTGGGTCGGGAGCGTGTACGCCAAGGGGTGACGCGGCGCCGGCCCGCCGCGTCCCGCCGTCCTACAGCCAGCCGCTCCGCCGGAAGCCGCGGTAGAGCGTGAAGCAGGCCGCCACGACCAGCGACATGACGATCGGATAGCCGAACCGCCAGTGCAGTTCGGGCATGTGGTCGAAGTTCATGCCGTACATGCCGCAGACCATCGTCGGCACCGCGATGACCGCCGCCCAGGCGGTGATCTTCCGCATGTCCTCGTTCTGCGCGACGGTCACCTGGGCGAGGTGGGCCTGGAGGATCGAGTTGAGCAACTCGTCGAAGGCGGCGATCTGTTCGGTGGCGCGCTTGAGGTGGTCGTCCACGTCCCTGAAGTACGCCTGTATCTGCGGGGCGATGACCCGCATGGGCTGGGTGGCGAGGATCTGGAGCGGGCGGCCGAGCGGCACCACCGCCCGCTTCAGCTCCAGCAGTTCGCGCTTGAGCTGGTAGATCCGGCCGGGGTCGGCCCGCGCGCCGTCCGGGGCGAACACGTCCGTCTCGACCTGGTCGATGTCGATCTGCACCGCGTCGGTCGCCGCGAGATAGTCGTCCACGACCTGGTCCGCGATGGCGTGCAGCACCGCGGCCGGGCCCTGGGCGAGCTGCTCCGGGGAGGCTTCGAGCTCCTCGCGCAGCGGGCCGAGCGAGCCGTGCCTGCCGTGCCGGACGGTGATGACGAACTCGCGGCCGACGAAGACCATGATCTCGCCGGTGTCCACGACCTCGCTGGTCGAGGTCAGCTCGCCGTGCTCCACGTAGCAGACGGTCTTGAAGACGGCGAAGAGCGTGTGGTCGTACCGCTCGACCTTCGGGCGCTGGTGGGCGTGGACCGCGTCCTCCACGGCGAGGGGGTGCAGGCCGAAGAGGTCGGCGATGTCGGCGAACTCCTCCTCCGTCGGCTCGTGCAGCCCCAGCCAGACGAAGCCGTCGCCGGACTTGCGGATCCGCTCCACCGACTCGACCAGATCGCGGCCCGGCGGCTGGCGCACACCCTCCCGGTACGTCACGCAGTTCACCACCGACGAGCCCAGCGGGGAGCGGGCCGGGTGGCTCAGGTCGACGCGGGCACCGCGGCGGGCCAGGCGCGCGACCTTGCGGAGGCCGCCCACCCTGCGCAGGCCGCCGACCTTGCGCAGATTCCCGACCTTCCGCAGATTGCCTGCCATCGACATAGGGGCTCCTCGCACCGACAACTAGGCGTGCCAGTCTGCCAGTACGGTCCGAAGGCCCGCCAAGGCCTGTGGGAACGGACCACTCCGTTCCGGATTGCCCGGTTCTGCCTCCCGGGAGCAAGCGGGGCAAATGGGATGATCACGGCATGACGCGAATCGACGGTCATCTCCTCGACCCCCGCCGGTACCCCGGTCCCCGGCAGCTCTCCGACCACCGGCAGCTCGCCGACGCCGGGCACACCGAGGCGCGGTCGCGCTCCGACGCCTTCGCCGCCCTCTTCGACCCCACCACCTTCGGGCACATCGAACGCCTCGGCATCGGCCCCGGCTGGCGCTGCTGGGAGGTCGGGGCGGGCGGCACCTCCGTGATCTCCTGGCTCGCCAAGCGGGTCGGTCCCACCGGCCGCGTCCTCGCGACCGACCTCGACACGTCGTGGCAGACCCGGGCCGCGCGCTCGCCCCTCGAGGTGCGCGTCCACGACGTGGCCGCCGACCCGCCGCCCGTCGAGGGCTTCGACCTGGTGCACGCTCGGCTGGTCCTGGCCGACGTGGCCGACCGGGAGCGGGCCCTCGCCGCCATGCTGCGGGCGCTGCGCCCCGGCGGCCGGCTGCTCGTCGAGGAGCCGGACGCCGAGCTCCAGCCGCTGGCCTGCCCCGACGCGCACGGCCCCGCCCAGGAGACGGCGAACCGGCTGCGGCACGGCGTACGGGCGCTGCTCGCGGAGCGCGGCGCCGACCCCGCGTACGGGCGCAGGCTGCCCCGGCTGCTGCGCGAGGCGGGGCTGCGGCAGGTCGAGTCCGACGTGTACTTCCCGCTCGCCTCGCCGGCCTGCGCGGCCCTGGAGACGGCGACGCTGCGCCAGCTCGGCCCCGACCTGGCCGCCGCGGGCCTGGCCACGCCCGAGGACGTCGAGCACCACCTGGCGAACGTGGCGACCGGCGGCCTGGACCTGGCGACCGCGCCACTGATCTCCGCGTGGGGGCGGAAGGGATCGGTGTAGCGGGCGAGCGGATCGGCGCGTCACGTGCTCGCGGGCGGGGTGGGCTTGTGGGGTGGGGCGGGCTTGTGGTGCGCCATGTGCTGGCGGTGCGTGAGGGGCGGCTTGCCCGGGAGGCGTGCGGTCGGCGGTGCGGGGTCGGCCGGGGTGGTCACGGATGGTGGCCGAGGGGAGCCGGGGAGGGGTGGTGGTCGAGCGGAGCCGGATACGGGTGGTGGTCGTAGGGGGCGGGGCGCGGGCCCGCGACGAGCGGGTCGTCCGGCGGTCTGCCGCCGACCAGTTCGACCGCCCGCGCGCCCGCCCCGCACCCCTGCGCCACCGCCTCGCGCAGCCCCGCGCCCCCGAGCCGCGCGGCGAGGAACGAGCCCGTGAACGCGTCACCCGCGCCCGTCGAGTCCCGCACCCGCGCGGGCCGGGCCGGGCAGCGCCCCACCACCCGGCCGTCCCGCGCCACCAGCGCGCCCTCGGCGCCCAGCTTGACGACCACGGCGGGGAAGCGGCGGCTCAGCTCGGCCGCCGCGTCCGCCGCGTCGGCGAGCCCCGTCAGCTGCTCCGCCTCGCCCCGGCTCGGCAGCAGCGTGTCCACCCCGTCCACCGCCGACAGGAACCGCTCCGCGCCCGACTCCGCGAGGAAACCGGCCGACGCCGGGTCCACGCTCACCGGCACCCCCCGCGCGCGGGCCGCCGCCAGCGCCGTACGCGCCGCCGCCCGGCCCGGCTCCGCGAAGAACAGGTACCCGGAGAGGTGCAGCAGGGCCACGCCGTCGAGCAGGTCGGGCGTCCAGTCGGCGGGGGAGAGCCGCAGCGCCGCCCCGCTGTCCGTGAGGAACGTCCGCTCGCCCGCGGCGCCCCGGTCCACCAGGCAGATCACCGTCCCGGTCGCCGCCCCGGGGTCGACGACCAGCCGGGGCCGCACCCCCGCGCGCGTGAGGGCGCCCTCGTGCCACGCCGCCGCGTCGGCGCCGACCCGCCCGAGCAGGCGTACGTCCCGCCGGCCCCCCTGCGCCGCCCAGCAGGCCACGTTGGCGCCCGCGCCGCCCGGCACGGTACGGATGGCGGCGGCCGTGTCGGTGCCGGGCACGAGCGCCGTACGGTGCCGGGCCACGATGTCCGTCACCACGTCGCCGACCACCAGCAGGGCGCCCGGCGCCCCGGGCGTCCCGGCGGCGCCCGTCACCGCCCGGCCCAGGCCGACGCGATCCGTCCCGCCAGGCGGACGTTGCCGCGCACCGCGGCGAGGTTGGCCGCCAGCGATGCGCCTCCGGTGCGCCGCACCAGCTCCGCGAGCAGGAAGGGCGTGATCGCCTGCCCCGTGATGCCCCGTTCCTCGCACGCCCGCAGCGCGTCGGCGAGCACGCGCGCGTGGAGCGCCGGATCGAGCTGCTCCTCGCGCGGCACCGGATGCGCCACGACGAGCGCCGAGTCGGGCCCGCCGAGCGCGTCCTGGGCCCGCATCACCTCGGCGACCTGACCGGGCGAGTCCAGCGTCCAGTCCACCGGGTGCCCGGAGTCCGCGAGATAGAAGCCGGGGAAGCGGTCGGTCCCGAAGCCCGCCACCGTGACGCCCAGCGTCTCCAGGCGCTCCAGGGTCGCCGGCACGTCCAGGATCGACTTCACGCCCGCGCACACCACCGTGATCCTGGTGCGGGCGAGCAGCCCCAGGTCGGCCGACTCGTCCTGCGTCTGGGCCCATTGCCGGTGCACCCCGCCGAGCCCGCCGGTGGCGAACACCCGCACGCCCGCGCGTGCGGCGAGCAGCGCCGTCGCCGAGACCGTGGTGGCCCCGCTCGCGCCGGTCGCGACGGCGAGCGGCAGATCGCGGTGGCCCAGCTTGCGGAAGCCGTCCTCGTTGGCGACCCGCTCCAACTGCCGCTTGTCCAGGCCGACCCGGGGGCGCCCGTCCAGGACGGCGATGGTCGCGGGGACGGCGCCCTCGTCCCGTACGGCCGCCTCGAGTTCCTCGGCCACCTGGAGGTTGCGCGGGCGTGGCAGGCCGTGCGCGATGATCGTGGACTCCAGGGCCACCACGGGGCGTCGCTCCGCGACAGCCGTCTGCACCTCGTCGGACACCATCAGCACGGGCCTGCCTCCTGCCTGTCGGGTCTCCCCTCATCCCTGGCGGGCGGCGCGCCCCGGCAAACCCCGGGCGTGAAGGCCGGTGTGGAGGCGGGCGTGAAGGCGGGCGTGAAGGCCGCCCCCGGCCGACGCGCCTTCGAAGCCCCGGCTAGGGTGACCGGCCATGACCACAAATGATCAGTCTGCCGCGTCGTTTGCCGTGCATATCCCGGATGTTGCGCTGGAGGTCGAGCCGCTCGACCCGGAGCAGATCGTCTCCGGCGACCCGGTCGTGACCGGCAAGGTGCTCTGGGAGTCCGCCGACGGCAAGCAGTTGCGCGGCATCTGGCAGATCACGCCGGGCGTGGTCACCGACACCGAGGCCAATGAACTCTTCGTCGTCGTCAGCGGCCGGGCCACCGTCGAGGTCGAGGGCGGCGACACCCTGGAGATCGGCCCCGGCGACGCCGCCGTGCTGCGCGAGGGCGACCGCACCACCTGGACCGTGCACGAGACGCTGCGCAAGGCGTACCACATCACGCTGCCCTGAACGCGGCCCCGAGCCGGGGCGCGGAGGCGAAGCCCGGCGTCGAGTCCCGGGGCCGGGCGGCTCTTCTCTGTGGCCTGGCGTCGAGGTCCAGGGCCGGGTAGCTCGTCTCTGTGGCCTGGCGTCGAGGTCCAGGGCCGGGTAGCTCGTCTCTGTGGCCCGGCACCGAGGTCCAGGGCCGGGCGGTTCTCCTCCGCGGCCCGGCACTGATGCCCACAGCCGGGCGGTTCTCCTCCGCGGCCGGCACCGATGCCCAAGGACGGGCGGTTCTCCTCCACGGTCCGTCCCGCCGGCCAAGGCCGGGCGCCCCTCCTCCGTAGCCCGGCACCAAGGCAAGGCCCAAAGCCGCCCGCCCCTCCTCCACGGCCCGGCCCGCCGCCGGTCAGGCCTTCTTGACCGCCCTGCGGACGGCGAGCGCGGCCATCGGCAGCAGCACGCAGACGCCGACGAGGTTGAGCCAGCCGTAGCTCGCCCGCGCCACGATCAGGCCCGCCGCGGCGCCGCCGATCCCCGCCGCCGCGTTCATGGTCAGGTCCGACAGGCCCTGCACGGCGGCCCGGGCGGGCGGCGGCACCGAGTCGGTCAGCAGCGCCGACCCCGCGACCAGGCCCGCGGACCAGCCGAGGCCCAGCAGGAAGAGCCCCGCCGCGGTCTGCCCGTGGCTCGGCCCCGCCGTCCCGGCGAGCAGCGCGGCACAGCACAGCAGCCCCACCGCGAGACCGATCACGGAGAGCCGCCCGAACCGGTCCGCCAGCCACCCCATCACCGGCGAAAACGCGTACATGCCCGCGATGTGCCCGCTGATGACCAGGCCGACCAGCTGCAGATCGGCCCCGTGGTGCCCCAGGTCGACCGGGGTCATCACCATGATCGAGACCATCACGGTGTGCGACGCGGCCACCGTCACCAGCGCGAGCCGGGCCATCGGCGACGCGGCCACCGCGGCGATCCCGGCCTTCAGCGAACGGGACTGCACGGACCCGCTCTCCTCCGGCGCCAGCGCACGCGCCGTGAGCAGCGGGTCCGGCCGCAGCAGCACCGCCACCACCAGCGCGGACACCGCGAAGATCCCGGCCGCGAAGAGGAACGGGCCCGCCTCCTTCGGGATGGAGGTGTCGGTGAAGAGCCGGCTCGCGGGCGCGGAGATGTTCGGGCCGAGGACGGAGCCGATGGTGGTGGCCCAGATGACGTGCGAGATGGCCCGGCCGCGGCGCTCGGGCTCGGCGAGGTCGGCCGCGGCGAACCGCGCCTGCAGCGTGGCCAGCGAGCCCGAGCCGAAGGCCGCCATGCCGAGCAGCAGCAGCGCGAAGCTCCCGACGACCGACGCGAGCACCACGAGCCCCCCGCCCACCGCGCCGATCACATACGCGAGGACGAGCCCGGCGCGCCGCCCGCGCGAGTTCATCAGCGCGGCGAGCGGCAGCGAGAGCAGCGCGGTGCCCGCCACCGACGCGGTCGGCGCGAGACCGGACAGCGCCTCCGTCCCGCTCACGTCGGTCGCCAGCACCGGCGCCAGGGCGATGCCGATCGGCACGCCGAGCCCGCCCAGTATCTGACTGGCGATCAGGACCGCGTTCGTGCGGCGGCGCAGGGCGGGCAGCGCCTCGGGAGCGGGTATGTCAGGGGCGTCGACGGTCGAAGTCACTGACGCAGTGTGTCAGTGACTTCGCACGCACGAAACATGCCCGATCGCGTCACGGGAGGCGTCCCGATCCCGTCACCGCAGGCGGGCGGCGTGTCTCGGGTGGCCGCCTTCACCGACGGCGGCCCACCCGTGCGCGGCGGGCGTCAGTACGGCTCAGAACAGCGGCTGCGGCAGCACGCCCTCCAGGGCGAGCAACTGCCGCTTGGTCTCCAGGCCGCCGCCGAATCCGCCGATGCCGCCGTCGCGCTCCACCACGCGGTGGCACGGCACCACGACCGGCAGCGGGTTGGCCCCCATCGCCAGCCCCACGGCCTGGGCCGCGCCCGGCTGGCCGACCCGGCGGGCCAGGTCGCCGTACCCCGCCACGGCGCCGTAGGGCACGCCGGAGTCGAGCTCGCGCAGCACCTGGCGGTTGAACCCCGAGACCAGCGACCAGTCGAGCGGCAGCTCGAAAGCACGGCGATCACCCGCGAAGTACTCCGCGAGCTGCCGTATCGGCTCGGCGAGCAGGGGGGAGCCGGGCGCGTGGACCGGCTCGGTGCCCAGGCGGGAGCCGAGCCGCTCCAGGGTCCTGTCGCGCACCGCGTCCGTGGCGTGGAAGGCCACGGTGACCAGCCCTTCGGCGGTCGCGGCGAGCAGCAGCGGGCCGATGTCGCTGTCGACGACGGCCCACACGGCCGTCCGTCCGTCCTGCGCGGTGGCGTTCATGTCGACCACCGTACGGCGGGGCACTGACAACGCCTCCGGCCGTCCCGCGTGCCGCGTCGGGTCAGCTGTCGCGGAGCGCCTTGCGGACGACGTCCGGAGTGTTGGTGATGATCCCGTTCACCCCGAAGCGCGCGGCGCGCACCGCGGCCGGGCCGTCGTTGACGGTCCAGGTGAAGATCTCCAGCGGCTTGCCGTGCGGCCCCTTGCGGGCGTGGATCGCGGAGACGTAGGAGCCGGAGATCGAGGTGTGCGTCGAGTTGATCTGGTCGGCGAAGCGCGCGTACTTCGGCAGGTCGGCGACCGCGGGGGTGCCCAGGAAGCCCGTCTTCACATCGGGGCGCAGCGCGTGCACCTTCTTCACGCTGTCGGCGCTGAAGCTCTGGACGACCAGCTTGCCCGTGACGTGGTGCCGGTCGAGCCAGCCCGTGTCGCGCAGGACCCGCAGGCCCTGCTTCTCGATGCCCGGGTAGAGCTCGGGCCGCTTGAACTCGAAGACCAGCTTCTGGTGGTTGTGCGACACCCGCCGCAGGTACTGCTTCAGGGTGGGCACGCGCTGACCCGCGTACTTCGGGCTGAACCAGCTGCCCGCGTCGAGCCGGGCGATCTCCTTGGCGGTGAAGTCCGCGACCTTCCAGGGCGCGCGGTCGGGGTAGAGCGCCTCGACGTTGGTCGTGCGCTTCAGGGTGTCGTCGTGCATGATCACCAGTTCGCCGTCCCTGGTCCGCTGGACGTCGTTCTCGACCCAGGTGAAGCCCAGTTCACGGGCCCGGTCGATGGCCGCGAAGGTGTTCTCGGGGGCCTGCGCCGAGGCGCCGCGGTGGGCGACGACCAGCGGCCTGTCGTGCCGGGCGGCGGCGGAGGAGGCGGGGGCGGAGGTGGGGGCGGACCCGGGCTGCGCGGCGGCGGTGCTGAGGGGGAGGACGAGCGCACCGGCTCCGAGGAGGGCGACGGTGGTGGCAGCACGTGCGTACACGGGTACTCCTCGTGTCGAGTTCACGGACCGGACGACAGTGACAGTCCGCGGCCAACGGGAAGCAGGTGCAGGATGGCCACAGGTTGAACGGAGTCATCAAAGTCGAGGACCCCGCGCGTGGGGAACGCGATTCTTTGCCGGAAAATCGTTCGTACGTTCCGGCGTGAGCTTTACTCTCAGCCTCAGCCGACGGCCTTTCAGATGGCGGCCGGCAGGGGGTGAACGGCACGTTTTTACAGCATTTGGGCACGACAGGCGGAAGGGCTACCGCGCATGCAGGGCACGGTCGACGGGTTCAGCTACGGAGTCGTCACACCGGTGGTGGCCTATCTCATGGCCTGTCTGGGAGGGGCGCTCGGGCTGCGCTGCACCACCAGATCGCTGCTCGTCGCGCACTCCTGGCGGCCCGGCTGGCTGGCGCTCGGCTCGGCGGCGATCGGGTCCGGGATCTGGACCATGCACTTCATCGCGATGATGGGCTTCACCGTCGACGAGGCCCCGATCCGCTACGACAAGGCGCTGACCTTCGCGAGCCTCGCCGTCGCCATCGTCATGGTCGGCATCGGCATCTTCATCGTCGGCTACCGCGGCGCCACGGGCACCGCCCTCTTCACCGGCGGGACGGTCACCGGCCTGGGCGTCGCCTCGATGCACTACCTGGGCATGGCCGGTATGCGCCTGCGCGGGACGCTGGAGTACAACACCCTGACCGTCGCCGCGTCCGTCGTGATCGCGATGGTCGCCGCGACCGCCGCGCTCTGGGCGGCCGGGCAGGTCAGAGGCATCCTGTGGAGCCTGGGCGCGAGCCTGGTCATGGGGCTCGCGGTGAGCGGCATGCACTACATGGGCATGGCGGGGCTCAGCGTCCACCTGCACGGCTCGGACGCCATGCCGCCCGGCGACTCGCCCGCCGAGATCCTCGCGCCCATGATGATCGGCCCGCTCGCCTTCCTGCTCCTTGCGGGCGTGATCGTCATGTTCGACCCGCTCATGGTGATGGGCGGCCAGGCCGACGTCAGGAACCCCGCGAGCGGCGGCCGCAGCCGGCAGTCCTACCCCGTCCCGCGCTCCGGCGACCGCCACATGCCGGTCGCCCGCCGCAGGACCCGGCCCCGCTCCCGCACCCGCCCCGGCTCCCGCACCCCGCAGAACTGGTGAGCGGCGGGCCCGGCGACCCCGCCGGGCCCGGCCGCGGGACGCCGCGGGACGGCCGATCCGGCCCGGTTGTCAGTGCGGGGTCGTACGGTGGTTTCCATGCGGCCCGTATCCAAGATCGAACGCACGGTGGCACCCTTCGAGGTCGTCAGCCCGTACCAGCCCAGCGGTGACCAGCCGGCGGCCATCGCCGAGCTGGACCGACGCATCCGCGCGGGCGAGAAGGACGTCGTCCTCCTCGGCGCGACCGGCACCGGCAAGTCGGCCACCACCGCGTGGATGATCGAGAAGCTCCAGCGCCCCACCCTGGTGATGGCGCCGAACAAGACACTGGCCGCCCAGCTGGCGAACGAGTTCCGCGAGCTCCTGCCGAACAACGCGGTGGAGTACTTCGTCTCGTACTACGACTACTACCAGCCCGAGGCGTACGTCCCGCAGTCGGACACCTACATCGAGAAGGACTCCTCGATCAACGAGGAAGTGGAGCGCCTGCGCCACTCCGCGACGAATTCGCTGCTCACCCGCCGCGACGTCGTCGTGGTCGCCTCGGTCTCCTGCATCTACGGCCTCGGCACCCCCCAGGAGTACGTGGACCGCATGGTCCCGCTCAAGGTCGGCGACGAGATCGACCGGGACCAGCTCCTGCGCCGCTTCGTCGACATCCAGTACACGCGCAACGACCTCGCGTTCACCCGCGGCACCTTCCGCGTCCGCGGCGACACCATCGAGATCTTCCCGGTCTACGAGGAGCTGGCCGTCCGCATCGAGATGTTCGGCGACGAGATCGAGGCCCTCTCCACCCTCCACCCGCTCACCGGCGAGGTCATCAGCGACGACGACCACCTGTACGTCTTCCCCGCCTCGCACTACGTGGCGGGCCCCGAGCGCATGGAGAAGGCGGTCAACGGCATCGAGAAGGAGCTCGGCGAGCGCCTGGCCGAGCTCGAGAAGCAGGGCAAGATGCTGGAGGCCCAGCGCCTGCGCATGCGCACCACGTACGACCTGGAGATGCTCCGCCAGATCGGCTCCTGCTCCGGCGTGGAGAACTACTCCATGCACTTCGACGGCCGCGAGCCCGGCTCCGCGCCCAACACCCTCATCGACTACTTCCCGGACGACTTCCTCCTCGTCCTGGACGAGTCGCACGTCACGGTCCCGCAGATCGGCGCGATGTACGAGGGCGACGCCTCCCGCAAGCGCACCCTCGTCGACCACGGCTTCCGCCTCCCCTCCGCGCTGGACAACCGCCCGCTGAAGTGGGAGGAGTTCCTCGGCCGCATCGGGCAGACGGTCTACCTCTCGGCGACCCCCGGCAAGTACGAGCTCTCGCGCGGCGACGGCTATGTGGAGCAGATCATCCGCCCCACCGGCCTGGTCGACCCCGAGGTCGTCGTCAAGCCCACCGAGGGCCAGATCGACGACCTGGTGCACGAGATCCGCACCCGCACCGAGAAGGACGAGCGCGTCCTGGTCACCACCCTCACCAAGAAGATGGCCGAGGACCTCACCGACTACTTCCTCGAGCTCGGCATCCAGGTCCGCTACCTGCACAGCGACGTCGACACCCTGCGCCGCGTCGAGCTGCTGCGCGAGCTGCGGGCCGGCGAGTTCGACGTCCTGGTCGGCATCAACCTCCTGCGCGAGGGCCTCGACCTGCCCGAGGTCTCCCTGGTGGCGATCCTCGACGCGGACAAGGAGGGCTTCCTGCGCTCGGGGACCTCCCTGATCCAGACCATCGGCCGCGCCGCGCGCAACGTCTCCGGCCAGGTCCACATGTACGCCGACAAGATCACCCCGGCCATGGAGAAGGCCATCGACGAGACCAACCGTCGCCGGGAGAAGCAGATCGCGTACAACACCGAGCGGGGCATCGACCCGCAGCCGCTGCGCAAGAAGATCAACGACATCGTCTCGGCCATCGCGCGCGAGGAGGTCGACACCGAGCAGCTCCTCGGCTCCGACTACCGCAAGCCGAAGGCGGGCAAGGGCGCCAAGGCGCCGGTGCCCGCGCTCGGCGGCGAGACGGCCAAGGCCGGCAAGGCGGCCACGACAGCCAAGGCCAAGGGCAAGGGCAAGAAGGCCGCGGAGACCGTTCCCACCGACCGCCCCGCGGCCGAGCTGGCCGAGCAGATCGAGGAGATGACCGCGCGCATGCGCACGGCCGCCGCCGACCTGCAGTTCGAGATCGCCGCCCGGCTGCGCGACGAGGTGTCGGAGATGAAGAAGGAGCTGCGGCAGATGCGGGAGGCGGGCCAGGCCTAGGGGGCGTCTCTCCGATCTTCGCGGGTCCGCGGCGCCTGGCAGGGCACCTCGCCGCACGGCCGGGCCGCCCACGTACCACCAGTACGAGGGCGGCCCGGCCGCACGGCGATGCACCGCACCAGACGCCGCGGCCTGTCCACGAAGATCGGAGAGACGCCCCCTAGGAGGTGCCGCGCCGGGCGCAGCGGGCCCGCGGAGATCGCAGGGCCACCGCCGCCCGGGCAGGAGATGACCGGGGGCACTTCTGGGGCGGCAGATGTGGCGTACTGCCCGGTCTGTTGCAAGACCGCCACAAAGTGCGGCCCGGACTGCTGCTCCGCAGGTCGCGCTACATAGGGTGCTGGGCAACCGCAACAGGCGGTTGCCCAGGCAGTTCGAGAGGGGACAGCGCGTGACGGTCAACATGACCAAGGGTCAGGCCATCAGCCTGCAGAAGGACGACGGGGGCGCCCTGACCGCGGTGCGCATGGGACTCGGGTGGCAGGCGGCCCCGCGCCGCGGCCTGTTCGGCTCGCGCACCCGCGAGGTCGACCTGGACGCCTCGGCGGTGCTGTTCGCGGACAAGCAGCCGGTGGACGTCGTCTTCTTCCGCCACCTGGTCAGCGACGACGGCTCGGTGCGGCACACCGGCGACAACCTCGTCGGCGGCGTCGGCCAGGGCGGCGACGACGAGGCGATCCTCGTCGACCTCCAGCGCATCCCCGTCCACATCGACCAGATCGTCTTCACGGTGAACTCCTTCACCGGCCAGACCTTCCAGGAGGTGCAGAACGCCTTCTGCCGCCTGGTCGACGAGACCAACGGCCAGGAGCTCGCGCGCTACACCCTCGACGGCGGCGGCCAGTACACCGCGCAGATCATGGCGAAGGTGCACCGCGTGGGCGCGGGCTGGCAGATGACGGCCATCGGCAACCCCGCCAACGGCCGCACCTTCCAGGACCTGATGCCCTCGATCCTGCCGCACCTGTAGGCGCCTGCCGCACCTGTAGGCGCCTGCCGCACCTGTAGGCGCGCCCGCGCACCGCACCCGACAGCCGCACACCTGACAGCAGCACCGTCCGTACGGACGCAGTCGACGTACGCAGTACGAGGGCTCGACGGGAGCCCTGCAAGGGGGAACAAGGCGATGACGGCCGAGCTGGTGCGGGGGCAGAACCACCCGCTTCCGGGGACCCGCCTGGAGATCCGCGTGTCGGCCGGCGGGCCGGTCGTGGCCGGTGCCACGCTCGGCGACGAGCAGGGCAGGGTGCGCGGTGTGGAGTGGGTGGCCCACCCGGGCTCGCCCACCCTGCCGGGCCTCGAAGTCTCCCGGCAGGCCGCCGCCGACCACCGGCTCGCCGTGGACCTCGACGCCCTGCCGGACCCCGTCCACCGGGTCAGCGTGCTGCTCGCCCTGCCCGTCGGCGTCGGGGGACCGGCCGGCTTCCGGGCCCTCGCCGCCCCCTTCGTCGCGGTCACCACGCTCGACGGCGCCGAGGCCGCCAGCTACACCATCACCGACCTGGACACCGAGTCCGCCGTCGTCGCCCTGGAGCTCTACCGCCGCCAGGGCGCCTGGAAGGTCCGCGCCGTCGGCCAGGGGTACGCGGGCGGCCTCGCCGAGATGCTCACCGACCAGGGCCTGCCCGAGGCCCGCGAGCTGGCCGGCGCGATCAACGACGCGGTGGCACGGGGCCTGGCCCGGTCCGTCGCCGCGCCGCCCGCGCGGCCCGCCGACGACGCCCGTGTGCGCACCGGCCCCCCGGGCCCGGCCACCCCGGCGCACGGCGAGCCGGTCCCGCCGCCCGGACAGGCCCCGCCGCCCCAGGGACAGCCGGGCAGCACCCCCGCCGACCCGCAGGGAGAGGGCGGCCCGGTCAACTACACCCACCCCGGCCGGCAGACCACCGCACCCCCGCCGCCCGCCCCCACCGCGCCCCCGGCCCCGCCCGGCACGCCCGCGCGGCCCGTCGCGGGCGACGCCACCGGCTGGTCCATGGAGGAGCGGCTCTACAACCAGGTGTGGGGCATGTTCGAGGACCTGGCCCGCACCACGGCCGCCTACCGCAGCGCCGTCGACTTCGCCGACTCCCGCATGGAGCAGGAGCTCGACAAGGTCCTGTCCGACCCGCGCAGCCGTATCGGCGGCACCGGCGACGCCGCGCGGGAGACCGCCCGCGCCCGGCACGCCGACCTGGTCGGCCGGGCCCGGGCCGCCCTGGACCGCGACCTCGCCCAGCTCGCCGCCGAGGCCGACGTCGTCGAGCCCGCCCTGCCCCCGGCGTACGCGGCGTGGAGCAGCCCCGTCTGGCACGGCTACCGCGCGCCCATGGAGATCCCCATGGCGCTGCGCCTCGGCGACCTGCACCTCCCCGAGCGCGTCGACCTGCGGATCCCGATGCTCGTCCGGCTCCCCCTGGAGCGCGGCCTGTGGATCGACAGCGGCAAGGCCCTCACCAACCACGCCACCGACGTCACCGAGCTGCGCCGCCTCGCCGTGGACACCGCGGTCGCGCACGCGGCCCGGCTGCTCGCCGCCTATCCGGCGGGCCGGTTCCAGGTGCACGTCATCGACGCGGCGGGCGCCGCCGCGGCCGCGTTCGCGCCGCTCACGGGCGCCGGGGTGCTCGCCGGGCCCCCGGCCGCGGGGGCGGCGGGGGTCAGCGAGGTCCTCGGCCGGCTCACCCAGCGCGTCGACCTGGTGCAGATGGCCGTCCGCGGCGGTGCCGCCGATGCCCTGCCCCCGGACCTCGACACCGCCGAGCAGCTCCTGATCGTCAACGACTTCCCGCACGGCTTCGACGACCGCGCGGTGACCATGCTGCGCTACCTCGCGGACGAGGGCCCGGCCGTCGGCGTCCACCTCATGATGGTCGCCGACCGTGAGGACGCCGCCGCCTACGGCCCGCTGCTCGACCCCCTGTGGCGGGCGCTGCTGCGCCTGACGCCGGTGCCCGACGACCACCTCGCCGACCCCTGGGTCGGCCATGCCTGGACGTACGACCCGCCGGTGTTCCCGCCCGGCAGCCAGGTCCTGCGGGAGGTCGTCGAGCGGGTGGCCACGGCCCGGCGCAACGGCGGGCGCTGACGGCGGGCGCGGGCTCCCGGACCGCCCGCGCGCCCCGAGGTTGACGTTAAAGCGACTTTTGACCCGCCCTGACCTGGCCTTTTGGCTCTTGTTTGCCATCTCCTTTACCAATGCTTGGTGTTTCGCGTACGCTTCTACCTGCGGAGGGGAGTACTCCCGGCTGCGACGTACCCGTCAATACGGACCGCCATCGGTCCCGGGGCGTCGGCCCGATTCATGGCGGTGACCGCCTCGGGTGGAAGAGACCTCCGGCAGCGACGACGCTGATCAGTAGCCGTACGACGCCGGAGGCGCAGTGGACGTTTCAATGACCCTGTGGGTGACGACCGTTCTCGGTCTGTGTGCCCTGATCGCGGTCGACTTCTTCATCGGGCGCAAGCCCCATGACGTGTCGATCAAGGAAGCCGGAATCTGGACGATCGTCTGGATCGTCCTCGCGGCGCTCTTCGGCGTCGGCCTGCTGGTCGCGGGCGAGAGCCAGGCGTCCGGTGAGTTCTTCGCCGGCTTCATCACCGAGAAGTCCCTCTCCGTGGACAACCTCTTCGTCTTCATCCTGATCATGGCGAAGTTCTCGGTGCCCTCCCACCTCCAGCAGCGCGTGCTGCTGTTCGGCGTGCTGATCGCCCTGGTCCTGCGAGCGATCTTCATCGCCGCCGGCGCCGCGGTCATCGCCAACTTCTCGTGGGTCTTCTACATCTTCGGCGCGTTCCTGATCTACACCGCCTGGAAGCTCATCCAGGAGGCCCGGGCCGACGACGAGGAAGAGGACTGGGAGGAGAACCGCCTCCTGAAGTCCATCGAGAAGAAGTTCGGCGTCTCCGACCGGTACGAGGGCACCAAGCTCTTCATCCGGAAGAACGGCAAGCGCATCATGACGCCCCTCATGGTCGTCATGCTCGCCATCGGCACCACCGACGTCCTCTTCGCGATGGACTCCATCCCCGCGATCTTCGGCCTCACCCAGGACCCGTACATCGTCTTCACCGCCAACGCCTTCGCCCTGATGGGTCTGCGCCAGCTGTACTTCCTCATCGGCGGCCTGCTCAGGAAGCTGGTCCACCTCAGCTACGGCCTGTCGGTGATCCTCGGCTTCATCGGCGTGAAGCTCGTCCTGCACGCCCTCCACGAGAACGGCGTGCACGTCCCCGAGATCTCCATCCCGGTCTCGCTGGGCGTCATCTGCGGCGTCCTGGTGATCACCACGATCACCAGCCTCATCGCCTCCAAGAAGCAGGAGCAGGCGGCGGCCGAGGCCGGCGAGGACGCCGAGAAGGACAGCGTCGAGGCCTGACGGTCCTCGCTCCCCGCCCGGGGCACCGGGCGGGGAGCACCGAGTAGCGGCACCCAGACGCCCGGGGCAGCATCGAGTCATGGTCACTCGGCTCCGGGCGCTCGGCATGCAGTGGACGGCCCTCGTGCCGGTCCTCGCGATCGTTCTCCTCGCGCTCACCTGGGGGCGGGACCTGCCGGGCCTGCTCGTCGCCCTGGTCACGCTGATCCTCGCCGGGGCGGTGCTCGCCGCCGTCCACCACGCCGAGGTGATCGCCCACCGCGTCGGGGAACCCTTCGGCTCCCTCGTCCTCGCGGTCGCCGTCACCATCATCGAGGTGGCGCTGATCGTCACCCTGATGGCCGACGGCGGCGACAAGAGTGCCACCCTCGCGCGGGACACCGTCTTCGCCGCCGTGATGATCACCTGCAACGGCATCGTCGGACTCTGCCTCCTGGTGGGTGCGCTGCGCCACCGCGTCGCCGTCTTCAACCCCGAGGGCACCGGCGCGGCCCTCGCGACCGTCGCCACCCTGGCCACCCTCTGCCTGGTCCTGCCGACCTTCACCACCACCAAGCAGGGCCCGGAGTTCTCCACCGGTCAGCTGACCTTCGCCGCGATCGCCTCGATCGTCCTCTACGGCATCTTCGTGACCACCCAGACCGTGCGGCACCGCGACTACTTCCTGCCCATCACCAAGCAGGGCGAGGTCATCGACGCCGACAGCCACGCCGAGGGGCCCTCCTCCCGGCAGGCGCTGCTCAGCCTCGGGCTGCTCGCCCTGGCCCTGATCGGCGTGGTCGGCCTCGCCAAGGGCGTCTCCCCGACGATCGAGTCGGGCGTGGAGAGCGCCGGCATGCCGCACGCCGTCGTCGGTGTGGTCATCGCGCTCCTCGTGCTGCTCCCGGAGACCATCGCGGCCGTGCGCGCCACCCGCCGCGACCGCGTGCAGACCAGCCTGAACCTCGCCCTCGGCTCGGCGATGGCCAGCATCGGCCTGACCATCCCGGCCGTCGCCGTCGCCTCCGTGTGGCTGTCGGGGCCGCTCGTGCTCGGGCTGAGCTCGACCCACATGGTGCTGCTCGCGCTGACCGTGATCGTCGGCACGCTCACGGTCGTGCCCGGCCGCGCCACCCCCCTGCAGGGCGGCGTCCACCTGGTGCTGTTCGCGGCGTTCCTGGAACTCGCGGTCACCCCGTAGCGGCGCGCGGAGGTGCGGAGATCATCCCGGCGTACGACGGTGGCGCCTGCCGCGCGGAGGCCGCGTGATAGACCTCCCCTATGACGCGCAGCCTCGCCACCGCCCCGATCATGATCCTGAACGGCCCGAACCTGAACCTCCTCGGCCGCCGCCAGCCCGAGATCTACGGCACCGACACGCTGGCCGACGTCGAGGCCCTGTGCGCCGGGGCGGCCGCGGCGCACGGCGGGACCGTGGACCTGCGGCAGAGCAACCACGAGGGCGAGTTGGTCGACTGGATCCACGAGGCGCGCGAGCACCACGCGGGCATCGTCATCAACCCCGCCGCCTACTCGCACACGTCCGTCGCGATCCTGGACGCGCTCAACACCTGTGACGGCATGCCGGTGGTGGAGGTGCACATCTCCAACATCCACCAGCGCGAGGCGTTCCGGCACCACAGCTACGTCTCACAGCGCGCCGACGGGGTCATCGCGGGGTGCGGCGTGCAGGGGTACGCGTTCGCCGTCGAGCGGGTGGCGGCGCTGGTCGCCGCCGGGGCGTGACGCGCGCCCCCGGCATCGCCGGGGCCTGACGTCTCACCAGCCCCGCGCGCGCCACTCCGCCAGGTGCGGGCGCTCGGCGCCGAGCGTCGTGTCGCCGCCGTGGCCGGGATACACCCACGTCTCGTCCGGCAGCGCGCCGAAGATCTTCGTCTCGACGTCGGCGATCAGGCTCGCGAAGGCGTCCGGGTCCTGCCAGGTGTTGCCGACGCCGCCCGGGAAGAGGCAGTCGCCGGTGAACACGTGCGGGTGGCCGTGCGGGTCGTCGTAGACCAGCGCGATCGAGCCCGGGGTGTGGCCCACCAGGTGCCGCGCGGTCAGGGACACCCGGCCCACCGTGACCGTGTCGCCGTCGTCGACCGCGACGTCCGTGGCGACCGGGATGCCCGGGGCGTCCTCGCGGCCCGCGAACGTCCGCGCGCCCGTCGCCGACACGACCTCGGCGAGGGCCTGCCAGTGGTCGCCGTGCTGATGGGTGGTGACGACGGACGCGATGCCGTCGTCACCGATCAGCGTGAGCAGCGTCGCGGCGTCGTTCGCCGCGTCGATCAGCAGCTGCTCACCGGTGGCCCGGCAGCGCAGCAGGTAGGCGTTGTTGTCCATCGGCCCGACCGCGACCTTCGAGATCATCAGATCCTGGAGTTCGTGCACGTCCGCCGGTCCGCCGACCTTCACCGCTCCGCTGTACGTCATGTGCGCCAGCCTATAGCGGGGGCAGCGCGGGCAGGAGGCCGCCTTCGGCCGTCAGCGCGGAACCGTCGCGGCGGCCGGCGAGCCAGCCCACCAGGTCCGGCGCGGGCCCCGAGACGGTGATCTCGGGCTCGCCGTCCCGGCCGGTGCTCCACGCGTGCGTGCCGTCCGTGACGCGGGTGGCGGGCACGTCGGGGTTCCCCGAGAAGCGGGACGCCAGGAAGGTGATCTCGCGGCGGACGAAATCCGCCGGCAGGTCCTCCAGCTCGTACCCGATCCCCAGGTCGACGTGGTGCAGCTCGACCTCCACCCAGCGCCGGAACGGCACGCGGGACGCGGAGTCGGTGACGCCGTTGCGCAGGGTGATCGTGCGCGACCAGTCCGCGGGGAGCGCGGCCTGCGCCTCGAAGCCCGCCGCGCTCTGCCGCACGTCCTCCAGCTGCTCGGCGAGCGCCCGCGGGGCGTCCCGCGCTATGTCCGCGTCCCGGGTCTCGGCACTCGGGTACATGGGGCGCCCCGCGAGGACGTTCACCAGGGCGTCGGCGTTCCGCGCGAGGTGGGCCAGGACGTGGCCGCGGCTCCAGCCGGGAAGCCGTGACGGCTCGGCGGTCGAATCGTTGTTCAGTTTCGCCGCTGCGGTGAGCAGTCGGTCGGTCGCGTCACGTACAGACGCCAGGTCGCGCACATGATCAATCATGCGGTCGACGATAGCCGCGCCACACCTTCGGGTGAAGGTGTCAGGGGCGGCCCGCAAATCGAATGCACGTGCTATATGGTCGGGGGCGGCATCGGGCATTCTTGAAGGTCCGGGTTTGTTGTGTACGTGGAACCAGGGAAGCGGCCCGGCGTTGTCAGTGGCTCGCCCTAGTCTGTGAACGACGGGGGTTTCACCCCTGTCACCACTCTCAAGAAAGGTGCGGACCGGCGTGGCCGACCGTCTCATCGTCCGTGGCGCGCGCGAGCACAATCTCAAGAACGTCTCGCTCGACCTCCCGCGTGACTCCCTCATCGTCTTCACCGGTCTCTCCGGGTCGGGCAAGTCCTCGCTCGCGTTCGACACGATCTTCGCCGAGGGCCAGCGGCGCTACGTCGAGTCGCTGTCCTCGTACGCCCGGCAGTTCCTCGGCCAGATGGACAAGCCCGACGTCGACTTCATCGAGGGCCTCTCCCCGGCGGTCTCCATCGACCAGAAGTCGACCTCGCGCAACCCGCGCTCGACGGTCGGCACCATCACCGAGGTCTACGACTACCTGCGCCTGCTCTTCGCGCGCATCGGCAAGCCGCACTGCCCCGAGTGCGGCAGGCCCATCTCCCGCCAGTCGCCGCAGGCCATCGTCGACAAGGTCCTCGAACTGCCCGAGGGCAGCCGCTTCCAGGTCCTGTCCCCGCTGGTGCGCGAGCGCAAGGGCGAGTTCGTCGACCTCTTCGCCGACCTGCAGACCAAGGGCTACAGCCGCGCCCGGGTCGACGGCGAGACGATCCAGCTCTCCGAGCCGCCCACGCTGAAGAAGCAGGAGAAGCACACCATCGAGGTGGTCATCGACCGCCTGACGGTGAAGGACTCCGCCAAGCGCCGCCTGACCGACTCCGTGGAGACCGCGCTCGGCCTCGCCGGCGGCATGGTCGTGCTCGACTTCGTCGACCTCCCCGAGGACGACCCCGAGCGCGAGCGGATGTACTCGGAGCACCTCTACTGCCCGTACGACGACCTGTCCTTCGAGGAGCTGGAGCCCCGCTCCTTCTCCTTCAACTCGCCCTTCGGCGCCTGTCCGGACTGCACCGGCATCGGCACGCGCATGGAGGTCGACCCGGAGCTGATCGTCCCCGACGAGGACAAGTCGCTCGACGAGGGCGCCGTCCACCCCTGGTCGCACGGCCACACCAAGGACTACTTCGGCCGGCTCGTGGGAGCACTCGCCGACGCCCTCGGCTTCTCCACCGACATGCCCTGGGCGGGCCTGCCCCAGCGCGCCAAGAAGGCGCTCCTGTACGGCCACAAGACCCAGATCGAGGTCCGCTACCGCAACCGCTACGGCCGCGAGCGGGTCTACACCACCGCCTTCGAAGGTGCCGTCCCCTTCGTCAAGCGCCGGCACAGCGAGGCCGAGAGCGACGCGAGCCGCGAGCGCTTCGAGGGCTACATGCGCGAGGTGCCCTGCCCCACCTGTGAGGGAACCCGCCTCAAGCCGATCGTCCTGGCCGTCTCGGTCATGGGGAAGTCCATCGCCGAGGTCTCGGCGATGTCCATCAGCGACTGCGCGGACTTCCTCGCAGAGCTGAAGCTGGGCGCCCGCGACAAGAAGATCGCCGAGCGCGTCCTGAAGGAGGTCAACGAACGCCTGCGGTTCCTGGTCGACGTCGGCCTGGACTACCTCTCGCTGAACCGCGCCGCGGGCACCCTCTCCGGAGGCGAGGCCCAGCGCATCCGCCTGGCCACCCAGATCGGCTCCGGCCTCGTCGGCGTGCTCTACGTCCTGGACGAGCCGTCCATCGGCCTGCACCAGCGGGACAACCACCGCCTGATCGAGACCCTCGTCCGCCTGCGCGACATGGGTAACACCCTGATCGTCGTGGAGCACGACGAGGACACCATCAAGGTCGCCGACTGGGTCGTGGACATCGGCCCCGGCGCGGGCGAGCACGGCGGCAAGGTCGTGCACAGCGGCTCCATGAAGGAGCTCCTCGCCAACGACAAGTCGATCACCGGGCAGTACCTCTCGGGCAAGAAGTCCATCCCGGTCCCGGACCTGCGCCGCCCCGCCGACCCGTCCCGGCAGCTCACGGTGCACGGCGCCCGGGAGAACAACCTCCAGGACATCGACGTCTCCTTCCCGCTCGGCGTGCTCACGGCGGTCACGGGCGTCTCGGGCTCGGGCAAGTCGACGCTCGTGAACGACATCCTGTACACGCACCTGGCCCGCGAGCTGAACGGCGCCCGGTCCGTCCCCGGCCGCCACACGCGCGTGGACGGCGACGACCTCGTCGACAAGGTCGTGCACGTCGACCAGTCGCCCATCGGCCGCACCCCGCGGTCGAACCCGGCGACCTACACCGGAGTCTTCGACCACGTCCGCAGGCTCTTCGCCGAGACGACGGAGGCGAAGGTGCGGGGCTACCTCCCCGGCCGCTTCTCCTTCAACGTCAAGGGCGGGCGCTGCGAGAACTGCTCCGGTGACGGCACGATCAAGATCGAGATGAACTTCCTCCCGGACGTGTACGTCCCGTGCGAGGTCTGCCACGGCGCGCGGTACAACCGCGAGACGCTGGACGTCCACTACAAGGGCAAGTCCATCGCCGAGGTCCTCGACATGCCGATCGAGGAGGCGCTCGACTTCTTCGAGGCCGTGCCCGCCATCGCCCGGCACCTGCGGACGCTCCACGACGTCGGCCTCGGGTACGTGCGCCTGGGCCAGTCGGCGCCCACGCTCTCCGGCGGCGAGGCCCAGCGCGTGAAGCTGGCCTCCGAGCTCCAGAAGCGGTCCACCGGCCGCACCGTGTACGTCCTGGACGAGCCGACCACCGGTCTGCACTTCGAGGACATCAGCAAGCTGATCACGGTCCTGTCCGGACTGGTCGACAAGGGCAACACGGTCATCGTCATCGAGCACAACCTCGACGTGATCAAGACCGCGGACTGGGTCGTCGACATGGGCCCCGAGGGGGGCAACGGCGGCGGTCTGGTCGTCGCCGAGGGCACGCCGGAGGAGGTCGCCGGGGTGCCGACCAGCCACACCGGCAAGTTCCTGCGGGACATCATCGCGGCGGACCGGATCAGTGACGCGCTGCCCTCGCAGGGCCGGGCGCAGGCCAAGAAGGCCGCGGCGAAGAAGACGGCCGCCAAGAAGTCCGCCGCCAAGAAGGCGGTGGCGGCGAGCGCCACGGCCACCAAGAAGACGGCCACGGCCAAGACCGACGCCACGGCCAAGACCGGCACCGCGGCGAAGAAGACGGCCGCCACGAAGACGACGGCCGCCACGAAGAAGGCCGCCGCCACGAAGAAGGCCGCCGCCACCAAGCAGGCCGCCCCCAAGAAGGCCGCCGCCAAGAAGACGGCACGGGCCCGCAAGGCCTGACCGGCCCGCACCCCCGCGGCGCCCCGTCCCTCACCAGGGGCGGGGCGCCGCGCGTACGCCCCGTGGCCAGGAGGCCCGCGGCCCGAACACGCTCTTGTCGGGCGCCCCGTTCCCGTGGTCGGCTTGGCACATGCCCGTACGCAGCGAACGCGCAGGCCCCGTCACCACCGTCGTGCTGTCCAGGCCGTCCGCGCGCAACGCCGTCGACGGGCCCACCGCCCGCGCCCTCGCCGACGCCTTCCGCGCCTTCGACGCCGATCCGGACGCCGCCGTCGCCGTGCTGTGGGGCGAGGGCGGCACGTTCTGCGCGGGCGCGGACCTCAAGGCCATCGGCACCCCCGACGGCAACGACGTGTCCCGGGACGGCGACGGACCCATGGGCCCCACCCGGATGCGGCTGTCCAAGCCGGTGATCGCGGCGATCTCCGGCCACGCCGTCGCGGGCGGACTCGAACTGGCCCTCTGGTGCGACCTGCGCGTCGCCGAGGAGGACGCCGTCCTCGGGGTGTTCTGCCGCCGCTGGGGCGTCCCGCTCATCGACGGCGGGACCGTGCGGCTGCCCCGGCTGATCGGCGAGGGCCGCGCGCTCGACCTCATCCTGACCGGCCGCCCCGTGGGCGCGGCGGAGGCGCTCGGCATGGGGCTGGTCAACCGGACCGTGCCCGTCGGCACCGCGCGCGCCGCGGCCGAGCGGCTCGCCGCCGAGATCGCCGCGTTCCCGCAGACCTGTCTGCGCCGGGACCGGCTCTCCGTGCTCGACCAGGGCGGACGGTCCGAGCCGGAGGCGATGGACGTGGAGCTGGACCACGGCCTGCACTCCCTGGCCGACGCGGCCCGGGGCGCGGAGCGTTTCGCCGCGGGCGCCGGGCGGCACGGGGTGTTCACGGACCGCTGAGGCGGCCGCTCACCGCTCCGCGGCAGGCTCCGCGGCGGCCCCGGCGACGGGCTCCAGGAACTGCATGTCCAGCTGGATCTTCACGACCTCGCCGAGCACTCCCGGGGCGAAGGACAGGCCGAACTCGCTGCGCCGGATCTCGCCCGTCGCCTCGAAACCGGCGTGCCTGCGGTCCTGCCCGGGGAACTCCTCGACGCCGCCGAACTCCACGTCCAGCGTCACCGGCCGGGTCACGTCGCCGATGGTCAGCTCGCCCGCCATCACCCACTCCTCGCCCGCACCCTCGATCCGGGTCGAGCGGAAGGTCATCGTCGGCCGGTTCGCGACGTCGAGCAGGTCCGAGGCGACCACGTGCGCGTCCCGGTCCTTGTTGCCCGTGTCGATCGAAGCGAGCCCGACGGTGGCGGTCACCGAGGAGTCCTCGACGCGCTCACCCACCACCAGCTCGGCCCGCACGTCGGAGAAGCGGCCGCGCACCTTGGAGATGCCGAGGTGGCGGATGGCGAAATTGACGGCGGAGTGGAAGGGCTCGATCTCCCAGACCCCGGCGGCCAGCGGCGGCGCGGGGGTGGCGGAGGCGGTGGTGGCGGGCGTCGATGCGGAGGTTCGAAGAGTCATGCGACCACCTTGCGGCGCCGCCGGGCCGTGAGGAAGGCCGGGCCGATGCTGGTAGTGGCAGGGCCACGATCCGCGCGGCGGGCGCTGGTACGTTCGTACGGTGAGGAACAAGGAGCTGTCCGTACGGTGAGCGACGACCGGTGAGCGACAACGAACTGGGCGCCTTCCTGCGCCTGCGCAGGGAAGCCGTGACGCCGACCGAGGTCGGGCTGCCCAGCGGCCCCCGCCGGCGCACGCCGGGCCTGCGCCGCTCCGAGGTCGCCACCCTCGCCGGGATCAGCGTCGAATACCTCACCCGGCTCGAACAGGGCAGGGACCGCCACCCGTCGGCCCAGGTGCTCGGCGCGCTCGCCGACGCGCTGCGGCTGCGGGTCGAGGAGCGCATCCACCTGCGCCGCCTGGAGAAGGAGGCGGGCGGCAACGACCCCTGCTGCCCCGCGGCCGTGCCGCCCGCGGAGTCGGTCCGCCCCACCGTGCGCGCCATCCTGGACACCCTGGAGCCCGCGCCCGCCGTCCTGCTCAACCGCCTCGCCGACGTCCTCGCCTGCACGGAGGGCTACCGGCGGATCGCCGGGCCGCTCGGCGTCCTGGACGGCGAACGCCCCAACCTCGCCCGGTTCGTCTTCACCGACGAGCGGGCCCGCACCGCCTACCCCGACTGGGACCGTTTCGCCGACGACATGGTCGGCCACCTCAAGACCGACTCGATGCTGGACGACCCGCACGTGCGGGCCTTCACCGACGAGCTGACGGTCTACGCGGGCGCCCCCTTCGCCGACCGGCTCGCCGGTGCGCCCGTACTGCCCCGGCGCAGCGGCGTCGAGCGGCTGACCCACCCCGACGCCGGTCCGCTCCGCCTGGAGTACGAGACGCTCGCGCTGCCCGACAGCGACCCGCAGCGGTTGATCGTCTACGTCCCGGCCGACCCGGCCACGGCGGGCGCCCTCGACCGGCTCAACGGCCGCAGGCCCGGCGGTCTGCACGCGGTCAACGGCTGAGGCCGGAGGCGGCCGGCTCCCGACGGGGACCGGCTCCGCCACGTGCCGCGGCGCATCGCTCGTCCCCGGCCTCCCCTCCGTCCGGGAGGGGACACCCGTGCAAACGGCGCGGCGGGGCGGAACTCATCGGCCGGGCGAGGCCAGCTCGGCGGCGTACGGCGGTTCCGCACCCGCCCGTGAGCAGGTCAGGGCCGCCGCACGGGCCGCGAACCGCAGTACGTCGGTCCAGCCCTCGACGCCCAGGCCGGCCAGCGCACCGGCCGACAGGGCGTCCCGTGCCGCCAGGCCGTGCAGCAGCGCCGCGTTGACGGTGTCGCCCGCACCGATCGTGTCCACCACGTCGACCGCCTCGCCGGGCACGCGCAGCTCCCCGCCGTCCGGCGTGTACAGCGACATGCCGTCGCCGCCGCGGGTGACGACCACGGCCGCGGGCCCCGCCGCGAGCCACTCCCGGGGGCTGCCGCCGAGCCAGTCGGCGTCCTCCTGCGACAGCTTGAGCAGCGACACCGAGGGCAGCCAGCCCCTGAACCGCGCGCGGTAGGCGTACGCGTCGGGGATCAGCCCGGCGCGCACGTTCGGGTCGAGCGCCGTGAAGACACCGCGCGCCGCCGCGTGCCGCAGCAGCTTCTCGTACGCGCTCGCTCCCGGCTCCAGGACGAGGGAGCAGGTGCCGAACGACATGGCCCGTACCCCCTCGGGGAGCCGGTCCGGCGCCTCGAAGAGCCGGTCGGCCGTCCCCTCGACGTAGAAGGAGTACCCGGCCGAGCCGTCCGCGCCGATCGAGGCGACGGCGAGCGTCGTCGGCTCGGGCCCGCGCCGCACCGGCGACACGTCGACCCCGGCCGCCCGGAGACCGTCCAGCAGCGCCTCGCCGAACGCGTCCCGGGACACCCGCGAGCAGAAGGCGACGGGCGAGCCGAGCCGGCCGAGCGCCACGGCGGTGTTGTACGGCCCGCCGCCGAGGCGCGGCGCGAGCGCGGGCAGCCCCGCGTCGCCGTCCGTGTCCTGCGGCACGAGGTCGATCAGGGCCTCTCCTGCGACGACTATCACGGGTGGTTCCTCTCGGGCGCTGCCTGGCTCGGCTCGGGCGTCGCGGCACGCGGGCGCGGCGCCCCGCTCAGGCTAGGCCGTGCGCGGGGCCGCGGGCGGAAGCGGGCGGCACTCGGGCGCGCTCGCGCCGGACCCGGTCGTACGACGCCACGGCAGGGGCGCGCAGGGGCCGCCACCCTCGCGGGGGCCGCGCCCGGCGCGGTCGTGGCACTGTGCACCGGTATCGTCTGATCCGTCACCGACGCACGCCCCTGACCTGTGGAGACACCATGTCCGGCACGCCTCACGCCCGCCGCACCGTGCTGCGGGCCGCCGCTCTCGCTCCGGCCGCCGGGCTCGGGCTCACCGCCTGCTCGTCCGGCGAGGGCGGCAACCGGTCGGCGCCGACCGCGCCGGTGGACCTGGGCGCGTCCGACGAGGTGAAGGTCGGCGCCTCGAAGCTGTACCCGGACCAGCACGTGGTCGTCAGCCGGATCACCGAGGACCGGTACACGGCGTACAGCACGATCTGCACCCACGCGGGCTGCCCGATCAACAAGCTGGAGGGGCACAAGCTGATCTGTCAGTGCCACGGCAGCCAGTTCGACGCCACGAACGGCAAGGTGCTGCACGAACCGGCCGTCGAGCCGCTCGCCGAACTGCCGGTGAAGGTGACCGACGGCAAGATCGTCGCGGGCCCGGCGAAGAAGGACTGACCGCGGGCCGCGGACCCGGCCCGCTCAGTCCCAGTCCCACGCGATCCCGACGATCCCCGCCCGCACCTGCGGCTCCACCAGGTGCACCGAGCGGTGGCTGCCGCTGAGCGTGAGCTCCTGCCGCCCGCCGCGCGGGGCGGCCGCGGAGTGCTGGGTGAAGCGGTGGCAGCGCACGGGCAGGGCCGCCTCGTCGTAGCGGATCTGCAGCGCGTACTGGCCGCCGCCGTAGGTGAAGCCCCGCTGGTACTCGGTGGCGGGTCCGGCCGTGCCGTCCTCGAAGCCGTAGCCGAACAGATGGGTGTCGCCCGCGCGCAGCCGCGCGTCGAAGAGCAGTTCGGCGACGAGCACGCCCGTCCCCTCGTGCCACCGCACGCGCCCCGTCCGGCAGTTCTCCAGGGCGCGGACCAGGACCCGGCCGGGCGCGCACCCGGGATCGCCGTGGTGGATGGCCACATAGCGGTCCACGCCGTCCCGGTGGGCGCGCACCACGTGCTGCGACTCGCGGCCGACCAGCTCGCGCCGGGCGCCGATCCGCACCCGCTCGTGGTGGCCGATGGTGTGCAGCCCGCCGTCGACGGGGGAGCCGAGCTCGGCCAGGAGCGAGCGCAGCACGTCGGACGCCTCCACCAGGGAGCGGTAGGAGCGGGCGGCGGGCCGTGCCCGGTCGACGCGTTCGGCGGGGCGGACGAGCAGCCGGATCAGTGACTCCTCCGGCAGCTGCAGGATCTCCTCCAGGGCGCGGACGGCCCGCAGGGACTCGGCGCGCTGCGGCCTGCGGGCGCCCTGCTGCCAGTAACTCAGGCTGGTCACACCGACGTTGACGCCGTGCCGGGACAGATGGTGGCGGATGCGCTGCAGGGGCAGCCGCCGGGCGGCGATCGCGGTGCGCAGCGCGAGATGGAACGGGCCGGTGCGCAGGGCCGCCGCCAGGTCGGCGGGCACGCCGCCGTCGGGGGCGGCGTCGGGGGCGGCCGGGGGCGACGGGGTGCCCTGCGGGGGGACCGTGGCGCGGTCGCCGTCGGCTTCGTGGTCCCCGTGGTCGTCGCGCCCGCCGTGCTCGCCGCAGGCGTGCGCGTCGATCCGGTCGCCGGGGCCCTCGTGCGTGCTGCGTTCGTCCGCGAGTCGTGTGCCGTGCCGCAAAGCGGACTCCTTCTGTGAACGTTCACTCGTGCGGTTCCGGCGTTCGCGCCGGTGGGGGCGGGCTGCCAGGTGGACGCACGGCCCCCGTTCACATCCGTACGCCGCCGTTCACGCCCCAAGTAATTCCGCATTGAAGCGTGTTGACCTGCACCCGACAACACTCGATGCTCAATCGCAGCGTCCGGACGCGCTCCTCCACACCCCACCTCGCTCGGGAGGAACGCGATGCGCCCACCACAGACCAGGAGCCGCGGCGGCAGGCAAAGACGCCTCTCCGCTCTCGCCGTCGTCGCCGCGGCCCTGTTCGCCGCCCCCGTGGCCACGGCCACGGCGGCCCCGCTCGACACCGCCCCCGTCCCGTCGGCCGCACCCGAGGCCGCCGGCCCGTCCGTCCAGGTCCAGGCCGCCAAGCGGCTGAACATCACCATGCAGGCCCAGCAGAAGACCAACTGGTGCTGGGCCGCGGGCGGCAACACCATCGCGACCTTCCTGGGCCGCAACTACAGCCAGAACCAGTTCTGCAACGCCGCCTTCGGCCGCAACCAGAACACCGAGTGCCCCAACAATCAGGCCACCCTCGGCAACGTGCAGAGCGGCCTGCGCTGGGCGGGCATCAACCCCGGCTCGTACGTCACCGGCTGGCTGCGCTACCCGACCGTGCAGGCCGAGATCGACGCGGGCCGCCCGGTCGAGACCCGCATCCAGTGGTCCAACGGCGGCGGGCACATGCACGTCCTGTACGGCTACGACGACGCAAGCAGCTGGGTCTACTGGGGCGACCCCTGGCCCTCCAACGACCGCTACAACTGGGCCTCGCACGCCTGGTACGTCGACAACAACACCTTCTCCTGGACCCACTCGCTCTACCGGATCGGGGCGTGAGAGCGATGACCCGTCACCTTCCCCGCCACCTGGCCAGGGCCGCGCTCGCCGGTACGGCCGCCACCCTCCTGCTCGGCCTCGCGGGACCGGCGGCCTCCGCCGACTCGGGACCCGCCGCGCCGTCGGCCGCCACCCGCGACGCCGCCCACCGCGCGGCCGCCGCACCCCGGACCCTCGACACGCTCTCCCGCTTCTTCGCCCGGGAGGGAACCCTCTCCCGCACCGCGGCCGACCCGCGGATCGAGGGCGCGGCCGTCCCCGTCTACTACCTCTCCCCGGACTTCGTCGCGGGCAAGAAGGGCGCGCCGGTCGCCCGCCTGGAGTTCCTCGCCAGCAAGGCGGTCTCCTCCGACGGCCAGGAGGCCTCCCTGTGGACCGCCCGGCAGGGCGGCTCCTGGCAGGTCGTGAACATCGCCACCGGCGACGACGAGACCCACTACGCGCGCGTGGGCCACCGCAAGCTGCCCGGCGGCACCGTCTTCCACGAGCCGCAGATCAACGCCTGGTACGTCCAGGACGACGACCACGCGCGCGTGCTGCCCCTCGACCGGGACGCGGTCCGCGCCGTGGGCGCCGACGGCACCTCGCTCGCCGCCTACCGCGCACGGGTCCAGCGGGCGTACGGGGACAAGCTGCCGGGCTCCGCGTACGAGAAGTCGGGCAAGGCCGGCGGCTACGACACCGCGCAGCCTGCGGCGGACTCCGTGCGCGGCCCGGTCACGGTGGCCTCCTCGGTGGCCGGCGCGGGCGCCCTGATCGCCCTCGGCATCTCCGGGACGGCCCTCGTGCGCCGCCGCGCGGCGCGGCGGGACTGACCCGGGAAGGCCCGCGGGGCACAGCAGCGGCGGCCGGGACGCCGGCCGCCGCTGCCGTGGAGTCCGCCTCCGGGCGTCAGCGCAGCGCGCTGCCCGCCCGCCACCGCGTCCAGTCGACGTTCCAGCCGCCGTAGCCGTTGCCCGGCGCCACGGTCTCCTTCGAGCCGACGACCCGCACGATGTCGCCGGGTATCACCTCGTCGTAGAAGCGCCGCGCGGTCCCGTCGGTGGGCAGGCCGATGCAGCCGTGCGTCACGTTGCTCTCCCCGGCGGCCGCGTTCGCGTTCGGGTTCTCGTGCAGGTACGTGCCCGAAGTCGTCAGGTGCACCGCGTAGTTGTAGTAGTCCTTGTACGCCCTCCCGTAGCCCACCGTCCGGGAGTCCATCAGCACCCGGGACTGCTTGTCGAGGACGACCATCGTGCCGTTCCAGGTGTCCATGCCGGGCGCGCCCGCGGTGACCTTCACCCGGCGCGTGCTGCCGTCCTTCACCACCGTCATCGTGTGGCTGCGCACGTCCACGGTCGCGACGAGCGAGCGCCCCACCGCGAACGTCCTGGCGTCCCCCGACCCGGCCCGCACGGTGACCCGCGTGCCGGACTTCCACGGCGCGCGGGGCCGGTAGTCGACGCGCTGCCCGTCGTGCAGATTGCGGTCCTTGACCCAGCTCCACGACCCCGTCACGCCGGGGTCCGCGGTCACCTTCAGGCGCCGCTCCACCGCGGCCCGCTCCCCGGCCGGCACCGGGCGGGCGAAGGTCAGCGATATCGGCATGCCGACGCCCACCGTCTGGCCGTCGGACACATTCATCCGCACGTCCTTGAGGGCCGCCGGCTCCGGGGCGGGCTTCTTCGCGGGCTGCTGCCGCGCGGCCGCCGCGCGGTCCGCCGCCGTCGACGCGGGCTCCGGGCGGGCCGACCGCCCCCCGTCCGCGCCCTGCGGCGCGGAGCACCCCGCGAGCACCAGCGAGCAGAGCACCGCCGCCGCTCCCCACGCGCGCGTGCCGTGTCCCGCCGTCATTCCTGTGGTCATCCGTCCCCCTGGGCTGTGTTTCGATATACGCGACATGTACGCACGGGGCACGCGGCAGGTTGCACACGAGACGCAGGAATTTCCGGACCGGTCGCACACCGGTCGCGGATCACGTGATCCGGCGGGGCCGGACAGGGGCGCGGGGGCATGACGGAGGACGAGTTCGACGCGTTCTACACCACCGCCTTCCCGCGCCTGGTCGGCCAGTTGTACGCCCTGACCGGGGACCACGGGGAGGCGCAGGACGTCGTCCAGGAGGCGTTCGTCCGCGCCTGGGACCGCCGCGACAGCTTCCTGGCCGACGAGGCCCCCGAGGCCTGGATCCGCACGGTCGCCCTGCGCCTCGCGGTGAGCCGCTGGCGCCGGGCCAGGCGCTGGCTCGACCTGGTGCGCAGGAACCCGCCCGCCGACCGCGTCCCCGGCCCGGGTCCCGAGCACACCGCCCTGGTGCAGGCCCTGCGCACCCTGCCGGAGGCGCAGCGCACGGCCGTCGTGCTGCACCACCTGTGCGACCTCAGCGTGGAGCAGGTAGCCTCCGAGACCGGCTCGCCCGTCGGAACGGTCAAGGCCCGCCTCTCGCGGGGCCGGGCGGCGCTCGCCGCGCAGCTGTCCGCGGGGCGGGACGGCGACGACGAGCGGAGCGCGAAGGAGGGTGGCCGTGTCCGATGACCTGAGCGCCGCGCTCCGGGACCTGGCGGCCGACCACCAGACGCCGCCCCCCGGGCCGGGGGCCGAGATCCGCCGCCGGGCCGTCCGGCGCCGCCGCAGGCGCCGTACCGCCGTCGCCGGAGCGGCCCTCGCCACCGCCGCCGTCGCCGCCACGGTCACCGCGGGACTGCTCTCCGGGCCCGACGACCGCCCGCACCGCACGCCCGCACCGGTCGCCACCGACGGCACCCGGGCGCCCGCCGCCACCGTCGACCTGTCCCGGCACCGGATGACCGTCGGCGACCGCACGCTGCCCGTCTCCGCGGGCAGCGCCCGCCACCCCACCCCGGCCGGCCGGATGACCGTCGTCGCCCTGCACCGCGAAAAGCGGCTGCCCGCCGGGGACTTCGGCCTCGGAGGGGAGTACGACCTGACGCTGCCGTGGGTCGTCGAGCTGCGCACGCCGGACGGGCGCACCAACTACGTCGTCGCGCTGACCTACGACGAGAAGGCGCCCGGCGAGCGGGACATCACCCGGGGCTGGCTCGGCCTGCGCACCGCCGACGCCCGGCTGCTGTACGACCGGCTCGCACCGGGCGACGTGATCGTGGTGCGCACCGGCTGACCTCGCCCGGGCCACGCGAGCGCGCTGCGCACCGGGCGGCCGGACGCAGGCCCGCGCTGTCAGCCCCCGCCAGTAGGCTGTCCGACATGGCCGACCCTTCCAGCTACCGCCCCAAGCCGGGACAGATCCCCGACGCCCCGGGGGTCTACAAATTCCGCGACGAGCACCGCCGGGTGATCTACGTCGGGAAGGCCAAGAGCCTGCGCCAGCGCCTGGCGAACTACTTCCAGGACCTGGCCGGGCTGCACCCGCGCACCCGCTCCATGGTGACCACGGCCGCCTCCGTCGAGTGGACGGTGGTCACCACCGAGGTCGAGGCGCTGCAGCTGGAGTACTCCTGGATCAAGGAGTTCGACCCCCGGTTCAACGTCAAGTACCGCGACGACAAGAGCTATCCCTACCTCGCGGTGACGATGAACGAACAGTTCCCGCGCGTGCAGGTGATGCGCGGCGCGAAGAAGAAGGGCGTGCGCTACTTCGGTCCGTACGGCCACGCCTGGGCGATCCGCGACACGGTCGACCTCCTGCTGCGCGCCTTCCCCGTCCGCACCTGCTCCGCGGGCGTGTTCAAGAACGCCACCCGCACCGGCCGCCCCTGCCTCCTCGGCTACATCGGCAAGTGCTCGGCGCCCTGCGTGGAGCGCATCACCCCCGAGGACCACCGCGAACTCGCCGAGGACTTCTGCGACTTCATGGCCGGCCGCACGGGCACCTACATCCGCCGCCTGGAGCGGCAGATGGCCGACGCCGCCGAGGACATGGAGTACGAGCGGGCGGCCCGCCTGCGCGACGACATCGACGCCCTCAAGAAGGCCATGGAGAAGAGCGCCGTCGTCCTCGCCGACGCCACGGACGCGGACCTCATCGCCCTCGCCGAGGACGAGCTGGAGGCCGCCGTGCAGATCTTCCACGTCCGCGGCGGACGCGTGCGCGGCCAGCGCGGCTGGGTCACCGACAAGGTCGAGGCGGTCACCAGCGGCGACCTCGTCGAGCACGCCCTCCAGCAGCTGTACGGGGAGGAGAGCGGCGACGCCGTGCCCAAGGAAGTGCTCGTCCCCGCCCTGCCGGACCCGACAGAGCCGGTCCAGGAGTGGCTGACCGAGCGCCGCGGCGCCAACGTCTCGCTGCGCATCCCGCAGCGCGGCGACAAGAAGGCCCTCATGGAGACCGTCGCGCGCAACGCCCAGCAGTCCCTCGTCCTGCACAAGACCAAGCGCGCCTCCGACCTGACCACGCGCTCGCGCGCCCTGGAGGAGATCGCCGCCGCCCTGGAGCTGGACAGCGTTCCGCTGCGCATCGAGTGCTACGACATCTCGCACCTCCAGGGCGACGACGTGGTGGCCTCCATGGTCGTCTTCGAGGACGGCCTGGCCAGGAAGAGCGAGTACCGCCGCTTCCAGATCAAGGGCTTCGAGGGCCAGGACGACGTCCGCTCCATGCACGAGGTGATCACGCGCCGCTTCAAGCGGTACCTCGCCGAGAAGGAGAAGACGGGGGAGTGGGTGGACGAGGAGACCGGGGAGATCGCCGATCTCGGGCCCACCGAGGAGGACGGCCGCCCCAAGCGCTTCGCCTACCCGCCCCAGCTCGTCGTGGTCGACGGCGGCCAGCCCCAGGTCGCGGCCGCCCGCCGGGCCCTGGACGAGCTCGGCATCGACGACATCGCGGTCTGCGGCCTGGCCAAGCGCCTGGAGGAGGTCTGGGTCCCCGAGGAGGACGACCCCGTCATCCTGCCGCGCACCAGCGAGGGCCTCTACCTCCTGCAGCGCGTGCGTGACGAAGCCCACCGCTTCGCCATCACCTACCAGCGCACCAAGCGGGCCAAGCGCTTCCGGGCGGGCCCGCTGGACGACGTGCCGGGCCTCGGCGACGCGCGCAAGCAGACGCTGATCAAGCACTTCGGTTCGGTGAAGAAGCTCCGATCCGCGACAATCGACCAGATCTGCGAGGTTCCGGGCGTCGGCCGCAAGACGGCCGAGGCCATCGTGGTGGCCCTCGCCCGGGCGGCACCCGCCGCGCCCGCCGTGAACACGGCGACCGGAGAGATCATGGAAGAGGAGGAGCCCGTGACCGCGGGCACCTCGGAGGAACGACGGGGGCAGGAGACATGACCGAGCACGACGAAGGTGGAGAGCAAGTGAGTGCGGGCACGCCGATCGAGACGCCGGGAGTGCCGGACGCCGCGATCCCCGAGCTGGTGATCATCTCCGGCATGTCAGGAGCCGGGCGCAGCACGGCCGCCAAGTGTCTGGAGGACCTCGGCTGGTTCGTGGTCGACAACCTGCCGCCCGCGCTGATCCCCACCATGGTGGAGCTCGGCGCCCGCTCGCAGGGCAACGTCGCCCGTATCGCGGTCGTCGTCGACGTCCGCGGCCGGCGCTTCTTCGACAATCTCCGCGAGTCCCTCGCGGAGCTGGCGTCGAAGAACGTCACGCGGCGCATCGTCTTCCTGGAGTCCTCCGACGAGGCCCTGGTGCGCCGCTTCGAGTCGGTGCGCCGCCCGCACCCGCTGCAGGGCGACGGCCGCATCGTCGACGGCATCGAGGCCGAGCGCGACCTGCTGCGCGAGCTGCGCGGCGACGCCGACCTGGTCATCGACACCTCCAGCCTGAACGTGCACGAGCTGCGCGCCAAGATGGACGCCTCGTTCGCGGGCGAGGAGGAGCCCGAGCTGCGGGCCACCGTCATGTCGTTCGGCTTCAAGTACGGCCTGCCGGTCGACGCGGACCTCGTCGTGGACATGCGCTTCCTGCCGAACCCGCACTGGGTCCCCGAGCTGCGCCAGTACACCGGCCAGAACGAGGAGGTCGCCGCGTACGTCTTCAACCAGCCCGGCGCCAAGGAGTTCCTCGACCGGTACGCCGAGCTGCTCCAGCTCATCGCCGCGGGCTACCGCCGCGAGGGCAAGCGGTACGTGACGATCGCCGTCGGCTGCACGGGCGGCAAGCACCGCTCCGTGGCCATGTCGGAGAAGCTCGCGGCGCGCCTGGCGTCCGAGGGCGTGGAGACGGTCATCGTCCACCGGGACATGGGGCGAGAGTGACACCGAACCGCCGGACCGTCCGCCTGAGCCGACTGGGCCGCAAGCGGGGCACCCAGCCGAAGGTGGTCGCGCTCGGCGGGGGCATGGGGCTCTCCGCCTCGCTCGCCGCGCTGCGCCGCATCACCGGGGCCGGGGACCTCACCGCCGTCGTCACGGTCGCCGACGACGGCGGCTCCAGCGGCCGCCTGCGCGACGAGCTCGGCGTGCTGCCGCCCGGCGACCTGCGCAAGGCGCTCGCCGCGCTGTGCGGCGACGACGACTGGGGCCAGACCTGGTCCCGCGTCATCCAGCACCGCTTCCAGTCCAAGGGCGACCTGCACGAGCACGCGGTCGGCAATCTGCTGATCGTCGCCCTGTGGGAGCAGCTCGGGGACCACGTCCAGGCCCTCGACCTGGTCGGCAGGCTGCTCGGCGCGCAGGGCCGGGTGCTGCCCATGTCGGCCGTGCCGCTGGAGCTCCAGGCCCTGGTCCGGGGCCACGACCCGGAGCGCCCGGACGACGTGGACACCGTCCGCGGCCAGGCCACGGTGGCCCTCACCCCCGGCGAGGTCCAGTCCGTGCACGTGGTCCCGCACGACCCGCCGGCCGTCCCCGAGGCGGTCGCCGCGGTCCTGGACGCGGACTGGGTGGTGCTCGGCCCCGGCTCCTGGTTCTCCTCGGTGATCCCGCACCTGCTGGTGCCGGATCTGCTCGACGCGCTGACCGAGACGAAGGCCCGCAAGGTCCTCCCGCTCAACCTCGCTCCGCAACCGGGAGAAACCGAAGGCTTCTCTCCGCAGCGTCATTTGGAGGTTTTGGCCCGACACGCCCCTAAACTCGCCCTGGACGTGGTGCTGGCCGACGAGGCCGCCGTGCCCGACCGTGAGTCACTGACCGATGCCGCCAAGCGGCTCGGCGCCACGGTCGAGCTGGCGCCGGTGGCCCGGCCCGACGGGACTCCGAGGCACGACCCGGAGCTCCTGGCAGCCGCGTACGACCGTATTTTTCGGATGCATGGAAGGATCGGCCCATGGCGATGACGGCAGCGGTGAAGGACGAGATCTCCCGGCTCCCCGTCACCCGGACCTGCTGCAGAAAAGCAGAGGTCTCGGCGATCCTGCGGTTCGCGGGAGGCCTTCACCTGGTGAGCGGCCGCATCGTGATCGAGGCGGAGCTGGACACCGCGATGGCCGCCCGGCGGCTCAAGCGGGACATTCTGGAGATCTTCGGGCACAGCTCGGAGCTGATCGTGATGGCCCCCGGCGGCCTGCGGCGCGGCTCGCGGTACGTGGTGCGGGTGGTCGCCGGCGGTGACCAGCTGGCCCGCCAGACGGGCCTGGTGGACGGCCGCGGCCGTCCCATCCGCGGCCTGCCGCCGCAGGTGGTCTCGGGGGCCACCTGCGACGCCGAGGCCGCTTGGCGCGGGGCCTTCCTCGCGCACGGCTCGCTCACCGAGCCCGGCCGCTCCTCCTCCCTGGAGGTGACCTGCCCGGGCCCGGAGGCCGCGCTCGCGCTGGTCGGCGCGGCGCGCCGGCTGCAGATCGCGGGCAAGGCGCGCGAGGTGCGCGGCGTGGACCGGGTCGTGGTGCGCGACGGCGACGCGATCGGCGCACTGCTCACCCGATTGGGCGCACACGAATCGGTGCTCGCCTGGGAGGAGCGGCGGATGCGCCGCGAGGTGCGCGCCACCGCCAACCGCCTGGCCAACTTCGACGACGCGAACCTGCGCCGCTCGGCCCGCGCGGCCGTCGCGGCCGGCGCCCGCGTGCAGCGCGCCCTGGAGATCCTGGGCGACGAGGTGCCCGAGCACCTCGCGGCCGCGGGCCGGCTGCGGATGGAGCACAAGCAGGCCTCCCTGGAGGAGCTGGGCGCGCTCGCCGACCCGGCGCTGACCAAGGACGCGGTGGCGGGCCGGATCCGCCGCCTGCTCGCCATGGCCGACAAGCGGGCGCAGGACCTGGGCATTCCGGGCACCGAGTCCAACCTGTCCGAGGAGCTCGCGGACAACATGGCGGTCTGACGCCCGCCCCGCAGGCCTCCTGAGCCGCTGGTGCCCCACCGGGCACCGGCGGCTTTCGCGTGCGTGCCCCGCGCGCCCTCACCCGCCGTATTGACATGATCATGCACTGTCACGAGCCTGGCATCCCGCACATCTGTGCCGGACAACCGCAAGGGGGGCTCATGAGACGAAGAGCGAGCGCGAGATCGGTTCTCGCGTCCTGCGCACTTCTCGTCGGCGGACTCGCCGCAGCACCGCACGCCCAGGCGAGCGGACCGGAAAAGGCGCCGTCGGCCGACGATCCGGCGGCCGTCCAGGTCTACCGGGCAGAGGTCACCAAGCAGCAGATCCCGCTCCTGGCCGCGGCGGGCCAGGACGCCCAGGAACTCGCCGGACAGACGCCGAAGAGCGGCAAGGGCACCGTCGAGCTCTACCTCACCGGGGCCCAGGCGAAGGCGATCGAGCGCAAGGGCATCGAGCTCAGTGAGCACACGGTGTCGACGGCGGCCGAGAAGCGGCTCAAGGCCGCGGGGGACGGCGTCTTCCGCCCGTACAGCGGCCGGGGCGGCCTCAAGGAGGAGATCGTCAGGACCGGGCAGGCGCACCCCGGCCTCACCAAGGTCGTCTCCATCGGCAAGACCCTCCAGGGCAAGGACATCCTCGCCCTGAAGCTCACCAAGAACGCCAAGAAGTCCAAGGACGGCTCCAAGCCCTCCACGCTGTACATGTCCAACCAGCACGCGCGCGAGTGGATCACCCCCGAGATGACCCGCCGCCTGATGCACCACTACCTGGACAACTACGGCAAGGACCGGCGCATCACCCGGCTCGTGGACTCCACCGAGCTGTGGTTCGTGCTCACCGCCAACCCCGACGGCTACGACTACACGCACGCCGCCGACGGCGAGCGCCAGTGGCGCAAGAACCTCCGGGACGTCAACGGCGACGGCAGGACCGCCCCCGGCGACGGCGTCGACCTCAACCGCAACTTCGCCTACAAGTGGGGCTACGACAACGAGGGCTCGTCCCCGGAGTCGACGAACGAGACCTACCGGGGCACCGGCCCGATGTCCGAGCCGGAGACCAAGGCGATCGACCGCTTCCAGAAGCGCATCGGCTTCACGTACGGCATCAACTACCACTCCGCGGCCGAACTGATCCTCTACGGAGTCGGCTGGCAGGTCGCCACGCCCACCCCCGACGACGTGCTCTACAAGGCGCTGGCCGGCACCCCCGAGAAGCCCGCGATCCCGGGGTACCACCCGCAGGTCTCCTCCGAGCTCTACACCACCAACGGCGAGGCCGACGGCCACGCGGGCAACGTCAACGGCTTCTCGATGTTCACCCCTGAGATGTCGACCTGCCAGACCGCGTCCAACGTGGACCCGGACGACGCCTGGAAGCCCGGGGACTGTGCCTCCATCTTCACCTTCCCCGACGACGAGAAGCTGATCCAGCAGGAGTTCGCGAAGAACGTGCCCTTCGCGCTCGCCGTCGCCGAGACCGCGCTCCACCCCGACCGGCCGGTGTCCGTCACCGACATCGAGGCGCCCGACTTCACCCCCGACTCCTTCACCACCTCCTACGCGCGCGGAGCCGACCAGGAGGTCGCCGTCACCGCCCGCAAGTCGGTGCGCGACAAGGAGCTCAACTACCGCGTCAACGGCGGCCGTACGCAGGACGAGGACCTCAGGGCCTGGAAGGGCGGCGAGACCTACGGCGGCGAGGACAACCTCCACTTCGACCAGTACCGCGCCGAGATCGAGAACGCGCGCGTGGGCGACAAGGTCGAGGTCTGGTTCACCGGCCGGACGAAGAAGGGCCGCACCCAGAGCGAGCACTTCACCTACACCGTCGCCGAGCGGCCCAAGACCGGCACGCTCGTCGTCGCCGAAGAGGGCGCGACGGCCACCCAGACCCAGAAGTACGTCGACGCCCTGAAGGCCAACGGCCGCACCGCCGCCGTCTGGGACGTCGCCAAGCAGGGCGTACCGCACCCGCTCGGCGTCCTGTCGCACTTCTCCGCGGTCGTCCACTACACCGGCGACCCGGTCCCGGGCGCACCCACCCAGCTCGCCCTGCGCGACTACCTCAACGAGGGCGGCAAGCTCATCGAGTCCGGCGAGCGGGCCGGCGGCAACGTCGACCTCGGCGCGGCCCTCACCGACGACTTCGCGCAGTACTACCTCGGCGCCTACCAGCGGCTCAACGCGCCCGGCGTCACCGCCTTCAAGGGCAGCGGGGCACTCTCCGGGGTGAGCACACCGCTGGCCGCCGCCGACACCAACCCGCTGGACAAGGCGGGCCGCTTCGCCGTCACCTCCGAGACGCTGCCCGCCCGGCAGTTCCCGCAGTTCAAGAGCGCCGCGGCGGGCGACTACCCCGGCCTCACCAACCCGTACGCGCCCTTCGAGGGGCAGGGCATGGCCTCGGCCACCCACGCCGACCAGGACTGGAAGCGGCTCACCCGCACCATCGACCTGACCGGCGTCACGGCCGCCGACGCGCCCGAGCTGCGCCTCGCCCTCAACTGGAACCTGGAGCCCGGCTACGACCACGGACTCCTGGAGGCGCACACCACGGGCGCCGACGACTGGACCACGCTGCCGGACAAGAACGGCAACTCGTCCGCCGCCGTCCCCGCCGAGTGCGAGGCCGGCTTCTTCATCAACGGCCACCCGTTCCTGCGCCACTACCTGACCCCCGGCGACAGCGGCTGCACGGCCTCCGGCACCAGCGGGGCCTGGAACAGCTTCACCGGCTCCTCCGGCGGCTGGAAGCCCGTCGCCTTCGACCTCAGCGCCTACGCGGGCAAGAAGGTCGAGGTCTCGCTCAGCTCCGTCACCGACCCCTCCAGCGGCGGCCGCGGCCTCTTCGCCGACAACGCGCAGCTGGTCGTCGGCGGCACCGCCACCGAGACCGAAGGATTCGAGACATCGCTCGGCTCCTGGAGCGTCGCGCCGCCCCCCGCCGGAAGTCCCGATATCACGGGCGACTGGTCCCGGACCGGCGAGCTCTTCCGCTCCTTCGCGGCGGTCACAGCGCGTGACAGCGTGCTGCTCGGCTTCGGGTTCGAGCATGTCCCCGGAAAGGCCGAGAGGGCCGCTCTTATGGGCGCCTCCCTGGCACATCTGCGCGGCTGACGCTGCGTAATCGGGACCTAGGTCCCGGTGGCCCGTACTCCTACTGGGGGGTACGGGCCACAGTGCCGCTTACGGCCCCTCTCGATGTCACCTCAGAGGCTTCAGAGAGGTAGGGTCGGAGGCGGTCGGGGACATCCCATACAACTCGCCGGCGTCTAAAACCGGCGTACCAACGAGGAGATCGGTTCGTGACGATCCGCGTAGGCATCAACGGCTTTGGCCGCATCGGTCGTAACTACTTCCGCGCGCTGCTGGAGCAGGGTGCGGACATCGAGATCGTGGCTGTCAACGACCTGGGTGACACCGCGACCACCGCGCACCTCCTGAAGTACGACACCATCCTGGGCCGCCTCAAGGCCGAGGTGTCGCACACCGAGGACACCATCACGGTCGACGGCCACACCATCAAGGTGCTCTCCGAGCGCAACCCCGCCGACATCCCCTGGGGTCAGCTGGGCGTCGACATCGTGATCGAGTCGACCGGCATCTTCACCAAGAAGGCCGACGCCGAGAAGCACATCGCCGGTGGCGCGAAGAAGGTCCTCATCTCGGCTCCGGCCAAGGACGAGGACATCACCATCGTGATGGGCGTCAACCAGGAGAAGTACGACCCGGCGAACCACCACGTCATCTCCAACGCCTCCTGCACCACCAACTGCGTGGCGCCGATGGCGAAGGTTCTCGACGAGAACTTCGGCATCGTCAAGGGCCTGATGACGACGGTGCACGCGTACACCAACGACCAGCGCATCCTGGACTTCCCGCACTCGGACCTGCGCCGCGCCCGCGCCGCCGCCGAGAACATCATTCCGACCACGACGGGCGCCGCCAAGGCCACCGCCCTGGTCCTGCCGCAGCTCAAGGGCAAGCTCGACGGCATCGCGATGCGCGTCCCGGTCCCGACCGGCTCGGCCACCGACCTCGTCGTCGACCTGCAGCGCGAGGTCACCAAGGACGAGGTCAACGCCGCGTTCAAGAAGGCCGCCGACGACGGCGCCCTCAAGGGCATCCTCTTCTACACCGAGGACCCGATCGTGTCGTCCGACATCGTGAGCGACCCGGCCTCCTGCACCTTCGACTCCTCCCTGACCATGGTCCAGGAGGGCAAGACGGTGAAGATCCTCGGCTGGTACGACAACGAGTGGGGCTACTCCAACCGCCTCGTCGACCTCACCGTCTTCGTCGGCGGTCAGCTCTAGTCACCAGAGCAGGCACGTAGATGTGAGCACAGGGTCCGGACCGCGCAACGCCGCGCGCTCCGGGCCCTGTTGCGCGTCAGCCCACCCAAGGAGTCCAGTTCATGAAGACGATCGACGAACTTCTCGCCGAAGGAGTCGACGGCAAGCGGGTCTTCGTCCGCGCCGACCTCAACGTGCCGCTCGCCGAGGGCACCATCACCGACGACGGCCGCATCCGCGCCGTGCTGCCGACCGTCAAGGCCCTCGCCGACGCGGGCGCCAAGGTCGTCGTGGCCTCGCACCTGGGCCGCCCCAAGGGCGCCCCGGACCCGGCCTTCTCGCTGCTGCCCGCCGCCGAGCGGCTCGGTGAGCTGCTCGGCGCGCCCGTGGCGTTCGCGCAGGACACCGTCGGCCCGGCCGCCCACGACGCCGTGGACGGCCTGCAGCCCGGTCAGGTCGCCGTCATCGAGAACCTCCGCTTCAACGCGGGCGAGACCGCCAAGGACGACGCCGAGCGCGGCCGGTTCGCCGACCAGCTCGCGGCCCTCGCGGACGTCTACGTGGGCGACGGCTTCGGCGCCGTGCACCGCAAGCACGCCTCCGTGTACGACCTGCCGGCCAAGCTGCCGCACTACGCGGGCTACCTCATCGCCACCGAGGTCGGCGTCCTCAAGAAGCTCACCGAGGACGTCAAGCGCCCGTACACCGTGATCCTCGGCGGCGCCAAGGTCTCCGACAAGCTCGCCGTCATCGACGAGCTGCTCGGCAAGGCCGACCGCCTGCTCATCGGCGGCGGCATGGCGTACACCTTCCTCAAGGCCAAGGGCTACGAGGTCGGCATCTCCCTCCTCCAGGAGGACCAGCTCCCGACCGTCACGGAGTACATGGAGCGCGCCGAGAAGAACGGCGTCGAGCTCGTCCTCCCCGTCGACGTGCTGGTCTCCACGGACTTCCCCGACCTGAAGACGAAGGCCCCCGCGGACTTCAAGACGGTCGAGGCGGACCAGATCCCGGCGGACATGGAGGGCCTGGACATCGGCCCGAAGTCCCGCGAGCTGTTCGCCGCGAAGATCGCCGACGCCGAGACCGTGTTCTGGAACGGCCCGGTCGGCGTCGCCGAGCACCCCGACTACGCGGGCGGCACCTCGGCCGTCGCGCGGGCCCTGCTCAACTGCGACGGCTTCACCGTGGTCGGGGGCGGCGACTCCGCCGCCGCCGTCCGTAACCTGGGCTTCGACGAGAATGCCTTCGGCCACATCTCGACCGGCGGCGGCGCCTCCCTCGAATACCTCGAGGGCAAGACGCTCCCCGGCCTCGCCGCACTGGAGAACTGACACTTCATGACTGACAAGACCACCCGCACGCCGCTGATGGCGGGCAACTGGAAGATGAACCTCAACCACCTCGAGGCCATCGCCCACGTCCAGAAGCTCGCCTTCGCCCTCGCCGACAAGGACTACGAGGCCTGCGAGGTCGCCGTCCTGCCGCCCTTCACCGACCTGCGCTCGGTGCAGACCCTGGTCGACGGCGACAAGCTCAAGATCAAGTACGGCGCCCAGGACATCTCGGCGCAGGACTCCGGCGCCTACACCGGCGAGATCTCGGGCCCGATGCTGGCCAAGCTGAAGTGCACCTACGTCGCCGTGGGCCACTCCGAGCGCCGCCAGTACCACAACGAGACCGACGAGATCTGCAACGCCAAGGTGAAGGCCGCCTACAAGCACGGCCTGACCCCGATCCTCTGCGTCGGCGAGGGCCTGGACATCCGCAAGGCCGGCCAGCAGGTCCAGTACACGCTGAACCAGCTCGACGGCGGCCTCAAGGACGTCCCGGCCGAGCAGGCCGAGACCATCGTGATCGCCTACGAGCCGGTCTGGGCGATCGGCACCGGCGAGGTCGCGACCCCCGAGGACGCGCAGGAGGTCTGCGGCGCGATCCGCGGCCGCCTCGCCGAGCTGTACTCGCAGGAGCTGGCCGACAAGGTCCGCATCCAGTACGGCGGCTCCGTGAAGGCGAAGAACGTCGCCGACATCATGGCGCAGCCCGACGTCGACGGTGCCCTGGTGGGCGGCGCCGCGCTGGACTCGGACGAGTTCGTCAAGATCGTCCGGTTCAGCGACCAGTGAGTATGCGGTAGCGGCGATACGTCGTACCCTTGCGGGGGTCGGAGGCTCGACAAGCTGGCTGGAATGCCCGCCGGCGAGAAGCCCCCGGCCCCCGTCGTCGAATCAGATCCGAGGAAGTTGGTCCAGCCGTGGTTATGGGGTTCTCGATCGCCCTGATCGTCTTCAGCCTGCTGATGATGCTGCTGGTGCTGATGCACAAGGGCAAGGGCGGCGGTCTGTCCGACATGTTCGGTGGCGGCATGCAGTCCTCCGTCGGCGGATCCTCCGTCGCCGAGCGCAACCTCGACCGCATCACGGTCGTGGTCGGTCTGCTGTGGTTCGCGTGCATTGTCGCTCTGGGGCTGCTGATGAAGGCGAACAACTAGCGCCAGGCACTCGCCGCTTGTCCGGTGCGCGCTCGCCTGCGCGGCTTATCATGGGGCTTGCGTCCGGGAGAGGGGTGTAACTCCCCACGCTGGACGCGCGTTGGGCCTTACGTAAACTGAGGCGCCCGCAGCAGCACCATCACGCAGGGAGTTACGACCGTGGCAAGTGGCAACGCGATCCGAGGAAGTCGGGTCGGGGCGGGGCCGATGGGCGAGGCCGAGCGCGGTGAGTCCGCGCCGCGACTGCGCATCTCCTTCTGGTGCTCCAACGGGCACGAGACGCAGCCGAGCTTCGCCAGCGACGCGCAGGTCCCCGATACGTGGGACTGTCCCCGCTGCGGCTTTCCGGCAGGTCAGGACAGGGACAACCCGCCGGACCCGCCGCGCACCGAGCCGTACAAGACGCACCTGGCGTACGTACGCGAGCGGCGCAGCGACGCGGACGGCGAGGCCATCCTCGCGGAAGCGCTCGCCAAACTGCGGGGCGAGATCTAGTACTTGAGAACCGGCCGGACACCGAGAAGGTGTCCGGCCGGTTTCTTATGTCGGTACGGGTGCGGACAGACAGTTTCAGACATCTCATACCGGTCCCTGATCGATTAGGTTGGAGGGTGCAGCGGGGCAATGGACGTACGCGGGTACGAGAGAAGGCTGAAGTCCGAGATGAACGCAGAAAGCCGCGCCAGGCTCAACACGACGCCCGAGTGGGCGGCGCTCACGCACCACCGCGAGCAGCTCGGGGAGGTGCGGCTGCGCGAGCTGTTCGCCGCCGATCCGGCGCGCGGCACGACGTACACCCTCCAGGTCGGTGACCTGCACGTCGACTACTCCAAGCACCTGATCACCGGCGAGACGCTGACGCTCCTGCGCGAGCTGGCCGCCGCCACCGACGTCTTCGGGCTGCGGGACGCCATGTTCCGCGGCGAGAAGATCAACACCACCGAGGACCGCGCGGTCCTGCACACGGCGCTGCGCGCCCCGCGGGACGCCGTCGTCGAGGTCGACGGGGAGAATGTCGTCCCGGCGGTGCACGCCGTCCTCGACAAGATGAGCGCCTTCTCCGAGAAGGTCCGCTCCGGCGAGTGGACCGGCCACACCGGCAGGCGCATCAAGAACATCGTCAACATCGGCATCGGCGGATCCGACCTCGGTCCGGCGATGGCGTACGAGGTCCTGCGCTCCTTCACCGACCGCGACCTCACGGTCCGCTTCGTGTCCAACGTGGACGGCGCGGACCTGCACGAGGCCGTGCGGGACCTGGACGCGGCCGAGACGCTGTTCATCATCGCCTCGAAGACGTTCACCACCATCGAGACGATCACCAACGCCACCTCCGCGCGCGACTGGCTGCTCACCGAGCTGAAGGCCTCTCAGGACGCGGTGGCCCAGCACTTCGTGGCCCTGTCGACGAACGCCGAGAAGGTCTCCGAGTTCGGCATCGACACGGACAACATGTTCGAGTTCTGGGACTGGGTCGGGGGGCGCTACTCCTACGACTCGGCGATCGGCCTCTCCCTGATGATCGCCATCGGGCCCGACCGCTTCCGTGAGATGCTCGACGGCTTCCACCTCGTCGACGAGCACTTCCGCACCGCGCCCGCCGAGTCCAACGTCCCCCTGCTGATGGGCCTGTTGGGCATCTGGTACGGCAACTTCCACGACGCGCAGTCGCACGCCGTCCTGCCGTACTCGCACTACCTCTCCAAGTTCACCGCCTACCTCCAGCAGCTGGACATGGAGTCCAACGGCAAGTACGTCGACCGGGACGGCGCGGAGGTGGCCTGGCAGACCGGCCCGGTCGTCTGGGGCACCCCGGGCACCAACGGCCAGCACGCCTACTACCAACTCATCCACCAGGGCACGAAGTTGATCCCGGCCGACTTCATCGGCTTCGCCGAGCCGGTCGCCGACCTGCTGCCCGGCCTGGTCGCCCAGCACGACCTGCTGATGGCCAACTTCTTCGCGCAGACGCAGGCGCTGGCGTTCGGCAAGACGCCCGACGAGGTGCGCGCCGAGGGCGTCGCGGAGGAGCTCGTCCCGCACAAGACGTTCAAGGGCAACCACCCGACGACGACGATCCTCGCCAAGGAGCTGACCCCCTCGGTCCTCGGCCAGCTCGTCGCGCTCTACGAGCACAAGGTGTTCGTCCAGGGCGCCGTGTGGAACATCGACTCCTTCGACCAGTGGGGCGTCGAGCTCGGCAAGGTGCTCGCCAAGCGCGTCGAGCCCGCGCTCACCGAGGGCGTCGAGGTGCCCGGCCTGGACGGCTCGACCACGGCCCTGGTCGCCAAGTACCGCGACCTGCGCGGCCGTTGAGCCCGCGACGCTGAATCCCGGCGGGCGTTAATCGGATGCGGGCGCCCCACCCGGCGGGTGACACTGCTTCGGCTCTGTCATCCGCCGGGAGGGACCCCGTCATGGACCAGCTGCACGCCGCGCTCGCCGACCCCGACAGACTCAGGCTGTACGCACGCATAGTCCTGGACGACCTGCCGCCGCGCGAGGCCGACTCCGCCGTCGCCCGCAAGCACCTGGGCAGGCTGCTGGCCACCGGACTCGTCGAGCGGCTGCCCGACGGATCGCTGCGGGCCGACCCGGGCGTCTTCCGCCGCTCCCCGGGCCCCGTGGACATCCACCCCACCGTGCCGCGCCGCCTCACCGGCTTCTTCGCGCACGGCCGCCTCACCGCCATCCCGGTACGCCCGGTCGTGCGCCACGAACTCCTCGTCCACCTCACGGGCACCCTCTTCGACGCCGGGCGCGCCTACAGCGAGCGCGAGGTCAACGACGCGTTCGGCACCGTCCACGACGACACCGCGGCCCTGCGCCGCTACTGCGTGTCCGACGGGCTCCTGGTGCGCGAGCAGGACGGCAGCAGCTACCGGCGCGTCCTCGTCGACGCCTGAGGGCCCCGCACCGGGTGGTGCGGGGCCCTCAGGACGTGTGCGGCGCGGCGGCTACGCCACGGCCGGCGGATACAGCTCCGGGGGGAGCTGCGCGGCCGCGGCGGCGTCGAGCAGCCACAGCGTGCGCGCGCGGCCGTAGGCCCCGGACGCCGGCGACTGCACCTCGCCGGCGCCCGACAGGGCGATGGCCGCGGCCTGCGCCTTGTCCTCGCCCGCCGCGAGCAGCCACACCTCGCGGGCCGCCCGGATCGCCGGGAGCGTGAGCGAGACACGGACCGGCGGGGGCTTCGGCGCGCCGTGCACGCCGACCACCGTGCGCTCGGTCTCGCGCACCGCGGGCAGCTCGGGGAAGAGCGACGCGACGTGCGTGTCCGGGCCGACGCCGAGCAGCAGGACGTCGAACGTCGGCACCTGGCCGTGGTCCTCGGGCCCCGCGGCGGCGGCCAGTTCGGCGGCGTAGACCTCGGCCGCCGCGTCCACCTCGTAGGCGCCGTCGGACGCCGGCATCGGGTGCACCCGGGCCGGGTCGAGCGGCACCGAGTCCAGCAGCGCCTCGCGGGCCTGCGTGTAGTTGCGCTCCGGGTCGCCGTCCGGCAGGAAGCGCTCGTCGCCCCACCACAGATCCAGGCGCGACCAGTCGATCGCGTCCTTGGCCGGGGAGGAACCGAGCGCCGCCAGCAGGCCGTTGCCGTTGCGCCCGCCGGTGAGGACCACCGACGCGTGGCCGCGGGCGGCCTGCGCGTCGACGATCTTCGTGATGAGGCGGGCCGCGGCGGCCTGCGCCATCAGCTCCTTGTCGCGGTGGACGACGAGCTGCGGGGTGCCGCTCACTTCGCGGCCGCCTTCTTCGCCGGGGCCTTCTTGGCCGGCGCCTTCCCCGCGGACTGCTTCGGCCCGTCGGCGGAGGAGTCACCGGCGGAACCGGTGGACTTCTCCTCGGCGGGCGCCACCTGCTCGGCGGACTCGCCCAGGCGGTCCACGCCGTACTTCAGCGCGGAGGCGTAGGTGTCGTCCGGGTCCAGGCGGCGCAGCTCCTCGGCGATCAGCTCGGCCGTCTCGCGGCGCTTGAGCGCCACCGCGCGGTCGGGCTGCCCCTGGATGGAGAGCGTCGCCAGCGAGCCGTCGGCGCGGTCGAGCACGATGGGACCGCAGCTGGTCTCCATGCGCACGCCGGTCAGGCCGGGGCCCGCCGACAGCGAGCGCTTGACCGGCACGTCGAGCCGGTCCGCGAGCCACATGGCGAGCAGCTCGCAGCTCGGGTTGAACTCCTCGCCCTCCACCTGCACCGAGGTGACCTTGCAGGTCACCTGGTCGAGTGCGGCGGCGAGCATGGAGCGCCACGGCGTGATGCGGGTCCAGGAGAGGTCCGTGTCGCCGGGGTGGTAGGCCTCGGCGCGCGCGGTCAGCTCGTGGATCGGCTGCTCGGCCGCGTAGGTGTCCGTGACGCGGCGCTGGGCCAGGGCGCCCAGGGGGTCCTTGGCGGGGTCCAGCGGGGCGTTCACCGGCCACCAGGCGACCACGGGGGCGTCCGGCAGCAGCAGCGGCAGGACGACCGACTGGGCGTGGTTGAGCACCTCGCCGTACAGCCGCAGGATCACCGTCTCGCCGGTGCCCGCGTCCGCGCCCACCCGTACCTCGGCGTCCAGGCGCGAGGTGGTGCGGTCGCGGGGCGAGCGGGCGGCGCGCTTGATGACCACGAGGGTGCGCGAGGGGTGCTCGCGGGAGGCCTCGCTGGCCGCCTTCAGGGAGTCGTAGGCGTTCTCCTCGTCGGTGACGATGACGAGGGTGAGCACCATGCCGACGGCCGGCGTGCCGATCGCGCGGCGGCCCTGCACGAGCGCCTTGTTGATCTTGCTGGACGTGGTGTCCGTAAGGTCGATCTTCATGGCCGACGCCAGCTCCGTCCGTCTCGTGCGAGCATTTCGTCCGCCTCGGTCGGGCCCCAGGTGCCTGCCGGGTACTGCGCGGGCTTGCCGTGCTTGTCCCAGTACTCCTCGATGGGGTCGAGGATGTTCCAGGACAGTTCGACCTCCTCCGTGCGCGGGAAGAGGTTGGCGTCGCCGAGCAGCACGTCGAGGATCAGGCGCTCGTACGCCTCCGGGCTGGACTCGGTGAAGGACTCGCCGTAGGCGAAGTCCATCGACACGTCCCGGATCTCCATGGAGGTGCCGGGCACCTTCGAGCCGAACCGGACCGTGATGCCCTCGTCCGGCTGGACGCGGATGACGATCGCGTTCTGCCCGAGCTCCTCGGTGGCGGTGTGGTCGAAGGGGGAGTGCGGAGCGCGCTGGAAGACCACCGCGATCTCCGTCACCCGGCGGCCGAGCCGCTTGCCGGTGCGCAGGTAGAACGGGACGCCCGCCCAACGGCGGTTGTCCACCTGCAGCTTGATGGCCGCGTAGGTGTCGGTCTTCGACTTGGGGTCGATGCCGTCTTCCTGGAGGTAGCCGACGGCCTTCTCGCCGCCCTGCCAGCCCGCGGCGTACTGCCCGCGCACGGTGTCCTTGCCGAGGTCCTTCGGCAGCTTGACCGCGCCGAGCACCTTCGCCTTCTCGGCGACCAGCGCGTCGGCGTCGAAGGAGGCGGGCTCCTCCATCGCGGTCAGCGCCATCAGCTGGAGCAGGTGGTTCTGGATGACGTCACGGGCGGCGCCGATGCCGTCGTAGTAGCCGGCCCGGCCGCCGATGCCGATGTCCTCGGCCATGGTGATCTGGATGTGGTCGACGTACGACCGGTTCCAGATCGGCTCGAACATCTGGTTGGCGAAGCGCAGCGCCAGGATGTTCTGGACGGTCTCCTTGCCGAGGTAGTGGTCGATCCGGAACACCTGGTCCGGGGCGAACACCTCGTGCACGATCGCGTTCAGGTCCTGCGCGGACGCCAGGTCGTGGCCGAACGGCTTCTCGATGACGGCGCGGCGCCAGGAGCCCTCGGGGGCGTCGGCGAGGCCGTGCTTCTTGAGCTGCTGGACCACCTGCGGGAAGAACTTCGGCGGCACCGAGAGGTAGAAGGCGAAGTTGCCGCCCGTCCCCTGCGCCTTGTCGAGGTCCTGGATGGTGGCCTTCAGCTGCTCGAAGGCGTCGTCGTCGTCGAAGTTGCCCTGGACGAAGCGCATGCCCTGGATGAGCTGCTGCCAGACCTCCTCGCGGAAGGGCGTGCGCGCGTGCTGCTTGACGGCGTCGTGCACCTCCTGCGCGAAGTCCTCGTCCTGCCACTCGCGGCGGGCGAAGCCGATGAGGGAGAAGCCCGGCGGCAGCAGACCTCGGTTGGCGAGGTCGTAGACGGCAGGCATCAACTTTTTACGGGACAAATCGCCCGTGACGCCAAAAATGACCAGGCCCGACGGCCCCGCGATACGCGGGAGCCGTCGGTCTGCGGCGTCACGCAGCGGATTGCTGCTTGACAAGGTGGTCAGCCCTTCGAGGGAGCGAGCCGGGAGAGTTCGGCCTCGGTCGACTTGAGCAGGTCGTTCCAGGACGCCTCGAACTTCTCGACGCCCTCGTCCTCCAGGAGCTGCACGACCTCGTCGTACGAGATCCCGAGCTTCTCCACGCCGGCGATCTCGGCGCGCGCGGCGTCGTAGGTGCCCGCGATGGTGTTGCCGGTGATCTGACCGTGGTCGGCGGTGGCCTCCAGGGTCGCCTCCGGCATGGTGTTCACCGTGTTCGGCGCGACGAGGTCGTCGACGTACAGGGTGTCCTTGTACGCCGGGTCCTTGACGCCGGTCGAGGCCCACAGCGGACGCTGCTTGTTGGCCTGCGCCTTGTCCAGGGCGGCCCAGCGGTCCGAGGAGAAGACCTCCTCGTACGCCTCGTAGGCCAGCCGGGCGTTGGCGAGGGCGGCCTTGCCCTTGAGGCCCTTGGCCTCGTCCGTGCCGATGCCGTCCAGGCGCTTGTCGATCTCGGTGTCCACGCGGGACACGAAGAAGGACGCCACCGAGTGGATCTTGGCGAGGTCCAGGCCGCGCTCCTTGGCCTTCTCCAGGCCGGCGAGGAAGGCGTCCATGACCGCGCGGTAGCGCTCCAGCGAGAAGATCAGCGTGACGTTGACGCTGATGCCCAGGCCGATGACCTCGGTGATCGCGGGCAGGCCCGCCTTCGTCGCCGGGATCTTGATGAGCGTGTTCGGGCGGTCCACCAGCCACGCGAGCTGCTTGGCCTCGGCGACCGTGGCCGCCGTGTCGTGCGCCAGGCGCGGGTCGACCTCGATCGACACCCGGCCGTCCTGGCCGCCGGTCGCGTCGAAGACCGGGCGCAGGATGTCGGCGGCGTCACGGACGTCCGCCGTCGTGATCATGCGGATGGCCTCTTCGACGGTGACCTTGCGGGCGGCGAGGTCGGCGAGCTGCTGCTCGTAACCGTCGCCCGACGAGATCGCCTTCTGGAAGATCGACGGGTTGGTCGTGACGCCCACGACGTGCTGCTGGTCGATCAGCTCGGCGAGGTTGCCGGACGTGATCCGCTTGCGCGACAGGTCGTCCAGCCAGATCGCGACGCCTTCTTCGGAGAGGCGCTTGAGTGCGTCTGTCATGGAATTACATCTCCTACTTGGTCGTATACGGGCGTCAGCGCTGAGCGGCGGCGATCGATTCCCGCGCCGCCTCGGCCACCGCGTCGGCGGTGAACCCGAACTCGCGGAAGAGCACCTTGGCGTCCGCGGAAGCACCGAAGTGCTCCAGCGAGACGATGCGGCCGGCGTCGCCCACGAAGCGGTGCCAGGTCAGACCGATGCCGGCCTCGACCGCCACCCGCGCCCTGACGGACGGCGGCAGGACGCTGTCGCGGTACCCCTGGTCCTGCTCCTCGAACCACTCGACCGACGGCATCGAGACGACGCGCGTCGGCACACCGGCGGCCTGCAGCTGCTCGCGCGCCTCGACGGCGAGCTGGACCTCGGAGCCGGTGCCGATGAGCACGACCTCGGGCGAGCCGCCCTCGGCCTCGAACAGGACGTAGCCACCCTTGGCGGCGTCCTCGTTGCGCTCGTAGGTCGGCACGCCCTGACGGGTCAGCGCGAGGCCGTGCGGGGCGCCCTTGCCGAACTCCTTCGTGTAGCGCTTGAGGATCTCGCGCCACGCGACGGCGGTCTCGTTCGCGTCGGCCGGGCGCACGACGTTCAGGCCCGGGATGGCGCGCAGCGAGGCCAGGTGCTCGACCGGCTGGTGGGTCGGGCCGTCCTCGCCGAGGCCGATGGAGTCGTGCGTCCACACGTACGTCACCGGGAGGTGCATCAGCGCGGACAGCCGGACGGCGTTGCGCATGTAGTCGGAGAACACCAGGAAGGTGCCGCCGTAGATGCGGGTGCCGCCGTGCAGCGCGATGCCGTTCATCTCCGCGGCCATGGAGTGCTCGCGGATGCCGAAGTGCACGGTGCGGCCGTACGGGTCCGCCTCCGGGAGGGGGTTGCCCGCGGGGAGGAAGGAGCTCGTCTTGTCGATCGTCGTGTTGTTCGAGCCCGCGAGGTCGGCGGAGCCGCCCCACAGCTCGGGGATGATCCCGCCGAGCGCCTGCAGCACCTTGCCGGAGGCGGCACGCGTGGCGACGGCCTTGCCGGTCTCGAACTCCGGGAGCTTCTCCTCCCAGCCCTCGGGCAGCTCGCCCGCGGCGATCCGGTCGAACTCCGCGGCGCGCGCGGAGTTCGCGGTGCGCCAGGCGGCGAAGCCCTTGCTCCACTCGGCCTTGGCCTCGCGGCCGCGGTCGAGGGCCTTGCGGGCGTGCGCGAGCACCTCGTCGGAGACCTCGAAGGTCTGCTCCGGGTCGAAGCCGAGGACGCGCTTGGTGGCGGCCACTTCCTCGTCGCCGAGCGCCGAGCCGTGCGCGGCCTCGGTGTTCTGCGCGTTCGGCGCGGGCCACGCGATGATCGAGCGCATCGCGATGAAGGACGGGCGCCCGGTCTCGGCCTTGGCGGCCTCGATCGCGGCGTAGAGCGCGGCGGGGTCGAGGTCGCCGTCCTCCTTGGGCGCCACGCGCTGGACGTGCCAGCCGTACGCCTCGTACCGCTTGAGGGTGTCCTCGGAGACCGCGGTCTCGGTGTCGCCCTCGATCGAGATGTGGTTGTCGTCCCACAGCAGGATCAGGTTGCCGAGCTTCTGGTGCCCGGCCAGCGACGAGGCCTCGCCGGAGATGCCCTCCTGGAGGCAGCCGTCACCCGCGATCGCGTACACGTAGTGGTCGAACGGGGACGCGCCCTCGGCGGTCTCCGGGTCGAACAGACCGCGCTCGTAGCGGGCCGCCATCGCCATGCCCACGGCGTTGGCGACGCCCTGGCCCAGCGGGCCCGTGGTGGTCTCCACGCCGACCGTGTGGCCGTACTCCGGGTGGCCCGGGGTCTTGGAGCCCCAGGTGCGGAAGGCCTTCAGGTCGTCCAGCTCCAGGCCGAAACCGGCCAGGTAGAGCTGGATGTAGAGGGTCAGGGACGAGTGGCCCGCAGAGAGGACGAACCGGTCACGGCCGGTCCACTCGGCGTCCGCCGGGTCGTGGCGCATCACCTTCTGGAAGAGGGTGTACGCGGCGGGCGCGAGGCTCATGGCCGTACCGGGATGGCCGTTGCCGACCTTCTGTACGGAGTCCATGGCCAGGACGCGAGCGGTGTCAACGGCCCGCTGGTCCAGTTCGGTCCACTCGAGGTCTGTGGTGGTCGGCTTGGTGCTCACCCTGAGTCAGGGCTCCTCTCCACATGTCGAATGCCGGCGGTGTAGATCCCACCGGCCGATGTCGAGCCTACCGCTGCTAGAACGCTCATTTTTTCGAGTCATTCCAGACTGCAGTGACATGCGAGGATCCGCCTCCCGAAAGGAAAGCGCGGGCATTCGGCAAGTGAATATGGGGTCGCTCATATGTCCGCTCATAAGGTCACCGGTACCGCCCGTTTGTCCGCTCAATGAACACCCGGTTCCGCTCAGCTGACGGCTCAACTCGCCACGGACGCCGTTCGACCGGTCGCCCAACACGAACCCACCCCCGCGAAGGGCGAGGTATGGGCAACGTCTACAGTGGCGTGGTACGCGCGGGCCTTTACCGCTTCTTCATGTCTGAAGGCGCTGGTCGGCCCGCTGGGATGTCTCTGTCAGGGGTGTGCGTGACGGCCGTTGAATCCCGTCCAGCGGGGGTTTCCGGGACGGACCTTAGCCCGAGCCATCGGCCGTTCGGGGCTCGTGTCAAGGCCTTCGTGGCGCTGACCAAGCCACGGATCATCGAGCTGCTGCTCATCACCACCGTTCCGGTGATGTTCCTCGCCGAGCAGGGGGTGCCCGACCTGTGGCTGGTCTTCGTGACCTGCCTGGGCGGATACCTCTCCGCGGGGGGCGCGAACGCCCTCAACATGTACATCGACCGCGACATCGACGCCCTCATGGACCGCACGTCGCAGCGGCCCCTGGTGACCGGCATGGTCAGCCCGCGTGAGTGCCTGGTGTTCGGCATCACCCTCGCGGTGGTCTCGACCCTGCTCTTCGGCCTCGCCGTCAACTGGCTGTCGGCCTGGCTCTCACTCGGGGCGCTGCTCTTCTACGTGGTCGTCTACACGATGATCCTCAAGCGCCGCACCTCCCAGAACATCGTCTGGGGCGGCATCGCGGGCTGCCTGCCGGTCCTCATCGGCTGGTCCTCGGTGACCAACTCGATGTCGTGGGCGCCGGTCGTCCTCTTCCTGGTGATGTTCTTCTGGACGCCGCCGCACTACTGGCCGCTCTCCATGAAGGTCAAGGACGACTACGCGCGCGTGGGCGTCCCGATGCTGCCGGTCATCGCCTCCAACAAGGTGGTCGCCCGCCAGATCGTCCTCTACAGCTGGGTGATGGTCGCCGTCTCGCTGCTGCTGCAGCCGCTCGGCTACACCGGCTGGTTCTACACCGCGGTCGCGCTGGTCACCGGCGGCTGGTGGCTGTGGGAGGCGCACGGGCTGCAGAACCGCGCCAAGGCCGAGGTCACCGGCGGCAAGCTCAAGGAGATGCGGCTCTTCCACTGGTCCATCACCTACGTCTCGCTGCTCTTCGTGGCCGTCGCGGTGGACCCCTTCCTGCGTTGATCCCGCGCTGATTCCCGCGCTGAGCACCGCCGCGCCGACGGGCGGGGTGCGTGGTGTCCAACACCACGCACCCCGCCCGTCGCCAGTTGATCTACCCGTCGGTAGCATCCTGCCCATGGCAGACACGCAGCAGGTGGACGACAGCAAGCAGGCCGCGAAGGCCGAGCGCAGGGCGGCCCGGCTCGCCCGGCAGATCGGCTCCTTCGCGCAGGCCCACGGCGGCGCCGAGGCGCAGGTCGCCTACATCGGCCACGAGGGCACCCGGATCGTCCTGGTGGGCGCGGACGGCGGCTGGGGCGACCTGGTGGCCCCCACGTACGCCATCGCGCGGAGCGCCGTCGAGAAGGCCGGGGTGACCGTCCACGAGGACTTCGACGGCGAGTTCGCGGCCAAGGTCAGGACCGGCCCGTACGAGTGGAAGCGGATGGCCGGCATCCAGCTCGGCGGCCCGAGCAACGGCTGACGTCCGGCCGTACTTCGGCCGAGACCGGCCGTGAGCAACACCTGACGCCCGGTTCACCCGTTAGGACCGTAAGAACGTAAGAACACGGTCCACTCATCGGGAGTCCGGATGATCGAAACGCCGTCCCTGGTGGACCAGTACTGCCACGGCGTCCTGCGCACGGAGCTGGGCCTCGGCACGTTCGAGGCCCACCTCGGCCGGGGCGGGGGCCCGCCCGCCCCCGGCACCACCTTCTTCGACACCCAGACCGGCTTCGCGGTGCGCCGCTGGTGCCCGCCGCTGCTCGGCATGGAGCCGCACTGCCCGCCGGCCCGCTATCTGGCCCGCCGCAGGGAGCTGGGCGTCCTGGAGTCCGGGCGGCGCCTGCTGCGCGGCAGCGGCATCACCACCTACCTCGTCGACACCGGGCTGCCGGGCGACCTGACGGGCCCCGCCGAGATGGCCTCCACCGGCGCCGCCGCCGCCCGCGAGATCGTCCGCCTGGAACTGCTGGCCGAACAGGTCGCCGACACCTCGGGCACCGCCGACTCGTTTCTCGCCAACCTCGCCGAGTCCGTGCACGCCGCCGCCGTCGGCGCCGTCGCCTTCACCTCGGTGGCGGGCGTGCGCCACCCCACCGCGCTGGCGCCCGAGCCGCCGGGGCCGGGCGAGGTGCGGGGCGCGGTGGGCCGCTGGCTCGCGGGGCGGCAGGTGGGCGGGGCGCTCGCCGATCCCGTGCTGCTGCGCCACCTGCTGTGGATCGCGGTGGCCTCGGGACGGCCGCTGCAACTGCACGCGGGCGCCGGGGACCCGCAGACCTACTTCGGGGACTTCGCGCGGGCCACCGCCGGGCTCGGCACCGACCTGGTGCTGCTGCACGGCTACCCCTACCACCGCAGCGCGGCCCACCTCGCGGCCGTCTTCCCGCACGTGTACGCCGATCTGGGCCCCGCCCTGGTCAGCACCGGGGCCCGGGCGGCCGCGGTGCTCGCGGAGATCCTCGAACTGGCGCCGTTCGGCAAGCTGCTCTTCTCCAGCGGCGCGCACGGGTTGCCCGAGCTGCACGTCGTGGGGGCACACCTGTTCAGGGAGGCCCTCGGACGGGTGCTCGGCACCTGGGTCGCGGAGGGCGCCTGGTCGCTCACCGACGCGCAGCGGGTGGCCGGGCTGATCGCCGCGGGCAACGCCCGGCGGGTCTACGGCCTGCCGGACGCGGGGGAGCCGTGCGGGGCGTAGGCCTCTCTGCGCGCGGCGCGGGCCCCGGGACGCGCCCCGCTCAGACCGTCGAGAGCCGTGAGTCGTCCGCCTGCGCGGGCAGGTCGGCCGTGGTCACCGGCCGCTCGCGCAGCGAGAGCAGGACCCGCAGGACCGCGATCCACACCAGGCACGAGCCGAACATGTGCAGGCCGACCAGGAGCTCCGGCAGGTCCGTGAAGTACTGGACGTAGCCGATCGCGCCCTGCGACAGGAGGATCAGGAAGAGCTGGCGGGTGCGGGCCAGCGGTCCCGGCGGCGCGTCGACCGCCTTCAGGACGAACCACAGGGCGAACGTCAGCGTCACCACGATCCACGCGAGGACCGCGTGCAGCTTGCTGACCGCCTCCCAGTCGAAGCCCATCCGCGGCACGTCGCTGGAGTCGCCCGCGTGCGGCCCCGAGCCCGTCACGACGGTGCCCACGGCGATCAGCAGCACGGAGGCGGCGACCAGCACCCAGACGAGCTGCACCACGGCCTTGCCGACCAGCGGGCGCGGCTCCGCGTCGCCCTCCCGGGTGCGCTGCCACATGGTCCCGGCGACCGCGATCAGGGCCGAGGAGAGCAGGAAGTGCGCCGCGACCGTCCACGGGTTCAGGCCGACGAGGACCACGATGCCGCCGAGCACGGCATTGCCCATGACCAGCCAGAACTGGGTCCAGCCGAGCCGGGTCAGGCTGCGCCGCATCGGCTTCTGCGAACGGGCCGCGATGATCGCCCAGCCGACGGCCGCGCACAGCACGTACGTCAGCATGCGGTTGCCGAACTCGATGACGCCGTGGAAGCCCATCTCGCTCGTCGCGGTCAGCGACTGGTCCGTGCACTTGGGCCACGTCGGGCAGCCCAGGCCCGACCCGGTCAGGCGCACCGCGCCGCCCGTCACCACGATGACCACCGTCATGACGAGCGAGATCAGGGCCGCCTGCTGGACGGTCCGCTGGGTGGGGGTCCAGCGCTCGGCGATGAAGGCGAGCGGGTTCCGTGCGGCTTGAGCGATGTCGGCTCGGGTCACGTTTGGCACGCGCACCATCGTAGGGGGCCGCTTGTGCATGTCTTCACGAGGGGGACGAGTCGGCCCAGAGCGACCGGTGGATGCCCTGCGCGCGAGACCGGAGCTCCGCCGCTGCCGCCGGGTCCGCGGCGCAGTCGGCGAGGAATGCGTACACCGCCACCAAGCAGGGGTGTTCCTCGCCCAGGCCGGTGACGAAGATGCGTTCGGCGGTGCGCAGCGCCCGCTCGGCGCCGTCCCGGTCGCCCGCGGCCCGCAGCACCGGGCCGAGCCGGGAGAGGGTCTTCGCCCGGTAGTGGTGGTCGGGGCCGTACGCCGTGACGTAGATCTCCTCGGCCTCGCGCAGCGTGGCGGCGGCCTGGTGCGGGTGGCCCTGCGCCCACTGGAGCGAGCCGAGCTTGTTGAGGCAGGCGGCGTAGGTGTGGGCCTCCGTCGTGCGGCGCTTGCCGAGCAGCGTCAGGACCGGCCCCAGGAGCTCGTGCGCCGCGGTGAGGCGGGCCTGCGCCTCGGCGCGCAGCCGGCGCTTGCGCAGCGGGCTGCGGGCGGCGCGGGAGTCCGCCTTGCACCGCTGGCCCGTGCGGCGCAGCACGTCCGCGAGGAACTTGGCGACCTGCGCGGTCTCGAAGTCCTCCGCGCCGCGCTTGGTGCGGAAGACCTCGTGGGCCGCCGAAAGCTCCCGCTCGGCGGTCGCCAGGTCGCCCCGGTCCTGCGCCACGATCCCCACGTCGCGGCGGAGCATGGCGTGGAACAGCACGTGCTCCTCCAGGCCGGTGGAGCCGCCGCCGCCGACCAGGTCGCGGGCGCGCCCGTAGCAGTCGAGGGCGTCGGTCAGGCGGCCCGCGTTGCGGTGGATCATGCCCGCCTCCTGTTCGGTGACCGCCCAGTCCAGCACCTCCCAGCCGGAGCCCTGGTGTTCGTAGATCCGCAGCGCCGCCTCCAGGTAGCCGCCCGCCTCGCGGAACCGGTTGCGCTCGCGCAGGATGCCGCCGAACTGCCGGCAGCAGCGCGCCCGCACCTGCTGGAAGGCCTCGTCGTCCTTGTGGGTGTCGCACAGCGCGAGCGCCCGGCCGCAGGCCGCCTCCGCCGTGTCCAGGTGGGCCAGCAGGTAGTGCTGGCGGGCGACGGCGAGATAGGAGGTGGCCAGGGCGTGGTCGGAGCCGGTGTCGATGCGGCGCAGCTCCGCCTCGCGGGTGAAGAAGGCCAGCGCGCTCTCCCAGTCGCAGCGGTGGTTCTGGTAACTGCCCGCCCGGTGCAGCAGGCGCACCAGGGCCTCCGGGTCGCGGGCCGCGCCCAGCTCGCCGTCGCTGTCCGCGGCCCAGGCGGGCTCGGCGGTGACCGCGTCGACGTGCGGCATGAGCCGCTCGCAGGAGCCGCGCGACTCCAGCTGGTCGGGGACCAGGGGGAAGGCGGCCTCGATCAGCCGGACCGCGGCCTGCGACCACTCCAGGCGCTCGTGGCCGGTCAGCCGGGAGCGGATGAAGATCTGCACCCGGGGGTGGATGCCGTACGTCACCGGTTCCGTGCGGCCGTCGCCCTGGCGGGTCATCAGGGAGTGGTGGACCAGCTTGAGGACGAGCCGGGTGAAGGCGAGCTGGTCGTCCATGACCAGGCGGAGCCGGTCGGGCAGGACCGAGCGGTAGCGGAAGAGGGTCGTGCGGGGCACGTCCTCGGAGGCGAGGAACGAGCACAGCCGCATCAGGTCCTCGGCGGCCGGCTGCTGCGCGCCGATCCGCTCGATCGCGAGCTCGAAGGTCTTGGCGTCGCTGTCGGCGCTCTGCTCGGAGAGCCGCTGCAGATAGGCGTCGTAGTCCTCGCCCCGGACGCTGATCTCGGCCTGCTCGATGTAGGCCCCCGCCTGCTCCAGGGCGAGCGGCTGCCAGCCGAGCTGCCGGCCGAGCCGGGCCAGGCGCTCGTCGGCGTCCGAGCCGGTCCGCAGCCGCAGGAAGGCCATGCCGTCGGCCTCGTCGTAGACGGCGAGCTCCACGGGGTCCGGGCACAGGCCGGTCCAGCCCTCGCGCAGCTGCGTGGTGATCAGCACCTCGCCGACGCCCTCGGGCGGCAGCAGGGGCTGCAGCCGCTGCTGGCGGTCGACGGGCCCCTCGCCGGTCGCCTCCGGGCCGTCGAGCTGGACGTTGTCGTAGACGAGGAGCCAGTCGGGGTGGTCGCGCAGCCAGCTCCACAGCCGGGTCAGGACGACGGTCTTCGACTCGTGGTACGGGATGCCGAGCAGCTCGGCCAGTTCGAGGAGGTCGCACAGCAGCCGGTCGGGGCTCGCGGCGTTGAGCCACCGGGTCAGGCTGTGGTCGGCCAGCTTGTCGTGCGCGTAGGCGGTGGCCAGCTGCGACTTCCCGACGCCGCCGGTGCCGTGGATGACGCAGACGCGGCGGTCCCTGCCGCCCTTGCGCGAGCGCAGGGACCGCTCGACGCGGGCCATCTCCCGCTCGCGGCCGACGAAGTAGCGGGAGCGGAAGGGCAGGTTGTTCGGGGGGTAGGCGGTGGGGGACGCGGGGTCCTCCACGGGGCGGCCCTGCGGCGGGGCGGCCGCGGCGACGAGCGACACCATCCCCAGCACGACGAAGCCGACGAGGATCCACATCAGCGGCCCGCTCGTCTTGTCCTTCAGCAGCGCGACGAGGGCGATGCCGACGCCGGAGAGGGCGGTGGCGCCCGCGGTGAGCCGTTTCACGGTGACGGAGACGCGCTTGCGCGTCAGGTCGAACTGCCTGCGGGCACCGGTGAATAAGCCGGAACTTAATACGGACATCAGTTCCCCCTGTCTGCCCCGCCCGTGCCGTGCGCAGTACAGTCCCATTCTCGGGGGAAAACCATGCCGGCCGGAATACGGCCGCAGCGGAATCTGGGGCTAGCATCTGCGCTTCGCGGATTCGACGGTACGGAGGCGGCATGGATCTCGGCGCGCAGGATCGACCCCCGGGAAACGGGATGCACATCGCGTTGATCCACTGGTCCTTTCCGCCCTGCGTGGGCGGGGTGGAATCCCACCTCTGGGACTATTCGCGGCTGCTGGCGCGCCGGGGAAACCGCGTCACCGTGCTCACCGGGACGCCCGGCGCGCACACGCCCGGTCAACCCGGGGTGGAGGTCCTCACCCACCCGGCGCTCGACCTCGCCCGGGTCGAGCGCGAGCCCGGCGACCGGGACCGGCTCATCCAGTGGTTCGCCGACGTGCTGTCCGAGCGGGGCATCCGGCTGGTCCACGGCCACAATCTGCACCACTTCAGCGAGGCCCCCGCCCGGGCCCTCGAAGCCCTGCGCGGCCCGCTCGGGCTCGTGCTCTGCCACACGTACCACAGCATCTGGGACGAGCCGGAGAGCCGGGACCGCGCCCTGAAGGCGTCGCGCTGGGACAAGCACTACGCCGTCTCCGCCTTCATGCGGACCGCCTGCGCCGACATCCTCGGGGTCGACGCCGAGCGCGCCTACCTGGGCATCGACACCACTCCGTACGCGACGGTCGCCCCCCTCGACAGTACCCCCCAGCAGGGCACGATCCTGCTGCCCGCACGGCTGATCCCCGACAAGGGGGCCATGCTCGCGCTCGGCGCCCTCGATCTGATCGTGCGGAACCGGATGTGCGCATTCACGCCCCGGCTCGTCCTGACGGACACCCGGCAGACGGTCGATTTCCACGGCGAGAAGATCGGCTTCCGGGAAAACCTCGAGAAGGAGATCGAAAAGCGCGGTCTCGGCCCCCACGTGGATTTCGTGGAAGCAGGTGTCGACCAAATGCCGGAGCGCTACGCCGAGTCCACCGTCGTCGTCTATCCCTCGGTATTCGACGAGCCGATGGGACTCGCCCCGCTGGAGGCCATGTGCGCGGCCCGGCCCGTCGTGGTGACCCGCATGGGCGGCCTGGACGAGGGCGTCGACGACGACGGCGTGATCGGCTACCTGGTGCCCCGCCGGGACGAGCGGCAGCTCGCGGAGCGCCTCGCCGGGCTGCTCGACGACCGCGCCACCGCACGGCTGATGGGCCTGCGCGGGCGGGCCCACGTCAAGGAGCACTTCGACCTGTGCGAGATCTACCTGGAGCGGATGCAGGACGACTACCGCGCGCTGCTCGCCCCGGCGGACGGAGCGTCAGGTGCCGTGCTCGCCACCGGCGCCCGCGCCGGTGCCTGAACCGGCGCCCGGCCCCGGCTGTGCGCCCGCCGCCCTGCCGGTCTCGACCCGCCAGCCGTCGGGCAGTCCGGTGACCGTCGTGCGCCCGTCCCGGCCGGTCCGCACCCCGAGCTCCGCGCCCGCCAGGCGCAGCCCCGACACGGCGAGCGGGCCGAGCAGCCCGGGGTGCACCGGGGCCAGCCGCAGCCGTCGCCGTGCCGCGTCCGGGCGCAGCCCGAGCAGGGCCGCGAGCACGGCGACGCCGGACGCCGCGGACCAGCCCTGGGGCCGGCAGGCCGCCGGGTAGGCCAGCGGGGCCGGGGACGTCTCCGTGCGGGCGTCGCCGCCGTACAGCTCCGGCATGCGGTACGAGAAGTGCACCGCCGCGTCGAGCAGGCCGTCGGTCAGGGTCGCCGCCTCCGCGTGGCGGCCCGAGGCGCACAGGCCCTGGACGGCGATCGCCGTGTCGTGGGTCCACACCGAACCGCCGTGGTAGCTCAGCGGGTTGAAGCCCGGCACGGCGGCGGACCGGCTGCGCAGGCCCCAGCCGGAGTTCAGTTCGGGCGCGGCCAGCCAGGCGGCGACGTCGGCGCAGCCCTGCGGGTCCAGGATGCCGGTGCCGAGCAGCTGGCCCATGTTCGACGCGGGCCCGCTGACCGGGTCGAGGCCGCGGCCGACCGCGATGGCGATGTAGCGCGCGGCGGGCCCCTCCTTGCTGTCGATCCAGAAGGCCTCGGCGAAGCGGGCGCGCAGCCCCGCGGCCCAGGTGCGCAGCTCCCGGGCCCGGCGGGCCGCCCCGCGCGAGGCCAGCAGGTCGGCGAGGCCCCGCGCCGCCTCGTAGGCGTAGCCCTGCACCTCGCAGAGGGCCAGCGGCGGTTCGACGTGCCGGCCCGCCGCGTCGCGCACCGCGTCCGCGGAGTCCTTCCAGGACTGGTGGAGCAGCCCGCCGGGGCGCGGGTAGTAGCGCAGCAGCCCGTTCAGGTCCTGGTCGCAGGTGCGCACCACCCAGTCCATGGCGCGCCGCGCGTACGGCAGCAGGCCGTCGACGTCGGCGGCGGGCAGGCCCCAGCGCCAGGCGTCGACGAGCAGCGAGACGAAGAGCGGCGTCGCGTCGACGGACCCGTAGTAGTGGGCGGGCAGCAGCAGACCGTGGCCGTGCTGCGACTCGGCGGGGCGCAGCTCGTGCAGGATCCGCCCCGGCGCCTCCTCGCGGAACTCGTCGTGGACCGTGCCCTGCCGGCGGGCGAGCGTCCACAGGGTGCCGCGGGCCAGTTCGGTGCCCAGCGGCAGCAGCATCCGGGCCGACCAGAGGGAGTCCCGGCCGAACAGCGTCAGGTACCAGGGGCAGCCCGCGGCGATGAACTGGTCGTCGCCCGGCGCGGCCCGGCGGCCCGAACCGTCCGCGAGCCGCAGCGCCCGCAGGTCGGCGAGGCCCTGGCGGACCAGCGCGATCAGCCGCCGGTCGCCGCGGACCACCGGGTCCGACCAGGGCACGTGCGGGGACGCGGCGACGGGGTGGCCCGGCGGGGCGGGTACCGCGCGGCCCGTGACGGCGAGCCGGATCCGCCAGGAGCCGCCCGCGGGCAGCACGACCCGGGCCCAGGTGAAGGTGCCGCCCGCCGGTCCCGCGACGGTCTCGGGGGCTTCGGGGCACTCGACGGCCCTGACCCGGGCCCGGCCGGTGGCCGAGCTCCAGTCGAGGGCCGCCGCCGGGACGTCCGGCGCGGTCGGCGGCACGGCCCGGCCGGTGAGTCCGCGCTTCACGTCGGCGATGTCGGCGAGGTCGGTGGCGGCGGTCAGTTCGACGCGCAGCGGACGGGCGACGGTGCCGACGTTGCGCAGCAGGACGCTCTCGCCCTCGCCCGCGGTGCGCACCCGCTCGACGATCAGCGTCGGGTCGTCGGTGCGGTCGCTCGGGTAGCGGTGCACGGAGGTGAAGCGCACCCGGTCGGGGCCGAGCGGCTGGACGCCGACCGGTTCCGGCTCACGGCCGTCGATCAGCAGGCACAGGGTGTGCAGCAGTCGCCGGTCGTGGTCGTAGAACCCGTCGGCGCGGGCCCCGCGGAGCTGGCCGTCGCGGGACGAGGCGGCGAACGCGGGCGCGGCGACGCAGATCACCACGTCGTGCAGCAGCGGCTGCAGGGCGCGGGTCCGCCGCGGTCCGGGTAAGTCCGGGGTGTCGGCTGATGCCGGGGTGTCGGCCACGGAACGGGAGTGCCCGTTCCGCGCTCACGTCATTCGCGGACGGGCCACCCGGGCTCGGGCCCGCGGCGGCCGGGGGCCCGGAACCGGCCGTTCCCGGCTCACTCCCGGGTTCCGGCTCATTCCCGGTTCCGGGTTCACTCCCGGTTCCCGGCTCATTCCCGGTTCCGGGTTCACTCCCGGTTCCGGGCTCACTCCCAGCGGAAGAACCGCCCCGCCGCGCCGAGTCCGAGCACCGCCCACACCGCGAGGATCCCGAGGTCGCCCCACGGGATGCCCGCGCCGTGCTGCAGGACGTCCCGCAGGCCGTCCGAGAGGGCCGAGATGGGGAGCAGGCCGAGGAGCGTCTGGGCCGCGTCGGGGAACTTGTCGAGCGGGACGATCACGCCGCCGCCCAGGAGGAGCAGCAGGAAGACGAGGTTCGCGGCGGCGAGCGTCGCCTCGGCCTTGAGGGTGCCCGCCATCAGCAGGCCGAGCCCGGAGAACGCGGCCGTGCCGAGCACCAGGAGCAGCAGGACGGAGACGGGGTTGCCGTGCGGCGACCAGCCGAGCGCGAAGGCGATGACCGTGAGCAGCACGATCTGCAGGACCTCGGTGACCAGGACGGAGAGCGTCTTCGCCGTCATCAGGCCCCACCGGGGCAGCGGCGAGGCGCCGAGCCGCTTGAGCACGCCGTAGCGGCGTTCGAAGCCGGTCGCGATGGCCTGGCCGGTGAAGGCCGTCGACATCACGGCGAGCGCGAGGACGCCCGGCGTGAGGAAGTCGACCGCCTCGCCCTTGCCGGTGTCGACGATGTCGACGGCGCTGAACAGCACCAGCAGGAGGGCGGGGATGACCACGGTGAGCAGCAGCTGTTCGCCGTTGCGCAGCAGCATCCTCGTCTCGAGCGCCGCCTGCGCGGCGATCATGCGGGGGAGCGGGGCGGCACCCGGCGCCGGCGCGTACGTCCCGGCGGCCCCGCGGCCGACGGAGGTGGGGGCCTGCGTCATGAGCGCAACTCCTTGCCCGTGAGTTCCAGGAAGACGTCTTCCAGGGTGTGGCGTTCGACTGCGATCTTCTCCGGCATGACCCCGTGCTGGGCGCACCAGGAGGTGACCGTGGCGAGCAGTTGCGGGTCGACCGTGCCGCTGACGCGGTAGGCGCCGGGTGTCAGCTCCGCCGCCGCCGAGTCCGGGGGCAGCGCCTTGAGGAGCGAGCCCACGTCGAGGCCGGGGCGGCCGGTGAAGCGCAGCGTGTTCTCCGCGCCGCCGCGGCACAGCTCGTCGGGGCTGCCCTGGGCGATGACCCTGCCCGCGTCGATGATCGCGACGTCGTCGGCGAGCTCCTCGGCCTCGTCCATGTGGTGCGTGGTGAGGATGACGCCGACGCCGTCGCGGCGCAGATCGCGTACGAGGTCCCAGGTCGCCCGGCGCGCCTGCGGGTCGAGGCCCGCGGTCGGCTCGTCGAGGAAGACCAGCTCGGGCCGGCCGACCACGGCCATCGCGAGCGCGAGGCGCTGCTGCTGGCCGCCGGACAGGCGCCGGTAGGTGGTGCGGCCGCAGCTGTCCAGGCCGAGGCGCTCGATCAGGGCGGCCACGTCCAGCGGGTGCGCGTGCAGCTTCGCGACGTGACGCAGCATCTCGTCGGCGCGGGCGCCGGAGTAGACGCCGCCGGACTGCAGCATCACGCCGATGCGGGGCCGCAGCGCGTCGGCCTCGCGGACCGGGTCCAGGCCCAGGACGCGGACGGTGCCGGAGTCCGGCCGCCGGTAGCCCTCGCAGGTCTCGATCGTGGTGGTCTTGCCGGCGCCGTTGGGGCCGAGGACGGCGGTGATGCCCGCTCCGGCCGTCAGGTCGAGACCGTCGACCGCGGTCTTGGTCCCGTACCGCTTGACCAGATTCGTGATCGCGACAACGGGGTGCGACGCGGAGCGTCCACTCGCGGGGCGGCGGTCGGGAGACGGACGGGCGGGCTCGTTGCGCATGGTGAGCCAGTCTAGGGACGGGCCCGAGGTCCCGGGCGCGCGGGGCGCCGGTCCTCGGGCCGGTGACCTTTTCCGGCGTTCTGGTGACCTTTTCCGGCGCCGCGGCGGCCCGGCGGGACCTAGCGTCGATCTGTGACCAGCATCGCGCAGAACGTCGAGGAGACGTCCGAACAGGCGGCCCACAAGGCCCACGACCTGCGGCGCACTCCACGCTATTTCGTCTCCGCCGTCCTCGCGGGCGCGTACATCGGGATCGGCGAGGTGCTGCTCCTGGTGGCGGTGTCGCCGTTCGTGGCCGCGGGCTCGCCGGCCGTCAAGATCCTGGAGGGCGCGGTCTTCCCGATCGCCCTGACGATCGTGATGTTCGCGGGCGCGCAGCTGTTCACCAGCAATGTGATGGTGATGCTGATCGGTGCGCTGACCGGCCGGACGGGCGCGCGCGACCTGGTCGGCAGCTGGGTGCTCTCGCTCGTCGGCAACCTCGTGGGCGCCTTCCTCTTCGGCGCCATGGTGCACGCCTCGGGCGTGACGTCGACGCCGTCCGCGCGGGCGATGCTCGCGGAGATGGTGCACGGCAAGGAGGCGCTGGCCGGCGGTCAGCTCTTCTGGCGCGCGGTGCTCTGCAACTTCCTGGTCTGCCTGGCCATCTGGATGTTCTACCGGGCCAAGGGCGACGGCGCGAAGATCTTCGTGCTGTGGATCCCGGTCCTGGTCTTCGTCGCGGTGGGCTTCGAGCACTGCGTGGCGAACATGGCGGTGTTCGCCCTCGCCCTCTTCGACGGCAGCACGGGCTTCTCCGACCTGTTGCGGAACCTGCTCTTCACAGTGCCGGGGAACGTGGTCGGGGGCGGTCTCCTGGTGGCCGGGTCGTACTGGTTCATGGGACGCCCCGAGCGCGAGGAGGACCTCTGAGCGGACTGCGCCGCGAGGAAGGCCGCTGCCGGGAGGACCTCCGCGCGGGATCACCGCCGCGCTAGGCCGGCCGCGGCCGGTTCCGGGCGAGCCAGCGCTCGGCGTGCGCGACGGCGTCCGCCACGGGGAACAGCCGCGTCACCGCGCCGCCGACGAAGCCCCGTACGACCCCGCCCTCCTTCTCGTAGGCCTCGCCGAGCTCCGCGAAGCCCTCGTCGCTGATGGACCGCTCCCTGACCGTCCGCCAGCGGCGGCCCTGGGACGTCATGACGGCGAAGGAGTTCTCCTCATCGGGGCCGGGGATGCGGTATTCGGCCAGGTGGAAGGCGGTGCAGGAGGCGAAGCCCGCGCCCAGCAGCAGGACCCGGGCACCGGCCTTCTCCAGGCGCGCCAGGGGGCTGCGCTCGCCGAGCCGGCAGTCGCGGGCGTGCCCGGCGGTGAGCGTGGCGGCGGCGGGACCCAGGGCCGCGAACGAGGTCTGGGGGTGCGCGCTGCGCCGCGCGCCGGGCCAGGTGCGCACGGCCTCCGGGACCACCCCGACGCCGAGGGTGGGGGTGGTCAGCGGGTCGTACGCGGGCAGCGACGCGCGCAGCCGCGGCCACCACTCCTCGGGCACCGGCGGGTTCCGCCACTGCGCCGGGTCGGAGTTCTCCCCGGACTGCGCGGGGACCACCAGGGTGCCGTCGGGGCCGAGCGCGTCCAGGAGCGCCTGGACGACCGCCACCGCGCCGCCGCTGACCCAGCCGAGGGCGCGCATCGAGGTGTGCGCGAGGAGCGTCTCGCCGGGCCGGACGCCGAGGGCGCGCAGCTCCTTCGCGAGGGAGTCGCGCGTGCACAAAGGGCCGGTGGGAGGGGGTGTCGGCATGGTTCAGGAGTGTGCTGCACCGGCCTCGCGCGCGCCACCGATTTGATCGATCAGTGATCGTTTCCGCAGGTCAGCTTAGGTATGCCTAAGTGATGCAGCGCACCAGGGGGCGCTTCCGGCGTGGGTTGTCAGGCTCTGAGGAATTACGCAACAATGGCGTTGTGAAAAACGTTGGCGAGGCTCCGCAGGAGGAACTCGCGACCGGTGAGCGCTCGACGCGCAACCGTGTCGCGCGGTCCATCCTGGATCACGGCCCGTCCACCGTCGCCGACCTCGCGGCGCGCCTCGGTCTCACCCAGGCGGCCGTCCGCAGGCACCTGGACGCCCTCGCCCACGAGAACGTCGTGGAACCCCGCGACCAGCGCGTCTACGGCGCACGGACCCGGGGCAGGCCGGCCAAGGTGTTCGCCCTGACCGACTGCGGGCGGGACGCCTTCGACCAGTCCTACGACAAGCTCGCGGCGGACGCGCTCCGGTGGATCACCGAGCAGCACGGCGAGGGCGCGGTCGTCGAATTCGCCCGGGCCCGGATCGCCGCCCAGGCGCAGGTCTACCAGCGGGCCATGGACGCAGCACCCCCCGAACGGCGCACCGAGGCTCTGGCGAAGGCGTTGACCGCCGACGGGTACGCTGCTACGGCGCGCAGCGCACCGGTCGGCGAGCAGCTCTGCCAGCACCACTGCCCGGTCGCCCATGTCGCCGAACAGTTCCCGCAACTGTGCGAGGCGGAGACCGAAATCTTCTCCACGCTGCTCGGCACGCATGTGCAGCGCCTTGCCACGATCGCCCACGGAGACGGCGTCTGCACGACGTTCATCCCGCGCAGCGGCACCGGCACGGGCGACGGCAGCAGCACCACACGGACCACCACATCAGCATCAGCAAGCACGGCCGGGAGGAACCCCGCATGACGCTCCCCACGGAGACTGCCCACCCTGAGCTCGAGGGTCTGGGCACCTACGAATACGGCTGGGCCGACTCCGACGTCGCCGGTGCCTCTGCCAAGCGCGGCATCAACGAGGACGTCGTCCGCGACATCTCGGCGAAGAAGAACGAGCCGGAGTGGATGACCAAGCTCCGCCTCAAGGGCCTGCGCCTCTTCGACAAGAAGCCCATGCCGAACTGGGGCTCGGACCTCTCCGGCATCGACTTCGACAACATCAAGTACTTCGTGCGTTCCACGGAGAAGCAGGCGGCCTCCTGGGAGGACCTGCCCGAGGACATCAAGAACACGTACGACAAGCTCGGCATCCCCGAGGCGGAGAAGCAGCGCCTCGTCGCCGGTGTCGCGGCCCAGTACGAGTCCGAGGTCGTCTACCACCAGATCCGCGAGGACCTGGAGGAGCAGGGCGTCATCTTCCTGGACACCGACACGGCGCTGAAGGAGCACCCGGAGCTCTTCAAGGAGTACTTCGGGACCGTCATCCCCGTCGGCGACAACAAGTTCGCGTCGCTGAACAGCGCCGTCTGGTCCGGCGGCTCGTTCATCTACGTCCCCAAGGGCGTGCACGTCGAGATCCCGCTCCAGGCCTACTTCCGCATCAACACGGAGAACATGGGCCAGTTCGAGCGGACGCTGATCATCGTCGACGAGGACGCCTACGTCCACTACGTCGAGGGCTGCACCGCGCCGATCTACAAGTCGGACTCGCTGCACTCCGCCGTCGTCGAGATCATCGTCAAGAAGGGCGGCCGCTGCCGCTACACGACGATCCAGAACTGGTCGAACAACGTCTACAACCTGGTCACCAAGCGCGCCGTGGCGTACGAGGGCGCGACCATGGAGTGGATCGACGGCAACATCGGTTCCAAGGTCACCATGAAGTACCCGGCCGTCTACCTGATGGGCGAGCACGCCAAGGGCGAGACGCTGTCCATCGCCTTCGCGGGCGAGGGCCAGCACCAGGACGCCGGCTCCAAGATGGTCCACATGGCGCCGAACACGTCCTCCAACATCGTCTCCAAGTCGGTGGCGCGCGGCGGCGGTCGTACGTCGTACCGCGGCCTCGTCGAGATCGGTGAGGGCGCCGCCGGATCCAAGTCGAACGTGCTCTGCGACGCGCTGCTCGTCGACACGATCTCGCGCTCGGACACCTACCCCTACGTCGACGTCCGCGAGGACGACGTCTCCATGGGTCACGAGGCCACCGTCTCCAAGGTCTCCGACGACCAGCTCTTCTACCTGATGAGCCGCGGCATGACCGAGTTCGAGGCCATGGCGATGATCGTGCGCGGCTTCGTCGAGCCGATCGCGAAGGAGCTGCCCATGGAGTACGCGCTGGAGCTGAACCGGCTGATCGAGCTGCAGATGGAGGGTTCGGTCGGTTAACACCGGCCGCGTCCCGGCCGGTGCGAACCGGCCGGGCCCCCGCAGCGACAGACTTCTTTACGCAGAGAGAGAGCACGACGACAGCCATGGCTGAGGCTCAGAACATCCCGGTGGGATCGACCACCGCAGGATCGATCGCGGTGGCCGCCGAGTCCACCGTCGCTACCCGCATGAGCGCGCCCCCGTCCTACGACGTGGACAGCTTCCCGGTCCCGCACGGCCGCGAGGAGGAGTGGCGGTTCACCCCGCTGGAGCGCCTGCGCGGGCTGCACGACGGCACCGCGGTCGCGAGCGACGGCATCCGCGTCGAGGTGAGCGCCCCCGAGGGCGTCATCCAGGAGACCGTCGGCCGGGACGACGCGCGCGTCGGCAAGGCGGGCAAGCCCGTCGACCGCATCGCCGCCCAGGCGTACTCGTCCTTCGAGAAGGCCTCGGTCGTGTCCGTCCCCAAGGAGACGGTCCTCACCGAGCCGATCCGCATCTCCGTGCACGGAGAGGGCGGCACCGCCTTCGCGCACCAGGTCATCGAGCTGGGCGCGTTCGCCGAGGCCCTGGTCGTCATCGACCACACCGGTGACGCCGTGCTCGCCGCCAACGTCGACTTCCTCGTCGGCGACGGCGCCAAGCTCACCGTCGTCTCCGTCCAGGACTGGGACGACAAGGCGGTGCACGTCGCCCAGCACAACGCGCTGGTCGGCCGCGACGCCACCTTCAAGTCCGTCGTCGTCACCTTCGGCGGCGACCTGGTCCGCCTGCACCCGCGCGTGCACTACGCGGGCACCGGCGGCGAGGCCGAGCTCTTCGGCCTCTACGTCACGGACGCGGGCCAGCACCAGGAGCACCGCCTCCTGGTCGACCACAACACCCCGCACTGCAAGTCGAACGTCGTCTACAAGGGCGCGCTCCAGGGCGACGACGCCCACGCGGTGTGGATCGGCGACGTCCTCATCGAGGCCGCCGCCGAGGGCACGGACACGTACGAGATGAACCGGAACCTGGTGCTGACCGACGGTGCCCGGGTCGACTCGGTGCCCAACCTCGAGATCGAGACCGGCGAGATCGTCGGCGCGGGCCACGCCTCGGCGACCGGCCGCTTCGACGACGAGCAGCTCTTCTACCTGCAGTCGCGCGGCATCCCCGAGGAGGACGCGCGCCGCCTGGTCGTCCGCGGCTTCTTCGCCGAGCTCGTCCAGCAGATCGGCCTGCCCGACGTCGAGGAGCGCCTCATCGCCAAGATCGAAGAGGAGCTGGAGGCGACGGTCGCATGACGTTCGTACGCGCCTGCGGCCTGAGCGAGCTGGAGAAGGACACCCCCAAGCGGGTGGAGCTCGACGGCACGCCGGTCTCGGTCGTCCACACCGAGGACGAGGTGTACGCGATCCACGACATCTGCTCGCACGCGAACGTCTCGCTCTCCGAGGGCGAGGTGGAGGACTGTCAGATCGAGTGCTGGCTGCACGGCTCCAGCTTCGACCTCCGCACCGGCAAGCCGTCCGGCCTCCCCGCGACGCGCCCCGTCCCCGTATACCCCGTAAAGATCGAAGGGGGCGATGTACTCGTTGACGTGCACGCCTCCCCTTCCCAGGAGTCCTGAGGCACCCATGGCAACGCTTGAAATCAAGGACCTGCACGTCACCGTCGAGGCCGACAACTCCACCAAGGAGATCCTCAAGGGCGTCGACCTGACCGTGAAGCAGGGCGAGACCCACGCCATCATGGGCCCGAACGGCTCCGGCAAGTCGACGCTCGCCTACTCCATCGCGGGTCACCCCAAGTACACGATCACGCAGGGCACCGTCACCCTCGACGGCGAGGACGTCCTGGAGATGTCCGTCGACGAGCGCGCCCGCGCCGGCATGTTCCTCGCCATGCAGTACCCGGTCGAGGTCCCCGGCGTCTCGGTCTCCAACTTCCTGCGCACGTCGGCGACGGCGATCCGCGGCGAGGCCCCCAAGCTGCGCACCTGGGTGAAGGAGGTCAAGTCCGCGATGGAGCAGCTCCAGATGGACCCGGCCTTCGCCGAGCGCAACGTGAACGAGGGCTTCTCCGGCGGTGAGAAGAAGCGCCACGAGATCCTGCAGATGGAGCTCCTCAAGCCGAAGATCGCGATCCTCGACGAGACGGACTCGGGCCTGGACGTCGACGCGCTGCGCCAGGTCTCGGACGGCGTCAACCGCGTCCGGGAGAGCGGTGAGGTCGGCACCCTGCTGATCACGCACTACACGCGCATCCTGCGCTACATCAAGCCCGACTTCGTGCACGTCTTCGCGAACGGCCGCATCGCCGAGTCCGGCGGCGCCGAGCTCGCCGACAAGCTCGAGGCCGAGGGCTACGAGGCCTACACGAAGGGTGGCGCATCCGCGTGACAGTGGCCCACCAGGGGCTTTCCGGCCTCCTCGACACCGAGGCGATCCGCAAGGACTTCCCGATCCTGGATCGCACGATCCACGACGGCAAGAAGCTCGTGTACCTGGACAACGCGGCGACCTCCCAGACGCCGCGCCAGGTCCTCGACGTGCTGAACGAGTACTACGAGCAGCACAACGCCAACGTTCACCGCGGCGTGCACGTCCTCGCCGAGGAGGCCACGGCGCTGTACGAAGGCGCCCGTGACAAGGTCGCGGAGTTCATCAACGCGCCCAGCCGCGACGAGGTGATCTTCACGAAGAACGCCTCCGAGTCGCTCAACCTCGTGGCCAACATGCTGGGCTGGGCCGACGAGCCCTACCGGGTGGACCACGAGACCGAGATCGTCATCACGGAGATGGAGCACCACTCCAACATCGTGCCGTGGCAGCTGCTCTCGCAGCGCACCGGCGCGAAGCTGAAGTGGTTCGGCCTGACCGACGACGGCCGGCTCGACCTCTCGAACATCGACGAGGTCATCACCGAGAAGACGAAGATCGTCTCCTTCGTGCTGGTCTCCAACATCCTGGGCACGGTCAACCCGGTCGAGGCGATCGTGCGCCGCGCCCAGGAGGTCGGCGCGCTCGTCCTGATCGACGCCTCGCAGGCCGCCCCGCACATGCCGCTGGACGTGCAGGCGCTGCAGGCCGACTTCGTGGCCTTCACCGGCCACAAGATGCTCGGCCCGACGGGCATCGGCGTGCTGTGGGGCCGCCAGGAACTCCTGGAGGACCTGCCGCCCTTCCTCGGCGGCGGCGAGATGATCGAGACGGTGTCGATGCACTCGTCGACGTACGCTCCCGCGCCGCACAAGTTCGAGGCGGGCACGCCCCCGGTCTCCCAGGCCGTGGGCCTGGGCGCGGCCGTGGACTACCTGTCCGCGATCGGCATGGACAAGATCGCCGCGCACGAGCACGCGATCACCGAGTACGCGGTCAAGCGTCTCCTCGAGGTCCCGGACCTGAAGATCATCGGTCCGTCGACCGCCGAGGACCGCGGCGCCGCGATCTCCTTCACGCTCGGCGACATCCACCCGCACGACGTGGGCCAGGTCCTCGACGAGCAGGGCATCGCGGTCCGCGTCGGCCACCACTGCGCGCGCCCCGTGTGCCTGCGCTACGGAATTCCTGCGACCACGCGAGCGTCGTTCTATCTGTACTCCACGCCCGGCGAGATCGACGCTCTCGTCGACGGCCTGGAGCACGTACGGAACTTCTTCGGCTGAGGGGCTGGCTGGGAACGTGAAGCTGGATTCGATGTACCAGGAAGTCATCCTGGACCACTACAAGCACCCCCACGGGCGTGGTCTGCGCGATGGCGACGCCGAGGTGCACCACGTCAACCCGACGTGCGGCGACGAGATCACGCTGCGCGTGAAGTACGACGGGTCGACGATCGCCGACGTGTCGTACGAGGGGCAGGGCTGCTCCATCAGCCAGGCCAGCGCGTCGGTCCTGAACGACCTGCTGGTCGGCAAGGAGCTCGCGGAGGCCCAGAAGATCCAGGAGGTCTTCCTGGAGCTGATGCAGTCCAAGGGCAAGGTGGAGCCGGACGACGCGATGGAGGAGGTCCTGGAGGACGCGGTCGCGTTCGCCGGGGTCTCCAAGTACCCGGCGCGGGTGAAATGCGCGCTGCTGAGCTGGATGGCGTGGAAGGACGCGACGGCCCAGGCGCTCGGTACCGACGGCGCCGACGTCGCTGAGAGGAAGACCGCATGAGCGAGAACGGTACGCCCGAAACACTGACGACCAAGCCGGCCTCCGAGGAGGAGGTCCGTGAGGCGCTGTACGACGTCGTCGACCCCGAGCTGGGCATCGACGTCGTCAACCTCGGCCTGATCTACGGCATCCACGTCGACGACGCCAACATCGCCACGATCGACATGACGCTGACGTCTGCGGCCTGCCCGCTGACCGACGTCATCGAGGACCAGGCGAAGTCCGCGACGGACGGCATCGTCAACGAACTCCGGATCAACTGGGTCTGGATGCCGCCGTGGGGCCCGGACAAGATCACGGACGACGGACGCGAGCAGCTTCGGGCGCTCGGGTTCAACGTCTGAGCCGATCGACCGCCAGGTCACGGAGTACGACCGCCCACGGGGGCCCCGGCATGCGTGCCGGGGCCCTCGTGCGTGTCACCCGCGCCGCCGCACGGCCTCGGCGAAGGCCCGGACGGCCGCCACACGCTGCGCGCCGCTCGGGTTCCGGACAGTTGCGTACGCCCGTACGCATCGATATGTACACTCGTACGCATGGGATACGCACTGCTGGCCGCGGCCATCGCGGCGGAGGTGGCCGGGACCACCGCCATGAAGTACAGCGAGGGGTTCAGCAGGCTGTGGCCCTCCCTGATCACCGTCGTGGGCTATCTGCTCGCCTTCACGCTGCTCGCGCAGACCCTCAAGACGCTCTCCGTGGGGACCGCCTATGCCATTTGGGCGGGCATCGGCACCGCCGCCGTCGCCGTGATCGGCATGCTGTTCCTGGGGGAGTCCGCGGGCCTCGTCAAGATCACCGGGATCGCGCTGGTGATCGTGGGGGTCGTCGTGCTCAACCTCGGCGGGGCGCACTGATGCCCCGCCGCTACGACCCCGAGCGCCGCCAGCGCATCATCGACGCCGCGATCCGCGTGGTCGGCGCGAAGGGGATCGCCGGGCTCAGCCACCGCTCGGTGGCCGCCGAGGCCGACGTGCCGCTCGGCTCCACGACGTACCACTTCAAGACGCTCGACGACCTGATGGTCGCCGCGCTGCGGCAGGCGAGCGAGGGCTTCGCGAAGGCCGTCGCTGCCAGCAGCGCCTTCGAGGACCCGGACGCCGACCTCGCCGCGGAGCTCGCGCGGCTGCTCGGCGCGTGGTTCGCGATGGGGCGCTCCGGCGCCGAACTGGAGTACGAGCTCTATCTCGCCGCGATGCGCAGGCACGCGCTGCGCCCGGTGGCCGCCGAATGGTGCTGGGGCATGACCGAGGTCCTGGTGCGCCGCACCGATCCGGTCACCGCGCGCGCCCTCATTGCCCTGATGGACGGCATCTGCCTCCAGGTGCTGCTCACCGGCGGCGAGTACGACGAGGCGTACACGCGCGAGGTGCTCAACCGGCTGCTGCCGACCCCTGCTTGACCGTCCCGGGCGCCGCCCCGATGCCCTCCGGGCCGGGCGGGTGCGCGGTGCCGGCGGCGGGCCGTGGGACGCGCAAGGGAGATGGGTTGGGGGCACCGGCCGGGTCCGGGCGCGCCGGGCGGTCCGGGGGCGGACGGCGGGGGCGCACCGGGGGCGGCGGCGGTGCGGAGCCCGGACCCTGAGACCGGTTCGCCCGCGCGCCGCACCTCCGGTTAGGTTTCACCCATGACCGACACGAATGCTTCTCGCACCACCGGCGCCGTCGCCGCAGGCCTCGCCACCGTCACCACCGACGGCACCGTTCTCGACACCTGGTTCCCCGCTCCCGAGCTCGTCGCCGAAGCGGGTCCCGCCGGCACCGAGCGGCTGACCGCCGAGCGTGCCGTGGAACTGCTCGGTGCGGGCGCCGCCAAGGCCGTCGGCCCGGACGCCCGCCGTGGCGTGGAGATCATCGCCGTACGTACGGTCATCGCCTCGCTCGACGAGAAGCCGCTGGACGCGCACGACGCGTACCTGCGTCTGCACCTGCTCTCGCACCGCCTGGTCACGCCGCACGGCCAGAACCTGGACGGCCTCTTCGGCCTCCTCGCCAACGTCGCCTGGACCTCGCTGGGCCCGGTCGCCGTCGACGACGTCGAGACCGTCCGCCTGAACGCCCGCGCCGAGGGCCTGCACCTCGCCGTGACGTCCATCGACAAGTTCCCGCGCATGACGGACTACGTCGCGCCCAAGGGCGTCCGCATCGCCGACGCCGACCGCGTCCGCCTCGGCGCGCACCTGGCCGAGGGCACCACGGTCATGCACGAGGGCTTCGTGAACTTCAACGCGGGCACGCTCGGCACCTCCATGGTCGAGGGCCGCATCTCCGCGGGCGTCGTCGTCGGCGACGGCTCGGACATCGGCGGCGGCGCCTCCACGATGGGCACGCTGTCCGGCGGCGGCAACGTCCGCATCGTCATCGGCGAGCGCTGCCTGGTCGGCGCCGAGGCGGGCGTCGGCATCGCGCTGGGCGACGAGTGCGTCGTCGAGGCCGGCCTGTACGTCACCGCCGGCACGCGCGTGACGATGCCCGACGGCCAGATCGTCAAGGCCCGCGAGCTCTCCGGCGCCTCGAACATCCTCTTCCGCCGCAACTCGGTCACCGGCACCGTCGAGGCCCGTCCGAACAACGCGGTGTGGGGCGGCCTGAACGAGGTCCTGCACAGCCACAACTGACCGCCCGCGGCCGTGACGTACGGCCGCCGCCCGGTCCGACGGCGAGCGCCCTTCCACGGCCCCACGGCCGCGGGAGGGCGCTCGTGCGCGACCGGACCCGCCCGTGGCACACGGCGGCCCGCGGAGGTCCCATGGGGCACACTGAGCGCACTGGGCGCCCGATTCGCGGGCGCTGTGGCTCTTCGAGTCTTAGGCTCTTCGGCTCTGCAGGGGGAACGACATGAACAGAACGGGTGCACGGGCTCTGGCCCTGGGCGCGGTGGCGGTGTTCGGGCTGGTGGCCGGGTGCGGCCAGAGCGCCGGGCAGGCACCGTCCCGCGGCGACGCCGTCGGCGCGGCCGCGCAGCAGGTCGACCGGGCCGCCACCGGCGACCACAGCTATCCGCTGCGCAAGAGCGACATCCCTTGGAGCGGCAGCCCGAGCCCGTTCAACGCGCAGGTCAAGCTCACCGACGGGCGCCGCGTGGCCATGCACTACATGAAGGCCAAGGGCCTCTTCGTGCAGGACTACAGCCCCACCGCCAAGGGGTGGTCCAAGCCCGCCGTCGTGTACAAGACCAAGACCGAAGCCTGCCAGGGCATCACGCTCAAGGCCAAGGACGGCACCGTCGCGGCCTTCGCCGACTTCGGCGTGTACTGCGCGGACGGCGAGCCGCCGACCGAGTCCGTCGCCGCGGTGGCCGTGGGGCCGCTGACGAAGTGGGCCACGCACCTCACGAAGAACTTCGACGGCTGGGAGAAGATCGTCGTCGCCACCGGCGGCAAGAAGGTCACCTTCAGCGGGGGCGGCGAGACGCTGCGCTGGACGAAGGGCACGGGCTTCCCCGCGACGCGCAAGACCGCCACGGGTGCGGGCGTCGCGTCCTGAGCCTTCTTCGTACGGGAGTCTCCTGTGCGGGTCAGTCCTGCCCGCCCCCGCCTCCGCCCCGCGCCTCCTCGTAGGCCGCGAGCAGCCCGTCGACCGTGCCGCGGTCGGCGGGCAGCAGCGGGGCCCGGACCGGACCCGCGGGCAGCCCGAGCGCGCCGAGCAGCGCCTTCGCGGTGACCGTGCCGGGCAGATCCGCCGCCGTCATCGCGGCGATCAGCGGGGTGGCGGCCAGCTGGGCCCGGCGCGCGGCCTCCGTGTCGCCCGCGTCGTACGCGTCGAAGACCGCCCGGGGCAGGCCGGGCAGCGCGTTGGCCACCGTGCTGACGCAGCCCGCGCCGCCCACCGCGTACAGCGCCAGCAGGAACTCGTCGCAGCCCGCGTAGTACGCCAACTCCGTTCGGGAGATGACCTGCTGGCTGCCGAGAAGGTCGTACGCGCAGTCCTTCACGCCGACGATGCGCGGGTGCTCCGCGAGGCGCAGCAGCGTCCGCGTCCCGATCCGGGTTCCGGTGCGGCCGGGGATGTCGTAGAGCAGGACGGGCAGACCGCACGCGTCGGCGACCGTGCGGAAGTGCGCCTCGACGGCCTCGCTGGGCGGCAGGCTGTAGTACGGCGTGACCACCAACAGGCCGTGCGCGCCCGCCTTTTCGGCCTGGCGGGCCAGCTCGGCGGTGTGCCGGGTGTCGTTGCTGCCGACGCCCGCGACGACGGACGCGCGGGCGCCGACCGCCTCGGTCACCGCCCGTACCAGCGCCGTCTTCTCGGCGTCCGACGTGGTCGGCGACTCGCCGGTCGTGCCGGACAGCACGAGCCCGTCGCAGCCCCGGAACACCAGGTGGTCGGCGAGGCGCTGGGCGCCGTCCAGGTCGAGGGCGCCGGTGTCCGTGCAGGGCGTGATCATGGCGCAGAGGGCGCGGCCGAAGGGCGCGGCGGTTCGGGAGGTCATGTCGGCAGTCTCGGCGCACCGACGCTGAAGCTCCACTTAATTCTCCTACGAGGTACCGGTCAATTCTCCTACGGAGTACCGGGCGGAAGAGCTACCCGGAAGAGCGGCGAGGCGCGACAGGCACTGGTGCCAACTCGCCCCTGTGTGGGTCACTATGGCGGGACAGTCGGTGACAGTCGGTCCCTAGGAGGCGTCATGAGGCTCGGCAAGGCACTCGCCACCGGAATCGCCGCGGAACAGCCGTCCACGCACGACGAGCAGGCCGCGGGCCACCGCGCCGCCGCCCCCGAACCCCCCACCGAACAGCGCGAGTCGACAGTCCCCGACCGGCCGGTCGAGGCCGCCGCCCGATGAGGCTGCGGCTCCCCGAGGAACGCCCGACGGAGCCGCCCACCGGATACAAGATCGCCCGCCCGGTGCTGTCCCACGACGGCACCCGGGCCGGCTTCACCGGCGTCTCCCTCGGCGCGGGACTGCCCTACGGCGTGCTCGACGAGGCCGGCTGCGTCTACGGCCGGCGCCACCGCGCCCCGCACCGCCGCTGCGACTGCGGCTTCCACTGCGTGCACGACCGCGCCACGGCCGAGGCCCTGCTGTGCACCGCCGAACACCGCAGGGCGGCCCTCCTGGAGGTGACGGTCCTCGGCGCGTACATCCGCTTCGAGCGGGGCTTTCGCTACGCCCGCCAGCGGGTGCGCACGGCGACCCTGCCGCCCTGCCCGTGCGGTGCCGCGGCCGTGCTGCTGGCCGACGCGGGCTGGGGCAGGCCCGGGTGGCGGGTGGTCGAGTCGGCGTGCGGGCGGTGCCGGGGCGGCCGGGCGGCGCTGACACCCGCGGAGTTCGCGCGGCTCGCCGGACAGGGGCTGCGGGTCCTCGCCGCCCCGGAGTCGTCCGGCGGGGAGCCGCCGGGGCTCGGCATGCCCGAGCTGATGGCCGAGGCGGCGCTGCTCCAGGCGCGACTGGACTGGTTCCAGTCGGAGTTGGCGCGCTTCACCGGCGATCAGCGGGGATAGCCCGGCGCGGGACGGGTACCCGGACCTCCCAGCCAGAAGGGAGGCGGACTGTGACCGGGACCACGGGCGAACAGCCCACGCGCGACCACGCGCAGCACTCGGTGGGAGAACTCGTCGAACGGGCCACCGCACAGCTCTCCGAACTCGTGCGCCAGGAAATGCGGCTCGCCGCCCACGAGATGGCCGCCAAGGGCAAACGCGCGGGCCGCGGCGGCGGACTGCTCGGCGCGGCCGGCGCGATCTCCTACGTCGGCGTCATGGCGCTCGCGGCCACCGCGATCGCGGCGCTCTCACTGACGCTGCCCGTGTGGGGCGCCGCCCTCATCGTCACCGGCGTGCTCTTCGTCGTGGCGGGAGTGCTCGGCGCGATGGGCCGCAGCCAGCTCGCCCGCGCCGTACCGCCGGTGCCGAAGGCGGCGATGGACAGCGTCAAGGCGGACGTCGAGGAGATCAAGGAGAGGGCGCACCGATGACGAACAGCCCGAAGGACGCGAAGGACGCGAAGGATCCGGGCCTGCAGGGCTCCGACGAACTGCGCAAGCAGATCGAGGAGACCCGCGGCGACCTGGGCGAGACCGTGCAGGAACTGGCCGCGAAGGCGGACGTGAAGGCCCGCGCCAAACACCGGGCCGACGTGGTCAAGGGACAAGTGCGAGGAACGGCGGCACAGGTGAAGGACAAGGTGACGGAGCAGGCGGCGCGCGCCAGGGGCAAGGCCACCGACGAGGCGGGCCACGCACGCAGCGCGACGGCCGACGGCGCCGCGCGCGCCAAGGACAAGGCCGCCGAGGGCGCGGGACGCGCCAAGGACAAGGCCATCGAGGGCGCGGCGCGGGCGAAGGACCTCGCCGCCGAGGGCGCGGGACGCGCCAAGGGTGCCGTGCTCAGCGGCAAGGCCCGCGCCGAGGAGCACCAGGCCGTCGTCCAGGCCGAGGAGAAGGTGGCCGAGGTCGCGCGCCGGGTGCAGGACGGCACGCCCGAGCCGGTGCGCAACGCGGCGAGCGGTGTCGTACGGACCGGCGGACGCCACCCGAAGACGTTCCTCGCGGCCGGGGCGGGCCTCCTGCTCGCCGTCGCCGCGCTGCGCCGCCGCAAGCGGGCAGGCCGCCGATGAGCGGGACCAAGCTGCTCTACAAGCCGCTCGGCATGGGCTTCGGCATGCTCGGCGGCGCGCTCGCGGGCGCGCTGTTCCGGCGGACCTGGAAGGCCGTGGCGCACGAGGACGACGCGCCGGACGCCCACGACGAGGAGCGCGCCTGGGGCGAGATCCTCGCCGCCGCGGCACTGCAGGGCGCGATCTTCGCCGTGGTCAAGGCGGCCGTGGACCGCGGCGGCGCGGTCGGCGTGCGGCGCCTGACGGGCCGCTGGCCGGGCTGACCCGGAGCGCGGCCCGGGCCGCTCCGGGGCGCCCGTCCGGCCGCCCCGGCGGCCGTCTGGCATGATCGGCGCGGGCGCCGACAGGCCGGACGGACACAGAGGCTTAAGGCACATGAACGACAACAGCAACCAGCACAGCGCCGGCGGTACGGCAGGCGACGGCGGGCACACGGCGGAACAGGGCGAGCGGCGGGTCGCACTGGTGACGGGCTCCTCGTCCGGCATCGGCGCCGCCGTCGCCCGCCGCCTGGCCGCCACCGGCATCCGCGTGGTCGTCAACTCCGCGCGCTCGGTGGAGGCGGGCCGCCAGCTCGCCGCCGAACTCCCCGACGCCGTCTACGTGCAGGCCAGCGTCGCCGACGAGGCCGACGCCGCCCGGCTGGTGCAGAGCGCCGTCGACACGTACGGCCGCCTGGACATCCTGGTCAACTGCGCGGGCACCACCCGCTTCATCGACCACGACGACCTCGACGCCGCCCGCCCCGAGGTGTGGCGCGAGCTCTACGACGTCAACGTCATCGGCGTGTGGCAGACCATCACCGCGGCCGTCCCGCACCTGCGGGCGAGCGGCACGGGCAGCATCGTCAACATCTCCTCGCAGGCGGGCGTGCGCCCCAGCGGCAGCTCGATCCCGTACGCGGTCAGCAAGGCCGCCGTGAACCACATGACCAAGCTGCTCGCCAAGACGCTCGGCCCGGCCGTGCGGGTCAACGCCGTCGCGCCCGGCATGATCGACACCCCCTGGTTCGACGGGGTGGAGGGCATCGGGGCGGCCATGGAAGAGGTCGCGGGACGCCTCCCGCTGGGCCGCGTCGGACGGCCCGAGGACATCGCCGAGGCGGTCCTCGACCTCATCGGTGCCTCGTACATCACCGGCGAGGTGCTCCTCGTCGACGGCGGCGGCCACCTGCTGTGAGGCGCCCGCGCCGGGCCCGCCCCGCCGCGCGTTGACGGGCGGCGACGCCCGGGGGGAAGCTCGGCGCATGGCCACCACCCCGCACCACCCGTACCGCCGCTATGTCGCGCTCGGCGACAGCCAGACGGAGGGGCTCGGCGACGGCGGCGAGGAGCGCGGCCACCGCGGCTGGGCCGACCGGCTCGCCGAGCTCCTCGCCGCCGGGAACCCGGACCTCGGCTATGCCAACCTCGCCGTGCGCGGGCGCCGCACGGCGGACATCAAGGCGGAACAGCTGGGGCCCGCGCTCGCCCTGGAGCCGGACCTCGTGACCGTCATGGCGGGCATGAACGACCTGGTGCGGCCGGGCTTCGACGCGGCACGCGTCGCCGCCGACATCGAGGAGATGTTCACCGAACTCACCGCGGCGGGCGCGCGCGTGGCCACCGTGACCTTCCCCGACATCGGCCGGATCTCCCCGCTCGCGCGCCGCGCGGTGCCCCGGGTCCTGGACCTGAACGCCCGCATCCGCGCCGCCGCCGACCGGCACGGCGTGGTCGTCCTCGACACGTTCCCGCACCGCGTCACCACCGACCCGCGGCTGTGGAGCGGCGACCGGCTGCACGCGAGCCCGCTCGGGCACGCCCGGATCGCCGCGGGCATGGCGGACGCGCTGGGCGTCCCCGGGCACGCCGACTGGCTGCGGCCGCTGCCGCCCCTGCCCCCGGTCTCGGTGTTCGGCGCGACGGCGGCCGAGGCGCGCTGGTTCGCGGGGTTCCTGGGGCCGTGGCTGTGGCGGCGCCTGCGCGGGCGCTCCTCCGGCGACGGCCGCGCGGCCAAGCGCCCCGCGCTCGGCCCGGTGACGGTGCCGCGTCCCGAACGGGCTTGACTTCAAGTGCGGTTGAAGTCCGACCGTGGTGCGTACGGGGAGCGCACCGCCCCCGGAGCCGCTTCCACCGAGACGGACGGACCCGCCATGCCCGAGAACACCACCGCCCCCGGCGCCCCCACCCGCAGCACCGGTGCTCCCCCCGATCCGGCCCTTGCCGCCGACGGCGGCCTCACCTTCATCAGCACCTGGAGCACCGGCTCGCCCGCCCGGCAGCGGGCCACCCTGGACGCCATCGCCGAAGCCTGGCGGAGCAGGCCCTGGCCGCACGCGGGCCTGCTCTCGTACGCGGTCCACGCGGGTGCCGACGGCTCGACCGTCCTGCACCACTCGCAGTGGCGGGACGAGGGCTCTTACCAGGAGTTCTTCGCGGGCGCGGCGAACGGCAGGGACGCCAGGAACGACGACATCGACGCGGCCGTCCCGGGCATCGCGCGCCTCGGCCTCAACAAGACGCGCCTGTACCGCAGTTGGACCGACGGGCGGGAGCGCGCGGGTCGTGAGCCCGGCGCGGTCGTGATCGTGCGGGCCGACGTCGAGGGGCCGGGCCCCGACCGCGGGCGCGCCTGGGCGGACGCCGTCATCGACGCCCTGGACGACGACGGGCCCCAGGACGGCGCGCCGCTGTCCGCGCACTTCCACCTCAGCACCGACGGCACCCGGGTCCTCCTCTACGCGCAGTGGGAGAGCGGGCAGGCCCACGCCGACGCGCTCGCCGCGCCCGGCGACGGCATCGTCCCGCCCACCCCGCCGTGGCGGCGCGTGCGGGACTTCCCCGGCGTCCTGCGCGACGACGCGGTCGCCCGGTACCGGTTCGCGTACGGCTTCGTACCGAGCACGGCGTAATTTCCCGGCGCCGTCCCGCGGAGCGCCCGCACCCTCCTGGACAGCGACAGGTGCCGGCGGGACGGTGGGGCCATGCTCGACGTCACCCCGACCGACGCCCCCGCCCCCGCCCGCGCCCTCCGGAGGCCGTCATGAGCGGCGGACGGACCGGTGACGAGAGCCCGGGCCGGGGCAGGCCGGGCCGGCGCAGGCCCGGCAGGCCCGGTGCGACCGCCGCGGACGGCACGGCGGACGACGGCGCCGCGCAGGCCTTCGAGCTCGTCAGGGAGCTGGAGATCGAGGGCTCGCCCGCCCGGCTGTGGGCCGCCCTGACCACCGGCACCGGCGGCTGGCTGTGGCCCGTCGAGTACGAGCCCCGCGAGGGCGGCGCCGCCCCCTCCGGCGGCACCGTCACCCGCTGGGACCCGCCCCGCCGCCTCACCGCCCGCGTCGAGGACCCCGACCGCGTGCCGGGGCAGACCCTCGACCAGGTCGATCACACCATCGAGCCCCGCGACGGCGGACGGCGCTCCTGGCTGCGCCACGTCCACAGCGGCATCTTCACCGGCGACCGGGACGCGCGCTACGAGACGCTCGGCCGGTACACCGACTTCCGCCTGCACACCCTGGGCCAGTACATGGCGTACTTCGAGGGCCGCCCCGTCGCCTTCTCCGGCCTGCACGGGCCGCGCGCCTCCGCCGCCCCGGACGCGTTCGCGCGCCTGGCCAGGGCGCTCGGGCTGCCCGACGACGCCTCGGAGGGGGCCCGCGTCCGCGTGCAGGCCCCCGGCGGCGAACTGGACGCCGTCATCGACTTCCGCAGCCGCCACTTCATCGGCCTGCGCACGGACGAGGCACTGCACCGCTTCCTGGGCCGCAACCACTTCGGTGCCCCCGTCGGCATCAGCGTGCACGACTTCGGCGCGCACGCGAACGCCAAGGGCACCGAACTGGCCTGGCAGGACTGGCTGGACCACCTCTACGGCTGAGGCGGTCCGCGCCGGCTACGGCCGGAAGCGCAGCACCTGCGGGTCGTGGTCGCTGTTCTGCTCCGCGAACTCCGCGTTGATGTGCACGCTGTCGTAGCCGAAGTCGCCGCCCACGCCGGGGCTGGTCAGGATCTGGTCGAGGACCTGCGAGTTGCCCTGGTAGACGTACGAGTAGCGCTCGCTCCTGGGCAGCGAACGGAAGGCCGAGCGCAGCGCGCCGCCGTCCTCGAGGGCCCGGGTGGTCGCGGAGAACTCGAAGTCGTTGATGTCGCCGAGCACCACGACGTCCGCGTCGCGCCGGACCGCGCGCAGATCCTTCACGAAGCCGTTCACGGCCTGCGCCTGCTGCAGCCGCTTGGCCTCCGAGGAGCGCACCGGCGGCTGGTGGTGCGAGGGCAGGCCCTCGTCGCCGCCCTTGGAACCGAAGTGGTTGGCGATCACGAAGACCGTCCGGCCGCGGAAGACGAACTCGCCGGCCAGCGGCTTGCGGCTGTCCGCCCACGCCGCGTTGCCCGGGTCGATCCGCCCGGGGGAGTGGCTCAGCGCCGCCTGCTTGCCCTGGCGCACGACCTCGGTGGGCGTCGTCGCGTCGCCCGGCGCCCGGTCGGTGAAGGAGACCCGCTCGGGGTTGAAGAGGAACACCTGGCGGATGTTGCCGCCCGGCTCGCCGCCGTCCTTGTTGTTCTCCGGGTCGACGGACCGCCAGGCGTAGCGCGGCCCGCCCGCGGCGACGACCGCGTCGGTGAACTTCTTCAGGGTCGCCTCCGCGGAGACCGTGCCGTCGTTCTTCGCGCCGTTGTCGTCCTGGATCTCCTCCAGGGCGACGATGTCGGGCGAGGACAGGTTCGAGACGACCGCGCCGGCGAGCGCGTCGAACTTCTCCTGCGGGTCCGTCGGGTCGAGGTTCTCGACGTTGTACGTGGCCACGGCGAGCTCGCCCCTGGCCTGCCGGCGGGTCTTCTCGCGGGTGAGGCCCTTGTCCGTGACCGTGCCGAGCTCGCGGGCCACCAGGGTGTAGCCGCCGAACTGGTTGAAGTCCAGGGGCCCTTCGGCGCCGCCGCGCAGCACGTCGCCGACGTTCGCCTTGGGGAAGGGCCGCTCGGAGACGGGGGCGAGCTGCTGGATCTGCAGCCGCCCGCCGTTCTGCGCGCCGTAGGAGCCGTAGACGGTGCCGCCGCGCCGGTTGGCGTTCTCGTGCTTCTTCACGGTCACCCACAGCTCGTTGTACGCGTCGGTCGCGCCGACCACGCGCGAGCTCGCCACCCGTACGTTCATGCCCTCCAGGGACTCGTACAGGTCCAGGGCGTACGAACGGGGCTTCAGCGGCAGCGCGTTGATGCTGCCGCCCTGCGCCGGGTCGCCCGCGGGCGCGTACGCGGCGGGCACGGACTTCGCGTCGAGGGTGACCGGCGCGGGCAGCGCGTTGCCGGACGACTCGACGGTCACCGTCGGCCTGGTGATCTGGGTGAGCGACTGGTTGCCGGAGGCGGCGCCCCCGGGGACGTACTCCCCGACGGTCCCGGAGACGCGGACCGCGTCGCCCGGCCTGACGGTGAGCGGCGCCGAGCCGGTGAAGACGAAGACGGCCTCGCTGGTCGCCGGGTCCTGGTCGGCGTCCCGGGCGGCCGACTGGATCCAGAAGCCCTTGGAGCCGTATCCGCGGACCCCGGTCACCAGACCGGACACGTCCGTGACCTGCTGTCCCGCCAGCGGCGATATGCGGGTGGTGCCCTGGATGTCGTGGATCCGCACCGCGTCGGCCGATGCGGCCGAGGAGGAGGCGGCGAGCAGGCCCGCGGCCAGGGCGGTGGCGACGACGGCGCCCACGGCGGCGGATCTCGGTGCGCGGGAGGACAAGGTCTGAGGCATCGGCGATTCTCCGGATGAGGGTGTGGTCGGGCGGGGACGTGCGGGAGGAACGGTGCGGCGGCGCAGGCCCGGACGGGCGCTCTACGCGCGTCAATCTCTTGTGTGGGCAGGGGAGTTGTCAAGGTGCTCCGGGTGTTCCCACGCTGTACGTTTCCTGACAGGGACATGAACCGGGCGGCATGGTGCCAAATCCGTCTAGGCTTGCGCACTGCCGACCGCCCCACCTCCGGAGGAGAACCAGCCGATGTCCGTAAGCCCCGCCACCCTGCCGCCGGTGCTGCTGCACTCCGAAGCGGAACTCGCGCGGGCCGCGCTCGCCACACCGCTGCTGTCCCGCGCCGTGCGGCTGGCCCGCTGGGCCGGGCCCGACACCCGCGTCGGCGCGGGCGGCGAGCTCGTCGACGCCCAGCTCGGGGCCGCCGCGGCCGAGCTGGGCCTGCCGGCGGACGACCCGGACTCGGCCGCGTACGCGAGCGAGGCCTGGCGGGTCGCGGTGGACACCGGACTCGTGGACGTCACGGACGCCGAGGAGGAGGGCGCGGAGGGCACCGTCACCCGGGGCGAGGACCTCGCGCTGCTCGCCGAGGGCGGCCCGCAGGACGTCCTCGGCATCTGGCTCGGCGCCCTCGACACCGTGTACGCCGACGCCACCGTGCCCGACATGGAGGGCCTCCTGGACGTCCTGGAGGAGAACGGCGAGGTCAATTTCGACGAGCTCGGCTGGGACCCGCAGGCCGAGGCGGACTTCCTGGACGGCGTCCTCGGCAACCTCTACCTGCTCACCGTGGGCGACGCCGCGGCCGGCGAGGGTCCGGTGCCGCTGCCCGCGCTCGCCGCCTCGATGATCGTCCCCGACGACATGGGCGAGCCCACGGACGACATCCTGGAGCAGGTGTCGGACGCGATGATGAAGCTCGACGACCAGTTCCGGCTCTTCGAGCCGCTCGGCCTCGTCGAATACCAGCCGGTCGACGAGGCGCTCATGGCCGACATCGACGACGAGAGCGCCCCCGAGCCCCCGCAGATCGACGACGAGGACGTCAGCCGCTACGGCATGGTCCGGCTCACCCCGCTCGGCCTGTACGGCGTGCGCGCCCGCATGCTGGAGGCCGGCGTCGACGCGCCCGCCGTCGGCGACCTCGCGGACAAGGGCGCCGACGCGCTCCTGGACGGCACCTCCGGCTTCCCGCAGGCCGCCGCGCAGGCCGAGATCGAGCAGTGGCTCGCCCGGCACGAGACGCCGGTCGCCGCCCGGGAGCTGCTCGCCGCGGCGCGCGGCGGCGACGAGGGCGCGCCGCTGCGCAGGCTCCGCTGCCAGCAGGCGCTCTCCCTGGTCGGCGCCGAGGCCGAGCCCGCGCTGCGCGAGGTCCTCGACGACCCCGAGCTCGGCGGACTGGCCCGGGTGTGGCTGGCCGAGCACGGCGCCGCGGACGTGCCGGCGCCCTCGGAGACGCTGATCTTCTGGCTGACCATCGACACGCTCGCCGCGCAGCTCGCCGCCGAGGGCAACTCCGACGAGCTGCAGGGCCTGGTCGAGGGCCTCGCCCAGCAGCACAGCGGCTTCTTCGCCACGGCGTGGCGCGTCGAGCACCCCGCCACGGCGGACGTCCTGGAGGCGATGGGCCGCCTGCACCCCGACAAGAAGGTGGCGAAGGAGGCCCGCAAGGCGGCCTTCAAGGCGAGGAACCTGTAGCCCCTGCCGCACCGGAGGACGAGCCCCGGAGGCCGACGGACGGCACCCCGGGTGGGCCGAGCAGCACGACCCACCCGGGAACCCGCTCACCCGCCGACGGCATACCTCGTGGTGTGCTTGAACGAGGACGACGCCCCGTCGAATCCGTACGTACCCCGGTACGCCGGAGGGTTCTGGTACTCGCCCACGATCGTGATCGTGCTCGCGCACGACCCCTGCCCCGACCGCTTCGCGTCCAGCCGCATCGTGTCGCCGAGCGTGCCGCCCGTGATGTCCCACGGCGCCCCGCAGATGCCGGACGTGATCTGCCCGCCGGTCACCACGTGCGGATAGGTGTTGGGGTTGTACTTCACCTCGACGGTGAACGTCACCGCGCCGCTGTGCAGCGTCAGCGTGCAGTCCGTCGAGAAGGCCTCGGCCGACACGTCGGCGGCCGGCGCGGCGAACGCCTCGTCGCGCGTCTTGACCTCGGCGCCCTGCGGATTGTGGAAGCGGTGCTCCGTTCCCGTCCTGCCCTTGCTCTTGCGTGCCTGAGTGGTCATGGGAATCCCTCCTTCCGTCCTGACCGTCAGGCCAGCAGCTCGGCGATCTCCACGCGCAGCAGCGCGCGGACGTTCTCGATGTGGTTGACGATGGTCGCGACCGAGGAACCGGCGAAGAGCAGGCCCACCGCGACGTCGTCCTGCGAGGCGACCAGCGAACCGGAGTCGCCGCCCGCCGAGATGTTCGTCGTGACGATCTGGTCCTTGAACCGGGCGGTGCCCGCCGTCCCGTAGTTCACGTCGACGGTCGCGTCCACCGCGATGATCCGGCCGAAGCTGATGTTCGTGGTCCTGCCGGACTTCTTCACCAGGTCGCCGACGGCCACATTGGCCTTGCGCCGCCAGGCCCGCGGGGCGCCGCTGAAGTACTGCTCGCGGGTCGCGTCCTGGAAGTCGACCGCGCCGAGCGCCGCGTCCACCACGTTGTTGTGCCGCTCCAGCGGGATCTGCGGGGCGAACTGGATGGTGATGAACCGCTCCAGCGTCGCGATCCGGTCCGCCGGGTCCTGCCCGCCGTCGAAGACGCCCGGCTGCACGATCGCGCTGCCCAGCTGCGCCCGGTTGGAGTCGGCCAGCACGTGGTTGTTGGACAGGATGGAGAACTTCGCCGGGATGCCGAGGCCGGACCCCGGCGGATCCACGGAGGCACCGGGCAGGAAGTCGTAGACCACGCTGCCGAGCGTGCCCGCGGTCACCCGGACGTTGCCGACCGAGAAGCCCGACGGGCACGGACGCATCCGGCGCTTGAGGAGCTGCGGCTCGAACGCGCCGCGCCCGGCCAGCTCTTCGAGCTGCGGCTGCCCGAGGCCCGCCAGCTGCTCGCTGATGCTGCCGTCCGGGCCGTACGCGGCGGGCGCGCGGTCCTCGGCGCGGCGGCCGCCGGACCTGCTCTGCTGACGCTGCGCCGCGATGTGGCCCACCGCGACGACGTCGGTCGGGGTGCCGTCGTCCATCCGGCGCGGCACGACGTCCCGCTCCGGGAGCATGGACTCCGGGACCTTCTGGGTGACGAACACGACGACAGCGGGCTCGCCGGTGGGCTGCCCCTCCCGCCACTTCACGCCGTGGCCGAAGCCGACCACGTTGGCCAGCGGCTGCTGGGGCCGCAGGAAGTCGGACACCGCCTGCTGACGGGAGCTGTCGGTCAGCTGACCGCCGGTCGGTCCACGCATCAGTTCGGGCTGGCTCACCACGCCAGACCACCTCTTCCCCTGTGCAGGGTGGGGGCTCCGGGCCGTGCCGGGGCATCGCGCCCGCTACGTACCGCCGTCCTGCGCGTCGACCTCGCCGATGGCGAGCACGCGCACGGGGACACCGTCGAGCTCGTCCGGAACCACGTCTTCGTCCCGGAGCCGGTCACGGGGCACTCGGTGGGTGACGAAGACGACGATCACGTCCTGACCCGAGTGGTCGTCCCTTCCGGTGCCGACGCCGGTGACATTGGCCAGCTGCATCAGCCGGTCCTCATGGAGGCTGCGTGCCTGATGTGCGTCCACTCGGCTCGCCTCCCCGCGCGGGTGCTGCGGTTGCACGTACGAGCTGTCTATTGCCGTGCGCGGCGCCGGTCAAGGTGTGCCGCGCTGATTCTTCGCCGCACGGCACGGCTCAGGTGCGCAGGTGCGAGGCGCCGTTCAGGTCGAGCACCGTGCCCGACGCCCACTCGGCGACCGGCGACGCCAGCCACAGGACGGCGGCCGCGATCTCCTCGGCGGTCCCGGCCCGCCCGAACGGGCTCTGCGCGCGGATCGCCTCGCCCTCCGCCCCGGCCAGACGGTGCGCCACCCGCTCCGTCCCGAAGAACCCGGGCGCCACCGACGCCACCGCGATCCCGTGCGGCGCGAGCGACACGGCGAGCGACTGGCCGAGCGCGTGCACGGCCGCCTTCGTCGCCCCGTACGCCGGGTGGTCCGGCTCGCCCCGGAACGCGCCGCGCGAGCCGATGTTCACGATCCGCCCGCCCGTGCCCTGGTCGATCATGCGCCGGGCCGCGAGATGGCTGAGGTTCGCCGTCGCGAGGAGGTTCACGGACACGTGCCGCTGCCACAGCCGCGCCCACTCCTCGTACGGCGTCTCGGCGAGCGGGTGCGGGAGGTTCACCGCCGCGTTGTTCACCAGCACGTCGAGGCCGCCGAGCGCCCCGGCCGCGCGCTCCGCGACGTCCGCCGCGCCCGCCGGGTCGGACAGGTCGCCGCCCACCAGGACGTGCCCGTCGCCCGCCAGCGAGGCGAGTGTCGCCCGCGCCTCCTGCACGCGCGAGCCGTAGTGCACCGCGACCCGGTCGCCGTTCTCGGCGAAGGCGCGGGCCAGCGCGCGGCCGAGCCCCCGGGAGGCTCCGCTGACCAGGACCCGGCGGCCGGACGCGGGCATGTTCACGGGCAGGTTCATGGAAGGTGGCCCCTCGACGTCGAACAGTGTTCAACCGCCGTTTATACGCGAGCGGGACGGTGGCGCCGAACACCGCCCGGCCGTACGTCCCGTTCTCGCACCCCGGCCCTCAGGAGACACCATGTCGCTCACCCGCAGGGATTTCACCAGACGCTCCGCGCTCACCGGGGCGGGGGTCGCGCTGGCCGGCAGCGTCGGCGCGCTCGCCACCGCGCCCGGCGCCCTGGCCGCGACGGACTTCCAGGACGCCGTGGACGCCGAGGGCGCGGCGGACGTCCCGGGCCACGGCCACCACGGCCCCGGCTACGGACCGCTGCTGCCCGACCCCGAGGGCCTGCTCGCGCTGCCCGCCGGATTCTCCTACCGCGTCCTGACGCACAGCGGCAGGACCACGCTGGAGAGCGGCGAGCCCACTCCCTCGAACCACGACGGCACCGCCGCCTTCCGCGGCCCGCGCGGCACGACGCTGCTCGTCAACAACCACGAGCTGGCGGGCCCCCGCAGCAAGTGGCCGCACCCCGTGCCGCTCACCGAGGGCCTCGTCTACGACCCGGCGGCCGCCGGCGGCTGCACCGTCGTCGAGGTCCGCCCCGACGGACGGGTCGCCGAGTGGGTCGGCATCGCGGGCACCGCCACCAACTGCGCCGGTGGCTCCACCCCGTGGGGCACCTGGCTCACCTGCGAGGAGACCGAGGACAGGGCCGGCCAGAACGGCATGACCAAGGACCACGGCTACGTCTTCGAGGTCGACCCCCTCGACGCCCGCGCCAACCGCGCCCCCAAGCCCGTCAAGGCGCTCGGCCGTTACGCCCACGAGGCCGTCGTCGTCGACCCGAAGCGCGGCCACCTCTACCTCACCGAGGACGCCTCGGGGCCCAACGGCCTCTTCTACCGCTGGACCCCGCCGCACGGCTTCCGGCACGGCCGGGGCAGGCTGCGCACGCTCGCCGACGACGCGGGTGTCCTGAAAGCGCCCAAGTGCTTCGACTCCGGCGGGCGTTTCGTCGACGACCTGTCCCGCGCCACGCGGATCGGCACGGTGTACGGCGTGGACTGGGTCGAGGTGCCGGACCGCGACGCACGGAGCGTGCCGGTGCGCAAGCAGTTCGCCGACGGCGACGTCACGCGCGCCCGCAAGCTCGAAGGCATGTGGTGGGGCGACGGCGGCGCCTACCTCGTCTCGTCCTTCGCCCGCACCGAGAGCCCCCTGCAGCACGACGGCCAGGTGTGGTTCTACCACCCGGGCCGCCGCACCCTCACCCTGAAGGTGCTGCTCGGCGTCAACCCCGACCCGGGCACGGACGGCGCCTTCGACGGCCCGGACAACATCACCGTCTCGCCGTACGGCGGCCTGGTCGTCGCGGAGGACGGCGACGGCGTCCAGCACCTGTTCGGCGCGACGGAGAGCGGCCGTACGTACCCGATCGCGCGCAACGAACTCAACGCGGGCACCCCGGAGAAGCCCGAGTACAGCGAGTTCACCGGCGTCACGTTCTCGCCCGACGGCCGCACGCTCTACGCCAACATCCAGACGCCCGGCATCATGCTCGCCATCACCGGCCCCTGGAAGCGGCAGCGCCGCTGACTCACGGCGCGTTGAACGCCCGCAGGGACGAGGTGCCGATCCGCGCGTACCAGCCGTCGTCGTCGGCGGCGAGCCAGGTGACCGCCTCGTCCACCGGCCACTCCCGCCGTGTCCGGCCGGTGCGCAGGTCCAGCGCCCGGCACTCCTGTCCCGCCGTGACGTAGGCCGTGCCGCCGCCGGCCGCGGGCGGGCAGCGGGCGACGGCGTCGAACGACGTCCGCCACAACTGCCGTCCGCCGTCGGCGAGATCGACCGCCTGCAGCGTCCTGGCGTCCAGCCAGTTCAGCAGGACGCCGTCCGCGACGACCGGGGCGCGCCGGCCGCCGCCCGCCGACGGCGGCCACCCGGTGTCCAGCCCGGCGGTCGCATGGCTCCACAGCCGCTTTCCGCTCACCGGGCTGAAACCGATCAGGTCCTCCCCGGCGGTGAGCAGCAGCCCGGTGTCCGCGGCGTGGCCGAGCGCCGTGGCGCCGCTGCCCGCGGTCAGCTCCAGCGGCTCCCTGGCCAGCCGGTCGCCGGTGCGCACGTCGACGAGGTGCAGGTCGTCGGCGTCGCTCAGCAGCGCGAAGCGGTCACCGCCCCGGCCGCCCGGCGCGGGCAGCGTCACCGGCGCGGTCCGCACCTGCCCCGTCCTGCCGAGTCCGGCGTACGTCCACGGCTCCTTGCCCGTGACCGCGTCGAGGCAGATCACGCCCGGGTCCGGCGACCCGGTGTCCGGCACGAGGAGCAGCCGCGGGCCCGACACGGCGGGCGCCCGCCAGTCGCGGCTCTCGTCCTTGCCCCGCGTCCGGGGCGAACCGCCCGAGGGCAGCGCGCGCGAGCGCAGCACCCGGTCGCCCGCCGACCCGCCGCCGGTGTCCAGCACGACGAGCCGCCCGCCCGCGACGGTGAACCACTTCACGCTCCCGCGCCAGGGCGGCTCCGCCCGCCACGGGTCGCCGTTCCGCATCCCGTACACCCGGTCCATGAGGTCGGGGGCGATCAGCAGGCCGCCCGTGACGCCCCACAGCTGTTCGCGGGCGGCGTCCGCGGGCGCCTTGTCGTACTGCCAGCGGCGCGTCCCGTCCGCCGTGTCGACGGCGCGCACCTGGCCCTGTGTGCTGAGCCCCGCGCGCGGCCCGTGCGCCAGCACGGTGGTGCCGGCGAGCAGCGCGGAGACGACACCGCTTCCGTCGTCGCCCCCGACCAGCGCCCAGCGCTCGCGCCCGGCCCGCGCCGACCCCTTCTCCAGGACGGGCCCGCCGTCCTGATCCTCCGTGTCCGGCGCCCCCGGCGACCGCGCGACGGCCCAGCCCGCGAGCCCCGCGAGCCCGGCACCCCCGACACCGAGGAGGCCGCGCCGGGTGAGGGTGCGCAGACGGGTGGGGGCGGAGGTGCGGGTGGGGTCCGGGCCGTCGGCCGTGGTCGGCCGCCCGGCGGGGCTCGGTCGCCCGGCGGGGTTCGGCCCCGGTCCGTGGACCGTCGCGGTCGGTCCCGGAGCGGCGCCCGGTCCCGGGCCGGTCTCCCGGTCCGTCGCCGCGCCGGGGTCCGGGCCCGGTCCTGCCCCCGGCTCCCCGGGCGCCGGGTTCCCGGACGCATGCGGCGCCGGACGCGCGTCCTCCTCCGCGGGAGCGCCCCGCTCGGCGGCTATCAGCGACCGCAGGGGCTCCTCGCGCCACCACAGGGGCGCGTCCCGCGCCGAGGCCAGCGTCAGGACCTCGGCCACGGACGGCCGCCGCTCCGGCACCTTGTGCAGGCAGTCGGCGACGAGCGCGCGCAGCCCCGCCGTCTCCGGTACGCCGACGAGATGCGGCTCCTCGTGCGTGGCGCGGTAGAGCAGCACGGCGACGGGCCCGGAGCCGAAGGGCTGCTCGCCCGTCGCGGCGAACGCGAGCACCGCGCCGAGCGCGAACACGTCGGCGGCGGGCCCGACATCGCCGCCCACGACCTGCTCCGGCGCCATGAACCCGGGCGTGCCCAGCAGGGACCCGGCCTCGGTGAGCCCGAGCTCCCCGGCGGCCCGTGCGATGCCGAAGTCGATGACGCGGGGGCCGTCGGCGGTGAGCAGCACGTTGGACGGCTTGAGGTCGCGGTGCACGATGCCCGCCGCGTGGATGCTCGCCAGCGCCTCCGCGAGGCACGCGCCGAGCGAGCGGACCGCGGCAGCACCCAGGGGCCGCCCCGCGGCGACCGCGCGGCGCAGGGTGACGCCCGGCAGGAACGCGGTGGCGAGCCAGGGCACGGCGGAGTCGGGGTCCGCGTCGAGCACGGCGGCGGTGTGCGCCCCCGTGACGGCCCGCGCCGCGGTGGCCTCGCGCCGGAACCGCTCGCGGTAGTGCGGGTCGGCGGCGAGGTGCGGGTGCACGGTCTTGACGGCGACGAGCCGCCCGCCGGGACTGCGCCCCAGGAAGACCTGCCCCATCCCGCCGGCCCCGAGCCGCCGCACGATGCGGTGCCCACCGAGGCGCCGGGGGTCGCCGGGCAGCAGCGGAGTTCCGGTCATGCGGCAGGACCTCCGGGGTCAGGGGAGCGGGGACAGCGCCGGTGAAGGCCGCCGGGGACGGCGGAGCGCCCCCGTCACGGCCGGGTGTCCGCAGGGCCCCGGACCGTGTAGAGCGTGCGGCCCGCGCACACGTGGACCAGGCCGCCCCGCGCCGCCGCCAGGCTCATGTCCGACGCGGGCCCCACCCGCACCGCCCAGGCGGCCTCGCCGGTCCGCACGTCCAGCGCGTACACCCCCCACAGGCCCTCGCCCGAGCCGCCCGGCTCCGGCCCCGCGACCAGCGCCAGGCCGTCCGAGACCAGCGGCGCGCCCGGTCCGATCACCCGGAACCCGGGCCGCGACCAGCGCTTGCGGCCCGTCCGCGCGTCGAGCGCGGCGATGCCCTCGGAGGTGGCGACGGGCAGCAGGCCGCCGGTGGCCCGCGGCGCGACGGCCGTGACCGCCCCCGCGGCCCGGTCCCACACGGTGCGGCCGGTCGCCAGGTCGACCGCCTCGATCCGCTCGTCGGACGCGTAGTAGCCGGTGCCCGCGGCGCCGGGGTGGGCCTGCGGACGCCGGGCCCCCTTCGCCACCTCCCGCTCCACGGTGCCGTCGGACGCCCTGAGGACGGTCAGCGGGTCGTCCGCCGCGAACCGGTCCGTGCCGGGCGTGCCCGAGTCCGCGGACGCGGCCGCCACCGCGATCCGGCCACCCGCCCCGTCCACGCCGATGACTCCCGCCGCGCCGCCCTCGTGGAACCAGAGCTCCTCGCCCGTACGGGAGTCGAAGCCGTACGCGCGCCAGGGCCGGTCGCCGGTGGTGCGGCGCTCCCACGCCGTGCCGTAGGGGGCGTAGGTGAACAGGCAGGTCACGTCGCCGGAGACGACGAACTGGCCCCGGTTTCCCTCCGCCTGGCCCTTCGGGGCGTCGAGGGGGCGCGGCGGCCGGTGCTTGTTGCGCAGCAGGACGCCCGACGTCCAGGCCTCCCGGCCACCGGTCGCGCGCAGGGCGATCAGCTCGGGCTCGAAGAGGCTGTCCCGCAGGACGTAGACGAGGTCGCCGCGCGCGTCGACGCTCCGCAGGTTCTCCTGCGGGTAGGTCCAGCGCAGCGTGCTGGTCTCCGCGTCGAGCCGGGTGAGGCCCTTGTCGTCCAGGACGTAGAGGTCCTTGCCGCTGCGCAGCAGAGCGCCGCCGTACGCGACCTCGCCGATGTCCCGGCTCCAGAGCACCTCACCGGTGGGCGGACGCGGCACCGCCCGGCCGGTGGCGCCGTTCCCGCCGCCGTTCCCGCGGTCCTCCTCGCTCAGGAGGACCGCCGCCGTCGTGGTCCCCACGGCCGCGAGGGCCGCGCCCCAGGCCAGGAGACGGCGCCGCGCGGTGCGGGCCACGGGCGGCGGGGAGCCGTCCTGCGGGGAGCTGTCCTGCGCGGTGTCGTGCGGCGGGTTGCCGTGCGGTGGCGTGTCCTGCCGTTCCGTGGCGGGGAGGCCGGCCGGTGCGTCGGCCGGCCCGGCGGTGGGGGCGTCCGCCGCCGGGCCGCCCGGGGCCTCGCGGCGGGCCGGCGGAGGCCACACGAGGTCCGCGTCGCCGTCCCCGTCCCGCGCGCCGCCCGGCCCCGCGGCCCCGCCCCCGCCGTCCTGCCCCAGCAGCTCCGCGACCTTGTCCTCCTGACGGCGGATCAGCCCGGCGACCGGCTCCTGCTCCCACCAGGGCTCGTCCGCGGCCCGCCCGGCGCACCAGGCGAGCACCTCCGCGACCGGGGGCCGCGCGGCGGGATCCTTGGCCAGGCAGCGGCCGATGAACTCCTCCCAGGAGCCGTCCGGCACGCCCAGCAGGTCGGGCTCGTCGTGCAGCGTGCGGTAGAGGACCTCGGGGGCGCCGCCCGAGCCGAAGGGGCCGCGCCCGGTCGCCGCCACGGTGAGGACCGCGCCGAGCGCGAACACGTCCGCGGCGGGCCCCGGCCGCCCGGCATCCGACGCCAGTTGCTCGGGGGCGATGAAGCCGGGCGAGCCGATGGCCTCGCCGCCCGCGGTGAGGCTCTCGTCGGCCGCGCTCTTGGCGATGCCGAAGTCGATGACCTTGGGCCCGTCCCGGGTGATGACCACGTTGGACGGCTTCACGTCCCGGTGCACGAGCCCCGCCGCGTGCACCGCGGCCAGCGCCTCGGCGAGCGCGGCGCCCAGTGCGGCGAGCTCCGCGGGACCGAGCGGGCCGTGCGCGGCCACCGCCTTGGGCAGGCCGGGACCCGCGCAGAACTCGATGGCGAGCCACGGCTGTTCGGCGTCCGGGTCGGCGTCCAGGACGGCGGCGGTGTACGGGCCGGTGACCGCCCGCACGGCGAGGGCCTCGCGGCGGAAGCGCTCGCGGAACTCCGGGTCGGCGGCGAGGTGCCCGTGGACCGTCTTGACGGCGACCGGCCGCCCGGACACGGACCGCGCCAGGTGGACGCGGCCCATCCCGCCCTCACCCAGCAGCGCGACGATCCGGTACCCGCCGAGCTCCACGGATGCTCCTTCCGGTGGCCCGCAGGGGCCCTGCGACGACGGGACGTTCCGACGATCTGTGCGACGCCTGTGAGGCATCGTACGGTTGCGTCCGCCGGGGAGTCGCCGGGGACCGGCACACCCCGGCGCTGCGCCGGGCGCACCCGCTGGAGCAGACGCTCGGTCACTCGCCGGCGAACGTGCCGTCGCTGCCCGGCCGGACCCCGATCCTGGAACCGGTCCGGCTCGATGTGGGCGCCGCTGTCGGAGACCGACCCGGTCTACGCGGGGAAGTCGATGGCCGCGCTTGTCGATCCGGTCACCACCGGCGAGATTCCGCGGGACGCCACCGTGCTCTCCGCGCACCTCGGCGGACAGCCCGCCCTGAATGCCTGCAGTGACCTGTTTTGAGCGCATCGTCGGCCGGGAACGGCGGATGATCGCGTACGCACCGCGTCGGGGGCGGTACGGGCCGTCACCGGGTAGTCCGTTCGGGTCGTGTCCGAAACGGGCGGACCGGGTGCTGCGGCTGCGATTTGTGTGTCTGTTCCATACCGATGTGAGGGCAGTGTGAGGTCGGAGCATGGTGCGCCGGGTGCTCGGGGGCCCATACTGCGAACATGACGAGGCCCCCCGGCTCGCGCCGCCATCTGCCGAACAGTCCCTTCAACGTGCCCGCTCCGCCCGCCCCACCCGTGGAGCACTTCGAGGTCGGTGACAGGGTTTCCCACGACCAGTACGGCCTGGGAAGGATCGTGGGCGTCGAGGGCGAGGACGCGGTGGTCATCGACTTCGCAGGCCGCCAGGGACGGTTCCTGAGCCCCTACCCGAAGCTGGCCAAGCTCTGATCCCCACCACCCGGCACGACTGAGGGGCGGGGGGGGGGGGGGGGGGGGGGGGCGCGCCGCCCCCCCCCCCCCCCCCCCGCGCCCGGCCCCCCCCCCCCCGCGCGCCCCCCCCCCCCCCCCCCCCCCCCCCCCGCCGCGACG